>NZ_VDES01000002.1:1041131-1184286 GCF_013607875.1 Blastomonas ursincola
CCGCGCCCCTTTGTGCATGCGCCGTTCCCCGCTAGGAAGCTGAAATGCGGCGCGAACCGATCATCATGACAGCGACGATGGGCGCGGCCGACCAGGCCTGGGCCGATGCGCTGCGCCGCGCGCATTACCCTGCCGACCGCAATGCGGTCGAGGCGCATGTCACGCTGTTTCACCAACTGCCGGGCCATTGCGAGGGCGAGATCGTCGAGCGGACGCGGGCGCTGGCGCGGGAATTCGCCTGCCCCGATGCCAGGCTCAGCGAGGTCATGCGGATGGGCAATGGCGTCGCCTTCCGCATCCAATCACCCGGCTTGCTGACGATCCGCGCGATGATGGCGGAAGACCTGCACGGCCTGCTCACCGCGCAGGACCAGGGCACGCCTCGGCTGCACATAACCGTGCAGAACAAGGTGGAAGCCGCCACCGCGCGCGCCTTGCATGCTGCGCTTTCCGCCACTTTCATGCCGCGCCCGCTGGCGATCACGGGCCTGGCGCTGCACCGCTATCTCGGCGGACCGTGGAAGCAGATCGGCAGCTGGCCCTTTCGTGGCAAGGCGGTCGCGCGCTAGCGCCGCACTCTGGCCCATGTCGCCCTGATCGCCAGCACCAGCGTCGCCGCCACCGCAGTGCCGGTCAGCGCGAACTTGATCGGGGTCAGCAGCGTCTTCGCATCGAGCCAATCCGCCCGCCCGCTCAGCGCGAGCAGCTGCACGATGTTCTCGGCATAATCGGCGACCATGCCGCCCAGCATCACCAGCGCGATCCAGCGCGCCTTCGCACCGCCCAGGCGAACCGCGAGCCCGGCGAAGAATGCGCCATAAGCGAGCGGATAGAGGCCGTCATAAAGCAAGGTCGCGTGCGCATGCACATCGCGCTGCCAGGGCGTGAGCCTATCCAGCAGCGCACGCGCCTCCGCCCCGGTCAGCGTCAGATCGAGCATCCCGCCCAGCGCTGCCCCCGTCTGACGGAGCAGCCCCCCGAGCAGCACCATCGCGGCAAAGCTGATCGCGATGACGCTGGTGCGGGAAAGCACAGGCAGATGATGAGGCATGGATGGGAGTCCGCTCGGTAAATCCCCAAATCAGGGGTAAATTAACATGAAAGCATGTAAGCTATTGAACAGGCAGCGATTTGTGACCGTTTGCGACAATTTGCCACACGCGCACGACGCCCCGAAAGTGCATGCTTGGCCACGTGGGTAGGGGGCTACTGCGAAGATAGTGAAGCGCTCTGACCTGTCCGTCAAACCAAGTTTCAGGGGGTTCACTCGTGTCCAGATATTCGCCCGCCCGGTGGCTTGCCGCCGGCGCTCTGGTGTGCGCCAGCACCAGCGCCTTTGCCCAGCAGACCCCAACACCGACGCCGCCGCCGAACATCGCCAACTATCAGCAGCTGCGCAAATCCTTCCGCATCGGCGTGCGCGTGACCAACCAGCTCAACAATTTCGACCAGTCGGCGCGGTTCGAGCAGGACACGATCGAAGACATTACCGATTTCCTCGATCCCAGCCAGATCGCAACCGTCGTCGGCCTGCAGAATGCCTTTTTCGGCGCGGTGCAGGCGGTGTTCGACATTCGCGGCGGCACGGCGATCGGCAGCTATGCGCAGAACAGTTCGGTGCTGACGATCAGTGTCGTGTCGCCTACCGGGCAGGTGCTGCTGCAGGAAAATGGCACGCCCTGTACGTTCAGCTTCAACGGTGCGAACCGCCAGCAGACGTTCAACACCTTCGATGCGCTGGTCGATGACGAGAGCACCCCGACGTCGCAGGCGATCCTGGGCTGTCTGTCGCGCTCGTTCGCGCGCTTCTCGCCCGCCGATCCGCTTGCGGGCAACCCGAACAGCCTCCAGGCCAGCCTGACCCGCAGCGCGCTCGATCTTGCCAATGGCGATTCCGCGATCGAGCAGGACCCGGTGCCCGAAGGTGTTGCGGTGCCTAACGACCCCTGGCTGATCGGCGCGACCTACAATACCGGTTCGGCAGGCCGCTTCGATATCGACCGCGTCGATGCCCGTATCCAGCGCAGCTTCCGCATTTTCGAGGGCAACCGTGCGATGCTGAAGATCGACCTGCCGCTCAACTACGCGCGGATCAACGGGTCGGATACATACAGCGCGCAGCTTGGCATTGGGCTCGAAATCCCGGTGATCGATCGCAAATGGTCGATCGAGCCGCGCATCGGCTATGGCGCGGTCTATTCGGAGGATCTGGGTTCGGTCGGCCATATCCTGCAGGGATCGATCACCAGCCGCTATGTCATCAACGGCGTGGGGCGCGGCAAGTTCGTGATCGGCAACATGATCGGTTATGCCCAGACGCTCGACACGCCGGGCACAAGCGCCAATATCAACCCGGACCTCAAGAACTGGTCGCTGCGCAACGGCATCGCCTATGATCTGCCGCTGAAAGCGCGGCTGTTTAGCCGGGGCAGTTCGATGCGCGCCAGCTATGCGTTCACGCAATATCTGGGCAGCGACCTGCGCAACAACAGCTTCCACGAGGCGACCCTGTCCTTCGGCCTGCGCGGCCGCGAGGATTCGCCGCGCGCGACGCGTGACCTTATCCGCATCAACCTTAGCACCATCCAGGCACGCGACTTCAGCAGCTATACCATAGGCGTCGGTTTCCGCTTCTGATGCTGAGGTTCGTCCTTCTGCTGGCAGCCCTAGTTGCCGGTCTGGGGCTTTCCCCCATGGCGCATGGCCAGGCCGGGGCGCGAGAGCCGCGCCTCGCCCTGGTCATCGCCAATGGCACGTATCGCGGGTTCGACAGGCTGTCGGCGACCTTCGACGATGGCGAACGCATCTCTGCCGCGCTCACCGCCACTGGCTTTGTCGACGGATCGGGCACCGGCGCGGTGCGCACCCGGCGCGACTTGACCGCCGCGCAGATGGAGGCGGAGTTTGCGGCCTTTCGCGCCGCGCTCGCCGCCGCCGGGCCCGAGGCGTTCGGCGTGCTCTATTTCTCGGGCCATGGCGTCGCGCTGGGGGCGGGCGGCGATGTGCAGATGGTGCCGGTCGATGCCGACAAGGGCGATCTTGCTGCATCGGCTAGCCTGTCGCGTTCGGCGGTGACGCGGACATTGATGTCCTCCGGCGCGCGCAACGTGCTGGTCGTGCTCGACATGTGCCGCAACGTCATCGCGCTGCCGACATTGCCGGTCGCGACCGACGATAATGTCACCGGCGGCGCTGCCATCGAAGTGACCGGCAGCAAGGGCCTCAAGCGCGTGCTGCGGTCCGCGCAGAACCCGATCCGCCCCGATCAGGGCTATCTCGTCGCCTTCTCGACCAGCGCCGATCAGTTCGCCTTCGACAACGGCATCTTTTCCAAGGTGCTGGCGGAGGAAATCCGCCGCCCGCAGCAGAATATCGCCGATGCGATGAAGCGCGTCTCCGATCGTGTCGCGATGGCCAAGGCGGCGAGCTTCCAGAAGCCGACCTTCGATTACGGCCTGCAGGGCCAGCCGCCGTGCTTCGTCTCGTGCGATCCGGCGAGCGGCAATCGTTTCTACGACTGCGCCAACTGCCCATGGATGCGCATCGTGCCTGGCGGCAGCGCACTGGTGGGATCGCCTTCGTCCGAACCCGGCCGCGGCAAGGACGAGCCCGCCCAGCAGCGCGTGGCCATTGCGCGCGACTTCGCGCTGGGAGTCTATGAGGTCACCGTCGCAGAATGGACCGCCTGCGCGCGCGACGGCGCGTGCCCTAAGCTGTCGAACTGGGCGGCGGACAATCCCAACCCGCTGATCCCTGCAACCAGCATCAGCCATGACGATGCGCTCGCATTCTTGAGCTGGCTGTCGCGCCAGTCGGGCCGGACCTATCGCCTGCCGACCGATGCCGAATGGGAATATGCGAGCCGGGCAGGGGCCTCGAGCGCCTTTCCCTGGGGCGATGGCATCTCGCCTTCCGACGCCAATTACGATCATACCGCGCGCTATCAGGGCTCTGCGACCTCGCCCTATCGCGGCTATCCCGAGGCGGTGTCGGGCTATCCGCCCAACGGTTTCGGCCTGTACCAGATGCAGGGCAATGTCTGGGAATGGACCTCGGCGTGCCTCGATGCCGCGTGCCGCAACCGCGCGCTGCGCGGCGGGTCGTTCGAGAGCGTGCCGGGTGAGTTGCGATCGGCCAATCGTTTCGGACTTGCCGCAACCAAGCGGCGCGACGATGTCGGCCTGCGCGTCGCGCGCGATCTGGAAGCCGATGAGGGCGGGGGCTGAGCCGTGCGCTGGCGCCTTCTTATCGCCGTGCTTCTGATCGCGCTGTCGGCCCCGGCAGCGCAGGCGGAGACCCGCGCGATCCTGATCGGCGTGTCGCGCTATGAGTCCCCGGCTATTCCCGATCTTATGGGCCCGGCCAATGATCTCGCCGCAATGGAGGGGCTCGCGCGATCGATGCAGGCGAGCGACGTGGTGTCGCTGCGCGACGGCGCGGTCAGCCGGTCGAGCGTCGAGACCGCGCTGCACGACATGGGCCTGCGCGCGCAGCCGGGGGACTGGCTGCTGTTCTACTTTTCCGGCCATGGCGCACAGGCTCTGGCGCAGAACCCCAGCGATGAGGATGGCGAATTCGACCAGTTCGTGCCGCTGCCCGGCTTTGATCCCGGCGCCCAAGACCCCGAGACCTTCATCATCGACAAGGACTTCTATGCCTGGATGAAGCGCTATCTGCCGCCCGATGTCGCGATCCTGATGGTGGTGGACAGCTGCCATTCCGGCACGATGCACCGGGCGATCGATCCCCGCAGCTATGCCTTCACCCCGCGCATCGCCTTCCGGCCCGGCGACGCGCGCGCGATTACCCTGACCGCACGGCCCGGCCCGCGACTGGGGGCGCTGCGCAGCGACACTGGAGAGGCGCAGGCGGTGGCCATACGGCGCGACGACCTGCCCAACCTCGTATATATCGGCGCCTCGCGCGACGATCAGCTCGCGCTGGAAACCGAGCTGCCACAGGAGGGCGCACCGCACCGCGGCGTGCTGACCTATGCGCTCGAACAGGCGTTTAGCCTGCCCGGCGCGAACGAGGCCTCGCCGATTGCCGATCTCGACGGCGATGGCCAGGTCTCGGTGGTCGAAGCCGGGTCCTATCTCAACAGCCAGGTGCGCATGCTCACCGCACAGCGGCAGGAGAGCACGCTCTTCTATCCCCAGGGCTGGGCCGAACGGCCGCTTTTCTCGGCACTGCCCGCGCCGCGGCTCGCCTTCGATCTGCCCGCCCCGAATGTGATCATTGCCGGCCAGCCCGATGATATGGCGACGGCGGCCGGCGCGACCAGCTGGCGGATGGCCCAAAGCTCGAACGATGCAGACTTTCTCTGGGTGCTCAGCACAGGCGAGGTGTTGCGGCGCTCGGGCGACATCGTTGCAACCGGGATCGGCAGCACGCTCGCCTTTGCCGGGGTGATGGACAAATGGCAGACCGTGATTAGCTTGCGCCCGCTCGTCTCGGAACTGGCGATGCGGTTGACGGTCCATCCGCTTGGTTCGGACGAGCTCTATCCCGAGGGCACGCCGATCAGCATGCGGTTGGAGCGCACCCGACGCGGCGGCGCGGCGCTGCATGCCACGGTATTCAACCTGGCGTCTGACGGAACGGTCCAGCTGATCTATCCGCTCGATGCCGATGGCGCAGGGCTGATCGACGCTGCGACGCGCCAGTCAATGCTCGACACCGTGGTGGTGCCGCCCTTTGGCGTCGATCATGTCATCGCGCTGGCCACTCCCGAGGCTCCGGAGGCGTTGCGCGCGGCGCTGCGCAATGCCGATGGCCAGCGCGCATCGGCGGGTCTGGCAGGGATCATCCGCACCGAGCTCAAGCGCGCGCGGGGCAGGGGATCGCTGTCGATTGCGGAACTCTACACCGCGCCTTGAGGGTGACACGAAACACGAAAAAGCCAGAAACAAACAAGGGGACGTCTCCTCCCGAAGACGCCCCCTTGCCCAGTCCGCTATGTCAGACTGAAGTGTCGGTCGATCAGACCTTTTTCTTGCGACCGCCGCCGCGGCCCTGCTTGCCGAGGCCAATCTGCAGCGCCAGCTCGCGGCGGCGCTCGGCATAATTCGGGGCGACCATGGGGTAATCCTTGGGCAGGCCCCATTTTGCGCGATAGTCATCGGGCGTCATGTTGTAGTGCACCATCAGGTGGCGCTTGAGCATGCGAAGCTTCTTGCCGTCTTCCAGGCAGACGAGATGATCGGGCTTGATCGACGAGCGGATCGGAACCGCAGGCTCCTTGGGAGCTTCAGGCTCGGGAACTGCAGGCTGGTTGATGCTGTGGAGCGCGGCATGGACCGAGGAAATCAGCTGCGGAATGTCCGAATTGGCCACTTTGTTGTTGCTCAAATGCGCAACGACAATATCAGCCGTCAAAGAAATCAAGGTTTCCACATCTTCCATAGTCGCACCTGCTTAGTGAATCGATCCAAACTGGTGGGACTATTAGTCCGTTATGGACCAAATGCAAATCATAACTATGCGGTAAGGGCCACGGGCGGCGCGGTGCGGCAACCGGCTTGCCGGCGAGGATCTGCGCTAGTTGGAGGTGCCCTGCAAAGCGCTGGTTTCACTGTCCCAAAGCGGCACAGGGACTGTCGTCCACAGGGATATAGCGGGCGAGTGCGCTGAGAATATCTCGCACGCCTTGCAGATCGGAAGTGGCGGAAATCTGCCGGATTGCGGGCCTGACCGGTAGTCGGAAGCTGATGATGCCAGCCTCGCTCTCGCGCCGCTGTGCACCGATGGAAAGAATGAACCGAATGGCGGGCATGTTCTCCGCGAGCGTCTGGACTTCCAGCTCGCACATTGCCTCGACCTCGCAATGAATCAGAAGCACGGTGGTCAGCATGCGGGCGAGGCCGAGCCCGTGATAATCATCGAGCACCGCGACCGAGAATTCGCCGGCATGCGGGTGGTTTTCGCTGCGAATCGCATGGACGGCGCCGACGGCGGGATTGTCCATGCCGTTGAGATGGATCGCTCCCCAGGCGATATGATCGTGCCCATCGGCATCGAGCAGCTTATCGATCACCGGATCGGAGGGCATTGGCTGGACCGAGAAGAAGCGCATGTAGCGCGACTGTTCGGACAGCCGCTTTATGCCTTCGCGCATGCGATCCTCATCCGACTGGCGGATCGAGCGCAGGCAGATGCGCTTGCCGTCGGCGGCGACCGTTTCGATCACTTCGTCATGCAGTTCCCGCAGAAGCGGTCTGGTCACCATGCGCTGCTCCATCGGTTCGGGCAGCGCATGATGACACAATTTCAGCCCGTTGCGCAGGGCAAAGACCGACGCCTCATGCGGTAATCAGCTCGTCGCGCAGCGCGTCGATCCATTTCGCCACCGCACGGAACGCCTTTTCGGTCATCCGCAGATAGACCTTGCGATTGTCGTTACAGTCTTTCTCGCGGCGGATCAGCCCCTGTTTCGCCATGCGCTCGATATAGCGCAGCGACGTGGTTGCCGGGCGGCGCGAGGCGACACAGGCGCTGGTTACCGACACATCGCGCCCGGTGATATGGCCGACGAAGAGATCGAGCAGCATGTCCCAGGCGGGATCGGACAACAGGCTGGGCCCGGCAATGGCGTCGCGCTGGCTGCGCAGCTTGAGATAGCGGCTGGCGGCTTCGGCGCGGGCCTTCCAGGGTTCATTGGCATCGAGCAGCGGCTGGGGGGGCGTCGCTTCTCCGGTTTCGGGGACGAGGATGAGGCAATAGAACTGGGTCATTGGGGGGGCACCAAGCGTTTGAGTGCGCGGTGATCGAGATAAACCCCGGCAACCATGCTGAGCAGCAGGGGAACTACCCAGAAGGTGGCAATCGCCGTGTAGATCTTCGGCAGATAGTTCGGGGCGATGATCGTCGCGAAATGGGAGGCTACGGTGAGAAGCTGAAAGGCGGCGATCCAGAGCGGCCAGTAACGGTCGCTGCGCAACGCGAAGACATAGGTGGCGACCAGATAGGCGGTATCGACCGCCATCAACGGCCAATGCGTCTGCTGCCACCGGGTGTGCAGCACCTGGACGGCCGCGGTCAGCAGCGTTGCGGCCAGAAACAGCAGGATTGCGCGTCTGCCTTCAGACTTTCCGTGCAGCCAGACGAAGCCGCCGCTCAGCAATGCGAAGAGCCAGAAGATGATCGTGATCATGGTCGTGGCTCAACGCATTGCCGACCGGCGGTCATCCGAACGCGGGTTCGGCTTCCGACGCCTCGTCCTGGAGCGACCCGAGAGGCGTGGGACCGGGGCAGCCGACATTCATCGGGGCCTGATCGCTGCGGCGCTTGACCGAATTCAGATGGCCGACCAGCTTCACCATGCTGCCGCGTGCAGAAATGAGGTGACCGGTGCTTTCATGGATGGCGCGCAGGGCGATCTGCGAGTCGCGAGCGGGGACTTCGGAAAGCGCGTTCGCTTCCAGCATGGTCATCGAAAGCCGGGCCGCGTCCAGAATGGCGCGATCATAGCTGGCAAAGGACGAGCGGGTATCCTGGGCGACAATGCGGACGGCGTTACCATCGATGTGCATGGGTCTTCTCCTTCTCGCACCGGTCACGGTGCACGGGTTGGCGATCCAGGCACCAGATCAGCTGAACGCCTTGAGCGCCCCGCCAAGCACCAGCGCAAATGCCGTCGTGTAGATGAGCGACAGGCCTGCGATCCGCAGGATGGTCGTCGTCTTCTGGCTTGCGTCCAGCGATGTTCTGATGCCGCCGACAGGAGGATATCCGAACCGCATCTGCCACTGGCCGGTGGCTTGAGCGTTCGGCATATCCGCTGCCGACGCCACAGGAGGTGTCACATCATTGGCCGGCTCGACAACCGGCGGCGGTTTGAGTTCAAAAGACTTGAATGGCGGAATTTGCTGGCTTTCGGCAAGCCAGCGCGCCGCCGTGCGTCGATCGGGCGCACCCATCGCCGTCTTCGCGCGCTGAAGATACTGATCGACCGTCATCGGGGTCAGCCCCAATTTCTTGGCGATCTGCTTGGAAGTATAGCCATCTGCCACAAGGCGCAGACAACTGACCTGAACATCGGTCAATTCTGTGCGACTTGGCTCCAAGATATCCCCCGATTTGACGGTATATCCACTTTGGATACATTAACCTTCACTTCGGATATATCTCAACTCGAGCCGGAATGGAATGATTCCCGGTCGGCGCGCTATAACTGTGTCCGTTCCGGTGCAGTCTGTGCAGATTGCAGGGCCCGGTAACCCAGTATTGGATGAAAAGGTCATCCTGTTTCCCGGCGAACCGGTTCGATTCGCCGAGAATCCAGCAAGCACCCGCGCGCTGGGGTGCGCGGCGCTTATTCGGGCAGGAAGTCGGGTACCGAGAGATAGCGCTCGCCGGTATCATAATTGAAGCCCAGCACGCGCGATCCTGCGGGCAGATCGCTCAACTTCTGCGCGATCGCGGCGAGCGTTGCGCCCGACGAGATGCCGACCAGCATGCCCTCTTCGCTGGCGGAGCGGCGCGCCATCTGCTTGGCATCGGCGGGATCGACCTGGATCACGCCATCGAGCAGCCGCGTGTGCAGATTGCCGGGGATGAAGCCCGCGCCGATGCCCTGGATCGGGTGCGGCCCGGGCTGACCGCCCGAAATCACCGGGGAAAGAGTCGGTTCGACCGCATAGACCTTGAGCGCGGGCCAGTGCTTCTTCAACTCCTCGGCGCATCCGGTGATGTGACCGCCGGTGCCGACACCGGTGATCATCACGTCGATCGGCGAGTCGGCAAAATCGTTGAGAATCTCCTGCGCGGTGGTCCGCACATGCACCGAGATGTTCGCGGCATTCTCGAACTGCTGCGGCATCCATGCGCCGGGGGTTTGCTCGATGAGCTCCTGCGCGCGCTCGATCGCGCCCTTCATGCCCTTTTCGCGCGGGGTCAGGTCGAAGGTCGCGCCATAAGCCAGCATCAGCCGCCGCCGCTCGATCGACATGCTTTCGGGCATCACCAGCACCAGCCTGTAGCCCTTGACCGCCGCGACCATGGCGAGACCCACACCGGTATTGCCCGATGTCGGCTCGATGATCGTGCCGCCGGGCTTGAGCGAGCCATCGGCCTCCGCCGCCTCGATCATGGCGAGCGCGATTCGGTCCTTGATCGACCCGCCCGGATTGGACCGTTCGGACTTGATCCAGACATGCGCGTCGCCGAACAGCCGGTTGATGCGGACATGCGGCGTCTTGCCGATGGTTTCGAGAATGTTGGCGGCGATCATGTCGAAGTGTCTCCTGCTTCAGCGCGCCTGTATGTCTGGCGCTGTCAAATGGGGATCAGGCTTCTTCCTCGGCAGGATCGAAGCTGCGCGCGGCCCCGATCTGCGGGAACAACCGGGACCAGAGCGCCGTGATCAATATAGCGCCGCCGCCGCCCGCCACAACCGCCGCCACGGGGCCGATCAACCAGGCGAGCATGCCCGAAAAGGCATCGCCCAGCTCGTTCGAGGCGGAGACCGTCAGCAGCGAGACCGCCGAAACCCGCCCGCGCTTGTCGTCGGGCGTGTTGAGCTGGATGAGCGACTGGCGGACATAGACGCTGAACATGTCCGCTGCGCCTGCGACGAACAGGCATGCCATCGAGACGACGAGAATGCGGCTGAAGCCGAAGATCACCGTCACAAGACCGAACAGCAGTACGCTGACCAGCATCTTGTTGCCAACATTGGTCCGGATCGGGCGGAACGAGAAGACGAACGCCACCAGGGCTGCGCCGGCAGCCGGGGAAGAAGCGAGCAGCGACAGGCCCTGTTCGCCGACCTGCAATATGTCGCGCGCGAACACCGGCAGCAAAGCCGTGGAGCCCGCCAGGAACACCGCGAAGAGATCGAGCGTGATCACGCCCAGCACCAGTTTGTTCTGGCCGACATAGGCCATGCCGTCGATGATCTGCGCAATTGGTCCCTTGCCCTTGTCCATGATCGTGCGGGGCACGGGGCCGACGGTCAGCATGGCGAGGCCCGCCAGCGCATAGAGACAGGCGCTGACGATATAGGGCAGGTCGGGCCGGATCGCATAAAGCGGTCCGGCCATGGCGGGGCCGATCAGCATGCCCGATTGCCAGGCGATCGAGGACAGCGCGATCGCGGTGGGGAGCGAGGCCTTGGGCACCAGGTTGGGCGCCAGTGCGCTCAGCGACGGGCCCAGGAACGCGCGCGCGGTGCCCAGCATCGCAGCGATGATGTACAGGATCGGCAGGCTGATCAGGTCTTGCGCCGTCGTCCAGGCCAGCGTCGCCGCGATACCCGCCTGGCAGAACAGCACGATGCGCGCCACCAGGCGCCGGTCCATCCGGTCCGCAATCCAGCCGACCAGCGGAGTGAGCACGAACAGCGGCGCAAACTGCAACAGCCCGATCATCCCCAGCCGCGCTGAACTGGCGGCGATGTCCATCGTCTCGCGCGCGATATTATAGGCCTGCCAGCCGACGATCAGCATCATGCAGTAGAGCGCCAGCATCGAGGCAAGGCGTGTCAGCCAATAGGCGCGGTAATTGGCAATGGTGAACGGATGCGGGGCAGCTACGGATTCCATGGCCGCGTCGGTAGGCCAGCCCGTGCCGTGCGGCAAGCAAGATGAACTTGGCCGAACCATGCCCAGGCTGTTGTGCGCCTGCAAAAAAATGCCTCTTTCCAACCGCGTGCAAGGGTGCCAGCAAGGGCGGAAACCGGAAATCCAAGAGGTCGCCCATATGCATCTTGCCAAACGCATTCTAGCCGCCGTCTCGCTGGCGACACTTGCCGTCTCGTGCAGCGGCGGTGCTCCTTCGGAGCCGGCGGAAAAGGGCACCGGCATCGATACCGGTAGCGAATGGGGCAAGTTCCTCGACGGGTTCCTGACCGGCTATTTCCCGCGCAATCCCGATTTCGCGGTCTATCAGGGGCGGCATGAGTTCGACGGCAAGCTGCCCGACTGGTCGGAAGAGGGGCTTGCCGATCAGATCGCGTTTCTCGACAAGACACTGGCCGATGCGCAGGCGATGGATCCTGCCAGCCTCGACGAGGACCAGAGGTTCGAGCGCGATTATCTGATCGCTGTGGTCAAGGGTGAGCTGTTCTGGCTCAAGGCCGCCGACTGGCCGCACCGCAACCCGGCCTTCTATACGGGCACGCTCGATCCTTCGGTCTATGTGACGCGGCCCTATGCCGATGTGACCACGCGCGCCAAGGCGTTCATCGCCTATGCGCGCGCGGTGCCCAAGGCCGCCGAGCAGATCAGGGCGAACCTCAAGTCGCCGCTCGACCCCTATGCCATCGATTATGGCGTCAACGCGTTCGGAGGCTATGCCAGCTTCTTCACCGGCGACGCGCGCGCGGCCTTTGCCGACGTGACCGACGAAGCGGTCAAGAAGGACCTCGAAGCCGCCACGGCGGAGGCGAGCAAGGCGATGCAGGGGCTCGCCGACTGGCTCAAGGCCGAGAAGGCCACGGCAAGGGTCGGCTATGCCATCGGACCCCAGCTGTTCTCGCAGATGCTGGCGGACACCGAGATGGTCGATCTGCCGTTGGCCGAATTGAAGGCAATCGGCGAGGCGGACCTCAAGCGCAACCAGCAGGCGCTGGCAAATGCCTGCGCTCAGTTCGCGCCCGGCGCGACCATGCCCGACTGCATGGCCAAGCTCGCCAAGGACAAGCCCGAAGATGGCCCGGTGGCCGAGGCGCGGCGGCAGCTGCCCGATCTCCGCGCCTTCCTGGTCGACAAGGATCTGGTCTCGATCCCCGGCACCGAAGAGGCCAAGGTCGAGGAATCGCCGCCCTACAACCGGCAGAATTCGGCCTATATCGATATTCCGGGGCCTTACGAGAAAGGCCTGCCTTCGGTCTATTACATCTCGCCGCCCGACCCTTCATGGGCGCCCGAGGTGCAGGCCGAATATATCCCGCCCAAGAAGGACCTGCTGTTCACCAGCGTGCACGAGGTCTGGCCCGGCCATTTCCTCAACTTCCTCCACGCCAACCGCGCCAAGTCCTTCTTCGGGCGGCTGTTCGTCGGCTATGCCTATGCCGAGGGCTGGGCGCATTATACCGAGGAGATGATGTGGGAGGCCGGGCTCGGCAAGGGCGATCCCGAGGTGCATATCGGCCAGCTCGCCAACGCGCTGCTGCGCAACTGCCGCTATCTCTCCGCCATCGGCCTGCATACCGGCGGCATGAGCGTCGACCAGTCGATCGCGCTGTTCCGCGACCAGTGCTATGTCGACGAGGGCAACGCCCGGCAGCAGGCGCTGCGCGGCACCTATGATCCGGGCTATCTCAACTACACGCTCGGCAAGCTGATGATCCGCAAGCTGCGCGCCGACTGGACCGCGGGCAAGGGCGGGCGCGAGGCGTGGAAGGCATTCCACGACGCCTTCCTGTCCTATGGCGGCCCGCCGGTGCCGATGGTGCGCGCGGCGATGATGGAGGAGAAAACCCCGAAGGCGGTGTTCTGATCGCCTAGAGTGATTTCGAGTGAAATGGAACATTTCACGGCTCGGAAATCACGGCACAACAGGAAGCTAGACCCAGCTTTTGATTCCAACAAAAGCGAACAGGGTCTAGCCCTTGGGCGGAACCGGCGGATCGTTGTCGGCCACTTCGGTCAGCGATCCGCCCAGCTTCTCGCACTCGCCCGCCTCGGTGAACTTCCAGGCATTGCCCTGATAGTCGACGTTCGACGTGCCCGCGCAGCTGGTGCCGGGCCCGGCGGCGCAGTCGTTCTGCTTGGCGAGCGCGATACCATAGCATTTTTCCTGCGCGGCCAATTCGGTCGCCGCCTTTTCGATCGCCTTGCTGCTGGTCTGCTCGGCCTCGGCCGGCTTGTCCTGCGAACAGGCCGCGAGCGAGGCCGCAGCGATCAGCGCCGAGGCAAGAGCGGTGAGGCTTGGGCTGTGCGACATGGCGGGGGCTTTCCTGTGGCGTTGCATCCGGCGCTATCGCTGACACAGGCCCGCCGAGTCGTCAAACCCCTCAAACCCCCAAAACCCTCAAACCTTTGCTCCGCGCGGCCAAAGCCGCTAGAGCGCGCCGCCATGACCGAGACCCAGCCCAGATTCGCCTTTTCGATCACCGCGCGCGACGGCAAGGCCCGGCTGGGCGAGCTCGCGATGAAGCGCGGTGCCATCCGCACGCCCGCGTTCATGCCCGTGGGTACCGCGGCGACCGTGAAGGGCATGAAGCCTGCCGAGGTGCGCGAGCTCGGTGCGGACATCATCCTGGGCAATACCTACCATCTGATGCTGCGCCCTGGCGCCGAACGCGTTGCCCGGCTCGGCGGGCTGCACAAGTTCATGGACTGGCCGCGCCCGATCCTGACCGACAGCGGCGGTTATCAGGTGATGAGCCTTTCGGCGCTGACCAAGGTGACCGAGGAGGGCGTCGCCTTTCGCAGCCATCTCGATGGATCAAAGCACATGCTGAGCCCCGAACGCTCGATGGAGATCCAGCGGCTGCTGGGGTCGGATATCGTGATGGCGTTCGACGAGCTGGTGCCCGCGACGGCGACGCGCGATGTCCAGGCCGCCGCGATGGAGCGATCGATGCGTTGGGCGCGCCGTTCGCGCGAGGGCTTCGACAGCGGCGGCGATCATGCCGAGCGCGCGGCCTTGTTCGGCATCCAGCAGGGCTCGCTCGACGAACAGCTGCGCCAGCAATCCGCCGATGCGCTGCGCGACATCGGCTTTGATGGTTATGCCATCGGCGGGCTTGCGGTGGGCGAGGGGCAAGAGGCGATGTTCGGCGTGCTCGATTATGCCCCCGGCCAGCTGCCCGAGGATCGCCCGCGCTATCTGATGGGCGTGGGCAAGCCTGACGATTTGGTCGGCGCGGTCGAGCGCGGCGTCGACATGTTCGACTGCGTGCTGCCGACGCGGTCGGGCCGCAACGGCCAGGCGTTCACCTGGGACGGGCCGATCAACATCCGCAATGCGCGGCATGCCGAGGACCAGGGACCATTGGACGAGGCTTGCGGCTGCACCGCCTGCACCCGGTTCAGCCGCGCCTATCTGCATCATCTCGTCAAATCGGGCGAGATGCTGGGCGCGATGCTGATGACCGAGCACAATCTGCGCTTTTACCAAGACCTCATGGCAGCGATGCGCGCGGCGATCGGCGAGGGGCGGATGACGCGGTTCGGTGAGGATTTCCGCGCGCGCTATTACGCGAAGGGTGGCTGATTCGTCATTCCCGCGAACGCGGGAATCCCGCTTCTGCACCAGCGCCGGATGACAAGCGGGACCCCCGCCCTCGCGGGGGTGACGAGCTATCCTATACTGGCCTAAGCCCGTGCGGGCACGAACACCGGCACCGCGATCGCGATGCACTCGAATGCGGTATCGCGCTCCAGCGGTGCACGCAGTTGGCGGGCAAGGCCGGTCATCACGCGGTCGATGCCATCGCCCAGCATTTCCTCCAGCGCCGGATTGGGGCCAAGCGCGGGCGAAGCGACGCGCAGCACGATCTTGGCCGGATCGTCGCTCTTGCGCACCGCCGAGATGCGGATCGGCGCGTCTGGCCGGGTCAGGTGGATCAGCTCGAGGATCTCGGTCAGCAGAAACGCGATCGGCACGCCGACATCCTGGCTGACATGGACATTGTCGATATCGATCATGATATCGGGGCCATCGCCGCCATGCACATTGTCGGCATGTTCGAAACTGCCCGCAAGCTCGCCAACCAGCGCGCGCAGATTGATGCCCTCGTTGCGCTCGTTGCCGGCAAAATGGTTGCGATGGACGACCGCCAGCGCATCGACGCGGCGCTGGATCTTGCCATAGGCGAGCTTTGCCGGATCGGAATCCGCGGTGCGGGCATGCAGGTTGATCAGGCTGGCGATGATCTGCAGGTTGTTCTTCACGCGGTGATGCACTTCGCGCGTCAGCAGGACCTGCTGCTTCAGACCCTCGTCCAGCGCCTCGCGGTCCACCGACACCTTGTGCGCCAGCGCGACAAAGCCCTGGTCCAGCTCCTCGATCTCGCTGGCATTGAACGCGGCCCTGTCCATCGGCGCCATCTGTTCGCCGATCTCGTACTGGCGCACCTTGCGCTGCAGCAGCGTCAGCGGGCGGATCAGCATGATGTTGACCACCAGCCAGCCGATGATCGCCGCTGCCAGCAGGGTTATGAACGGAATGATCTGGGCCAGGAATTCGGGCGGCGACTGTTTCGGCCGGACATAGCGCAGGTCCAGATTGATGCCCGCCACCATGCGCCGCGCGGTCATCAGTGCATTCAGGCTGCGCTGCCAGTTCGGGGGAATTTCCGTGAGCGGCAGCACATCGTCGCGCGAGCGCAGCTCGAATTGCGAAAGCGGAACGTCATCCACCGGATCGGCCAGTGCAAAAAGGCTGTCGGACGAGTAATAGGCGGCGGCGCGCGCCACCGAGACCCGGCCCCGGGTGACGAAGATCGCGCCCTTGGCGGGTATAGCCAGCGTGACGCGCGGCGGAGCGGGATCTGCGCCCACCTCGCGCAATACGCGCGGTACCGCGCCGATCTGGCACGCCGGCGGTCCCGCATTGTTGGCATAGAGCAGGGCGGCAAAGCGCGTCTGCTTGGCCCCCAGCTGCTCGCGAAGGTTGAGGCAGATCTTGGCCGGATCTTCGCCGAGCGCGATTTGCGAGGCAGCGGCGCTGAGGATGGCAAGATCGTTGTCGATGGCCGAGTTGAGCCGCAGTGCGGCATCGTCGACATTCTTCTGGAGCAGGCGGCTGCGCTCCTCGTTCGCCGTGTCGGCAAGACTGCGATTGGCGACAACTGCGCCGAGTGCCAGGGGCAAAAGGGCAATGGCAAGAATGAGGAAAAGGCGGGTGCCGATCGACAGGCGCGTGATCGGCGCCATAAACGGGAACTTCGCCCGGTCTGCCTTGCGCATTATTTCAACTGCTTGAGCAAATCCAGAAAGTCGTCCGGGATTTCCTCCTCAAGCGTGCGCTGATAGACCGACTTCAGCGCATCCCCGATAAGGTGGGTCTTGCCGTCGTCGCCACCGGGTTGATCGGCCGCGGCCGGATCACCCGGCGCCGGATTTTCGCTTACCAGATGCGGCTTGGTGCCGGCGCGGCCCTTCACAGGCTTGTCGCCGCCGGACTGATCGTCATTGTCACGATGCACGAGCATCCCATCCCGCCTGTTGAAATTCCGTCCCGAAATGGGCTTAGCAAGCCGTCCCAACCCTGCCAAGCCCGCAAAATCGTGCGGGATTGTGCATAAACGTCTCGGACTAGGAAACAAACTGCGGCGCGGATTGTTCCTTAGCCGAGGTTCGGTTTGTCTGCTTTCACATCCGGCATCCCTTTGCGCCCCCGGTTTTGACACGGGGGGCGGAAGGCCATAGACACGGCGCCAGCCGATAAAGGAGTTTCATTGCATGTCCCTGGGCCAGACGCTCGCTCCCCATCTACCCCTGTTGCGGCGCTACAGCCGAGCGCTCGCCGGCGATCAGCATCATGGCGATGCCTATGTGAAGGCGACGCTTCAGGCCATCATCGCCGCGCCCGATCAGTTTCCGAGCGATGTCGATGCCCGTCTGGGTCTGTACCGCGTGTTCCAGGTGATCTGGGGGTCGACGCATGACGACCGCGAGGAAGCCGACAGCTTCGATGCCTATCCCGACGCCGATGACGATTCACGTCGACTGCTCGCCGAGCAGCGTCTGCGCCGCATTCCGCCGCTGTCGCGCCAGGCGCTGCTGCTGACCGCGATGGAGGGTTTCTCGAACGCCGACACCGCCTATCTGATGGGCCTGGACGATCGTACCGTCTCCAGCCTGGTCAGCGAGGCCCTCAGCGAGATCGACAGCCAGATCAAGGCCAAGGTTCTCATCATCGAGGACGAGCCGATCATCGCGATGGATATCGAGACGATCGTGCGCGACCTCGGCCATGACGTGACCGGCATCGCCGTCACCCGCGACGAGGCGGTCGAGCAGGCCCGCCGCGACAAGCCCGGCCTGGTGCTCGCCGACATCCAGCTCGCCGACGACAGCTCGGGCATCGATGCCGTCGCCGACATCCTGCGCGAGATCGACGTGCCCGTCATCTTCATCACCGCCTTTCCCGAGCGCCTGCTCACCGGCGAGCGTCCGGAACCGGCCTTCCTGATCACCAAGCCGTTCCACCGCAACACCGTGCGCGCGGCGATCAGCCAGGCATTGTTCTTCTTCGATCCCGAAACGGTGTGATCGCGAATTTATATCCATTTTGGATGTATTTTGATGCGATGTTAAAAGGCGGGCCGGTGGTCCGCCTTTTTCTTTGCGATCAACAGATCACGCTTGCCCCCTGCTTGTAATCACGGCAATTTTTGTCACGATCGAGTTTGGGGAGTGGATCTGTGATGCGTTTTTCTATCCGGGCGGCTGGCATCCTTGCCAGTCTGATGACAGCGTCGACGTCAGCGATTCTGTCAGCGCAAAGTGGGGATGCCTCCCCATCGACCGACATGGCTGAACAGTTCGGCGCCCGCGAAATGGTGACCAATGCCAGTCTTTCGCCCGACGGCACCAAGCTGGTCTATCTTTCACCGACCCGTGGACAGGGTGTCGCCGTCATGGTGGCCGACCTGGTGCCAACCCCGCAGACACCGCGGGGCGTCTTCCGGGTCGACGGTGAGCCGGAGCGCATCGAATCCTGCCATTGGTCGGGCAACGATCGGCTCGTCTGCATGCTCATCGCATCGGTAATGCTGGAGGGCAGGCCGCTTTATGCCTCGCGCCTGATCGCGGTCGATGCGGCCGGAGGTGAGGTCAAGGTTATCAATGTCCGCAAGGGCGGTACGGGCATGCGCCTCGGCGTGGCTCTGAGCGGCGGCAATGTCATCGACTGGAACCCGTCCGAAGATGGCAACATTCTGATGGTGCGCGAATATATTCCGCAGGAGGCGGTCAGTTCTTCCGGCTCCGGCACGCTGATCGCACAGAAGAAATCCGGCACCGGAGTCGATCTGGTCGATACGCGCACCCTGCGCAGCAAGATTGTCGAGCAACCCGATCTCGAAGCCATGGAGTTCATCTCCGACGGTTATGGAAGGGTGCGGATCAAGGGCACGATGTCCTCGCGCGAGAATGCCGAACTGGGCTTGCGCCGCTATTATTATCGCAAGCCCGACAGCAAGGACTGGCTGCCATTGAGCACCGTGGACAAGAATCGGCAGGGCTTCGATCCGTATGCAGTCGACCCCAAGCTGAACGTTGTCTACGGCCTGAACCGCGTGGACGGGCGGCTGGCGGCTTTTCGGCGCTCGCTCGATGGCACCGATGCCGAGACACTGGTGTTCGCGCACCCGGAGGTCGATGTCAGCGGTTTTGCTCGGATCGGTCGGCGCGGGCGCGTGATTGGCGTGCGTTACACGACCGATGCCGGTGAAATTCACTATATCGATCCCGATGTACAGAAAATGGTCGATCAACTCGCCAAGGCGATTCCGCATCTGCCGATCGTCGAGGTGGTCGAATCGAGCGAGGATGAGCGCAAGATGCTGATCTGGGCGGGCAGCGACACCAATGCCGGCCGCTTCTTCCTGTTCGACCGGGATGCCAAGACGCTGGCCAATCTGCTCGCGATGCGGCCGGGCCTGGAACAGGTAGCGCTCGGCAAGATGCAGTCGATAACCTATCCGGCCCGCGACGGAACCCAGATACCGGCTTATCTGACGCTTCCCCCGGGCAAGACCAGCGCGTCAGGGCTGCCTGTAGTGGTGATGCCGCATGGCGGGCCGGAGGCGCGCGACAGTTGGGGATTCGATTGGCTGCCCCAGTTCTTTGCCCAGCGCGGCTATGCGGTGCTGCAACCCAATTTCCGCGGATCTGCGGGCTATGGCCAGAGCTGGCTCAAACGCAACGCATTCCAGGACTGGCAGCTTGCCATCGGCGATATCAACGATGGCGCCCACTGGCTGACCAGGCAGGGCGCTGACGCAAAACGCATGGCCATTTTCGGCTGGTCCTATGGCGGCTATGCCGCTCTGCAGTCCAATGTGCTCGAGCCGGACCTGTTCAAGGCGGTCGTCGCGGTCGCGCCGGTGACCGACCTCGCCCTGCTGCGCAGCGACAGCTATGGCTGGGGCGACTATGCCTATGTCCGCGATTTGCTGGGCGAAGGCAAACATATCAAGGAAGGCTCGCCCGCACAGAACGCAGCGGCGTTCAAGGCACCCGTGCTGATGTTCCATGGCGATATCGACCGCAATGTCGACGTGGGGCATGCCAAACTCATGGACGCGAAGCTGAAGGATGCTGGGC
Source organism: Blastomonas ursincola (assembly GCF_013607875.1). GTDB lineage: Bacteria > Pseudomonadota > Alphaproteobacteria > Sphingomonadales > Sphingomonadaceae > Blastomonas > Blastomonas ursincola. The sequence goes on from NZ_VDES01000002.1 coordinate 1,061,357, forward strand.
GCAGCTCAGAGCTGCACATCTACAAGAACCGCGACCATTATCTGGAAGATGGCGAAATCCGCGCCGAGCTGCTGCGCACCAGCGCCGCGTTCATGGAAAAGGCCTTTGCCGGCCAATGAAGCAACAAAAAAGGCGGGCTTTGCGGCCCGCCTTTTTCGTATCTGTTTCGGTGATGAACCGGATCAGCGCGAATAGAATTCGACGACCAGATTGGGTTCCATCTTCACCGGATAGGGCACTTCGTCCAGCGTCGGAATGCGGGTGAAGGTGACCTTGTCGGTGCCGTCGGGAGCGACATAATCGGGGATGTCGCGCTCGGCCAGGCCCTGGGCTTCGATGACCAGCGCCATTTCCTGCGCCTTCTTGCCCAGCGACACGACGTCACCCGGCTTCACCTTGCGCGAAGCGATGTTGCACTTCACGCCGTTGACGCGGATGTGGCCGTGGCTGACGATTTGGCGCGCAGCGAAGATGGTCGGCGCGAACTTGGCGCGATAGACGACCATGTCGAGGCGCTGTTCCAGCAGACCGATCAGGTTCTGGCTGGTGTCGCCCTTCATGCGGCTGGCTTCGGTGTAGTTCTTCTTGAACTGCTTCTCGGTGATTTCGCCGTAATAGCCCTTGAGCTTCTGCTTCGCGCGGAGCTGCAGGCCAAAGTCGGACATCTTGCCCTTGCGGCGCTGGCCGTGCTGGCCGGGGCCGTATTCGCGCTTGTTGACCGGCGACTTGGGGCGACCCCAGATGTTCTCGCCCATGCGGCGGTCGAGCTTGTACTTTGCACTGTTGCGTTTGGACACGCGTCATTCTCCAATTTGCTGCCTGTTGCCAGGCGAGGCCGCTGCCCTGTGCTGCGGCCAGATGTCCCGGGATCGCGCCATGGTGCCAAGAATGCGCCATGCGGCCGCTGCTTCACCGGGGTGCAGGGCCAATTGCGAAGCGCGGCCTATGACGAAGGTCGCTGCGAGAGTCAAGTCGCGCCGCGCGCTCGACAGGCGCGGCAGGCGCGGCTATCGCAAGGCCATGTCAGAAACTGTCAAAGCACCGGAAGACTGCGCGACCATGGCCGAGGTGCGCGCGGGCGTCGATGCGCTCGACCGCGAGCTCATCGAACTGTTCGCGCGGCGTTTCAGCTATATGCGCGCCGCCGCCCGGATCAAGCCCGACCGCTCGATGGTCCGCGACGAGGCGCGCAAGGCGCAAGTGATCGCCCAGGCCAAGGCTGCGGCGTTCGAGCTCGGCGTGCCCGTCGGCCTGATCGGCGATTTCTGGGACCGGCTGGTCGAAGCCTCGATCGCCTATGAGGGCGAGCATTGGGAGTTGCTGCGGCGCTGAATCGGCGGGTATGAGCGTTCAGCCCATCGCCTCGACCATTTCCGCGAGTTCCAGCCAGCGCATTTCTGCGGCGTCCTTCTCGTCGCGCGCCTTTTCGATCGCCCTGGTCAGCGCGGCGAATTTCGCCGGATCTCGGGTGTAAAGATCGGGGTCGGACAAGGCCGCCTCGTCGCGCGCGATCGCTGCCTCGATCGCCTCGATCCGCTCGGGCAACGTGTCATAATCGCGCTGGTCCTTGTAGCTGAGCTTCGCACGCTGCGGTTTCGGCGGGGGAGGGGGCGCAGCAGCGGCGGCGGCAGCGGCTGCCTTGGACGCGCCTGACTTGACCCAGTTCGCCATGCGCTGCTTGCGCTGCTTTTCCCAGTCGGCATAGCCGCCTGCGACCACATCGACCGTGCCCGATCCGTCGAGCCCCAACGTCACTGTAACGGTGCGATCGAGAAAGTCGCGGTCATGGCTGACGATCAGCACGGTGCCGTCATAATCCGAAATTACCTCCTGCAGCAGGTCGAGCGTTTCCAGATCGAGATCGTTGGTCGGCTCGTCGAGCACCAGCAGGTTCGAGGCGCGGGCGAATTCGCGCGCCAGCAGCAGGCGCGAGCGCTCGCCGCCCGAAAGCGTTCCGATGCGTGCCTCGACCAGCCCGGGGTCGAACAGGAATTCCTTGAGATAGCCCTGGATGTGCTTGCGCACCCCGCGCACGTCGATCCAGTCGCCGCCCTCGGCCAGCACGTCGCGCACGCGCTTTTCGGGCTGCATCAGCTTGCGTTGCTGGTCGATGATGACGCCGTCGAGCGTCTTGGCGAGCGTGATCGTGCCGCTATCGGGCTCCAGCTCGCCCGTGAGCAGGCGGATCAGCGTGGTCTTGCCCGCGCCGTTGGAACCGACGATGCCGATGCGGTCGCCGCGCTGCACCCGCAGCGAAAAGTCCTTGATGATCGTGCGCTTCGCCTCGCCCTCGCCGAAGCTCTTGAAAACGCGGTCGGCGACGATCACCGACTTGGTCTTGCTGTTGTCGCTCACCGCCTCCAGCTTGGCTGTGCCTTGCGGACCGAGCATAGAGGCGCGTTGCGCGCGCATCTCCCACAGCTTGGCGAGGCGCCCCTGGTTGCGCTTGCGCCGTGCGGTGACGCCGCGCTCCAGCCAGTGCGCCTCGATCTTCAGCTTGGCATCGAGCTTGTCGGCGGCGCGCGCCTCTTCGGCATAGACCTGCTCCATCCAGGCCTCATAGCCGCCAAAGCCGATTTCCTGGCGACGCAGATTGCCGCGGTCGAGCCAAAGCGTCTGGCGGGTCAGCCGCTCGAGGAACGTGCGGTCATGGCTGATGACGACGAACGCGCCGTTGAAGCGGCCCAGCCAACTTTCGAGCCAGTCGATCGCGGCCAGGTCGAGATGGTTGGTCGGCTCGTCGAGCAGCAGCACATCGGGTTCGCTTGCCAAGGCGCGGCAGATGGCGGCGCGGCGGCGCTCGCCGCCGCTGGCGGTGGCAGCGTCGCGTGACAGGTCGATGCCGATCTGGTCGGCGATCGCGGCGACCTCGTGCGCGGGCGGGGCGTCGTCTCCGGCCAATGCCCAGTCGTTCAGCGTCGCAAAGCCCTTGAAGTCCGGGTCCTGCGCCAGCATCACCACGCGCACGCCCGGCTGCACGGTGCGGCGTCCGCGATCGGCCTCGATCTCGCCCGCGATCAGCCGCAGCATTGTTGTCTTGCCTGCCCCGTTGCGGCCGATCAGCGCCAGCCGGTCGCGCGGGCCGATATGCAGGTTGATATCGCGGAACAGCCAGCCGGTGCCCTGCACCAGGCCAAGGTCTTCGTACGAAAGGACGGGGGGAGTGGACATGCCCGCCACTTAGGCGGGGGCGGGGCAGGGCGCAATCCCCGCACTGTGCAGCATATCCGGCTTGACCGCAGGCGCAGCGCGGGCGCAAGACGCAGGGAAAATCGCCGAGAAAGGGTCGCGCATGCGTACGGTTTACATCAACGGCCAGTTCGTCGCGGAGGATGCAGCGCATGTCTCGATCTTCGATCGCGGGCTGCTGTTTGCCGATGCGGTGTACGAGGTCTTCTCGGTGCTCGACGGGCGGGTCATCGATTATGCCGCACACATGATGCGGCTCGAGCGCTCGCTCGCCGAGATGACGATCGACTATGACTGCAGCGCGGCAGACTGGCCGGGCATCGTCGCGACCCTGATCGAGCGCAACGCGCTGACCGAGGGGACGATCTATCTCCAGATCAGCCGCGGCGCGGCGGATCGCGATTTCCTCTTCCCCAAGCCGGGCACGCCGGCGACGGTGTTCGCCTTTACCCAGGCCCGCGCGCTGGTCACCAACCCGATGGCCGCGCGGGGCATGCGCATCATCACCCGGCCCGATCGGCGCTGGGGGCGGCGCGACATCAAGACGGTGCAGCTGCTCTATGCCAGCATGATGAAGATGGAGGCCAGGGCGGCGGGCGTTGACGACGTCTGGCTGGTGGAAGGCGATGTCGTCACCGAGGGCACATCGCAGAACGCGTGCATCATCACCCCGAACGGGCATCTGGTGACGCGCGATCTGGGGCACCACATCCTGCCCGGCGTCACGCGCCTCAGCCTGATCGACATCGCGCGGGAAAGCGGCATCACCGTGGAGGAGCGGCCGTTCACGATTCCCGAGGCGCAGGGCGCGGCAGAAGCGTTTGTCACCTCCGCGTCGCTGTTCGTGATGCCGGTGGTCGAGATCGACGGGCTGAGCGTCGGTGACGGGCGTCCGGGCATGGAGACGCTGGCGCTGCGCAAGGCTTATATCGACCACGCCCGCGCGCAGGGTTGAGCAATCACGAGCCTGTCAGGCGTCTGACCTTTCCGTTCAGGCTGCGGCAAAGCGTTTCATTTCATAGCCAGGCCGTTCTCCGGCGAAAGCCGGGGTCCAGGCACGGGGCCGCCCGTGCAACCGCCTCTGGGTTCCGGCGTTCGCCGGAACACGTTGAACACATCTGGAGAAATTCCCCATGACCACCCCGCTCGTCCGCGCTCTTCCCCTTGCGATCCTCGCAGCAGCGGCGACCCCCGCCATGGCGGCTGTCGAGATCACCCCCAGCGCCGGTGCGCCGATCGTCGAACTGAGCGTCACCGAAACCGTGCTCGGTGCGCCCGATACCGCGACGTTCAGCACCGGCGTGACCAGCAAGGCCCCGACCGCGTCCGCCGCGCTGCGCCAGAACTCTGCGGACATGGACAAGGTCATCAGGCAGATCGTTGCGCTCGGCATCAAGCGCGAGGACATCCAGACCTCGGGCATCAACCTCAACATGGACTATGAATATGGGACCGATGGCCGTGCGCCGCGCTTCATCGGTTACCAGGTGACCAACACGGTCACAGTCAAGGTGCGCCAGGTCGACCGGCTGGGGGCGATCCTCGATTCGGTGGTCTCGCAGGGTGCGAACAACATTTCCGGCCCGTATTTCAGCATCGACGATGACAGCGCCGCGCAGGCCGAGGCGCGCGACAAGGCGATGAAGCGCGCGCAGATGCAGGCGATGGATTATGCCAAGCGCGTCGGATTCACCGGCGTGCAGGTGCTCGCGGTGTCGGAAGCGACCTACAATGCCTCGCCGTTCGGTGGCGCCGAAATGAAGGTGCGTGCCATGCCGGGGATCGTTGCGGCAGCCCCACCCATCGAGGGCGGCCAGGTGGGCACGAGCGTCACCGTCAACGTGACCTATCAGATGACGCGCTGACGATTATCGCACCAGCTTAACCCGTCACCCTCGCGTACGCGGGGGTCCCGCTTCGTCGCCGACCTTGGCTGAGAAGCGGGATTCCCGCGTTCGCGGGAATGACGGGGGGAGGGCAGGCAAGAGGTCGCGAAGCACTGGCCAAAGGCTGCACAAGGCGTTAGCGGGATATTCAGCGGTTATTCAATGAAACCGGGCTAGATACGCATCATGAACCTGCTCACCTCCACCCTGTCTGCACTGGCGCTGGCTTCGGTCGCTCTGGCCTCCAGCGCGCCCCAGGCCGATGCGCTCGATGGCAAGCGGCGGGGCGAGCAGAGCGAGGCGCGCGAGCAGTTCATGGCCGGGCAGGTCAAGTCGCTGCGCGAGATCGAGGGCCGCATCCTCCCCCGGATGCGCGGGATGCAGTATCTGGGACCGGAATATGACGCCGATACACAGGTTTACCGGCTGAAGTTCCTCGACAATGGCAGGGTGATCTTTGTCGATGTTGATGCCCGCACCGGCGCGATCCTGCGCCAGGCCGGTTGAGCCTGTCCGGGCGCGGCTTCTTACCTTGTAACCCCTGTTCATTTCCCCGATATGGGGAGCTTTCCATAAGGGCGGCGACCGTCGTCCGGCATTGCACCCGAATTCCAGGAGTTGCCCATGCGCATTCTGATCGTCGAGGATGAACCCACCCTTGGCAAACAGCTCAAGTCCACGCTGGAGGCGACCGGCTATGCGGTGGACCTGTCCACCGATGGCGAGGACGGCCATTTCATGGGATCGACCGAGGATTATGACGCGGTCATCCTCGACCTCGGCCTGCCCGAGATCGACGGCCTGACCGTGCTCGGCATGTGGCGCAAGGAAGGCCGCACCTTCCCGGTGCTGGTGCTCACCGCGCGCGACAGCTGGTCGGACAAGGTCGCAGGGCTCGATGCTGGCGCGGACGACTATCTCGCCAAACCCTTCCAGACCGAAGAGCTGATCGCCCGGCTGCGCGCGCTGATCCGCCGCGCCTCGGGCAATGCCTCGAGCGAGCTGATCGCAGGCGATGTCCGGCTCGACACGCGCTCGGGCAAGGTGTCATTGAACGGCGAGCCGGTGAAGCTCACCGCGCAGGAATACAAACTGCTGTCGTATCTGCTCCACCACAAGGGCAAGGTCATCAGCCGTACCGAGCTGATCGAGCATATCTACGATCAGGATTTCGACCGCGATTCCAACACGATCGAGGTGTTTGTTACGCGCATCCGCAAGAAGCTGGGCCCTGATGTGATCACCACGATCCGCGGCCTGGGCTACAGCCTTGAAGATCCTGCCGAGCGTGTCAGCAGCTGAAGCCCTGCAGCCGGGCGCGGCAGACCAGGTCACCGCGCCCGCGCCGCTGCCCAATACCGGGTCGCTCAGCCGCCGCATGATCGGCATCGCGGCGGCATGGATCTTCGTGCTGCTGCTGAGCGGTGGCCTCGCGCTCGACCGCATCCTGACCAACACCATCACCACCAGCTTCGACGACCAGCTCGAATATGTGCTGACCGCGATGATCTCCTCGGCGGAGATCGGCCCCGACGGCGAGGTGTTTTTCAACCGCCCGCTCGGCGACCAGCGCTTTCTGGAGCCCAATAGCGGGCTCTACTGGCAGATCAGCGGCCAGGGCCATGCCGATTTCACCTCGCGTTCGCTGTGGGACCGCGCGCTGAAGATCGAGACCGATCATAGCGACGCGCAGCCGCATATCTATGACAGCGACCAGTTTCCCGATCACGAGCTGCGCATCATCGAACAGTCGATCTACCTGCCCGGCTCCCGGGTGCGCTGGCGCTTCATGGTGGCGCAGTCGCGCGAGGAGATGGACCTGCAGCTGCGCGAGCTTCGCCAGACGCTCGGTTACAGCTTCGCGCTGCTCGCGCTGGGGCTGATCATCATGGCGGGGCTGCAGACGCTCTATGGCCTCTGGCCGCTGCGCAAGGTGCGCGAGGCCATTCAGGCGATGCGCACGGGCCGCATGGACCGGGTGCGCGATCCGATGCCGATCGAGGTGATGCCTATGGTCGAGGAGCTGAACGCGCTGCTCGAGCATAACGAGAAACAGGCCGAAGAGGCGCGGCGGCACGCAGGCAATCTGGCGCATGCGCTCAAGACGCCGCTGACCGTGGTGATGAACAGCGCCACCGCGCGCGCCGATGATCTCGCCGATACCGTGATCCGCGAGGCGGCGGTGATGCGGCGGCAGGTCGACCATCATCTCGCCCGCGCGCGCGCCGTCGGACGGCGCGGCCAGGCGCTGGCGCGCGCGAACGTGTGGGAAAGCGCGCAGGCGGTCGAGCGCGCGGTGGTGCGGCTCTATCCGCACGTCCGCTGCGACCTCGATGGCAGCAAGACAGCAGAGGTCGCGATCGAGCGCCAGGATCTCGAGGAAATGCTCGGTAACCTGGTTGAAAACGCAGGAAAATATGGCGGCGGGAGCGTGTTCGTCACCATCGATCCCAAGGGGGCGACCGATCCGAAGCTGGTCGATATCTGGATCGAGGACGACGGCACCGGCATTCCCGAAAAGGAGCGCGAGCGCATCTTCGATCGCGGCGCGCGGCTCGATACCGGCAAGCCGGGTACGGGGCTCGGCCTCGCGATCGTGCGTGATGTCGCGGAAATCTATGGCGGCAAGGTCGAACTCGACGAGAGCGAGGATCTGGGCGGGTTGCTGGTTCGGCTCCGGCTGCCGCGCGCGCTCTAACTGTAGGTCGCGCCGGCGAAATACAGCCCGTCGGGCGGGGCGTTGAAACCCAGTGCGGCGCGGTCGCGGGCCTCGAGCGCAGCCTTCAGGTCATTCCCCGTCCACTTTCCGCGCCCGACCAGCACCAGACAGCCGACCATCGATCGCACCTGATGGTGGAGGAACGAGCGCGCGGCGGCGTGGATGTCGATCTCGTCGCCATCGCGGATCACGTCGAGCCGGTCGAGCGTCTTGACCGGGCTCGCGGCCTGGCAGTGCACCGAGCGGAAGGTGGTGAAATCGTGGTGCCCGACCAGATGCTGCGCGGCGGCGTGCATCGCGGGCACGTCAAGCGGCGCGGACACCTGCCACGCCTTGCCACGTTCGAGCGTCAGCGGCGCGCGGCGGTTGGTGATGCGGTAGATATAGGACCGGCCGGTGCAGCTGAATCGCGCGTGCCAGTCATCGGGCACGATCTCGCAGGCGAGCACTGCGATGGGCTGCGGTCTGAGTTTCGCGTTCAGCGCCTCCATCAGCCGGAACGGCTCGATGCGCTTGGCGATATCGACATGCGCGCGCATCGCGAGGGCATGGACGCCGGCATCGGTGCGGCCGGCCGCATGCATGATGACCTCTTCTCCGGTAATCGCGGCCACCGCTTCCTCGACATGCTGCTGCACGCTGGGGCCATGCGCCTGGCGCTGCAGTCCCATGAACGGGCCGCCGTCATATTCCAGCGTCAGGGCAAAGCGGGTCATGCGATGACCGTGCCCGGGGCGACGACAAAACCGCGCAGGAAGTCCTCGATCGGCATCGCGGGACGACCGGCTCGCTGGATGATCGTCGGGCGTATCGCGCCTTCGGCACAGGCGATGGTGAGCTGGTCGTCGAGGATCGTGCCGGGTTCGGCACTGCCTGCGATCATCTCGGCGGCATGCACCCGCAGCCGCTCGCCTTTCAGCTCGAAAAACGCGCCGGGCATCGGGTTGAACGCACGCACCTGGCGTTCGACCTGTGCGGCGCTCTGCGAAACATCGAGCCGCGCCTCGGCCTTGTCGATCTTGGCGGCATAGGTCACGCCTTCGTCCGGCTGGACCACCGGCGGATAGGCGGCAAGATCGCCCAGCACCTGCACCATCAGCTGCGCGCCGAGCTCGGCAATTTCCTGGGTGAGCACACCTGCCGTCTTACCCGAAACGGGGGTCTCGCCCTTGAGCAGCATCGGCCCGGTATCGAGCCCGGCCTCCATCTGCATGATCGTGACGCCCGTAAACTCATCTCCGGCGAGGATCGCGCGCTGCACCGGCGCGGCCCCGCGCCACCGCGGCAGCAGCGATCCGTGCACGTTGAGGCACCCATGACGCGGCGCATCGAGCACCGCGCGCGGCAGGATCAGGCCATAGGCTGCGACCACGCACGCATCGAGCTCGAGCGCGGCGAAAGCGGCCTGCTCGTCTTCGCCCTTGAGCGAGACGGGCGTGCGCACCTCCAGCCCCAGCTCCTCGGCCAGCTGGTGCACGGGCGAGGGGGTCAGCTTCTTGCCACGATGCGCCGGGCGCGGCGGCTGGCTGTAGACCGCAGCGATTTCGTGCCCGGCCTCCACTAGCGCGCGCAGGGTCGGCACGGCAAAATCGGGGGTTCCCATGAAGGCGAGGCGCATGACGGACTTTTCTTTTGCTTGGGGCGATGCGGCTCCGTAAAGCTCAGGCCATGGCATCGCAAGAGATTGAGGACCTGGCCGCCGCGCTCGCCCGCCTGCCGGGGCTGGGGCCGCGCTCGGCGCGCCGCGCGGTCCTGTATTTGCTCAAGAAGCGCGAGAGCGCCTTCACCCCGCTGGTCGAGGCGATGGAGCGGGTGCGCGCGAACCTTGCCACCTGCGACATCTGCGGCAATGTCGATACGCAGAATCCTTGCGGCATCTGCACCGACCCGCGCCGCGACCCGCGCAGCCTGTGCGTGGTCGAGGAGGTGTCGGACCTCTGGGCGCTCGATCGCTCGCGGCTGTTCGTCGGGCGCTATCATGTGCTGGGCGGCCGCCTGTCTGCGCTCGACGGCATCGGGCCGGAGGATCTGGGCGTCGCCTCGCTGATCGCGCGCGTGGCCGAAGGCGGCATCGACGAGGTGGTGCTGGCGATGAACGCGACGCTCGAGGGGCAGACGACCGCGCATTATCTGGCCGAGCGGCTGGAGGGCTATCCCGTGCGCCTCACCCAGCTTGCGCAAGGCCTGCCGATGGGCGGCGAACTCGATTATCTCGACGAGGGGACGCTGGCCCAAGCGCTGCGGGCGAGAAAGCCGGTGGTGTAGGGGCCACCGGACTCACTGGTCCAGCCGTATCAAAATCCGTTTGTCCCGAGCGAAGTCGAGGGACGTAATATCGGATGGTCGAGCAAGGTCCCTCGACACGCTCGGGACAAACGGAGGGGGTAAACCCTTATTCCGCCGGAACCAGCGCGGGTTCCGACTTCGCCATCACTGCGTCCTGATAGTCGCTTTCGGCGAGCTGGATCAGGTGGCGGTCGTCATGTTTCCACGGATGGAAGCCGGGCAGGAAATAGGTCATCCAGGGCAGGATGATCTTCCGCGCCATGCCGGGATTGCCGAACGCGTACCAGAACAGCTGCGCCCAGACCTTGGGGCCGGTCAGGCCGTCCTGCCGCAGCAGTTCGAGCATGCCGACCGCGCGATGGTGCAGGAAGTTCTTGGTGACGACCAGCATCACCAGCGACTTGACCTTCCAGCGCTGCCAGCGGCTCCAGTCCTTGGTCGCGTGCATCCAGGTGTCGAAGGCGACGCCCTTATGCTCGATCTCTTCCATCGCGTGCCACCGCCACAAGTCGCGCGAATCGGCGTCTGCGGTTTCGAGATGCTTCGGATTGGCAAGCAACTGCTGCGCCAAAATCGCGGTGAAATGTTCGAGCGCCATGGTCGAGGCAAGGTTGGCGATCTTCGGGCGGCCCTTGGTCAGCGCCAGCGCCTTGTCGACATCTTCCTCGAGCAGCTTCACGTCGTAACCGGCGTCGACGACGCGACGATTGAACGCGACATGCTCGCGCGTATGGTTGATTTCCTGCTTCACGAAGGCGCGAATCTCGTTCGCCAGCCGCTCGGACGTGCCTTCGCGGAATTCCTTCACGCTCTCGATGAAAAAGGCCTCGCCCTTGGGGAAGGTGACCGAGAGCGCGTTGTAGAAGGCGGTGCCGATCGGGTCGCCGCCCATCCACCAGCGACGCATCTTGCTGTCGCGGCCAAAGCGGCGGTCGCGGATGATCAGCTCCAGATCGGCAGGCGTGTGCTTGCGATCCATGGAATCGGCATTCGCAAGGGATTGCGGCGAAAAGGATTGCGGAGCGTTCATGGCGGGGTCCATAATGCAGGGGTGTTGCTTACACTGATGACAATAAGGTTACTTACATAGATGTCAATAGCAAAAAGACGGCTGAGCCCAGAGCAGAGCCGCACCGCCGCGCTCGCCGCCGCGCGCGAGCTGCTGATCGAGACCGGACCGCAGGCGGTGACGCTGAAAGCGGTGAGCGGGCGGATCGGGCGGACGCATGCCAATCTGCTCCATCATTTCGGCTCGGCCTCGGGGCTGCAAAAGGCGCTGGCGGAGTATCTGGCGCAATCGATCTGCCAGATGATCGGCGCAGCGGTCATCCGCCTGCGCAACGGTGAGGGCACGCCGCGCGACATTGTCGACATGGCGTTCGACGCGTTCGACCGCGAAGGGGCAGGGGCGCTGGCCTGCTGGATGCTGCTGTCGGGCAACGAGGATGCGCTCGACCCGATCGTCGAGGCGATTCACCAATTGGTCGACGAACTCGCCGAACATGCGCCCGAAGGCCGCACTTTGCACGAGGACACGTTAAGCCTGTGCACCATGGCGCTGGGCGACGCGCTGATGGGGGCGCAGCTCGCCGGCGCGCTGGGGCTCGACCGCGACACCGGCCGCGCGATTGCGGAAAAACAGCTGACGGCGTCGCTGCTCAGCTGGCAGGAAGCGGCGGCGACGGCAGGCTAGTCCGCTCGCCGCGCAGTGCGCTTCAGCCGACGCGCTTGGCGCGTGCGCCGAAACGGCCGTGCTTGCGGAAGCGCACCAGATAATCGCCGATCACCGCCGCCATCGGGGTGGGGGTGATGCCGAATGCCTGGAGGCCGTCCGTGCCCTCGGCCACGACATTGTCGCTCTGCAGCATCGCCCATTGGTCGCGCGTGATCGGCGCGCCGGGCAGCCAGCCGGTCAGGCCTGCCATCAGGCCGGACAGCGAATCGGGCATGTCGATGAAACTCGGGTCCTCGCCGATCTCCTTGGCGATGCGCTTGTTGAGTTCCGCCATGCTGATCGTCTCGGGACCGCCGAGCTCGAAGGTGCGCCCTCCAAACCGCGCAGGGTCGGAAAGGCTGAGCTTCCCCGCCTCGGCCACGTCATCGACATAGACCGGCTGGAAGCGTGCCTTGCCGCCGATGATCGGTACGATGGGCAGGCTCGAGATGAGCCCGGCGAAGCGGTTGACGAACTGATCCTCGCGTCCGAACACGATCGAGGGGCGCAGGATCGTCGCGCTCGGGAAGGCGGCGCGCACGGCGGCTTCGCCTTCGGCCTTGCTGCGGCCATAGGCGCTTTTCGAACCCGCATCGGCACCGATGGCCGAGACATGCACCAGCGCCTGTGCGCCTGCAGCCGCTGCAGCGCGGGCGACATTGGCCGCGCCTTCATGGTGGAACGCGTCGAAATCGCCCTTGAGGATGCCCACCAGGTTGATCACGGCATCGGCGCCATGCACCGCGCGCGCGACGGTTTCAGGCTTGCGGATGTCGGCGGCGATCAGCTGGGTCTGGCCCAGATTGCCGAGCGGCTTGACGTCCTGCGCGATCCGGATGTTGCGCTGCGCGATGCGCACGCGCGCGCCCGCAGCGGTCAGATGCTGGGTGATGTGCCGCCCCAGAAAACCGCCGCCGCCGAAAATCGTGATCAGTGTGTCGCGCATGTTTTACGTCCCGTGATTCTCTTCGGCCCGGTGCCGCGCTGCCTATCAGGCGCGCAGGACCGCTGGCCGATGCGTCTCTGCTCCCGCCTTTGCAACACCCGAACGCAGCGCGCAACGCCCCAGTTGCGCTTTTGCGGGTTGGTTTGAAGACGAAGGCATTTTTCTTTGAAGAATGTGCCCAGAGGCGGTTGACGCCTGCAAACACTCCGGCTAGAGGCGCGCTCCTACCCCGTGCCCAGATGGCGGAATTGGTAGACGCACCAGCTTCAGGTGCTGGCGCTCGCAAGGGCGTGGAGGTTCGAGTCCTCTTCTGGGCACCATTACCCATTCGCTGAGCGCCTCGCGAATGGGCCAAAGCCCCGGACAACCAGCGTTTTCTCCAGCCCCAGTTCGGACCGGTGCCGTCGGAGATGCGTATTCGCGGGTCCTGGTTCGGCAATCTCAACACGACCGTTGCAGCAGGCTGCTGACCGCTTCACCACGGGTGGCAAAGGATATTGCCGGTGTCCGAAGCTTCGAGGAATTTGTCCGCTACAGCTCGTCGCTGATCCAGATGCTGTGGCTGTCGATCAGGATGCGGGTGATGGCGCGCAGCGCCTCGGTGCGCGCCTGCACCTCGGCTCGGAACATGTCCTGCGTCTGCCGTTCGGCGAGCAGCAGATCGGCCAGGTCGATCGCTCCAAGATCATAGCCCTTGCGCATTTTCAGCACGGCGGCGACTTGCGCCTTGGCGCCATCGCGGCTGCGTTGCCAGGCGGACCAGGCCGCATCGGCCTGGACGACATCGGTATCGGCCATTTCCTGCACGTCGAACGCGACAGCCGTTGCCATCGCTTCGGCTGCCGCCGCTTCGCTGCCCGCGCGGTCGGCGAGCGCGCTGCGGTGCCGCCCGCCGATCGGGATGGTGGCGATCAGGCCGATCCCGGTTTCCTGGCCGCTGCGTTCGCTGAACGCGCGAACGCCGACGCTGGGGTCGGCGATGCGGTCGCGCCGCGCGCGATCGGCCAGCGCCTGCATCCGTTCAGCCTCTGCCCTGGCCGCGCCGATCTCGTGGCTGCGCGCGATCACCAGAGCGCGCAGTTCGGCAAGGCTTGCCTGCGGCATCTCGGGCAGCGGGAGGTCGTCCGGCGCGGCAGGCAGTGCCAAGCCCGGAAACTGCGCCGCGATCCGCGCCCTGGCCAGCTCAGCGCGGCCCGCCGATTGCTGCACCTGCAACCGCGCCGAACCCAGTGCCGCCTCGGCCTGATCGACCTCCATCGGTGCGGCATCGCGCAGTTCTGCCCGGCGTCGTATACTGGCGAGCGAGCGCTCCAGATTCTGCACCGCCTGCGCGTCGATCTGCTGCTCGGCCGCCGCGCCCAGCCAGTCCCACCAATAGTCGGCGAGCAACAGGGCCGCCTGATGCCGCGCATCCTCCATCCGGTTTTCCGCCGCCGCGACGCCCGAGGCTCCTGCCTGCCGATCGAGCCGCGCCTTGCCCGGCAGCCGGATCGGGCGGCTGAGCGACGCATCGAACTCGGCATAGCGGCCGTCGCGATCGACGCTGCGCTGGATCGCGCTGGTGGTCAGCTGGAACTCGTGCGGGCCCGCGCGCAGCGCCTCGCCATCGGCGCGTGCAGCCGCGACCCGCGCCATCGCGGCAAGCACCGTGGGATGCTGGTCGAGCGCCTCGCGGACCTGTGGCTCGGGCGGCAGGCCAGGCTGGGCAAGCGTGGGCGCGGAACCGGCGAGCAGCGCGGCGATCAGGACGAATCGGCGCTTCATGCGGCTTCTCCGGTGGCAGCGCCCAGCGCGCCGGCGTCGCGCTCTGCCCGGCTCTCGCCGAAGCGCTGGTAGAGAATGGGGAGCAGGATCAGCGTCAGCATCGTTGCGCTGACGAGCCCGCCGATCACCACGATCGCGAGCGGGCGCTGGATTTCCGACCCCGGCCCGGTTGCGAACAGCAGCGGCACCAGCCCGAACGCGGCGATCGTCGCGGTCATCATCACCGGGCGCAGTCGCCGCGCCGCACCCTGGCGCACCGCCTGTTCGAGGCTCAGACCGTCCTCGCGCAGCTGGCGGAAACAGGTGACCATGACCAGCCCGTTGAGCACCGCGATGCCGAGCAGCGCGATGAACCCGACCGAGGCAGGGACGGAGAGATATTCGCCCGAAAGCGCGAGCGAGATGATCCCGCCGACCATAGCGAAGGGGATGTTGACCAGGATCAGCAGCGAGGCGCGTACCGATCCCAGCGTCGCGTAGAGCACAAGGAAGATCAGCACGAGCGAGATCGGCAGCACCACCATCAGCCGCGCCGAGGCCCGCTGCTGGTTCTCGAACTGCCCGCCCCAGACCAGCCGATAGCCCTGGGGAAGCTTCACATTGGCCTCTATGTCGCGCTTCGCATCGTCAACATAGCCGACCAGATCGCGGCCGCCGACAAAGGCCTGGACCATCGCGTAGCGCGAGCCGTTTTCATGCTCCAGCTTCACCGGGCCTGCGACCTGGCGGACTTGCGCCACATCGCTTGCCCGCACCAGCTGGCCGGAAGGCGCGCGGTAGAGCTGATCGGCAAATTGCGCTGGGTCCATGCCCGCGCCGCCGGTGCCCTTGATCATTACGGGCACGCGGCGTCCCGCTTCGGTCACGGTACCTGCGCGCACGCCCTCGACATTGGCGCGCATCATGTCCTGCAGCAGATCGACTGGCATCCCGGCGCGTCCGGCAGCCACGCGGTCCATGTCGAGCTGCAGATAGTCGACGGTGTCGTTGGCGACGGTCATCGCCTCGGTCGTGCCCTCGATCTTCTCCAGCCGGGCCTGAATCTGCCCGGCGAGCCGCGACAGTTCCTTGAGATCCGGGCCGAACAGCTTGATCACTAGATCACCGCGCGCGCCGGTCAGCATCTCGGAAATGCGCATCTCGATCGGCTGGGTAAAGGTCGGCTCGATGCCGGGAAAATCGTGCATCACATTGCGAATCTGGTCGGTCAGCCAGGCCTTGTCGCCCCGGCGCCACTCGTCGCGCGGCTTCAATTGCAGGAAGCTGTCGGTCTCGTTGGGGCTCATCGGGTCGAGCCCCAGCTCGTCGCTGCCGACGCGCGCGATCACTGCCTCGATTTCGGGCACATCGGCGAGCAGCGCCTTCTGCACCTTCATGTCGCCTGCGGTGCTGTGATCAAGGCCGATGCTCGGCAGCTTGCTCAGCTGCACGATGATGGAACCTTCGTCCATGGTCGGCAGGAAGGTCTTGCCGGTCACCGCATAGGCCCCGCCCGCGAGCACCAGAGCGGCGCCAGCGCCGATGAAGACCTGGCGGGGATGCGCAAAGCTCGCATCGAGCAGCCGGGCATAAAGCGGTGTGATCCACCGCATCAGGACCGGCTCATGATGCCCCTCGACGCGCTTGAGGCCATAGAAGGCGAGCACCGGGACCAGGGTCAGCGACAGGATCAACGCCGAGAGCAAGGCCAGCACGATGGTCATCGCCACCGGCGCGAACAGCTTGCCCTCAAGCCCTTCGAGCGTGAGCAGCGGCAGGAAGACGAGCGCGATGATCGCCATGCCCGAGGCGACCGGGGTTGCGACCTCCGCTGTCGCGACGAACACCGCGTTGAGCTTGGTCGCACCGCGATGCTTCGGATCGGACAGCCGCTCGACGACATTCTCCACCACCACAACCGCGCCGTCGACCAGCATGCCGACCGCGATGGCGAGCCCGCCCAGGCTCATCAGGTTCGCGGTCAGGCCGATCGAGCGCATCCAGATGAAGGTCATCAGCGCCGCCATCGGCAGCGCAAGCGCGACGATCACCGAGGCGCGCACATCGCCCAGGAACAGCAGCAGCAGGATGACGACCAGCACCGTCGCTTCGAGCAGCGCCTTTTCCACCGTGCCGACTGCGCGGCCGATCAGGTCAGATCGGTCGTAGAACGGCTTCACCGTGACGCCCGGCGGCAGCGTCGGCTGCAGTTCTTCGAGCCGCTGCTTGATCCCGGCGACGATCTTGCTGGCATCCGCGCCCCGAAGGCCGATGACCAGACCCTGCACCGCCTCGCCCTTGCCGTTCTTCGTCACCGCGCCATAGCGGGTGAGGCTGCCCATGCGCACCGTCGCGACATCGCCGACGCGCACCACCGCACCGCCTGCGCTGCGCAGCACGACCGACGCCAGATCGTCGAGCGAGGCGATGGCCCCCACCGACCGGACGATCAGCGATTCCTCGGCGACGCTGAGCCGCCCCGCACCATCATTGCGGTTGCTCGCCTCGATCGCGGCCTTGAGGTCCTCGATGGTCAGGCCCGCGGCGGCGAGCGCTGCGCCATCGGGTTGCACCTCATAGGTTTCCACCATGCCGCCCAGCGCATTGACATCGGCAACGCCTGGCACGGTGCGCAGGGCGGGCCGCACCGTCCAGTCGAGCAGCCGCCGTTTTTCGGTCAGCGACAGCGGGCCTTCGATGGTGAACATGAACATGTCGGACAGCGGCGTCGAGATCGGGGCCATCCCGCCCTCGACCGTGGCGGGAAGGTCCGCCGTCGCATTGGCGAGCCGCTCGGCGACCTGGCTGCGCGCCCAATAGATGTCGGTGCCATCGGCAAAGTCGATGGTGATATCGGCGATCGCATATTTGGCGACCGATCGCAGCACCGTCTGGTTGGGGATGCCCAGCATCTCCATCTCGATCGGGGTGATGACGCGGCTTTCGACCTCCTCGGGGGTCATGCCCGGGGCTTTCAGGATGATCTTGACCTGGGTCGAGCTGATGTCCGGAAAGGCATCGATCGGCAGGTTGATGAACGACCATGCTCCGAGCGCCGCAGTCGCAAGCGCAAGCCCGGCGACAACAAGGCGAAAATTGAGCGAGGCTTCGACCAGCTTGCGCAGCATCGGATCAGTTCCCTGCCAGCAGCATCTTGAGCTCGCTGATGCCCGATACCGCGACCTTGTCACCCGGCTTCAGCCCATCGGACAGGATCGTCCGGTCGCCAGACTGGCCTGCAACCGTCACCGCGCGCGGCGCGAAGCCCTTGCTGGTCTGCAGCAGCACATGCGGTTTGCCGTCGATGGTGGTCATCGCGCGCGAAGGCACGCTGACGCCGGGCTGTGCGCTGTCATGATGGATGACCACCATCACCGACTTGCCCGCGACCAGCGGCGGGGTGCCGTCGATCCGCGCCTTGGCGATGATCGACCGGGTCGCCGGATCGAGCGAGCTGCCCAGCGACAGGATCGAACCGGTCAGTTCCGGCATCGCGCCCGTTGCCGGGACGGCGATGCGCATGCCGGGGCGGACCTGGCCCGCCAGCCGCTCGGGCAGCTGCAGATCGAGCGTGAACGCGGCGCTGTTCTCGATCACGAAGGGCGCCGAGGTCGCCATGACGGGCCCGCCGACCTGTGCGGTCATCGCCGCGACGCGCCCGCCGATTGGCGCGCGCAGCGTGACCTCCCCTGATGCGCTGGCGCCTGCCTGACGAAGGATGCGCGCGTTTTCCGCGACATCGGTGCGCGCGACGCGGATCGCGGCGTTCATCTCGTCGGCGCGCGCGCCTGCGACAATGCCTTCCTGCACCAGCTGACGGGTACGTGCGGCGCTGGCTTCGGCCAGGCCCAGCCGCGCCTGGGCGCGCGCAAGCTCCGCGCCATATTGCAGCGGTTCGCGGCTCCTGACGGTCGCCAGGGCTTGTCCGGCCGAAACCTGCTGACCCTGGATGACATGCAGCCGGACGATCGCGCCGTCGAACGGGGCGGTGACCGCCACCTGGGCTTCGGGGGGCAGGGTGATGGCGGCAGGGACGGTGCCCAGCGGCACGTTCATCGCGGCCTCAGCCACTACAGTCTGGACGCCCAGGCGCCGCAATTGCTGCGCGCTGAGTGCCCCCGTGGCGACCGGCATATCGGCCGTTTCCTGACCGGCACCATCAGGCTGACCCGATCCTCCGAGCAGCCGATAGCCAGCGAAGGCGGCGACAATCGCCAGTGCCGCGAGAGTTGCGTAGAGAATCTTTGCCCTGTCCATCGCGACCTCGTGACGGGCAAAGCTGACGGTTGCCTGACAGCGGCTGCTATTGCCGGAAATCGAGGATCAGGCTGCTCGAGGCTGGATCGGTGCGGATCGATCCGCGATGCACCTGCATGATGCGGTGGACGATGGCCAGGCCCAAGCCGGCGCCATCGGGACTGGCGTGATCGGCGCGCGCGGTGCGTCGAATCATCCGTTCGAGCTGCTCTTCCGAAAGCCCCGGACCCCCGTCCGACACGCGGATGACGGCGCTGTCATCCAGGATCACCCGCACCGTACCGGCAGGAGGCGTCACGCGCACCGCGTTGTCGATCAGATTGCGCAGGGCGGCCCCGATCGCCTCGCGGCGTCCACGCAGGCTCGGCGGCTGGCCGTCGCTGACCAGCTCGATCATCCGACCCGAGGCGATCACGGTCGGCGCGGTGCGGGCGATCACGTCGCTGGCAAGTTGGGCCAGATCGACATCGTCGGTCGCGGTCGCCGCAGCCTCCTGCGCATCCATCTGCGCCAGCAGCATCAGCTGGTCGATCAGCCGCCGCATCGCCGCGACATCGCCCTTCAGCCGTGCCGCCGGCTCCCCCTCCATCCCGTCGAGTTCGAGCATCATCGCCGCGAGCGGGGTGCGCAGTTCGTGCGCGACATCGGCGGCAAAGGCTTCCTGCTGCGCCGCCGATTGCTCGAGCCGCCCCAGCAGCGTGTTGACGGCGGTCGTGAACGGCAAGATTTCCGCGGGCAGATGTGCGTCATCGACACGGATATTGCGGTCCTGGCCCGATACCGCGTTCAGCCTGTCGGTCGCCTCGGCGAGCGGCTGGAGCGCGCGTCGCATGACGAAATGCATCGCCAGCATCATCGGGATGGCCAGCGCCAGCACCGGAAGCACGACATGTTCGGCCATCTCGCGCAGCGCGGACCGCAGCGCGTCGGGCGCGGACATCGCGGCGAAACTGCTCCAGTATTCGAGCAGCACTGCGCCCAGCAGCAGGAACGTGCCGCCGGTAACGACCACCGCCAGGCCGCGCGCGAGCGAACGAAAGATCGACGGTGTTGGCCGCTCCATCACCCGCTCCGCAGCATGTAGCCGACGCCGCGCACGGTATGCAGCTGCCCGGCGAGCCCGGCTTCCTCGAGCTTGCGGCGCAGGCGTGAGACGATCGCCTCGACCGCGTTGGGGGTCACCGGCTCGTTGAAGCTGTACAGCGCATTCTCGATCGCATCGCGCACCACCACGCTGCCCAGCCGCCGCATCAGCAGCTCGAGCAGATCGGCCTCGCGCCGCGACAGGTCGATCACCCGATCGTCGAGCCGCGCCTCGCGCGTCACCGGGTCGAAGCGCAGCGGACCGCTCTCCAGCACGCTGACCGCGCGCGGTCCGGGCCGTCGCAGCAGCGCCCGGATGCGCGCCGCCAGCTCCTCGATGTCCACTGGCTTGACGAGATAATCATCCGCACCGGCGTCGAGCCCGGCAATCCGGTCCTCCAGCCCACCGCGCGCGGTGAGCATCAGCGCGGGCACCAGCTGGCGAAGGGCACGCTGATGCTTCAGCCAGGCGAGCCCGTCGCCATCGGGCAACCCCAGATCAAGGATGATCGCATCGAATTCGGCACCCGCCAGGCTGTCTTCCGCCGTGGCGAGGTCAGGCGCCATGTCGCAGATGAACCCGCGCCGCCCCAGTCCTTCGGCGATCAGCCCCGCGAGCCGCTCATTGTCCTCGACGATCAGCAGACGCAAGGCGCAGCTCCCGGATCAGTCTTCGTCATGATCATCCTGACCGACGATGCGCAGGGCGCTGGCAGATGCATGATGTTCGGCATGTTCGGCTTTCTCGCGCGATCCGGGCATGAAGGCGTCGCGATCATAACGGGTGATGCCGAACACGGACAGGCCGACGATCACCAGCGCTGCAAAGTTCGCCATTACGCGGCGCACGCGTGGTTCGCGCGGGATGCGCATCCCGGGTCCGGGCTTGCGGCCGGTAACCATCGCCCTGGCCAGATTGTCGCGCGTCAGGACCGACATCACCACCACGCCGATCAGATGGACCAGGATCAGCCCGAGCAGCGAGAAGGCGAGGATTTCATGCAAATCCTCGTTTCCTGCGCCTGTCGTCATCTGGATGCCTGTGCCGACGACCATTGCCGTGCCGGCAAGCAGCGCCAGCACCGCCAGACCGCCAAGCGGATTATGCCCCAGCGTGCGCTGCGGTCTTCCGGCCAGCAACTCCCGGACATGAGGCAGAACCGCGCCGGGTTTGACGAAGTTTGCGAACCGGGCCTGGGCATTGCCGATAAAGCCCCAGCACAGGCGAAACACGATCAGCACCGCCGCAACATATCCGGCGGCCATGTGCCATGGGGCCAGGGGGCTCGCTTCTTCCGACGATGCAAAGGCGATCGCAATCGCTGCCACCAGCGACCAGTGAAACAGCCGGATCGGGAGATCCCAGACGGGTACCGTAGAATGCGCGGGATGAAAGATCTTTGTCATGCCAGCCTCCTGTCCAGTCCGTTCTGCCCAAGCTGGCTGACGGCAGCCTGACGACAGGGTGCCAAGGAAACAGACTGTTTGGGGGAACACCGCGCGTCGGATCCCACCCCCCTAAATTTGGGGGGCGGGGCTGAATCTAAACCACTGGTTAGGCATTTGGGCATAGTCCCATAGGCTCTCCACACTGCGACGGGAGATCACCGATGATTCAGTATTTCACTGCCAATGCGCCTATCCGGCGAAAGTTTGACATTCTGATCATTCTGCTGGGCACGCTGGTTGCCATTCCGCTGGTCGTGACATTGTCCGGTGTCGGAGGCCTTCTGGGCATCCAACTGGTCGAGCTGTTCGCGCTGGCAGCGGTGGTCGGCGTGATGCTGACCGCAAAGAAGCTCATATGCGATCCCTATGTGAACACCGTTGTCCGGATGGAGGGTCTCGCGTCGGGCGATCTCGTTTCGCCCATCCCCTATGGGCATTTCGAGGACTGCGTCGGCCGGATGAGCCGCGCGATGCTGATCTTCCGCGACAATGCCAAGGCACGCGAAGAATCGGATGCGGCACTTCAGGACGTGATCGGCGAGGTTACCTCGGCGCTCGGCCATCTGCGCGATGGCGATCTGGGCTATGCGATCAAGATCAACGCTGCGCTGGGCGAAAAGGCCAATGCCATCAGCCATGCGTTCAACGATGCGACGGCCGCGCTTTCGGCGATCCTTTCGAAGGTCGCTGAGACCGCCAGCAATGTCCTGAACGGCGCGACCGAAATCCGCTCCGCGTCGGACGATCTTGCCCAGCGGACCGAGCAGCAGGCGGCCAACCTTCGCGACAGCGCGCTCGCCATGGCGGAAGTCACGCAGATGGTGCAGCAGACCGCGAAGAATGCGGGCGAAGTCGGCACCCAGGTGGCCGAGGCGCATGTCGCCGCGACCGATGGGGGCGCAGTGGTGCATCGCGCGGTCGATGCGATGCACGCCATCCAGAAATCGGCGAGCGAGATCACCAACATCATCGATGTCATCGATGGCATCGCCTTCCAGACCAACCTGCTCGCGCTCAACGCCGGAGTCGAAGCCGCACGTGCCGGCGATGCAGGCAAGGGCTTTGCGGTGGTCGCCAACGAGGTGCGCGCGCTCGCACAGCGTTCCGCCGACGCCGCCAAGGACATCAAGGAATTGATCCAGGCTTCGACGGCCAGCGTTTCGGATGGCGTGGCGCTGGTCGACGAGACCGGATCGGTGCTGTTGCAGATCGGCGACCGCGTGGCGGCCGTGAACAGCCGCATCGCGGAAATCTCGGCCTCGGTGCAGGTCCAGGCGAGCCGTCTGCAGCAGGTGAACCTTGCCGTCGGCGAAATGGACAAGATGACCCAGCAGAATGCGGCGATGGTCGAGCAATCGACTGCCGCTTCGCGCAGCCTGGCAGACGAGGCCAATGATCTGGCGATGGTGGTGCAGCGGTTCAGCGGCACTGCTGTTGCTGCGACCGCCAAAGCCAGGCCCAGCGCTCCGACGCATCGTACAAGGCCGCGTGCGGTGCCGCAAATGGCGGGCAATCTCGCCTTGCAGACGGTGCAGGACGAGGACGACTGGTCGGAATTCTGACCTCGACTGGTCGGGCGCTCATCAGGGTCTGCGCGCCGGTCCTGGCTGTGGCCTTGCGCGTTGTGCGACTGGCTGATTGATCGGACAGAGCCGCGTTCGCTTTCTCAGACGGTTTTGCCCGATCAGCTGTCGCCTGGCATGGGCGATGCCAGTCCGAGCCACGCGACGACGGCGATCACCGCCACCGCGAGCAGCAGCTCGACGAGCAGCGTTCGACGCATGGTCTGGAGCGCTTGCTGATCCGGGGCCGGGCCAGCGTTCCAAGCGTCCGGGATGCTTCGCGCTGTCGACCGATTGGACCTGGCGCATAGCAACATGAGCGCGACCAGTCCGAGTTTCACAACGAGCAGCTGACCATAGCGTGTCGAAAGAACGGGCAGGGCCTGGCCGAGGCCGAAGATCATCTGGCTGTTGACGACGCCTGTCAGCGCCACCACCAGCACAAGCGCCGCGCCGACTGGTGCAAAGCCCTTGAGCGCCGCCGCAAGCGCCATGGTGCGCTCCGGATCGGATCCGGCATGGGCGCGCAGCACGAGCAGCGCGAACCAGCCGATCGCACCCAGCCAGAGCCCTGCGGCGAGCAGATGGGCTGCGTCATTCAGTCGGTGCAGCCAACCGGCAAAACCCTCGCCAACCGCGGCATGGCCACTCCAGGCCAGGGTGCCGAGCGCGGCGCCATAAAGGCTCGCGGCGATGCTGGAGCTGGCGCGCGATGGCCGGAAAAGCAACGCCGGCACCCATGCGAGGACAACCGTCAGGACACGTACAATCCCGGCCCGTCCGAAATCGGTGGCGCCGACTAGCGATGCTACCGCTGCCCCGTCAAGATCGAGGGGCGACTGCCCCACCATGGCCGCGATATCAGTGGCCAGGCTGAACGCTACGGCCACGGGGGCCGCCATGGCTGCGAAGATCACCCAGTTGCGGCGATCCTTGGTGCGCGCAAAGGCATGCGCGGTCATGGCATGGAAGGCGAAGCCGCCGAACAGGCCGAGCAACAGGGCATATTGCACGAAGCGCATGCCCGGCTGGACCAGCTCCATCGCCATGGATCATTTCACCGTGAAGCTTGTCTTGCCCCGCATGCGATGACCGTCGGCTCCGGCGGCCTGCCAGCGAACCTCATAGCTGCCCGGACGAAGCGGCTGGCGCAGGTTGAGCGTCATGGTCTTGTTTCCGTTCGACCAGGCGGTGGTGAAATTGCGGATGGTCATCTCGCCATGATCCTTGACCCCCGGCATGGCAGTCATGACGATACTGGTGGCGACCGTCGGCGGCAACAGCGCCTCGTTGAACGTCAAGGTGACCGTTTTGGGCTTGGCCACGACGGCATTGTCGGCTGGCGTCGAAGCGACGACCTTGGCATGGGCGAGCACGGCCGGAGCGGCGGCAATCGTGGTGCAGGCGAGGGCGAGGCCGGTAACAAGGGTTCCAAGACGCATAACAAGCTTCCTTATCGTCAAAACCAGAAACGAATGCCTAGGACGAAGTTGGTGACGCTGGGGTCTTCTCCAGCGGCGCGCGCGAAATCGGCGCTGCGCCCGGTCTTCCAGACCTGCTCGACACCGACATAAGGCGCGATCTCGCGGATGATCTCGTAGCGCAGGCGGACACCAAGCTCGAAACTGTCGATGCCTGCGCCGATCCCGAGCTCGGGAACGTCCTGCGCCGCAAGGTTGAGCTCAGCGCGCGGCTGGATGAGTATGCTCTGCGCGATGCGCTGGTCGAGCTCGGCCTCGACCCGCGCGGTCAGGTCGCCCCGGTGCGACAGGAACAGCGCGGTATCGAGCTCGAACATATAGGGCGCGAGTCCCTGGATGCCGACGACCGCATAGCTGGTATCGGGCCCGGCGAGATCCTGGCGGAACCCGGCCTGCAGATCGAAGAACGGCGCGATCGCGCGCGAATAGAGCGCCTGGAACTCGAGCTCCTCGATCGGTTCGCCGAAACTGCCTTCGCCCTCGCTCTTGAAAAAGAACTTGTCCGTGGTGTTGCCGTAAAAGCCCTGCAGGTCCCAGAGATAGCCATTGTCACCCTGGCGTGCCTGAAACTCGGCGCGGTCGGCCTGGAACCAGAACAGGGTGAAATCGCCATGGGTTTTCTGCAGGTCCTCACGCGAGGCACGCATCGCCTCGGCACCCCAGATGGCGTCTGCCGCGCGCGGCGCGCCGCTTCCGGCTTCGGGCGGGGGCGGGGTTTCCATGTCGGGGCCGGGTGAGGCAGCCGCAGGCTCCGGCGCGCCGTGGCCCATGGCAGAATGATCCATGGTGCTGTGGTCCACCGCCCGCTGATCCGACGCCCCGTGATCCATCTCACCATGGTCCATCGTGCCATGGTCCATGCCCTGATGCGGGTCGGCGGGCTCGGCTTTTTCCTGCGCTTGAGGATCCTGGTGACCGGCATGCGGGCCTGCAGCCTGATGGTCGCCATGCCCTTGATGCGGCTGCGCCAGCGCCGGGGTGGCGAGCGGGATCAGCGCAGCCGAGACAAGCAGCTCCAGCTTCATGCCGCGCGCTCCGGCCCGGCGACGGTCACGGTCTGCATCATCCCGCCATGCATGTGATAGAGCAGGTGGCAGTGAAACGCCCAGTCGCCCGGTTCGTTGGCGGTGAGGTCGAACTGCGCGCTCGCCCCCGGCTGCACGATCATCGTGTTCTTGCGCGGTTGCAGCGCCGCTGACTGGCCGTTGACCATCTCGAAGAAGAGCCCATGCAGATGGATGGGGTGCGCCATCATAGTGTTGTTGACCAGCTTCACCCGCACCCGCTCGTTCCAGGCAAAGCGGATCGGCACGTCGCTGACCGCTGAGTACATGCGCCCGTCGAACGACCACATATAGCGTTCCATGTTGCCGGTAAGGTGCAGTTCGAGCAGCCGGGTCGGCTCGCGCGCTTCGGGATTGGGTTCGGCCGCCGCGAGCATGCGATAGTTGAGCACGCGGTGCGGCACATCGCGCAGGCCAAGGCCCGGATCGCCCATCTTGTCGACCGGCGCCATCGAGACCATGTCGATGCCAGGGCCGACCTTGACGTCGGGCGGCAGCAGCGTGGTGTCGCGCATCTTCATGCCCTGCATGCTCATGCTGCCCGAGCCATGGTCCATCGAACCGTGATCCATGGAACCGTGATCCATTCCGTTGCCATGGTTCATGCCCATGTCGCCCATGGTCAGCAGCGGCGGATCGCGCAGTGCGGGCACCTCGGCACGCAGCCCCGGCGCGCTCGCTAGCGTCGCGAGCGCCATGCCCGACCGGTCCATCGATTCGGCCACGATGCTGTAGGCGGGGGCTGACCCTGGTTCGAGGATCACGTCATAGGTCTCGGCCGTGCCGATCTGCAGT
The DNA here is from genome assembly GCF_013607875.1 of Blastomonas ursincola. GTDB lineage: Bacteria > Pseudomonadota > Alphaproteobacteria > Sphingomonadales > Sphingomonadaceae > Blastomonas > Blastomonas ursincola. The sequence continues at coordinate 1,087,531 of NZ_VDES01000002.1, forward strand.
TCGTCGACCTCGACCGGGCGGACGCGCTGGCCGTCGGTCGCGATCACGGTCATCGGCAGGCCGGGGATGCGGATGTTGAAGAAGGTCATCGCCGCGCCGTTGATGATGCGCAGGCGGATGCGTTCACCGGCCTTGAACAGATATTCCATGCCCTCTTTCGGGCCGCGCCCATTGGCGAGGAAGGTATAGGTCTTGCCGCCGATATCGGCGATGTCGGTGGGCATCATCCGCATCTGGGCCCACATCCGGCGCTCTTCGCCCGACATCGGATAATCGTCGGTCCATGTATTCTGTTGCCGGTTGAAAAAGCCCTCGCCGGTGCGCAGCCGCTTCATGATGAAATGCGGGTCGAGCGTCGTGAAATCGCTGACCAGCAGGATATAGTCGCGATCCACCGCGATCGTCTCGCCGCCCTTCGGCTCGATGATCATCGGCCCGTAATGGCCCGATTGTTCCTGCAGCCCCGAATGGCTGTGATACCAGTAGGTGCCCGACTGGCGCACGGGGAATTCGTAGGTGAAGGTCTCGCCCGGCCTGATCCCCGGAAAGCTGATGCCCGGCACGCCGTCATACTGGAACGGCACCAGCAGCCCATGCCAGTGCACCGAGCTGTCGACATCGAGCGTATTGGTGACATTGAGGCGAACAGTATCGCCTTCGGTCAGGCGGATCAGCGGTCCCGGCACGCTGCCGTTGACCGCGATACCCGGGCCGCGCCGCCCCTGGACGATGCGATGGCCGCTGCCGATCGAGAGATTGACCTCAGGCCCGCGCACCTCGTCGAAGCCGGCAGGAATGCGCGGGCCGCCGCGCCCGTGGCTTCCGCCGTGCATGCTGTGGCCCTGCGCCCAGGCGGGCATGGCGGCCAGGCCGAGGCCGCCGCCGATGCCGGTCAGGATGGATCGTCTGGAAAAATCTCTGCGCATGGTTCTTGCTTATCCTCTGCGGCGCACATACTATACCCCCCTATGGTATGCAACGCCATTTTGGAGGGACCAGCATGGCCAAGGACAGAACCGCAATCCTCAACCGCTTGAAACGCATCGAAGGTCAGGTGCGCGGCATCGCGCAGATGGTCGAGCAGGACCGGTATTGCATCGACATTCTCAACCAGATGCAGGCGGTGAAGGCGGCGCTCTCCAAGGCCGAGAGCGAGATCCTCAAGGATCACGCCGCGTGCTGCGTGTCGGAAGCGATCGCATCGGGAGATGCGGCCGAGCAGCGGATCAAGTTCAACGAGCTGATCGAGCTGTTCGAGAAGGTCAAGAAATGACCGCGCGCAAGACCGCCGTGCTCCATCGCATGGTGATGGATAAGCATGTCTGCCCCTATGGCCTCAAGAGCAAGTATCTGCTCGAGAGCCAGGGCTACGCGGTCGAGGATCACTGGCTGACGACGCGCGAGGAGACTGATGCGTTCAAGGTGAAGCATGGGGTCAAGACCACGCCGCAGACCTTTATCGACGGGTCAAGGATCGGCGGGAATGACGATCTGCGCCGATATTTCGGCAAGAAGGTGAAGGACGCGGATGCGGTTTCCTATGTGCCTGTGATCGCGCTGTTCGCGATCGCCGCGCTGATGGCGGGCGCGATCAGCTGGCTGACCATGGGCAGCTTGCTGTCGGTGATGACGATCGAGACGTTTATCGCGGTGGCAATGTGCCTGCTTGCGGTGCCCAAGCTGCAGGATGTCGATGCGTTCGCGACGATGTTCCTGGGCTATGACCTGCTGGCCCGGCGCTGGCTGCCTTATGCCTATATCTACCCGTTTGCCGAAGGGCTCGCCGGGGTGCTGATGCTCGCGCGGGCGCTCGACTGGGTGTCGATCCCGGTCGCGCTGTTCATCGGTTCGGTGGGCGCGGTGTCGGTCTTCTACGCAGTCTATGTGCAGAAGCGCGACATCAAGTGCGCCTGTGTCGGCGGCAGCTCGCGCGTGCCGCTGGGCTTCGTCTCGCTCACCGAGAACGTCATGATGGTCGCCATGGCGCTATGGATGGCCAGCGGCGCCGCCATGTGATCCGGCGTCAGGCCTCCGGCGCGTGGCCGCTGCTGACGGGGCGGTAGGCGCTGGCGATCCATTCGAGCCGGCAATTGGCGAGCGACTGCGACAGGTCCTCCGATTCCAGGATCTCGGCGATCGCGACCTGACGCTGCGCCAGCAGGTCGATGTCCTGCAGCAGCGTCAGGTTGCGGATAGCCGTCTCCTCGTCCTGGCAGAGCGACGAGCCGACCTGTTCGGTCAGATGCCCGGTAGAGCGCAGCAGATCGGCAATGACGCGCAGGGCCGTGCGGTCATGCAGCATTCTGCGTCGCCTCGTCGGGCGGGCACAGGCGTGCACCGAATTCCGCCGGGGGCACGAAGTTCATGATGCCCTTGGCGATGGCGGCGCCGATCATTTCGGGGATCAGCGCGGTGTCGGGCGACTGCAACAGGCAGGTGCCTTCCGCGGCACGCAGCGCGCCCATGCCCGCGGCGCCATCTTCGCCACCGCCCGAGAGCAGCAGGCCGACACCCTTGGCACCGACGGTCTTGGCGAGCGATGCCATCAGCAGGTCGGCTGACGGACGCGCACCGTTGACGGGATCGCGTTCGACCAGGCGGATGCGGCCATTGGGCCAGCTGTCGATCACCACATGATAGCGCGGATCGACCGCGACATGGATGATGCCCGGTTCGAGCAGTGCGCCGTCTTCGGCGATCTTGATCTGCGCGCGGCAATCCTTGTTGAGATTGGCCGTCAGCGAGGCCGAGAGCGCCTCGTCGATCGCCAGCGACACGATGGTCGGCGGGCAGTTGGTCGGCAGGCTGGTGACCGCAACGGTGGCCGGGTCGATCGAGCCCATTCCGCCCGCGATCGCGATGACCTGGCCGTTCCAGCGATAATTGAACGAGGCGCTGAGATCGACCGCGTCCTTGGCCTTGGCGCGCGCTTCCAGATTGGTGCGCGCGGCGGTCAGCACGGTCTTGCACAGCTTGCCCGAAATCTTGGCGAATTCTTCCGCCGTCGCCTTTTGCGGCTTGGGGAAGCAGTCGACCGCGCCCAGCTCGATCGCGCGCAGCGAGATGTCCGCGCCCTTCTGGGTCAGGGTGGAGAGCATCACCACCGGAATGGGGCGCTCGGCCATCAGTTCGGCGAGGAAGTCGATGCCGTTCATGCCGGGCATTTCGACGTCGAGCGTCAGCACGTTGGGGCGCAGTTCGGCGATCATCTCGCGCGCCTCGATGACGTCGCGGGCGGCGCCCAGCACCTCGATATTCTTGTCCTTTTCCAGCGCGCTGGTGAACAGCGCACGCATGGTGATGGAGTCATCGACGATCAGAACACGGGCGGCGGCAGTCATTGGTTTGACCCTTCAGTTACGGGAAATCAGGCTGCGATCAGGCAGCGTCGGCATATTCGATTTCATGGGTGAGGGCGACGAGGTCGAGCACCATCACCATGCGGTCGTCGAGCGAGGCAAGCCCTTCGAGGAAGGGCAGCACCGAATCGCCCGTGGTCGGCGGCGGCTGCAGCGCGCTCTGGTCGAAGGTCACGATATCGCGCACCGCATCGACGATCATGCCCTTGAGCTGCCCGTTGACCTCGGTGACGATGATGACGTGCCGCTCGCCGGGCTTGGACTTGTTCCAGCCCAGGCGCGCCGCCAGATCGATCACCGGCAGCACGATGCCGCGCAGGTTGACGACGCCGGCAACGTAATCGGGCACGCGCGGCAGGCGGGTGGTGGGCGACCAGGCGCGGATTTCGCGGATGCCCATGATGTCGATTCCGAAGGTCTGGCCTTCGACTTCAAACGTGATCAGCTGACGGTTCATTTCTCTTCCCCCAACAACAGGCTAGCAGGATCAGTGCGTGACGCGGCGGACGGCAGCCGCGAGCTTCACAGCGTCGAACGGCTTCACGATCCATCCCGTCGCACCGGCCCGGCGCGCCTGTGCCTTCTTTTCCTCGGACGCCTCGGTCGTCAGCACCAGGATCGGGCGATTCTCGTGAATCGCGCCCTTGCGCAGGTGCTCGATCAGGCCGAAGCCGTCCATGCGTGGCATGTTGATGTCTGTAATAACGACATCGCACTCGTTCTCCTTAAGCCAATCGAGCGCGGAAACGCCGTCATCGGCCTGGTCGACATGGAATCCCTCCGCCGTCAGCGCATGCTTGAGCAGCGCGCGCATGCTGGGACTGTCGTCCACCGTCAGAATGCGGGTCTTTTCTTGAGCACAGGTCATCTTCGGGGTCCTTCTCTCAGAACAGCTCAATATCGCCGTGATCTTCACGAGGCTTGGGTGTGGGCAGGTCTTTCGGAGCCTGCGAGTTGTCGACGATGCGGCAACGCGCCTGGCCATGATAGGGGCGGAAATCGACGCGGCGGGCGGACGGGCCGCCGACCGACTGGCTGACCAACGGAATCCCCTCCGCCTTGAGGAACGAGGTCGCGAATTCGGCATTGGCCGTGCCGATCCAGCTCATGCCGCTGGACATGTTGGCGCCACCATAGAGATGCGCGCGCAGCATGCGGCGGTCCGCGCCATAAGCCAGCATCTCGTTGATCAGCACTTCCATCAGGTACACGCCATAATGTTCGTCCAGCCCGGAATCGTTGCTCGGGCTGGCGAGCAGGAAATGGTTCATGCCGCCGATATTGTTCGAGGCGTCATACAGGCAGCAGGCGATGCAACTGCCCAGCACGGTGGTCAGCTCGAGCCTGGGATCGCCGCTCACCCGCGCCTGGCCCTGCATGACCATCAGGCGCACCCGCTTGTGCTTGGAAAAGTCGATGGTTTCCATCAGCATAGCGCGACCCCTCCGAAGGCGACCTGCGCGATGCGATGGATCGGCGCGACCACACTGGCGGCGCCCAGCGCGATCGCCGCGCCTGGCATGCCGAACACGACCGAGGTCGCCTCGTCCTGCGCAATGGTCATTGCGCCGCTTTCGGCCATGGCGAGCAGCCCGTGCGCGCCGTCATTGCCCATGCCGGTGAGCTGGATGCCGATGGCGTCGGCGCCCAGATTTTCCGCGACCGAATGGAACAGCACATCGACGCTGGGGCGATGGCCGCTGACCTTCGGGCCGGGCCGCGCGCGGACATACATGCCCGAATTGCTGCTGCCGCGCACTTCCAGATGCCGTTCGGTGCCGGGCGCGATATAGACATGGCCTGCACGCACCGGCAGGTCGGGCTCGGCGATCATCACCTTGGGCGCGCAGACCGAATCGAGACGGCGCGCGACGGCTTCGGCAAAGGCGCCGTTGATATGCTGCACCACCATGGTGGGCGGGCAATCGGCGGGGAACTGGCTCAGCAGCACGTGCAGCGCTTCCACACCGCCGGTCGATGCGCCGATCGCGATCAGCCGGGTCTGCGCCGATCCCAGCGTCTGGCGCGGGGCCGGGGCAGGGCGGGCACGGTCATGCGCCTGCACCTTGGCCTGGGCAGCGTTGCGGATCATCTCGGCAAGGCGACCCTGATCGGACACGAGGATATTGCCGGCAGCGCCGCTGGGCTTGGCATAGCATTCGACCGCGCCGATCTCGAGCGCGCGCACCGTCATCGCCGAGCCGCTTTCCGCCAGGCCCGACACGATCACGACCGGCGTCGGGCGCAGCGTCATCAGCTTTTCGAGGAATTCCAGGCCGCTCATTCCCGGCATCTCGATGTCGAGCGTGACGACATCCGGGTTGAGCGCTTTGATCATGCTGCGCGCCTCGCGCGCATCGACCGCCGTGCCCACGACCTGGATGTCCGCGGCCGGGCGCAAAGCCTCGACCAGCAGCGCACGCATGGTGGGAGAATCATCGACGATCAGGACACGAATGCTCATGCGCCCTCCTTAAGGTAAATAGTCTTACCGATTTGCGTAAGACGGGCAGCGGCAGGGCCAATAACGCGTTCGCTATGCCCGATGTACAGATGCCCGCCGGGCAGCAGCTGATCTGCAAACCGGGCCACCAGCCGTTCCTTGGTCGGCTGGTCGAAATAGATCATGACGTTGCGGCAGAAGATCACGTCGAACTGACGCTTCATCGGCCAGTCATGCAACAGGTTGAGCCGGTTGAAGCTCACCAGGTTGCGCACCTGGGGGTTGATCGTGGTGGTGGCGCCGCTCGACTGGGTCCACAACCGGCGCAGTTCGGCGGGCATCGCGGAGATATTCTCGGTCGAATAGCTCGCTGCACGCGCGGTATTGAGCACATTGTCGTCCAGATCGGTCGCCAGGATGCGCAGATCGGTGCCCGCCAGCGTCGCCGCCATGCGCGGGTCCTCGCCCAGGATCGTGGTGACGATCGACCAGGTTTCCTCGCCGCTCGAGCAGCCCGCCGACCAGATGCGCACCGGCTGGCCCTTGCGCGCCTTGGCGATCAGCACCGGGGCCACTTCCTCGCCCAGATGCTCGAAATGATGGTCTTCGCGGAAGAAATAGGTGTGGTTGGTGGTCAGCGCGCAGATCACCCGACGCAGCTCTTCCTCATTGCCCTTCAGCGAGGCGAGATAATCGGAAAAGGTGGTGAAGCGCGATTCGCGCACCAGCGGGGCCAGGCGCGAATAGACCAGCATCGACTTGGCCGGGACCAGCACGATACCCGCAGTTTCATGCGCCAGCCGCTGAACGGTGGCGAAATCCTCCGGCGAGTAGACCGCCCGGCTGATCCCCGGCAGCGTCTCGAAAGAGAGGGCCTGCGCGTTCACGCAACCTCCCGATAGCTCTGCGTGCCTGCTTCGGCAGCGACCAGGCCATCGACATCGACGATCAGCGCCACGCGGCCGTCACCCAGAATGGTCGCGCCGGCGACGCATTCGACCGAGCGATAGTTTGCGTTGAGGCTCTTGATGACGATCTGGCGCTGGTCGACGATCGAATCCACGAGGAGCGCGGCCTGGCCTGCCAGCTCGGTATCGACGATGATCAGCACGGCCTCGGTCGGATCGTTGATCTCGCCATCGAGGTCGAGTGCACGCGCGATATTGACCACCGGGATGAACCGGTCGCGCGCCTTGAGCATCAGGCGGCCGTTGCCAAGGCGGTGGATCTCGCCTTCGCCCGGACGCAGGTTTTCGACGATGTGCGACAGCGGCAGCACCAGCGTCTGCGAACCCACCGTGACGGTCATGCCGTCGGCGATGGCGAGCGTCAGCGGCAGCGTCAGGATGAAGCTGGTGCCCGCGCCGGGCTCGGTTTTCACCGTGATGCGACCGCCCAGATCCTTCACGTTCTGACGGACAACGTCCATGCCGACGCCGCGTCCCGAGATGCTCGAGACCGTTTCGGCGGTCGAGAAGCCGGGTGCGAAGATCAGGTTGTTGATCTCGTCTGCCGACAGGTTGGCGTCGGGCGCGACAAGGCCCTTTTCGACGGCCTTCTTGAGCACCTTGGCCTGATCGATCCCGCGACCGTCATCCTCGATGCGGATGAGGATGCGGCCCGAACGCTGCTCGGCCGAGAGCTTGAGCGTGCCATCGGGGCTCTTGCCGTTCGCGGTGCGCGTGGCCGCGTCCTCGATGCCATGGTCGGCGGCATTGCGGATGAGATGGGTCAGCGGATCGCCAAGGCGCTCGATGATCGTCTTGTCAATTTCGGTCGTCTCGCCCGAGACTTCCAGGTTGATGTTCTTGCCGGTGCTCGCCTGCAGGTCGCGCAGCAGACGCGGAACGCGGCTGAACACGGTGCTGATCGGCTGGGCGCGGATCGCCATTGCGCGTTCCTGCACGTCGCGGGTCAGCGATTCGAGCATGGCGAGTTCGCTGCTGTTGCGCATGCCATAGGTCGACATCTGCTGGCCCAGCATCGCCTGCGCGATCATCATCTCGCCGACGGTGTCGATCAGCTGATCGAGCTTGCGCAGATCGATGCGCACCGATTGCGAAACCGGCGCGGCAGGCGCCGCCGGAGCGGGCTGCGACGAAACGAGCGCGGGCTTGGGCGTCTCGGTCTTTTCGGCGGGAGCGGCAGCGGCTTCCACGGGGGCAGCGGCAGGCGCAGTCGGAGCCGCGGCAACGGGCGCTGCTGCCGGTGTGAGGGCGGGTGTAACAGCGACGGGCTCGGGTGCGGCGACCGGGGGCGGGGGCGCAGCGGCCGGCGCGGGTTCTGCCACCGGCTCGGCGACAGGTGCCGCTGCGGCGGGCGCGGGGGTGGGGGCCTGTGCGGCTTCGACCGCCGGGGCAGGAGCCGAAGGCGCAGCTTCGGGGGTCACACCGCCCGAATCGATCGCGACGTCCAGGTCGTCGCCCGAAAAGCCGAACACGTCCTCGATCGCATCGCGCTCGACATCGCCGGGCAGCGTCACGTCCCAGGCCAGATAGGCACCGGCGGGATCGAAGCTGTCGAGATCGGGCAGCGCGCTGGTGTCGAGCCGCACCGTGCCTTCGCCCAGCGAGCGCAGTTCGCGTAGCAGTAGCAGCGGTTCGCCGCCGTTCAGCATGGCGCTGGCCTGCGGCTTCATGGTGACGCGCCAGGCGGGCTTGGAGGGTGCGACTTCGGTGGCGATGTCGTTGAGCATCGCATCGAGATCGAACGAGAGCAGATCGTCGACGTCGGAAGACGATCCGGTGGCGGTGGGCGCTTCGGGCGCCGCTTCGACAACCGGTTCGGGCGCCGCTTCTGCCGGAGCGGGAGCAGCAGCAGCTTCGGCGGGAGCGGCAGCCGCAGCGCCGCCACCCTGCTGCGCCGCTGCCAGCTGGGCGATCATCGCACTGTCATCGGGCGCTTCGCTGCCCTCGAGCGCCCGTGCGACATGGTCGCCAAGCAGGTCGAGCGCGCGAAGCAGCAGCGACAGCAGATCCTCGGTCATCGGCAGGATGCCGTCGCGCACATCCGAAAGCAGCGTTTCGAACCCGTGGGTATAGACCTGCAGCGCGGTATAGCCGAACGCGCCCGCACCACCCTTGATCGAGTGGACCGAGCGGAACACGTCGTTGACCGCGTCCATGTTGTCGGGCTGGCTCTTGCAGATGGTCAGCGCCCGTTCGGCGGAGGCCAGAGCTTCCTCGCACTCGGCGAAGAAGATGGTACGGATTTCCTCGTTGGTCATGACGGCATTCCATTTCCGCACAGCATGTCCGGATCGGCTCCGGCATTGGTCAGTGTCGCGCGCATTTTTTCAGAAGGAGTGATGGTCAGCGCCTGCCCGGTGCGGTTGGCGGTCTGGCGCGCGCTCAGCAGCAGCTGCAGCATGGCCTGGCCCAGCGCAGTGACATCCGACCCGTCGATCGCCACCGGTCCTGCCTTCAGCTTGTCGCGCAATTCGGCATGCAGCGAGATCGCGCTCGCGCGATCGCACCGGCTGGGCAGAGTCAGTTGATGCATCACTCTGTTCTCCTGTTCCTCAGAATTCCGACCAGTCTTCTTCGGAAATGGTTAATGCTAGGTTTCCTGAAACCATCGGCGTGCGTGCGGCAGGGGCACGGCGGGGTGCCTTCGCGGCCGCAGGCTGCTTGATCGGCGCGATGTTTCCTGTCTGGAAGCGCTGGACAACCTGAGCCAAATCAGTGGCTTCCTCTGCAAGGCTGCGGGCAGCGGCGTTCGATTCCTCGACCATCGCAGCATTTTGCTGGGTCATCTTGTCCATCTCGTTCACCGCGAGATTCACCTGCTGCAGACGCAGCGCCTGCGCCTGGGCGGACGGCGAGATTTCGGAGATTCGCGTGTTGATCGCGGCGACGCGGTCGCTGATCTGCAAGAGAACGGTGCCGGTCTCATCGACCAGCGCCACGCCGTCGGACACACCTGCGGTCGAAGCGGTGATCAGTTCCTTGATGTCCTTGGCGGCATCGGCGGAACGCTGTGCGAGCGCGCGCACCTCGTTGGCGACCACCGCAAAGCCCTTGCCCGCATCGCCAGCGCGTGCGGCCTCGACCCCGGCATTCAATGCCAGCAGGTTGGTCTGGAACGCGATACCGTCGATGACATCGATGATGTTGGTGATCTCGCTCGAGGATTTCTGGATCGCGTCCATCGCGGTAACGGCGCGGCGCACGACGGCCCCGCCATCGGTTGCGGCGTGATGCGCCTCGCTGACCTGCTTGCCGACCTCAGAGGCGTTCTGCGCGGTCTGCTGCACCATGCCGGTCACTTCGCGCATCGCTGCGGCGCTTTCCTCCAGGCTGGCGGCCTGCTGTTCGGTGCGGCTGGCCAGATCGTCCGAGGCCGAGCGGATTTCCGAGGCGCCGTTGAGCACGTTCGACGCGGCGCTCGATGTCTGGGTCAGCAGCTGACAAAGCTGGCCCATGGTATCGTTGAAATCCCGGCGCAGGCTGTCGAATTCAGGGTCAAAGGCCGAGTCGATCGAATAGCTGAGATTGCCGTTCTTCATGTGATGCAGGCCCGACGTTATCTCGGACACGACCACACGCAGAGCCGCATCCGCGCGGACGCGTTCGGCAGCATTGTCCTTGAACACCAGCATCGCCTTGTTCATCCGGCCGACGCAGTCGCGGTGATCGGTAAAGGCGATGGCACTGTTCAGATCGCCAGCCGCAAGCCCCTCCATACGGACGACCGTACTCACATAGGGGTCACAGACCGCCTTTTTTGCATATAGCACGAACGCCCCCACCGCCATCAGCACCGCCAGCTCGCCGATCATTTCCCACAGGACGTCGCCGTTGCCGCCGACGAGCTCGACAGCGCTGTGCGCGGCGGGAATAATCGCAATGGCCAGCAGCACGCCGAGGATTATGTCGAATTTCTTGCGAATTGGATAATGGGCGTAAAAGTCTTTAAGCATTTCGGTCTCCTCTGGCGTCCCGCTGTCCAGCCTGGATGACACCGCTTAATCCGGCACTGCATAAGCAATGGTTAATGGAAATTTCCCATAGAATTACCGAGATTTTCTACCTTGAAGCGCGATCTGATCGATAATCAGACCCGTTCAACTTCGATGAGCTATCGATCGATTGGTTAATGCCGGCAGGAGGATTGGCCATGTCCGCGCGTGCATTAACCGGGTAAAACCGTTTGAAATCAAAATGAAGTCATTTCGACGATGCCCCTGTCCAGCCAGTCTGACAGAGTGCATCGATGGATCGGTCAAAAGTCCGTCCGACAGGCTGGCGAGCCGTCGGGTCGCGCAGTGCGGCAGCTTGTTTCGGGATGTAAAATTTCTGTTCCAATCTGGTGGTACGTGCTGACCCGCAAATGGCATGCGAGTCGCCGTGCGCCGGGCAGACGGTAACGACCGGTCGAGCCTTGGCGCATGCCTTGTGAAATCGACTTGTAACTTGCCATTGGCTAGGCATAACTTTGACAGCCCTCCGATAGGCAGCGGAGCCTCACCCCAGACAAGGGCTTGATGATGGCAGGGATGTTTCATTCTCGGCGCGGCCTCGTTACCGGCGGCCTGACTGTTGTCGGCAAGCTGGCTGCTGCTGGGCTCGTCATGAGCGCATCGCCCGTCCTTGCTGCCAGTCCGGCGCAACTGTGCCAATCGTTCGACCGGGGCCGTGCGGCCGCACCGATCGATGGCGCGGCCTTGCGCAGATCGACCGAGATGATCGAACAGCGGCTGGCGCGCCGCAGCGGATCGAACGAAAGCGCCGACGGCGCAATGGAACTGCTCAACCTAGAGGACGCAGCATCGGGTGCCGCAGAATTGCGCGAGCTTGCGGCCTATTGCGCCGCAGCGGGCGAACTGATGCGCACCGGCAGTGGCGGGACCCAGTCTGCGGCGCAATCCTTTCTGCTGACCGCGTTCCGGATGGCGGAGGCCGCCGGAGAACAGCAGGTCGCGTCGCGCGCGGCCTACAGACTTGGCCTGGTGTCGCTCAATGCAGCAACCATACCGGCGACCCGCGGGGCGAGACGTTCGCGATCGGGGACGCGCGGCGCGGTGCAGACCGTGGCGCAGGCCGATGCGATCAGCGATGGCGTCTGCGGCGCCCTGTCCGCGGTCCAGCTGGGCACGACGCCGCCGCAATATGTCGCGTCCGTTGCCTTGCGCTGTGCATCGGTGCGCAGCCTGACCACACAGGATTACCAGACAGCAGCGCTGGCGCAGCTGCGCCTTGCAAGAATTGCCCTCGGCCTGCTGGCCAAATCCGACGACCGTCAGGACTATCTCAGATCGACCATCGCGAGCGCTCTGGAGCAGGGCTTTGCCGCCGCCGCATCCATTCCGGGCGCGGCCATGCGCAGCGAGATCACCGGGCGGCTCGCCGAAGTGGCGCTCGAAAGCGGTGCGGTCGACGCGGCGACGCTCGGCACCCGGATCGCTGCCATGCGCTCTGCGGCAGGGAACGACGTGGCCAGCGCGGCCTATGCGGCTGCGATGGAGGCGAGGCTGGCATTGGCGCAAGGAGATGCGGGCACCGCGCGCGAACGCATCAACCAGGCGATCTTTCTCGAGGCGCAGCGTCCCATACCCGTGCGGCTGCCCGAATGGTACGTGCTGCTGGCAGAGATCGACCCGGAGCGCCGCGCTGCCCATGCGCTTGCCGGCTACCGGGCGCTCGAGGCGATAAGGCCGCTCTTGCCCGCGGTCGATCCGCTGACCGAAGAATCCACCTTTGCCCTGCGGATGCACAAGGTCTTCGAAAAGGCGGTCGATGTGACGCTGTCGTCGATCCCGCCGGGCGACAGCCGCGAGGGTGAGGTGATCCTCGCCGCCCAGGCGATGATCGAGACCTTTCGCGAGGCGGAGATCCAGAGCCTGTTCGGCAGCGAATGCGTGCCGCCGCGCATTGCCTTCACGCCATCGGACCTCGCGGCGGGCGAGGTGCTGCTCTATCCGGTTCTGCTCGCGGACCGGCTCGAGATCATCCTGGCTGAGCGTCCGGCATCGGGCGGACCGGCCATCTACAGGCGGTTGCCGCCTAACCAGGCTGCCGATCGCCAGCGCGTCGCGGCGCTGGTCGAAAAGGTCAATCTGGGGCTGAGCGAAGGCTTTGACGATGCATGGCGTAAGCCCGCGCGCGAGCTTGATGCGCTGCTCATCGAGCCTGTGGCAGCCCTGCTCTCGCCCCAGACCACCCTGGTGATCATTCCCGATGGCCCGTTGCGCGCGCTGCCCTTTGCGGCGCTGCCCGATGCAGCAGGTCGTTTCCTCGTCGAGCGCACCCGGCTGGGCGGCAGCCCTGCGCTCGGCTATTCGCAGCCCGGTTCCGGCAGGCGCGATGACCAGCTTCGCGTCGTTGCGGCCTCGTTGCAGCAAAGCGTCGAGATTTTCGGCGGCACCTTTCCGGCGCTCGAAGGGACGACCGAGGAGGCGCGCATAGCCGCTGCCGTCGGCAAGCGCTCGGGTAGCCGGTTCATCGAGGATTTCCGCCGCGCCGATCTGGCCGAGGCGCTGCGGGGCGGTGCGATCGATGTCCTGCACCTGGCCACGCACGCCTCGTTCAACGGCGGCTCCAACCGCAGCTTCATCGTCGCCAATGGCGAAGCCATCCCGCTTTCAGAACTGCGCCGGATGATTGCCGGCAACTCGGCGCGTGGCGGAGCGCTCGACCTCATCGTGCTCAGCGCCTGCGAGACCGCCGTCGGAGACGACGAGGCCAATATGGGGCTGGCCGGCGCCGCGATCCAGGCCGGTGCTGCCAGCGCGATAGCCTCGCTCTGGCAGGTCAACGATGCAGGCACGGCAGAGCTGATGCGGCAGTTCTACGCGCGCTATGATGCGGGTCAGAGCAAGGCCGAGGCGTTGCGCCAGGCCCAGCTCGCTCTGCTTGCCGATGGTGCGTTTTCCGATCCCAATATATGGGCGGCATTCACGCTGCTGGGGGCCTGGCGATGACGCGGCGCCGCACCCTGCTGGGTACCGCGCTGATGGCGGCCCTGCCTGCATGGCTGCCGATCGCCGCCCAGGCGCAGACGGTCATTGTCGCCGATACGGCCCCCGACCGGAACCTGGGGACCATCGTCAACCGCGATGGCACCCGGACGACGATTGACGGCGGCAGGCTGGCGGGCAGAAACCTGTTCCACTCGCTTGCTACTTTCCGCTTGAATGCGGGCGATACCGCAGCCTGGACATTTTCTTTCGCGAATCCCGCCTTGATCCAGAACGTCATCACGCGGGTGACCGGAGGCGAGCTGTCGACAATCAATGGCACGATCGACAGCGCCGCGCTTCCCAATGCGGATTTCTGGTTCATCAACCCTGCTGGCATCGTGTTGGGCGAGAATGCGCAGCTCAATGTCGCTGCCGGCGCGCATTTTGCCGCCGCTTCACATCTCGATTTTTTCAGAGGTGGTCGCTTCTCGGCGGTCACACCCGGCGGATCGACATTCTCGATGACCGTCCCTGAGAGTTTCGGGTTTCAGGGAACCGAGGGCGCGCTGGCGGTTTTCGGCAGCCCGGCAAGTCGGCCGATCGCAGCGCCAGGGGCCATCACCCTGGCCGGGCGCGACCTTTCCATATCCGATCGTGCGCTGGTCGTCGGGGAGCGATTTTCGCGGGGATCCGGCTTCCGGCTCATCGCAGCGGGCAACAGTCCCGTCGTGCTGCCCATCAACCCCAACAGCACCGACCCGATGATCGCCACGGGCCGCCTAACTGTCAGCAATGCCACGATCACGTCCGCCCGCGAGGATGTGGAAATCGATGCCGGATCGATCGTGATGTCGCGAACGGCGATAAGCGTCGACGCACTGTTCGAGCCAACGCTGGTCATGTTCGCCACCGATTCGATCACGCTCACGGACAGCCTGATCAACACGAGCGCGTCTGGCGACAGGGGAGCAGGAGCGATCATCTTCACTGCGCGAAATGCCCTTATCCTGGACCGAACCACGCTGTTCAGCAACCAGAGCGGAACCGGGCTGCAGGGGTTCATCGCGATGGAAGGCAGCGATGTCAGGATCCGGGACTCGCGGATATCGGCGCTCTCCACAGGGCTAGGCGATGCCGGGAACATCTTCGTCGATGGCCGCACCATAGTCGTCGATGGCGCCAGCGTCATCGAGACCAACGGTCTTTCGCGTGGCGTCGCCGGGTTCGTGCAGTTCAGGGCGGCCGAATCGATCCGGCTCGCGGGCAATGCCGCCATCACGAGCAACAACAGCAGCGGCGGCCGAAGGGCGTTTGCCGGCTTGATCCGCTTCGAGGCTCCCGACATCCGGCTGAGTGGAAACGCCAGCATCACCGCCAATTCGCTGGGGTCGGGTAGCCCGGGAGACATCGGGATTGCCGCCAGAGATTTCCGCATGGATGGCGGTCGCATCGAGCTGACCGCAGCCGGCACCGGCGATGCCGGCACGCTTCAGATCACCGCCGATACCATCAGCCTGGCCAATGGTGCCTTGATCAGTTCGGATACCACCAGCCTGGGGCAGGCCGGGTCGATCACCATACGGGCAGCGCAAGGCCTTGCCATGGAGCGGGGCGTGACGGTCACCAGCAGCACGACGGGCGCGGGCAATGCCGGATCGATCTCGATTTCGGCGAGCGAACTCCGGCTCGACAATTCGGCGATTGCGACCGCAGTGGCACCGGCGGCCCGGGGCGGTGCCGGCAACATCACCATTACCACGTCCGGGGATATCGTACTGGCCAATGGCTCGCGGATTGCCTCGAGCAACGATGGGCTCGCGACCGACGCGGCGAGCGCGGGGACGATCACCGTGGGTGCGCGCAATCTCACGCTCGCCAATGGGGCGCAGATCACCACCAATTCGGCTTTCGGTCCCGCCGGGGCCATCCGCCTGGACCTTCCCTCGGGGGGCCTGTTGCGGCTCAGCGATGGGGCGTTCGGGCCCAGCATCGTGACGACGTCGTCGGGGCCAGGCACCGGCGGCGTCATCACCATCGGCAATCCGCTTGCCATCATCAGCCAGGGCGGCAACATATTCGCGCTGGGCGAGCAGGCGGGGGCGAATGTCGTGATTCGCTCGCAATTCTATATCGATGCCGCCGACCGGCTCGATCAGATCCGGGTCAACGGCAATTTCGTCTTCCAGGGCCAGCTCGATTATGTCGCCTCGGGTGAGGAGCCGAGGGATATCGACCTGCTCGATGCAAGTGCGGTGCTGGCAGGACGGTGCCGGGCGGCGCGTGCCAGCGGCGGGGCGAGCCAGTTGAGCATCGCCGCGATTGGACCCTATGGCCTAGCAGAGCCCGAGGCCGCACCCGGTGAACGTCCAGCCGGGCCTGTCGCGCTGCTGGACCGCGCCGCTCCGGATCGGCCGTGCGGCTGAGACCGGCTCTTGCGACCGCAGGCCTGATCGCGCTCATGTCGGGCCTTTGGGCACCGGCGGCGGCGCAGGTGGTGCCGGATGGAGCGCTGAGACCGGATGCGGGCGCATCACGGCTGCCGCCCCCCGTTTATGCCGATCCGGTGCCGCGCCCGGCACCCGGACGGTCCGAAACGCCGACGGCGCCATCGGTTCCGCGCGTGCCCGGCGATGTCCCCGGCGTCCCGGACCAGGGGGCGGTCACGCTGACCCAACTCATCGTCGAGGGTGACCGCGCCATGAAGCCGGTTGAGGCATGGGCACCGGCCCGCGATGCGGCAAGCGGGCTTGTCGTCTCACTGGAGCCGGACGAACTCATCGACCCCGCCTGGGTGCAGCGCCAGTTTGCCGCCAACGATCTGGTCGGCCCGCCTGTTCCCTACGCCCGGATCATCGCGCTGATCCAGCTGATCAATGCGCAGTTCGCCGTGAACGGCTATGTCAATTCGGGTCTGCTAGTCCCCAGCCAGCCGCCGATCCGCGAAAGCGGCCCCTTGCGGCTCAGGCTGGTGCTTGGCCGTGTGGCGGCCGATGGGTTGAACATAGCCGATCCCGGACGCGGGCTGGACCGCCGGTTCGTCCTCGACCGGCTGCCATCCGCCACGGCCTATCCGTTCAATGCCGCTGATTTCGAGCGCCAGTTCCGGCTGCTGGCAGAGGGTCCTGCGGTTACCACCGTCAATGCCGATCTGCGCCCCCATGGCCGACCAGGCGAAGCGGCGCTGGCGGTCACGGTCATGCCTGCAGAGCGGCTGGACGCGTATATCAGCCTTGCCAACAGCCGCACGCCGTCCATCGGCGCGCAGCGCACGGCGATCGGCGGCAGCATCAGAAATCTGCTGACACCCGGTGACCGGCTCGCCATCGAATTCGGGCGGACACGCGGGGTGATCGATGTGGCGGCAAGTTTCGAGGAACCCATTTTCTCGCCAAGTTGGCAGTTCTTCGTGGGATTGGGCTTCAACGATGCGGCGGTGGTCGATTCCATCCTCGCGCCGCTGGACATTCGCACGGAGGGCATCCAGCTCTACACCGGCCTGGCGCATCAACTGATCAAGACCCCGCTCATGCCCAAAGGCGACGGGACATTCGCGCCCTCGACCTCGCTGGTAGCGCGCGCGCAGTTCGATTTCCGTGACACGAAAACCTTCCTGCTGGGCGAGCGCTTCAGCTTCGCGCCCGGATCGGTCGATGGCGTGTCGCGCTATTACGCTGCGCGCCTGGCACTCGATTTCGTGTCGCGCTCGATCCGCCAGGTGCTGGCGCTCAGCGTCACCCTTTCGGTCGGCATCGATGGCACCCGAAGCGACATTGCCGGAGTTCCGGCTCCCGACCGCAATTTCATCGGCATGCTCGGCCAAGCAAATTACGCGCGCAGGCTCAATGGAGCGGGAACCGAATTGCGCGGTCGGTTGACGGCCCAGTATAGCAGCAGCGTGACTTGTGCCGGAGAGCGCTTACCGATCGGTGGCCTCAACTCGGTCCGTGGCTATCGCGAAACGCTCTATCTGGTCGACAATGCGGTGATCGGCTCGATCGAGCTATCGCAGCCCTTGAACCTTGGGGGTGGAGCAGACGTCACCGGGCCGGGCCAGTTCGTCATCGGCGCCTTTGTCGACGCAGCCTGGTTCAGGAACCGCGAGCCGCCCAATCCTCCGCGCGATTTCATCTCGGGGGCGGGCCTGTCGCTGGCCTGGACGCCGCATCCCGCCTTGAGCGCTCGCGTCACCTGGGCGCATGACTTCCAGAAGACGCGTGTAGCGGGCAATCGCAACCTGCAGGATGACGGGATCTATTTTTCGATCCTGTTCAACCCGTCACGGCTGCAGCGCTAGCGCCATGGGCGACGCCGGCCATGCGGTGTCCGGTATCTGTGGAGGCCCTCAATGCCCGCTGCCCTGGCTGCATGGCCTCTAGTCGAACCGCAGCCCGATGCGCCACAGCCTGCCGGGCGAGGGCAGGCCTGCCTGCGGGAAGATCTGCGCATCGGTCAGATTGTCGACGGCGAAGGTGAGCACGAGGTCGCGTGCGCCCATGCGCGCAATCGGGATGGCTGCGCGCAATGCGATTTCCGCAGCCGCGGGCAGTTCGACCCGCTGGCCTGCAGCATCGAGATCGATCGCCTTGCCGATCGCGCGCAGCTCGGCGCGCAGATCGAACCTGCCGGAAACGTTCCAGTCGAGCACCGCCAGCGCTTCGTACGAGGGCCGTTGCGGCAGCCGGCGGATGGGTGCGCTGCCCGCATCGGCGCGTGCGCTGAGCGCGGTGCCCGACAGCTCGAGCCGCAGCGTTTCGGTCAGGTCATGCGCCAGCCTGGCGTCGATGCCGAAGCTGGTCGCGCCGGAAAGGTTGAACCGCTGACGGCGACCATCGGCAACCACGCGCTGCGCCAGGGTGTTTTCCGATCGGATCAGGAACGGGTTGAGCGTCAGCGCAAAGCCGGTGCGCGTCAGCCGCAGTTCGACATCGGCGAGCCAGGCCTGTTCGGGCCGCAGATCGGGATTGATCGCAAAGCGGCCGAGCGCTTCGCCGAACAGCTCGCGCGCGGTCGGAAAGCGCGTCCGCCTGCCGCCGCTGAAGGTCAGCGCCGCGCCGCTGCCCAGATCGAACTGCAGCGCCGAGGAAAAGGCGCCGGCGCCGAGCGAGGGCTGGCGAGGCTTGTCGCCGGTCAGCGGATTGTCGACCGCATCATAGGCTGCGCCCAGCGTCGCGCGGATGCCCTGGGCGAGCTGCGCGTCCGCCTCCACGCCTGCGCTGTAGAGATTCTGCCGATATCTGAGCCGGGGGCCTGCGATGCCCGAGGGGAAATCGGTCTCGACCTGCCGGTGCGTGCTCGACTGCGCCGATGCCGCCCAGCGAAGGTCGAGCGGCCCCAGCCGGTGCGCCAGCCTTATCCGCCCGCCGGTGGTGCTGTCGTCATCGTCCTGCGTGCGGCGCAGCGCGGCATAGCTGACGCTGCGATATTGTGCGATGCGCTGGCTGAAATCCTGATGCCAGGCCGTCGCCCTGAATTCGGCATGGTCGGCGAGCGTCAGGCCGAGGTTCAGCGTGGCCTGGGTCAGCGCGATATCGGGATAGCGCCAGAAGCGCGTTCCCGCCTCGGCCGGTCGGTCGGATTCGGGCGCGATGCCGCGTTCTGCCGCAAGGTGCAGCACCGATGCACGCAGGCGAAGATCGCCCTGTTCGGTTCCAAGCGCCGCGAAGAAGCTGGCGGCGTCGAGATCGCTGTTGGTACGCCGGCTGCGCGAGGCCTGGCTGAAGGGCAGGGGCCCGGCGAGCGGTTCGGCATCGCGGGTGATCCCGCCCGCCGCCAGCGTCGCCTCGACCGCACCAATCCGTTCGGCCAGCACCACCGATGCGCTGCCCGATCCCAGGCTGCCCGCTTCGGCATGCGCGAAGCTGCCCTGCGCGCTCTGCCGAGTCTGGAAATCAACCACGCCCGCGACGGTATTGGTGCCATATTCGATCGGCGCGGCGCCCTTGGTAATGCGGACATCGCCGATCAGCCCGGCGGGCAGCAGCCCCAGATCAACCCGCCCATCCCACGGCACGGCAAGCGGTGCGCCGTCGAGAAACACCTGCGTCTGGCGTTCTTCCGCGCCGCGAATGCGCGCCACCGTCTCGCCGCGCGAATTGGCGCGTACGGTCACCCCTGCGACGCCGCGCAGCACATCGGCAAGGCTGCGCGGCTGGCGATCGACCAGCTCGTCCTGCGTGACCACGGTCTGCGGCGGCAGCACCCGCCCGGCCTGGGCAGGCGCAGTGACGATGATCGGTGGCAGCCTGGTTTCGGCTGCCGCCGTTCCGCTCGTCAGTGCGGCGGGGAAGCCAAGAGCAGCCGCCAGGTAGCGTTTGTTCATTCGGCTGCCGGATCGGCCGCCGGCACGGCCAGCGGCCTGCGCACGATCTCCGCGATGCCCGCCGCGCTCAATTGGGCGTTGAGCTTCGGCATATCGCTGCCGATCGCCGCTTCGAGTGCCGCCAGCTGCCGGTCGAGCTCGGCCGAAAGCGTCGCGAACACCGCTTCGCTCTGATCGGTCGGGCGCGCCTCGGCGCTCTCCGCAACGCCGATCAGCCCGGCGAGCTTGTCGTTGAGCTTGATCGGATAGTTGAGCGGGTCCTGACGCGAACGGTTGCGCACCTGATAGAGCTCACCCTCGATCGCGCTGAGTTTCGCATCAAACGCGCCTAGGGATGTGCGTAGCGCGGCATTGGCCGAGGCATTGCCCGCCGCTGCTGCGGTCTGCTCCTTGATGCCGCGGATCAGCAGCACCGCCTCGTTCGCCTGGCTGACGCGGCTGCTGACGCGGTTGGCGAAATCGAACCGCGCGACCAGGTCCGCCTGGGTGACATTGGTCAGGCGCGGGTCGGTGCGGATCTCGAACGGCTGGGTGAAGCTCTTGCCGTCGACGGTCAGGCGCGCCTGATAGCGGCCCGGTGCCGCCGTGATGCCGCCGTTGCGACTGGTCCACAGGATCATGCCGGGGAAATCGGTAAAGCCCGGGTAGCGCATCTTCCACACGAACCGGTTGAGGCCGGGCTTCATCGTCGTGGTCGGCTTGGGCTTGGGCTTGAACGGATCGTTGTCCTCGTCGTCCTTCTTTTCGTCCTTCTTGGGCTCGACCGGATTGCCGGCAAAGCTCTGGATCAGCGCGCCATCGGGGCCGAGAATGTCGAGCGCCAGCGTCTTGGGGCGGGTGGGCAGGAAATAATCGATCGCCACGCCTTCATCGACCTCGCGCACCGCAGCGGCGGGGGCGAACAGCCGCTCGGTACGCGGCGCGCCGCTTTCGAGCTGGCGCAGCACGCCGATATTGTCGAGCACCCAGAACGATCGGCCATGCGTCGCGATCACCAGATCGTTGGCGGTGACGGCGAGGTCCGAGACCTGAACCGCCGGCAGGTTGCGCTGTAGCTTGCGCCAGTCCTTGCCGCCGTTGAACGATACCCAGACGCCGCGTTCGGTGCCGAGATAGAGCAGGCCGGGGCGAACGATGTCCTCGCGGATGCTGCGCGCCATCTCGTCGGCAGGCAGGCCCCCAGCGATCGAGGTCCAGGTCCGGCCATAGTCGGTGGTCTTCAGCACATAGGGCTTGAAGTCGTTCAGCAGGAAGCGATGGCCGGTCATATAGGCGGTGCCGTCGGAATGTGGCGAATCCTCGACCGTCGTGATCTTCACATAGCGCGGCAGCGTCTTGGGCGTGACGTTGGACCATTTGCCGCCGCCATCGCGCGTCACATGCACCAGGCCATCGTCCGACCCAGCCCAGATCAGCCCGCGCTCGCGCCGCGACGGGGCGAGCGCAAA
This sequence comes from Blastomonas ursincola, assembly GCF_013607875.1. Taxonomy (GTDB): domain Bacteria; phylum Pseudomonadota; class Alphaproteobacteria; order Sphingomonadales; family Sphingomonadaceae; genus Blastomonas; species Blastomonas ursincola. Next base: position 1,109,000 of record NZ_VDES01000002.1, read on the forward strand.
TACGGTGGCATAGGTCTCGACGCCGGTCTGGTCGCGCGTGATCGGTCCGCCCGAGGGGCCGAGCGTCTTGGGATCGGCCAGCGTCAGGTCGGGGCTGATCTTCTCCCAGCTCTGCCCCTCGTTGCGGCTGCGCCAGACATGCTGCGAGGTGACATAGAGGCTCTTGGGATCGTGCGGATCGAACACGATCGGGAAGGTCCACTGGAACCGCTCGGCAATCTCGCCCGCTGAATAGCCCATCGGATTGTCGGGCAGCACGTTGATCGCGCGCGCCTGGCCGGTGGCGCGGTCATAGCGGTCGAGCGTGCCGCCATAGCTGCCCGCGTAGAAAATCTCCGGATTGAGCGGATCGTTGGTGACATAGCCGCTCTCGCCGCCGCCTGCGGCAAAGCCGTACTGGCCGCCGCCGAGCACGTTGACATGCTTCCAGTCGCGCGAGGGGACGCAGATGGTCGAATTGTCCTGCTGGCCGCCGCAGACGAAATAGGGGAAATGGCTGCTCACCGAGACGCGGTACATCTGCGCGGTCGGGTAGTTCTGCCGCGTCCAGCTTTCGCCGCCATTGACGCTGACATTCGCGCCGCCGTCATTGGCCTGGATCATCCGCTGGTTGTTTGCGGGATCGATCCAAAGATCGTGGTTGTCGCCATGCGGCACCTTGATCTTCTTGAGCGTCGCGCCCGCGTCGTCCGAGCGGAAGAAGTCGACGTTGAGGATGTAGACCCGGTCCTTCTCGACCGGATCGGCGAGCAAGCGCGAATAATAGAAGGCGCGCTGGCGCAGGTCGCGGCTGTCGTTGCTGCGCCGCCAGCTCGCCCCGGCATCGTCGGAGACGAACAGGCCGCCTTCCTCGGCATGCTCGACAATGGCGTAGACGCGATTTGCATCGACCGGCGAGACGCTGACCCCGATCTTCCCGATCAGCCCCGTTTGCGGCAGCCCCGGCGCGCGGGTCAGTTCCTTCCACGTCTCGCCGCCATCGGTGCTGTGGAACAGCCCGCTGCCGGGACCGCCCGAGCTCATGCCCCAGGGCTTGCGCCACGCCTCCCAGAGCGCAGCATAGATGTTGCGCGGGTTCTTCGGATCGATCGAGATGTCGACCGCGCCGGTCTTGGCGTCGCGGAACAGCACCTTGCGCCAGCTCTTGCCGCCGTCGGTGGTCTTGAACACGCCGCGCTCGGCATTGGCCTCGCCATAATGGCCGAAGCCCGCGACGAACGCGGTGTCGCAATTGGCCGGATCGATCCGCACCCGCGCGAAATTCTGGACATCGGCAAGCCCGGTCTTCGCCCAGGTCTTGCCCGCGTCGACCGATTTCCACACGCCATTGCCGGGCAGGATGTTGCCGCGCAGCTGCGTCTCGCCGGTGGTCAGGTACAGGATATCGGGATTGGCCTCGCACACCGCGACCCCGCCGACTGCGGCGGTATCGAGCTGGCCGTCGGTGACCGGCTTCCAGCTCTGGCCGCTATCCGTCGTCTTCCACAGGCCGCCGCCCACGGCGGTGAAATAATATTCATGCGGGCGCGCCGCGCTGCCGGTGGCGGAGATCGAGCGGCCGCCGCGATCGGGGCCGATATTGCGCCAGGTCAGCGAGGTGAAATAGGCCTGCTCGTCCTCGGGCAACGGCGCATCGGCGGCCTCCTTGGCCTTGTCGAGCTCGTTCGCGTCCTGCGCCAGCACGGCGCTGGCGGGCAGCCAGCACATCGCCAGCCCGATCCATTTGTGTCTGAGCTTCATCTACGCCCCCTCTTCCTGTCTGATAGGATCCGCGACCCGGCGGCAGCCGATTCCAGATTGTTTCCGTTGGAACCACCATCGGTTGGCGCACGGGGAAAATCAAGCAAACTCACAGGCTTGAGGCGACCGATCACACAGGGCAGGCGAACGCTGGTCGAGCGGCTTTTCGCAGCGATCGCGCCGGCATTTCCGGGGGAGGGGCGATTGCAGCGAATCCAGGCAGGAATGATTGGGCAGCAAGCATCGCCGAGCGCGAACACGATCGGACTATTGCGAATACAACGGCTTGCGGTCAGCCCAGTGTGGAGTCAATATATCGGGAAAACCTGAGCGATCCATCATCGCTGGCACCGTCCGGTATGCTATCACAAAGCATCCGTGGTGACCCCTACGGGAATCGAACCCGTGTTTCAGCCGTGAAAGGGCGTAAACAAGCCGATTTCCGGGATTTCCAGAACCTTTCTGAAACGCCGGAAAACGTTAGATATTCGTGGGTTTTGGCGCTATGAAGTGCCTAGTTGCTCCAGCATGATCCCCAATGGATATTAGGGAAGCGTTGGGGAAGTCTGGGAAAGGGCACAACATGGCGCGCGTGGTGCAGGATGCGAAGCTGGCTAAGCGGGAACAGCGGTTGCGGCTGGCGATCAGCAAGAAACCGCATTGGATGACCCTGAATGAGGGCGAGCACCTAGGCTATTATCGCGGGGCGCGGGTCAGCAAATGGGTGGCACGATATCGGCGCGCGGGCACCACTGAAAATTATCAGGAAAGGACCCTGGCGCAGGCCGATGACGTGGCAGATGCCAATGGCGAGACAATCCTGGATTTCAAGCAGGCGCAAGCTGCCGCCAGGGCGTGGTTTGCCAGCCTAGAGCGCAGCGGTGGGCGCAGGTCCGGGCCATATACCGTAAGTGATGCCCTCGACGACTACATGGCCGGGTTCACTGGCAAGGACTCTGCAAACACCCGTCGCCGGATCGAAGCGATTGTCCGCCCGCAAATGGGGCACCACGTTATCGCCAAGCTGACAAAAGACATTATTGCCGACTGGCACCGCGCCTTGGCTGATGCACCTGCTAGGTTGCGCACGGCCAAAGGCGCGGATCAGAATTATCGCCAGACGCCAGACACCGAGGAAGCGCGCCGCCGCCGCCGTTCGAGTGCAAACCGCATCCTGACTATTCTGAAGGCCGCGCTGAACGTTGCCTATGGAAACAGCAAAGTGGGCAGCGATGATGCTTGGCGGCGCGTCAAACCATTTCCCAAGGCGGAAACGCCCCGGTTGCGCTATCTGAGCGATGATGAAGCGCGCCGCCTGGTCAATGCCTGCGATCCCGCGTTCCGTTCGATGGTGAAGGCAGCGCTGCTGACGGGGGCACGGTATTCCGAACTGACGGGGCTGGAGGTCCGGGATTTTGACCGACAAGCCCAAACGGTTTGGTTGCGCGAAACCAAGTCGGGAACTGCAAGGGCCGTCTATCTGGAGGATGAAGGCTTTGCCTTGTTCGAGAGCGCGGCCATCGGCAAGAAGACTGGCGACCTGATTTTCCCGCGCCCGGATGGTAAGCGATGGGGGGCGTCGCAGCAGGCGCGCCCGCTGGCTGCGGCCTGCAAGAAGGCGCGGATTGATCCCGCCGGGTTTCACGATCTGCGCCGAACCTATGGCGCGCGGCTGGCATTGCGGGGCGTGCCCATGGCCGTGATTGCAGAGGCTCTTGGGCACAGCGACGAACGCATCACTCGGCGGCACTACGCCCATTTGTCAAAATCCTATGTTGCCGATACCGTGCGGCAGGCTGTCGCTGGGCTTGGCATTGTGCAAGCCGAAAACAGCAAAGTGGTGAGAATTGCTGAATAGGGGAAGCAAATTGAGTGATTCAAAACCCCCTATATTAAATGCATTGCTAGCGGGATACCGCGACAGCCTAGACAATCAAATTAAGCGGCTGGTTGACCAGCACGGGGTTGATGCCGTGCGTGATAGTGTGAAACGTAATACCAAGAAAAAACCTGGTCGTAAGCCTGAAAACGACTGGCCTATACTCTCTGAATTTTTGGCGATGGATGCAATAGATTGGCTCGATGGCCGAGATCCGATGGAAATACGGACCAATTACCAGCTAGCAAAATATGTGTCAGAACGGACGCCTGGACAAAGTCCGGTTTCAACGCATCGCCGGGTAATGCAGAAGCTCGCAGACAAACGGTTGCGGTTCATCTTGATCCACGCTGTCCAGCATGCCGAGTACCATCGCCCTGTTGCCGAATATCTGCGTGCTGTCGCTGCGCTGGGTGAAATTCCGAACTGGGGTCTCATGATGACCGACTTGGCCGATAGGGCGCGCGGGATGCTGCTGCGGTATCGAGATTTGCTTGGCGAACCGGACATGACTTTGCCGATAGCGATGCTCGAAAACGACCTGTCAGATGCAGCTGCTAAACCGCAGAGCAAAATTGGGTTTCTGACCGCTACCCGGCTTCCATCAAATAGTGATGAAATCAGCGACGATTGATTCATGCCCAAAATGACCGCGATTAAGTCACCTTCCGACAGTTGCCGGATAGACTTATTCAGGGTGCACCGACAATCACCAGGGTGCATCATCATGGACCGACTTTATACCATCAAGCAGGTTTGCGACATCGCAGGCATCGGTCGCTCGACCGTCTACCGCGAAAATCTTGCATCCCGATTGCCCTTCGTAAAGGTTGGCCGCGCCACTCGGATCAGGGCGTCGGACCTGAAGGGCTGGCTAGATAGTCTGGGGGCGTAAGCGTCCCCAGGCGTTCCTTTGAAACTGGCGCGCGAATGTACCCGTTTGTTTCCTTGCATTTCAGTCCTTGGCCGCTGAAATCGTGGTGAATCAATTGCTTATGCCGCTTTGCCTAATGAGCCCTATTATAGGCGTGCCGAATTGGACATCCTGCCACCATACCGGCCATTGTTCCCCCGCGGTGGTGCTCGCAACTTCAGAGACCGCACCAGTGATCGGCTGGACGAACAGCAATGCCGCGATCTGCTGGCAGCAGCGGACAGGGCTTATAACCATGGCCAGCCGTTCAACCGCTGGATGACTGCCCATTGGCAAAAGGGCGGGGTCGATGCGCGCGATTGCTGCACCGCGACCGGCGAATTCATCAAGCGGGCGCGGGATTGGATGCGACGGCACGGCTATCGGCTGGGCTGGGCCTGGGTGCAGGAATACGGGCAGGGCTATGGAGCGCATGCGCATATGCTGTTGCACGTGCCGCCAGAACTCGCCCCGCTGTTCGCACCAATGCCGCTGCGCTGGGCGAAGGACATCCTGCCTGGGGCCTATATCAAGGGCGTCATCGATACCAAGCCGATCAGGGGGGCAAGCAGCGCTTACAGCGAACCGGACCTGTATTGGGCGAATCTCCGCACCAAGCTGCATTACATGATGAAGGCCGCGCCGCCCGAACTGGAGGCGGTGCTTGGCATTCAGGGCTGGGGGGACAAGCCGTGGGGGCAATATTGCACTGTCCATGGCAAGCGTGCCGCCGAGGCCCAATGGCTGCGAAAGCCGGGCTGACCACTAAAATAGAGCGCATTAGCCCCAAGTTGACTGATGATTTAGGAAAATCTGGCGAGCGGTGCAGCATCGGGCTAAGCCATGGGCAATTGCTTGGAGGCTGGCCGTTCGCATGGATATTCAGGGTTATTTGAACGAGGTTCGCAAGCTCTATCAGGGCGGGCAGACGACGGAACACAGTTTCCGGCCAGCCCTGGCGCGCTTGTTCGAGTCGATCGATCCTGGCCTGACTGTCATCAATGAACCCCGTCGCACTGTTGACGTGGGCGCGCCCGATTTCGTTTTCCAGCGTGGGGCGGTTTCCATCGGCTGGTGCGAGGCAAAGGACATCGGAAAGGACGTCCGCAAATTCGCGGCGAACGACTACAGCAAGGCGCAGAAAGACCGATACCGCAAGGGCCTGCCCAATCTGATCTACACCAACGGGCTGGACTTCGAATTCATCCGCGAAGGCGAGGTGGTCGATTTCGTCGCCATCGCGGACCTTGCGCCCGGCCTGCCTGCCAAGCCGGAAGCCTTTGCCACCCTGCAAGCCTTGCTTGCCAATTTTGCCACTGTCACCCCGCTAAGCGTAACGTCATCGAAGCGGCTGGCCGAACTGATGGCGGGCAAGGCGTCGCTCATCAAGGACATCATGGGCCGCGCCCTAGTGGCAGATTTCAAGGCAAAGGACGGCGGCGCACCGCCAACCGACCTGATCGGCCAATATGAAGCGTTCAAGTCCAACCTGATACACGACATCACGGTAGAGGAATTCGCCGACATCTATGCCGAGACCATCGCCTATGGCCTGTTCGCGGCGCGCCTGCATGATGAAACCCCGGCCAGCTTCAACCGTGCCGAGGCGCTGGAGCTGTTGCCCAAATCCAATCCTTTCCTGCGCGAACTGTTCATCTACATCGCCGGGCCTAACTTGGACGACCGCCTGCGCCGCGTGGTCGATGATCTGTGCGCAGTGTTCCTGGCGACCGACATGGGCGAGGTCCTGCGCCATTTCGGCAAGGTGACGGCAAGGCAGGACCCGTTCCTGCACTTCTATGAGAACTTCCTGGCCGAATATAACCCCGCCAAGCGCAAGGCGCGGGGGGTCTGGTACACGCCCGAGCCGGTGGTCAACTTCATCGTCCGGGCGGTCGATGAGGTGCTGAAAACCGAATTCGGGCTGGCCGATGGCCTGGCCGATACCAGCCGCGTCACCATCGACTGGGACACTGGCCAGAACGACCCGAAAACAGGCAAGCCAGCGACCATCAAGCGCGAAGTGCACCGGGTACAGGTTCTGGACCCTGCAACCGGAACTGGTACCTTCCTGGCCGAGGTGGTCAAGCTGGTGGCAGAGCGGGTGAAGGGCGTCGCGCCTGGCCAGTGGTCGCAATATGTCGAAAGTGACCTGATCCCGCGCATTCACGGGTTTGAGCTGCTGATGGCCAGCTATGCCATGTGCCATATGAAGCTCGACATGATTCTGACGGGACTGGGCTATAAGCCATCCACCAACCCGCCTCGCCTGGGGGTTTATCTTACCAACTCCCTGGAGGAAGGCGAACGGGTGGAACAGACGCTGTTTGGGCTGTCACGTGCCATTGCAGAGGAAGCCAAAGCCGCGAGCGACATCAAGCGTCAAACCCCGATCATGTGCGTGGTCGGCAACCCGCCCTACTCGGGCGAGAGCGCGAACAAGGGGCCTTGGATCATGGGCCTTATGGAAGATTACAAGCAGGAACCCGGCGGTAAACAGCGCCTGAAAGAACGCAACCCGAAATGGATCAATGACGATTACGTAAAATTCATCCGGTTCGCCCAGCACATGATTGATCAGACCGGCGAGGGCGTGCTGGGTTACATCACTAACCACGGTTATCTTGATAACCCAACGTTTCGTGGGATGCGCTGGCACCTTTTGGACAGCTTCGATCGGATTTACGTGCTCGACCTGCACGGCAATTCGAAAAAGAAGGAAGTCGCCCCAGACGGTTCGGCGGACAGAAACGTGTTCGACATCCAACAAGGCGTCGCAATCGTTATCGCTATCAAGAGGGCGCGCAATAGCAAGGCGCCGAAACCTCTAGCCCAAGTGCTACATGGCGACCTTTGGGGCGCTAGAGAGGGCAAGTATGCAGTATTGTGGGATGGAACTCCGGGCCATTGCTCGCAGACTAACGTACGCCCTCGATCACCCTTTTTCTCATTTGTGCATCGCGATGAAGGCTTGGAGCGCAACTATTCGCTTTGGCACAGTGTCCCAGACCTTTTTCCAATCGGAGGCACTGGGGTTGTTACCAAACGCGATAATCTTACTATCCATCGAGAAAAGGAAGGGGTTTGGCAAGCCGTCAAAGACATGCTCACCCGGCCTGAAGCTTGGGTGCGCTCGAAATACAATCTGCCGGACGATGTCCGCGACTGGCAGTACGAATGGGCAATCGACGACCTTAGCAACGCCCCATCGACCGATAAAATTAAACCGATTTCATATCGACCATTTGACCAGCGCTTTATCTATTTCACCGGTCGTTCGAGGGGTTTTGTTGGATGGCCAGTTGAAAAGATCATGCGAAATTTTGTGCTTGGTGAGAATATCGGTCTAGCAACTGCAAGAAGTAACAAGAACCCCACACCTGACCATTTTTTTATAACTCAGCACATGATGGAAACCAAGTGCGCCGAAAGCAGCACCCAGTCCGCCGTATTCCCCCTCTATATATACCCGGACGAGCAAGACCTGGACCAGTCGATGCGCGTCAACTTCGACCCTAAGCTCTATGCCAAATTCCGCGCGGCGGCTGGTCTAACCGGTAAGGCGGCAGCGCCCGATAGGGCCATGGTTGAAAGCGGGGCTTTTCGCACAGCAACCGGCGATGCGCGGCCTGATGAGGTCAAGGTTTTCGACTACATCTATGGCGTGCTGCACTCGCCTGCCTATCGTGAAACCTATGCCGAATTTCTGAAAATCGATTTCCCGCGCTTTCCGTTGCCGCCTTCGCCGGAAGTGTTCCGCGTGATCAGCGAAAAGGGCGAGAAGCTGCGTCGCCTTCACCTGATGGAGAATGCCGCCATCGGTGAAACCCCGTTCCCCTTTCAGGGCGCTGCTCCGGACGGGCAGGACTGCATGGTGGACAAGCCGCGCTTCGAGACAGGGCGGGTCTATATCAACGGCAAGGGGCTGGAGGGGCAGCATTTCGAAGGGGTGTCTGGCATCGCCTGGAATTTCCAGATTGGCGGCTATCAGCCTGCGCAAAAGTGGCTGAAAGACCGCAAGGGGCGCGTCCTGTCTTGGGATGACATCCGGCATTACCAGCGCATCATCAAGATTTTGGGTGAAACTCACCGCATCATGCAGACCATCGAAATGCCACCGGGGGAGATAGAGGCATGAGACCAGCTATTGCAGCAGTCATGATGCTGGCTTTGACCGCTTGCGGGGCGGCGTCGGAAGATGCCGAAAGTGAAGCTGCGGAATATGAGGGCGAGGCGGAAAGCGACTCCAGCTACGGGGAGACTGGCGAGGTCGTGGCTGGGGAAACCTATGACGAATATGACGAGCGCCGCGATGCGCTGGATGGCGAACAGGGAAGCTATGCCGGATCTGGCTGCACCGTTGATTGCAGCGGGCATGAGGCGGGTTACAATTGGGCATCGGACAACGGGATAACCGATCCTGATAGCTGCGGTGGCAACAGTTGGAGCTTTGTCGAAGGTTGCCGTGCCTATGCCGAGGAAAACGCGGATTACTGATTTTGCTTGGCCGTGTTGCCCTGCTATAACACCAGCATGGGCGGTTACGGATCAGGGCGGCAGAACGGTAGACCGGTGGCGGAAAGCTGCCTGTTCATCGATCTGGCCTGGATGATCCGCACCGGGCGCGCGGTGCCGGGCGAGTATCGGCAGGGCGGGCTGTCCTGGTCATGCGGGGATCAACCCAGCGGCGACATCCGTTACACCTGCGATATGCGCGAACTGGAGGATGCGTGGCTGGAGCTGCGCTTTACCGTCAGCCAGCGTTCGACCGGGGCCAGCCGCGATCATGCGCAGCGCATCGGGCTATCTTGCACCCGCCCCAATTACGGTGGGCGGCGTTGGTGGATGCACTGCCCCAGGACCGGCCAGCGTGTCGGCAAGTTGTTCGTGCCGCCCGGCGGCGAGCTGTTCGCATCGCGGCAGGCCTGGCGGCTGGGCTATCGCTCGCAACGTTCCAGCGAGCGCGACAAGCCGTTTGACGCCCTGTTCCGCCTGCAAAAGAAGCTGGGCGGGACGCAAGGCTGGGAAGCGGGACTGGCACCGCGTCCGAAGGGCATGTGGCGGCGCACCTATGATCGGCATTGGGAACGCTATTTCGAGCTGGATGATGCCTGCGCCGCGACGATGGCGAGCCTGTTTCTGAAGCTGGGCAACGCACCTGGATGGTGAGCGAATCTTCCAGATTTTTACACGCTAATGGGCGCGGCAAAAAAACCGCTTATTAGGGAACCATTAGGGAAAAATCACCGCAAATGACCTAAGTCATTGAAAAGTGGTGACCCCTACGGGAATCGAACCCGTGTTTCAGCCGTGAAAGGGCCGCGTCCTAACCGCTAGACGAAGGGGCCATCTGTGCGGGAAGCGCCCCTCTAAGCAGTTGATCGGGGGCAGTCAAGCGCCCGTTTCCGGTTTTTTCGCTTTTTCATAAATCGACCGGAGCGAGGTCGTCGACATGCATTTCGGTGGCGTGATTGCCGTTCCAGCTGTCGATCTTCACGCGGCCCGCGAGCCAGAAACGCCGGTCGCGCGGGGCGCCGAGCAAAGCCTGGCCGAGCGGGGTATCGACGCTGCGAAATGCCATCGCCTTGAACGATGCGCCGTCATCGCCCGCTGCGATCGCGCGGACATGCGTGGTGCCGACGACGTCGCAGCGCACGATTCGCACCGGCCCGGTGGCGAGGCGCGGCGCAGGCCAGCCCATGCCATAGGGACCCGCCGCCTCCATGCGCTCGACCAGATCGGGGGTGAGCCCGCGCGGCGCGACCAGCGCATCGACCAGCAGCCGCGCCGCGCCCGAGGCAGCGGCGACCGGGGCGGCGAGCCGATCTTCCAGAAACTCGCCGAATCGGTCGAGCAGGTCGGCGTTGATCGTCAGCCCTGCCGCCATGGCATGGCCGCCGCCCGCAACGAGCAGCCCTGCATCCTTGGCCGCGATGATCGCCGCGCCCAGATCGACGCCGGGGATCGAGCGACCAGATCCCTTGCCGATGCCCGACTCGTCGAGCGCGATGACCAGCGAGGGGCGATTCGTCTTTTCCTTGATCCGCCCGGCGACGATGCCGATGACGCCGGGATGCCAGGCGCGGCCCGCGAGCACCGCGACCGCGCGGTTGTGCTGCGCAGAGAGCAAAGCTTCGGCCTCTTCCTGCACCATCGCCTCGATCGCGCGGCGCTCGTCGTTGAGGCGCGACAGTTCGGCGGCGATGGCGCGCGCTTCGCTCTCGTCCTGCGTGGTCAGCAGCCGCACGCCCAAGTCCGCCGATCCGACGCGCCCGCCCGCGTTGATTCGCGGACCCAGTGCAAAGCCCAGGTCCGAGCAGACCGGGGCGCGGGTCAGCCGGCTGGCCTCGATCAGCGCCGCCATGCCGATATTGCGCCTGCGCCCCATGATCTTCAGCCCCTGCGCGACGAATGCGCGGTTGAGGCCCTTCAATTGCGCGACATCGGCGACGGTGCCCAAGGCTACCAGATCGAGCAGTTCCATCAGCGCGGGCTCGGTGCGGCTGGCGAAAAAGCCTTGCGCGCGCAGCGTGCGGACCACAGCGGCGGCGAGCAGGAAGGCGACGCCGACAGCGGCGAGATGCCCGTGCGCTGCCGCCTCGTCCTCTTCGTCGAGTCGGTTGGGATTGACGAGGGCAAAGGCGCGCGGCAGCTCGGCGGCGCATTTGTGGTGATCGACCACGACGACGTCGACGCCTGCCTCGTGCGCCATCTGCAGCGCCTCATAGGCCATCGCGCCGCAATCGACGGTGACGATCAATGTCGACCCGTCCTGAGCGAGTTTGGTGAGCGCCGCGCCCGAGGGGCCATAGCCTTCCATCAGCCGGTCGGGGATATAGGCGCCGGCGTCCAGGCCCAGATCGCGCAGCAGCCGGATCAGCAGCGCCGCGCTGGTCGCGCCGTCGACGTCATAATCACCATAGATGGTGACCTTCTCGCGCGCGATCACCGCCTGGGCGAGGCGGTCGGCGGCATTGTCCATGTCGCGGAAGATCGATGGATCGGGCATGAAGCCGCGGATCGTGGGTGCGCGATGCCGCTCCAGATCGTCGCGCGGCACGCCGCGGCTCAGCAGCAGCAGCGACACCAGGTCGTCGGGCTGCAGGTCCGCCTCGCGCCGGTCGCCCTCGGCACCGCGCCAGTGCCAGGGCTGGCCGGTGAGCGATCGGGTGATGCCGAGAACGGGATCGGGGTAGAGCGTGGCCATGGTCCCTCTCTAGCGAGCGCGATTCCGCTTGGCGAGGGTGTGCTGGGTCGAAAGGACTGGATTGCGGGAGGCTGGGCACTATCAAGGCAGAATGACAGAGCAGCCGATCCTGTTGATCATCTGGCACAGCCGCACCGGCGCTTCCAAGGTGATGGCGGAAGCGGCAGCTGCCGCTGCGCGTAACGAATGTACGGTGCAGCTGGTGGCGGCGGAGGAAGCAGAGGCCGCCGACCTGATTGCCGCTTCGGGCTATATTTTCGTCTGCCCCGAGAATCTCGCCAGCATGACCGGGGCGATGAAGGAGTTCTTCGATCGCTGCTATTACCCGCTGCTGGGGCGGATCGAGGGGCGGCCCTATGCGGCGACGGTGGCGGCGGGATCGGACGGGGCAGGGGCGGTGCGGCAGATCGAGCGGATCGCTACCGGCTGGCGATTGAAGCGCATCGCCGAGAGCCTGATCGTCTGCACACACGCGCAAACGCCCGAGGCCATTGCTGCGCCCAAGCATCCGGACGCGGCCGCGCTCGCCCCCTGCAGCGAATTGGGCGCGATGTTCGGGGCGGGGCTGGCCATGGGCATTTTCTGAGCTTAAGTGTTTGCATCTGAAACGAGATTTGGGTCCATCCAGGGGAGTATCGCATGCTGTTCCGTTCGTCGCTGCTGGCTGTTGCCGCGCTCATCGCCGTTCCTGCCGCCGCGCAGCAGGCCCCCGTCCAGACGCGCCAGGTCGGCACGGCGCGGCTGGAGAATGTGCCCGAGATTCCGCAGGACATCCGCGATGCGGTGCAGCGCTACCAGAATTATCGCGAGGCGCGGTTTCAGGACTGGCTGCCCGATGGATCGATGCTGATCACCACGCGCTTCGGATCGACATTTCAGGTCCATCATGTGCCCGCTCCCGGCGCGGCACGGCGGCAGCTGACCTATTATGGCGAGCCGGTCAGCGGGGCGAAGACCGTGCCCGGCAAGAAGCGCTTCGTGCTCACCCGCGATACCGGCGGCGATGAATGGTTCCAGCTGTTCGTCCGCGATCTCGACGGCGTAGGCCAGCCGCTGACCGAGCCGGTGACGCGCAACCAGTCGCCGGTATTCGCCAAGGATGGCAGCCTGCTGGTCTGGTCGCGCGCCACCAAGGGTTCGGCCGATTATGCAATCATGGCCGCCGATCCTGCCGACCCGAAGAGCCGCCGCCTGGTCTGGCAGGGCAACGGCGCGGTCGGCCCGCAGGACATCAGCGCGGACAAGACGACGGTGCTGCTCGCCAAGGGGATATCGAACCGCGAGAACCATCTGATGCTGCTCGACATGGAGAGCGGCAAGGTCACCCCGCTCGACTGGTCGGTCAAGGCCAAGGCGCGGTTCGAGGACCCGCGCTTCATCGAGGACGGCAAGGCGATCGTCGCGATCACCAACGCCGGCACCGACACGCGGCGGCTGGTGCGGATCGATGCCGCCACTGGCAAGATGACCGCGCTGTCGCGCGAGCCGGGCTGGGATGTCGAGGCCTATGACCTGTCGCCCGATGGCCGCACGATCGCCTATACGCTCAACGAGGACGGCTATTCGCGCGTGATCGTGATGCCGCTGGCGGGTGGCGCGGGCATGTCGCCCTCGCTTCCGCGCGGGGTTGTGACGGCCCTGTCCTTCTCGCCCGACGGTGGCAAGCTGGCGGTGGGGCTGACCAATGCGACCACTGCGGGAGATGTCTGGACCGTGGAACTGGGCAACCAGGCGATCACCCGCTGGACCCAGTCCGAGCCGGGCGAGCTCGATCCCGCCAAGCTCGTCGAGCCGCAGCTCGTGCGCTTCACCAGCTTTGACGGGCTCACCGTCCCTGCCTTTGTCTATCGGCCGAAGAATGCCGCGCCCGATGCCAAGCTGCCGGTGATCATCGACATCCATGGCGGACCCGAGGCACAAACGCGCCCGAGCTGGAACCCAGGCGCGCAATATTTTGCCGATGTGCTTGGCGCGGTGGTCATCCTGCCCAACGTGCGCGGATCGGACGGCTATGGCACCAAATATCTCAATCTCGACAACGGCCCGCTGCGCGAGGATAGCGTCAAGGATATCGGCGCGCTGATCGACTGGGCGGGCAAGCAGCCGGGCATGGATGCGAAGCGGATCGCGGTTTATGGCCAGTCCTATGGCGGCTACATGTCGCTCGCCAGCATGACCTTCTATTCGGACAAGCTGGTCGGCGGGGTCGAGCGCTATGGCATCAGCGATTTCATCAGCTTCATGGCCAATACCGAAGCCTATCGCCGCGACAACCGCCGCGCCGAATATGGCGACGAGCGCGACCCCAAGATGCGCGCGGTGTTCGAACGGATCGCGCCGCTCAAGAATGTGGGCAAGATCACCAAGCCGATGCTGGTGATGCAGGGCGCGAACGACCCGCGCGTGCCGCAATCCGAATCCGATCAGGTGGTCGCCGCGCTGCGCGCGAACGGGGTCGAGACCTGGTACGTGCTCTATGCCGATGAAGGCCATGGCTTCCTCAAGAAGGCGAACAACGATCTGCGCCGCGAGGTCGAGACGGTGTTCCTGAAGAAGCTCTTCGCACAATGAGGACGTTCTTCGATCCGCGCCAGCACGATCATGCGCCCGCGATGGAGCTGCACAACGGGGCTTATGTGCCCTATGCCGAGCATCGCGGACGCATGGAGAATGTGCTCGAAGCGCTGAGCGATATCGAAACGCCGCGCGATTACGGGCTCGAACCGATCCGCCGGGTGCATCGCGACAATTATCTCGAATTCCTGGAATCGGCGCACAAGCGCTGGGTCGAGGCAGGGCGCACTGGCGATGCGCATGGCTATGCCTGGCCGGTGGTCGGCAGGCGGCCGCTCAAGCTGAACCGGATCGACGCGGATCTGGGCCAGTTCAGCTTCGATGCTTCCAGCCCGATTGCTGCCGGAACCTGGTCCAGCGCCTATTGGGCGGCGCAATCGGCGCTCGCGGCGACCGAGGCGGTGCTCGGCGGCGATCGCTCAGCCTTCGCGCTGTGCCGCCCGCCGGGACACCATTGCGGCGCGGATTATCTGGGCGGCTATTGCTTCATCAACAATGTCGCGGTGGCGGCCGAAGCGGCCATCGCGGCGGGCCGGAAGCGCATTGCGATCCTCGATGTCGATTACCACCATGGCAATGGCACGCAGGATATTTTCTACGATCGCGGCGACGTTCTGTTCGTCTCGATCCATGCCTATCCTGCGACCGACTATCCGTTCTTCTGGGGCCATTCTGACGAGCGTGGCGAGGGGGCAGGCGAGGGCGCGACGCTCAACCTGCCGCTGCCGCGCGGCACGGACCTGGCCAGCTATATGGCGGCGCTGGAGACGGGGCTGGCCGCGATCCGCGCTTTCGGTGCGGACATGCTGTGCGTCTCGTTCGGCGCGGATACCTTTGCCGGCGACCCGATCTCGCAATTCGCGCTACAGACGGCCGATTATACCCCCATCGCCCGCTCGATCGCCGCACTCGATCTGCCGACAGTGATCGTCATGGAAGGCGGCTACGCGGTCGACGCGCTGGGCGCAAATGTCGCAGCGTTTCTGGCGGGGTTTGGGTAGGCGGGTGTAGGCGCGGGGCGGAAAGGGCTGCCCCTAGCCCCCCTTCTTCACCTTGCGATAGGGCACGAACTCGCTCAGCGCGCAGCTGCCCAGGGGCACGTTGATGCGCAGGTCCTGGACCAGCACGATGTCGCCCGAGCACAGGCGGCCGACCGGGGTCTGCGAGATCATCGTGTTGTCGCGGGCGCGGGGGCAGCCGAGATACGGCGTATTGACGTACACCACCGAGCCATCGTCATAGAGCAGCACGTCGTCGCTGGCCGCGGTCGAGCGGCGCAGGCGGGTGCGCGGGATGCAGTCGACCGGATCGCCCGCCACCCGGTCCTTGAGATAGATTTTCGCGAGCTTCTGACCGCGTTCGTCGAGATTGGCGATGGCATCGGCGGTGCGCGCGCGGATTTCTGCATCGCGGCTGTCCGAGGCGATCAGCGGGGTGGCACAGGCGAGCGCGGCGAGGCTGAGCATGATGGGCATGTTGCGCATGGTCGTCATCCTTGTTCTGGGCCCCCGAAGAGCCTTAATATACCCCAGCCCGCCGCGCGTCGCCAGCGGCTTACCAGCTGCCGGTATTGGGCATCGAGACCCAGGGCTCGGCAGGTTCCAGATGGCCTTCCTGCAGCAGCTCGACCGAGATGCCGTCGGGGCTGCGCACGAAAGCCATATGCCCGTCGCGCGGAGGGCGGTTGATCGTCACGCCCGCATCCATCAGCCGCTGGCAGGTCTCGTAGACATTCTCCACCCGATAGGCGAGGTGCCCGAAATTGCGTCCGCCGGTATATTCCTCCGGGTCCCAGTTGTGCGTCAGCTCGACCTCGGCCACGCCCTCCTGACCGGGCGCGGCGAGGAAGATCAGCGTGAAGCGGCCCTGCTCGCTGGAGAAGCGGCGGACTTCCTTGAGGCCGATCAGCTCGAAAAACTTGATCGTCGCATCGGGATCGGTGACGCGGATCATCGTGTGGAGATATTTGGTCATTATACTGGCCTCAATTCATCGCAGTTAAGACACGGTTCATCGCAGCTCGGCTAATCGATCCATCGTGTCGTCGGGGGTGGATGTGCCCCGCAGATATAGGCGGCACGCATCGCATTGGAAGGACTTTCGGACATGGTTGATGGTGGGGGATCGGACGGATCGGGCAAGCGCGGCTGGGTGCGCGACAATGTGTTTCTCGCCGGTGCCGGGATACTGGCGATCGGCATGGTCGCGGGCGGCTATCTGCTCGGCGATGGCCTGTTGCGCGCCAAGCAGGCGGACCGTTCGGTCACCGTGCGCGGCCTTGCCGAAAAGGACGTGACGGCGGATCTTGCCACCTGGACCATCGCCTATTCGGCCCAGGCCGACGACCTCGCAAGCGCGCAGGCCGATATCGATGCCGATACCAAGGCGCTGCGCGGTTTCTTCACCGAGCTCGGCTTCGATGGCGACGCGCTGCAGCCCACGGGCGCGAACGTCTCGCAGTTCAACAACAATTACGGATCGACCACCTATACCATCCGCCAGCGTATGTCGCTGCGCACCAACGACATCAAGAAGGCGCAGGCGGCGGTGAAGCGCCAGTTCGACTTGATCCGGCGGGGCGTCGTGCTCGACGAAGGATCGGGCATGGCGTACAGCTTTACCAAGCTCAACGACATCAAACCCAAGATGGTGGCCGAAGCGACCAAGGATGCGCGTGCCTCGGCCGAGCAGTTCGCCAAGGACAGCGGCACCGATGTCGGCGGGATCAAGAGCGCGACCCAGGGCTATTTCTCGGTCGAATCGCGCGATGGCGAGAGCGGTGGCGGCTGGGGCGTCAGCGACACGCCGTACAAAAAGGTACGCGTGGTGACGACGGTGGATTTCTACCTGGATTGATCATTGCTTTCCCCTCCCCCTGGGGAGGGGAGAGGCCTAGGGCTTCGCGGTGGTCTCTGCCGTCTCTGCCTCTGCCCGGTCGAGGTCGCTCAGATGGCCGCGCGCGGTGCGCGCTATCGGCCCCTCGGGGCGGATCTCGATCGCCTGGGTCCAGTTGCGCCGGGCGACGTCGTATTTGCCAGCGCTGGCCGCGATATTGCCGGCTTCCAGCGCGACTTCGGGATCGCGCGGGGCGAGGCGCGCGGCAATGTCAATATCGGCCTGCGCCCGCTCCAGCTTGCCCAGCCGGCGCGCCAGCGTCGCCGAGAGCAGCCAGGCGAGCGGGTCCTCGGGCGCAAGCTTGTGCGCCTCGGCCAGCGCAATTTCCGCTGCATCGGTCTGCCCTGCCACCACCAGCGCACGGGCGCGGTCGAGATGCAGTTCGCCGAGCAGCAGCCCCTGCGCTACGCCCTGCGCCAGCGCCGCGTCGAAATAGGTCAGCGCCTTGTCGGCATCTCCGGTCGCCAGCATCGCATTGCCCGCCTGGGTCCACAGATTCGCGGCGCGCTTGTCGCGGGCAAGCTCGGCATCGCGCGCGGCGTCGACAAACGCATCGGCTGCGGCGGCCCAGCGGCCTTCCTTGGAATAGGCAAAGCCCAGGCAATGCCGCGCGAAATAGCCGCCGCCCGCGATGAGCCACTCATTGGCCGCGACGATTCCTGTCTTGGGATCGTCGGTTGCCGTGTCCATGCAGGCATCGAAGCGCGCCTCGTCGGCCAGCGGCGCCGTGAAGCCGGACGCGCGGGGGCCGGGCTTCGGCACCTCGGCCTCGGCGGGTGCCGGTGCAGGCAGGGGCGGCAAGGCATTGGCGTCGGCGGGGCCGACCTGGGTGGCCGCGAGCAGCAAGACAGCAGGGAATATCGTCATGGCGGCTCCTGTGACGCGCTCGACCTTAACCGGCGCTGGCTGGCTGGCGTGCCGCCGCTGCAATCGCTGCCGCAAAGGCCTTGCCGCCATCGGCGGTGCGATCGAGCGACAGCCAGGGTTCGATCAGCTCGATTTCCATCAGCGCATAGCCTCCCCGGCCATCGCCGACCATGTCGATCCGGGCATAGAGCAGGTCGGCATCGATCGCCCCGAGCGTCGCAAGAGCGAGATCGCGCGCAGCCGCTGGTGGCACCACCGCCTGCGACTGGCCGCCGAACTGGCCCTGCACGCGAAAATCCCCGCTCTTCGGGCGTTTGAGGATGGCATGCGCGAGTTCGCCCGCCAGCCAGAACAGCGAATATTCGCCCTCGCTGGCGATCATCGGCATCATCGGCTGGACAAGCATCGCGCGGCCCAGCGCTTCGGGCGGGCAGGGGGCGCCATCGCGCAGCAGCCAGGTATGGTCCGATCCCGCCGACACCGGGGGCTTCACCACCAGATCGGCGGTGCCGAAGGCGGTGCGTGCTTCGTCCACTGCGGCTGCGTCCAGCCGTTCGTGAAACCGCGTCGGCACGATGGCGACGCCGCGCTGTGCGAGTTCGAGCAGATAGCGTTTATCGGTATTCCAGCGCAGTATTTCGAGCGGGTTGAGGAAGCGTGCGCCCTGCCAGCGATCGAGCTGCGCGTGCCAACGCGGCAGCGCGCGATGATAGCCCCAGGCCATCAGCGGCAGCACCAGATCGGCCTCGAACGGTGCGCTGTCGGTCCAGGCGCGCCATTCGACCGTCAGGCCATGCATGGCGAACAGCGGCTCGATCACGACCGCCTGGTCCTGCCAGTCGTCATAGCGGGTGAGGTCGGCGGCGTCGGGGATGAGAATGCAGATGCGCATGGAACTGGCCTGGCTGGGAAGGGGGCGGGGTTCGGATCAGGCTTGATCGTTCCGCCCTTTCGGGTCAACAGTTGCGGCCATGACCGATCCCGCGCCCGTAATCCAGAGCCTGTTTGCCGGGCTGCCTATCTTCATGCTGCATCTGGGCACGGCGACGGTCGCGTGGGCGCTGGCTCTGGCGCTCTATATGTGGATTACCCCGCACAAGGAATTCGCGCTGATCCGCGCGGGCAATGTCTCGGCGGCGGTTTCACTGGGCGGTGCGGCACTCGGGCTGGCGCTGCCGCTCGCCTTCTGTCTCGCCGCTTCGGTCAATGTCTGGGACGTGCTGATCTGGGGCAGCGTGACGCTCATCCTGCAATTGATCGCGTTTCGCGCGGTCGATCTGCTGATCGGCAATCTGTCGAAGCGGATCGAGGAGGATCAGCTGGCTGCTGCGATCTTCCTGGCCATGACCAAGGTCGCCTTGGCCGCGCTCAATGCGGCTGCCGTCGCCGGATAGAAAAATGGCGGAGCCGCTTGCGCAGCCCCGCCATTTTCAACGATCAGCCATCGATCAGAAGCGGAACGCGGTGGTCACGCGGATCGAGTGGAACTCGAAATTCGGATCGCTGCGGCGCATGTCGGTCTGGCCGGCACGCAGCAGGAACGGGTTGGTCGCAGGGGCAGTGCCCGGACCGACGTTCACGGCGAAATCGTCATTGGTATAGGTGTTGTAGAGATATTCGAGCCCGATGCTCATGTTGGGAGCGATCTTGGCTTCAACACCGCCACCGGCCTGCCAGCCCCACGACCAATCCTTGGTGTTGCGCGGCGTGAACGAGTTGGCAGCGTTCGAGGTGCGGAAGCCGTTCTCGATGCGACCATAGCTGACGCCGCCGGTGCCGTAGAACAGGATGCCGCCGCCCGGGGTATAGCCAGCGCGGGCTCGGGCCGAGATGGCGTAATCGAGTTCACGCGTGAACGTATAGTTGGCCGGGGTCGTGCTGAACGCGGTGACGAAATCCTTGGCTTCCGACTTGCTGCCCTCGACCAGTGCACCGATGACGAAATTGCCATAGCGCTTGTCGGCGCCGATGCGGACACCGTATTCGATGCCGTTCTGGTCCTGACGGCAGCCGGCATCAGCATTGTTGCCCCTGGCCGAACCACGGCAGAAGCCCGGGCTGAAAGCATTGAGGCCTGCGGTATTCAGCACGCTGTCGTTGAAGTCGCCATCGACATTGGTGTCGAAGACAACGCCTTCACCGCGCGGGCTCGACTGAGCCGAATAGCCGAAATGGCCGCCGACATAGACGCCGTCGAAATCGGTATCGTCCTTCACCGTCTGGGCGAATGCGGGCGTCGCCAGCATGGCGACAGCAATGGCCGAAGCGGCGGAAAATTTGATGGGGGTCTTCATGGTTTCGCGTCCTTGCTTTTTGGTATTCAGACGGTTGCCAAACCTACAGACCCACAGCTCGGTTCCAACATCACGAACATTGATGAGCTTGCGTTGCGATTTTGTCACACATGCATCATGCTGAATCGATAGCATGAACGCAGCATTAATTGAAAGTAAGCACGATATTCAGAAACTGGCGGTCAGTTGCATTGCCGCAGCGACAAGCAACACTTGTATCGTGAAACTATGCCTATCCGCTTGATTCTGTCGCCAGCGCCGGTAGCGTCGCAATTATGCACAAGGCGATGGAAGGTTCCGAAAGCGCTCGGCGCGGATGAGCAAGGCGCGGACTTCCAACCGCCGCGGCTGCCTGCCCTGGGTCCTGGGGGCGGTGCTGCTGATCGTCTGGTTTGGCGGCAGCGAAGAGGAATGGGGCGATGCGCCGCTCAGCGTCGAACAGTTCGACCCGCGCAGCCCGCGCCGCCCGATGCCCGATATCGGGGAGAGCTTCGTCATCGCCGATCCCGGCCCGCAGCAGGACAGCCAAGGCACGGCTTTCGCTGTCGATCGCGACGGCACTTGGCTGACCGCGCAGCATGTCACGCATGGCTGCGACCGGATCGGGCTGGTCGCGGAGGACGGTATCGATGCGATCAGCGACGTCCTCGAGAGCAGCGAGGCCGATGCGTCGGTCATCCGCCAGGGGCCGCTTCCCGAATTCGCGCTCGCGCTGACCGAGGAGCTGCCGGAGGAGGGCGCCTTCGGCTATCATATGGGTTTCCCAGCGGGCAATCCGGCGGTGGTGGTCTCGCGCTTTCTGGGCGCTGCATATGCTTCGCGTGGTGGACCGGGCGGGCAGAGCGAACCGATCCTGGCCTGGGCCGAAGCCGAACGCGTCCCCAGTTTCGATGGGCCGCTCGGCGGCATCAGCGGCGGGCCGACCTTTGACGAGCAGGGCAGGGTGGTCGGCGTGA
Source organism: Blastomonas ursincola (assembly GCF_013607875.1). GTDB lineage: Bacteria > Pseudomonadota > Alphaproteobacteria > Sphingomonadales > Sphingomonadaceae > Blastomonas > Blastomonas ursincola. The sequence goes on from NZ_VDES01000002.1 coordinate 1,130,325, forward strand.
ACGCCGCGTCCACCCCGCGCCGGGGCCGGGTGCTGACAACCGACCCGCTGGCGGTGTTGCGGCTGGTCGTGGCCAGCGCGGCCGTGGATGAGTCCGGCGAGGTTACCGATCTGTCCAGCCCGGATCGTGCCGCGCGGCTGTTTCAGCTGTTGCTCGACCGGGGGATCATCCGGCAGGTCTATTGCGATGTCCGCTAGGGCTGTCTAAAGGCGCGGCACGATTTTGCCAGAACGGACCCCATGATGACCGAGACCCCGGAAACCCCCGAACAGACCCCCGCCGCTTCGACCGGCGCCGCGGACGTGCCGCCGGACCGGCTCGCGATCAATCCACGCAGCCCTCATTTCGACGCCGATCTGCTCGGCCGCGGCATCGGCATCCGGTTCAAGGGTGTCGAGAAGAACAATGTCGAGGAATATTGCATTTCCGAGGGCTGGATCCGGGTGCAGGCGGGCAAGACCATGGACCGCAAGGGCCAGCCGCTGACGCTGAAGCTGAGCGGCCCGGTCGAGGCCTGGTACAAGGATCTCGGCGAGGACGCGCCGGTCGCGAAGGCCTGAACGCCCGGCTCAGCTGCCGGTTGAGGCGATCAGGTCACCGATCGGATCGACCTGCAGGCGGGGCACCGGGGCCGGCGAGGCCTGGGCCGTCGCCTTGCGCACCTTTTCTTGGCGTTTCAGATATTTCGCATATTCGCGGCGCTGCTTCTCGATCTGCTTGAGGCGGCGCTTCGCCTCCTTCTCGGCCTGACGCTGTGCCTGGCGTTCCTCGCGGCTCAGGCGTCCATCGCTGCGATCGGCTGAAGCGATCTGCACCGGCGGGACCTGCAGCTGGCTCGGCGCGCGGCCTTGCGGGTAGATGAAGCCGTGTACCGGGTAGCGCGTCGTGCCCAGCGCGCCGATCGGCGCATACCAGACGCGCACCTCGCTCCAGTCATTGGCAACCGAGACATCCTCGGCCAGCACATTGCGTTCGATCTGTCCCTTGCGGCCGTCGATCGGCGACCAGTTGGCGTGGTCGAGCAGGACGCGGCGCTTGTCGATCACCTTGGCGACCGTTGCGACATGGCCAAGCTGCATCGAGCGATAGGGCTTGAACGCCATCACCGCACCGACCGCCGGGCGCTGGCCGCGCTGGTATTTGCCCTCCGCCTGCTGCCACCAGCTGTGCGCATCGCCAAAGATCTGGATGCCGCTCACCTGCCGGGCATAGGGCACGCATTGCAGCAGCGGTTCCTGCGCCGCGGCCGGGGGCGCGGCGAACAGCAACGCGGCGGCCATCGCCAGAACGGGCAAGGGGGCAAAGCGGGGAGCCATCGCGGCAAAATTGCGGCAAATTGGTTGACGAAAAGTTTACCGTGCGGCGGGTTGACTCAAACTGTCATTTCCATAATATTGGAAATATGGAATCGATGATTGCCCCATGTTCGCCAGTTGCCGCGTCGCCTGCCGAAGGCCGCGTTCTCGGCAGCGCGGAGGTCATCGCCGCGCTCGCCGCGCTTGCGCAGGAGCATCGGCTCGCTGCCTTTCGCCTGCTGGTGGAGGCTGGCCCCGATGGCGTGAGCGCGGGCGATCTGGCCGACCGGCTGAGCATCCCGCGCTCGTCGCTGTCCTTCCACCTCAACCAGATGATGCAGGCGGGGCTGATCGTGCAGCGCCGCGAGAGCCGGTCGCTGATCTATTCCGCCGACTTCGCCGCGATGGCCGCGCTGGTCGGCTTCCTCACCGAAAATTGCTGCCGGGGCGCCGGCTGCTGAACCCGCCCATCCAAGGAGAAGTCCGATGAAGCGCATGCATGTCCACGCCAAGACCCGCGATCTTGATGGCTCGATCGCCTTCTATTCCGCGATGTTCGGCGCAGAGCCGACGGTGGTGAAGCCCGATTACGCCAAGTGGCAACTCGACGATCCGCGCGTCAATTTCGCCATCTCGGTCGCCGGTTGCGGTGCCAGCGAGGGCATCGAACATCTCGGTATCCAGGCCGAAAACACCGATGAACTGGCGCAAGTCTATGCCGGTCTTGCCAAGGCCGACCAGCCGGTGCTGGAAGAGGGCAAGACCACCTGCTGCTATGCCCGATCGGAAAAGAGCTGGGTCAAGGATCCCAATGGCATCGTGTGGGAAGCCTTTTACACCGATGGCGAGGCGACGGTCTATGGCGACCCCGGCCCGCTCGCCAAGGGGGCGTTGAGCGCGCCCGAAACCACCTGCTGCCCGACAATGTGAACGGATCGCGCGCCGTGACCAGCATCCTGTTCCTGTGCACCGGCAACTCGGCGCGCTCGATCCTGGCCGAAGCGCTCGCCAACCATATGGGTGGCGGGCGCCTCCAGGCCCATTCGGCGGGCAGCTTCCCCAAGGGCGCGCCGCACCCGATGGCGCTGCAACTTCTGGCCGAGCGCGGCATCACGGGCGACTTCCGCTCGAAGAGCTGGGACGAATTTGCCGCGCCCGGCGCGCCGCCGATCGATATCGTCATCACCGTCTGCGACAATGCCGCGGGCGAGCTCTGCCCGATCTTCCCCGGCCGCGCGATCAAGGCGCACTGGGGCATTGCCGATCCGGCAGCGGTCGAAGGCGAGGGCCAGCGTGCCGCTTTCGAAATCGCGTACGACCAGATGCAGGCGCGGATCGCGGCGCTGCTCGAGCTCGACCTTGCGGATGATCCGCAGGTGCTCCAGCGTCGGCTGGCGGCGATCGGCCGATTCGAGGGGGCGACAGATGGGGCAGGGCACGCGGCGGCTGATTGCTGAAGGGCTGGGATCGGGGCTGCTGTTCGCCTGTGTCGTCGGTTCGGGCATCATGGCCGAGGCGCTGGCGGGTGGCAATGTCGCCATCGCGCTGCTGGGCAACACCCTGGCAACCGGTGCGATCCTCTATGTGCTGATCACGATATTCGGCCCGATTTCGGGCGCGCATTTCAACCCGGCGGTGACGCTGGTGATGCGGCTGCGCGGAGAGATCGCGACGCGCGAGGCTCTGGCCTTCGTCGTCGTCCAGTTGGCAGGTGGCATCATCGGCATCTGGCTGACGCACCTGATGTTCGACCTGCCGATCCTGCAATATTCGACCAAGGCGCGCGCCGGGATCGGCAACTGGACGGGCGAGTTCGTCGCCACCTTCGGCCTGTTGCTGACCATCTTGGGCGCGGTGCGACACCGCCCGGACAATGTGCCCGCGGCGGTCGCGCTCTACATCGTGGCGGGATACTGGTTCACCAGTTCGACCAGCTTTGCCAACCCGGCCATCGCGGTGGCGCGGTCCTTGTCGAACAGCTTTGCGGGAATCGCCCCGCACGATGTGCCGCTGTTCATCGTGTCGCAGCTCGCAGGCGCGCTCGCGGCCTATGGCGTGGGGCGGGTGCTGTTTGCGGAGGAACCTTCCGAGGCATCGTAGCGCATACGTCCCTCGACTTCGCTCGGGAACGCGGAAAGGTTGGCAGCGGGATTAAGCCTCCCCTCCGTTTGTCCCGAGCCCTTCGGTTGGCTGGCAAGCCAGCGGCTCAGGATAAACTTCCCGGCTTGCCGGGAAGTCGAAGGACGTTGCGCACTCTTATTGCCGATTGTCCCGAAGCCTCTAATCCGGCCGCAAGACTTCCCCGATGACAAAGCCGCGCAAAACGCCTATGCGCCCGGCCATCATGTCCAGCCCCACCACTATTCCCGCCCCGCCGAAAGTCGGCATGGTTTCGCTCGGCTGCCCGAAAGCCCTGGTCGATTCCGAACGCATCCTCACCAAGCTGCGCGCCGAGGGCTATCAGATGTCGGGCGACTATGCCGGTGCGGACGTGGTGCTGGTCAACACCTGCGGGTTTCTCGACAGCGCTAAGGAAGAAAGCCTGGAGGCGATCGGCGAGGCGATGGCCGAGAATGGCCGCGTGATCGTCACCGGCTGCATGGGCAACGAGGCGGAGGCGATCCGCGCGCGCTTCCCCGACGTGCTCGCCGTCACCGGCGCGCATCAGTATGAGGACGTGGTGCAGGCGGTGCACGATGCCGCCCCGCCCGCGCGCGGCGCGTTCATCGATCTGGTGCCCGAAGGCGGGATCAAGCTGACCCCGCGCCATTACAGCTATTTGAAGATTTCCGAAGGCTGCAACCATCGCTGCTCGTTCTGCATCATCCCTTCCTTGCGCGGCGATCTTGCCAGCCGCCGGATCGATGCGGTGCTGCGCGAGGCGGAAAAGCTGGTCGCGGCGGGCACGCGCGAGTTGCTGGTCATCAGCCAGGACACTTCGGCTTATGGCGTCGACACCCGGCACGAACCGCGCGAGTGGAAGGGCCGACAAGTCCGCGCGCACATGACCGATCTGGCGCGCGAACTGGGCGGCCTGCGCACCGCAGAGGGCAAGGCCCCCTGGGTACGGCTGCACTATGTCTACCCGTACCCGCATGTCGACCAGGTCATCCCGCTGATGGCCGAAGGGCTGCTCACCCCCTATCTCGACATTCCGTTCCAGCACGCCGCGCCCAGCGTGCTCAAGCGCATGAAGCGCCCGGCGAACGAGGCGAAGGTGCTCGACCGGATCAAGGCCTGGCGTCAGATCGCGCCCGACATCACCATCCGCTCGTCCTTCGTGGTCGGTTTTCCCGGCGAGACCGAGGCGGACTTCCAGTATCTGCTCGACTGGCTGGACGAGGCGCAACTCGACCGCGTCGGCGGCTTCCGCTTCGAACCGGTCGAGGGCGCGGCGGCGAACCTGCTATCCGATCCGGTGCCGGAAGAGGTCAAGGAAGAGCGCTACCAGCGGCTGATGGAGAAGACCGCCGCGATCAGCGCCGCCAAGCTTGCCGCCAAGGTCGGCCGCACGCTGCCGGTCATCATCGACGAGGTCGGCGAACCCGACGAGGAAGACGGCTCGATCGGCGCCACCGGCCGCTCGCAGGCCGATGCGCCCGAGATCGACGGCCATGTGTATCTGCGCGACGTGCCTGAGGGGCTGGAGCCGGGATCGTTCGTCGATGTGCTGGTCGAGGATGCCGACGAGCATGATCTGTACGGGGTGATCGCGAGGTAAGAGTGAGGAGGCGCACTGTCGCTTCACACATCCGCTCAGGCTGAGCCTGTCGAGGCCCCCGCGCAGACGGCAATCCCAGGCCCGCTCTCCGGCGAAAGCCAGAGCCCGGGAGTCCAGCAGCGCGAACTGGCCCCATTCGAAAACCTCTTCGCGGCTTCGCGCCTTCGCGTGAACCCGTTTCAGGATCAGTTTCACGCGAAGCCGCGAAGCCGCGAAGCCGCGAAGAGGTCGCCTGTCGTCTCAAGGCTCCGTCAAGCGCATCGAGTCGCTTGCACAACCCTGGATTCCGGCTTTCGCCGGAAAACGGCGCGATAACAGGAGATTGGGCAAGACCGACCACAACCCGTCATGCTGAACTTGTTTCAGCATCCATCGTGCCCCAACAGCCGAAGCCGCGTGGGGAGAAATGGACCCTGAAACGAGTTCAGGGTAACGATGTGGCTAGCGTGGGGCCTTCGACTACGCTCAGGCTAAGCGACGTGAGTGGCAGCTCTGGAGGCTCTCTAAAAGAAGCTGCCGTGCTGCAAACGACCCCACTTCAGACATGAGCCAGTTCAAAAAAGCGACCGTCCTGCAGGTAAATTGCGTCCACGACTGAAAACACCTGATCGGCTAATGGCGTGTTTATCACATCGTCTCGCTTCAAGGCTGTGGCAGCCAAGTCTACGCCACTGAACCGTTCATCCGGATCAACAACCACGAGGGACGGCGTACCGTCATCCAGTTGGCGATGCACCAATGCAACGCCAAACCGGTCGTCTGCGTCGGTGCCCTCGCCCCATTTGCCGATGACAAGGTCGAGGCTGGCTCCCGGTTCGCTGAGGTGCCCGGCTGTCCAGTGGATCCAGTATGCAGCTACGCTGGGGCCGTTTTGGTGATGAACCATCCCCCAGACGCGGCGGCTTGCCTTTCCACAACAATCACAGTGACCGGTGCTTTCACCCATCGTTTCAACTTCGAAAGCAGTGAGGTTGGCGCGGTTGGTCATGCGATCGGAGATAAACTGGCCAGCGGCAGCACTCCACCCATAACTCGCCGCCAAGGCCCTGATAACCAGCCCCCAAAACCGGACTTATCCCCTAAACTGGCAGCCCGCCCTGCGCCTTCGCTTCCCGCAGCACGAAGCTGGTGCTGATCGCCTTGGTCCCTGCGATCGGTCGCAACCGCTTGTTCGCGAAGTCCGCATAGCTGTCGAGGTCGCGGCTCACCACGGTGAGGATATAGTCCGCGCCACCGGTGACCTGGTGGCAGGCGATGACCTCGTCGAGATCGGCCACCGCTGCCTCGAAGTCCCGCGTCACGGCCTCGCCATGGTCGGCGATCTCGACGCTGACATAGGCGAGCACGCCGAGGCCCAGCGCGCGCCTGCTCAGCCGTGCCGCATAGCCGCGGATCACGCCGTCCGCCTCCAGCCGCCGCACCCGCCGCCAGCAGGGCGAGGCGGACATGCCGACGGTTTCGGCGAGCTCGGCATTGGTCATGCGGCCGTTGTCCTGCAGCGCGCGCAGGATGCGGATGTCTTCTGCGTCCAGATCGATCATGGCAAGGATTTGCCAGTTCTGGCCTCGAAATGGAAGAACCTTCTTCCGATCGTCCGTCATGGGCAAGAATGAGGCAGGATTTTCCGCTTTCGCAGTGCTATACATCCCGCTTCAGCTTCAACAGGGGGAAAGCCATGGAAAGCCTGCTCATCACGCCCGGCGCGGTGGACTATTCGGTCATTCCCGATGTGCCCGCCGACACCTTTGTCGCGCCCTTGGTGCGCCCGGCGCATCTCGGCGAGGACTGGCTGGAGCCGCAGCAGCGCGCCTACACGAGCGAAGAGCATGCCATCTGGGACGATCTGTTCGCGCAGCAGATGCAGGTGCTGCCCGGCCGCGCGGCGAGCAGCTTCATGGCTGGGCTGGACCGGCTCGATCTGGGACGCGGCGGCGTGCCCGATTTCGGCAGCTTGAGCGAGGAATTGCGGGCGATCACCGGCTGGACGGTGGTGCCGGTGCCGATGCTGATCCCCGATCACGTCTTCTTTTATCACCTCGCCAACCGGCGCTTTCCGGCGGGCAATTTCATCCGCTCGCGCGAGGAATTCCACTATATCTCCGAGCCCGACGTGTTCCACGACGTGTTCGGCCATGTGCCGATGCTGACCGACCCGGTCTATGCCGACTACATGCAGGAATATGGCCGGGCCGGATGGAAGGCACTGGCGTATAACCGGCTGAAGGCGCTGTCGGCGCTCTACTGGTACACCGTCGAATTCGGACTGATCCGCGAGGCCGACGGCATCAAGGCCTACGGCGCGGGAATCCTGTCAGGCCCGCTCGAAGCGGTGTTTTCGGTCGAGGCGCAGTCGCCCAACCGGATTCACCTCGAAGTCGACCGGGTGATGCGAACTGATTATGTCATCTCGGACATGCAGCCGACCTATTTCGTGATCGACAGCTTCGAGGAGCTCTATCGCAAGACGGTCGAGCGCAATTTCGACGACCTGTATCGCGGTCTGACGCCGGGCTTCACCTATTCCAACCAGGCCGTGCTGGGCGGCGACAAGGTTTATCACCTCGGCACCCAGGAATATGCCAATCGCGGCGGCAAGGGATCGGGCGCCCGACCGGTCTGATCGCTGACACGATTGTCAGTTGCAAGACGCCCGGTGCCGGGTCTAGCCTCGCGGCATGACCGAGATACGCCCCTTCACCATCGACGTGCCGCAAGCCGCGATCGACGACCTCCACGCCCGCATCCGCGCTGCCCGCTGGCCCGACAAGGAGCAGGTCGACGACTGGGACCAGGGCATTCCGCTCGCCGTAGTGCAGGATTTCGCGACCTATTGGGCCAAGCAATATGACTGGCGCGCGTGCGAGGCGGCGCTCAACGCTTATCCCAATTTCCTGATCGAGCTCGATGGGGTGGACATCCACTTCCTTCATATCCGCTCAAAGCACGAGGGCGCGCGCCCGCTCATCATGACGCATGGCTGGCCCGGATCGGTGCTCGAGTTCATGGGGGTCATCGAGCCGCTGACCAATCCGGCGGACCCGGCGGATGCGTTCCATCTGGTCATCCCCTCGCTTCCCGGCTTCGGCTTTTCGGGCAAGCCGAGCGAGACCGGCTGGTCGATCACGAAGATCGCGACGGCGTGGAACGACCTGATGCTGGCTTTGGGTTATGACCGCTATTTCGCGCAGGGCGGCGACTGGGGATCCGGCGTGACGCTGGAGATCGCGCGGCAGAATCTGGGTGCGTGCGCGGCGGTGCATTCGAACATGGTGCTGGCGCTGCCCGATCCTGCGACGATGGGCGACCTCAGCGACTTGGAAAAGCGCGCGGCGGCGCGGATGCAATATTATCAGGAGAAAGAGAGCGGCTATTCGTCGATCCAGAAGACGCGGCCGCAGACCATCGGCTATGCGCTCGCCGATTCCGCCGTGGGGCAGATGGCGTGGATCCTCGAGAAATTCCGCAACTGGTCAGATTGCGACGACCAGTTCTCGGGCTTCAGCCGCGATGCGCTGCTCGATACGATCACGCTCTACTGGCTGACCAACTCGGCGGCCTCGTCGGCGCGGCTCTACTGGCACAGCTTCAATGCGATGGGCTTCGATCCGATCAGCCTGCCCACCGGCGGGACGATCTTCCCCAAGGAATTGTTCCAGACCTCGCGCCGCTGGGCGGAGAAGCGCTTCAGCAACCTGATCTACTGGAACGAGGTCGACAAGGGCGGGCATTTCGCCGCGCTGGAAGTGCCCGATATCTTTGTCGAGGAAGTTCGCGCCTGTTTCCGGGGCGCCAGTCTCTGAGCGGCAAACCCCGCCAGCGCGAGCGCGCTGACGGGGCCTGCCAGGTCACGACCTGGGGAGATCAGTTGCTGGTGACCTGAACGCTCTTGATACCTTCCTTGGCCAGCTGCGCCTGCACGCTGTCCTTGCCGACCAGATGCGCTGCGCCGACCGCCATGAACACGGTGCCGGGCTTGTCCATCCGCGCCTTGATCCACCTGACCCAGTTCGCGTTGCGGTTCGTCAGCAGCGCATCGTAAAGGCCGGGATAGCTTTCCATGCCCTCGTTCATCAGCTTGTCGAGCGCAGCCTGATCGCCCTTGCCCCAGGCATCGACCAGGGCATCGATCTGGGTCGTCACTTCGGGCACGCCGTCAAGCGTCACGTCAAGGAACGCGACCTGCTCCTCGGTGCTCAGGCTGTCGAAAATGCCGAGCTGCTGCTCGACCGTTTCGAGCTGGCCGAGCGGCTTGTTCTGCGCCTTGGCGGCGCTGGTCAGCACCTTTTCCGCGCCGCTGTTGAGGTCATAGCCCTGCATCATCAGCGGCAGCGTGGTCAGCGTGACGCTGGCGAACCAGGGCTCATACTGGTCGAGCGCCACCGGCGGGATGTTGAGCGTGCCCAGCGTCTTTTCGTACTTGGTCAGCACCGGCGGGGTCAGCAGGCTGCGCAGCGTGATGCCCTGCGGATTGGTCGCCAGCTTGTTGACGGTGGCCTGCATGGCGGTGGGATCCGACGGTTCCTGCACCTCCAGGATCAGCTCGTCCGAAGCGTCGAACGCGGTCTTGATGTCGCCCTTCAGCCAGTTGAGCCCGGGGCGCAGCACATGGACGGTGCCGAACAGATAGATGGTCGTGTCCTGGTCACGCACCACCCACATTGCGGGGTTGACGTCCTTCATGGCCGGGGCAGGGGCGGGGCCGAGTGCTTCGGCAACCGAGGTCGGCTGCTGGGCGAGCAGCGGCTCGCTGGCAAAGCCGATGGTGGCGATCGCGGCGACGGCCAGCGTGGCCGCGCCCGATTTCAGCGTCTTGAACAACTTGGTCATGGGGTCATCCTCTCGGGTCGATAGGGGTTAGGGGCAGGGGGTTTAACGGAACTTGTACCAGGCAAAGGCAATCACGCTGCCGATGATGCTGGCCATGAACAGCCATAGCGCATCGGGCTCCGGGACGAGGCCGCCCTTCCACAGGATGAACCAGGTGGGAAAGCCGATCAGCATCACATTGCCCGCAACGACCGTGGTCTTGGTGTGAATGACACGTTCGTGCTCGTCGGATACCTTCATCAGCTTCCACGAGCCGAAGCCGATCGCGACGACGAACACGATCGCGCTGGTGACGGCCAGCCAGGGCGGAATGCTGTTGGCTGCGAGCAGCCCGGCCTCGTCATCCTCGAAAAAGCCGACAAGAAAGCCCGAGACCAGCCCGACGGCGAACAGCGCGCCGACGACGGTGTTGATGCGCCGTTGCCGCTGCCGGGCGCGCATCTGCCAATCCTGATCAACCATGGTCGCCTCCATCATCGAAAATCTCCTCGATCGTCATGCCGAACAGCCGCGCGATCCGGAAAGCCAGCGGCAGCGACGGGTCGTACTTGCCCGTCTCGATCGCATTGACCGCCTGGCGCGAGACATCGAGCCGCGCGCCCAGTTCTGCCTGGCTCCAGTCGCGCTCTGCACGCAGCACTTTCAGCCGGTTTTTCATTCCAAACACTCTCTGCCAGGTGTCGAAGGACACTGACCTTTTGTCATGTGACCCTGACTATATGTCGTGATTCGCTGACTATGTCAAGCGACCCTTACCATCTGCAATCCTCACCTGACATACGCTACGGAAACGCCGGTTTCCCAGTGGCTGGTCAGGGGGGCGGGCGGCTGATAGCCTTGGCCCAAAAGCGACAAGGGAGAGACCATCATGGCGAGCGAATCGGCGACCAGCATCCACGCGCGCACCTGCCATCTGTGCGAGGCCAATTGCGGCGTTCTGGTCGAGGTGCAGGGGCGCAAGACCGTGTCGATCAGAGGCAATCCCGATCATGTGCTCTCCCGCGGCCATATCTGCCCCAAGGCGACCGCGCTCGCCGACCTTCAGGACGATCCCGACCGGCTTCGCCGCCCGATCAAGCGCACCGCCGATGGCTGGCAGGAGATCGACTGGGAAACCGCCTTTGCCGAGATCGGCGCGCGGATGGCGGGGATCATCGCCAGCGGCGGCCAGCCCGCGCTCTATATGGGCAATCCCAATGCGCACAATTATGCCACCGGCACGCAGACCGGGGTGCTGCGCAAGGCGTTGGGGGTGCGCACGCTCTATTCCGCCTCGACGCTCGACCAGATCCCGCATCAGCTCGTCCAGATGTGGATGTACGGGCACAATGCGCTGTTCCCGATTCCCGATGTCGAACGCACGCACTTCATGCTCATCATTGGCGGCAATCCGCTCGCCAGCAACGGCAGCGTCTGGACCGTGCCCGATGTGAAGAAGCGGCTGAAGGCGGTGCAGGCGCGCGGCGGGCAGGTGGTCGTCATTGATCCGCGCCGCACCGAGACCGCGAAGATCGCGAGCGCGCACCATTTCATCCGCCCCGGCACCGATACCGCGCTGCTGCTCGCGCTGCTGAAGGCGCTCGACGAGGCCGGGCTGGTCGCGCCGGGCAGACTCGCACCGATGCTCGACGACGGCTGGGATGCCGCGTGGCAGGCGATTCGCGGCTTCGAGGTTGCACCGCTCGCCGCGCATTGCGGGATCGACGAAGCCGTCATCCGCGATCTCGCCGCGAAGCTCGGCAGCGGCGATCCGGCGATCGTCTACGGCCGCATGGGCGTTTCCGTCACCGAAGCAGGCACGCTCAACCTCTGGCTGATCCAGCTTCTCAACATCGCCACTGGCAATCTCGACCGCGAGGGCGGGGTGATGTTCTCCTCGCCGGTGGTCGATCTGGTCGCGGGGGCGGGGCCGGGCACCTATGACCGCTTCCGCTCACGCATCGGCAACCGGCCCGAGGTGATCAGCGAATTCCCCTGCGCGCTGCTGCCCGAGGAGATCGCCACGCCGGGCGAGGGGCAGGTCAAGGCGCTGGTCGTGATCTCGGGCAACCCTGCATTGTCCGCTCCCGGCGCGTGGGGCGAGGCGCTGCCGCAGCTCGACCTGATGGTGTCGATCGACATGTACGTCACCGCGACCAGCGCGCACGCGCACTACATCTTGCCGCCGTGCGGGCCGCTGGAAAAGGACCATTATCCGCTGCTGCTCGGCCCGATCGCGATCCGCAACTATGCCGATTATTCGGCGCCCACGCTGCCGATGGAGGAGGGGGCGAAGGCCGATTGGGAGATCGTGGCAGAGCTGGCGCGCGCGATCCTGGCGGCCAAGGGCGAGGCGGTGCCCAATATCGTCCCGCCACGCGCGGTGCTCTCCTCGATGCTCGCGCGCTCGGACTATCCGGTGACGCTGGAGGAGCTTGAGGCGAACCCCAATGGCGTCGATTTCGGACCGCATGTGCAGCGCTTGCCCGAGCGGTTGCAGACGCCCGACAAGCGCATCGCCTGCGCGCCGCCGCTGTGCCTCGAGGCGCTGAAGCAATGGCGCGCCGATCTGGCACAGGTGCCCGAAGGCCAGTTGCTGCTGATCGGGCGGCGGCATGTGCGCAACAACAACAGCTGGCTGCACAACAGCCCGCGCCTCGCCAAGGGGCCCGACCGCTGCACCGCGATGATCCATCCCGACGACGCGGCGGCGCACGGCATCGCCACCGGCGACCAGGTGCGCGTCACCAGCCGCGTGGGATCGGTGCAACTCGCGGCCGAAGTGAGCGAGGATGTGATGCCGGGCGTGATCTCGATCCCGCACGGCTTCGGCCAGGACAAGCCGGGGACGCGGCTCTCGGTCGCGGCCAAGCGTCCCGGCGTCTCGCTCAACGACCTCACCGATCCGGCGGCGATGGACCCGATTTCGGGCAATGCCGTGCTCAACGGAACGCCGGTGACGCTGGAAAAGGTCGAACAGGCGGTGGCGGCGGAGTAGCTTTCGGTATCTAGCGAAAGCCGTCACCCCCGCGAAAACGGGGGTCCCGCTTCATTTCGGCTTGGTCGCAGAAGCGGGATTCCCGCGTTCGCGGGAATGACGGGTGATCGTTGGCAAAGCTCAACTAAACCCCCTGACACCAACCCTGAATCACCTCTCCCTTGACCCGCGCCCTCCCATCCGCCAAAGCGCGGCGCATCTTTTTGCAACTGCAAAGGCCGGACGTTTGAGCGAGCACAGCCTTTCCTTTCAGGACATGATCCTGACCCTGCACAATTTCTGGAGCCAGCACGGCTGCCTGATCCTGCAGCCTTATGACATGCCGATGGGTGCGGGCACGTTCCACACCGCCACGACCCTGCGCGCGCTTGGCCCCGATCCGTGGAACGCCGCGTTTGTCCAGCCCTGCCGCCGCCCCACCGACGGGCGTTATGGCGAAAATCCCAACCGGCTGCAGCATTACTATCAGTATCAGGTGATCCTGAAGCCCTCGCCGGGCAACATCCAGCAGCTCTATCTCGACAGCCTCACCGCGATCGGCGTCGACCCGCTGCTGCACGACATCCGCTTCGTCGAGGACGACTGGGAAAGCCCGACTCTGGGCGCCTGGGGCCTGGGCTGGGAGGTCTGGTGCGACGGCATGGAGGTGACGCAGTTCACCTATTTCCAGCAGATGGGCGGGTTCGACTGCAAGCCGGTGGCGGGCGAGCTGACCTATGGGCTCGAACGTCTCGCCATGTACATCCAGGGCAAGGACAGCGTGTACGACCTCGATTTCAATGGTCGCGGCGTGACTTATGGCGACGTGTTCCTCGAAAACGAACGCCAGATGAGCGCGTGGAATTTCGAGCATGCGAACACCGACAGCCTGTTCGATGCGTTCAGGAAGGCGGTGGCCGAGTGCGAGAACTGCCTCGACGCCAAGCTGCCGATTCCCGCGTACGAGCAGGCGATCCAGGCGAGCCACGTGTTCAACCTGCTCCAGGCGCGCGGCGTGATCTCGGTCGCCGAACGCCAGGCCTATATGGGCCGCGTGCGCGATCTGGCGAAAGGCAGCTGCCAGGCGTGGATGGAGAAGAACGGGTGGGCGGCGTGATGATGCGAACCTCCAACCACCGTCACCCTGAACTTGTTTCAGGGTCCATCGGGCACCAAGCACCTTCGCCCTATCGGCTTCGTAACGGTCGATGGATGCTGAAACAAGTTCAGCATGACGGGGTATGCGAAATGGGCGGGGAGCGCGCGGCATGACCGATTTCCTGCTCGAACTCCTCTCCGAGGAAATCCCCGCGCGGATGCAGGCCAAGGCCCGTACCGACCTCGAAAAGCTGTTTGCCGACCAGCTCGCTGCTGCCGGGCTGAAGGCGGAAAGCCTCCAGACCTTCTCGACCCCGCGCCGTCTCGTGCTGATCGCGCGTGGGTTGCCCGAGACGACCGAGGCGGTGTCCGAGGAGCTGAAAGGCCCGCCCGCCGATGCACCCGATGCCGCAGTCGAGGGCTTTCTGCGCAAGGCGGGGCTGACCCGCGACGCGCTCGAGACCCGCGACGTCAAGGGGCGTGCGACGCTGTTCGCGGTCATCGCCAAGCCGGGCCGCGCCACCGCCGATGTGCTGTCCGACGCGATCCCCGCGATCGTCCGCGCCTTTCCCTGGCCCAAGTCGATGCGCTGGGGTGCGGCGAGCCAGACGACGGAATCGCTGCGCTGGGTGCGTCCGCTGCAGGGCATCATCGCGCTCTTGGGCGGCTATGTCGTGCCGTGCGAGGTCGACGGGCTGGTCGCGGGCAACACCACCGTCGGCCACCGCTTCCACCACAAGGGCGCGGTCACGGTTTCGGGTGTCGAGGATTATGCCGATGCACTGCGCGCCGCGCATGTGATCGTCGACCATGAGGAACGCGCGAGCATCATCCGCGACGGCGCGGTGAAGGCGGCGGCGGACGCCGGTTTTGTCCTCGTCGAGGACGAGGGGCTGGTCGTCGAGAATGCCGGGCTGACCGAATGGCCGGTGCCGCTGCTCGGCCGTTTCGACCCGGCATTTCTTGAGGTCCCGCCTGAGGTCATCCAGCTAACTGCCCGCGTGAACCAGAAATATTTCGTTGTGCAGGATGCGAGCGGCGCGCTCGCCCCGGCATTCGTCTGCACCGCCAACATCGCCGCGCATGACGGCGGCCGGGCGATCGTCGCGGGCAACGAGAAGGTGCTGGCGGCGCGGCTCTCCGACGCGCGCTTCTTCTGGGAGCTCGACCAGAAGAAGACGCTCGAACAGCATGCCGAGAAGCTGAAGAATATCGTCTTCCACGAAAAGCTGGGCACCGTCGCCGACAAGGTCGAACGCGTCGCCAAGCTCGCCCGCTGGCTGTGCGAAGAGGGGATCATCAAATCCTCCCCGAGCTCGCTCGGGGAGGATCGGGAGCATCTCGCCACCCTCGCCGAAAAGGCCGCCCACCTTTGCAAGGCCGATCTCGTCACCGAGATGGTCGGCGAATTCCCCGAACTTCAGGGCCTTATGGGCGGTTATTACGCGGCGAAGGAAGGCCTCGATCCCCAGGTCGCCGCCGCCATCCGGGACCATTACAAGCCGGTCGGCCAGGGCGATGACGTGCCGACCGATCCGGTGACCGTGGCGGTGAGCCTGGCGGACAAGTTGGATACTTTGTTCTCATTTTTCTCTCACGAGATGATCCCATCAGGATCGCGAGACCCGTTTGCCTTGAGACGATCAGGCCTAGCTGTAATCAGCTTGGTTTCACGCAATCAACTCAGGTTGCCACTCCTTGATGCATTGGCTGAAACACAGCGTGGCTTGCTTCTCCCTGACATCAATTTTGATGAGTGGCGGTCGAGCATTCGAGCTACCTTTGAGGGTAATCCGAGTGGTCCGATCGATGGTCTAGCTGCAGTAATTATGTGGGCAACTTTGATGTCGGTGAGTGATTTCTTCGCCGACCGCCTCAAGGTCCAGCAGCGCGAGGCAGGGGTTCGGCACGATCTGATCGACGCGGTGTTCGCGCTCGGGGGTGAGGACGATCTGGTCCGGCTGCTCGCCCGCGTGAAGGCCTTGCAGGGCTTTGTCGAGACGGGCGAGGGGGGCAATCTGCTCGCCGGGTACAAGCGCGCGGCGAATATTCTGAAGAAGGAAATGCCCTCTCCCCTTGAGGGGAGAGGAGGGAGCCGCGAAGCGGCGGAAGGAGAGGGGAAGTCGCCAACCTTTGCGCAGTCCCCCCTCCCAACCCTCCCCCCTGAAGGGGAGAGGGCTTACGAACTGGAACCTGCCGAGGCCGCGTTGATCGCCGCGCTGGATGCCGCCGAACCCGCTGCCGATGCTGCGATCGCCGCCGAGGATTTCGAAGGCGCGATGGCTGCGCTCGCGGCCTTGCGCGCGCCGATCGATGCGTTTTTCGAGAGCGTCACCGTCAACGATGCGGACGCGGCCAAGCGCGAGGCGCGGCTGAACCTGCTCGCGCGGTTCCGCGCTGCGGTCCACCGCGTCGCCGATTTTTCGAAGATCGAGGGTTAACTTCGACCGATAACCCATTCAAACACGGACAGGCTGAAGCTGATGACCAAATATGTGTACCGTTTCGGGGGCGGCGCCAATGATGGCGGTGCGGGCAACAAGAATCTGCTCGGCGGCAAGGGCGCCAATCTCGATGGCATGGCCTCGATCGGCCTGCCGGTGCCCCCCGGCTTCACCATCAGCACCGAAATGTGCACCCGCTATTATCAGGATGGCGAGGTGTTCCCCGACAGCCTGAAGGCCGAAGTGGCAGAGGGCCTCGCGCATATCGAGGGCGTTACCGGCAAGAAGTTCGGCGATGCCGCCGATCCGCTGCTGGTCTCGGTCCGTTCGGGCGCGCGCGTCTCGATGCCGGGCATGATGGACACGGTGCTCAACCTCGGCCTCAACGACGAGACCGTGCAGGGCCTCGCCCAGGTGTCGGGCGACGAGCGTTTCGCCTGGGACAGCTATCGCCGCTTCGTCCAGATGTATTCGGACGTGGTGCTCGGCCTCGACCATGATGCGTTCGAGGAAGCGCTCGAAATCATGAAGGAAGACAATGGCTTCTTCAGCGATACCGAGATGGAGGCGAAGCACTGGAAGGCGCTGGTCGGCGAATACAAGGCGCTGGTCGAGGACCAGTGGGGCAAGCCCTTCCCGCAGGACGTGAACGACCAGCTCTGGGGCGCGGTCGCGGCGGTGTTCGGCTCCTGGCAGTCGGAGCGCGCGAAGGTCTATCGCCGCCTCAACGACATTCCGTCCGAATGGGGCACTGCGGTCAACGTGCAGGCGATGGTGTTCGGCAATATGGGCGACACCTCGGCGACGGGCGTGGCGTTCACGCGCAACCCCTCGACCGGCGAGAATCTCTATTACGGTGAGTTCCTGATCAACGCGCAGGGCGAGGACGTGGTCGCGGGCATCCGCACGCCGCAATATCTCACCAAGCAGGCGCGCGAGGAGGCGAATGCCAAGCCGCTGAGCATGGAAGAGGCGATGCCGGAAACCTATGCCGAGCTGGCGCGGGTGTTCGACATTCTCGAAAAGCACTATCGCGACATGCAGGACATCGAGTTCACCGTCGAGCGCGGCAAGCTGTGGATGCTGCAGACCCGATCGGGCAAGCGCACCGCCAAGGCGGCTTTGCGCATCGCGGTGGAAATGGCCAATGAAGGCCTGATCACCGAGGAAGAGGCGATCGCGCGCGTCGACCCGATGGCGCTCGACCAGCTGCTCCACCCGTCGCTCGACCCATCTGCGGCGCGCGACGTGCTCACCAAGGGCCTGCCTGCCTCGCCGGGCGCGGCGAGCGGCATCATCGTGTTCGACGCCGATACCGCCGAGCGCCGCAACGAGATGGGCGATGCGGTGATCCTGGTGCGCATCGAGACCAGCCCCGAGGACATTCACGGCATGCACGCCGCAAGGGGCATCCTCACCGCGCGCGGCGGCATGACCAGCCACGCGGCGGTGGTGGCGCGCGGCATGGGCCGGCCCTGCGTCTCGGGCGCGGGCAGCCTGTCGATCGACAACAAGGAGCGCGTGCTGCGCATCGGCAAGCGCGAGCTGCGCGAGGGCGACACGATCACCATCGATGGCGCCTCGGGCGAAGTGATGCTGGGCGAGGTGCCCACCGTGCAGCCCGAGCTGGTCGGCGATTTCGGCGTGCTGATGGGCTGGGCCGACAAGGTCCGCCGCCTCAAGGTGCGCACCAATGCGGAGACGCCCGAAGATTGCCGCGTCGCGCGCGATTTCGGCGCGGAAGGCATCGGTCTGTGCCGCACCGAGCACATGTTCTTCGAGGCGAGCCGCATCACCGCGGTGCGCCAGATGATCCTGGCCGAGGATGAAGCGGGCCGCCGCGCGGCGCTCGAGAAACTGCTGCCCGAACAGCGCGGCGACTTCAACAGCATCTTCGAGGTGATGGCGGGCCTGCCGGTCACCATCCGCCTGCTCGATCCGCCGCTGCACGAGTTCCTGCCGCACAGCGAGAGCGAGTTTGCCGAGGTCGCCGAAGCCGCCGGCGTCGGTGTCGAGGTCTTGAAGCGCCGCGCCAACGAGCTGCACGAGTTCAACCCGATGCTGGGCCATCGCGGCTGCCGTCTGGGCGTGACCTATCCCGAAATCTACGAGATGCAGGCGCGCGCGATCTTCGAGGCGGCGTGCGATGTCGCGGAGAAGAGCGGCGCGGCTCCTATCCCCGAGGTGATGATCCCGCTGGTCGCGACCCGCCGCGAGCTCGAGCTGATGAAGAAGGTGGTCGATACCGCCGCCGAGATGGTGTTCGCTGAGAAGGGCCGCCGGATCGAATATCTCGTCGGCACGATGATCGAACTCCCGCGCGCCGCGCTGATGGCGGACGAGATTGCCGAGGTCGGCGAATTCTTCAGCTTCGGCACCAATGACCTCACCCAGACGACGCTCGGCGTCAGCCGCGACGATGCCGGACGGTTCCTCACCCAATATGTCGACAAGGGCATTTTTGCGCGCGACCCGTTCGTCAGCCTCGACATTGAGGGCGTCGGTCAGCTGATCGAGATCGCGGTCGAAAAGGGCCGCAAGACCCGTCCCGAGATCAAGCTCGGCATCTGCGGCGAACATGGCGGCGATCCGGCGAGCATCGCGTTCTGCGAAACCGCCGGCCTCGATTATGTCAGCGCCTCGCCCTATCGCGTGCCGATCGCCCGGCTGGCCGCGGCGCAGGCGGCGCTCAAGAAGGGCTGAGCGGGTGCTCACACTTCCCTTGGGGAGGGGAGAAGCACCGAGCATCATACGGTCCCCTGCGAAGGCAGGGGCCCATCTCCCGAGCTTTGCCCGCTCGTGCAACCATTGCAGGAGCCGCCTGGGCAGGTGATGGGCCCCTGCCTGCGCAGGGGACCGGCAGGCAGGGGAGAAAGGGCGCACAGCCCCACCCACCAATCGCGCTTGCCATTCCCCCCGATCTTCCGGCATAGCCTGTGTCAAAACAGGGAGGGGATCGCATGCGGACCGGGTTTCGCTATGGCATCATGCTGGTCGTCGGGCTCGTTTTGGGCACCGGCGCGGCGGCGTTGCAGCTCAAGCAGAGCTTTGCCGCGATGGGGATCGAGAACGGACCGTGGCGCACCGGCGAGAAGGTCGGCACCGCCGATGCGAGCGTCGCCACCCGCGCGACGGTCGCGCTGCGCGGATTGCTGGCGCTGCCCGAGCGCGAGGCGATTTATTTCAACGCATCGACCGACAGCCAAGGGCGCGAGCTGTCCGGCAAGTGCCGGTACCGCGTCGCCGGCGGTGCGATCAATGCGCGTTGGTGGAGCCTGACGCTTTATGACAAGGCGGGCTATCTCATCCCCAACCCGGCCAGTGTCTATTCGGTCGGCAGCGCAGCGATCCCGCCCGAGGAAAAGGCGAACTGGACCGTCGATATCGCGCGCCAGCGCACCGGCGCGCACTGGATCGCGATGCCCGACGACCAGCCGTTCGAACTGACGCTGCGCGCCTATCATCCCTCGCGCGACCTGCTGGCCAGGCGCGGGAGCGTGCCGCTGCCGCGGATCGAGCGCGGGGAGTGCGACGCATGAGCCGCTGGATCGGACCCATTGTCGTGGCGGTGATCGCCGCGCTCGCCGCCTGGTACGGCACGCTCGCTGCCGCCCCCAGCGTCATCATGGACCGCGCCTGGATGCGGCTGGCGGATCAGGCGGGCTATAACCGCATGGCGCACACCCCGCCGGTCGTCGCCGAGCGGCAGACGATCGTGCGGCCGAGCCCCGACCTTGCCTATTCGATCTGCGCGTTCGATCTCACCCAGGCTCCGCTGGAGGTGATGATCGCGCCGGTGCCCGATCATTACTGGTCGCTGACGGTGTTCGACAGCGTGACCGATGTCGCGTTCGTCGAAAGCGATCGCGACACCGGCGGCAAGCCGATCCGCCTTGTGCTGGCGACTGCGGATCAGGCCGTGCCCAAGGCGGCGCGCAAGGTCGTGATGCCCGATGCCAAGGGCGTCGCGCTGATCCGCGTGCTGCTCAACAACCGGGCGGAGATCGGCGCGGTGGATGCCTATCGGAAGAAGTCGTTCTGCAGGCCGTTGAAAAGCTGATCCGTCATTCCCGCGAACGCGGGAATCCCGCTTCTGCGTCAATGGTGAGCCAGAAAGCGGGACCCCCGCCTGCGCGGGGGTGACGAGGATGCGCGGCCCACTGACAGCGATGTAAGGAATTTCGCTCCCCTCCCTAGACAAGCGCCGCAGACCCCTGCATATCTCCTTTTAACCGAACGATTAAACGAGGCCGCGAATCCCTTGAAGCGGCCCGGATCGAACGCGCAACAGGAGAGCGACATGGCAACCCGTCCCACCGCTGCCGAGCTGGCGGACTATGAGGCCCAGGCCGATGCCTGGTTCCGCGAGAACACGCCCAAGGACCCCGGCTTCATGCTGCCGCTGACCTTCATGGAGGTGAGCACCGACCAGCAGTTTGAGTTTCTCTGCGCCTGGCAGCGCAAGGTCTACGAGGCGGGCTATCTCGGCGCGAGCTGGCCGGTGGAATATGGCGGCGGGGGCATGCACCCCGATTTCCAGCGCATCGCCACCAAGGTGATGAAGAAGTACGACGGTCCGATCATGCTCAACGCCATCGGCATCGGCTGGGCTGGACCGCTGATCCTCGACATCGGCAGCGAGGAAGAGAAGAAGAAATATATCAAGGGCATGCTGAGCGCAGAGGATATCTGGTGCCAGGGTTTCTCCGAGCCCGAAAACGGCTCCGACCTCGGCAATGCGCAGCTCAAGGCGGTGCGGGACGGCGATGAATATGTGCTCAACGGCTCCAAGATCTGGACCTCGCTGGGCGACCGCGCGAAATACATGATCCTGCTCGCACGCACCTCGAACGAGGGGCCGAACAAGTACGCGGGCCTCAGCTTCTTCCTCGCGCCGATGCACGCGCCGGGCATCGAGACGCGGCGGATCAAGAAGCTGACCGGCGAATATGGCTTCGTCCAGTGCTTCTTCACCGATGCGCGCATCCCCGCCGAATGCCTGATGGGCAATGAAGGCGATGGCTGGCAGATCGCGATGAAGACGCTCGAGTACGAACGCGGTGCCAAGGTCAATCTGGCGGGCGGCTATTTCCTCAAGGAACTCGATGCGATGGGCGTGGTCGAACTGGCGCGCCAGTCGCAGCGCGGCGGCAAGGCGCTGCTCGACGATCCGGTGATGAAGGACCGGATGGTCGATTTCATGATCGACATCCAGGCGCTCAACCTCAACAACCAGCGCCGCCGCATGGGGCCGCTGGTGCAGGACCGGCCGATGGGCCTCGCGCTGATGAACAAGCTCGCGCGCACCGAAATGATCCGCGAACTGACCGAATTCTCGCTGGCGTTCCAGGGGACGCGCGGCGGTTATTATGTCGACGATCCGTGCGCGGTCGACAATGGCTATTGGCACCGCAGCTATCTCAACAGCTTCTCCGCCACGATCGGCGGCGGCACGTCCGAAATCCAGCGCAACATCGTCGCCGAGCATGTGCTTGGCCTGCCGAAGGGACGCTAAACATGGCCTTTAGCGAAGAAAATCTCGCCAATCACCTCGGCGGCCTTGGTTACAGCGAGGAGCAGATCGAGCTGATGGACGTCGCCACCAGCTTCTGCCGCGACAAGTCGCCGATCGACAAGGTGCGCAAGCTGATGGAGGACGAGCGCGGCTATGACCCGCAAGTCTGGCAGGAGATTGCCGAACTGGGCTGGCTGGGCATCGCGATCCCCGAGGCGCATGGCGGCGTCGGCCTGTCGATGGCCGAGGTCGCGCCGATCGCCGAGCAGATGGGGCGGCGGCTGCTGACCACGCCGTTCGCGAGCTGCACCGTGGCGGCGCAGGCGCTGCTTACCGCAGCCGACGAGGCGCAGTGCGGCGAGTGGCTGCCGCGCATCGTCGCGGGCGAGATCGCGACGCTGGCGCTGTACGAGCCGCACGGTGACTGGACGCTCTCTCATGTCGAGTCGACCGCGAAGCCGAGCGGCGAGGGCTATGCGCTGTCCGGCACCAAGCAGTTCGTCGCCTATGCCAAGGACGCGGCCTTGGTCATCGCCACGGTCAATGTCGATGGCGCGGTGCGGCTGGCGCTGATCGAGCGCGCCGCGATTGCGGACAGCGCCTTGCGCCGCGAGATCATCGTCGACGAGACCCGGCGCACCTACGAGCTCACGCTCGACGGCATCAGCATTCCGGCCTCGGCGCTGCTCGATGCGGGCCGATCGGCCAGCGCGCTCGCCCAGATCGAGCTGGCGAGCGCGCTGCTCCAGGCGGCGGAAATGTGCGGCGGCACGCAGAGCGCGATCGACTACACGATCGAATATCTGAAAACCCGCAAGCAGTTCGGCAAGCTGATCGGCGAATATCAGGCGCTCAAGCACCCGATCACCAATGCCTATGTCGCTTACGAAAAGGCGCGCTCGCACATGCTCAGCGCCGCGCACAATTTCGGCCAGCAGGGCGTGGGCGAGATCGCGGTGCGCATGGCCAAGGCCAGCGCCGACAAGGCGTACAGCTTCGCCGCCGATCGCGCGGTCCAGTTCCATGGCGGCTTCGGCTTCACGCACGATTGCGATGCCGGGCTCTATCGCCGCAGCGCGATCTGGCACGCCAGCCAGTTCGGCGATGCCGCCTGGCACCGGGCGAAGCTGGCCGAATTGCTGTTCTGAGCCTGGCGGCGGGAGACACAGAAAACTTCGCGCCTTCGCGTCTTCGCGTGAAACAAAAAGACTGGGTTCACGCGAAGGCGCGAAGCCGCGAAGAAAACAGGAAATGTTCCGGCTGCGCCGGTTTTGATCTGGAGAGTTAGATATGTCCGAAGTGCAAACCCTCGCCGACGATGGCGTCCTCATCATCACCATCAACCGGCCCGAGGCCAAGAATGCGGTCAACCGCGCGGTGGCCGAAGGCGTCGCTGCGGCGATGGAAGAGCTCGATGCCAATGACGCGCTGCGGGTCGGCATCATCAAGGGAGCGGGCGGCACGTTCTGCTCTGGCATGGACCTCAAGGCCTTTCTCACCGGCGAACTGCCGATGGTGAAGGGCAAGGGCTTCGCCGGTTTTGTGGAGTCGCCGCCCAAGAAGCCGCTGATCGCCGCGGTCGATGGCTATGCGCTGGCGGGCGGCATGGAGGTGGCGATCACCTGCGACCTGCTCGTCGCCAATAGCGGCGCGCAGTTCGGCATTCCCGAAACCAAGCGCGGCCTCGCTGCCGCCGCCGGCGGCCTGATGCGCCTGCCGCGCCAGATCCCGCCGCGCATCGCGATGGAACTGGCGCTGACCGGCGATTTCATCTCGGCGCAGCGCGGCTATGAGATCGGCTTCGTCAACCGCGTGGTCGAAGGCCCGGCGATCGATGGCGCGCTCGAACTGGCGCACAAGATCAGCGCCAATGGCCCGCTCGCGGTGCGCGTTTCCAAGCAGGTGATCGTCGAATCGCGCGGCTGGAGCGATGCGGAAATGTGGGCCAAGCAGCAGGAAATCGTCGGCCCCGTGATAACCTCGCAGGACGCGCGCGAGGGCGCCGCCGCCTTCGCCCAGAAGCGCGCGCCGAACTGGACCGGCAAGTGATCACGCGCCGCCGAAACGCGTTGATTTCGGCGGCAATCTGCTGAAAACAGGGCTGGCAGGGTCGCGCCTGACTGGAGTTTCTCGTGATCCTGCTGCCCGCCCTTTTGCTCGCGGCTTCGAGCGCCGCTGCGCCCTGTCCCGACCGTACGCTCAACGCCAAGGCGCTGTGCGCTGATCGCGCGATCGCCGTGGGCTGGGCCGATGTCGAGGCGGCGTTCAAGGCCTGGCAAAAGGTCGATCCGCGCAAGGCGGTGATCGCCGAACGGCACGACGAGGCGCTCGCCGATCTGCGCCGGGGCTTCGAATATAGCGAGGATGACAGCCCGCAGACTGCCAACGCGGCGATGATTGTCGAGAGCCTGGGCTATGTGAAGAGCGAGATCGAGGGGCTGACCAAAATTGCCGCCTCGATCCGCGCCCCCGCCGGGTTCGGACCGGACTTCGCGAAAGCCTGCCAGATCGCGGCGGTCGAGAACTGCGTCGTCGAATCCGCCGGTGTCCTCAACGCGGGCGAGGAGGGGCGCCGGCGTTCGGTCGCTTGGCAATATATGAGCGGGCTGGAGCCGGGCGGCGGCATCCCGCTGCGCGCCGCGGTCGCCTGGGACATCACCGGCCCTGCGCCGCAATTGATCGGCTTTACCACCACCGAGGGCGAGGCCTCGACCCCGCTGCTGATCGACGATGGCGAGAAGCTGATGCTGCACATGCCGGCGCGCACCGCCGGGACGGGGGAAGGCAATGCCGATACGCTCTACCTGTTACGCTCCGACGGCTGGGCCAATATCGGCATGAACGGCTGGAAATACGAACTGCGCACCCGGCTACCCAAGGGGCTGGGGCTGTGGAAGGGCGTGGAATACAGCCTGTACGGCATCAGCAGCTCGTTCTCGCTCTGGCGCGACAGCGACGCCAATTGCTGTCCGACCGCGGGAGACGCCTACGCCTCGTTCAAGATCGTGGATGACCGGCTTTCCATCGACACGCTGGAGATCAACCCGGCGGCGGCGGTGCAGGTCAAGCCGCTGTCCTGTCCGATCCTGAAGGCAAGCTACCATTCGCCTTGGCCGACGCGCTTCTCGCTGCATTTCGAAAAGCCCGCGCTGCCGCCGAGCGCGCAGTCGGACCTGGTCGCGGTGCTCGAGCAGAAGGACGAGGACGATAAGCTCATCTTCCGCCGGTATTTCACCTTTGCCGGTTCGAACGGTTTCGGATCGACCACGCTGATCCCGGTCGATGGCCTGGGCGATGCGCAGAGCCCGCCGCAGATGCTGCCGCAGGAAGAGGGCGAGGAGGAGCTCTATTTCCACGCCTTTATCGGCGAGCCCAATGGCCTGAAATATGTCGCCGAACCCCCGATGCTGGACAGCCCCGCCCCGCTCGGCGTGTTCATGCCCGACCTCGCCCGCTCGCTCTGGTATGACGGCATCCCCGAACCCAAGGGCGGCCCCCCGATCCGCATCGAGATGCCGCGAGACATGTGGATTGGGGTGTGCGCGGAATAGTGGGTAATGCTCGCTGACCTTCCACCGAACGTCACCCTGAACTTGTTTCAGGGCCCATTTCTCCCCACGCGGCTTCGGCTTTTGGGGTGCGATGGATCCTGAAACAAGTTCAGGATGACGGGAATAGCGCGAGCCTTGAGCGCGTCTCTCCCCTCCCGCTTGCGGGAGGGGCAGGTCCGGCTTGCCGGACCGGGGTGGGCCTGGAGCAGGGACGGTTGCTGGCTCACCCCGGCCTGCGGCCACCCCTCTTGCAGGCGGGAGGGGAGAGGGGGGCTGCTACCCCTCGGCGCCTGCCGCCCGCAACCCCCCACGCGCTAGTTGTTGCGCTGCAGCACCCCTTGGGCTATGGGCGCGCCAGCAACAGGCGTGCCGGTGGACGGCGTGTCCGCGACCATCCCCCTGATACAGGCTATTTCCATGTCTCTTCGCAATATCGCCATCATCGCGCACGTCGATCATGGCAAGACCACCCTTGTCGACCAGCTGTTCCGCCAGTCCGGCACCTTCCGCGACAACCAGCGCGTCGAAGAGCGCGCGATGGATTCGAACGACCTGGAAAAGGAACGCGGCATCACCATCCTGGCCAAGTGCACCTCGATCGAGTGGGACAATGCCGGCGAGAAGACCCGCATCAACATCGTCGATACGCCCGGCCACGCCGATTTCGGCGGCGAGGTGGAGCGCATCCTCTCGATGGTCGATGGCGTGATCCTGCTGGTCGATGCTGCCGAAGGCGCGATGCCGCAGACCAAGTTCGTTACCGGTAAGGCGCTCGCGCTGGGCCTCAAGCCGATCGTCGTCGTCAACAAGATCGACCGTCCCGATGGCCGCCCGCAGGAAGTGCTCGACGAGGTGTTCGACCTGTTCGTCTCCCTGGACGCCAATGACGAGCAGCTCGATTTCCCCGTGCTCTTCGCCTCGGGCCGCAACGGCTATTGCGGCGACAGCCCCGAGGTGCGCGAAGGCACGCTGCAGCCGCTGTTCGAGAAGATCGTCGGCCATGTGCCGTCGCCCAGCGCCGATCCGGACGGCCCGTTCAAGTTCCTGGTCACGCTGCTCGACCGCGACAATTTCTTGGGCCGCATCCTCACCGGCCTGGTCGCCAGCGGCACCGTGAAGACCAACCAGCAGATCCATGCGCTCGACCCCGAAGGCAATGTCGTCGAAGCAGGCCGCGCCTCGAAGATCATGGCGTTCCGCGGACTGGAGCGCGTTCCGGTCGAGCAGGCGAGCGCGGGCGACATCATCTCGATCGCCGGCCTCACCACCGCGACCGTCGCCAACACCATCTGCGACACCAATGTCACCGAACCGCTGCACGCCCAGCCGATCGATCCGCCGACGCTGTCGATGCGCTTTGCGGTGAACGACAGTCCGTTTGCGGGCCGCGAAGGCACCAAGGTGACCAGCCGCATGATCCGCGACCGCCTGATGCGCGAAGCCGAATCGAATGTCGCGATCAAGGTCACCGAATCGGCGGACAAGGACAGTTTCGAGGTCGCCGGACGCGGCGAACTGCAGCTTGGCGTGCTGATCGAGACGATGCGCCGCGAAGGCTTCGAGCTCGGCATCTCGCGTCCGCGCGTGCTGTTCGGCGAGGACGAGAGCGGCAACCGCACCGAGCCGTATGAAACCGTCGTCATCGACGTGGACGACGAGCATTCCGGCACGGTCGTCGAGAAGATGGCGCTGCGCAAGGCCGAGATGACCGACATGCGTCCCTCGGGCGGCGGCAAGACCCGCATCACCTTCAGCGCTCCCTCGCGCGGGCTGATCGGCTATCACGGCGAATTCCTGTCCGACACGCGCGGCACCGGCATCATGAACCGCCTGTTCGAGAAATACGGGCCGTACAAGGGTCCGATCGCTGGCCGCCCGGTCGGCGTGCTGATCTCCAACGGCACCGGCGACACCGTGGGCTATGCGCTCAACGCGCTGGAAGATCGCGGCAGCCTGTTCATCGGATCGGGCGTGCCCGTGTACGAGGGCATGATCATCGGCGAAAATGCCAAGCCCGAGGACCTCGAGGTCAACCCGATGAAGTCGAAGCAGCTGACGAACTTCCGTTCGACCGGCAAGGACGACGCCATCCGCCTGACCCCGCCGCGCCTGATGAGCCTGGAACAGGCGATCGCCTATATTGACGACGACGAGATGGTCGAGGTGACCCCCAAGACCATCCGCCTGCGCAAGCGCTTCCTCGACCCGAACGAGCGCAAGAAGCAGAGCCGGAAGAAGGAAGCGGCGTAAGTCCGACCTGCATCCGATATGGATGCAAGTCCGCTTGCAATGCCCGGGCAGAATTCCCTAGCCTTATTCGGTAGATAAGGCTGGGGAGCTGTCACATTGCGTGGGTTTGAAATTGCGGGCGCCTTGGCGCTGGCCTTGTGGTGTTCGCCTTCTTTCGCTCAAGGGGCAAGTCAAGAGAAGGCCACTGCGGATTCAGTAACGGCCGCGCCCTATTCGGCGGAGCTTTTTGCCAAGCTGCCACTGATCAACGGCCCCAAGCTCTCGCCCGATGGCCAGAACATCCTGTTCTCCACCCAGACCGGGGGGCGGACCTTCGTGGCCACCCGCAGCGTCACCGATGGCAAGCTGCACTCCATCCCGCTGGCAGAGCGGCTGGACCTCAACTGGTATCGCTGGGCGGGCAACAATCGCCTGCTGATCAGCGTGTCGCAGACCGTCCGCTATTTCGATGTCGAAGCGCGCCGCTCCTATCTGCTGACCGCTGATACCGCTAGCATGAAGCCGGTCTTCATCGGCCGGGACTATCAGGGGCTGGAAGGCGACGACCTGATCTACGTCGATCCGGAGGGACAATGGGCGCTGCTGTCGCTGCAGCGGACGCCCTATGTCGGGCCGACCGTCTATCGTGTCACGCTGGCCGACGGCAAGATGGAGGCCGTCCAGAATCCCTATGGCGACATATGGGAATGGTTTGCCGACAATCGCGGCGTGGTGCGGATGGGCATGAGCTTCGACCGCGACAGCTGGACGCTGCACTATCGCGAGGGCGACAGCGGCGGGTTCCGCAAGCTTGCGACCATCCGCTATGATGACGAGGAGCAGAAAGGTCTGATCGACGCGATCCGGGTGATCAGCGGATCGGACCAGGGCTATGTGCTTTCGGCCAAGGGGACAGGGCGATATGCCCTGTATCGCTACAACTATGCCACGCAGACCATCGGCGAGATGGTCTTCGGCAACCCGGACCACGACATCAGCGATTACGATCTGAACGAGGACGGCACGCCATCGGCGGCCTATTACACCGACGAACGGCGGCGCGTGCACTGGTTCGATCCGGCAAAGCAGCAAATCCAGGAAGCGATCGACAAGGCCCTGGGAGCACGCCATGGCTCGCTGGTCTCGCGCAGCCGCGACGGGCGGGTCAAGATCATCCATGTCGGCGGACCCAACGACCCGGGCAGCTATTATCTGTTCGACGAGGCGCTCGGCAAGATGGACGTCTTCGCCCGCACCAACGAGGCCTTGAGTCCCGCCAGGCTGAGTCCGAGCCGCTATGTCAGCTACAAGGCGCGCGATGGCCTCACCATCCATGCCAATCTGACCCTGCCGAAGGGCAGGGAGGCCAAGGGGTTGCCGCTGGTCATCCTGCCGCATGGCGGGCCTTACGGCATTCGCGACGATCTTCGCTACGATGCCGAGGTGCAGTTTCTCGCCAGTCGCGGCTATGCCGTGCTTCAGCCCAATTTCCGCGGGTCGGGCGGCTATGGTGAGGCGCATGCCAAGGCCGGTGAAGGCGCGATAGGGCGTCAGATGCAGGATGACCTGGACGATGGCATGGACTGGCTGGTGGAGCAGGGCATGGTCGATGCCGCCCGCGTTTGCGTCGTCGGGGCTTCCTATGGGGGTTATGCCGCGCTCTGGGCGGTAACGCGCAATCCGGAACGCTATCGATGCGCGGCCAGCTTTGCCGGAGTCACCGATTGGGACCGCATCCTGAAATATGATGCGCGGTTTTTTAGCCGCAGCGGATTGCGGCGGTGGCGCAGCACCATCCAGGGGGACAGCAGCTTCGACATGGACAGCGTGTCACCGCTGAAACAGGCCAGCAGACTGACCCGCCCGGTACTTATCGCGCAAGGGCAGGAGGACACCGTCGTGCCGCCGCAACAGGCCGCCGCCTATGTGCACGCGCTCAAGTCGGCGGGCAAGGCGCACGAATTTGTCAGCTATGAAAAGGAAGGGCATGGGTTTGACGACCCGGCCAATCTCGCAGACTGGCTGAAAAAGCTCGAAGCCTTTCTCGCCAAGCATAACCCGGCGTGACGGCGTGATCCGGGGCTGCGCGGGTCGACGCAGCCCCGGTCATGCCGAACCTACCGCCCCAGCAATATCCGCGCCTGGCTTGCGATCTGCGCCAGCATCGCGACGCTCGGCGCGGCGTCCAGCCGGGCCCGGTCGACCAGCCCGCGGAACTGCTTGATGCGGGGCAGGTTGGCTTCGGTCCAGTTGGCGACATAATCCTGCGGATCGCCGCCCTGCGCTTTGGACAAGAAGTCGAGGCGCATCTGCTGGAAGTCGCGGGCGAGGCCCGAGACGAGCAGGCGCTCCCACGGATCGCTGGGCGACATGCGCGCGGCGGTCATCTGCGTCCAGTCTAGGCCGAGCGTCGCGCCGAGATCGGCGAACGCGTGCGTCAGCGGCAGCGGGCCGGTGCCGCTATGGCTGGCGAGATTGGCCAGGCCTGCGGCGCCGTCGAGCCCGGTCAATCGCACGATATGCGCGGCCTGGGTGGGGGCGGCGCCCTGTGCGGTCAGATCCTGCGCCTGGCGCGCGGCCTGTAGCCGGGCCTCGGCATTGAGCAGATCGTCCATCCCCGCGATCAGCGCATCGACGCCGGGCTTGAGCGCAGCGACGATCTCGCCAGGCAACAGGCCGTCGGCGCTCGCGCGCAGCACATCGGCTATGTGGACGCGCACGATATTGGCGGTGGCATCGAACAGCATCAGGCGGACCTGTTCGTCCATCTGGGTCTGATCGAACTCCGCCCAGATCGCGGGCAGCGCGAACAGCCGTTCGGCCGCCACGAACGCGCAGGCGACATCGCCCAGCGTGCACCCTTCCTCTTCGGCCAGCTCGAACGGATGGATCAGGCCCAGCCGGTTGATCATGCGGTTGGCGAGCTTGGTCGCGATGATCTCGCCGCGCAGCTGATGCTGCATCAGCACGTCGCCATAGGCCTCGCGCATCTGCGGCGGGAAGGCGGCGAGCAGCTCGGGCCGCATCGTCGGATCATCGGCGAGCGGTATGCGCTCAATCGCATCCTGCAGCGCGAGCTTGGCGGTCGAGAGCAGCACGGCAAGCTCGGGCCGGGTGAGGCCATGGCCCTCCTGCGCGCGCCGCTTGAACGTGGCATTGTCGGCCAGCCCCTCGACCTTGCGGTCGAGCCGGCCCTGTTCCTCGAAGTGCTCGATCAGCCGCAGATAGCTGGGCAGCGCACGCGTGCCGCCCTTTTCGGCGATCGATAGCCCGAGCGCCTGCAGACGGTTGTCCTCAAGCACCAGGCTGGACACGTCGTCGGTCATCGAGGCGAGCAGCGCGTTACGCGACGGCTCGTCGAGCAGGCCGGCGCGCATCACCGCGGCAAGGCCGATCTTGATGTTCACCTCGTTGTCCGAACAGTCGACGCCTGCGGAATTGTCGATGAAATCGGTGTTGATCCGCCCACCAAGCATCGAGAAGGCGATGCGCGCGGCTTGCGTGACGCCCAGGTTCGCGCCTTCGCCGACGACCTTGCAGCGCAGCTGTTCGGCGTTGATGCGCAAGGGATCGTTCGAGGGATCGCCGACGTCGATATTGTTCTCCGACGCGGCCTTGATGTACGTGCCGATACCGCCGAACCAGATCAGGTCCACCTCGGCGCGGAGGATCGCGGAGATGAGCGCCGCCGGCTCGATCTCGTCCTGATCGATGCCCAGCATCGCCTTGACCTCGGCGGTCAGGGGAATCGCCTTCATCGACCGGGGGAAGACGCCGCCGCCCTTCGAGATCAGCGCCTTGTCATAATCGTCCCAGCTCGAGCGCGGCAGCGCGAACATGCGTGCGCGCTCTTCCCAGCTCTTCGCCGGATCGGGATCGGGATCGAGGAAGATATGGCGGTGGTCGAACGCGGCGACCAGCTTGATCGCCTTGGAGAGCAGCATGCCGTTGCCGAACACGTCGCCCGACATGTCACCGCAGCCTGCGACGCGCACCGGTTCGGTCTGCACATCGACGCCCATTTCGGCGAAATGGCGCTGCACCGAGACCCAGCCACCCTTGGCGGTGATGCCCATCGCCTTATGGTCGTAGCCCTGCGAACCGCCCGAGGCGAAGGCATCGCCCAGCCAGAAGTTGAACTCCGCCGCGATGGCATTGGCGGTATCCGAGAAGGTTGCGGTGCCCTTGTCGGCAGCAACGACGAAATAGGGGTCCTCGCCATCATGCACCACGACATCGGCCGGGTGCACCACCTTGCCGTCGACGATATTGTCGGTGACAGACAGCAGCGTGCGGATGAAGGTCTTGTACGCTTCCTTGCCGCCGTTCAGCCAGCCGTCGCGATCGGTCGCGGGATCGGGAAGCTGCTTGGGGAAGAAACCGCCCTTGGCACCGGTCGGCACGATCACCGCGTTCTTCACGCGCTGCGCCTTCATCAGGCCCAGCACCTCGGTGCGGAAATCGTCGCGCCGGTCGGACCAGCGCAGCCCGCCGCGCGCGACGGGACCGGCGCGAAGGTGAATGCCCTCGACCTGCGGCGAATAGACGAACATCTCGCGCCAGGGCAGCGGGGCGGGGAGGCCGGGCACCTTGGCGCTCTCGATCTTCATCACCATCGCCAGCTTCGCCGCCGGCGCAAAGGCGTTGGTGCGCAGCACGGCCATGACCAGCGCGCGCAGCATGCGCAGCAGCCGGTCATCGTCGATTGCGGAGACCTGGGTCAGCCCGGTGTTGATCGCGGCGAGATTGGCCTCGGTCGCCGCCTCGCGGTCGCCGGTAAACGCGGGATCATGCCGCGCGATGAACAGCGCAACCAGCGCGTGCGCGACATCGGGCGCATCGTGCAGCGCATCGACCATCGTGCCGATGCCATAGGGCAGGCCCGCCTGGCGCAGATAGCGATACCAGGCGCGCAGCCAGATGACGGCGCGCTGCTCAAGCCCGGTTGCGGCGATCAGCCGGTTGAACGGATCGTTCTCGGCCTTGCCCTCGAGCGTGCCGGAAATGGCAGCCTCGATCGCGGAGGCGCGCTGCATCAGCGCCTCGACATCGCCCTGACCGCGCAGGCTGAGCAGGAAATCGTGAATATGCCCGCCATCGGCCCCGCCCATCTGGGTCGGGATTTCCTCGAGCACGTCGAAGCCGAAATTCTCGAGCACCGGAACGGTCTCGGACAGCGGGATCGCGCCCGCCTGGCTGTAGAGCTTGAGCCGCAGGTTCTGCGCCGCGTCCAGGCTCTTGCGATAGAGCCGCGCCCCGTGCTGCTCGGGCCCTTCGAGATTGCGCAGCCGCAGGATGTCGAGCGCGGCTTCCTGCGGGCCGTAATCGGTGCGATAGGCCATCGGGAACTGCGCGGCATAACGGCTGGCGAGCGCGGCGGCGCGGCTGTCTTCGCCCTGCGCGATCAGCGCTTCCTCGACCGAGGGTTCCCAGCCGCGCACCATCGCACGCAGCGCCGCATCGAGCGCGGCATCGTCAATCTGGTCGGCACCATCGCGCACGTCGAGCACATAGCGCAGCAGAGCGATCTCGCCGTCCTCGAGCGAAATCGACCAGCTCAGCGTCTTGCCGCCCGAGGCCTCGGTCAGCATCCGCTCGATCGCGACGCGGCGCCCGGTCGAAACCTCGTCGCGCGGCAGCCAGGCGAAGACGAACAGATGGCGCTTGAGCGACGACTGGACGGTGACCAGCTTCGATCGCGGACGGTCGGCGAGCGACATCGCGGTGAGGGCAACGCGCTCCAGATTTTCCAGGCTGAACGCGATCAGCAGGTCGTGCGGCAGCGCGGTCAGCGCATGCGACAGCGCCTTGCCGGCATGGCCGTTGGGGGCAAAGCCGAACTTGTCCATCAGCAGCTTCAGGTGCGCGCGCAGCACCGGCACGCGCTCGGGCGCGGCGGCGAGCGCGGCGCTGGTCCAGATACCGCCATGCACCGAGAGCGCGGCGACGCGGCCGTCTTCCCAGATCGGCAGGATGATGAGATCGAGCGGTGCGCGGCGGTGCACGGTCGAGATGAAGTTCGACTTGATGATCAGCGGCGCGGCCTTGCCGCTTTCGAACCAGGCAAAGGCGCGTTCGAACGAATGCGCGGCGAGCAGCTGGCGATCCTCGCCGGCCATGCGCGCCAGGCCCAGCGGCGCTTCGGCCGCGCCGTCGCGGCGATAGCGCAGATGCGCAAGCTGGGTCATGTTGCGGTCGAGGAACCAGCGCAGCAGCGCCGCGCCTTCGCCATCGGCCATCGCCGCGGCATCGGCCGCCATCGCCGCCTGCAGCATTGGCCAGTCGGTCACGGCGGCGCGCACATCGGCCATGGCGGAAAGCAGGGCGGCTTCAAGCGCCTTGCGCTGCCGGGCATCGGCGCGCTCGACCTCGAGATAGACGACGGACTCGCGCCGCTCGCCGGGCGCCTCGTCGGTATAGATTTCGCTCAGCAATCCATCGGAATCGCGGCGCAGCGCCACCACCGGATGGATGACCCGGTCGATCGCCAGGCCGAAGCGCGAGATGGTGGCAGCGATGGAATCGACCAGGAACGGCATGTCGTCGTTGATGATCGCCAGCCGCATGTGCCTGTGGCCTGCCTGTCCCGGGATCGATTCGATCGCGAGCACGGTATCGGGCGAGGGACGCCGCGCCATCGCCCGAAGCGCGAAATCGGCGGCCTGCTTGCTCGCCTCTGCGTCAAATCCCTCGTTCTCGCCCGGCAGTGCGCCTTTGAGAAACGCGTCGCTCAAGGTGTGGCGAAGGCTTTCGTGCTTTTTGGGATCGGAAAACGGGGTGCTGGACGGCGCGTCTGCATCGGACGCAGCATTCTGGATGTCGGCCATGGGTTCCTCGTGCCCCGCGTGCGCGCTGGTTTGCCGCCTCTTTATGGGGTCTGCTGCCCCGGCTTATGCGCCATCGCTCGCGGCTTCTCAAGCATACAGCCGGGTAACCACGCCAAAATGACGTAATTTCTTTCAGTCGATCGATTAAATGTTACGAGTTTTGCAGATAGCGTTCCGGGCTCAACCCGCGATCTTGCGAAGGATGCGATCGGCTACCGGGTCGTCCTCGCCGATGATGCCGATCACGCCGAGCGTCCCATTGGCATCGCGCCGCGCGACCAGCACCGCAAATTCGCTGTCGCCCAGGTCCACCGCGCTGACCGGCTGGGCAGGCGCCGCGCGCAGACGCTGGCGCGTCTCGTGCTTGCGGCACAGCTTTTCGGCATCCTCGTCGCGCGCACGGCGCGCCTTGCGCTCGATCTGCACGATCGCCTTGAGCCCGCCGGGCTGCTGTGCGAGCAGGTCGGCCAGGCTGCCGCGGGGTACGTCGCGACGCATCGCATGGGCGAGCACGCACGCATATTCGGCAAGCCGCGTCTTGTCATAGCTGGCGCCGAAGACAAGCTTGACCAGCGGGGTCATCGGGGCACGCGCCTGGGCCGCGATGCCGCTATCGGCCAGCAGCGCGGCATAATCGTCGGGGCGACCGCGCGCCGCCAGCGCGAAATCATAGGCGCGGCCGATTGCGGCATAGAGCGCGTGGCGCGACCGGTCTTCGGTCGCCAGCGCGGCCTCGACATGCGCGCGTGCGAAATCGAGCAGATCGGCGAGAGCTTCGTCGCCGCCTGGCAGCTCTACCACCGGGAAAGGATTGGCCGCCCGCTCTTCGTCAAGCCCGCCGAAGCTAACCTCGATCAGGCCATCCGAAAGATCGTCGAACATTGCATAGCCATCGAGCGAAAGCGGCTCGTCGAGCGGCTCCGCACCGATTTCACCCGGCGCCAGATTCTGCACGGGATCATCTTCCCAGACCGGCAGAGCGGGTTTGCGCGGAGCCTGTTTCACCGCCTCGTCGATCTGCAGGATCAGTTCCTCGGTGAGCTTGCGGTCGGCCAGTTCCTTCCAGTTGATCACGCCATAGACGAAGTCGATCGTGTCATCGTCGGTGGAGAAGGGCAGCAGGATGCCGCGATACATGATCGTCGATCCGCGATCGTTCACATATTCGGCTTCGAATCCGATCGGCGCCTGGTTGGCCAGGATCTGCATGTAATGGTCGGTGATTCGCGACAGCAGCGACCGGCCCGGCACTTCGTCGAGATAGGCGATCGCCTCGGGCAGGTTGCTTTCCTCGCGCAGCGCCTTGCCGATGAAAGGGATTGCCGGGTTCTCGATTCCCGACGTGAAATCGAGCAGCACGCTGTGCGGTCCGAAGTCCTCGATATTTTCCGGATCGAGGTCTTCGATCGACGGAAATACTCTATTTCCCAGCAGCTTGGCCCAATGGTTATAGGCACGGACGTGCATCCGTCGCTCGTCGCTGCCAAAGGTCTGGGGCGGGTCCATCAGCGCTTCATCATCGCTGCTTGCGTCTGCCGATGCCAGCAGCTCTTCGTCTGCGGCATCATGGCCTTGTCCGACATCGCGATATCCGCGCAGAGTATCCATGGAACGGTCCCAATCAGTGTCCTAGGCGGCCACTGTCTCGCAAGGAGGTAAAACTAGGGTTAATTAACCACATCAGTGCGTTAGCCAGACCCGGCCCCCGCGCTGGCGATCCGGACGACCGCGCGTTTGCATGCCGCAAGCTGCTCAAGGCGTCTTGCATCCGGCCCGCGAGGCTGATAACGGCACCGCTCGCATCGGCCAATCAAGGCCCCGCGCGCCGCTTTAGCTCAGTTGGTAGAGCACATCATTCGTAATGATGGGGTCACGTGTTCGAGTCACGTAAGCGGCACCAGCACCCCTTCCCAAATCGTCTCAAAACGTTGAATTTCTGCGGGTTTCGGGCTGTTTTGCTCGCGACGGGAATCTCGCTTTGTTCCAGATTGTGCCCCCAGATTTCATTAATTTGGGGGCACAATTGGGGGCACAGCGACAGGAAAAAGCGTGGTGCCCCCAAATGCCCCTCAAAGCCGCAGAAATCAGAGGGTTTCAGCCGATTGATACCCTTTACCGCAAATCCGACGATAAAGGCCTCTATCTTGAGATTCGGCCGAACGGTTCGAAGCACTGGTTCTTGAAGTACAGGATCCACGGATCTGAAAAGAGGTTGTCACTTGGGACATGGCCTGAGGTGTCCCTGGCTGACGCTCGCGAGCGCCGGGACGATGCCCGCAAAAAAATCAGGGAGGGCGATGACCCGCTTCATTCCCGCAAAATGGAGAAGATCAGGGGCCGATTGTCGGCTGGGAACAGTTTCCAGTCGGTGGCCGAGGACCTGATTGCTGTCCGGTTCGTCGCCAGCAAGAAAGCAGAGGCCACCATCGAAAAAGCTCGCTGGTATCTCTCGCATTTGACGCCAGCCATCGGCCCCCGGCCCATCGATGCGATCGAGCCCGCTGAGCTCCTGGTGGTGCTCAAGAAAATCGAGAAGGCAGGCAAGCGCGAAACCGCTGTCCGAACCAGGGCCTTTGCCAGCCGCGTGTTTCGGCATGGGGTAGCCATGGCGCTATGCAAACATGATCCCGCAGCCATGCTTGGCGGGGCTCTGGCTACCCCCATTGTGACTCATCATGCTGCTGTGCTCGAACCCCATCAGCTGGGAGAGGTGCTGCGCTCCATTGATGATTATGCCGGAAGCATCGTCGTGAAGATTGCGATGCAGCTTTTGCCGCACGTGTTCCTTCGTCCTGGCGAGCTACGGCAAGGCAAATGGACAGAGGTCGATTTTGACGAGGCGGTCTGGCGGATCCCTGCAGAACGCACCAAGCTGCGTCGGCCCCACAGCGTTCCCTTGTCCCTTCAGTCTGTGAAGCTACTCAAGACGCTTCGCGAGCATACCGGCTGGCGGGACTACATGTTCCCTGCCCAGAGCTCGCTAAAGAAGCCGATGTGCGAGAATGCTATGAATTCCGCTTACCGCCGAATGGGGTTCGGCAAAGATGTGGTGACTTCCCACGGGTTTAGGGCAACTGCCAGCACCTTGTTGAATGAAAGCGGAAAATGGCATCCCGACGCTATCGAGCGCGCCCTTGCCCACGGACACAGCAATGCAGTGCGAGGTGCCTATGCTCGAGGCCAGTATTGGGATGAGCGGGTCGCGATGGCACAATGGTGGAGCGATTACCTCGAGCGACTCTCTGTAGGCGCGCAGGTCGTGCCGATGATGAAAGGCGCCAGCGGCTGAACTGACGAGCAACGGATCTGGTGACATCGGCAAAACGAGCGCCCGGTCCGGGCTGGCGTGCCATCTTCATTGCTCCGCCCGGGGAATGTGTGGCGGTTCAAGGCGCGACATGGTCTGCCCGGAAAGAACGGGATCGAGCTTGTCAGCTTCCGCCAGTGCCCATTCCTCCCAATCTGAAAGTCGCTGCTTGCCTATATCGCCGCGATGCTCAAGCTCACGCTTCACCCGGGCAATGAGGGCGCGAAGATCCTGCGACTGGCGCAACAGCTCCCCGCTCATACGCAAGCTTGCGATCCGCTGCTCATTGAGTTCGCGAATGTCTTCGAGCCTCAGCCTCGCTCGTTCCTGCCGTGCCGCTTCAGCGCGAAGGTGCTGCGGGCGTATAACGAGGGGCCGGTAACGGTGCACCCGAAGGAGTCCGGCTGGGTGGTGCGGCAGCGCGATGGGCAAATGGTGCTCGAGCAAATGACCTGGGGTTTCCCGGTGGTCCTGCGCGGGAAGCAGGGGCAGCCGCTCAAGCCCAAGCCCGTCAATAATGCCCGGTTCGACAAGCTCGGCGCGTTCTGGAAGCGCTGGGCAGCCTTGCCCGAGCATCGCTGCCTCATCCCTACCTCGCGCTATGCCGAAGCCGTAGGCACACCGGGACGCATGACCGAGACCTGGCTGTCGGTGCGCGGGGAGCCGATCTTTGCCTGGGCCGGGCTCTGGCGAACCTCGGACGAGTGGGGCGACTGCTATACCGGCGCGATGACCGAAAACGCTCCCGAGCTCGAGCACATACACGATCGCTCGCCGGTCATCCTGCGCGCGGATCCATGGAAGACCTGGCTCATTGCACCGCTTGCTGAGCTCTATGCGTTCGACAAGCCGTATCCGGCCGATGCCATGACGGTCGAGGCCACCGCGAACCTGTGGGCGCGGTCCACGAACAAGGGATAACTGCATGCGTCCGAAACCCGATCCGGTAAAGCCCGAGCAGCTCAGCGTCTGGGATTTTCCCCGCCCTGCTGTTGCGGAACCCTGCGATGCGCACATCCGCATCGAGCATCGCGGCGTCATCGTTGCCGAGACCCGCAACGCCATCTGCACCTTTGAGACGAGCCATCCGCCGAGCTACTACATCCCGCCCGCCGACATTGCGCCTGCGGTGTTGAGGCGTGCGCCCGGCAGCTCGTCCTGCGAGTGGAAGGGGGCCGCCAGCTATTGGGATGTCATGATCGGCGACCATGTGCTGCCTCGCGTCGGCTGGAGCTATCTAAGTCCCAGCGCAAGCTTCGTGATGCTGCGCGACCACGTTGCCTTCTATGCCGGGCCGTTCGACCGCTGCACGGTCGATGGCGAAACCGTCATCCCGCAGCCGGGAGCGTTCTATGGCGGCTGGATCACGTCAAACTATGCCGATCCGTTTAAGGGCGGGCCCGGGACAACGGCCTGTTAGCAGGTGCGGCTCGGCATAGTCGGCTTTAGCAACAAGCGCTTGGAATGCCCCAAGCGGTACTTCCCTGCTATCGCGCCGCACCTAATTTGCCGCGCGCCTTTGGCGATGACGGGCAGAAGGGTTAGCGAGCCAGCAAATCAACTCAACGGAATTCTGGCACACTCGCTTTTGATTGCCCGTGATCAAACTGGTGCTGTCGCCAGGCACAGTTACGATCCTG
Organism: Blastomonas ursincola; assembly: GCF_013607875.1. Classification (GTDB taxonomy): domain Bacteria; phylum Pseudomonadota; class Alphaproteobacteria; order Sphingomonadales; family Sphingomonadaceae; genus Blastomonas; species Blastomonas ursincola. The sequence continues at coordinate 1,169,735 of NZ_VDES01000002.1, forward strand.
CCCCACGGGGCCTTAGAGTCCCAGGTCGCTGAGGCCCGGGTGGTTATCGGGGCGGCGACCCAGCGGCCATCGAAACTTGCGTTCACCCTCGTCGATCGGATGTTCATTGATGCTGGCAAAGCGGCGCGCCATGAGACCGTCTTCGTCGAACTCCCAGTTCTCATTGCCATAGGCACGGAACCACTGGCCGCTATCGTCATGATATTCATAGGCATAGCGCACTGCGATGCGGTTGCCGCCGAATGCCCAGAGTTCCTTTATCAGCCGATAGTCGAGCTCGCGATTCCATTTCCGCGTCAGGAATGCCTCGATCTCGGCATGGCCTCGCGGAAACTCTGCCCGGTTCCGCCACTGGCTATCGGGCGTATAGGCCTGGGTGACCCGTACAGGATCACGGCTGTTCCAGCCATCTTCGGCCAAACGCACCTTTTCGCGCGCAGTTGCTTCGGTGAACGGGGGAAGTGGTGGTCTTGACATGGCAAAAGGTCCTTTTCGATCAGAGTATTACAGGAAGACGGTGAGGCGAGGCACAAGGGTCACGGATGGCGCATTGCAGCGGCTTGCGCATTGCGCTGCCTTGGCGAACTGGCCGAAGCCGCTTTCGGAAATGAAAGGCGCACCGGGGAGCAGCAAAAGCAGTAAGAGGCAGAACATCATTCGCAAAAGCCAGCTTCGCATCGACCATGACGGCATTGAGCTATCTTCCAGTTGCGGGTCGATCAGCAGCATTGCCTCTGCCGAAAGGCCAAGATGCAGGCTGGTCTGCAGGTCCTGAGTCACAGTTCGATCTCCAGCGTTTCGCTGCCCGCAGCCGGGACCGCTGAGCAGATTAGAATTTCATCCGGGCCCACCGGCGCGGTGGGCGTGACGGGATAGGCAACTCGGCCCTTGAGCAGCCGCACCGCGCATGAACCGCACGATCCGGCGCGACAGCTGTGCTCGGGCTTCAGACCTCGCGATTCCGCCAGTTCAAGCAGCGATCCACCCTCCGGGTGCCAACGCGCCTCCTTGCCCGATGCAGTGAATACAACGCTGACGCTGCTTTCCGCTGCCTGCGGCTGCGGCGCAGCCTCGGCAGATGGGTCCGATCGGCGAGCCAGTGCCGAAGGGCCGAATGCTTCGGCATGGATGCGCTGATCAGCGACGTTGAGATCGCGCAGCCCGTCATACAGGTCCTGCATGAACCCGCCGGGGCCGCACAGATAGAAGTCGTAATCGCCAAAGGGCAGGATCTGCCGGAAGCTATCGGCGGTTAGCCGTCCAACGCCCTGATGGTCGCGGCCGGTCCGCTCGTCAGGGCCGGGCTGGCTAACGATGCGGATGACCCTAACCGCCCCCTGCGCCGCCTCGGCCAGGGCGTTGATCTCAGCATCGAAGGCGCGCTCGGCCTTGTTGCGCGCGGTCTGGATCATCCAGGTCTGGCGGATTGTGCGGGTGCGAATCCCTTCGAAAACGATATGGCGCAGCATTGCGAGCATTGGCGTGATGCCGACGCCGGCAGCGACCAGCACCGCAGGCCGGCGTTCCGCCGCATCGATCGTGAATGTGCCCGTCGGCCCCTTGGCTTCTAAGGTCGCGCCTGTTGCGACCCGGTCGTGCAGAAACTGCGAAACCCTGCCATCGCGCTTGACGCTGATACGGTAGCCGCCATCGGACGGCGCGCAGGACAGGGTATAGGTGCGCAAGCTCGGCTCGGTATCGCCAGGCAATGTGACACGGATCGGCAGGTGCTGGCCAGCCTTGTGCGCTATCAACCCCTTTCCATCCTGCGGCTGCAGATGGAAGGAACGGATGGTCGCGCTCTCGTCTATCGCATCGGTCACGATGAACGGACGCCAGCTTTTGGTTAGTGCTTCGGCTTCGATCCGCTGCGCGGCGGCTTGCCAGTCGCCGGTCATCAGTGAATTGGGCGACCAGCCCTTTTCGCGCATCGCCCAGCGCAGCGCCAGCGCCCCACGCCGCAGCACGATCCGTCTCGGGCGAAAGGTCCACAGCCGCTCGGCGCCCTGGAACGCGGCAATCTCCGGCGAATCCAGAACGACCTCGGTACTTCCGGTCATCTGCAGTACATCGCCAGTGGCAAAATCGGCGAAGATCAGCCCGGCGCGCGGATTGACCAGAAAGTTGCCCAGCGTGTTGAAATGCAGATTGCCGGCAAAGTCGGGAATGGTGAGCGTGCCGTCTGCATTGATGCGCACAAATCCCGCCTTGCCGCCGCGGTGCGAGACATCGACCTGACGGTCGCTACCGATATCGACATAGGACGCGACGAAGAAGGTGTCGGCCGCCGCAACCATCTCTCCGGGGCGTCCGTGCAAGGTCTCGATCTCCTCGGGCGGAGCGAGGGATGGCTGCGCCGGATTTCGGACAAAGCGGAAATCGCGCAGCTGAATATATTGCGGACAATTGCCGAAGCTGTGGCTGACCTGAACATGGTGGCTCCTGGCATCGCTGCGGCGCAGTGTTCCGTTCATCCGGTTGCGGCGACGAGTATGCAGCTCGATGCCGAGCAGCCCCACAGCAGCGCCGTCATCAAGCCCGGAATCGGCGGGATCGAGCGGATCGCGCTCGAAGGCAAACTCCAGCGTGCGGGGATCCGGCGATGACAGGAATCCCGGATTGCCGATGGCGAAGGTCGCCCAGGCATCGCCCTGAGGATCGACCGCACCCATGACGATAAAGGGCAGCTGCTCGTAAAAGTCGCGATGCTGGTCCGGCATGAAGTCACGCACGACCTTGCTGCCCACAACCGCCATTCGCTCGGCGACGCCGACCGTTTGCTGCATCGCGACTTCGCCTGCATGCCATGGTGCGCTGGTCGGGGTAGTCATCACAACGAACTCCTTCAGACAGGGTGGCAGGCTGGCAGGCATGCTGCCAGCCTGCAGGGGGAGATCAGGCCGCGATGCGCAGGCCAGCAACTGTGCGCTGGAACGGAACGAAGCCTTCAAGGCCCTCGACCCGGCGCAGCCAGGCGAGGATTTGTGGGTACGGCGCAAGGTCGACATTGCCCTCGGGGGCGTTGGCAATGTAGCTGTACAGCGCGACATCGGCGACCGTCGGCTGCGTGCCGCCGATGATCCAGTTGCGACCGGCCAGTTCGGCATCGATCTGCGACAGGACGGCATGCGCGCGCGCGATGACCTCGTCGGCATCGAACCTGGCGCCGAACACGGTGATCAGCCGCGCGGCTGCCGGGCCGAAGGCTATCGGCCCGGCCGCAATGGACAGCCAGCGCTGAACGGCGGCGGCGCCTTCAGCTGTTTCGGGCAACCAGTCGGTGCGGCCATATTTGCGCGCGGCATAGATCAGGATCGCGTTGGAATCGGCGATCACAGTGTCGCGATCGACCAGCACCGGCACTTGGCCGAATCGGTTGAGCTTGAGGAATTCCGGGGTCTTGTGTTCGCCTGCTGCAAGGTCGACAACAATTTCCTCGACCTCGGCACCGATCAGCGAAAGGAACAGGCTGGCCCGGTGGGCATGGCCAGAGAGCGGGTGGGTATAGAGTTTCATGACGGGATCCTTGGGTTTGAAGGGCCGGTCGAACCGGATGACCAGAAGCTACGCCTTTGGGTCCTCTGAAAGAATAGCCGTCGAAAGAAAGGTTCTATTCCGTTCAGTGAAATAATGTTAGGTCAGCCCAATGGATCGATTGCATGCCATGCAGGTTTTTGTGGCGGTAGCGCGGGGGGAAGGCTTTGCCGCCGCTGCCCGGCAGATGGGGCTGAGCCCGCCCGCCGTCACCCGTGCGGTAGCGGCGCTCGAAGACCATATCGGGACGCGTCTGTTCAGCCGCACCACCCGCAACGTTGCGTTGACCGAAGCGGGACACCGCTATCTGGCCGATGTCGAACGTATCCTGCAGGAACTGGCGGATGCGGAATCCGCCGCGCAGGGGCAGCATGCATCACCGCGCGGGTTGCTGACCATCACCGCCCCGGTGATGTTCGGACGGCTCTACATCATGCCGATCCTGCTCGATTTTCTCGATCAACATCCCGATGTTAGCGGCAGGCTGCTTCTGCTGGACCGGGTCACGAATCTTCTCGAGGAAGGCATGGATCTGGCGCTGAGGATCGGCCACCTGGGCGATTCCAGCATGGCCGCGATCCGGGTCGGGGCTGTGCGATCGGTCATCTGCGCCTCCCCTGGCTATCTGAAACGGCATGGCGTACCTCGATATCCCGCCGATCTCGAGCGCCACCGCGTCATCGTGGCGACAGGCTCGCTCGGCAGCCATGAATGGCGCTTTGGAGACGATGATCGACTGACGATCCGCATCCAGCCTTCGCTCACCTGCAACTCGAACGCCGCCGTGCTGCAAGCCGTTGAGCAGGGTTGGGGGGTTAGCAGGCTCTTATCCTATCAGGTTGGCCCGTCAGTCACTGCAGGCCGGATCAGGCTGGTTCTCGAAGAATTCGAGCGCAATCCCCTGCCGGTGCACCTGGTCCATCTCGAAGGTCGTCGCGCCTCCGCCAAGGTGCGGGCATTCATCGATTTTGCAGCGCGAAGGTTGCGAGACGACCCGGTGATCAATCCGCAACCCGGCTTGGCGGCCGGATGACTGCGCAGGAGCGCGCCCAAGAGTTCCCGCGTATGGGCTCCCCCCAATATCCAGGTGAACGCTGCAATGCGCGACACCTGAACCGAAGCCCCAACAACCGGCAAACCTACCAGCGTGCGCTGACCCATGGGCCATAATTTGCGCAAGCGCGGGTTGGTCGCGCAATTCCGGCACCGCAGTCCGTCCCTACTGGCATTATGCACCGCATCGGAGCCACAGGATGGGTCTGTAAATTGCCAGCATCAAGACAGGGAGTTGCGAATGCCAGACCTTGATCGGCGCTCGTTTATCGCCGCTGCCAGCATAACCGCCTCGCTTGTTTCGGCGCCCGTCGTAGACGCGCGCGAGCCGGCCAAGGTGAAATCGATCAGCGCCATGACGATCACTCCGGACGGCAGGCTGGTCCTGGCCGACTGGCGCGGCGGCGCCCTGCATGTGGTCGATCTGCCCAAGCCTGTGGGCTCTGGCAAGAGGGCTGCTTTCAATCTTGCCGCGTTCGATGAGGCCTTGGCCATGGCCGGGTCGGGGCGCGTGCGGGCAACGGCGCTGGCCTGGCAGGAACCAGCCGGACGCGCTATCGTGGCGGCGGAAATCGGCGGCAGGGTCGTGATTGCGCTGGCAACGGCCGACGGTTCCGTCACCATCCATGATCCGGATGACTGGCATGTCCAGTCGCTTGCCCTGTTCGACTTGCCGGGGGAGGGCAGCCTTTGGGGCAAGGCCAGTGTCCGGACATTGACGGTCACCTGTTTCGCCTGGCAGGGGAATGAATTGCTAATATCCGGCATTGCCAATGCGGACTTTGCTTCAACCCTGCGGCGTATTGCCTATCCTTTCGACAAACAGCCCAAATCCACGCGGATCGAAATGTATCATGCGGTTCATAATCAGTTCGAAACGCGTGCCCCCATCCGGGCAATGGACGTGATCACGCTGGAAGGTATTCCGCATCTGCTCGCGGCCTATACCTGCACACCGCTTGTCATCGTGCCTCTGGCCAAACTGGCCGAAGAAAAAGCGGTGAGGGCAAAGACGATTGCGGAGCTTGGCTTCGGGAATACGCCGCTTTCCATTACGGCATTTGCCATCGAACATCAGGGGCGACGTTCCGACTGGGTTCTTGTCGCCAATGCTGCCAAATCGGCGGACCTCATTCCACTTCCTGCCATTGCCGAAGCGGCAGCTGGCCAGGGCCTTGTTGAGCCGGTCAAGGCGCCGTTCGACCAGTTTGCAGGCGTCCGCGCTATCCCTGTTCCGCTGGGAAACCTGGTGGCTGTTGCAGACCAGGGAGCCGAATTCCTGCTCGCGCTGCGACGCGATGCGCAGACGGGGGCGCTTGAACTGGTGTCGTTTCGCAAGGGGGCGTTTTTCCGGTTGTCGGACCATGTGAACGAATATGACATGCCAGGCTATGCCTATCCGGAAGACGATTCCTTTCAGCAAGGCTACATCCGGCCATTCCATGCTATGATGAAGCGCGATGAGGGCCATGCCGAACTTATTCGCTGATCCGCCACGCATGGTGTCCGTGCACCCCGCGAGCGTGGTCTGGCCAGCCAATATCCTGCGGTTCCACCTTGAGTTCGATCGTGCAATGGACCCGTTCGATGCCGCTGCCCACGTCCAGTTGATGACCGACGACGGCCAGGCTGTCAGCGGCGTTCTGGTCGATTATCCCGACGGCCTCTGGACGGCAGATGGGCGCATACTGACCTTGCTCATGCATCCGGCGCGCATAAAGCGCGGGGTCGCAGCGCACGAGGCGCTCGGTCCAGCCTTGCGTCCGGGCGCCAGCTATTGGCTCGGGGTTGATCCGGCGATGGCGGATTTGCAAGGTCGCAAAATCGGCAGGGAGGAGCGCTTCCGCTTCTCGGCTTCGGAACCGGAACGCAGGCGCATCGATACATCCGCTTGGTGTTGGACAAGGCCGAAGTCGGGCACATCTGCTCCGCTCAGAGTAGAAACCGGGCGATCACTCGACAATCTCTCAGTTCGAACAGCTGTTTTCATGATGGGCGAGTCTGGCGTTCCGCATCCCGCCAGCTTCCAGGTAACGGGCGAGGCGATCATGGTCTTCCCGCATTCGCCCTGGCCAGACGTGATTGAGATTGTGGTGCAACCGTGGCTGGAGGATGTTTGCGGCAACCGGCCGGATGGGAGCTTCGAGCAGACCATCAGGGGCGCTGATGCGGCATTTTGCAATCTGCCAATGGCCGGCATGGCCATACAGCCCTGATCTGCAGGGTTCCGCAGGCAGCCGCATCGTTTGGTCGTACGCATTGCGGCCTTCGTGGCCTTTTTGCAGTATTTGCAGGAGTAGTTCATGGCTCGCCCTCCCTTGCCGCCCTTCACTGAGGCAACCGCACGCGAAAAGGTCCGCCTGGCCGAGGATGGCTGGAATAGCCGGGATGCCGCCAGGGTTACGCTGGCCTATACGCTCGATAGCCAGTGGCGAAACCGGGTCGAGTTTCCGCAGGGTCGTGCCGAGATCGAAGCCTTTCTCGTGCGCAAGTGGAATCGTGAGCTCGAATACAGGTTGATCAAGGAATTGTGGATCCATGACGGGCGTCGCATCGCGGTCCGCTATGCCTATGAATATCATGACGATAGCGGGCAGTGGTTCCGCGCCTATGGCAACGAGAACTGGGAGTTTGATGACAGCGGCCTGATGACACGGCGTTTCTCCAGCATCAACGAGCATCCGATTGCGGAGGTCGAGCGTCTGTTTCGATGGCCGCTCGGCCGGCGGCCCGACGATCATCCTGGTCTCAGCGATCTGGGTCTGTAGGGTTCGATCTCTGGCCCGAGCCTCAACCTCGCACCTTTCGATTGGGCTTGCGGTCGCGAAATGCCTCTGCGGCCGACATACACTGACATTAGCCCCAATTCTGAAGCAATTTCTGCACAATCCTGCGGGATTTGGAACCGTCTGTCTGGCGGCGCTGCGCTAGACTATCGCCGGTCATCTGCGGACGCGGGAGGTCGTCAGATGGCCCAAGGATATTGGAGATCCCGCATGAAGCCGTGTTTTGCTGAATCGGCCTGGCTGCGCGCCATGCCAGGCCCTGCACCATCGGCGCTTTCTTTGGACTGCCACCATCGCTGCGAAGGCTGTGGACGATGGTGCTGAGTTCGACCCGCAGCAGGCAATATTGAGCGAGAGCCTAGCCCGCCTTTCCCGTGACCTGGCAAATCATCACCCCGGAGCGGCAATATTGCCCGGTTCCGGCATATTGTTGATGCTGAGCGCAGTCCGTCACTTGAACACCATATTGGCCGAACAAGGTAGCTTGCCATGAGCCATCAGCTTTACACCCAAGACCCGACCAGGTTGGTCTACAGGCCGTCAACGGGCCTGCACAGCTATGATGACGCACTCTTCCTAGGCGGCATGCCCGCGGTCTCCAACGTGCATGTCGGAGGGCACATGTCCTCGCTTTGGCAGCGCAAGGCGCCCGATGCCAGTCAGGGCATCGAGATCGAGGTTCCCGCCAGCGATAGTCTGGTGATCCTTTCGAGGACCGGCCAATCTTATGCCCAGTTCTGTAGATTTGCCGGGACGGCTGTCGATCTGCGGGTCGGCCCGGACTTTGTCTTCATCATTCCTGCAGGACTGGACAGCTTCTGGGGCGGCGAAATGAAGATGACGGAAGGCTGGTTCCATCTTCATATCGACAGGGCAACGGTCAGCCAGGCAGCTTTGGAATTCCGTTTCGAATATCAGGCTCTGGCCTATCAGGACATTCCCAGGCTCAAGTCGCTGGTTGATGTTGCAATTTCCGCGACATCTGACTCCGCTCCCTCGGACCTCCTGTGGGAGGGGCTCTCGTGGACGATCCTGTTCGAAATCGCCAACACATTCAGATGCAAGGGCATTGGCTCGGGAGCGAGGGGGCATCGGCTGGCCCCCTGGCAGATCAGGCGTGCGATCGAGTTCATGCGGGCCAACCTTGATACCCCTATTCGCCTCGCTGAAATGGCTGAAATCTGCCAGGTTTCGCCATTCCACTTCGCGCGGGGGTTCCGTAATGCCATGAACGTGCCCCCGCATCGCTATCTGGTGCTGTTGCGAATAGATCATGCCAAGGATCTGCTGAAAGGCTCACCGCTTTCGATCACGGAGATCGCTATGGCAGCAGGTTATGAGACACCCCAGGCCTTTGCCCGCGCGTTCAGACAGACCACTGGCTACGCCCCGAGCCGCTATCGCGAAATGTTGCGACCGTGACCCCGCTGCTTGCGCCCCGTGCCGGGCAGAAGACCGGTGTTCATGCCTATGATGTTGCACATTATTCAGGCGTTGAACCCGTAACGTCCAACATATTTGCGGGGCAGGGCATGAGTTCTGTCTGGCAGCGCGACCTGATCAGCCGGGAGCCGGTTTCCCACATCTCTGTCCCTGCCAATGCGTCCATCGTCTTGTTGTGCCGGACTTCCGGTCCCTATATCCAGCGCGCTCGCCTGGCCGGAACAGCCTATAATGTGGAGGTCGAGCCGAATTTCTTCATTCTGCTCCCTTCTGGGATCGACAGTATCTGGTTTGACCAGACCGAAAGGGTGCAGGGCTGGTTCCATCTCCATTTCGACAAGACCATCCAGGACAGGATCGCCGCGGAGCTGGGCTGGAACTTTACCCGGATCACGACCTGCGTTTCGGTTGAATTGCGCAAGCTGGCGGATACGGCCATCCACCTGTCCGGCAATGTCGCACCGCCCGCGTTAATCTGGGATTCTCTGTGCTGGATGATCCTCTATCATTTCAGCAGGTGCAATACAGCCAGCGGGCAGGTGGATGTCCGTCTGGGCCATCATCTTGCACCGTGGCAGGCGCGACGTGCGGTCGAATTCATGCGCGCCAATCTTGATCGCGACATTACGCTGAACGATATTTCGGGCATATGTCATGTGTCGCCGTATCATTTTGCCCGCGGTTTCAAGAACTCGCTTGGCCGACCACCTTACCAGTATCTGATGCTGTTGCGCATGGAGCGAGCGCGGGATCTGTTGCTGAGCTCGACCATGTCCGTCACGCAGATTGCCCTGTCGGTCGGCTATGATACGCCCCAGGCATTTGCCCGGGCCTTTCGGCGCATCCATGGTATCAGCCCAAGTCATTTCCGGATTGATCGAGCGAACTGCCCCCGAGGAACTTGGCTTCCGAAGCAAATGTGCTAGCATTGCATGCGGGGTGAGGCTGTTTTCCGGGGTGGGCGGTGGACGGTGTCGATTTCGACGATTACCGGTTGACCGATGGCGTTGCGCCATTTGTCGCCGCGCATCAGCTGGTCGCCGATGACCCGGCTGTCCAACTGATCGAATTGCACCAGCCAGCGGGCGATTTTTCCGATCCTCCGCTGAATGATCTTGTCATCACGGTGGGATTGTCGATGCACCGGACGTCTTATCGCAATGGCAGCTTCCGCTTTTCGGGGACGGCGGTTCCAGGCCAATGGTCGCTGCTCGCCCGCGGTGAAGCCAATGCAATCGTGATTGATGATTCCAATCATTTCAGGGCACTTGCCGTCGATGGCTTGCTTGCCGATACGTTGCTGGACCGCATGTTCGATGGGCGCCCGCCCGATATAGCCAAGCTGCACGCGGTGCAGGGCAGCAACGGGGTGCCTAAATTGATCGAAAGGCTGTGGCGACTGTCGTCGGGCAGTCACGCCTCGGCGATCACGACCCTTTACCGGGATTCCGTGATTGTGACCCTGCTGGGGGAATTGGCCGCACTGAATGGCGATGCAGCCAGGCTGACACGTGGCGGGCTGGCGCCCTGGCAGGAGCGGCGCGTGAACGACTATCTTCAGGCAAATTTTTCGCGCGACATCACCTTGCTTGAACTGGCATCGCTCTGCAGCCTGTCACCCGATCATTTTTCCCGCGCATTCAAGCAGAGTTTCGGCGTGGCTCCGCAGAAATACCAGATGCTGCTGCGATTGAATGCTGCGCAGACTTTGCTGTTGCAGCCAGACCTTTCCATTGACACCGTGGCTGTCTGTGTCGGCTACAAGGGCCAGGCCGGGCTCAACAAGCTGTTCATACGCGAACTAGGGGTGACGCCTCTGAATTATCGCCGCCGCATGGTCTGAGTGCCCGGTCAGGCGAGCATGCGCGTGCTATGCCCGAAATGGCGCAAGAATCGCTCCTCCCGAGCAAGCCCGGCACCGCTGGCACCTCAATGCTCTGCTATGGACTGCAGGCGCTGAAGCAAGGAAGCGCGTCTGACCGCCACCTTGCGACATCCAAGGAGTGCTCCAGATGCCGACCGCATTGCCAATCCCCGGTTCCTCGCTTCTTTCCCCTGCCGATCATGTGCTCATCCTGATCGACCACCAGTCGCAAATGTCCTTTGCCACGAAATCGATCGACGCGGTCATGCTGCGCAACAACGCTGCACTGGTGAGCCGGGCAGCCCGCATTTTCGAGGTTTCGACAATTCTGACCACCGTTGCTGAGAAGACGTTCTCCGGCCCCATGTTCGACGAGATCAAGAGCCAGTTTCCGGGTGAGGAGGTGATCGACCGGACAACCATGAACACCTGGGAAGATCCCCGGATCGCCGACCGTATCAACGCCATCGGCAAGTCGCGAATTGTGCTTGCAGGGCTGTGGACCAGTGTCTGCATTGTAGGGCCGGCGCTGTCCGCTATCGACCAGGGCTTCGAGGTCTTCGTGCTCGCAGATGCTTGTGGCGACGTTTCCGATGAAGCGCATGACAGGGCAATGGACCGTATGGTCCAACTAGGCGCAACGCCGATGACCTCTTTGCAGTACATGCTCGAACTTCAGCGCGACTGGGCGAGAGGCGAAACCTATGATCCTGTCGTGCATGCCGCGATAGATCATGGCGGAGCCTATGGGCTCGGGCTGATATACGCCAAGGCGATCTTGGGCGCCGACGCACGCGAAGGCTGATCGATTAAACGTACAAGGTCACCTCCGCTCCTGTCCGCCCCCAGGTATTGGTGACCGGGCCGGCCGCTTCCAAGCCTCCCGAAGGCCGGCCCACCTCCTTCATTCAGGCCCTTCTGCAATGGTGAAGCCATGAAGATATATCTGTTCTCGCTTGGTGCCGGCTTGCTTGTGGGCATTGTCTATAGCCTGCTGGGCGTCCGCTCGCCGGCGCCACCCGTTGTAGCATTGCTTGGCCTGTTGGGCATGCTGGTGGGAGAGCAGATCCTGCCATTTGCGATGCGCGTATATCGGGGCAATCCCGATGTGATGGCAGAGACGCGGGCCGACTGTTCGGAGCATATTCTGGGCGCGTTGCCAGCGCGCCCCGGGCTCCGCCGTCGGGATAGCAACGCATGATGGACCGCAGGGCTGTGTCTGCAGGCCTCGCCATGACCGGCTTGCTAGGAACGATCGAGGGCAAAGCCATGGCGGAAAACGCACGATATGCAGGCACCATCCTGTTCAACGGGAAATTCACGACGCTGGACCCGCAGAACCCCGCCCCTCAGGCGATAGCCATAAAGGAGGGTCGGTTCCAGGCTGTGGGAGATCTGTCTGATGTCATCGCCCTGCAGGGACCCGGCACCCGGATGATCGACTGCGAGGGCCGGCGCGTGATACCGGGGCTGTGCGACAACCACATCCACGTCATTCGCGGAGGGCTGAACTTCAATCTGGAACTGCGCTGGGATGGCGTCCCCAGCCTGGCTGATGCGATGCGCATGCTGAAGCAGCAGGTCGACCGCACCCCAGCTCCGCAATGGGTCAGGGTTGTTGGCGGCTTCAGCGAGCACCAGTTTGCCGAGAAACGCCTACCCAGCCTGGCTGAAATCAACGTCGTCGCACCCGACACGCCGGTATTCATCCTGCACCTTTACGACCGCGCCTTGCTCAATGGCGCTGCTCTCAGGGCAGTGGGCTATGATCGAGACACACCCGACCCGCCGGGCGGCGTGATCCAGCGCGATTCCCAGGGCAACCCAACTGGGCTGCTGATTGCTAGCCCCAATGCCTCCATCCTTTATGCCACACTGGCCAAAGGGCCGAAACTGCCTCTCGACTATCAGCTCAATTCCACCCGACATTTCATGCGGGATCTCAACCGGCTGGGCGTGACCAGCGTTCTGGATGCTGGCGGGGGTTACCAGAACTACCCGGAAGACTATGCGGTTATCGAACAGCTCCATGAACGCGGTCAGCTGACGCTGCGCATCGGCTACAATCTGTTCACGCAAAAGCCCCGGGAGGAGAAGGAGGATTTCCTGCGTTGGACCCGCAGTGCCCGACATCACCAGGGCGATGACTATCTGCGTCTCAATGGCGCGGGCGAAATGCTTGTCTTTTCGGCTGCGGACTTCGAGGATTTCCGTATGCCTCGGCCGGACATGCCGCCGAACATGGAAGATGATCTCGAGGAGATCGTCCGGATCCTCGTTGCCAACCGTTGGCCGTGGCGGATGCATGCTACCTATGAGGAGACGATCGTCCGGGCTCTCGACGTGTTCGAGAAGGTCAACAGGGAGATGCCGTTCGACGGCCTGCACTGGTTTTTCGACCATGCCGAAACGATCACCCCACGCTCGATCGACAGGGTGGCCGCACTCGGCGGCGGCATCGCGTTTCAGCACCGCATGGCCTATCAGGGCGAGTATTTCGTCGAGCGCTATGGTGCCGAGGCAGCAGAAGCGACGCCGCCTTTCCGACGCGTACTGGAAAGTGGCGTGCGGACCTCCGCAGGCACCGATGCGACGCGCGTGGCGAGCTACGATCCCTGGGTAAGCCTGTCCTGGCTCGTCACTGGCAGGACGATGGGGGGCATGCGGCTTTATCCGCATCGCAACCTGCTCGATCGACATGAAGCGCTGAGAATGTGGACCCAGCACGTCGCCTGGTTTTCGGGCGAGGAGGGGCGCAAGGGACAGATCAAGCAGGGGCAGTTGGCCGATCTAGCGGTACTGAGCCAGGATTTCTTCGAGATTCCTTCCGATCGTATCCGCCAGACCGAATCCGTGCTCACAATTGTCGGTGGCAAGCCAGTCTATGGGACTGGCAACTTTGAAGGCTTGGCAGAACCGCCGCCGCCGCCAATGCCCGACTGGTCGCCGGTCGCCCGTTTCGGTGGCTATCACAAGGCCGAAGGGGCGACTTCGGTCAACCTGCAAACGGCACAGTCGGCCTGTGGCTGTGCTACACCGTGCGCGGTTCATGGTCATGAGCATGCGCGAGCGACCCAGGTTCCGGTCAGCGATTTCAAGAGTTTCTGGGGCGCTCTCGGCTGCGCATGCTGGGCGGTGTGAGCGCGAGCCTTTCATCGCCGCGGCCCGTTCCGGCCGACCTTGCCGGGCTGCTCGCCTTTGTGTCCGGCTATGTCGACACTGCTGTCTTTATCCATATGCAGGGACTTTTCGTCGCGCATGTCACCGGCAATTTTGTTCTGCTTGGTGCGACACTAGCCAGCCAGAGTGGGGGTGGGGCAGAGGGACATTATGGATCGGTCTGGGTCCAGTTCGCAGCCTTGCCTGCCTTCTTTCTTGTTGCTGTGTTCGCTGGCCTTGCGGCTAGCCAAATTTCAGTTAACCGCAGACTATCGTTGCTGCTGTGGCTTGCCAATCTGGCGGTGGCGCTGACAGGCGGCATTGCACTGTTCCTTGGGACAGGGCCCTGGGATACTGGCTTGGCGCTTGCGCTGGCAGGGGCGATGGGCATGCTCAACGCCGTTCACAGGCTGGTACCGGCCATCGGGCCACCGTTCACGGTCATGACGGGCAATGTAGCAGCGCTGGCGCTGGCCTTGGCAGGTCGAATGAGTCAGGCGCCTTCCGCTACGCCCGAGCCATCGGCATCGGGCAAGATCATGATATCTGTTTGTGCATTTGCTGGCGGTTGCGCGCTGGGCGCTCTTGCCCAGTCCTGGCTTGGGATGGGATCGGTTCTCCTCCCCGCCATCCTTCTCGCGGGTCGCCTGATGGTCCTGCGATGACAGCCTTCCTCGCGCTGCTGCTGGCGGGGGGGGGGGGGGGGGGGGGGC
>NZ_VDES01000002.1:1184296-1622032 GCF_013607875.1 Blastomonas ursincola
CCCGCCTGGCATCGCCCCTTTGCGCTACGAGGAGGATTGGCGCCCCCTTTGCCGGAGCCTGCCGCAGTCTTCGGAAGCCGAATACAAGTGCCTCGGCGATCCTGACGGGCTGATGCTGAGCCTGGGGGGCGAACTGAGGCTCCGCACCGAACTGTCCAACGGTGCTTTGACCCGACCCGAACCGGATCGGCAGGCGCTGCTGGTTCGGCAGCTTGTCCATGCCGACATTCGCCTTGACTCTTCGCTGCGTGTCTTTTTGCAGGGAGGCACGCTGCAGGCCATCGGTGAGCCCAAGCCCTTTCCTGCGATCCAGCAAAATGATGGCGATCTAAGCCAGCTGTTTCTCGATTATCAGGTCCGGTCGAAATCGCAGGCCGCGATGGTTCGGCTGGGTCGACAGGAAATGGCTTTCGGGTCGCAGCGCCTGATCGCGCTGCGCGATGGCCCGAACCAGCGACTGGCCTTTGATGGCGTCCGTATGCGGCTGGACGCAGGGCAGGGAAGTGTCGATGCTTTTGTCACGTGGCCGGTGCAGGCACGGCCAGGACTGCTGGACGACACGAGTGGAGCCGAGGACCGGTTGGCGGGTGTCTATGTGACGCAGCAGATCGCGGGGCCCTTGAAGGCCGACCTTTATCTTCTCGAACGCAGGCAGAATGCCGACAGCCCTCTTGCCCCCCGGCCAGGAGGCTTCCGCCAATCCCTCGGGGCGCGGCTGTTCGGACGTCGATCGGGTTTCGATTGGGACGTCGAGGCGGTGATCCAGCGCGGCTTTGCAGGCGGTCAGCGCATTCGTGCGTGGACGCTGGCAAGCGATGTCGGCTTCACCTTTGGCGCTACTGCCCTGGAACCGAGGATCAGCCTGAAGGTCGATCTGGCCAGCGGCGATCGCCGTCCCGGCGACGGCATCAGTGGTACCTTTGACCCACTCTACCCGAAGCTGCCCTATTTCTCCGAAGCCAATCTAGTGGTTCCGGCCAATCTGGTCGACATCAATCCGGGCATATCGCTGCGGCCGCAGCCATCGTTGCTGCTGTCTGCCAACTGGGATTTCCTGTGGCGCCATCGGCTCGCCGACGCGATCTACACCGCCCCCCTTGCGGTTGTTCAGGGATCTTCAGGGCAGGGAAGCCGCTATATCGGCGATCAGAAGGTGCTGACCGCCGACTGGTCCGTGAATCGGCATCTGCGGCTATATGGCCAGGCCGTCAGCTTCAGGCCCGGGCAAACACTGCGACAGCTGGGTGGCCGATCCATCGAGTTTCTAGTTGTGTCCGCATCCCTTCGCTTTTGAATGGGCTGCCCCACTTTATCGGGTGTCCTGCCGCAAAACTGCCTCCAAGCTCGTCCATGTCATGGACGGATATCGTTCATTGTCGAGCGGCGTGGCGAGAAGCCCTTCGCCGGCAAGCAGGTTCCTGAGATACTGCATCCCCTGCCAGGCAGGATAGAGATCGTCGGGCGTGCCTGGCGCAAACAGCCTGGCCAGCCGAATGGTAAGGCCTAGGGTTCCCAAAGTTCCGACGGGAAGTATGCCGTAAGATCGGCCGCGCACCCGGCTGGTCGCCGCAGCGATGTCGCGCACGGTGACACGCGCTCCGGAAATCCGCAGCCAGCGGGGCGTATCGGGGTCCATCGCCGCATGTGCCGTGAACCGGGCCGTGTCGGCAATGGTCGTGAAGTCCATTGGCTGGTCGGCACTGCCCCAATAGATTACGCGGCGAATGCTGTGCTGGACGATCGGGATCGTGCCTGTCAGCATGTCCATGAAGGCGCCGTTCAGCACGGATGTCAGACGCAGACCGGAACTTTCCGCGCGCTGCAGGAAGGCGCTGCGAAGATTAAGATTTCGGTTGCTGCCCTGTGGCACCTGCCGGAAGTCGATGGCATAATCCGATGGAATGAAGCGGGGTACGCCCGCCTTCACCGCCGCATCGAGCAAGCGACCCTGCGCGCCGAGAATGACCGGTTCCAGGCCGCTGAGCGCGGATACCACGCAATGAACTCCGTTCAGCGCGCGCGCGATCGAATCTACGTCATCGAAGTCGGCGTATCTCACTTGCGAGGCCATGCCCTCGAGATGCCTTGCCGAAGATTCTGTGCGCACCAGGGCAGCAACCGGTGCGCCGAGGCCAGCAAGTTCCCGAACGATACGCCCACCCAAATCCCCGGTCGCTCCGGCAACTATTATCATGAATGCAACTCCCTCAGATATTGATCAGGCATGGCCGCTCTGCTTGTAAAGGCATCGCGAAATCGATGGCTGGTGCCAGCTACGCACGAGCGCGCCTGCTGGCTTCATTTGGCGCACAGTCCTCTGCGGTAAGGCTGCAGCGAGCCCATCAGGCCCGTCCTGTATCGCACCAGTGCGCGATAGGCGTCTTCCTCGCTGGCCATGCAGAGCGGACCAACCCAATGGACTGGTTCCCTGATCGGCGTACCGCAAAAGAGCACCAGCCGAGCGCCATTGCCCGTTGCTGCCAGATAGAGCGAGCCATCACCATTGGGCAGCACAACTTCGCCCGCATCGGCCGTTGCTGTGGCGGCCATGAGCTCACCCTGATGCACGACAGCCAGATTGGCCGGCTGATCATGGCTATACCAGTCGAACCGGGCAAAGGGGGCAAGCCATATGTCCAGCAAGGTTACCGGGCTGGTGGTTGCGATGGGGCTGATCCGGTCCCGAAAGCCACCTGCCAGCACTCGGATCCAGCTGCCATCGGAACCGCAAATGATCGGGATGTCACCGGGTTCCAGATGATGCACCACAGGCTTGTCGTGTTTGCGCTGCATGGGGTGGTTCAGAAAGATCTGAAGTCCCTCGACTGGCTGGTCGGTTGCGGGGATTTCCTCATGGAGAATGCCTGACCCTGCGGAAGTCCAGTGCAATCCACCGGGCGTGATCTTGTGTCTGCCGCCAGCGCTGTCCCGGTTGCGCATAACGCCAGCAGATTCCGGCATCACATAGGTGATCGCGGAAAAGCCGGCGTGGGGATGGGGCGGGAAAGTCGGCCGACTCATCCAGAACCGGTCGATGGCCAGCCAGGGATCGATTGACGTGCCCAGAACGGCTCCGTCGAGATGCTGCACCCTGAAGCCCGGCCCGCGACTGGTGAACAATGGGCGCACGACGCGAGAAATCGGCTCAGGCTTGTCATCGCTGGAACTGGCACTGCCCCGGGCCCAGGCACCGGGATAGTCGAGACTATCCCGCATGGCTGACCGGAGGAAGTACGGACGTGAAAAGCAGTTCGATCAGTTGGGACCCTTCTGTCGATGACCAATCCTGTGCCAGTTCGGCAATCATTGTGTTGGTCGCCGTCAGCACCACGCCGGCATCCTGCATGCGTCGCCGCGACATGTCCTCGCTCAGCTCGAACGGAGAACCCGATGCATCCATCACGGCCTGCACGCGATAACCTTGTTCGACCGCGCTGATGGACGGGAAGACGAGGCAGACATCGGTGGTGATACCGGCCATGATCAGGTCCTTGCGTCCTGTTGCCTCAACCGCAGCCACGAATTGTGCATCCGTCCAAGCGTTGACAATGCCTGCGCGCCTGACACGTGCTTCGAAAGCATCCGGCAGGATTTCGGCCAGCTCTGGCATCAGCGGACCCTGGATACGTTCTTCCTGACTTGAGGTCAGAATGACCGGCATTTGCAGGATCTTTGCGGCGCGGGCGAGCGCAAGCGTCATCGTCCGAACCTGCTCCAGCGGCAAGTTCTTCACCAGCTGCATCGTGCCGACCTGGTGATCGATCAGCAGGAGGGCGGAACTATTCGGGCGGAAGGGGTGTGTCATGATCGTCTTTCCTGGCTTGGAAACAGCTCAGTTTGTGATGCCGGAAATCCTCTGTTCCCGCGTTGCCGATCCTGCCGGTAACGCTTCGATCTTGCGCCCAAATCTTGCGTCGAGGTTCTGTTGCACCTTTGCCACCGCAAGGCGTCGATGCTCACTGGGACGGGTGCTTGCTGCGTGCGTCGATTTCGACCACCTGCGGCGCTTGCTCCCATCCGCCACCCAGCGCGCGAAAGACCCCGACAGATGCCTCGGCCTTGGCCGCTTTCGCCAGCGCCAGCGCCTGTCTGGCCTGCAGAAGATCTGCTTCCGCTCCCAGCAGCTGGAGCGCATTGTCCTTGCCGCTGCTGAACCGAATGCGGGTGAGGTACGCGGACTGCGCTGCGGCTCTCTCTGCCTCGGCCAGCGTCAGGCTCCGCTCGGTCGTTGCCTTCAGCCGCGCGAGGGCCTGTTCTGTTTCCTGGAGCGCAGTGAGGACCGCACCATCGAATGCGGCAAGGCGAGCATCTGCCTGCGCCGATGCTGCCGTCACCCGTGCACGGGCAGCGCCGTCGACCGGAATCGACCATGATATCAGGGGGCCAAGCGAAAAGCCGATATTGGCAGAACGTCCAAGATCATTGGGATCGATTCCGCTTGTGGCCAGGGACCCCGCTAGGCGGATCGAGGGGTAGAGGGCTGCGGTTGCAACACCGATCCGGGCGGTATCTGATGCTAGACGTGCTTCGGCAGCCCGCACATCTGGGCGTCGCGCGATCAGGCCGGCGCCATCGCCCACCGGGATCGCCGATCTTGGCTCCGGCGGAACCTCGCATTTCCCGACCTCGGCTAGATCCTCGCCTGGTTCTCCCCCGATCAGAGTCCGCAGTGCATGGATTGCTGCTCGGTTCTCGGCATCCAGCGCCGGAAGCGCAGCTTCAGCCTGGGCCAAAAGTCCTTCTGCGGCATGGATATCGCGGGCCGCTACTCGGCCCAGGGTGTGAAGCCGCCGCACCAGCGCGAGTGTCCTTTCCTGATTGGACACGGCGTCGCGCGCGACATTGAGCTGCAGGCGATTGGAGCAGGCCAGGACATAGTTTCGGGCAACCTCTGCCGCTACGCTGACCCGAACAGAGTCCAGTTCCGCCGCTGCCGCCAGCGCATCGGCCCTTGAAGCCTCGACGGATCGACGGACGCCGCCGAAAAGGTCCAGTTCATAGGCGGCGTCCGATGCAAGCTCGTAAAGCTCGAATTCCGGCGGTTGTGCCGGTGCAAAGCCCAGTCCGGCATTGGCCCCGGTGCCTACCCGGTTGGTGTTTGCAGCGCCACGGGCCGTCAGGGCCGGAAACTGCCCAGCTCGCGCTTCGCGGACCAGCGCACGGGCGCGCCGCAAATTGGCACTGGCTTGGCGAACATCGGTATTGTGCTGCAGCGCCCGCACAATCAGCCCATCGAGAACGGGGTCCTCGAACAGTCGCCACCATTGATCGGGCAGAGAGGCTTTGGCAAACTCGGGAGTGCCCGCCTCGCCAAATTCCTGCTTTGCGGCCTGCGGGACGAGAGGGCGGCTGAAGTCGGGGCCGACGACGCAGGCCGATAGGCTTGCAGACAGGAGCACAGCGAGCGCAAGACGTCCGGACTGCATCATCCTTCTCCGGCAGGGGTGGCGGTTCCCGTCCTCGTCTCGGAAGGAGGTGCTGTTCGCGATCCGCGCAGGGTCGCAAGCCGTTGTTCGAGCATCCTTACCAGCACATAGAAGGAGGGCGTGAACATCAGTCCGAACACGGTGACGCCGATCATGCCGAAGAACACCGCAATGCCAAGAGCCTGGCGCATTTCGGCGCCTGGTCCGGTGGAAATGACCAATGGAAGCACGCCCAGGATGAAGGCCATCGATGTCATGAGGATCGGGCGTAACCGCTGTGCTGCCGCGTGTTGCGCGGCCGCTTTCGGTGCCATGCCATTTTCCTCGTTCAGCTTCGCAAATTCGACGATCAGAATGGCATTTTTCGCCGCCAGGCCGATCAGCACCACCAGACCGATCTGGGTCAGGATGTTGTTGTCCCGGCCCATGATGTTCACGCCGACAATGGCGGCCAGCAGACACATCGGCACGATCAGGATCACGGCCAGGGGCAGCGCCAGGCTTTCATACTGCGCGGCAAGCAACAGGAACACGAACAGGACACCCAGCGCAAAAATCAGCGATCCGGTATTGCTGGCGGCGCGTTGCTGATAGGCCAGTTCTGTCCATTCGTAATCGAAACCCTGAGGCAGGATTCTGGCCGCAAGCCTTTCCATGGTGTCGAGCGACTGGCCTGTCGAGTATCCTGGCATCGTGTCACCCTGCAATTCTGCGGCACGATAGAGATTGTATCGGACTACGCGATAGGCGCCGGAGTCGTCGCGCAGGTTCATCACGGCATCGAGCGGGACCATGTCCCCGGTCGCTGATCGGGTCCGCAACCGGCCTATGTCGGAAAGGTCGTCACGATAGGGGGCATCGGCCTGGGCCGTGACCCTGAAGGTTCGGCCCAGATAGTTGAAATCGTTGATGTAGCGTGAACCAAGATAGGTGCCCAGAGTAGAGAAGATATTCTCAACTGGCACCCCCAGTTGCTCTGCCCTGGCGCGGTCAATATCGGCGAGCAGCTGCGGTGTCCGCGTGTTGAATGTCGTGAATGCGCCCATGATGCCTTCGGCCTGATTGGCCGCGCCCATCATCGCGAAGGCTGCACCCTCCAGAGCCTTTAGACCGGCGCCGCCCCTATCCTCGATAACCATCTTGAACCCGCCGCCGGTGCCCAATCCGGACACGGGAGGCGGTGGAATGATCAGCAGGTTCGCAGCGGTAATTCCAACCAGTGCACCGCGCAGTTCATTGGCAACAATGTCGGCATGGGGCCGCGTGCCCGCCTCCTTCAGGGTGATGAAGATTGCAGCCGCATTGGGCGCGTTCGTGAAGGTCGCTCCGTCAAACCCGGCAAAGGCTACGGTGTTGCTGACCGACGGATTGCGAAGAGCAATGGCCTGAGCCTGTTCGACCACGCTGGTCGTGCGTTGCAGCGATGCGCCCGGCGGCATCTGGACCACGCCGATGACATAGCCCTGGTCCTGGGCAGGAATGAAGCCGGATGGCGTTTCGGCAAAGCGCCAGCCCGTGGCAAGCAGCAGGCACAGATAGGCTATCCCCATGAAGGTCAGGCTGCGCAGCGTTCTGGCTGTCAGTCTGCCGTAGCGATCCGACAGACGCGCGAAGCCGGTGTTAAACCCTTTGGCGAATTGAGCGGGCCAGCCGCGCCAGCCGGCGGCCGGCGGGGCATGGCCATGCTCGCGTGGTCGCAACAGCAGCGCTGCAAGTGCAGGTGACAGGGTCAGCGATACAAAGGCCGAGACAGCCGTCGCGCTGGCAATCGTCATTGCGAACTGCTGATAGAACTGGCCGGAAATGCCAGGGATGAAGGCTGTGGGGATGAACACGCCGCAGAGGACGAGTGCAATGGCGACGAGTGCACCCGATACTTCGTCCATTGTCGCATGGGCGGCTGCTAGCGGCGAGAGATGCTTTTCTTCCATCAGCCGTTCGACATTCTCGACGACAACGATCGCGTCATCGACCACAATGCCGATTGCCAGGACAAGCCCGAACAGCGACAGGCTGTTGAGGGAAAGGCCCAGCCCCGCCAGTGCGGCAAGCGCCCCTGCAAGTGCGATAGGGATGGCGACGATGGGGATGATCGCCGCGCGCCAGCTTTGCAGAAAAAGCAGTACCACCAGCGCCACCAGGACGATGGCCTCGATCAGCGTGTCCTCTACGGCGGCGATCGACGCTTCGACATAGCTGGTCGGATTATAGGGAATGGAATAGTCCATCCCCGGAGGAAAATCGCCGGCCGCCCTTGCGAGTTCGGTCTTGACAGCCTCGGCCACACTCAGCGCATTCGACCCCGGAAGCTGCGAAATGGCCAGCGCCACGGTCGGCCTCCCATTTGAAAACGCATTGATGCTGTAGTCCTGCGCGCCCAGCTCGACCCTTGCGATGTCGCTCAGCCGGGTCAGTGCTAAACCTTCGCGCTTCACGATGATGTTGCCGAACTCTTCCGGTGTCGAAAGCCGGCCCTGCGTCTGGATGCCCAGCTGGAATGCCGTGCCTGCGCTGTTGAAAGGCGCCTGGCCGATCGACCCTGCAGAAACCTGGGCATTTTGGGCTCGAATAGCGGCAACGACCTCATCGACGGTCAGGCTCCGGCTGGCGGCCAGCTCGGGATCGATCCAGACGCGCATGTTATAGTCCCGGCCGCCGATCAGCCGTGCCGAGCCTACGCCTTCGATGCGCGAAATCCGGTCGATCAACTGCAGTGTGGCATAGTTGGAGATGTAAGGCTGCGGCAATGAACCATCAGGGGAGAAGAAATTGGCAACAAGTAGCAGGTCGGGAGAGTTCTTGCGCACGGTCACACCGATCTGGCGCACTTCTTCTGGCAGGCGCGGCTCGGCGGAACTGACCCGGTTCTGAACCAGAACCTGGGCCTGATCGACATCGGTCCCCTGCTGGAAGGTGATGGTGATCGCCAGGTTGCCGTCCCCCGTCGAGGAGGAGGAGATATAAAGCATGTCCTCTACGCCGTTTATTGCCTCCTCAAGCGGTGCTGCGACAACATCGGCAATTGTTTCGGCAGAGGCGCCCGGGAAGCTGGCCGACACGACAACAGTGGGGGGCGCGATCTGGGGATACTGGGCTACCGGCAGGGTAGGATAGGCAATGACGCCGAAAATGGTGATGAAGATCGAGAGGACCGCAGCGAATATGGGGCGGTCTATGCAGAAATGGGCCAGCCGCATCGTTCAGCGCGCCGTTGCTTGCGCTGGCGCAGGCGCCGCGAGGGGCTGGGCAATCGGCGCGTCGTTCTTCGCGCGAGGACGAATCCTGCCTTGTCTGGGGCTGATGAGTGTGCCGGGCTGCAGCCGCGCCAGTCCGTCAATCACCAGCTTCTCTGTCGGCGCCAGCCCCTCGCGAATGACGCGCAGGCCTTCGACCATGGGGCCGGTCACGACAGGGCGCGGCACGACTTCGTTCTTGCCATTGAGAACATAGACGAGCTTTCTTGTCTGATCGGTCAATATGGCTTCGTCAGGCACCAGCATTGCCTTGTAGCTGCCAGAACCAAGAAGCCTCGCCCGACCGAACATGCCGGGCACCAGGAATCCGTCCGGATTGGCGACCACGGCATAAGCCTGGATCGTGCCGGTATTGGGGTTGATGCCGTTGTCGATGAACCGCATGCTGCCGCGCCAGCCATAGCGGTTTTCATCGGCCAGCTGGATTTCCACGGGATTGGGCGCGAAGCGCGAGCTCCGCCGCTGGCCCTGTGCGTCCTGGCGCATGTACTTGAGGTAAAACGCTTCCGCGCCGTCAAAGCTGAAGCGGATGGGGTCAAGCCGAACTATGCGGGTCAACTCGGTCTGACCGGCTGTCACGAAATCACCGACATCGACCCTGCGGCTGGAGACAAGCCCCGAAATCGGGGCCCGAACCTCCGTGAGTGACAGATCCAGGCTTGCCGTTCGCTGGCGTGCCTGAGCTGCGGCCAGCCCCGCCCGGGCGGTCCGCAGAGCGGCAGTGATCGTGTCACTCTCTTCACGGCTGATCGCATCGCTGTCGACCAGTGCAGTTGCCCTGTTTGCCTGCAGCGTTGCATTGACAAGCGTTGCGCGGGCACTCGCGACACTCGCTTCGGCCTCCGACAGGGCTGCGCGAAACGGGCGCTGATCCACGACGAACAGGAGATCGCCCCGGTTCACACGGCGGCCGTCCTGAAATGCGATGCGGGTGATCGGGCCGGAAACCCGGGGAATGAGTTGCACATCCTCTTCGGCCACGAACCGACCGATATACTCGTCCCAGTCAACGACGACGCGCTGGAGGGCCGTGGCCACGGTTGCAGATGGCGGTGGCGGGGGAGGAGGTGGCTCGCTGCTGCATGCTGGTAACAGCAGCGTCGAAAGCAAAATCAGCGTTGAGGCGAAATGCACCAGGCCGTGTTGGCCGCCTGGTCTGGCTGCTTTTGCAATGCACCAGCTTCCCGGTCTTGGCGAGCGAGTGCCTTGGTCCGTGATGGCTGACAATCCGGCTACTCCCCTGGACGCTGGCTTCAGGGAATGCTGAAACCCTCTCGTCGAGCCGCGAGGACGGCCGGACTATCGTCGCCCAGTTGGGAAAGGCCTGCGTTCCCCATCTTGCCACCACGAAACCGATTTTGCGGGAAAAGGGCAGGGAGCGTGAGGATGTTTGTCGCGCATGCAGCTTTCAATGCCACATGCTCGCCCGGCTGCAAGGGGGGCAGAGCTTGTGCCTTCAGGTCGCGGGTGCAGCGCGCGATGGAAAAGCGCCGCACCCGGAGACCTCATGATCATGCGCCTGTTTCTGCAAAGGCGGTATCGAGCCCAACCGCTTCCCAAACCTCCAATTCTGCCAGGAGCGCCTGGGCGTGATCGCGCACGGCCATGATGGCGTCTTCGCCCAGTTGCAGACGAAGCGGGGTATCCGGTGCCTGGAGCGCCAGACCGATGGCTTGGGCAGCCTTCATCGGATCGCCAGCTTGGCTGAGGTGCATGCCCGACGCAAAGTCCCGTGTTCCCGAGACCGCTTCCCGATAATCCGCGATGATCGGCATATGGCGAAGAGCACTGCCTGCAAACGAGGTGCGGAATGCTCCGGGCTCGACTATCATGACCTTGATGCCGAATGGCGCCAGTTCACCGTGCAACCCCTCCGAAAGCCCTTCCAGCGCGAACTTGCTGGCCGAATAGGGGGCGAAGCCGGGAACGGACATTTGGCCGCCCATGCTCGAGACATTAACGATGGCTCCTGAACCCTGCTTGCGCATGAATGGCAGGGCAGCGCGGATGACAGTCGTAGCTCCGAAGAAATTGGTCTCCATCAGCGCGCGCAATTCGTGCTCGGGCGTCTCTTCGACAGCACCGACGATACCATAGCCAGCGTTGTTGATGAGTATGTCGATCCGGCCAAAGCGGGCGATCGCCTCTGCGACTGCGGCTTCGGCATCGCCCGCCATGGTGACGTCCAGCTTCAATGCGATGATGCGCTCGGGCGCTGAGTTGACAAGCGCGTCGAGCCGATCAGGGCTGCGCGCGGTCGCGACGACGTTATCGCCTTGGGCCAGTGCGTACCGCGCAAAAGCCTCGCCGAAGCCGCTCGATGCACCCGTGATGAACCACGTTTGGGCTTGCCTGGTCATTTCATGTCTCCTCTTTTCTTAAAACTTGCGCCTTGCTGGGCGTGCGACATGTATGGCGTTCAGGCGATCATTCGATAATGCGCTTCAAACTGCACGCACTATGCGATATGATTCAGTAATGGATCGAGACCTCCTTGCGCATCTGCCGGTCGTCCGCAGGGTTGCCGAACGACGGAGCTTTGCCCGTGCAGCTGCGGAGCTGGGGCTGAGCCCGTCTGCCGTCAGCCATGCCGTCCGGCTGTTCGAGGAGCGATTGCGTACGCCCCTATTTGCCCGCACGACCCGGAGCGTCTCGCTGACTGAAGCGGGGCAAACCTTTCTCGCTGCCGCGATTCCGGCGCTCGATGCGCTCGAAGAGGCCGCATCCATGATCCAGGCCGCCGATGGAAATGTGACCGGGACAGTTCGCATCAACGCACCGAGCGTAGCCATGCCGCTGGCATTGACGCGGATCATTGCCAGACTTGCCGGTCGTCATCCGCGCTTGGTGGTCGAGGTGACAAGCGACGAGGCTCTGGTCGACATCGTGCGCGCAGGCCATGATATGGGGGTTCGTCTGGGCGAGATGATTGCACAGGACATGGTTGCAGTCCGGCTGACGCCGCCGTTCAAGGCCATTATGGCTGCCTCGCCAGAATATCTCCGGCTGCGTGGAAAACCGCGGGCGTTGGCCGATCTGAAGACCCACAACTGCATAGGCTTTCGTCAGTTGAGTGGCGGTGGCGTTTACGCATGGGATTTGGCCGACGAAGGGAAGGATGTCGCCGTCAAGGTCTCCGGCTCGGTCCGGGTTACTGAACCATTGCTGGCGATCGAGCTTGCATCCCAGAGCGTCGGAATTGCCTATGGCTTTGAACCGCTGATGCGCGATGCAATCCAGGCGGGGAGGCTTGAACAGGTGCTCCCCGCAGCGTCCATCGAGGAACCGGGGCTGTTCCTTTATTTCCCGCGCCGTGCAACCCAGGCTCCAAAAATCAGGGCTTTCGTAGATGCAGTGCGCGCATAGGTGTATCCCGGTTCAGGCATGGAAACATTCGTAAATTTGATGTAACGTCTTCAAGTCCGCAATCTGCATCAGCGAATGGACCCAGCGTTGCGAAAGGTGCTAAATCGGGGGCATGCATTTTGTTCATGATCCCCTAGCACCTGCCGCCGCACCAATCGCATTTGAGGACTTTCTGAAAGTCGATATTCGAGTGGGCCGGATCATCGAAGCGCGCCCCTTTCCCGAAGCGCGCAAGCCTGCCCTGAAGCTGCAGATCGATTTCGGTCCCACGATCGGCGTTAAGCGGTCATCCGCTCAGATTACGGAGCATTACACCCCGGAGACATTGACCGGCCGCCTGATCGCTGCAGTCGTCAACTTTCCGCCGCGCCAGATTGGCAAGTTCCTGTCAGAAGTCCTGACAGTCGGCTTTCCGGACGAGAACGGCGCGGTGGTACTGTTCGCACCCGATGGTAATGTTCCTGTGGGCGCGAGGCTATTCTGACATGTAATCCGGTCCGATCTGCCTCTTTTTCTTTTTGCCTGTAGAGGGTTGTGCTTTTTTGGCTTTGCGTGATCAAGGACTTAGAAAGCTAGCAACGCGGTATCGAACAGCAGCCGCTGGTTCGCTCAAAGCCATGCCTCTCCCAGTGATTCCGCAGCGACCAGAACCAGACGGAAGTTGCGCCTGATCGCCGCACGATGTTAAGCATAGGCATGAAAGGTTCCGACACCGTCCTGCGCGCCCGTCCGAAACAGGCGCGCAGCCGCGAGACGATGCAGCGTCTGCTTGATCAGGCAGAAGCGTTGTTGGTCGAGTTTGGCGTGAACGGCTTCAACACGAATCTGCTGGCCGACCGTTCGGGAGTGGGGCCGCGCGCGGTCTATCGCTATTTTCCCAACAAATGGGCTGTGCTCACTGAACTGGTAGAACGTTCCTGCGAGCGCGAGAGGCAGTGGATCGGGAGCTTCCGCGCGCTTCGGGCAGGTACTGACTGGCGACGTATCAGCGACCGGATGGTCGACAGCTTCTATTTTGCTGCGCGGCGAAGCCCGGTTTATGCATTGCTCCGCGCCGCCTGCCAGGTCTCTCCACAGCTTCAATCGGTCGACGCGCGTCATATTCTGGCCCTCGAGACGAATCTTGCGGCCGCCCTGGTGGATCTCGGGGTTGAACTCGATGCGATGCGGCGCGGCGTGATCTGCCGGATTATCATCGAGACATCTGGTCGGGTGATCGATTTGGCGCTCAAGGCCGAGCCTGAGGAGGCGGCGCTCCTGATTGCCGAGCTCAAAGGCATGATTCACAGCCTCGTGGCTCCCCACATCGCCGAGCCCGCCGAGAGCTAGATCGGTGCCGTAACCGGACGAGCCGGGCCGCCGATGCGGTAGGGATCGATTCCCTGTTCCCGCAGGCGCGCGTGTGCACGCCTATAGACACTAGGCTCACCGATCCCCATTCGCCGCCGCGCCGCTGCCAGCGGTTCAGCGAGCAGGGCACTGATGTTTTGGCGGAAAATCGCCTGCGCCGCGCGCCCGTTGCGCCGAGCCTCGGCCACCGCACCGATGAAGGGCGCGCGGCCAGGCACCCTCAACGCGAATTCGGCGGTGCCCGCCCAAGCAATGATCGTCTCGGTCCAGTCGCGGTACTGCCCGCTGGTGAAGCCGAGTACGCATTGCTCGCCCAGAGGATCGCGGCCATAGCCGGTCAGGACATGAGCGAGATCATGCGTGTCTCGCAGGCGGTTGACGAACCATTGCATCTGGTCTGCATATTCGACCTGACCCGGAAACCGGCTCGCAGCGACCAGTCC
Source organism: Blastomonas ursincola (assembly GCF_013607875.1). Classification (GTDB taxonomy): domain Bacteria; phylum Pseudomonadota; class Alphaproteobacteria; order Sphingomonadales; family Sphingomonadaceae; genus Blastomonas; species Blastomonas ursincola. The sequence continues at coordinate 1,198,136 of NZ_VDES01000002.1, forward strand.
AGCTGCGGTCAGCCCCTCGGTCCGCATGAAGGCGACATACGCGTGGGCGACGCTGTCCGGACCGAAAGCCAGCAGGCGCTCATGGTCGTCGAGCAACGGAGCGAGTGCAGGTTCACTGGTCATCAAATCCTGTCCCAGACTGCTGAGGCAGAAGTCCACGCCGATGCGCCTCGTGCTCCGGTTGGGAAGACACTCGCCCATCAGAAACACTTGCGCGGTATCATCAGCATTGCGGGCCAGGGCTCGGAAGTGATGCAGCGCCTGCAATGGGCGCATTCGTCGAGGCGGGCGATCGGGATGGAAGGCAGGCATCATGGTGTCAAGGCTCCAATCTACGAGTCCGGCCGTCTAAAAAAGAAAGTAATGACTTCCAAAATGTGTGTCAATCGCTATGTGGCAAGGTCTTCAAAAGCTACGCATTCACCCGCGAACTTGGAAAAAACTGTGCGGCATCTGCTCGCCGTCGATGCGGAGTAGCTTGCCGCACTGACCAGCGCGCCCGGGTCGAGAACATACAAGTTGCAGAATGCTGCTGCAGGGCTGAGGCTGATTTAGGCGGTCATGATTGCATAGGTTCCAACGCATTGGCCGAGGCCAAACCCGCGCCGGAGCTCGTGATGGCGAGGCCGAATATCAGATGCAGGCAAAAGCTGCCGGTCGCCGGGCCTTCAACGCCTGATCAGCTCCTCGGACTGCGCAAATCCAGCGTGCCAATGAACTGTGGAGAGGGGCAGTTGTGGCCTCCGATTCCGCGAAAAGCATCCAGTGTCCTAGGCCCGAGAGCATCGCATCGGCGGGCCCCCTTTGACTTGGTAAAGGCCTGGTCGGTTAGGGGGGCATCAAATTCGCTTCCTCCCAATCCTTGATCAACTGCACAGACATGCTTAGGCCCGGGCGATTTGCCCGTAGTTGCCGGCGCGTGCTCATCATCTTGAGCGCTCAGGTTACCCCACGAGCCAGAAACTGGGGTTCACCAATGGGTTGGCGGAACCTAAGGTTTGTCGGCTAAGGCGGTGATCAACGCATCGCGTGCAAAGGCGACGCGCGGGTGGCGCAGGGACGATTTGGCCCAGACGAGATAGAATGCGTTGGTCGGCACGTTCACCGGCGCCGCGATTTCGACAAGGACGCAAGCAGCGCGCTGGGCATCCGTGAGATAGCTCGGCAGCACCGTCCACCCCAATCCCGCGCACAAGGCGGATCGCAAGACTCGAAGATCGGGCGCGGTCAGCGCAGGGGGGCGCGACACTTCGATGCTGTTCGCTTCGAGCCAGTTCCTCACCAGCGGCCGGTCAAGATCGTAGGCGAGATGCGGCACGGTATTGAGAGCATGTGCCAGAGGACTTCGCCCGATCTGCTCGGCCACCGAGGGTGCCGCCACTGCCCGCAGATCTTCAGTGCCGACTTTCTGATAGGCGAGCCGCGCGTCATCCGGCTGTGAGGCTGTGAACCCGAGGTGCACCCTGTCATCAAGCAGCATGGCGTAAAGCGCATCACGCCCGCCGATATGCAACCGCAGATCGAGCCCCGCCGCAATCAGGGGGCCTAGCCTCGGCGTGATCATTTCGCCCAGCATATCGGATGGTGCGGCGATGTGGACGGTCCCCGAGATTCTGATCGAGCGGGCACGTGCAGCCGAGAGCGCGGCTTCGGCTGTATCGAGACTGCCGCCGATGGAGAGCGCGAGATCGTCGGCGATGGCCGTGGGCCGCACTCCGCGCGAATGCCGGTCGAATAGCGGGTGGCCAAGCTGCGCTTCCAGCGAGGCGATATGCTGAGAGGCGGCGGGCTGGGTGAGGCCGAGCGCGCGTGCCGCATCGCTCAGCGAACGGCGTCGGTAAACTTCGACAAAGGTGCGCAGCTGCTGGAGAGACATTCCCGTTCCATAAAACAATTTATGCCTGACCGCTATTCCTCTTGGATTTCCTGATGAAACCTTCGGCCTATCTGGGTCGTCCATCGAAGGAGCCAACCCATGCAAGACCGACGCACTTTTCTGACAGGCATGAGCTCGCTCGCCATGGCGGCGGCGGCATCGCCGCTATCGACCGCACATGGTCGCTCGATCCATCTCCATGACAAAGGACCCAAAGCAATGACCCGCATTCTGATGATTGCCACCTCGGCAGACCGCATGATCCCCGGCACCGAACCGACCGGCGTGTGGCTCGAAGAACTCACCACCCCCTATTACGCCTTTCGCGACTCCGGGGCCGAGGTCACGCTTGCCTCGATCAGGGGCGGCGCGATCCCGGTCGATCAGCGCAGCGTCAATGCCGATGGCGAGAACGATGCTTCTGTCGAACGCTATCTCAAGGACGAGGCGCTGAAGGCCGAGATTGCAAGCACGCCGGCGTTCACCAGCATCGATCCCGACGGGTATGACGCGGTGTTCCTGCCGGGCGGCCACGGCACGATGTTCGACTATCCGGTAAGCGAGGAACTGGCGCGGCTGGTCGAGCGGTTCGACCGCGAGGGCAAGATCGTTGCTGCGGTCTGCCATGGCCCGGCGGGACTGGTCTCCGCGAAGAAGCCCGACGGCACACCGCTGGTCGCAGGACGCCGCGTTGCCGCTTTCACTGACAGCGAGGAACGCGCGGTCGGGCTCGACAATGCCGTTCCCTTCCTGCTGGAAACGCGGATGAAGGAACTGGGCGCGAAGCACGAGGCGGGCCCCGATTTTCAGCCCTTTGCCCTGCGCGATGGCAATATGGTGACGGGGCAGAACCCCGCCTCGGCCACCCGCACGGCGCAGCTGGTGATGGAAGTTCTCAAGGAAAAGGCAGCCTGATCATGCACTATCTTCACACCATGCTGCGGGTCAGCGATCCCGAAGCGACGCTGCGCTTCTTCGAATTGCTGGGCCTTAAGGAAACCCGGCGGATGGAGAGCGAACGCGGGCGCTACACCCTCTTTTTCCTGGCTGCCGATGAGGACCATCGCGGCGAGGGCGAGCGCGGCAGAGCCGAGGTTGAGCTGACCTACAACTGGCCGCCCGAGGATGGCAGCACGCCCGAGGCCTATACCGGAGGCCGCAATTTCGGTCACCTCGCCTACCGCGTCGACGACATCTACGAAACCTGTGCCCGGCTGCAAGCCGGCGGCGTGACGATCAACCGGCCACCGCGCGACGGGCACATGGCTTTCGTGCGCTCGCCAGACGGCATCTCGATCGAGCTGCTTCAAAAAGGTGAGCACAAGGCCCCCGCCGAGCCCTGGGCCTCAATGCCCAATACGGGAGAATGGTAATGGCGCAATTGTTCGAACCGATCGAGATTGGCGGGCTGCAACTCGCCAACCGCATCGTGATCGCGCCGATGTGCCAGTATTCGGCCGAAGATGGCGCGATGAACGACTGGCACCAGATGCATCTGGGCCATCTGGCGATGTCGGGCGCAGCCGCGCTGACCATTGAAGCCACCGCGGTCAGCCCGGAAGGCCGCATTACCTATGGCGATGTCGGTCTGTACGACGACCGCACGGAGGACGCGATGCGGCGCGTGCTGCAAAGCGTGCGCCGCTGGTCGGACATCCCGCTCGTCATCCAGCTTGCCCATGCAGGCCGCAAGGCAAGCTGCGCCAAACCCTGGAATGGCGGCGCGCAGATTCCACCCACTGATGCCAATGGCTGGCAAACGGTTGCGCCAAGCGCGCTTGCTTTCAAGCAGAGCGATCATCCGCCCGTAGCGCTCGATCGCCAGGGCATGGACCGCATCATCGCTGCCTTTGTGGACGCGGCGCAGCGGGCGGACCGGTTGGGACTCGATGGGATCCAGATCCACGCCGCGCATGGCTATTTGCTCCACGAATTCCTTTCGCCGTTGTCGAACGCGCGCACGGATGAATATGGCGGCAGTCTCGAAAATCGGATGCGCGTACCGCTCGAGGTGTTCGACGCGGTGCGTGCAGCATTTCCCGCCGACAAGCCCGTCACTGTGCGCGTGTCCGGCACCGATTGGGTCGAGGGCGGCTGGACGCCTCATGAAACCGCAGTCTTCGCCCGTGAACTCGAAGCCCGCGGCTGTGCCGCGATTCACGTGTCAAGCGGCGGGCTCGATCCGCGGCAGGACATTCCAGTGGGCCCGGGCTACCAGGTACCGCTGGCCCGCACGGTCAAGGATACTGTGAACATGCCGGTTATCGCCGTGGGCCTCATCACCGATCCGCATCAGGCCGAACAGATCATCGCGCGCGGCGAGGCCGACATGATCGCGATTGCGCGCACGGTGCTGTGGGACCCCCGCTGGCCGTGGCACGCCGCCGCTGCGCTGGGGGCATCGGCCAAGGCACCACCGCAATATCTCCGCTCCGAGCCGCGCGAAGCCGGGCGCATCCTCAAGGAAATGAAGCCATGAGACGCTCCATCAAACTTGTGCTCGCCGCTGCCGGCGTCGTTACGCTTGCGGCCTGCTCGACCACCCCGGAAGCCACCTGGCAGATTTTGGTTATTCGGTAGTCATATAATTTGAGAAATTAACGTCGACAGGGCAAAAATCGGTGGCCCCATTTTGGGGTTGAGGAAGGACGAAATACCGGTCCGATCGGTTCATTCAGCGAGATCAATTGGACAAAAAAATCGTTAACAGCGTCCGGGAATAGTCACAATTTTTGACTAGAACACTAATGAGATCACATGCTTACTAAAATTATGGGGGCAAATTTGGGAGCAAAATCGGATATTGGAGATAGTTTATGACAAAAAACAATAAATTAAAGCAATGTTGGGGTCCCATAGGCGCACCAGCGCTCCTCTCCGAAACATTACAAGCTCCTTGGGGACAGTTTCCGTCGTTAGCGCAGGACCTGTTTGCTGTCCGGTTCGTCGCCAGCAAGACATCCACGGATCTCGGACAACTGCGAGAACTCCGTTTAATGATAGCGGAAAATGGCACCCCGGCCTGATCGGGCGCACTCTTTCCCATGGACACGGTAGTGCTCTGCGCGGCACCCATCAGTTGGCCAACGCGCTCCACGCAGTCGTCAGGTCACCGAGATGCGATAGCCGATGCCCGGCTCGTTGACGATCAGCCTGGGGTGGGTCGGGTCCTGTTCGATCTTGCGACGCAGCGCCCGGACGGCAACCCGCAGATAATCGAGATCGTGGCGGTGCGCCGGACCCCAGACTTCTTCCAGCAGCCGGTCATGCGTGATGACCCGGCCTGGTCGGTCGGACAGCGCCCAGAGCAGGTTGAATTCCCGCGGCGTCAGATCGACCTGCGCGCCGCGAATGGTCACGCGGTGGGTGTCGCGGTCGATGCTGCCTTCGAGGAACTGGCGCTTCGCGCTGTCCGCCTGTGGGCCGGCCTTGCGCCGGAGCGCCGAGCGGATGCGGGCGAGCAGTTCCTCGCTGTCGAATGGCTTGGTCACGAAATCGTCCGCACCGAGATCGAGTGCGGCGACCTTCTCGTCGGTGGCGTCCCTTGCGGTCAGCACGATCACCGCGATCCCCCGCGCGGAGAGTTGCGGGACGATTTCCAGACCATCGCGGTCAGGCAGACCCAGATCGAGCAGTGCAACAAGCGGGCTGGGTTCCATCGTCGCAAGGCGCAAGCCTTCAGCCGCTGTGCCGGCTTCGACATGCGACAGCGCATTGCGTTCGAGCGCGCCAATCAGCAGCCGCCGGATCGCCGGCTCGTCATCGATGATCAGCACGTCGTTACGCATCGGCACCTTGGTCCAGCCTGGCCACCCCTGTCAGCGGCAGCGCAATCTCGAATACCGCACCGCCACCCTCGCGGTTCGATGCGGCGATGCTGCCCCTTACGGCCTCGACAAAGTTCTTGGCAATCCACAGGCCGAGGCCAGAACCGCCGACCCGGTCGCTTCCCTCAAGCCGGTGGAAGCGATCGAACATGCCGTGCTGGTCGGCAGGCAGGCCGGGTCCCCGGTCGGCCACGCGGCAGATCAGGGCATTGGCGTGGAGAAGCAGCTCGACATCGACGCGGCTGTCAGGCGGCGAGAATTTCAGCGCATTGTCGATCAGGTTTATGAGCACGTGCCGCAGCAGCAGCGGATCGCTCTGCACCAGCGGGCAGTCCTCATCGATGCTGGCCTTCACGCGGCTTCCCGGCCGGTCCTGGCGCAGATCGCGCAGCACGGCATGGATGATGTCGGTCAGGTCCACGCTTTCCCATTTCGGCTCGATCGATCCGTCCTCTATCCGCGAGGCTTCGAGCAGATCGTTGAGGAAGCGTTGCAGCCGGCGCGTCTCACTGCGCGCGATGCGCACCTCGTCGGCATAGGCGCCCTCGGCCGGGATGGCTTCGGTCGCGGCTATCACGGCGGTGAGCGGCGTGCGCAGGTCATGCGCGATGCTGCCGAGCAGCGCCCCGCGCAGCCGGTCGCGCTCGCGCAGACCATCGACCTGCCGCGCTTCGGCTTCCAGCACCAGCCGCTCGTGCGCCAGTGCCGTCTGATCGACCAGTGAGGCAAGCAAGGTCGCGTCATCGGGCCGGATCACCCGCTCGTTGCTCGATCGCGCCACGCCCAGCGCCCCCATGGTGCCGAGTGCGGTCTTGAGCGGGTGGAATTGCCAGTCCGCCGATGCCAGCGTTCCGGTGTCGCGGCCAGCCGTCTGGCCATGCTCCAGCGCCCAGCGCGCGGCGGTCTCATCGACCATTTCGAGTTGCGCAAAGTCCTCATTGCCGCGCACGACGACCGCGCCGTCTTCCAGCGACACGATCATCGCCTGCACATCGAGCAGATTGCCGATTTCCCGACAGGCGACCCTGGCGGTCTCGTCACGGTCGGACAGAGCACCCATCAGCCCGGCGAAGCGGGCGAGCGAGGCATTGAGCCGGGCGACCCCGGCGCTGGTTTCGGCCTGGCGGCGCACCTTGCCCGCCAGCGCACCGATCACGCCTGCAACCGTCGCCAGCACAATGAAGGTGACCAGATCCGCCGGGCTGTGAATCGATAGTGTATAGAGCGGTTCGATAAAGAAGAAATTATAGCCCAGCGCTGCCCAAAGCGCCGCCCAGAGCCCGGCCCGCATCCGCAGGAACATCGAAGTGATGACCACTGGAAACAGCAGCAGCAGATCGATTGCGCCGGGGGCGATCCACGGCTTAAGCAGATACAGCACGCCCACGACGGCGGCGACGGCGAGAAAGGCGATGGCATTGTCGCGCTGCGAATAGGGATCATAAGCCCGCACTGGCTTTTCGTCAGCCTCGTCGAGCGGAACAACATGCACCGGAATGCTCCGGGCATGGCGGATGACATCCTGCGCCACCGATCCGTGTCGCCATTCGAACCAGCGGCTTCGCCTGCTCTTGCCGATGACGATCTGGCTGGCGCGCAGTGCACGCGCCTGTTCGACCAATGCCTGGCCGACATCCTGCGCCGCGACGGTCATCAGCGACGCGCCGAGCGAGGATGCCAGTGCCAGATTGTCGGCGAGCTGCTCGCGCTGGCTGCCCGCGACGCCGCGCGCGCTCGCGCTCTCCACGACGACCGCAGTCCAGGGCACGTGCAGCAGATCGGCCATGCGCTTGGCCTGGCGCACCACGCGCGCGCCGCCTCTGCCGGGGCTGACCGCCACCATCAGGCGCTCGCCGGAAACGAAATCAGCCCGCTCGCCGCTCAGTTCGAGCTGGCTGCTGAGCCGGCGGTCCACATTATGCGCGGCGAAGCGCAGCGCCAGTTCGCGCAGCGCGGCGAGCTTGTTGGGCGTGAAGAAATTGGCGAGCGCGCGGCCCGCGGTGTCGGGCAGATAGACCTTGCCCGCGCGCAGCCGCTCGATCAGCGCCTCGGGCGGCAGATCGACGACGATCAGTTCGGCGTCTTCCAGAAAGCTGTCGGGAATGGTCTCGCGCACCCGGATATGCGTGAACCCCGCGACCAGATCGTTCAGGCTCTCGATATGCTGGATGTTGACCGTGGAGGCGACATCGATCCCCTCGGCGAGCAGTTCGGCGACATCCTGCCAGCGCTTGGGATGGCGGCTGCCCGGCGCGTTGGTGTGCGCCAGTTCGTCCACCAGGATCAGGCTGGGCCGCCGGGCCAGCGCAGCGTCGAGATCGAACTCCTCGAGCCTGTGCCCCTGATGCTCGACCGAACGCCGGGGCAGGATCTCGAACGGGGCGAGCAGTGCCTGGGTTTCGCCCCGGCCATGGGTCTCCGCGACCCCTATGACCACGTCCTCGCCCTCGGCCTTGCGCCGGGCGGCCTCCTGCAACATGCGATAGGTCTTGCCGACGCCGGGGGCCGCGCCGAGATAGACGGTGAGCTTGCCCTGCTGCTCAGCCCTGGCCATGCGCAGGAAGCGATCGGCATCGCGCTCGGGAAGGGCTTCGTTCATCGCTTCCAGCCTTAGCGGCCCAGCTTGTCGAGTGCCATATTCAGCTCGAGCACATTAACGATCCGGTCCGGGGCGAACGCTCCACCGGGGGCAAAGGCGAGGCGATCGATCACGGCCTCGACGCTGCGTACCGGCAGACCGCGTGCAGCGGCGACACGTCCGGCCTGATAGCGCGCACCGGCGAGCGAGATATGCGGGTCAAGCCCACCACCGGATGCTGCGACAAGATCGGCCGGGATCGGATCGTCCTGCGCGGCGGCGTATCGCGACACGGTTTCGGCGGCGCGCTGCTTCAGCTTGTCGCTGGTGGGCGACAGGTTGCTGCCCATCGCCCCCATGCCGTTGTAATCGGCGGCCGAGGGACGCGGCCAGAAATAGCGATCCTGCGTGAAATTCTGCGCGATCAGCCGGCTGCCGATAGGCCTGCCATCCTGCACGATGATCGATCCATTGGCCTGGAAGGGCGCGACGGTCTGAGCAAAGCCTAGGACAACCGCGCCATAGGCCAGGACGCAGATCAGCAATGTCGCGATCCACAGCCGCAGCGAGGGGAGGATATGATTCATGATGGTGTTCCTTGTCTGGCCTGGCTTCAACGCATCAGCGTGACATGTTCGGCGATCGGTCCGAGTGCCGCAGCGGGGAAGAAGGTGAGCGCGCCGAAGATCAGGATGGTGATCAGCAGCATGATACCAAAGGTGTTGCCTTCCACGCTCAGCGTGCCCGCGCTCTCGGCGCTGCGCCGCTTGGCCATCAACGATCCGACGATAGCGAGCGGAACGAGGATCGGCAGATAGCGGCCGATGAGCATCACGATGCCCGTCGCCCAGTTCCAGGGCGCGGTGTTGTCGCCGAGTCCCTCGAAGCCCGAGCCATTATTGGCCGCCGACGAGCTGAACTCGTAGAGGATCTCCGAGAAGCCGTGCGCGCCGCTATTGGCGAGCGTATCGACACCCCAGCTGGTCGCCGCGAACAGCGCGGTGCCGCCCAGGATCAGCACCGGGTGGCTGATCAACGCCAGCACTGCCAGCCGCATCTCGCGCCCCTCGATCCGGTGGCCGAGATATTCCGGCGTGCGACCGACCATCATGCCCGCCACGAACACCGCGACGATGATGTAGAGGAACATGTTGATCATGCCGACGCCGACGCCGCCAAAGGTCTCGTTCAGCCACATGCCGGCCATCGGGACCAGCCCTGCGAGCGGGTTCAGGCTGTCATGCATCGCGCCGACCGAGCCGTTGCTGGTCGAGGTGGTGATCGCCGCCCAGAGTGGGCCGGTGGTGGCACCGAGGCGCAGTTCCTTGCCTTCCAGATTGCCCACATTCTGTTCGATCGGCAGGTCGGCAAAGGCCTGGCTCGGCGTAGCCTCGAAGGCGATGACCGCCGTGATCTTGACCAGCAGCAGCGCCGCCATCACGCCGAAGATGGCTCCGGCATGGCGGATGCGTCCGATCATCCGGCCGAACATCCAGACGCAGGCCATCGGGATGATGATGATCGCGAACATCTCGATGAAATTCGCCCAGAGCGTCGGGTTCTCGAACGGGTGCGTCGAATTGGGGCCGAAAAAGCCGCCGCCATTGGTGCCGAGCTGCTTGATCGCGACAAAGGCTGCGGCGGGGCCACGCGCGATGGTCTGCGCTGCGCCTTCCAGCGTCGTCACCTGCGCTGCCCCTTCCAGCGTCATCGGCACGCCCGATGCCGCCAACGACAGAGCCACGACCAGCGCGATCGGCAGCAGCACGCAGAACGCGGCGCGTTGCAGGTCGATGAAGAAATTGCCCATGCTCGGGTGGCCTGCAATCCCCCGCGCCAGCGCGGCGAGCGCGGCGATGCCGGTCGCGGCGGACACGAACTGGAGCCACATCAGCCCGGCCAGCTGCGCCAGATAGCTCCAGGTGCTCTCGCCCGAATAATGCTGGAGATTGGTATTTGTCACGAACGAGGCCGTGGTGTTGAAGATGAGGTGGATCGAGGCTGGTCCCTGGCCGTCCGGGTTGAGCGGCAGCAGGTGCTGAAGCGAGAGCAGCGCGAACACGAAGGCGAACATCACCGCGTTGAAGACCAGCAGCGCGACCGAATAGGCTTTCCAGTCCTGGTCCTTCGACGAACCGGCAATGCGTGCGAACAGTATATCGGCCTTGGCGTAGCGACCGGAGAAAAGCGCCGCCATGAACCGGCCCAGCGGCCAGGAGAGCAGTGCGGCACCGCCGACGATCAGCGCGACGGTAAGCAAGGATGCAAGCATGATGAAATGTCCTCTCGCTCAGGCCAGGCCGAGGCCGGCAACGGCGATGTCGATGAGCTTGATGCCGATGAACGGCGCGACCACGCCGCCCAGGCCATAGATGCCCAGATTGCGCAGCAGCTGGCTGGCGGCGGGCATCGGTCGATAGGCCACGCCCTTGAGCGCCAGCGGCACCAGCAGCGGAATGATGATCGCGTTGAAGATGATCGCGGACAGGATCGCGCTCGACGGCGTTGCCAGCCCCATCACGTTGAGCACGCCCAGCGATGGATAGAGCACGACGAAGATCGCGGGCAGGATCGCGAAATACTTTGCGACGTCATTGGCGATCGAGAAGGTGGTCAGCGCGCCGCGGGTCATCAGCAGCTGCTTGCCGATGCCGATGATCTCGATCAGCTTGGTCGGATCGCTGTCCAGATCGACCATGTTGCCCGCCTCGCGCGCGGCCTGGGTGCCGGTGTTCATGGCGACGCCGACATCCGATTGCGCCAGCGCGGGCGCATCGTTGGTGCCGTCGCCGCACATCGCGACCAGCTTGCCGCCGGCCTGTTCCTTGCGGATCAGCGCCAGCTTGTCCTCCGGGGTCGCCTCGGCGAGGAAGTCGTCCACCCCGCTTTCGGCCGTGATCGAGGCGGCGGTGAGCGGATTGTCGCCGGTGATCATGACCGTGCGGATGCCCATGCGGCGGAGTTCGGCAAAGCGCTCGCGGATGCCCGCCTTGACGATGTCCTTGAGGTGGACGACGCCGAGCAGCCGGTTGCCATCGGCGACGGCCAGCGGCGTGCCGCCCGACCGGGCAATGCCCTCGGATGCCTGACGCAGCGCGGCGGCAGCGGTCGGATCGGCCTTGTCGCCCAGTCGCCGCAGCACGGCATCGACCGCACCCTTGATTAGCGCGCGTTCGCCGATCATCAGCCCGCTTACCCGGGTCTGCGAGGTAAAGGCGATGGGTTCTGCCCCTTCGGGCATCGCATCGCCGTCGCCCGCCAGCGCCACGATCGAACGGCCCTCGGGCGTCGTATCGGCCAAGCTCGAGAGGCGCGCAGCCGCGACCAGATCGCCAAGGGCCACGCCTGGCAGCGGCACGAACTCGCTCGCCTGCCGGTCGCCGATGGTGATCGTGCCCGTCTTGTCGAGCAGCAGCGTGCTGATATCCCCCGCCGCCTCGACCGCGCGGCCCGATTTGGCGAGCACGTTGAAACGGATCAGCCGGTCCATGCCCGCAATGCCGATCGCCGAGAGCAGTCCCGAGATGGTGGTGGGAATGAGCGCGACGAAGAGCGCAATCAGCACCGGCACGGCAATCTCGCCCCCAGCATAGGCGGCAAAGGCAGGAAGGGTGCCGACGGCGATCAGGAAGATCAGCGTTAGCCCGGTGAGCAGAACGGTCAGCGCGATCTCGTTGGGCGTCTTCTGGCGGCTGGCCCCTTCGACCAGCGCAATCATGCGGTCGAGAAACCCGCTGCCGGGTTCTGCCGTGACCTTGATGTCGATCTGATCGGCGATGACCATGGTGCCTGCGGTCACCGCAGACCGGTCGCCTCCCGCCTCGCGGATGACCGGCGCGCTCTCGCCGGTGATCGCCGCCTCGTTGACCGAGGCCACCCCGGCGATGACCTCGCCATCAGCGGGAATGAGCTGCCCCTGGATGACCCGCACCACATCACCTGCGTGGAGCTGGGTCGCCGGAATCTCCTCGACGGAGCCATTCTGCAACAGCCGATAGGCGACAAGCTGATCCTTGGTGGAGCGCAGCGACTGTGCCTGCGCCTTGCCGCGCCCTTCGGCCAGCGCCTCGGCAAAATTGCCGAACAGCACGGTCAGCCAAAGCCAGAAGACCAGCTGCCCCTCGAACAGCGGATCGCCGCTGCCGATGGCCAGATTGCGCACCATCACCACGGTGGCGACGGCAGCCACCACGGCAGTCGTGAACATCACGGGGTTGCGCACTAGCGTGCGCGGGTCGAGCTTGACGAAGGAATCGCGCAGGGCCGGGACCACCAGCTTGCGCTCGAACAGGGATGCGCGCTCCATCAGAAGCGCTCCGGGGTCATCAGGACGACGACGAGATAGACGAGCAGGCCGACGGCAACGATGCCGGCCAGCGCAAGATCGAAGGACATATGAGCTCCTTGTTTAGCGGAGCGTCAGGTGCGCCTCCGATGCGTGAAAATGCGCGGGGCAAAAGCCGCCCGCGGCATGAAAAACGCATGAAAATCGCTTTGTTCACTCGGCATCGGGCGCGGGTTTCACGAGGATTTCATGTCGCAAGGCGTTGATCCACATGGATGTTTCACGTTGCCATGCGCCATCGGGCCGCCAGCAAGATGCTTCTTGCCCAGACGAGAATTGTCCCGCCGGACTCGTCGAAACTCATGCCCCGGGGCTGGCTCAAATGCCGGTCCCGGGGTGCCTTTTCGGCTCACCAGTGATCATGGCTTCGTCCACTCCGCCACAGCCTGTTGCTGAGGCTTCTGAGCTTCTATGCTCACCCTTTGAGCGGCACGACGAGTCCCGCAAACATGATCTCGGCGCGATCCGCGATGGCGGCGATGTCTTGATTGAGCCGTCCCGCCATGTCGCGAAACCGGCGCGCCAGCGCATTGTCCGGGACGATGCCCATCCCGACTTCATTGCTGACCAATATTATCGGCGATTTGGCCGCCAGAAGTGCATCCATCAGCTGCTTCGACACTGCGGGGAAATTCAGTTCGTTTAAAAGTATGTTGCTCGTCCAGAGCGTCAGGCAGTCGACAAGCAGCACGCGGCCTGGCGCGGCCTCGCGCGTGATCGCTTCTGGCAGGTCGATCGGGCATTCGACGGTGCGCCAGCGCGGTCCGCGATCCTGCCGATGCCGCGCAATCCGGTCGGCCATCTCATCGTCAAAAGCCTGCGCCGTGGCCAGATAGACGAGCTTGCCCGACTGGCTCTCTGCCAGTGCCTGCGCCCGCTCGCTCTTGCCGGAGCGGGCACCGCCCAAGATGAATGTCAGCACCGCATCGACCCATTTCCCTTGCAAAGCGTTTTCACTCGCAATAATGCGGCTACGCGACAGGTTCCCAGAGATGGGATTAATAGGGAACGCGGAAGCAGGGATAAACCCCTGTAATCCGCGGCTGTCCCCGCAACTGTGACCGGATAGCGGTCGCCCTGATATGCCACTGGAGGCCTCGGCCTCCGGGAAGGCGGGGCGAATGCGATGACCCGGGAGCCAGGAGACCTGCCTGACGCAGTCGGTCCTTTGCGCGGACGGGGTGTTCAGCGTGATCGAGGTTCATCCTCGCGTGACGACATCGGTCGGGGTTCGCGCGCGGGTGACAAGCCAGCGACTGATCCGTCGTGCCATCGGCGCGTGTAACCCCTTGTTGTTTTGACAGGGGATAGCCATGCCTGATGCATTTTTGAAATACACCCTATCCACGCTTGCCGTCTGCGCCTGCGTGAGCACTCCCGCCTTCGCGCAGGACATTGCAGCGGGCGCCGGCGCGCGCGAGCCGGTCATCGTCGTCACCGCCAATCGCACGGCGCAATCGCTCGACAAGGTAGGCCAGTCGATCACCGTGCTCGACAGCGCGGAGATCGAGCGTCGGCAGACCCAGGCCGTTGCCGACATCCTACGCACCGTGCCGGGCGTCACCATCGTGCGCAACGGCGGCATCGGCACGTCGACATCGGTCTCGATCCGCGGTGCGGAAAGCGACCAGACCGTGGCTCTGGTCGATGGCATCAAGCTCAACGACCCCTCGTCGCCCGGCGGCGGCTTCAATTTCGGCAACCTGCTGGTCGGCAATATCGATCGGATCGAGGTACTGCGCGGCCCGTCCTCGGTGTTGTGGGGCAGCCAGGCGATCGGCGGCGTCGTCAACATGATCACGCGCCAGCCGACCGAGCGGCTCAGTGTCAACCTGCGTGGCGAATATGGCTATCGCGATACCGGCCAGCTGGTCGGCAATGTGTCGGGCAAGGCAGGGCCGCTATCGGCCAGTATCGGCGCGGGCTATTTCCGCACCGACGGTATTTCGGCCTTCAGCGAGGCGCGCGGCGGCACCGAGAAGGACGGTTACCGCAATTACGGCGCGAACGGCAATTTCAACCTGGCGCTGACCGACTGGCTGTCGGTCGATGCGCGCGGCTGGTATTCCGAAGGCCGGGTCAATATCGACGGCTTTCCGCCGCCCAGCTTTGCCTTTGGCGACGTGAACGAGGAATCGCGCACCCGCGAGTTCGTTGGCTATACCGGGATCAACGCGGCATTGTTCGACGGACGCTTCCGCAACCGGCTGGGCTATGCCTATACCGATACGCGGCGGCGCAGCATCGCGCTCGACGGCGTGCCGAGCGAGACCTTTGCCGGCCATGGCCGCAACGAGCGCATCGAATATCAGGGCATTTTCGACATTGCCGAGGGATGGCAGCTGACCGGCGGGCTCGAGCGCGAGACCTCGCGCTTTTCGAGCAGCAGCTTCGGCGCGGTGCCCTCGATCGGCCGCGCCAGGATCGACAGCGTCTACGCGCAGCTCGTCGCCAGCCCGGTCCGGAGCCTGACGCTGACCGGCGGCGTCAGGCATGACGATCACAACCGGTTCGGCGGCGCGACGACGCTGGGGGCCAGCGGCGTCTACGCGATTGCGGCGACCGGCACCACGCTGCGCGCCAGCTATGCCGAAGGGTTCAAGGCACCCTCGCTGTTCCAGCTGCAGAGCGATTTCGGTAACCGGCTGCTGAGTCCAGAGCGCTCGAAGGGGTGGGATGCCGGCATCACGCAGGATCTGGTCGAGGGACGGCTTCAGGCCAGCGCCACCTATTTCCGCCGCGATTCCGACGATCTGATCATCTTCATCTCGTGCCCGCTGCCGCGCACCGGCATCTGCGCCGGGCGTCCTTCGGGCACCTATGACAATGTGTCCAAGGCGCGCGCCGAAGGGGTCGAGATTGGCCTGATGATGCAGCCGGTCGATGCGCTGCGACTGCAGGCGAACTATACCTATACCGACGCCACCAACCGGTCGCCCGGCAATGTCAATTTCGGCCGCCAGCTCGTCCGGCGACCGCAGCACAGCGTCACCGCGCTGCTCGATTACCGCTGGAGCTTCGGGCTGGAGACCGGGATCACGCTGACCCATGTCGGTACGAGTTTCGACAATGCCAATAACAGCCGCAAGGTCGAAGGCTATGTGCTTGCGGACTTGCGCGCGGCGTTCCCGATCACCGACCGCATCGAGCTGTACGGGCGCATCGAGAACCTGTTCGACGAGCGCTACGAGACGGTGTTCCGCTATGGTACGCCGGGCCGCGCCGGCTATGTCGGCGTGCGGCTGAGCTACTGATGCAGGGCACGCCCCGCGCGCTGGTCGGCGAATTCGCCCGTCACGGCGGGCGGATCGATCTCGCGCGCGCGGCCTTTCCGCATATTGAGAATTGGACCGATCTGTCGACGGGGATCGCGCCATGGCCCTACCCGGTCTCCCTGACTGCCGCAGCAGCAGAGCAGTTGCCTGATCCGGGCGACCTTGCGAAGCTGGAAGCGGCAGCCGCGGTCTCATTCGGGGTGGACCCGAAACGGGTCGTAGCGGTGCCCGGAAGTGACCTTGCGATGCGGTTGCTCGGGCTGATGCTGGGACGCAGATCCTTCGTTTTCCGCGCGGCCATTGTCCGGCCGGGCTATTCGGGTCATGCAGCAATGTGGGGCGCTTACAAGCCAGCGGCATGCGCATTCGACGATATCGGGCTCATGGCACCTGCTCATGACGTTCTTGTGCTTGCCCGGCCGAATAACCCTGATGGTCTTGTTGCCGATCCTCTGTTGCTGGAATGGGCGGCGTTGACTGTAGCCAAGCGCGGTGGCCATGTAATCGTCGACGAAGCTTTCGCAGATGCGGACCCGGCAAACAGCTTGGCGGGCAGCGATTGGCCGGGACTGATCGTGCTGCGGTCCTTCGGCAAGTTCTTTGGGCTGGCAGGTTTGCGCCTGGGCTTCGTGGTCGCGCAGCAAGAGATCGGAACCGAGCTGCGCGCGCTGATCGGCGACTGGCCCATCTCGGGTCCGGCGCTGGCGACCGGGCTGGCGGCTTACAGCGATGCGGAATGGCAAATCGCACAGCGGGCGCGACTGGCCACCGCATCGCAGCGGCTGGTCGAACTTCTGACCCGGCATGGAATCGCGATTGTCGGGTGCACCGCATTCTTCACGCTCGTCTCCGTCCGCCACCGAGACCGCCTGTTCGTTTATCTGGCGCAGGCGGGCGTGCTCACCCGGCCGTTCGATTACGAACCCTGCTGGCTGCGGATCGGACTTCCGCGTGACGAGAGCGATTGGGCGAGACTGGACGAAGCCCTTAGCGGCTGGAGAATGACATGACCGACACGCAAGAGGATTTCGCCCGCCACAATGCGCGGATGAAGCGCGTTCAGGCCGTGCGCGAACGCATGCAGGCGCGCCGCACCCTGGAGCGTGGGTTGCTGATCGTCCATACCGGCAACGGCAAGGGCAAGTCCTCCTCCGCCTTCGGCATGGCGATCCGCTCGCTGGGCTGGGGGATGAAGGTCGGCATCGTGCAATATGTCAAAGGCAGCTGGGAGACCGGCGAGAAGAATTTCTTCCAGGCCAATCCCGATCTGCTGACCTTCGAGGTGATGGGCGAGGGCTTCACCTGGGACACGCAGGACCGCGCAAAGGACATCGCGGCGGCGCGTGCGGCCTGGGAACGCTCGAAGCAGCTGATCCTAGACCCCGATTATGACTTCATCATCCTCGACGAGCTGAACATCGTGCTGCGGCAGGATACGCTGCCGATCGACGAGATCGTGGCGTTTCTCAATGACCGCCCGCTGACCAAGCATATCTGCATCACCGGGCGCAGCGCGAAGCCGGAGCTGATTGCCATTGCCGATCTGGTTACCGAATTCGGCGAGGTGAAGCATCCGTACAAGGCCGGGTTCAAGGCGCAGAAGGGCGTGGAATATTGATCCGCGCCTGCGCCCTGGCGCTGGCGGTTGCGGTCGCGGGCTGCGCCTCGCAGGCGGCTGACCGCGCCGCGCAGGATGACGCACGCAACGCAGGTTCAACGCGGCCCCGGGTCGTCTCTATCAACCCGTGCGTCGATGCGGTGCTGATGCAGGTGGCAGAGCCCGGGCAGATCGCCGCGATCAGCCATTATTCGCACGATCCGCGCGCAACCTCGATCCCGGTCGACCTGGCCCGGCGTTTCGCGGCGACCTCGGGGACAGCGGAAGAGGTGGTCGCACAGGCTCCAGACATCGTCATCGCCGGTGCGCATGTGGCACCGGCGACCATCGCCGCCCTCCATCGGATGCGCATCCGCCTGGTGCAGATCGGCGTGCCAGAGAGCATCGCCGAGAGCCAGGAACAGATCCGCACGATCGCAGCGGCGGTCCAGCAGCGGCAGCGCGGTGAGAGGCTGGTGGCGCGGATCGATGCGGCCGTTCGCGCAGCATCGGTGCAGCATGGCCCCGCGCCCGCTGCGCTAATCTGGCAGGGCGGCGGGCTGGTGCCGGGCGAGGGCACGCTGGCGAGCGAGCTGCTCAGCCGCACCGGCTATCGCAACATGAGCGGCGATTACGGCCTGAAGCAATGGGACGTCCTGCCGCTCGAGCATCTGGTCGCCCGCCCCCCACAGGTGCTGCTGTCGGTCGGAGCAGAGGACAGCAGCGACCGGATGCTGCGCCATCCGGTGCTGGCGGGCCTGCTCCAGGCGATTGCCGTGCGACGTTATCCTGAGCGCCTGCTGCACTGCGGCGGCCCGACAATCATCGACGCGGTCGCGCACCTGGCCCGGATCAGGCGCGCGCTATGAGCCGGTCGCTGTCGCTCAACCTTGGGCTTTGCGTCGTGATCCTCGCGGCGATGCTGCTGTCGCTGATGGCCGGAAAGGTCTGGATCCCGCTCGACGCGTGGATCGCGGGCGATCCGCGCTGGCCGATCATCGCCGAGCTGCGCCTGCCGCGCACGGTGCTGGCCGCGCTGGTGGGGGCGGGCCTGGGCCTGTCGGGCGCGGCGATGCAGGGCTATCTGCGCAACCCGCTGGCCGATCCCGGACTGTTCGGCGTGTCCTCGGGCGCGGCGCTGGGCGCGGTGATCTCGCTCTATTTCGGCTATGCCGCCGCGCCCTGGCTGCTGCCGG
Organism: Blastomonas ursincola; assembly: GCF_013607875.1. Lineage (GTDB taxonomy): Bacteria > Pseudomonadota > Alphaproteobacteria > Sphingomonadales > Sphingomonadaceae > Blastomonas > Blastomonas ursincola. The sequence continues at coordinate 1,216,830 of NZ_VDES01000002.1, forward strand.
CTTTCGCGCTGGCGGGGGCCGCGATCACGATGGCGCTGCTCGCGCTGCTCGTCGGTCAGTCGGGCAGCATCATCGTGTTCACATTGGCGGGGGTGATCCTCTCGAGCGTGGCCGGGTCGATGACGGCGCTGGCGATCAGCCTCGCTCCCACGCCCTTTGCCACCGCCCAGATCGTGACCTGGCTGATGGGCGCGCTGACCGATCGCAGCTGGGACGACGTGCGGCTTGCCGTTCCGCTGCTCGCGCTGGGGTGCCTGCTGCTGGCGTTCACGGGACGCACGCTCGATGCACTGACGCTGGGCGAGTCCGCCGCGCGGTCGATGGGCGTCGATCCCCGGCGGCTGCAGCTGCTGATCGTGATTGGCGTCGCCTTGTGCGTCGGCGCATCGGTGGCGACGGCGGGGATCATCGGCTTTGTCGGGCTGATCGTGCCGCATCTGGTCCGGCCCTTTGTCGGCAACCGGCCCTCGGCGGTGCTGCTGCCCTCGGCGCTGGCGGGCGCGCTGCTGCTGCTGCTTGCCGACAGCCTGGTGCGCGCGATCCCGACCGTCAGCGAATTGCGGCTCGGCATCGCGATGTCGATGCTTGGCGGACCGTTCTTCCTTGTCCTGCTGTTGCGGATGCGCCGGAGGTTCGCATGAGCGTGCTCGCGGTCGAGGGCATCACGCTCCGCCTGGGCGGGCGGCGCGTGCTGGGACCGATCAGCGCCGCATTCGCGCCAGGGCGCGTTACCGCCGTGCTGGGCCCCAATGGCGCGGGCAAGTCGAGCCTGCTCGCCTGCCTCGCCGGGCTCCACACCCCGGATGAGGGGCAGGTGCTGCTCGGTGGACAACCGCGTTCGACTTTTGCCCTGCGCGATCTGGCACGGCAGATCGGGCTGCTACCCCAGGGCGGCGACGTGCACTGGGACGTGGATGTCGCGACGCTGGTCGCGCTCGGCCGCTATCCGCACCGTCCGCGCTGGGGCAAGACCGAGGCGGACCGCCAGGCGGTGGCGCGCGCGATGAAGGCGACCGATACTGCCCGCTTCGCCAGCCGCACGATGACTGCGCTCTCGGGCGGCGAACGCGCGCGCGTCCTGATGGCGCGGGTGCTGGCGGGCGAGCCGCAATGGCTCCTCGCCGACGAACCGCTCGCCAATCTCGATCCTGCGCACCAGCTCGAGACGCTGGCATGCCTGCGCGATGTCGCGCGCGGCGGGGCAGGGGTGATCGTCGTGCTCCACGATCTGGGTCACGCGCTCCGCGTGGCGGACGAGATCCTGCTGCTGTGCGATGGCGAGGCGATCGCGCAGGGCGCGCCCGATGCGGTGCTGACGCCCGAGCGGATCGCGGCCACCTATAGTGTCGCCGCCGAGATCGGCACCACCCCCGATGGCGAGCGCTTCATCGTCACGTCGAGCATGGCGCGCTGACCATGCTGGCGCGGCCCGAACAGCTGCTGCTCGCGCTGATCGCCGAAGCCGCGATCGGTTATCCCGCCTGGATGTTCGGCGCAGTCGGTCACCCGGTGACCTGGATCAGTGCTGGCATTGCCTCGCTCGAACGCCGGTGGAACCATGGCGGCCCTGTGCGTCGCCGGGCGATGGGGGGGCTGCTGGTGCTGCTCGTGGCGGGCGGCGCGGCGGCGATCGGGTGGCTCGCCGAAACTTGGGCAGGCGAGGGGGCGGCCGTGCTGGTCGTCGTTGCCATTACCACTACGGGCCTGGCGCAGCGCAGCCTCGACGATCACGTCCGCGCTGTCGCCCGACCACTGCTGGGCGGCGATCTTGGCGGAGCGCGCGCAGCGGTCGCGATGATCGTCGGGCGCGATACGGCGGCGCTGGACGAACAGCGCGTCGCGGTGGCGGCGATCGAGAGCCTCGCCGAAAGCTTCTGCGACGGCGTGGTCGCACCCGCCTTCTGGTTTCTGGTCGCAGGCTTGCCGGGTCTGTTGCTATGCAAGGCCGTGAACACGGCAGATTCGATGATCGGGCACCGCGATGCGCGCTATCTCCATTTTGGCTGGGCGGCAGCACGGACCGATGACGTGGTGAACTTTCTTCCCGCCCGGCTTTCTGGGCTGCTTGTTTGTATGGCGGGCATGGGTGGATGGCGCATCATGCTGCGCGATGCCCGCCATCACGCTTCGCCCAATGGGGGCTGGCCCGAAGCCGCGATGGCGGGCGTGCTCCAGCGCAGGCTCGGCGGGCCGGTCACCTATGATGGCGAGCCCGCGCATCGCGCTTGGCTGGGCGATGGACCCGCCCCCGGTGCACGGGACGTGCAGCGCAGCCTGTGGGTCTATCGCCGGGCGTGCCTGCTGCTGTGGATATTGGTGGGAGTCATCGCATGGCATCTGTGATGCTGCAGGGAACGGGGTCGGATGTCGGCAAGTCTGTGCTGGTCGCCGGGCTGTGCCGATTGCTGGCCAATCGGGGGCTGAAGGTGCGGCCGTTCAAGCCGCAGAACATGTCGAACAACGCCGCCGTGGCTGCGGGCGGGGAGATCGGGCGGGCGCAGGCCCTGCAGGCGCTGGCCTGCCGGGCAGAGCCGAGCATCGACATGAACCCGGTGCTGATCAAGCCGCAATCGGACACCGGCGCGCAGCTGGTGGTGCAGGGCAGGGTGGCAGGCACGCTGGGCGCGGCGGATTACCAGCAGCGCAAGGGCGATCTGCTCGCTGCGGTGCTGCAATCCTGGGAGCGGCTCAGGGCCGAGGCCGATATCGTCATCGTCGAAGGTGCGGGCAGCCCGGCAGAGATCAACCTGCGCGCGGGCGACATCGCCAATATGGGCTTTGCCCGCGTCGCCGGGGTGCCGGTGGTGCTGGTCGGCGATATTGACCGGGGCGGGGTGATCGCCGCGATCGTCGGCACCAGGGCGGTGATCGATCCGGACGATGCGGCGATGATCCGGGGCTTCCTCATCAACAAGTTTCGCGGCGATGTTCGCCTATTCGACGATGGTTATGCAGAGATTGCGCGCCGTACCGGATGGCCGGGGCTGGGCGTCATCCCCTGGCTCGCCGCCGCGCGCCAGCTGCCCGCCGAGGATGCGGTCGTGCTCGATGCGGCTACTACCGGGGATGGCCGCATCACCATCGCAGTGCCGATGCTGTCGCGGATCGCCAATTTCGACGATTTCGATGCCCTGGCACATGAACCCTCCGTCCGGCTGATGATGGTTCCGCCCGGCCAGCCGCTGCCCGGCGATGCCGCGCTGGTCATCCTGCCCGGCACCAAGGCGACGATCGCCGATCTCGCCTTCTTGCGCGCGCAGGGCTGGGACATCGACATTGCCTCGCATGTCCGCCGCGGCGGGGCATTGCTCGGCATCTGCGGCGGCTATCAGATGCTGGGGCAAACCATCGAGGATCCCGATGGCATCGAGGGACAGGCGGGCAGCGTTGAGGGCCTCGGCTATCTGCCCGTGGCGACGCGGCTGACAGGGGACAAGCGCGTGATCGATGTTACCGGCACAAGCCTGAGCGATGGCCAACCTTTTGTCGGCTATGAAATCCATGTCGGTCAGACCCGCGCGCTCGAACCGGTGGCGCCGCTGCTCCGGCTCGACAGTGGCGAGGAGGATGGTGCGGTCAGCGCCGATGGCCGGATCGCGGGATGCTATATCCACCGGCTGTTCGATCATCCTGCCCAGCGCGGAGCCTGGCTCGCGCGGCTTGGGGGGCAGAGCGATGGCATCGCGCAAGCGCACCGCGTCGATCAGGCGCTCGATGCGCTCGCCAGTGGGCTGGAAGAGCATGTCGATATCAACCGGCTGCTCGCCATTGCGGGGCTCGCGCGATGACCGGGCCCGCGTTCGAGCCAGCGTTTCGCGATCAGCTCGACAACCTACTGGCCTGGCGGCGCGATGTTCGGCATTTCGAGGCGCGACCGCTGCCCGAGGGCGTGCTCGAGCAGCTGCTCGACACCGCCTGTCGCGGCCCATCTGTGGGCAATGCCCAGCCCTGGCGCTTCGTCCGCATCGTCTCGGCCGAGCGCCGCGCCGCGCTGATCGCCGAGGTCGAAGCGCAGAAGCAGCAAGCGGGCGCACTCTATTCGGGCGAACGCAAGGCGCTGTACGACCGGCTCAAGCTGCATGGGCTGCGCGAGGCGCCCGAGATACTCGCGGTGTTCTGCGATGCGCAGACGGAGGCGGGCCACGGGCTTGGCCGGGTGACGATGCCCGAGACGCTGTGCTGGTCGGTGGTGACGGCGGTGCACACGCTCTGGCTTGCCGCGCGCGCGCACGGCATCGGGTTTGGCTGGGTGTCGATCCTCGATCCGGCGGGGATGAATGCGCTGCTCGACGTGTCCGGCGACTGGCGCTTTGTCGCGCTGCTGTGCCTAGGCTATCCCGAGCGTGAGAGCGACACGCCCGAGCTGGTCCGCCATGGCTGGCAGGACCGCCTGCCTGCCGAAATCACGAGACTGGAGCGCTGATGATTACCCGTGACGACGTTCAGGCCAGGCTTGACGCGTTGGCCAAGCCGCAGGGCAGCCTGGGGCAGCTGGAAAGTCTGGCGGTCGATCTGGCGGTGGCGAGCCTGTCGATGACGCCGGTGACGCGCCCGCGCCGCCTGGTCCTGTTCGCCGCCGATCATGGTGTGGTGGCGCAGGGCGTGACCCCCTGGCCCTCGGCGGTGACCACCGCGATGGTCGAGACGATCCTGAGGGGCAAGGCGAGCAGCACCGCGCTCGCGCAGGCGCATTGCGTCGATGTGCGGGTGGTCGATGCTGGCATGGTCGAGCCCCCGCGCGGTCCCTGGCCCGATCATTTCGTCGCGCAAGCCGTCGCTTCGGGCACGGCGGACCTCAGCCTGAGGCCCGCGATGTCTGTGGAGCAGTTCGACACGGCCTGGGCGCTCGGTGCTGGCGAGGCGCGGGCAGCGGTCGCCTCCGGCTATCGTCTGCTGATCGCGGGGGAAATGGGGATAGGCAACACCACGGCGGCGGCGTGCATCACCCATGCGCTGACCGGCATCGACGCCGACACCGCGACCGGCCATGGCGCCGGGGCGGATGCGGCGATGCGCAGCGTCAAGCGCGACATCGTGGCCGCAGCCGTTGGTCGGCTCGGCGGGCGCACCGACAAACCGGCGCTGGCCGCGATCGCTGGGTTCGAAATCGCCGCAATGGCAGGCTTCTACGCCGAAGCAGCCCGGCAGGGCTCGACGGTGCTGCTCGACGGTTATGTGACGACCGCCGCCGCGCTGATCGCCGAACGGCTGTGCCCCGGCACGCGTGCGGCGATGATCGCGGGCCATCTCTCCGCCGAGCCGGGCCATCGCGCAGCGCTGGCGCAGCTGGGCCTCGCCCCGGTGCTCGAATGGCAGATGCGACTGGGCGAGGGCAGTGGTGCGCTGGTCGCGCTGCCGCTGCTGGACAGCGCTGCGGCGCTGCTCAGCGATGTGGCGTTGCTTGCGGATATCGGGGCCTGATATGCATGACAGACCGCCCTTCTGGGCACCCACCTTACTGGCGGTCCAGTTTCTCACGCGCATTCCCGTGCCCGGCACCGCCGCGCTGACCGCAGGCCAGGTTGCCACCGGGCTGGTGCGTGCCGTGGCATGGTTTCCGCTTGTGGGTGCGGGTATCGGTACCATCACGGGGGCGGTCGCGCTCGCGGCGGCCAGCCTCTGGCCAGCATGGGTCGCGGTGCTGATCGCGCTGGCGGTAGAGGCCCGGCTGACCGGCGCGTTTCACGAGGATGCGGTGGCCGATTTCTGCGACGCCTTTGGGGGCGGCCATGACGCGGAGGATGTTCGGCGGATCATGAAGGACAGCCGCATCGGCAGCTATGGCAGCCTGGGACTGATACTCGCGGTCGGCCTGCGCGCAGCGCTGATAGTGGCGGTGCTCGGCAGCATGGCCCCGTTGCAGGCGCTCGCTGCCATTGTCGCGTCGGCCACGTTCGGTCGGCTGCTCGTTGTCTTGCTGATGGCGGCTGTTTCTCCGGCGCCGCAGGGGACTGGCCTTGCCAAGGACATCGGCGCGGGGGTGGGGCTCTCCACCCTCCTCGCAGCCATGGCGACGGCCTTGCCCGGATTGCTGGGATTTGCGATCGATCGGCCGATGCACCTGCTCGGCGCGTTGCTGGGTGCAGCGGCGTTCCTGCTCTGGTTCCGCGCGCTACTGCTGCGCCGACTGGGGGGCAGCACCGGCGATTGCCTGGGCTTTGCGGCCTATGCCGGTCAGCTCATCCTGCTGCTGGCTGCTACCGCTGCCTGCTGATGTGCGCCAAGGTTCTGCTGGTGCGGCATACCGAAGTCGCGCGTGCATGGCGGGGCCGGTGCTATGGGCAGAGCGACATGGGCCTCAGCCGGGCAGGGGCGGCGCAGGTGCGGGCGCTGGCACCCGATCTGGCGCGGTGGAAGCCGGACATCGTGCTGCATTCGGGCCTTCGCCGCGCGCAGCGGCTCGCGCAAGCCATCGCGGCGCTTTCCGGACTGGACGCCAGCGCCGATCCGGCCTGGCAAGAGCGCGATTTTGGTAGCTGGGAGGGGCGAAGCTGGTCTGCCATCTATCGCGAGACGGGTGATGCGATGGACGGGATGATCGATGATCCCGCGCGCTTCCGTCCCGGAGGCGGAGAGACCACAATGGAACTCGCAGCCCGGTCGCTTGCCGCGTGGCGCGAGCTACCCCGGCAGCGTGGGCTGGTCGTCACCCATGGTGGGCCGATCGCAGCGATTGCAGGCACCCTGAATGGCGTGCCCGTCCGCGAATGGCCGAGACTGGTTCCGGCTCCTGGCGATGCGGTTGAGATAGCAATTCCGGACGATGGTCATTGCGGTTACTGCTCTTAGTGAGTTGACCTGTCCCAATTGGTGCCGGTGACAATTGCTGGATGAGGTGCGGCAACGTTGGTCGTCCCCCTCAAAGTCGCGCTACAGGGTCTTGTCAGAAGCAAACACTCGAGCTGGGCGCAGGAAACGAAGCGGTCGTTCGCCGACGCAGGGCGAACAACCGGTTACACTAGAAGCGGCTATTCTTCATTTCGCAAGGCTTGTGACCGGGACGACAGCAAATGGTGGATTTAAAGGATCGCTGCTGGCGGCAATTCCATAAAATAGGCGTCAGCGCCTTCACAATCGCGGCCACACACCATGCCCGGCTTGGTCCGTGACACTGGGTCGACCGAGAGGCTCACACAACATTGCAATGGCTTGTGGCCGAGCGCCAGGACGTTCAGCGACTGCGCAACGATGTCTGTGACCGTGTCCATCCTCGCATTATTCACAGCCGCCCCGCAGACCATGTCGACGTCTGGTGGCAGGTCGTCAATTGGGAGGAAGTCTTGCGGCGCTGTGCAACTCCGTCGGAACCTTAAGGGGGACTGGCCGCAAGCCTCGCCATGGCAGAATCATAGTGTCGCTGCAGCTTCCTTGATAGCGCGCCGGATGCTCATATAGGTTGCACATCGGCAAAGATTGCCGCTCATGGCCTCATCGATCGCGGCATCGTCGGGTGCCGGGTTTGACTTCAGCAGCGCGGTTGCCGACATGATCTGGCCCGCCTGGCAATAGCCACATTGCGGTACATCTTTGGCGATCCATGCGTTGCGGATTGCCTCCGCCGCCGCGCCGGAGACACCTTCGATCGTGACGATTTCGGCGTCGGCGAGCGAATCGTGCGGCGTCACGCACGCGCGCGTCGGCTCGCCATTGACATGCACCGTGCATGCGCCGCACTGCGCCGCACCGCAGCCGAATTTCGTGCCGGTCAAGCCCAAGTGATCGCGCAGCACCCAAAGTAGCGGCGTGCCCGGTGCGGCATCGACGGTGCGGGATTTTCCGTTAACCTTCAGCGAAATAGCCATATTTTTCCTTTGTCCTATGCGCTCTGCTTGGTGGGCAGTGCCAGCTTGCTACCGTCCGCTCCGATAAACGGCAGCGTGCGCAGACGGTGGCCGGTGGCCGCGAAAATCGCGTTGGCAAGCGCCGGCGCTGCTGGCGGCGTCGGTGGCTCCCCGACTCCGCCGGGCGGCGCGTCGGAAGCGACGATCTCCACTTCAAAGGCCCGCGGTGCCTCGCCCATCCGCATCAGCCGCCAGCTCGGGAAATTGTCCTGCACCACCGCGCCATCCTTTGCGGTGATCGCACCGTAGAGCGCGTTCGACAGACCGTAGATCGTTCCGCCTTCCATCTGCGCGCGCACATGCCGCGGATTGATGACGGTTCCTGCGTCTACCGCCACCCATACGCCCGGGATGGTCAGCGTGCCATCCGCGCTCACCGCGACTTCGACCACGGTGGCGACATAGCTGAGAAACGAGCGGTGCGCTGCAATCCCCAAGCCCCGGCCTTTGGGCAGCTTGCGCCCCCATTTGGCCATAGCTGCAGCCCTTTCCACCACCTGGCGCAGCCGACCGGTGTCGATGGGATACTCGCCGAGCTAGGCCCCGTAATTGCCATAGGTGGCTCCCTCGGCGGCCGGGTCGATCTTGCGCGCGGGCCCAATCAGCTCGAGCAGATAGTCCTTCTGGTCGCGCCCAGCTGCATGCGCCAGCTCCGCCGCGAAGCTTTGCACCGCAAAAGCGTGACATTTGCGACCGATCTCAGCCAACCGATCCTGAGATGGCTCCTGGCATTGCCGGACTCAATCTGCAGGTTCGGCATGGCAAAGGGCATGTCTGTGGCCCCCATGCTCATCTCGCCGTCGCTCGGCTCGGTCACGCTGTTGTCGAAGGTCGAACTGATCGGCGGAAAGACCGTGCGATGGAGCCAGGCGGTGCATTTTCCTTTCTCGTCGAGACCCGCCTCGCAATATTGTGCACTGACCGAGTGATAATAGCCGTGACGAATATCGTCCTCGCGGGTCCAGGTCACCTTGACCGGCTTGCCAATCTCGCGCGCGATCAGCGCCGCTTCGACCACGAAATCGGGCTTGGACTTGCGTCCGAAAGCCCCGCCCAGCCAGGTCGGCGTGACCTTGATATTGGCCTTGTCGATGCCGAGCGCCTCGGCAAGCGTATCGCGCGTACCCTGAGGGTCCTGGACACAGGCCCAGCATTCGAGCCGGTCCCCATCCCATTCGGCCGTCGCACTGGGTGGTTCCAACTCGTGCGCGATCTGCGCATTCCAGGCGACCGCATCGCTCGCCATGCGCTCCAGCCTGCCGGCCATGGCGTTGAAATCGTCCACCAAGACGGTCATCTCGCCCGACGATGTCCTGCCGATTGTGACGCGCGCGGAGAGGTCGCCGCCAGCAACCAGCCGCGCTGCATGGGCCACGGCAGTGACCGGCTCGACGATGCGTACGGCCATCCGGAAGGCCACCCGGCTTGCGATGACCAGCCCCAGCGCGCTCATCACGACGATAACCGCGATATCGGCCCCGTTGGGGATCAGCGAATCCTCGGGCCCCAGCAGCGATGGCGCAAGTTTCAGGACCAGCCAGTAGGTCATATAGAAGCCCACCAGCGTCAGCAGGACCATGGAGACGGTGACCGTCACCATCGAGAACGCGAGCTGTCTCCCCAGCGAGCCTGGCTGTCTCATGCCACGCCCGCCAGCCGGTAGCCGACGCCGCGTACGCCGCTCAGCATGCCGGCGGCTCCGGCGGCTTCCAGCTTCTTGCGCAGCTTGCTCAGATGGCTGTCCACCGTCCGGTCGAGCGCTTCGGCGCCCGGCAGGCAGGCATCGACCAGTTCGCCGCGCGAGAACACGCGCATCGGCGCGCGTGCCATATGGGCGAGGATGCGGAACTCGGTCAGCGTCAGCGACAAATGGGTCGCACCACCGTCGCCATGGACCACCACGAGATGGCTTTCGGCATCGATCTCGACCCGGCCGACGCGAACCACGCCCCCGGTGCTCGCCCCCGACACCCGGCGCAGGACCGCCTTGACCCGCGCGACCACCTCGACCGGATTATAGGGTTTGACGACATAATCGTCCGCCCCGATCCTCAGCGCCTGCAGCTTGTCGATATCCTGGTCGAGCGCGGTGGTCATGATGATCGGCGTATCGCCCCGGCGGCGTAATTCGGCCAGCACCCCCCAGCCATCGACCCGCGGCATGTTGACGTCCAGCAGCACGATATCCGGCTTCAGCGCCAGATGCAGTTCGAGCGCCACCTTGCCATCGAGCGCATGGACGGTGCGATAACCCTCGCGCTCGAGATAGGCGACGGCAATCTCGGCGATCTCGGGTTCGTCTTCTGCGATCAGGACCAAAGCACTCACGCGATCAACCTCATTCTCGTGCGTCTAGCGGTGTATTTGGACGCCGAAGCCGCCCTCACCAGCCCCGTCCACGATTCCTCCACACAAGGCCAACCAAGCTTCGACGCAATGGCTCCACATGGCCTCCACCGCCACCCATATCGGTGTCGCGGTCGGAGACCGTATGAAGACCAGATTGACCCTCCGGTGCCTGACCGGCCCGATCCTGCTGGCTTGCAGCGCTGCGCTGACCGGCTGCAGCGGCAGTACCCAGGCCCAGGCCACGCCAGAGGCGGTCACCGTCTCGGTCATCACGGTCGCCCCGTCGACCGCTGCGCCGGTGGAGGAACTGCCCGGACGCGTCATTGCCTGGCGGACGGCGGAGATCCGGCCACAGGTCGGCGGCATTGTCCAGCGCATGCTGTTCGAGCAGGGCGCGATGGTCCGCGCCGGGCAGCCGCTGTTCCAGATCAGCCCCGCCCCCTATCGCGCTGATGCCGATACCGCGCGCGCGACGCTGGCCAAGGCCTCGGCGGCCTTTGCGCGCGCGAAAATGCAGGCCGAGCGGCTGCAACCGCTGGTCGCTGCCGATGCCATTTCGCGGCAAAGCTATGACGATGCGGTCGCCGCCCGCAACCAGGCCGCAGCCGAGGTGGGCGAGGCACGCGCGATCCTGCGCCGCCGTCAGCTCGATATCGGCTTCTCGCGGGTGACTTCGCCCATATCCGGGCGGATCGGCGCTGCGAACATAACTGAAGGCGCGCTGGTTACGGCCGGAGACGCCAATGCGATGGCGACCGTGCAGCAGATCGACCGGGTTTATGTCGACATCCGCCAGCCGGTCGAACGTTATGCCGCGATGCGCGCGGCGGGGAAGGGCGATGGGCTGGTCGAGATCGTGAACGCCTCGGGCCAGGTGCATCCGGTCAAGGGTCGCATCCTGCTTTCGGGCATCGCGGTCGATCCCGGCACCGGCGACGTGCTGGTGCGCGTCGCGGTGGACAACCCAGGCGAATTGCTGCTGCCGGGCATGTTCGTGCGTGCCCGCCTGCCGCAGGGCAAGCCGTCTGCCGCACTGACGGTGCCGCAGCAGGCCGTCACCCGCGATGCTGAGGGCGCGGCGCAGGTCAGCGTCGTCGGGCAGCAGGACCGCGTGCGCGCCCGCCGCGTCACCTTGGGGTCGCTGGTGAACGGGCGGTACGTGATCGTGTCGGGCCTGCGCCGGGGCGAGCGCGTGATCGTCGAGGGGCAGGACCGCGTCCAGCCCAATACCCCGGTCGATACCCGGCCCTGGCGCCAGCGCTGAAAGGTCCATTGATGCCCCGTTTCTTCATCGACCGGCCCATCTTCGCCTGGGTCATCGCGATAGCCATCGTGCTTGCAGGCGTCATCGCGCTGCCGCAGATGCCGGTCGCCCGCTTTCCCAGCGTCGCGCCGCCCAGCGTCAGCATCTATGCCAGCTATCCCGGAGCGACGCCGCAGACGCTGAACGACAGCGTCGTCTCGCTGATCGAGCGCGAGATGTCCGGGGTGAAGAACCTGCTCTATTTCGAGAGCAGCGCCGATACCTCGGGCAGCGCAACCGTCACCGCGACCTTCCGTCCCGGCACCAATGTGGAAATGGCGCAGGTCGATGTGCAGAACCGGCTCAAGTCGATCGAGGCGCGCCTGCCCCAGGCGGTGCGCCAGGCCGGGGTAACGGTGGAATCGGCGTCCGCGGGCTTCCTGATGATCGTCAGCCTGATGTCGGACGATGGACGGCTCGATGAGGTCGCGCTCGCCGATTACATGACACGCAACATCGTCGACGAGCTCAAGCGCCTGCCGGGCGTCGGGCGGGTCCAGAATTTTTCGGCCGAGCGCGCGATGCGCATCTGGATCGATCCGGCGAAACTGGCGGGCTTCGGCCTGACGGCCAGTGACGTGACCGCCGCAATTGCCGAACAGAACATCCCGATCGCGCCTGGCTCGCTGGGCACCGAGCCGACGAGCGGGGGGCAGCGGGTCACCGTGCCGCTCACCGCGGACGGGCAGCTGAAGACGCCGGAGGATTTCGGCGCGGTCATCCTGAAGGCCAATGCGGACGGATCTTCGGTCACGCTGGACAAGGTCGCCCGGATCGAGCTGGGCCGCCAGAGCTTCGGCACCGCCACGCGCGAAAATGGCAAGGTCGCCGCATCCGCCGCGATCCAGCTGTCGCCAGGCGCCAATGCCGTTGCCGTATCCAAGGCGGTCAATGCGCGGATGGCCGAGCTGTCGCATGGATTTCCCGAGGGCGTGAGCTGGTCGGCACCCTACGACACCGCGCCCTTTGTCAGGGTATCGATCGAGAAGGTCCTGCACACGCTCGTCGAGGCGATGGTGCTCGTCTTTCTGGTGATGTTCCTGTTTCTCCAGAACGTGCGTTACACGCTCATCCCGGCCCTCGTCGTGCCGATAGCGCTGCTCGGGACCATCGCGGTGATGCTGCTGGCGGGCTTTTCGATCAACGTGCTCACCATGTTCGGCATGGTGCTCGCGATCGGCATCATCGTCGATGACGCCATCGTGGTGGTCGAGAATGTCGAGCGGCTGATGCACGAGGAGAAGCTGAGCCCGCGCGACGCGACGATCCGCGCGATGGCGGAAATCACGCCGACGATCATCGGCATAACACTGGTGCTGTCGGCGGTGTTCATACCGATGGCCTTTGCCTCGGGTTCGGTAGGCACCATCTATCGCCAGTTCGCCGTCGCCATGTCGGTGTCGATCCTGCTCTCTGCCTTACTCGCGCTCACGCTCACGCCTGCGCTGTGCGCCACCTTGCTCAAGCCCGTCGACCGCGAGCGGCCGAAGCACTGCTTCTTCCGCGCCTTCGACCGCTGGTTCGATCGGACGAGCACGGCTTACGAGACCTGGGTCGGACGTCTGCTGAAGCAGACCGGGCGGATGATGGCGATCTTCTTACTGCTCGCCGGGCTGATGGGCATCGGCTTCGTCAATCTGCCCTCGTCATTCCTGCCCGAGGAGGATCAGGGCTATTACATGACCACGTTCCAGCTTCCGGCGGACGCGACCGCCAGCCGCACGATGGAAGCGGTGAGCGCGTTCGAGCGTTTCGCCGCAACCCGGCCCGGGGTGCTGACCACACAGGCCATTCTCGGCTTCGGCTTTTCCGGCTCGGGGGCCAATGCCGCGATGATCTACACGATCCTCAAGCCCGGCGCCGATGCCCGCGCGGAAATCGCTGCGGCGGATGCGGCCATGGCCAGGGCGGTCCACGAAGGCTCGGTCATGAACATGATGCCGCCCGCCATCGAGGAACTTGGCACTTCGTCCGGGTTCACGCTGCGCCTGGAGGATCGCGCGGGCAAGGGGCGCGCCGCGCTGGAAGCTGCGCGTGATCAGCTGCTCCGGCTTGCTACCAGCGACCCGAAGCTCGCCAATGTCTATGCCGACGGATTGCCGAGCGGGACGAGCATCCGGTTGGACATCGACCGGGCCAAGGCGCGCGCGATGGGTGTATCGTTTGCCGCGATCACCGACATGATCGGCACCGCGCTCGGCAGTGCCTATGTCAACGACTTCCCCAACCAGGGCCGGTTGCAGCAGGTGATCGTGCAAGCCGATGCGCCGCATCGCATGAACATCGACGATGTGCTGGCGATGCGCGTCCGCAACGCGGCGGGCGGGGCGGTGGCGCTGTCCGAGCTGGTGGCGGTCACATGGGAAAGCGGTCCGCTGCAACTGTCCAAATATAATGGCTATCCCTCGATCAGCATCACCGGCTCGCCCGCGCCCGGCGTTTCGAGCGGCGATGCGATGAAGGCGATGGAAGCGATCGCCGCCCGCCTGCCGCGCGGCTTCGGCATCGACTGGACCGGGGCATCGCTGCAGGAACGCGAGGCCGGTGCCCAGGCCCCCTTGCTGCTCGCGCTGTCGATGCTGGTCGTCTTCCTGGTGCTGGCCGCGCTCTACGAAAGCTGGACGATCCCGACCTCCGTCCTGCTGGTCGTACCATTGGGGCTGATCGGCGCGGTGGCTGCCGTGCTGCTGCGTGGCCTGTCCAACGACATCTTCTTCCGCGTCGGCCTGATCACGATCATCGGGCTCAGCGCCAAGAATGCGATCCTGATCGTCGAATTCGCCAAGCGCTATCGCGAACAGGGCATGGGACCGATGGCCGCAGCGATGACGGCCGCCAGGGTCCGACTGCGCCCGATCATCATGACCAGCCTGGCCTTCACCTTGGGCGTCGTGCCGCTGATGCTGGCGCGCGGGGCGAGCGCGGAAACGCAGACGGCGATCGGCACCGGCGTGTTCGGCGGAATGATTACCGGCACCGTCCTGACCGTGATCTTCGTGCCCGTCTTCTTTGTGGTGGTTCTGGGTCTGGCGGAACGCTGGAAGGCAGGAAAGGCATGAAGGTGCGCGCCCTTGTTCTCGGGCTGATGCTGGCCACGACCGCCTGCTCGCTGACCTCCAGGCTTGATCTGCCGCCGCCGCCGGTCGCTGCAGCCTATCCGGTGGCGCTCGACGGTGAAGCGGTGCCCGAATGGCGGGCGATGTTCGGCGATCCGCGCCTGCAGCGGCTGATCGCACTGGCGCTGAACGAAAACCGCGACCTGCGCATCGCGGCGCTGAATGCCGAAGGGGCGCGCGCGCAGATCGGTATCCAGCGGGCGCAAAGCCTGCCCAATGTCAATCTGGATGCCGGCTATACCCGCCAGCGCCAGCCATCGGGCGTGGCGGGGGCAGGGGTGGGCGTGACCCCGGGAGAAAATACCGGCATCACCTTCGGTCAGGTGACGGCGCAGGCGGCGCTGACCAGCTTCGAGATCGACCTGTTCGGTCGGCTGCGTGCACAAAATGCTGCCGCGAGCGAGCGCTATCTGGCCTCGCGCGAGGGCCAGCGCGCGGTCAGGCTGGCTGTCATCGGAGCGGTCGCCGACGCCTATCTGGCCGAACGGCTGGCCGACGAGCAGCTGCGGCTGACCCGGGCGACCCTGGCCGACTGGCAGGATTCGCTGCGCCTCACGCAGCAGCGTCACGCCGCAGGCCAGTCGGGCGGGATGGATCTCGCCCAAGCCGAGGGGCAGGTTCGCCAGGCCGAGGCCGATCTGGCGCAACGGCAGCGCGAGCACATGCAGGCGAGCCATGCGCTGGTGCTGGCGGTCGGCTATCCCATGCTGACGGACCTGCCCGAACCGATCGACCTGATGGGCCAGCCGATCCGCACCGCGCTCGCCGCCGATACACCGTCCGATCTGCTCATCCGCCGACCGGACATCATGCAGGCGGAGCACGAGTTGCGCGCTGCCAATGCGGATGTCGGCGCGGCGCGCGCAGCCTTTTTCCCGCGCCTGTCGCTCACCGGGGCGTTCGGCTTTGCCAGCCTCGCGCTGCAATCGCTGTTCCAGTCGGCCAACCAGAGCTGGTCGTTTTCCCCCGCGCTTTCCGTCCCGATCTTTCGCGGTGGCGAGCTGAAGGCCTCGCTCGACCTGTCGCGCGTGCGTACGTCGATCGCGATTGCCACGTACGAAAAGGCGATCCAGACCGCCTTTCGCGAGGTCGCCGATGGCCTTGCCGCCAGAGCAACCTTCACCGCGCAGCTGGATGCGCAGAAGGCCGCCGTGGCACAGGCCAAACGCAGACTGGCCCTGACCCGTCTTTCGCACCGGGCCGGGGTGACCAGTCGGCTCGAACTGCTCGATGCGCAGCGCACGCTTTATGCTGCGCAGCAGGCGCTGCTTTCCGCGCGCCACGGCGAACTCACCAGCGCGACCGCGCTCTACCGTGCCCTGGGCGGCGGTGCCTGAAACAACGACAGGACGAAGACATGACTTGCAGCCAGATAACGCTTAGCACCGCCACCCCGGCCGATTACCCCGCCTTCAAGCGTGAGCTGCAGGCAGCCTTTGCCGTTGCCGTGGTCGAGGAGTTGGGCGGGCTGCCAGACGGCCCGATACCGTCGGATGCCGAACTGGACGAAGCGCTGTCCGCACCCCATGCGATCGTGTTGCAGATCCTCCGCGAGGGGCACCGTGTCGGTGGCGCGGTCGTGACGATCAACCGCGACACCCAGGCAAATTCGCTCGACCTTCTGTATGTCTCGCCCGATCAGCACGGCCGTGGATTAGGCAAGGCAGCATGGTCCGCGATCGAGGCGATGTTTCCCGAAACGCGCAGCTGGGAAACCGCCACGCCCTGTTTCGAGAAGCGCAACATCCACTTCTACGTCAATGTCTGCGGTTTCCACATCGTCGAATATTTCAACGAACGCCATTCGGAGCCGGACCAATCGAGCAGCACAGGCTTGCCCGGTGACGGGGAAATGTTCCGCTTCATGAAGACGAAGAACCCCGTTCGGCTCTAGGGCGGCCTGCGCAATATCTGATCCTGGGGAAGTGCATTCCATGACAGACGCCGCTGAACAGCTGACGAAATACCCGCTTTCGATGCACATGCTGCACTGGCTGCGCGCGGTCATCATTCTGGGTCTAATCTGGTCCGGCTGGTACATGACCAGCCTGCCCGGAGACACGCCTGCGGCCACGCTCGCCCTGCCGGTGAAGGAGGTGTACCTTACTGGCAGTTATGGCTGCGGTGTGAACCGGGCAAGCAACCGCAATCCGCGTACGAGTCGCCTGCACCTTCAATATCGCAACGATCAGTGCTTCGTTGAACCTACTCGATTTCATGCGGTCAGCTTAGGCCCAGATGATCGGACGCGCCTTAAATCCGCAGGAAGAAAGCAGGATTCAAACCGTCAGAAGAACGACCTCTCAATTCAAGGCCTGTAGCCTTTTGAGTACAGATGAACTACTATCGAGTGCCGTACGATTACATGGACTCAGTTGTCGTGCGGTGGGGGGCAGGTACGTGGAGGCAAGCGAGGGGAGAAGCGCGGCTGCACCATCCTTTCGGGCATTTTTGAGCTATAGCCACGCGGACTTCGCCGCCGCACAGCGGCTGCATCGCAAGCTCGAACGGTATCGCCTGCCGCGGCACATGCGTCCGGCGGGGGGCGATGGCCGGATCGGCACGATATTTCGCGATCGTGAGGACCTCGCCGCCGCAACGGATCTTTCGGCCAGCGTGCGCAACGCGCTCGCGTCCTCGCAGGCGCTGATTGTGCTCTGCTCGCCCGAGGCCAGGGCCTCGCAATGGGTGGCGCGCGAAATCGCGCTGTTCCGCGAACTGCATCCCGATCGGCCGATCCTCGCGGCTTTGATCGACGGAGAACCCCGCGAGGCCTTCCCGGCGCTGCTGCAGGACGGCTGCGAACCATTGGCGGCGGACCTGCGCAAGCAAGGCGATGGCTATCGCCTCGGGTTCCTCAAGGTGGTGGCCGGCGTCATCGGGGTGCCGCTGGATGCGCTGGTGCAGCGCGACAGCCAAAGGCAGATAAGGCGCGTGATGGCCGTCACGGGGCTGGCCTGCGCGATTGCCCTAGTGATGGCGGTGATGACAGCGATCGCCCTCAAAGCGCGCGGCGAAGCGCAACGGCAACAGGCTGCGGCCGAGGGGCTGATCGAATTCATGCTGACCGATCTGCAAGAAGACCTTGCCGGCACCGCGGGGGTTGCGGTGATGGCGCGCGTGAACCAGCGCGCCCTTGCCTATTACGAAGGGCAGCAAAGCTTGACTGCGCTCTCGCCCGACAGTCTGGAACGGCGTGCGCGGGTTATCGGCCGGCTCGGCGAGGATGCCATCTTCCGCAAGGATTACGCGCTGGCGCGGCGCAATCTCAGCGAGAGGGCGCGCACGACCCTGAGCCTGCTCGGTGATGCGCCGGACGATCCGGAGCGCCAATTCGATCACGCCCTCAGCCTCAATCGCCTGGCCGTTCTGTCCGAAGCCGAAGGGAAAGCTGCACAGGCCGAGGCCGAGCTCCGGCAGAGCTGGGCGCTGCTGTCCGGGCTGCGGGCCTGGAAAAGCGGCGACCCCGAATGGCGGCGGGCTACGGCGCTGGTCGCGGGCAATCTGTGCGCAATCGATGGGCTGGCGAGAGCGGTCGACGATTCCACGCTCGGCAAGTGCCGGATCGCGGTCGAGCTCGGCGAGCGGCTGGCTGCCGACGACAAGGTCGCCTCGCGCGCGCCCTATGATCTGGTCTTCAACATGATGTGGCACAGCGTCGCGCTGGAACAGGCGGGCCGGCGCGATGATGCCGGCAGCGTCCGGCGCAAGACCTTGCAGCTGGCCGACCGGCTTGCCTCCACACACCCGGACAACCGCAAGATCAAGTCGCAGCGGATGGAAATCTATGGCTATCTCGCATCCTTCGAGGCGCCGCCGGTGAGGCGCGCGATGCTGACGACGGCCTTGCGGATCGCACAGGAACTGACGCAGCTCGATCCTGAACGGGCGGACTGGCGATCAAATCTGGACAATTTTCGCAAGCGGTTGGAGGAATGAGCGATGAGTGAAAGTGCACCTGCCCATGAACACATCTTCCTGTTCGTGATTGGCAACAGCAAGGAAGAGGCCGACAAGGGCTATGCAAAGGTCCTGACGGCCTTCAGGCGCAAGTCTCAGGGCACTTTGGCAGAAGCCTTGAAAGAGATCGAGCAGGGCGATGCGACGAAATCGTGGGAACCCGCTGCCTCGACGCATGCTCCCCGCGGGATCGACCTGGCCTTCGACCCCGCGCAGCCGTGTCTGGTGTTCGTGGCGATCAGCGGCGACCACAGCCATGCGCAAGACGCGTCGGAGGATGGTGTCGTCGGTCCGCTTCATGATGCCGCAACCTATTTCGGCGACAAGATCGTGACGCCGCTGGCGATCGAGGGCATGCCAGAGAGCCCGATCATTACCGATGCGAAGCAGCATAAATTGCCGGGCAGCAAGCACCCGACCGTGTGTTCATTTGTGGTGGACGCGTCGAGCGCCCTCGACAAGGCAAAGAACGCTGGCTCGTATGCGCGCTTCCCCATCGTGTTCGATTTCGTCGATTCCGATGACGCCATATCGCCGGTGTTCAAGAAGCCACGCCCGCCCAAGGAACCTCATGCGCCCGGAACAGAGTTGCCGATGCTCAATCACGGCGGAATTCATCCACCCAACGGGGCCAGCATGATCGAGTTCTTCGAATAACAGGCCTGTCGTCCCTTGCTGAACCCTTACACCCAAATCCTGCGCCTCGCCCGTTCCGGCTCACCGGAGCGGGCGTGGTCCTTGATGGCGGAGCATGGCCTGCTCGATTCTGCGAGCGATCCAAAGGCGCTGACCCTGCAGGCGAGGCTCGTCAAGGATCGGGCCAAGCGTGCAGGTGCAGGGTCCGGCCGGGCGCGGCTGTTCGATCAGTCGGCGCAGCTCTATGCAAGGGCGGCGGAGATCGCGAGATCGAGCTATCCGCTGATCAACGCGGCGTCGCTCTCGCTGTTCGCCGGCAAGCCCGCACAGGCCCGGCGCTTTGCAGAGGACGTCCTCGACCTGATCGCTGCCGATCCCGCCGAAGGCGAAACGCCTTATTGGCGCGAAGCGACGCGGGCCGAGGCCCTGCTGCTGCTCGATCACGAGGCCGAGGCGCGCGCCGCGCTGGGCACAGCGATGGCCCGGCAGCCGCACGCCTGGGAAGATCACGCCGCGACCATCCAACAGTTCGCGCTGATCCTGGCCGAGAAAGGCTGGGATGCAGCATGGCTCGACATGCACCGACCGCCGCCGAGCATCCATTTTAGCGGGATTACCGGCCTCGACCCCGACGCTTCCGATGTCGTCGCGGCGATCGCGCAGTTCATCGCCAGCGAGCGCCCGGGCTTTGCTTTCGGCGCTCTGGCTGCCGGAGCAGACCTGCTCTTTGCGGAAGCCTTTATCGCCTGGCGCGATGCGGAATGCCCGGCGGCCGAGCTGCACGTCGTGCTGCCCTATCCTGTCGATCGGTTTCGTCAGATTTCCGTCGCCGCGTTCGGCGATCGCTGGACCAGCCGCTTCGATGAGGCACTGGCGCAGGCCAGCACCGTCACGGCTTATGGTCTGGGCGATCCCACGCTCCCGCTCGCCGTGGACTATGCCGACCGGGTGGCGATGGGACGCGCGGTGCGCAACGCTCAGGTCCTCGCCAGCCGGGCCATTGCGGTCACCGTGCTCGGCAAGGGCGAAGGTCTGCGCCCGCAACTGGCAGCGTGGCGGGATAGCGGTCGATCCTTGACGATCATCGAGGCGGCGCGGTCGCCAGTTTCCAGACCCAGCCCGGACATTGCCCGTCAGAGCTTGCAGACCTTTGTATGGGCGGATCAGCACACATGGTCGATCCACGCTGATCTTCTGTCGGCGGCGACCGAGGCACGGCGTCTTGCCAGCGCTGGCACCAGCGGTCGTGCGGCAATCCTGCTGGCGCCCGGCGATCCCGATGACGCCCCTTCGCCGCTCCTGCAGCGCGCAGCTGCGCTTGCGGCCGTGGCCAATCCCAATACGGTGGTCAGCGACGAGCCCACCGCCATGGCGCTGGTCCTGGCCGGGTGGGACGGGACGGTGGAAGAGCTGGGCGAACTGCCGCTGCCATCGGGTCGCGAACCGATCTGGAGCGTCATCTAACCTTAAGTCCGCGCAGGTGCGAGCCCGATACCTTGGCCCGGCCTTTCGCCGCGACCTGCTAGATGACCATGTCCTCGAGCAATTTGCGCGAGACGATGGTCAGCCGGTCTGCCTCGCGCCGCACAATGCCGCGCCGCATCAGTCCGTTGATCGTGCGAGAGGCGGTCTCGCGGGTGGTCTGCGCCATCAGGCCTAATGCTGCGACCACCGGCGGCGGGGCGATGCTGTCCCCGTCGCCCGCCGCGTTGAGCAGTTCAGCGCAGACCCTGCCCGTGGCCGACAGCGTGATGCGCGCGGCCATGCGGTCGAGCGCAGCGTGATACTGGCGTGCCAGGATCATCGCGAGGCCGCTGCCGATCCGCGTTTCTTCCTGCATCAGGCGGTTGAGGCTGATGCTGGCAATTTCAAGCACCGCGATCCGGTCTCGTGCGATCACGTCCGATACGAACACGCGCTCGTGCGGCAAGGCGCCGAACAGTTCGCCCGGGCCGTGCGCCATCAGCAACTGGACCTGACCATCGCCGCCGATCACCTGCAACTGCGCCTGGCCGGCCAGCACGATCCAGACCTTTGCCCCCATATCGCCCTGATGGATCAGCGTCTGGCCATGGGCATAGGTGACGAAGGCCATGGCGTTGTTGAGCCGCTCCGCCTCCGCGGCGCTGCAAGCAAAGAAGGATGCCAGCGCGGCAAGCCGCTCAACCCGGTCCATGAGAGGCCCTGGCAGCGAACAAGGTCGGGCAGCGGGGGCGCGCGAAGATGTCGGCGGAGCCCGCGCCGGGCGTGACGGCAATCACGCGCACACCATCGACAGAAATGACATCCCTGATTCCAGGCCTGGCTGATCGCCACAAGACGGTCCGACGCATGCCGCAACATAAACTGGAGCAACAGCAATGCGCAAATCCAATGTCATGATTGCGATCCTTTCGACTGCGGCAGCAGCGGTCTCTGCGCCAGCCCATGCCGAGCCGAAGTCTAACGAGCAGGAGCCGCCGTTTACGCTGGATTACCATTTGCCCGAGGTGAAGATCACTTTTGGCGTCAGCTACAGAATTACGACCTGTCCGCGTGGCGATACGAATGATCTGTCCGGCTTTGCGATGGACACCGTGACAGCAATCACGCCGTCCTATTTCCGTGGCACAAAAATCCGCATCAACCCCAAGGGCAACCTGTTCGTCGATCGTGCAATCAAGCTTGAAAATCATGAGAACGGCACGCTCAAGAGCTTCAACGGCAGTTCGACCGGGCAGGGCGGGAAGATCGTCGCCGCTGCGATCAAGGCTGTAAGCTTCGTGGGCGCGTTGACTGTCGGCGTTCCTCCTGTTGCCGCAGGCTTCATCAAATCATCTTCTGCGGTGATCAAGTGCAAGGACGAAATCGCTCAATTGATCAACCAGCGGAACGAGCTGGAGAAGGAACTGGACGGCCTCAGGAAGGCGCTGTCGAGCGGGAATGCGTCGGAAAGCCAGCTTGACCGGATCGCTCGCACCGAAAAAGCGATCGACGCGACGAATGAGCGGTTGACGATCAGTCTCAAACCGGTGGTCTGGACCCCCGGCACGGATCAGAATCTGCCCCAGCAGCTTGCGCCAGCCAATTTGTCCGATTGGTTCGATTATCGTGATAGCAACGATCTGAAGCTAGCTTTTGAGGCAATCGGTCTTGGGCAGATGCTGCAATTCACCGCGAGAGCCAATTATGTCACCAAGCTGGATGCTGCCGCCACAACGCCGCGCAGCGGTCAGCAAAAAATCTATCGCGCGCTAGTCTATCGGGAGCCTGGTTCAGTCGACGCCATTCTGGAACCGTCGGATCCGAATTTCAATCCCGGCCAACTGAAAGATGTCGAAGCCGCGCGCGCCTTCGCAGCCTATAAGGAGGCGACGGTCAAGAAAACGGTTCCGGCGCCGCAGATCGGCCCGCTCAAAATCATCCCCTTCGACGGAAGCGGGATTTTCGGATCACGCGCCGTCACGGCAACTTTTGCTGAGACGGGCGAACTGACCTCGATCGGATATACCAGTACCGGCGGCGCGGATGCGCTGGCAGGGGTGATCGACGCCGGGGTGGCGGCAGGAATCGAACAGCGCGATGCACAGACCAATGCCCTCAAAAGAGCGGTCGAACGGCGAACGCAAGCCGATGCGCTCAAGGCGCTCAACGATGCACAAGCCAAAGCGAAGAAAGAGGAGGAAGAACGTAACGCGCCGCCCGGCAGCTAGGAGGGCGAAGGAGGCGATCCGGATGTCGAATGGCACATGGGCCACTCCGAGATGCGCGCCGCAGTCGAAGCAGCATTGTGGTATTGGAACAAATTGACGGTAACGCGCCATCGGCGGTTTGTCGCTCAGGGGCGCCATGGGGGATATCATGATCGATCACACCACTATACATCCGCTGAGCGCCGGGATGGCGCATCATCTCGATCTGCACCTGTGGCGCGGCGCGCCGCAGAATCTCGATCCTGATCGGCCCGTGCAGATACTGGTCAACCAGGGCTATGTCGTCGGATTTTCGCCCAAGACGCTTCAGCCGGCCTGGTCCGCCTATAGCGTGGCGCATGCCGAGGCGGCGGTCGATTTCAGGCGGCCTCTCCACTATTATACGGATGTTCGGCTCGACCCCGCGCTTCGGTTGAGCAACCGGACGTTCGGCAGGATCGGGAACATTCCGCTCAATGTCGGGCACATGACGCCCAATGAAGTGATCAACCGCCAATATGGACGTCTCGCGCAGATGGAGACGTTCCTGATGTCGAACATGAGCCCTCAGTACGAGGTGCTCAACCAGGGTGTGTGGGCGAAGCTGGAGGAGGCGATCAGAGGCGTCCAGACCGAGCCCGGCGCGGACTATGCCTGGGTGATTGTCGGACCCGTATTCGGCGATGATCCGCCGCACGTGTCGCGCGACGGGGGCAAGCTGGTGCCGGTGCCGGAGGCCTATTTCGCGCTGGTCGTCGATCCGGTTCGCTACCCTTACGAGACTCCCGCCAACGTCAAGCTCGACTGCTTCCTCATCCCGCAGACCGCGCCGCGCAGCAGCGATCCCGATGCTTACCCGTCGACCCGCGAGGAAATCGAGCGGCGCACCAAGCTTCGCTTCTTCGATTCCTGGGCACGGACCTATGTGATCGGGCAGGAATCGGATGAGACAGCCAAGCTTGCGATGCAAGCCGATGCGCCGAGTCGCCTGATGCGGGCGATCGAGAGTCGACGCGAAACGTGGAAGGAAAAGTTCGATGTTCCCGCTGCGGCCCAGCCGGTGGCATCGACGATCGATGGGCTCATCGCGGACCTGCAGGAAGAGGCAAGGCTGACCAGCGAGCAGGTGCTGGGCGAGCACCGCCAGACGACGCGCGAGGAAAGGGCTCGTGCCGAGACTCTTCAGCACACGCTTTCCTGGCTCATGCGCGCCAAGGAGATCGCCAGCGATCGCTCCGGGGGTGACAAGCCGGGAGGGCAAGCCCCCGCTTCCGGTGATCCTGTCATTGCGCCGCAACCGCCTGCCGGCATCGTCGCCGCACCGGCGAACATCATCACCTACAAGATCGTCAACGATGCAGGGGACCGGCTAAGGAACGGAGCGCGCGCGGCGTGCAACTTCTGGAACCGCTTCGTCCTTCCGCGCTATTCGATCGTCATCCGTCTGGGGCTGTTTACCCATCTCGGCAATACGATCGCACGCGCCTACCAGCCCTATGAACAGGACGGGGTTCGGTACGGCCAGGTCGAGTTCAACACCCGGTATCTGCTTGATTTCACCGCTGACGAGATCGCGGGAACAATCATCCACGAGATCGGCCACACGCTCGGGATAGGCTGGGACAATTGGTCACAGTTGTTCGACGCTCAAACTGGTCGCTTCTATCCGGATGCAGTCAAACGAATGGCTGCGCTTGCCGGCATGGAGGTCGAGCGCGATGGCGGCCCTGGAACGGCGCTGGCGCATTGGGACGAGGCGCTGTTCGATCGCGAGCTCATGACGGGCTACAAGGACCCGGGCGAGCATGTGCTTCCGATAACCATCGACGTGATGGAGGCCTTCGGTCATGACGTGGCCGAGCGACTGGCGGGGCAGACCAGTCTCGAAGAGCTGATGCAGGGCATTGCCAGCATGGTCTTCTCGCGACAGGACGAGGTCCGCAAGATCGATCTCGACTATTTCGAGGCGATGCCGCTCCGCGAGGTCATACCGCATGACTCCGCGCAACTGGCTCAGTTCATCGCCGAGCAGGAATAAGCGCTGGTTCGCGGTCGCGCCATTGCGGCGCGTCAGAAGCCTGGTGCGATGGTTGCCACCACGCGAAGCCCCCCGTGCAGGCCTCGCGTGGTTGGCTTTTGAGCCACGAGTGTCCGAACGCGCGATCAGGGGCCGATGGTGCGATAACGAAGCGTGACCTCCTGCCGACGATGATTGCCGGCGAGTTTCATATCGGCACTGGCGGCGCGGCCGCCAGGCTCCCGCGCGATGATCCGCAGCTCGCTCGACCCTGGAGGCGGACCGGCCCTGAGCGTCGTGCCCGGCGGGGGCAGATGCAGGGGGCGGCCAGGCTCGGTCAGCAGCGAGCTGCCCGGAACCGGCAAAACCCGCGTGATATCGCCCGCAGGCGATATCTCGATGACCTCGATGGATGCGGGGCGGTCGGTCGTCACGGTGAGCGCCAGGGTTTCGCCCACCGCGAACACGGGTTCCGGACGGTCGAACCTTGCCCGAAGCCCGATCGGCTGTGCCGCATCCTGCGCCGATGCATCCATGCGCAGATCGAACAGCGGCAGGCAGGCCGACAGGAGCCCAGCTGCGGCCAGGGCGCGCCAATAATGACGATTCCGACTGGATGGTGGCATCCTCAACCTCCCTGCTTCCGGCGCCGCAGAGCCTTTGCCCTTGCCATCCAGCGCTGCGCTGCGACCTCGTCTCGGGGGATGGCTTCGCCTTCGAAATAGATGAACCCTGCATCTTCGGCAGCGGCCGCAGAACCTGCCTCCCCGGCACGTTCCAGCCATGACAAGGCCCGTTTCGCCGCTTCTGCACTGCCGGTATCCGAAAGCCAGAGATATCGGCCATAGGCTGCCATGCCGTCGATATCGCCGAGCTGCGCAGCCCGATGCCAGGCGCGTGACGCGAGTGGCTGGCTTCCGTTCATGGCGTGCGCTTGCCCCAGAAGAAAATGGGGCCTGCCGTCGTCGGGGGCGGTCGCTGTTGCGGCCATGCATGCCCGCACGGTTGCGGCGATGCCGGATGCCGCGGCGGAGCCGCCAAATGCTTCCACACCCGCTTCGCATTCGCGCAGCGGTGCCCTGGCCGCATGGAGCGAATATCCCCAGCCGCCCAGGATAGCGATCAGTGTTACGGCACTGGCAGCCATGATGGCGAACCGGCGGCGCGGCGCGGGTGAAGCCGTCCAGCAGATGCTGGCATCTTCAACCGTCGTGCAGGGGCACAATGTCAGCTTCCGGTCGCGCGCGGCGGATTGCAGCGGTTCCTTGATCTCGTCCGGCGCTGCATCCCAGTTCACGGCCGGAAACGCGAAAATCGGTGCCTGGGGCTGCTGCAAGGCAAACTCAAGCACATGAAGCGCCTTCTGCGGGAAGCTATCAACCGGACCGACCTTGCCCGGCTCGTTGGGAAGCACGCATCCTGTCGCCACAACGACCGTGTCGTCATGGCTCGGCGCCCTGGCTCTGCGATCGGCAATCGCCAGGGCAAGCCCGAAGCTCTTGCCGCCAAATTGCCGACTGCTGATGCCGATGGAAACGCCGTCGAGCCGCCTGGCCGGGTCGTCTCCTGCTCTTGCGCTCATCAGGATGTCGATGGCGTCGTCCGTTTCCGGGGCGATGGCAAAACGCGGCTGCCGATCAAGTATGGGCAGGCGTTCCACCACGATGGTTTCCAGCGCCGGACCGCTGGGACCCGTGGTGGGAAACTTCGCCCGGGCAATGGCAGGAGCGGACATCTGCAGCCCGTCTAGAAGAAGTCGATGGACAGCGGATGATCCCGCAATCGATCTTGCGGGCTTTCGTCGGATGTCCAGCTTCCGTCCAGACCGCCATGCCGATCAAGCGCGCCTTCCAGCCATACCATCCCGCCGCCATCGGTCACGCGCACATTGAGGCCGGGAGGCAGATCTTCATATGCTTCACGGCTCAATTGCAGGCTGATCATCCAGCGCTCGGTCGCCTGGCTGTAGAGCAGCCTTATGGTGACGCCCGACGCGGAAAAGCGGTCGGAATCCTGCAAGCTGTCGGCGGCGCGCCGCTCGAACTCCAGTGCGTGTCCGTGCCGACGCCATTTCTGTGTCGCCTCGCGTGCGAGTTCTGCGCGCATCCGCTGGTAAAGTGAGCGGGCAGACGGCGACGTCCAGATCAGCCGCACCACCTCGTCGGGCAGCGCAGCATCGCCGTGCAGGTGATCGCTCACCGCATCGACGAACCACAGGTCGTCAAATTCCTGCTCCGGTTCGATCTGTCGATCGAGCACATGGGCAAGCAGATTGCTTGATTTGCGGCTTGAAGTCATCGCTCGTTCTCGCTCAATCTGGTCTAGTTTCCAGGGTTGCGAGACCATTGCTCGCTTCCCGACTGGAAGCCGGTAAGGTGCTCGAAAAGCCCTTCCGCCTTCGTTGTAAGGCATGTGCTCAGGGCGGACAGCGCGTCCTCCAGCACCCGATAGAAACGCCGCCGGTCGATATTCTGTCTCTGGCAATAGCCTGAGGTGCTGAATTCCACCGGATCGGTCATCTTGAAATGAACGCGGACGAACGTGCCCGGCTCATCCTCAAGCTGACTCAGGCACTCTTCCAAAAAGCGCCCTGACCGGGCGAGCTCGGGCAGATCGGCTTCCACCGGCAAGAACGGGCGCTCGACTTCCGCGTCGCTGTCCAGCGCGCTGGGTCCACAGTCCGCGCAGAATTCGGCAAAATATTCCTCTATCGTGATGATCGTCCTGGGCAGGTTGCGATCGCTTGCATGATGTTCGCGCAGATGCTCGGCGAGCAGGCGGAAATGGGCGATGGTGCAACGGTTCGTTGCATCGGGTCCGGCAACCGACCGGCTGATCTGGTCCAGGCGACCCCATGTCTTGGCCCGGTGTTCGCTGCCCCCGATCGCGGCGTTGCGCATCCGGGTCAGCCCGCGACGGACCGCTACGACGCGGAACGCCGGTGCATCCTCGCCCATCAGTCGTGCCCCGCTGGCTTCGAGCGCCTGACGCAGCGGCCGACTGTCGCCGAGCAAGCTCAGCGCACAGTCCGAAGCGGGACCCGGCCGCTGCATCAACTGTTTTGCCACCCGCTCGATGAAACCGGTCCATGCTGCATCAGTTACCGTTCCGTGATCGGCGATATCGGCAAATATCTCGCCTCCCAAAGCGACGATCCTTGCCCGCATCAATTCCCGCGTGCGCCGCCATTCCACGGTCAACCACCGCGAATCATCACTATCTGTCAGCACAGAATGCCCCCATCCAGATGGATATGGCCATGGGATACGCAAAATGGGGGACTGCGCAAGCCGACAGCAATGTCTTTTGTCATCGGAACAAGCAAAAAGCCTGCACCAATAGTCGTTGATGGAAGAAACACTGCTTGGCCTGCAGGCTACCATCCTATCGTTTGCCCAATTGCCGGGCCTGTGCGAATTGTCGGCCATCCGCTGTTATTTGGTCGGCACTGGCGCGACGGCGATTGACCCGGAATGTTCAAGACCCCTTGGTCGAGGCACATGCGCTGTTCGAGCATATCCAGTTCCTTGCTGGGGATGCCGAGTGAGGCCGGCGTTTCGAGGCGCGGCTTGAGGTCGCGGTGCTCTGGGCCGCAGTCGCTGTCGACGATGGCGGGCGCTCCGTCCAATCCGATTGCGGGCTTGGCACAGACCGCCGGAGATGTCGCGCCAAGGGCGATCGCCGCCCATGTCAGGTGGCAGAGCCGGAATATGTTTGCCTGGGGCATGATGGTTTCCTCATCGGATCGGGTTGCGGATGGCGGATGGCGGATGACGCGCACATTGGCTGAAGCCACCTGGAGGGGAGATACTCGCCCGCCCGCCGCCGAAAAAATGCCCCGCCAGATGTCCTGGCGGGGCGGGGGCGGACAGCGCCTCAGCGGCAGGGGGCGTAGCTGCTCATGGTTGCGTTGGAGTTGCTGGCGCACACGTTGCTACCGATCCCGACAACGACCTGGTTGCCACGGACGCGCGCCGTTGACCGGACATCGCCACGCACCGTCACCTGACCGATAATCGAGGCGTTGTGGTTCGATACGGTGACATCTTCGCCGATCCCGGCAACGATCTGATTTCCGTCGACGTCGGCAGCCAGCGTGACGTCGCCATCGATATCGATCGCCTGGGCAGATGCTTCGACAGCGGTCGTCGTGGCGAGCAGAGCAGCTGCGAACATGGCAATGGAAGTACGCATAACGTTGATTCCTTTCGATCTGCGGCGCTGCCCCCGATTGGGCGCTGCCGACACTTCACCATTGGGAGGGAGCCGGAGCGTTTGTGCAGAAAGGCCCGAAAGAAAATTCGCGGATGGCGGATTTCTGCCTCAGCAGGCGTGATCCAGGCAAAGCCAGGTCGGCTCCGCCATGGTGCCTGGCGCTTGGCCCCGCGCGGCGGAACCGACAGTGCCCGCCATCATCTAGATTAATTGCAGCGGTCATTGCACAACTGGAGCAATGACCCCTCCAAGAGCATCGTAACCGACAAGAGAGGTTACGCTCATGCAAAAGGTCATCACAACACTGGTTTTCATCGCTGGCGCCGCATGCAGCCAGGATGCACAGGCTCAGGCGATAGATGTCGACGGCAATGTCTATCTGGAAGCGAACACGGGAAACAGCACTGCCGTCGCCGTTGGCTATGGCACCCGCGCCACCAATGATGCGGGATCGCTGATCTCGAGCCGGGTGCGCGGCAATGCGCATGCGCGCGGCTCCAGCCGCAATCAGACGGCGGTCGCCGTCGGTTTCGGATCCAGAGCGCGAACGTCGATCGGGACGATCGCCAATGCCAATACCCGCGGATCGGCCAGCGCCAATGGCAGTGCCCGCTCCGCAACAGCACTCTCGTTTGCGCCGGGCAGCTCGACATGCCTTGCGGTGGGAAGCGTCGGTCGCGGCGGCAGTCGAGGCTCCGGACATGTGGGCTCAGCCATGGTGTATGACTTCGGTCTCTTCCGCAGGACAAGGGTTCGCGTGGGAACCTCGGGTCAGGTGTGCTGACGCCGTTACGATCAATCATTCATCAGGAGAAAGTCAATGAAATCTGTGATTACCGCGCTGCTCATCGTCGTTCTGGCCACATCCGGCACGCCTGCTCTCGCAGGACCTGCAAAGGTGTATAGGCCCGATCCTTCCAAAAAGCAGATCAGCAACGGTGCCCTGGTCTCGACCCTCATTCCTGCTCGCGACGGGGCAGGTATTGCCCGAACCCGCTCCCAAGGCGGCGGCGCACAGTATATCCCCCAAACCATTCTCAATCCGAATTCGAATGATCAGCGCATTGCAGGTGTTCCGTGCCAGACGGACCTGCATATTGGTGGCAACGAAAATAATATGCCCGCATTGACAAGGCAAAACGGGAGTGTTTATGTCGAGCGTCTTGAAGTAATCGAGACTCGGCCATGTCTTGGTGCTGCAAGGGGTCGATGAGTGCAGGTAGGGTTGGGAGTAGCCATGCAGCATTTCATCAAGATCGGTGCAAGATTACTCTTTTTGGCATTATCGGGCTCGCTGAGCGTGGTTCCGCTAAGCGCCCAGAATTCATCGGCAGCCATCAATGCCAGGCCGCAGGGCTTGCCGGAGCGCGCAACGACCAATTTCGATGCATCGCTGCGGTGCATGGATGACCTGCTTTCGCGTGCAGCAGTGCCGGGCAATCAGATCATCTATGCCTCGCCCCTTTCCGAAGTGGCGACGTCAGGAGCTATGACCCGCGATCTGGTCATTGCTTCGCTGGCGCGAATATCGGAGAAAAGCCGGATATTCAACATCCGCACCGATTTCGAAGCGCAGGACGAGCAGGGTATCGACCGCAACGCTCTGATCGTCTCAGGTTCGGTGACCGGATTTGAAGAGAACATCTCGGGCAAGGGGGCTGGCGCGGGCGTTTCGCTCGGTCCGGTCGGGCTGGGGTTTCGCGATCAGTCGGGCGAGGCCCTGTTGACGATCACCATCTACTTTCAGGACAAGACGGGCTATGTTGTTCCGCTGACAACCCAAAGTCTGTCGATGGCCCTGAAAAAGCGCAACAAGGGCGCCGATGTCGGCGGCAGCATCGGGGTCATCGGTGGATTTCTGGATGTCAGCTTCGACAGCAACGAGGGGGTCCAGCAGGCTGTACGCGCGCTGATCGATGTTGCGCTGATCCAGGCGGTCGGATCCTGGGCGCAGGTACCTTACCAGCGGTGCATGACGCTGTCACAAACCGATACTGGCGCAATTCGCGCCGCGAGCAAGGCCTTCAAAAAGCTCAAGCCAAAGAAGCAAATCAGTCTGATCGCTGCGGGGCTGGCTGAGCGCGGCCTGTATGCAGGGTTGCCGCCATCTGAGTTGACCCCCGAACTGCGGGCCGCCATCTCCAGTTTTCAGACGCAGCAGCAGTTGCCGGCGCTGGGCCTGCCGACATTCGAGGTCTATTTCGCGTTGTACGGAGCTCAATTCGGTGCGGTCGGCCAGCCCTTGCAGCCGGTGCTGAATTCCAGCAACGGCCTTGCGATCAAGGTCAGTGCCTATGGACCAGGGTTTATAAGCATACCCAGTAAAAAACTGGGTGATTCGGTGGCATTGTTGCAGAATAACAGCCGTGCGAGCTTCGCCGTCAGTGCAGCCCGCGATGCCCATCTCCTGTGCTATTATACCGACGCACAGAACCGCACCACCAAGGTTTTGCCTAACCTCCAAAGGCCGAGCGCCAAGCTTCGGCAAGGGGAAACTCTCGTCATTCCTGGCCCTCAGGATATTTTCGTGATCAAGCCGGAGGTGCTGGGGGCCTATGAGTATGTGTCGTGCTTTGCCTCTGCAACACCGTTTGAAGGCGTTTTGCCCGCGTCTCTGCTGACCGATTTCACATCAGCCAACCCGCAGATACCGGTGAAAGGGCCTGATGACCTGCTGGAGATGATGCGGCATTACGGCCCACCAGACCTGTCATACGATACCCTGACCTTCCGCTTGGGCTGTCTGGCGCCGGGCAAGGACAAGATCGGACCATGCTGACGGTCAGCGCAGCACTCTGACTTCCACCCTGCGATTCTTTTCGGATACTGACGGAATATCCGGTTTCAGCATCGTCTCGCCAGCACCCTGCGCGAACAGCCGGTCGCCGGGAACGCCGCTCTGCACCAGTTCCCTCACGACACTTGCGGCACGGCGTTCAGAGAGTTGCTGGTTATAGGCCGCATCCCCGATCGCGTTGGTGTGGCCGATAATCCCGATCAACCGCCCTGCAAATTCGGGGGAGGCGATGATATCCGCATAGCGCACCAGAGCCGGCAGATATTGCCGTGCGATCACGTCAGATCCGTGCTCGAACGGCACTTCCAGGTCGATCGCCGATGCGCTGGCTGTGGCGGCGGGAGGTTGGGCCGATGTCTGGCCCGGCTGCTGCGCAGGCCTTGGCGGTACCACCTGCTGCGCCGGCGCCGATGGATAGAGCGGCTGCTGGATATCCTGCGCGTTGTTCAGGAACAGGCTTCTGCCGTTGGCAGCAGGTTGCGCGCCTGCGTCCAGAGCCTTGATCTGTTCGCGGATTTTCGCGCGCAGGGTCTCAGGATCCATGTCCTGGGCAACCGCTGCCGTGCAGCAGGCAAGCCCAAAACCCAGCATTGCCAGAACCTTCATCCGGGCCATGGTTTCAATCCCCAACATGTCCTGACCAGCGGTCTGTGACGGACCATCAGGCCAAAATTACAGTCATTTTAAAGTATTTCGTATTTTTCTTTCATACAGTTCCTGACAAAGAGCGACAAGTCTGGAATCTCTGGTTAGCGCTTGATAAGTTATGTCGGAGGAACGGTGAATGATGATTCGGCGTGCTGCGACAACGAAGGTCCGAAATCTGATTGCCATGGGCTGGCGTTCGGTATTGGTGGGGTCGCTTATCGCTTCAGCATTTTGTCAGCCAGCACTGGCGCAGCAGCGCGTTGCCCTCATCATTGCCAACACCAATTATGCGAGTGCACCGCAACTGGCAAACCCGCAGGCTGATGGAACGCTAATTCATGATGCGCTCCGGCAGGCAGGATTCGACAAGATCAGTTTCCTGAAGGATCAGGATCGGATCGGGATGGAGCGGGCGTTGCGCGATTTTGCCGAATTGTCGGACTCAGCCGATGTGGCCCTTGTCTATTTTGCAGGGCACGGCATTGAATATAATGGCGAAAATTACCTGATTCCGGTCGATGCGCGGCTGGCAAACGACCGCGACCTTGAGCTCGAAGCGGTCAAGCTGTCCACAGTCGTCGACCTCAGCAGCGGCGCGCAACGCATGCGCATCATCGTGCTGGACGCGTGCCGGGTGCCACCAGCCGGGATGCGTCGCTCCGCCAGCTCGCGCAGCATTCCCCGCGGACTGGCCCCGATAGAGCCGGCGCGAGACAGCCTGGTGATCTACAGCGCCAAGGCTGGCACGACCGCAACCGACGGCAGCGGCAGGTACAGCCCCTTTGCCCAGTCGCTTGCCAAACGGCTGCCCGAGCCCGGCCGCGAGATCAACATGCTGCTGCGTCAGGTTCGCGATGATGTGCTCGATCTGACTGCTGGCGTCCAGGAACCGTTCACCTACGGATCGCTCTCAAGCCAGGAATTCTATTTCGTCGCGCCGCCGCCGCGGATTGCGCAGGGCTCGGTGGATATTGAGGCAGAGGCCTGGGCGCTGTGCCGGGATGCGCGTTCGGATGGTCCATGCTCGACCTATCTCGCAAGCTATCCGCAGGGTCGGTTTGCCGGTCTGGCAGCGGCGAAGCGCAGCGACCTGCAGGCAAAGGTCGGCGCAGCACCATCGCCGCTGGCCGCTGTCCAGAGCGAAGCGGTCACCGAGCTAGGGCTGACGGTGGCTTTGACGGACGATCGCAGGGGCATCCGCGTTCTCGGAGTCCAGCAGTCGGGACCGGCATTCGGTCAGTTGCTGGTCGGCGATGTCATCACCGCGATCAATTCCTCGGCGCTGGAGGCGAGCGCTTCGGCATCGTCGCAGCTTGCCTCGGCCTTTGCAGCGGGGCGCATCAAGCTTCTGGTGTCTCGGGGGCCGAGCAGCACGCTGGTGGTCCTGCGCCGCTGATGTCGTCAACACAGTCAACACGCAAGGGATGATCATGGTGGGGCAGGGGAAGTTTTCGTTGGTTTGCGGTCTGGCTTGTCTGATGCTTCTGGCGGGCGAGGCATCCGCACAGCAGGCCGTTCGCTATGAAGCCAGGTTCGAGGCAAAATACCCGCAGATTGCCGCCGAGCAGTCGATCGGCGTCATCAATTTCAACGGTCAGGATGGCGCGGAGTTCTCCTCCATCCTGATTTCCGAGCTGCAGTCCGCCGCTATCGACCAGAAGCAGGTGTTCTCTGTCCGCACGATGGACAGCATGAACTACACGGCAGACAACACCATCTCCAACGCGGAGGTTGCCAAGACCCTGCAATTGGGCCGCAAGCTCGGCGTCAATGTCATCTTTACCGGTACCGTCACCACTGCGGCAATCAGGACGAACAATTTCACGCGGTCGGAGAGCACCTGCGCGAAGAGCAGCGGTCTGTTCAAGTGCGACCAGACGGTCACGCAGAAGGTGCCATGCAGCACCACGATCGGTCAGTACACTGTCTCGCCGCGCGCGGTGAAGGTGTCTACAGGCGCGGTGATCTATGCCGAAGCGGTGGCCGTGCAGGACGAATACACGATCTGCAATGGCCAGGTCGAAGATCCCAATGTCAGTCTGGGGTCCGTGTTCAATTCGATTTTCGGCGGATCGAAAAAGGGGGAGGCCTCGCCGCCGCCTGTTTCAACGCCCGAGGGATTGCTGAGCAAGCTCCG
The DNA here is from genome assembly GCF_013607875.1 of Blastomonas ursincola. Lineage (GTDB taxonomy): Bacteria > Pseudomonadota > Alphaproteobacteria > Sphingomonadales > Sphingomonadaceae > Blastomonas > Blastomonas ursincola. The sequence continues at coordinate 1,251,520 of NZ_VDES01000002.1, forward strand.
GTCGGACGCGGCACAGATCATTCGCCGTCACGTCGCACCTTATAACCGCACGATAGAGGTGAAGCTCAAGCCCAAGGGCCGCAATCTGGACAAGGCGGGGCAACAGCAGTTCGAAAATGCCGTGGCCTTTGCCAAGGCGGGGCGGATCGATCGCGCCTGCAGTATCTTCGAAACGATGTACGCCGGGAACAACCAGGCGAATGTCGACCTGCTGTACAATATGGGGGTCTGCCAGGAGGCCCTGTTGCCCGACGAGCCCAGCGCGGCGTTCGAATATTACGCCCGCGCCGACCAGTTGCTGCAAAAGCCGGACACGCTGATTTCCGAGGCCTATACACGCACCAAGGCGATGATCGGACAAAGCCAGTCGCTGAACGAACGCAAGGTGCCATGATCCTGCATTGCACGCTTGCCGGATCGGGGCGCACCCGCACCCAACACGCCTGGAGCTGGGCGAGCGGCCGCAGATTTCTGGTCGCCTTGCTCACCATTGCGGCGTTCTGTTCGGGATGGGGATCGGGTCCTGCGCTGGCGCAGCTCGGGGCGCGCATCGTTGGCGGTGTGCCCGCACCCGAGGGTGAGCTGCAGTTCCAGGCCTGCCTTTCGATAGGGAGGCAGGATGGCATCTGCAGCTGCGGCGGTACCCTGGTCAGCGCTGACTGGGTGATCACCGCAGCGCATTGTGTCGTCAATCAGCGGACGGGCGCGGTGGCAGCTCCCGACGCGATCCGGATTCGTCTTGGCTCGGTCTATCGCGACCAGAAAGGAACGGTCGTCGGTGCGCGGCAAGTCATCGCGCATGAGCGGTACAACCGATCGACGCTGGAAAACGACATTGCGCTGGTCCGGCTGACATCCCCCGTTTCCCTGCCTGCCGTAACATTGGAACCCGGAACGGGGATTCCGCAGCGGGTCTTGCAGGTGACCGCATCCCCCTGGGCTACGGTGGCCGGGTGGGGCGACATGGTCGGCTCCCAATCCGTTGTGAAGGTCGCCCAGGCGCTGCAGAAGGCCGAAGTTCCGATCGTCGACAATGCGACGTGCAATGCATCGATGGCGTATCTGGCCGGGCCGATCGATGACCGGCGCATCTGTGCCGGCCTTTCCGAAGGTGGCGTGGATTCCTGCAACGGCGATTCCGGCGGACCGCTTCTGCTGAGGCTCGACGGCACCCGCTGGGTGCAGGTCGGGATCGTCAGCTATGGTCACGAAGAGTGCGGAAAGCCCGGGCATTACGGCGTGTACACGCGCGTGGCTGCATTCCAGCCGTGGATCGCGCGCGCGATGGGGCAGACGAACCAGGCCGATGCAGTCGCAGCAAGGCCACCGGCCCCGGCACCCGTCACGCCGGGCGCGCTCGGCGCTGCACCGACCATCGTGAAGGAAGCGGGCAAGAACAATCTCGCCATTCGTATCGCGATGTCGAAACGCGATTTGCGTCTGGGCGAAAGCTTCGACCTGACCATCTCGAGTCCGATCGGCGGGCAGCTTCTGCTGTTCGATATGACCGCCAATAACGACCTGATCCTCATATTTCCCAATCCCCGCTCGAAAGTCAGCAACAAGTCGGGGCTGATCCGCGCCAATGCCCCGCTGCGCATTCCGGACGCCACTTACGGGTTCGAGCTTGTCGCGAGCGAACCCAGGGGCCGCGGCAGGCTGCTGGCAGTCGTGGCCAGCGACCTCGAGGCCTTTGTCGATGCACAGGTGCGGGCGGACATGGCTCCGCAATCCGATCCCGCTGCAACCATGCGTTCGCTCGATGGCCTGCTCGCGCGGCTGGGAGCTCCAATCGGCGATGGCGGCGCGCGAGGCGCCCAGGGCCAGGGCGGCGAATGGGCGCTGGGATTTGCCGATTATGAGGTGAGGTGATGTTCCGTTCCTGTGCCTTGACCGCCATGCTGATGGCAACGCCCGTACAGGCTCAGGACTGCACGGCGATCGGCGATCAGGCACGCATCGCGGCGACGGCTCTCGATGAAGCGGCGCTGACTGCAACTTATGCGGCTGCCGACCGGTGCGATCCGGCGCTCAAGACATGGATCGGGCAGCGCCTGGCTGCGGCGATGTACAACCGGGCCATGAAAGGCTCCCCGGTCGACGAGGCGGCGCTGGAGCAGTCGCTCCGCTATGGGCGGCCCTGGCAGACGCTGGCCACGCTGGGCGATATTGCGGCAGGTCGGCGCGACTTTGCCAAAGCGGCTGCGCGCTATCAGGACGCGCTGATCGAAATCGCAGATGAGGTCGCAACGCCCAGAAGGCCTGGCGACGCCATTTTGGTGGCGCTGCGATCCAAGGCGGAGGAGGCGGCGCTCCTGTCTCCCACCTATGTCAAAAGCGCGCGGATGCGATCGGGCCAGCAGGTCGGACTGTCTGCCGACTCGCTGCGGGGCGTGACGTTCAGGCCTGCCGCGCTGCCGGTTCAGTTCGTCTTCGACAGCACCGAATTGACCACAAAGGGGCAGGACGCTCTCGTGGATCTGGTGTCATTGCTTGCGAACGACTCCGCTAAGGGGCGCGAGATCATCCTTGTCGGTCACACCGATGCCAAGGGTGACGCCGACTATAATCTTCGATTGTCGCAGAGCCGCGCCATGGTCGTGAAGGAATATCTGCTGAGGAACGGTTATCGCGGCACCATTCGTGCCGAGGGGCGTGGTGAAGAGCAGCCCTATGAGCCCGATGACAAGAGCGCCTATTCCGAAGCCGAGCGCGATCAGATGTCGCGTCGTGTCGAACTGATCCGCAGATAGCGTGCAGATGACCCGCCTTCTGCTGCTTGCGCTGACGCCGGTTCTCGCCGCGCTCGCCACCAGCCAGCCAGCGCGTGCCAAAACCGTTCACGCGCTTGTCATCGGTATAGACCAGTATGACACCCTCAGCGACTTGAATGGCGCCGTCAACGACGCTCGCATCATTGCCGAGGCTTTGAACAAGAGAAATGCTGACGAGGTCGTGCTGCTGCTCGATGGCGCGGCCACGCGCGAACGCATATTTGCGGAAGCGAGGCGCCTGGCTGAGGCCGCGGCAAGGCAATCGGGATGGCTGATCATGACCTATGCCGGGCATGGCGGCCAGGAGACCGAACGCATAGCCGGCGACGAGGAAGACGGCCTCGATGAGGTTTTCCTGCTTTCGGGCTTCAATACCAAAGGCAAGCAAAGCGGGCAGCGGATCGTCGATAACGAGATATTTGCGCTGCTGTCGGCGGTTCCCAAGGGCGTGAACGTCCTGTTCGTCGCGGATTCCTGCCATAGCGGCACCATGACCCGCGATGCTGATCCCCGGGCGGGTCTGCTATCGCGACGGTTTGCCAATTACGGCCCGATCGAAAATGATGCGCTGCCTCCACTGCCGGTCGCCACCAAAGGAATGGAGACGACCGAGCTGGAGCACGTGATCTTCGTTGCCGGAGCCAAGGACAGCGAGGCCGTGCAAGAGGTGTTCATCGACGGCGTTCCGCATGGCGCTGTCAGCTATTTCCTCTCTCGGTCAATCCTCGGCGACATCGATGGCAACGGAAGGGGCGCCTCGACAATGGCAGAGTTTCGGCAAATGCTGGTACTCGCCGCAGACATGGCCAACGAGCAGCGCCAGGGCGCGAGTGTCAATTTCCTTCCCGGCAGGGGAGGCGAGCCCTGGGTCTTTGCCACACGCCCGAAATCGACCGAAGCTGCGGCGCGCGTGGTGCCGGCAGAGCTGACATTGGCGATCATCGGCGATGGGGTTGCGCCCGCCGGGGTCAAGCTGGTGCAAGACCGCCAGCAAGCGATGCTGATCTGGGACGTCGCGCGCGGCCAGGTCGTCGCCAACGGTCTGGGAGACCAGGTCGCCGAGAAGGACGCCAGAACTGGCGATGCAGTTTTCATTGCCGGTGTCACGGACAAGTGGCGGGCGCTGCCGGGTTTCAGGGCGCTGGCGACCTCGCATCCGCTCGCGGTCACGATAGGGCAGGACGGTGCGCAGAAGCGCTATGCCAGCGGCCGCGTGCCAATCGGATTCGGTGGCAACAGGTCCGATACGCTCAAATATCTCACCGCATTCAATATCGCAGGCGACGGCACCATCCAGTCGCTGTTTCCCAGACGGTCCCGTCCGGCCGAGGGCGAGGCGTTGTCGCCGGACTTCGTCGTGCAGATGGAGGCTGGCGTTCAGCCGCCGTTCGGCGCAGACCATATCATCGCGATCGCCACCGCCGCGCGTCCCGATCAGCTGCGCCAGCGGCTGGCGACACTGGAGGGCAAGCGTGCGGCAGGTGAAGCCCTGGCGATGGTTCAGGCGAGCCTGTCGGGATCGGATTACGCGCTTGGAATTGCAGGTCTTTATACCGGCCCGCTGCCTTGAGGGGCGCGTCGATCTTCGTGCAGACGCCACCGTGTGCATCGCCGTCTAGTCGGGCGTCAGCACCATCTTCAGCGCGCCGGCGTCGCGCGCGTCGAACAGGGCATAGGCCTCGGACCCAGCGCTCAAGGGCAGGCGGTGGCTGATATATTTTTCCGGCCTGAGGCGCCCCGACTGGACCAGCGGGAACAGCGTCGGCAGTTCCTCGGGCACTGAGCAGGTGCCCGCACGGAAGGTCAGGCCCGCCGCGAAAAAGCGTTCGAGCGGAAAGGCATAGCGCCGCGACTGTTGCACGCCTATGACCGATACGGTGCCGCGCGCGCGGACGAGGCGCAGCGCCAGATCGACCGTCTCGTCGCGTCCGACGACCTCGATCGCGCAATCGAGCTTGCGGCCCTTTGTGGCCTCGCGGATGGTGTCGATCGCCATGTCGGGGGACAGCGCAATGGCCCCTGCCGCCTCGGCCAGAGCGCGGCGCTCGGCGATGGGATCGATGGCGTATACGACATGCGCGCCCATGACAAAGGCGCTTTCGACCGCCATCAGGCCGATCGGCCCCAGCCCGATCACCGCGACGCTGCTGCCCGGCACGATATCGGCATTGCGCGCGCCGAACCAGGCGGTCGCGAGCGCGTCGGTCATCAGCAGCGCCTGTTCCTCCGACACGCCCTCGGGGATCAGCACCGCGTTGACGTCGGCGGCGGGCACGCGCACAGCCTCGGCCTGCGAGCCCTGCAGCTTTGCCGACAGGCCATAGCACGAGCCCATGCCGTACTCGCATAGGTTGACAACCCCGGCGAGGCAATGGCGGCACGATCCGCAGCCGACGGCGGCAGGGATCATCACCTTGTCCCCCACCTTGAGCCGCGACACGCCGCGTCCGGTTTCGACGACCTCGCCCACCGCTTCATGCCCGACACAGAAGCCGATATCCTCGGAAAAACCGTGGCCGTGATAGATGTGGAGATCGCTGCCGCAGATCGCGCAGGCCGAGACCTTCACGATCGCATCGCGTTCCGATTGCGGCACCGGATCGTCCATGCTCTCGTAGCGGATGTCGTGCGCGCCGTAATAGCGTAGGGCCTTCATAAGCTTGCCTCCCCCTGGTGTTCAGCGCCGGTTCGCGGCGACATATTCGGCGATCTTCTGCTTGCCGAGCTGCGACATGTGCACCTCTTCGGGTCCGTCGGTAATCCGGACATAGCGGTTGAGCGTGAAGAAATACGCGATCGGCGTGTCCTCGCTGACGCCCATGCCGCCATGCGCCTGGATCGCGCGGTCGGCGACGGTCTGGGCCATGGTCGGCGCGACCACCTTGATCGCGGCGATCAGGTCCTTCGCCTGCTTGTTGCCATAGCGGTCCATGGCGTCGGCCGCCTTCAGCGTCAGCAGCCGCGCCATCTCGATCTCGCAGAAGCTCCTCGCCACGTCCTGCCGGATGCTGCTCTGATCAGCGAGTTTCCTTCCGAAGGCAACGCGGCTGTCGACGCGGCATGCCATGTGTTCGAGCGCGCGCTGCGCCTGGCCGATCGAGCGCATGCAATGATGGATGCGGCCGGGACCCAGGCGTCCCTGCGCGATCTCGAACCCGCGGCCTTCGCCCAGGATCAGATTCTCCTTCGGCACGCGGACATTGTCGAAGCGGAGCTCGGATTCGCCGCCCGGCGAATTGTACGAGCCGAAGACGGTCTGGTGGCGGACGACCGTCACGCCGGGCGTGTCGCGCGGGACGAGGATCTGCGAATGCTGCGCATGGCGCGGCGCGTCGAAATCGGTCTTGCCCATCACGATGAAGATCTCGCAGCGCGGGTGCATCGCGTTCGATATCCACCATTTGCGGCCATTGATGACATAGTCGTCGCCATCGGGGATGATCGACAGTTCGAGATTGGTGGCGTCGGACGAGGCGACCTGCGGCTCGGTCATGACATAGGCCGAGCGGATCTCGCCGTTGAGCAGCGGCTTCAGCCATTTCTCCTGCTGCCCGGGCGAGCCGAACTTGGCGAGCACCTCCATGTTGCCGGTATCGGGCGCGGAGCAGTTGAACACCTGGCTCGACCAGGGAACGCGGCCCATCAGCTCGGCGAGCGGCGCATATTCGAGATTGGTGAGGCCCGGGGAGAATTCGCCATATTCGTGCGGCAGGAACAGGTTCCACAGCCCCTGCGCGCGGGCCTTGTCCTTCAGCGCCTCCATCCCCGGCCATTCCTGCCAACGGTTGTTCTGGTCGTGGACGAAGTCGTAATAGGCCTGCTCGTTCGGATAGACATGCTCGTCCATGAAAGCCTCGATCTGCGCGATCAGCCCGGCGACCTTGTCGCTATATTCGAAGTTCATCTGTCTGCCTTTCGTTACAGGGAGAGCCCGCCATCGACGATGAGCGTGTGGCCGGTGACATAGGAAGCGAGCGGCGAGGCGAGGAAGATCGCGGCGCCCGCCATGTCCTTAGGCGTGCCCATTCGCCTTTGCGGGATCTGCGCGAGCGCGCCTTGCAGCCGCTCGGCATTCTGTGTGGTGACCTTGGTCAGCTTGGTATCGACCAGCCCGGGGGCGAGTCCGTTGACGCGGATGCCATCGGCGGCGAAGGCCTGGCCGAGTGTCTTGGTGAGGCTGATCGCCCCCGCCTTGGATGCGGCATAGGCGGGATTGCCGATATTGGCCTTCAGCCCCGAAATCGAGCTGACGATGACGATCGATCCGTTCGCCTGCGACAACTGTGCGCGGAACTTGCGCGATATGTGCATCAGGCTGTCGAGATTGACCGCCATCACCCGGTCCCAGCCTTCGCGCTCGAATTCGCCGCGGCGATAGACCACGGTGCCCTGGCACATGATCAGCACATCGAGGCTATCGAATGGCAGATCCGCCGCCTCGATCGCATCGGGATTACCGACATCGACACAGCTATAGCCAAGTCCGGCGAGATCGGATCCGTCCGCCGGATCATAGTCGCTCGCCGACGCGCGGGTACCCCAGACATGCACCTCGGCGCCGCGCGCGCGAAAGGCTTGCGCGATGCCGTTGCCGATGCCGCTCGAGCCGCCGACGACCAGCACCTTCCGGCCCGTGAAATCGGTATCGTCTATCATGGCTTTTCCCTTCATCTGATGCGGCGCAGCGCGCGTTCGAACAGGTCGAGCGTGTGCGCGTGCAGGCGATCGCCGGTTTCTTTCGGCGCCTTGCCTGCGCAGGCGCGCGCGTGCGTGCCCTCGAGGATGATCCCGAGCTTGAAGCAGGCGAGCACGACGTACCAGTCGAGTGCCGACAGATCGCGCCCGCTCGTCTCGGCATAATGCGCCACCAGTTCGTCTGGGCTCGCAAACCCCTCCCAGGGCGTGATGGCGACATCGGTGGCGCGCGGCGCATCGTCCTCGGGCCAGGTCGCGAGCAGCCAGCCCAGATCGAGCAGCGGATCGCCGATCGTGCTCAATTCCCAGTCGACCACTGCCGCCAGGTTACCGCTGTCGGGACGCAACATCACATTGGCCAGGTGAAAATCGCCATGGATGATGCCGGGGTGGAAATCCGCAGGTCGATGGGCATCGAGCCAACTCGCGACGCGATCGACGCCGGGGATCGCGCCGGGGCCGGGCCAGCCGGGAAGATCGGCATAGCCGGCAAGCTGCGCCCTCCAGCGCCCGACCTGTCGTTCGAGATAGTTGTCGGGCTTGCCGAAGCCGTCGAGCCCGACCGCGCGATAGTCGATCGCGCCGAGCGCGGCGATCGCCTCGACCATCGACAGCCCGATCCGGTGGCGCGCATCGGCGTCGTTCGCGTGCAATTCCGGCAGGCCCACGGTCGGATTGAACCCCTCGACTGGCTCCATCAGATAGAAGGCGACGCCCAGCACCTCCTCGTCGCTACAGGCCGCGATCAATCGCGGATGCGGCACCGCACTGCCATCAAGCGCCGCGAGCACGCGCGCCTCGCGCCGCATCGTGTCGTTCGAATTGGCGCGAGGCACCGGCGGAGGCCTTCGCAGTACATAGGCCGCGTCACCCCGGCGAAAACGCATCAGGATGTTCTGCGTCCCGCCCGACAGCAGCCGCGCTTCGGCGATCGGCCCGGTCCCGACGCCTTGGGCGTCCATCCAGCCTTCCAGCGCCGCGAGGTTTATGCCCTCGATCATCCGCTACCTCTCCGTTATCCATATGGATAAATGCATTTGACGCATCAAGCTGTCAATGGCAAATGCAGGGCATGGCCCGTGACCCGTCGACCGCGCAATCTCCGGCGCCGCAGCATCTGAAGGCGGTGGCGCTCAAGCTTTTTGCCGAACGCGGGATCGATGGCGTCACCGTGCGGCAGATTGCCGAGGCGGCAGGGCAGAAGAACCATGCCGCGATCACCTATCATTTCGGGTCGAAAGAGGCGCTGATCCGGCAGCTTGTCGTCGATGGCGCGCAGGCGATCGATGCGCGCCGCAATGCCGCGCTGGATCGTGCCAAGGCCGCGGGCGGCCCGCACAGCGTGCTCGAGGTGATGGAGATTCTGGTCGAGACGTCGATCGACCCCGACCCTCCGTCCTGGGGAGAATGCTACAACCGCTTCGTGGTTGGGCTCCAGCTCTCGAACCGCGCATTGTTCATGGACGCGCTCGAGGGGCGCTGGAACTCGGGCTATCAGCGCTGTCTGGAAGAGGTTCGGCGGCTGATGGCGCATTGCCCAAGCGACCTGCTCAACCAGCGCCTCGTCTTCATGGGCGGGGCGATCGGCGGAATATTGGCGGGGCGCGAAACCGAGCTGTCAGATCGCTCGCGCGAACACCCGATGTGGTCGCATCCCGAGACACTGCCCCGCGTCGCGCGGGCGCTGGCATCGATCATCGAAGGTTGAGCCAGCCAGCGGCGCGCGCACTTCGCTCCGCCTGCGCATCCATCGCTCCGTCTTTCGCCATCTCCTGCGCGACGGCAAGAATGTCCGCGTCGCTGCCCGCCTGCCGGTATTCGCGGTCCGCTTCCGGCGACCCGGCGAAACGCCTGGTCACTTTCCAGCCCATTCCGTCACGACAGGCGATGCCGCCATCGGCGGTGCTGCGCCATGCGCGACAGACCGAACCATCTCTGGCCTGGAAACTGAGCAGAATGCGCGGATCGGCGTTGGTCGGCTGCTCCGCCACGAGCCGGGACTCGAGCACGGTCGCGAGCGCGCTATCCGCATAACCTGATGGCTGTGCACTCTGCCATGGCTGCCAGATCGCGAGCACCAGCGATGCCGCCAGGGCGGGGCCTGCCACCGGCAACCAGCGCCGCACCATCGGGGCAAGACTGCGTCTGGCGCGCGCCTGCGCCATGCTCACGACCTCGCCCGAGCCTGTCTCGGCATGCGCGGATTGCGCGATCAGGGTCAGCAGCCGATCGGGGACCGGTTCTGCGGCGATGGGCGCATAGCGGGCCGCCAGCAGGCCCTTGAGCCTGCGATGCCGCTCGAGCTGCGCTGCCAGTTCGGGATCGGCCGCGATCGCGGCTTCCACCCGACGCCTCTCGTCTGCGCCTAGCTCGCCATCGGCAAAGGCGGCGATCATTTCGGGCGTCACGGTCATGCCGCATCCTCCAGCAGGTCCATCAGCGCGTCGCGACCGCGCACCAGGCGCGAGTTGAGCGTGCCGACAGGACAGCCGACAATCTTGGCCGCCTCCTTGTAGGAACAGCCTTCGACCATCACCAGCAGGACCGCTTCACGTTGTTCGTCGGGAAGGCGCAGCATGGCCCGGTCGATCATCGCGAGTTCGACCGTCGCCTCCTGGCCGCCTTCGGCACCGATCGCGAGCCCTGCCTCGTCGGGCACGAAGGTTTCGCGGCGGCGCCGGGTGGCGCGGATTTCGTCGATGAACAGGTTGCGCATGATCTTGTATATCCAGCTATCGAGGCGCGTTCCCGGCTGCCACTGGTCGCGACGCGCCAGCGCCCGTTCGATCGCCATCTGGCACAGATCGTCGGCATCCGCCGATGCCCCGGTAAGGCCATAGGCGAACCGCCGCATTCGCGGCAGCAGGTCGACGAGCAGGGTCTCGAACGTTTGTGTCAGGGTCCAGGCCTTTCTGATGGATGAAACGGCTGGCCTCGTGCGTTTCATCCATGGTTAAGCGAAAAAATCGGACGGAAACGAAATGCGCATCCCCGCCATGATCCTGAGCATGCTGACCGGCGGCGCGCTGCTTGCGGCAACACCGCTGTTTGCGCAGTTGCAAACGCCGCTGGGCAATGTCGGGTTGCCTGGCATCGGGCGCGGGGTCGGCGACCTTCTCGACACGGCCGAAAATGGGGTCGACGGACTGGGCAGGCTGGCCCAGCGCGAGGCTGACCGGCTGCTGCAGTTGCGCGACCGGCGATTGACCCAGCTGCTGCGGCAGAACCGCGATCTGATCGAACGTGACATGCGCGGCGATCTGGCGCGGCGCGGCGAGATCCTGGTCACCGCTCCGACCGAAGGCGCGATGGATGCCCTCCGGCGCGCGGGTTTTTCGGTGATCGCCGAGGAACAGATCGAGGGCCTCGATCTCGCGATCGTGCGGCTGCGCGTTCCGGCTGGTCTCAGCCTCGCCAGGGCCGAAGCGCTGGCGCGCAAGGCCGCGCCCGGGGCCGAGATCGCGGTGGACAATCTGCACTGGCAATCGGGTTCGCTCGGCCGGGAGAGCTCGGCTCTGCCCAGCTTCGCGCTGCTGGCGGCAACCGCAGGATCACCGGTCGATACGCCCATCGGCATCATCGATGGTGCACCGGGGCCATCCTTTCGTCCGATGGCCATCAAGGGCTTTGCCAATGGGGCCCCGCTGGCCTCCGATCATGGTAGCGCGATCGTCAGCCTGCTGCGCAATGAAGGCGCAGGCCGGATATGGGTGGCGGATGTCTATGGCAGCGACCCCGCCGGGGGCAACGCGCTGGCCATCGTCCGGGCACTCGGCTGGCTGGCGAGCAGTGGCTGCAAGCTGGTCACGATCAGCCTGGTCGGCCCGCGCAATGCCGTGCTCGAACGCGCGATCCGGCAGGCGCAGCGAAGCGGCATCGTCATCGTTGCAGCGGTGGGCAATGACGGGCCGGCTGCGCCGCCTGCCTATCCCGCATCCTATGACGCTGTCGTGGCGGTGACCGGGGTGGACCGGAAGGGACGCGCGCTGATCGAGGCGGGGCGGGCGCTGCATGTCGATTATGCCGCGCCCGGGGCAGAGGTTCACGCGATGAATGCCCGGGGCAGGCCGGTCATCCTGCGCGGCACATCGTTCGCCACGCCGCTGGTCGCCATCAGACTTGCCGATGCGCTGGCCAGGGGCGGCGACTGGCAGGCGAGGCTGGATCGGGAAGCGCGCGATCTGGGGCCCAGGGGTGAAGACAGACGTTTCGGGCGCGGCCTTTTGTGCGAACAATGCGCCCGCAAGCCGTGAACTTTCAGGCTAGGCCGTGAATTAAACAGGCCAGGTGATCCGTTGTCCTTTCAGACGGGCAGGCAGTGATGCCCGCGTTCAAGCTGAAAGGAACCCATCATGAAGAAGATTCTGATTGCCGCCGCGACGGTCGCGTTGATCCCGGCTGCCGCCCAGGCGCAACTGCTCGGCGGTGGCGGACTTGGCGGCGCATTGGGTGGAACTCTGGGCGGTACGTTGGGCGGTACGCTCGGGGGAGGGATCGAACGCCCGGTCGGCGGCTCGCTCGAGCGGACCACGCGCACCGTACGCGGTTCGGCCGAGGCCAATGGCTCGACCAGCGGCACGCAATCGGTCGATGCGCGGCGCGGTACCGTCTCGGCTCAGCGCAGCGCGAACGGCTCGGTCCTGGCCTCGACCGCCAGCCTGGCCGATATCGTGGTGCCGCCCGCCGGCACGATGACCGAGGCGCAAGGCTCCGGCACGGCGAGCGGCCAGGGCAGCGCGCAGGCCCGGCTGATCGGCACGGACGCCCTGACCGGCGCGGTTGCCCCCATCGCACAGGGAACGCGCGCCCGCGCTGGCGAGGCTGTTTCAAGCGTGCGGGGGGTGACAATGCCTGCCGGAGCGACCGCGGCGGGAAGCGGCGCTGGCTCTGCAAGCGGATCACTGCTGGCCAGTCCGCTGGCCGTTGCGGGCAGCGCTGCAGCGGCTGGCGACGGTGCTGCCATGGTCAGCCGCGGCATGCCGGTCACGCTGGCCGACGGATCATCGCTCGGCAAGGTTAAGGAAGTCGTCGCGAACAGCCGGGGCGAGGTCGAGCAGATCGTGGTGAAACAGGGCAATGTCACACGCTCGCTGCCGGCCGGCATGTTCTCGGCCTCTGGAAATGCGCTGGTTCTGGCCGAGACCGGCAGCACAGCGGCTGCGCCAGAAGCGGCGGAGCCTTCGGAATGATCGGCTTGTCCTGAAGCCGAACCCAGCTGCGGTGTGCTGCTCGCTGCCTGTACGGGCCGCGCACCGCTGCCTCCTCGAGGCGGACGCTCTCCCGGCGTCCGCCTTCCTTTTTCTGACCGGCCGCCGCTCGGTGCGCGGCCGAAAGAATCTGCACCATCGACGGATTAAACCGGATCTGCCGATCGTTTTCCTTTTGACCGCTTGCCATGGCGGCACTCAGCAAAGGGAGAATAGCATGATCAAATTTGTCACGACGTCGATCGCCTTTCTGGGCTTCGCTGCCGCAGCCACGGCAGCGGTCCCGATGCTGCACGAGGAACAGGTCGCCCGCGCCGAGGAAGCGCGTATCATCACCTTACCGATCGCGGGGATCGAGAACCGGCTGTGGTTCGATTATCGCATCAACGTCACCGAGGCGCAGAAGGAGCTGGGCAGCGACCTGCGCCGGGCGACCGATATCGAGGATCGCCGCGACGCCTGGGAAGAATATGCCGTCGAGCTGAAGCACGAACGGGTGCACTATATCGAGGAAATGGCCGAACGCGGCTATCGCATGGGCAACGCGATCATCGTCGATTAATGGTTTGCAGCGGGGAGGGATCGAGCATGGTGGCGATCCCTTCCCTTTGCCGCCTTGGGCCGGAATGAGGAACTGATCGACCGCTTCCGAGTTGGCTGGAGATATTTCTTTCACTTACGGAATTCAGGCGTGCCCCTTATCTCCCTGCGATCGCTCACCTGCATGATCAGCCAATGACGCATGCCGAACAGGCGCAACTCGACGCCGCCCGCATTGCCGCCGCGATCGACGGAAGCGATGCCAATACCGACCCGTTCATCGCCGCTGTACGTGCCACGCGCATGCCCATGGTCATCACCGACCCTCGCCAGCCCGACAACCCGATCGTGTTCGTCAACGATGCGTTCTGCCGGCTGGCCGGCTATGACCGGGACGAGATTCTCGGTCGCAATTGCCGCTTTCTGCAGGGTCCGAACACCGACCGCGAGGCCGTCGCAAGGCTGCGCGAAGCGCTCGAAGCCGTTCGGCCGATCGAACTCGATCTGCTCAACTATCGCAAGGACGGCGAGCCGTTCTGGAACCGTTTGCTGATTGCGCCGGTCAGGGATGCCGCCGGCGAGCTTGCCTATTTCTTCGCCAGCCAGCTCGACGTGACGCTCGAACGCGAGCGGCTGGCCAATCTTGAAAGCAGCAATGCGGCGCTGGTCTCCGAACTCGCGGGCCGCCTGCGCGAGCAGAGGGCGAGTGACGCCGAACTGCGCTTCACGCTGGAAGCGGGCAGGTTCGGCGCCTGGAGCCTGACATCGCCCGAAATGACACTGGAGACCTCGCCAGCCTGCCGCGTCAATTTCGGATTCCGCGATGATCAGCCGCTCAGCTATGACGATCTTCTGGCCGCGGTGCATGCCGATGACCGCGAGTTCGTGCGCCAGAGCCTGGCCTCCAGCATCGAGCGCCGCATGGATTGCGATATCGAGTGCAAGGTTCAGACGCCGCAGGGCGAGATCCGCCGGGTGGCCTTGCGCGGTAGGCCGACCGTTCATTCCGATGGCCGGTACGCAAAGCTCACCGGCATTTCGCTCGACATCACCGACAGGGTGCGTGCCGAACGGATGCGCCAGGGCCTGATCGCGCTGTCGGACGCGTTTCGCGACCTCGACAACGGTGCCGATATCTCGTTCGCGGCGGCCCAGATTCTGGGCGAGACGCTGGATGTCGATCGCGCCGGTTATGGCACGGTCGATCCTATCGCCGAAACGATCACCATAGAGAAGGACTGGAACGCGCCGGGCGTCACCAGCCTCGCAGGTACGCTCAATTTTCGCGACTATGGCAGCTATATCGACGACCTGGTCAGGGGCGAGACGGTCTGGTTCGAGAATGCGGAGACCGATCCGCGCACCATCGCCACCGCCGACGCGCTGAAGGCGATCACCGCTCAGGCAGTCGTCAACATGCCGGTGATGGAACAGGGCGTGATGGTCGCGCTCTTCTATCTGAACCACGGCACGCCGCGCTGCTGGCGCGAAGACGAGATCGATTTCGTCCGTGAGGTCGCCGATCGCACGCGCATTGCCGTCGAGCGGCGACGGGCGGAGCTGGCGCTGCGGGTCGCCAATCAAAGGCTGACCTTTCTCGATTCGGTCGGAAGGGCAGCCACGGAAGCAGGTGACGCGGATGCGGTCATGGCGATCACCACCCGCATGGTGGGCGAGCACATGGGCGTTACCAGCTGCGCCTATGCGGACATGGACGACGACCAGGACGGGTTCACCATTCGTGGTGACTGGGCGGCGCAGGGCAGGGACAGCATCGTCGGTCGCTACAGCCTTGCCCTGTTCGGCAAACGAGCCGTGCAGGACCTGCGCGCCGGGCGCCCTCTGGTCATCCAGGACATCGTGGCCGAGCTTGCGCCTGAGGAAGCCGCGACCTTTCAGCAGATCGGGATCGGCGCGACCATCTGCACGCCGCTGATCCGCGAGGGGCGGCTGGTCGCACTGATGGCCATCCATGACGGGGCGCCGCGCGCGTGGAGCGAGGACGATCTCGCGCTGATCCGCGACGTTGCCGACCGGTCATGGGCCCATATCGAGCGCGCCCGCGCCGAAGCCGAGCTTCGCGATCTCAACGTCACGCTCGAGGCGCGGGTGGAAGAGCGTACCGGGCAGTTGCTGCGGACCGAGGAGGCGCTGCGTCAGGCGCAGAAGATGGAAGCCGTGGGCCAGCTGACCGGCGGGCTGGCGCACGACTTCAACAATCTGCTCGCGGCGATCGGCGGCAGCCTTGAAATGATTCAGGCGCGCATCGCCCAGGGGCGGCTCGATACCCTCGATCGCTATGCCCATGCGGCGCAGGGCGCGGTAAAGCGGGCCGCGGCCCTGACCCACAGGCTGCTCGCGTTTTCGCGGCGTCAGACGCTCGATCCCCGGACCGTCGACGTCAACCGGCTGGTGTCCGGCATGGAAGAGCTGGTGCGGCGCACCGTCGGCCCGCAGGTGCAGCTCGAGATTGTCGAGGCCAGCAGCCTGTGGACGACCCATATCGATGCGCACCAGCTCGAAAATGCGCTGCTCAACCTGTGCATCAATGCGCGCGATGCCATGCCCGAGGGTGGTCGGCTGACCATCGAGACCGCGAACAAGTGGTTCGATGATCGGTCGGCTGCAGAACAGGACTTGAAACCGGGTCAGTATATCTCGCTATGTGTCACCGATACCGGCACGGGAATGACGCGCGACGTGATCGCCAAAGCGTTCGACCCGTTCTTCACGACCAAGCCCCTGGGGCAGGGGACCGGACTGGGGCTGTCGATGATCTATGGCTTTGTCCGCCAGTCGGGCGGTCAGGTGCGAGTCTATTCGGAGATCGGACAAGGCACCACGATGTGCCTGTACCTGCCTCGCCATCATGCAGATCTGGATGCCGAGTTGACGAAGCCCGAACCTGGACCGGCGCTGCCGGCGAGCCTGGGGGAGACGGTGCTGGTCATCGATGACGAGCCGACGGTGCGGATGCTGGTGGGCGAGGTGCTGGCCGAAGGCGGCTATTCCACCATCGAGGCATCGGACGGGCCGTCGGGTCTGCGCATTCTCGAATCCGATACGCGGATCGACCTGTTGATCACCGACGTGGGCTTGCCCGGCGGGCTCAATGGTCGCCAGGTGGCCGACGCAGCGCGCATCCTGCGACCCGAGCTCAAGGTGCTGTTTATCACCGGCTATGCGGAAAATTCGGCGATCCGCCAGGGCCAGCTCGATCGGGACATGTCGATCATGACCAAACCATTCCAGCTGGACGCGCTCGCGGTCAAGATTCGCGAGATCCTGAGGGTCAATGGAGATTGATCGACGCAACGCGTCGCGGGTTTGCGAAATTCGCCCCAAAAATCGGCTCTGATTGGGCGACGAGTATCGATCTGCAATTTATTTATTGCGACCATGCGCCGCAAGCATCGGGGTGCGCGGTTCCCGAGGGCATTCTGATCTGTTTGCGACAAATCTTGAATAAAAATCCATCCAAAATGGCTATAATATTCATGGTGTTGACAAGCTATTGAGTAAGAGACAGCTTTTGCAATCGGGTTTAAGCCCGATTCGCAAAATGGAGTTCAGAGATGTTTAAGAAGACTAATATTAAAGCCGGATCGAAGGCATCGAGCCGCGTCGTGGATCTTGGCCGCGCCAGCAAGCTGACCAAGGGCGGTTTCGGATGGGCGCTTGAAGGCTGGACGTTCCTAGGCTCGACCGACTGGAGGTAATGCCAGTTGCCGCCTTCTTGGCTATCGTTTGCGTCAAGGGTCGCGTCGAGAAGGCGGCATTTTATCGAAGCCAGCAACGTCCTGCTTCCTGATGGCGGGAGGATCCGTAGTGGATGTCGATTGCCTGTCCTTCTCAAGGGGCGCGGAGCAGACCATCTGCCACGCATCCGCTTCTGGCCTTGCACCTGTCGTGGATCAAGAATTCAACCATGGCGCAGTCATCGCTTCTGCCATGCGACAGCATTTCATGAAATTCTAAGGAGCACAGGCATTGCAGGCCTGCTTCACTCTACCAGCAAATGTCCACCTGGCATTTTGTGACCGCTGCATGATTTTCTTCGATGCGACAGCCGACCGATATTCCTTCCTGTCGAGTGAAGACGCCGAGCTGATCATGCCGCTCATCGCGATCGAGCAGGACGGTCCGATCGCTGGATTATTCCCACCCACACCGACGCCCGCGCCCGCAGAAGCACTTGCCGTTGCTGCCGATCTTGAAGCACAGGGGCTGCTGGTTGCAGGGCTCGGCGGCAAACGCTGCCAAAGATGGCTTTACACACAGCCTCTCAAGGAACTGCCCAGGCGCATAGGCCCGCGATCTGATCTTCTTGCCTGCCGCGATGTTCTGCGCCTGCTCTGGTGCGCGACTGCGGCCAAGGCGATGTTGAAGGCACTTACCCTCGACGCGATCATCGCGCGGGTCGGGCGATGGAAGCGAGAGGCTCCGCCTTGCGCCGACTGGCCCCGATTTGTGGACCAGCTGGAACTCTACAAGCGTATCCGCCCGCTGATCTACCGGAAGGGTGGCAATTGCCTGTTCGACACGCTCTGCATGATCCTGTTCTTCAAGGACCATCTATCGGAAATATCATGGAGATTTGGTGTCAGGCTTCGTCCCTTCCGGGCGCATGCCTGGCTCGAACGGGACAATGCTCTGCTCGATGATGAGGCAGCTACGGTCCATGACTATGAAGTCATCATGGAGGTATAGGTGTACCGATACCTCGTGTTTTCGAGCCGCGGCGGCGAAACCTTGCCAGAATCCGACATCGCCGAGATCATGGACCGGCTTGGCGCCCGCAGCGCCGCCACCTGGCACAATCGCTATACCGATCGGACCATATCGATCTGGGATACGGGGGACCCCTCGGGGGCGTTCCGCACGTCGCTGTTCGAGCCGGGGGTCTTCATCCTCGGGCGAGTCATCAGCCGTTCAGGCGGCTATCCCGAATGGCGCGCGCGCTCCATTTGTGACGTTTCGGGCGTTTCAGGATTGCGGGCTCAGGCAAGATGGCTGTTCGAGAACATATGGGGGGCCTATGTCGCCATCGAATGCAATCCGGTCGATCATAGCCTGAGCCTTTTGCGTGACCCGAGCGGTGGCCTGCCTTGTCACCATATCCGCTGGAAGAACATGGACGTATTTTCGTCCAACGCCGATCTGTTCCGGACCTTTCCCGGCCAGACGTTCACGGTGGATTTCGGCTCTGTCGCAGCTGCAGCCCTTCTTCCCAACATTTGCAAGTCATCGACCGGCATCCTTGAAATAGGGACCGTCCTGCCGGGCGAGTTGTCGACGTTCGGGGCCGACCGCGAACGCCAATATATGTGGAATCCGGTGCAGCTGGCCGGGGATCGTCTGGTGATCGGCCGCAGCGAGGCGGCAGCCATGCTGCGAGACACACTGATCGGGGTAACCGGCGCCCTGGCACGACCTTATGCCAAGATCCTGCACAATCTGGGCGGACTGGATTCCTCCATTCTGCTGGCTTGTCTGCAGGTGAGCCGGCCTGGAGATGCGCTGACCTGCGTCACGCACTTCAGTGACTCGTTCCGCGGCGATGAGCGACATTATACCCGGGCCATGGCGGCGCATGCGGGTGCCGAATTGATCGAAACCCGGCTCGATCCTGCTCGCGTCGATCTGCCATCGCTGGATCGACAGGAATTGGGCGCGTCTCCGTCGAGTGTGTTCGATTGCCTGCAAATGGCCGGAAATCTTCATGGCATAGCGGCCGAGCGCGACGTCGACGCTTTCACTTATGGGTTTGGCGGCGACATCGTCCTGTACAATATGCCCGGCGTCTATCCGGCGCTTGATTATGTCGCCCAGAAGCAGCCCTTCGCCAGGCTTCCACGGATACTGCTCGATGCAGCCCAATGCAGCGGCTGGTCGATGCGAGAGACAGTCTTCCGGCTCTTTTCAGAGATGGCCGCGCCAGCCGACTGCACCTGCTATGTTCTCAACCTGATACCTCCCATGCCCAGGATGCCCTTTCTGAACCCGGACGTGGCAAAACTCGATGACGCCATCGCGAGGATCCACCCGACCTTGGTGGCGCCGGCGGATTTCCCCAAGGGCAAATATCTGCAGATCGCAACTTCCGCCTATCTCAACATCGACTATCATCTCTCGGTGCAGGGCCAGCGCGAAATCGACCGGCTGTGTCCTTTGCTTGCCCAGCCCTTTCTCGAGCTCTGCTACAGGTTGCCGACCTGGCAGCAGATTGACGGCGGGATCGACCGGAGCCTGGCGCGATCTGCGTTCAGGGACCTCCTGCCGGATCACATTGTCGGAAGAGTCAGCAAAAGCGTTCCCGAGGGCATTTACGACCAGGTGTTCATTCGCAACCGGGACATGATCAGCGCGCGGCTTATGGACGGGCGCCTTGTCAGCAATGCGATAGTGAACAGGACGTATCTGGAAGACGCACTGCACAGCGCAGATGCTCTGTCCGTCTCGTCGCTCTCGACGATACTCCAGCTTTACGATTGGGAGATCTGGGCCGACCGTTGGTCGGCCTCGTGAATGCCCATCGGGCACGGCTGGCGATCGACTGCCGCCAGTTCGCGGCTTCCCATCACACGCGCGTCACCGTGATTGGCTGGAAACGAGTACGATGCGAGGCTTGGCTGGTGCAGCTTCAGCCAGGGCTGCGAAGAACCTCGATGACGTTGTCGTTATTGTCATGGAAGAAAAAGCCCTGCTCGGCGTTCTCTCCGATGTCGAGGATGATCCGGACATCATGATCCTCCAGTCTCTTGCGAAGCCGATCGTAATGGCGCGTCTGAAAGCTGAGATGCTTGTTGCCCAGAGTCTCCAGGTCCCGGCGGGGATCGCGGCGTTCGTCCGGCAGCGGCTTGGGGGCGGGTACCTGGAACAGCTCGATGCGCAGGGCGCCCCGCTGCAGGAACATCGCCTTGATGTTTCCGGGCAGGTCGAAACGGCGTTCGATCAAAAAGTCCAGCATCGTTGAATACCAATCAGCCGCTGCATCGATATCCGGGACCGACAGGGCGAAATGATGGAATGAAAGGTCCTCGCGCATCACGAGGCTGTCCAGCCGCCGTCGACGATCATGTGTGTTCCGGTCATCATGGCGGATGCATCTGACGCGAGGAATAGCGCGGCCCCCATCAGATCCTCGATCTGGCCAAGCCGACCAAGGGGTATCTTGGCAAGCACGCTCTCCAGAAACGCTCGGTCTTCAAAGAACGGCCTGGTCATCGCCGTCTCGATGAAGGTAGGGCATAACGTGTTCGACCGGATGCCATGCGGGGCCAGGTCGAGGGCCATCGCCTTGCTCATGCCTTCGAGCCCCCATTTCGAGGCGCAATAGATCGACCGCGAGGCGCCACCGACATGCCCCATCTGGCTGGAGACATGGATGAAACTTCCTTGGGTAGAGGTTTCGATCATCCGTCTGGCACAGGCCTGGGCCACGAAAAAGGCGGCCTTCAGGTTGAGATCGACGACCGCATCAAAATCTGGCTCTTCGACATCCCATAAGGGCATCGGGCGGTTTGTCCCGGCGTTGTTCAGCAGGATATGGAACGGATCCTGTTCGGCAAAGAACGCGCGAACCGCTGTTAGATCGGACACGTCCAGAACATGCGCGACGGCATTGTTGCCGATCTGCGCCGCGGCCGCTTCGATCTGGCTGGCCGAACGCGCGATGAGACAGACATGTGCTCCTGCAGCGGCAAAGGCAGCGGCGCAGGCAAGCCCGATGCCGCGACCCGCGCCCGTCACGACAGCCCGCCGCCCGTCCAGCCGCAGGCTCGGGGTGGCCGGCACAGCGAGATGCGGCGCGCCTGGTCGGCAGCTGACGCTGCGCGAGCCAGCTGGGCGCTGATCAGCCCGCGCCGTGGCGCGCCGGGGTGTCGATGACCAGCACCAGCCTGCGTTCCCCACTGTCCTCGATCGGTGGCGAGCGGTGCAGGCACGGCTTGTGGCCCGCGCCGAACTCGTGCCCCTTGAACAGCGCCACCAATCCTGCCGGAATGCGCTGCAGCGGTCCGTCGGGATCGTCTTCGAGCGTATAGTCGGTACCCGGTCCCGCCAGGGTGCAGATGAGCCTGAGATCGGTGTAATCCGCATGCACCTTGCGACAGGCATTGCCGGTAACGCCCTCGAGCCGGACGCGAACCGTCTCGCATTGCATGAGCGAGGCGAAGCGGCTGGCAAGATCCTCGATGCATCGTGCGATACTGTCGGGCAGCGCTGGCAGGTCGGCCAGCAGCGCGTCGGGCCTTCCGGCCGCACGGTAGCCAAAGGGGGCGATATCCAGCAGCGGCTCGATATCGCCCCGCGGCAGCAGCACCGCATCCTCGTCGATCACGATCCGGGTTTGGGGATGGTGGATCGCGTCCCAGCGCTGGTGGGCAGGGGCGCAGGGTTCGAGAAGGTTCAGCGCTGCCATGGCTCAGGCACTTTCCAGGATGCGGGCATGCTCGCCCCATTCGGGAAACGGATCGGGCAGGGTCTGCCAGCTCTCGGGCGTGTAGCCATCGGCGTCGACCAGGCATGCGTCGAGCGCTGCACGCAGCCGCGTCTCGTCCATGTCGATACCGATGAACACCAGCTCCTGCCGCCGGTCGCCCCAGATCCTGTCCCAGTTGTGCGCGACGAAATCCTCGAACTGGTTGTCGTGCGGCCACTGGTTCTTGGGGACCGAAGCCCACCACCGGCCGAGCCGCGCGGTCATCGTCTGCGATCCGGCCACCGCCAGCTCGCCGACCCAGGCGGGCCGCGTCGCCAGCCAGAAAAAGCCCTTGGCGCGCACGACGCCCTCCAGGCCGTTGCCGGTCAGAAAATCGTAGAAGGGCTGCGGCGCGAACGGCTGGCGCGCGCGATAAACGAAGCTTTCGATGCCATATTCCTCGCTCTCGGGGCGATGGCTGGCATAGCCGTAGAGCTCCTTGGCCCAGAGCGGATGTTCGGCGGCGCGATCGTCGTCGAACAGCCCGGTGCCGAGGATCTGGTCCAGCGCGACCTTCGATCGATCGGCGGTGATGATCCGCGCGTCGGCGTTGAGCGAGGCGCACAGTTTGGTGACGATGGCCAGGTGCTCCGCGCTGACATCGGATGCCTTGTTGATGATGATGACATCGGCAAATTCGATCTGCTCGACCATCAGGCCGACCAGACTGCGCGTGTCGTCCTCGCCCAGCGATTCGCCGCGATCGGCGAGGAATTCATGGCTGGAATAGTCGTTGAGCAGATTGACCGCATCGACCACCGTAACCATCGTATCGAGCGTCGCAACATCGCCGAGGCACGCGCCCGCCTCGTCGCGGAAGCTGAAGGTCGCGGCTACCGGCAGTGGCTCCGAAATGCCCGTGCTCTCGATCACCAGATAGTCGAACCGCCCCGCCTCGGCCAGCGCGCGCACCTCCTTGAGCAGGTCGTCGCGCAGCGTGCAGCAGATGCAGCCATTGGTCATCTCGACCAGTTCCTCGCTGGCGCGCGACAGCGCCGCCTCGCCGCCGCGCACCAGGGCGGCGTCGATATTGATCTCGGACATGTCGTTGACGATCACCGCGACGCGCAGACCTTCAACATTGGCAAGGATATGATTGAGCAGGGTCGTCTTGCCCGCACCTAGGAAACCCGACAGCACCGTGACAGGCAGTTTGCGGATCGAGGAGGCGAGGGGCATCGGGGACCTTTCCGGGGTTGTTATGATACGTTATATCATTATAGAGGAGGACCGAGCTGCACAAGTGGAGAAATGTGCTCATGTCCGAAAGCCGAAGGGTAACCCCCAGCCACGCGCCAAAGGCGGCGGACGTGGCGGAAGGGGCCACCATCACCGCGTCGCTGCTGTGTCTGGCGCATTGCCTGGTTCTGCCTTTGCTGCTCGCCTCGGCTCCCGCGCTCAGCCAGAGCCTGGCACTGCCCTTTGACCTGCATCTGTGGATCGTGCTGCTGGCCGGCCCCGTCAGCCTGTGGATATTGATTCGGGCGGCGTGGCAGCGACGTCACGGCATATTGCTGCTGGGGCTCTGCGGCCTCTCGCTGCTCATGGCCGCGCTGGTTCTGCCTGTCACCGAGCGCCAGGAAATCGTGATCAGCAGCATCGGCAGCCTTTCGCTTGCATTCACGCACATCGCCAACTGGCTGGCGCGGCATCCCAGGTTGCTGGTGCACAGTTAGGGCCGCCGCCTGGCCGGTCCTTGCACGCACAAAGCCTTTGCCAATCGTTGCGGATATGTTGTAACATCCACCCTTCTTCAGAGAAGGGGTGTTCACATGCGGTTTGCGGCAGCAGCATTGGTCGGTCTTGGTGGGGTTCTGGCGACGGCAACGCCGGCGGCAGCCTGCGATATGGAGGGCTTTGGCGGCTATACCCGGGTCAACCCCTTCGCCCAGCACGCCGCCTGGAATGTCCCCGCCGATCAGCAGGCGTCGCAAGCCAAGCCGCAGCAGCAGGCGCAGAGCCCATCGTCCACCGACCAGAAGGAGCAGGCGAGCGCCGATGCGTCCCGCTCGGTCGCGTCGCAACAGGGCTTCACCCCCGTGTCGGCTGACGCTGCCGCCGCGCAGTCACAGCGATTCACAGCGACCAAGGATTGACGGCACCGCTGCGATCATGAGCCTCACGATCCGCAATCTCGCCTTCCGTTACGGAGGGCGACAGATACTCGATGATTTCAGCTTCGACATGGCGGCAGGCGAACAGAGCCTGCTGATCGGCGCCTCGGGCAGCGGAAAGTCTACGCTGGTCAATCTTATCTGCGGGCTGCTGAGCCCGGATGCGGGGACGATCTCCATCGCTGGCGAAAGCATGACCGGCATCGGCCCCAGCCAGCGCGACGACCTGCGCCGCCGACGCATCGGACTGGTCTTCCAGACGCTGAAGCTCGTCTCGGCACTCGATCTTACCGCCAATCTGCGGCTGGCTCAGCGGCTCAGCGGGCACGCGACCGAAGCCGAGCGTGTGCCGATGCTGATCGAGCGGCTGGGTCTGGCACATCGCGCACATGCCCACCCGCGCCAGCTGAGCCAGGGCGAGGCGCAGCGTGCCGCGATTGCGCGCGCGCTGATCGGTCGGCCCGATCTGATCATCGCGGACGAACCGACGTCCGCGCTCGACCATGCCAATATGGAAAAGGTGGCGGCGCTGCTGCGCGAATGCGCAGCCGAGGTCGGAGCCAGTCTGCTGATCGTCACGCATGACGACCGCCTGCGCGATCATGTCGCCTCGGTGCGGCATATCAGGGCCTTGTCGGCAGAGGCTGCGGCATGATCCGCTTGGCGCTTGCCTATATGCGCGATCGACCGCTCGGCGTGGCGCTCAACGCGCTGCTGCTCGGCATTGCGGTCGCGACGCTGGTGCTGCTGCTGCAATTTGCCGAGCAGGCCGGAGAGCGATTCGAGCGCGACGCGCGCGGGATCGATCTGGTCGTCGGTGCCAAGGGCTCGCCGCTGCAGCTGGTGCTTTCGAGCGTCTATCATATCGATGTTCCGACCGGAAACATCCCGCTCGGCGAACTTGAACGCCTGCGCGACGACCCCGGTGTCGCCCAGGTGGTCCCTCTCGCGCTGGGCGACAATTTCCAGGGCTTCCGGATCGTCGGCAGCGACGACCGATTGCTGCCGCTCTATGGAGCACGTGTGGCCCAAGGACGCAGCTTTGCCCGACCGGCCGAGGCCGTGCTCGGCGCAGAGGTGGCCCGGCGCACCGGAGCCAGGCTGGGGCAGAAGTTCATCGGCAGTCACGGGCTGGTGACGGGCGAGGAAGACGGGCAGGGGCACGACCATGCGCCGTTCGAGACCGTCGGCATTCTGGCCCCGAGCGGCACGGTGCTGGACCGGCTGATCCTGACCTCGGTCGAATCGGTGTGGGACGTGCATGGCATCGAGCACGAGGATCATGACGAGGCCGGGCATGATCACGATGAAAAGCATGTCGGGCACGATCACGATGCCGATTCCGCTCAGCATGACGAGCATCATGAAGATGCCGCGATGCCGGGCATCGAGCCAGAGATCACCGCTCTGCTGGTGCGCTATCGCAACGCTTCGGCTGCGATGCGGCTGCCTAGCCAGATCAACCGCCAGAGCGCGCTTCAGGCTGCGGCCCCCGCCGCCGAGGCGGCGCGGCTGCTGGGGCTGTTCGGATCGATCATCGAAGGTGCGCGGCTGTTTGGCTGGCTGCTGGCGCTGTCTGCGGGGCTCAGCCTGTTCGTGGCGCTGTGGAATGCGACGCGTGCCCGCGAGGGCGACCTGGCGCTGCTGCGCGTGATGGGGGCGCGGCCTTCAACCGTATTCGGCACGATCCTGATCGAGGGCTTGCTGATCGCCGCGATCGGTGCGCTGGGCGGAATTGCAGCAGCGCATGGCCTGATCGCGCTGGCTAGCGCGAGCTTCCCGACGCTCGACGAACTGGGCCTGTCCGCCATGCGCTTCCTTCCCGGCGAGGGCGGCATTCTGGTTGCCGCGCTCGCCATCGGTCTCGTCGCCGCCTTGATCCCCGCGATCCGGATCTTCCGGGTCGACCTTGCCACCACGCTTGCCCGCTACAGCTGAGGAAGACGACATGCGCCTGCCCCTTCTCGCTCTTGCCATATTGAGCCTCATCGCCTTGCCGCAGACCGCAGGCCAGGCCGCAATGCAGCAGGGCAAGAAGGCGCCCGTGGAGGATGTCTGGAAGCCCGCCGCCACCCCCAAGGGCGGCGTGTCCTGGGCCGTGCTAGAGGCAACCAAGGAACAGACCCGCACTGGCAAGGACGGCTATCTCTATTCCAAGCCGCTGTTCACACCGGCGGTCAAGGCGCTGGCGGGCAAGAGGATCAAGGTGGCGGGCTGGATGAAGCCGCTCGAGACCGGGGGGCGCCAGAAGCATTTCGTGCTGCTCGCCTATCCCCCCGGCTGCCCCTTCCACTTCCATGCAGTCCCCAACCAGTTCATCGAGGTCTATGCGGATATCCCGTTTCCGACAAACGAGACCAAGATGATCGTGGTCAGCGGCGTGCTGGAGCTGACCGGCCAGGACGAAAGCGGCATTTTCTATCGCATGAAGGCTTCCAGCCCGGCCTGATGTTCCTTGCTACAGCGCGAGGCTCTGCGGCCATGCACTGACATTTCCCGAGCCAGGGAACTCCAATGGCTGCCATCGCTTATCTGGGAGAGGACAGAGCATTGGAGCCCCGATGGCGGAAGAACACGGCGATGACACGGATGCTGGAACGGCCAGCTATTCCGGACCTGCAGGTGGCTGGGGGTCGGTTCGTGGAATGGCCGAAACGGTGGTGCGGGAAAGACCCTCGCCTGGTGCGCTGGCCACGTTGCGGACGCAGAACAAGCCCGGCGGGTTCATGTGCACCAGCTGCGCATGGGGCAAACCCAAGCACCCGCACGCCTTCGAATTCTGCGAAAACGGTGCAAAGGCGACACTCTGGGAGCTGACCACGCATCGCTGCACGCCCGATTTCTTTGCCAGTCACAGCGTCACCGAATTGCGCGGATGGACCGACCATGCGCTCGAGAGCGTCGGGCGACTGACGCACCCGATGCGCTATGACGCTGCGACCGACCGTTATGTCGCCTGTGATTGGGACGAGGCCTTTGCCGAGATCGGGGTGCAGCTGAAGTCGATCGATCCGAAAAAGGCGGTGTTCTACGCGTCGGGCCGCGCCAGCTTGGAAACATCCTATCTCTATGCGCTGTTCGCGCGGCTTTATGGCCATAACAATCTGCCCGACAGTTCGAACATGTGCCATGAGACCACAT
This sequence comes from Blastomonas ursincola, assembly GCF_013607875.1. Lineage (GTDB taxonomy): Bacteria > Pseudomonadota > Alphaproteobacteria > Sphingomonadales > Sphingomonadaceae > Blastomonas > Blastomonas ursincola. The sequence continues at coordinate 1,278,473 of NZ_VDES01000002.1, forward strand.
CGGTGACGCTGAAAAAGCTGATCGGCTCTCCGGTGGGCACCTGCACGCTCGACGATTTCGAACATTGCGATGCGCTGTTCTTCTTTGGTCAGAATACCGGGACCAACAGCCAGCGCTTTCTGCATCCTTTGCAGAAGGCTGCGCAGCGCGGCTGCAGGATCGTCACGTTCAACCCGATCCGCGAAAAGGGTCTGCTCAGCTTCACCAATCCGCAAAGTCCCGCGCAGATGCTGACGGGCAGCGATACCGAGTTGAGCTGCCAGTATCTGCAGGTGCGCGCAGGCGGCGACATCGCGGCGATCATGGGGCTGTGCAAATATGTGTTCGAGCAGGACGCACTGCGCGGCGGGACGCTGATCGACCGGGCCTTTGTCGCCGAGCATTGCACCGGATTCGAGGCGTTCCGCGACCAGGCCGAGGCGACGTCCTGGGAGGATATCGAGCGTGAATCGGGGCTCAGCCGCGCCGATCTGGAAAGGGCAGGCGAGGTCTATGTCTCGTCAGAACGCGTGATCGGCGTGTACGGCATGGGCCTGACCCAGCATGTCCACGGCTTCGAGAATATCGCGATGCTGCTCAATCTGCTGCTGATGCGCGGAAATATCGGCAGGCCCGGCGCCGGGATCTGCCCGGTGCGCGGTCATTCGAATGTCCAGGGCCAGCGTACCGTGGGAATCTCGGAGAAGCCCGAACTCGTGCCGCTCGACCGGCTGGCGGAGATGTTCGGCTTCGATCCGCCGCGTGATACCGGCATGACCACGGTGGAGGTCTGCGAAGCAGTGCTCGATGGCAGCGCCCAGGCTTTCGTCGGGCTCGGCGGCAATTTCCTCCGCGCCGTCCCCGACCAGACCCGCGTCGAACAGCAATGGGAAAAGCTGCAGCTGACCGTGCAGATCGCAACCAAGCTCAACCGCAGCCATCTGTTCAACGGTCGCGTCTCGTTCCTGCTGCCGTGCCTGGGCCGCAGCGAAGAGGACAGCCAGGCGACCGGGCCGCAGACCGTCACGATCGAAGACAGCTTCAGCCATATTCATGGCTCGCTCGGCCACCGCACGCCCGCCAGCCCGCATCTCAAGTCAGAGCTCGCAATCGTGGCGGGCATGGCCAAGCACAGCCTGCCGCCCAATCCGAACGTCCGATGGGATGACTGGACCGGCAACTACAGCCTAGTGCGTGATCTCATCGCCCAGACCTATCCCGACGAGTTTCATGACATGAACGCGCGCATGTTCGAGCCGGGCGGTTTCTATCGCGGCAACAGTGCACGCGAGCGGGTGTGGAAGACCGATAGCGGCAAGGCGCAGTTCACCGCGCCCGAAATGCTCGCGGCGACCAACATCCCCGATGGTCATGGCCGGTACCGGCTGGTGACCTTGCGATCGAACGACCAGTTCAACACCACCATCTATGGCTATAGCGACCGGCTGCGCGGCATCGAAGGCAAGCGCGACGTCGTGCTGATGTCGCCCGCAGACATCGCCGCTGCCGGTCTGAAGCCCGGACAGCGCATCGCGTTGGTGGGCGATGCCGATGATGGCATCGACCGCCGGATCGGCGGGCTGGAAGTCGTTGCCTTCGACCTGCCGTCGGGCACGATTGCCGGCTATTATCCCGAACTCAATCCGCTGATCGCGCTTTCGCACCATGACCAGGAATCGAAGACGCCAGCCAGCAAGGCGGTCCCCGTACGCATCCTCGCGCAGGCCTGAACGAGGGGGTCCAAAGGCGGGATGGGGGCGTTCAGCGCGCCTCGGCAGGGACCAGGACGAGCGTGTCCTTCTCAACCCGCCAGGATGCGAGTTGCGACAGGAAGTTCATCCCCAGCACGCTGGTTCCGCCGAACGCGGGGGATATGACGACCTTGAGGTTGCGCGCCTCGATGCCCTCGATCTGCAGCCGCTCGACCGTTCCGGTGTCAGCCCGCACCACCCCGTTGGCGGTCCGCAGCATCACCGGCGCGATGGCCAGTTCTTTGCCGACGCCCGCCTGCCGCGCCGTCTCTGCCGACAGCGCGGTGATCGTGGCCCCGCTGTCGATCATCATGCGCTGCTCGGTGCCGTTGATCGTCACGCGCGCCCAGAAATGTCCGTCGGATGCCAGCCTGATCCGTACCTCGTCACCGACGACCTGCTGTGTGCTCAGCCCCAGACGCTCGGTCCAGCGCGACAAGGTCGGGTCATAAGGTGCCTGTTGCAGCAGCACGAAGACCATGAACGCCAGGATTGCGACCGAAAACAGGCTGCGGATGATGCGCCCCAGGAACGGGATGTTGAACAGCACGACCAGCGCCAGCGCTGCTCCGACTGCATAGAGTGCGAGCTGCTGCCATTCGGGAATGGTGGAAACGGACATATCCCGGTCCTACCCGCAGCCGTGCAATTCGATCCCTGTTTGCGCGTGTCCCCAGCGCCCGCGCTCAGGCAATCAACTTATGCGGGTCGTTCGCTATCAGCATCGTGTCGTGGCGCGCCAGCACGCCGAGCGCGAGTCCGGCTTCGCGCGCGCGGTCGATCGCCAGGCTGGTCGGCGCGCTGATCGTGATCAGCAAAGGAAAGCCTGCCCGAACGCATTTCTCGACCAGTTCCTGGCTGCACCGGGCTGAGAGAACGACAAAGCCCGTCGCGGGCGAAACACCCGACCGGGCGAGCGTTCCGACCAGCTTGTCGAGCGCGTTGTGCCGTCCGACATCCTCGCGGACCGCCAGTATCTCGCCCGTGGGCGCACAAAAGGCTGCGGCATGGGTGGCTCCCGTCGCCTGGCCAAGCAGCTGGCGATCGCTGAGCGCCTTCAGCGCGTGGGCTATCGCTTCGCGTGCAACCTCGATACGCGCGATGACCTTTGGCAGCGGTGCAAGGGCAGCTGCAATGCTGTCGATACCGCAGATGCCGCACCCGCTTTCCGAAACGCGGCTGCGCGCACGTTCCAGGATCCGCGGCAGCGAACGCGGCGGCAGATTGAGCCTCGCGACCCATCCGCCCTCCACAGGCACGACCTGCGGCTCGGACAGTTCGTCGGCATGCGCGAGCCCTTCGCTGAGCGTGAAGCCCGTGACGAAGTCTGCGAGATCGGTCGGCGTGCCCATCATCACCGCATAGCCGATGCCGTTATATTCGATCGCGATTGGCGCTTCGACCGGTACGCTGCGGTCGACGCGGTCTGCGGGCGTGTCATCGTAACCGACCCGATCGAGCGAGATGCTGCGCAGGGCAGGCGATGCAATGGATGTCGTCATGCATCTGTCCTTCGGGTCCCGGCATCGCAAGGCAAGGAATTTCGTCTGGCCGATTGCAATACCGTTCAAAGGGAGATGCGATCCCTGACGGGTCAGCCTGCAGGTGATGGAGCGCCTCGGCCGCTTGAGCCCATCATTCTAACCCATGTGCGTGAACCAATTGGCTGGATGGCGCGTAATGCGGCGGGGGACGTTCAGCCAGGCGCCCTGGAAACCAGGATTTTCGATGTCTTTGCGCCTTCGTTCGGTCTGTTGCGTTGTTTTGCCCGCCTTATGTGCCAGCCCTGCCGCCCAGGCCATGCAGCCGGCGGATCAGAGTATCCCTGCGCAACCGGCTCCAAATTCCGCTGAGCCTGCGATCATCGACGACGAGGAGTTCGATGCCACCATCCCTGCGATCGATCCGGATGCCCCGCTGGGCACGGTCGAGGATTGGGATGCCGAACAGACTGAACTTGAAGCGCAGGCGCGGCCCGCGCGCGATCCGTCACTGTCCAACGATCCGATGCTTCCGCGCCTGCCAGACGAACCCGAGATCGACGCCCCGCTGGGCCCGATCGAGAGCTTCGACGTCGAGCCCTTCGACGAGAGCCGGTATACCGAGGCGGACGACAGCGTGTCGAAGATGGTGCGCTACAGCTATCGTATCGAAGGGCTCGATTTGCTTGGGGCAGCGGCTGCGGGTTCCGATCCCAGCCCCGATGGCGCGGGCGCGATCCGGTCCAGGTTCGAGGGGCTTTCGGCGCTCGACGACGGCGATGGCAAGGCGAGCAATGGCGCGATGGTCTCCGCCCGAATGCTGGAGGACCAGCAGCTTCTTGCCGACCTGCTGATCGGCGAATGCTTCCACGACGCCACGGTCAACGGCGCGATCGAGTTTCCGGAAGCCGGAACCGGGCCGCTGGTGGTCGTGCTGACCGCTTCGCCGGGACCCTGCTACCGGTTTGGCTCAATTACCTTCGACGCTCCGCCGGTCGAGCCCGAGGACCTTATCTCGCGCAATTTCGTGCCCAAGCCGGGCCAGCCGATCGATGCCGAGCGGGTGCTCGCGGCCGAGGCGAACATTGCCGTGGCGCTGCCCCAGTCGGGCTATCCCTTTGCGCAGGTCGGCCAGCGCGACGTGCTTCTCGATCCCGAAACCGAGACCGGCGATTACACGCTTCCCGTGACGCCGGGGCCGCGCAGCAGCTTCGGCGACATTCTCACGCGCGGGTCGACCGTGTTCGATTCCGACCACATCACGAAGCTAGCGCGCTTCAAGAAGGGCGAGCTTTACGACAGCCGGCTGGTCGACGATCTGCGCAAGGCACTGGTTGCGACCGGGCTTTACTCCACGGTAGCGGTGCAACCGCAGCCGACGGGCGTCGAGGCGCCCGGCGGCACGCAATATGCAGATCTCGCGGTGGATCAGGAAGCAGGCCCGGCGCGGACGCTGGCGGCTAATGCCGGTTACGGCACCGGTCAGGGCATCCGCGCGCAGGGTAGCTGGACGCACCGCAACCTGTTCCCGCCCGAAGGCGCGCTGATCGTCAGCGCCACCGGGGGCACGCAGGAACAGGGGGCGTCGGTCACCTTCCGCCGATCCAATGCGGGCCGCCGTGACCGCGCGGTCGAATTGAGTCTGTCCGCGCTGCGCAGCGACTTTGCCGCCTATGAGGCCTTTACCGGTCGCCTCGCGGGGCGTGTCTCCTATTACAGCACCCCCATCTGGCAGAAGCCGATCACCTACAGCTATGGCTTTGAACTGCTCGGCACCAACGAGCAGGATTTCAATTTCACCACCGGCCAGCGCGACCGCCGGACCTATTATGTCGCAGCATTGCCCGGGCAGATCACCTGGGACCGATCGAATGACCTGCTAGACCCGACCAGCGGCTTCCGCCTGTCGGCCCAGATCTCGCCCGAGGCATCGCTCGGCAGCGGCACGCAATTCTATGGGCGCGGGCTGTTCGAGGCGACCGGCTATTATCCGGTCGGCGACAATATCGTCATCGCCGGGCGCGCGCGCGTGGGTTCGATCTATGGCGCGGATCGCGCGGACATAGCCCCGTCGCGGCGCTTCTATGCTGGCGGAGGCGGCTCGGTGCGCGGCTTCGGCTATCAGGAGCTGGGGCCCAAGGACCCCGACAACCGGCCCATCGGCGGACGCAGCCTGGTCGAGGCGGCGGCGGAAGTGCGCTATCGCTTCGGCAATTACGGGATCGTCGGTTTTATCGATGCAGGTCAGGTGTCGACCCGCTCGACGCCCGGCTTTGACGACCTGCGCTATGGCGTCGGCATAGGCGGGCGCTTCTATACCAATTTCGGCCCAATGCGGCTCGATGTCGCCACGCCGCTGGGCCGCCGCCCCGGAGAATCTCGCGTCGCGATCTATATCTCGATCGGGCAGGCGTTCTGATGGCCGAAACCGAGGACAGCGTCGCCATCCCCGTCCAGGAGCAGGCCGTGGCGCGCCCGGCGCACGCATCCTGGCTGCGCCGGATCGCCATCGGCCTTGCGGTGCTGCTCGGCACGATCCTCGCGCTGCTCGCCATCGCCTATGTCTGGCTGGACAGCAGCAGCGGCAAGCGCTTCGTCGCCAAGCAGATCGAGGGCATGGAGTTCGAAAACGGGATGAGCATCGGCATCGGCGCGATCGAAGGGTCGCTCTATGGCGAAATGCGCATTCGTGACCTGACCCTGCGCGATCCAAAGGGCGTGTTCGCATCCTCACCATTGGTCGAGCTCGACTGGCGGCCGTTTGCCTTTATCGGAAGCCATGTCGATATCCGCTCGCTGATCGTGCCGCAGATGCGCCTGCGGCGACTGCCCACGTTCAACGAAACCCCACCGACCAACGAGCCGTTGCTGCCCGATCTCGACATCGATATCGCCAATCTGCAGCTTCGCCGGATCGATATCGATGCGCCCGTCACCGGGCAGCGGCATCGTGCCTCGCTGACCGGCAAGGTGCATATCGCCGACCGGACCGCCGTGGTCAGCGCGCGCGCGGCCACCACCGCCGGCGCGGGATTTGCGGGCGGCGAAAGCGCGGTCATCGATCTGCGCGCGGTGCCCGAAACCAACACGCTCGACCTGACCTTCCGGCTCGATGCGCCGGCGGAGGGCCTGATCGCCGGCCTGACCGGTATCGCCCAGCCGATGCGGGTCGATCTCAGCGGCAAGGGCGACTGGACAGCCTGGAATGGCGCGCTCAAGGGCACTCTCGGAGATCAGTCGCTCGGCAACATCGCGCTGACCGCGCGCAATGGCACCTTCGCTGCGCGCGGCACGATGCGTCCGGCCTTGCTGCTGAAGAGCCAGCCGGGCACGCTGCTGGCACCCGAGACCGCGATCGACATCACGAACACCGCGAACGAGCGCCGGTTCGATCTCGCCGCGCGGATCGGAAACGAGAATTTCGCGCTGGACGCCAAGGGCCTGGTCGATCTGGGTGAAAGCCGGATGCGCGATCTGGCTATCGGCTTCCGCCTGCTGCAACCGGGCACCATTGCGGAAAACCTCAATGGCGCCGGGATCGTCGCCAATCTTACGCTCGACGGAGCCTTTGCTGCCCCCCGAATCGCCTATGAAGTCAACGCCGCACGGCTCGGTTTCAACGACATGGCGATCCTCGGATTGCGCGCCAGCGGCGCGGCCCGGCTCGATCGCGACGCCTGGATCATGCCGGTTAGCGCGCGTGCAAGCCGGATCGCAGGGCTGAACGCTGCGGCGGGCGGGCTGCTCGAGAATGTGCGGCTCGACGGCGATCTCGCCTATTCGAACGCCCGGCTGATGTCGGACAATATGCGCATCCGCTCGAGCCGGATTGATGCGACCGCCGTGCTCCTCGCCGATCTCAACACCGGGCTATACACCGGCGCGCTCAATGGCCGCGTCAACGGCTATCGGATCGAGAGCGTCGGCGTCTTCAATGTCGCGACCGATATCGACCTCGAGACGACGGGCAATGGTGGATTCCGTCTCGCGGGCACCGTTCGCGCGCGCTCGAGCCAGATCTTCAACGATGGGCTGCGCGAGTTTCTCGGCGGCAATTCGCTGATCAACGCCAATGTCAGCTATGGCAGCGATGGCATCGGCCGCGTGACGCGTCTGACCGTCGCAGCGCCCGCATTCCGCCTGTCGCAGGGCAGCGGGTCCTATGGCGCGGATGGCCAAATCCGCTTCAATGCCAGTGGCAGCTCCAACCAATACGGGCCGCTCGCCGTCGCGGTGACCGGCACGGTAACCCGCCCCGTCGCGACCGTCAGGGCGGCACGGCCCGGCCTCGGCGTCGGCATGTCGAATGTCGTCGCGACCTTGCGCGGCAATGGCGAGAGCTATGTGGTCGAGGGATCGGGCGACACCGATTACGGTCCATTCACCGCAGATGTCGACATCTTCACGAACCGAGGCCCGCTCGAGATCGCGGTCAACCCAGGCACCCGCTTTGCCGATATCGGCATCACCGGGCGCGTGCGCCAGACGTCCGCCGGACCGTTTGCAGGCGAATTGGCTGCCGATGGCGCAGGCGTCTCGGGCAATGTCAGCCTATCTGCCACTGGTGCCTATCAGCGCGCGGTGCTGGCGCTGACGGCGCGCGACGCGCGGCTGCCTGGGCCGGCAGGACTGGTTATCGGCCGCGCGATTGTCTCGGCCGACATGGTCCTGGCCGAGACCCCGCAGGTCGTCGCGGACATCCAGATCGCCGGTGCCCGGATGAACCAGCTGCAGATCGTCGCCGCGCGCGCCAAGGTGGACTATCGCGGCGGCCGGGGAAGCGCCCGGGTCATGGCCGAAGGGCGCAACGGCTTTCCGTTCCGCATCGCCGCCAACGCCGCCTTGCAGCCGGACCTCTGGCGGATCGCGCTCGATGGGCGCGCCAACGGCATCGATTTCAAGACCCGCAACCCCGCCCGTATCCTCCCGCAGAACGCGCAATATCGGCTCATGCCGACGACCATCGACCTGTCGCGCGGCACCATCCAGCTTGCCGGCAGCTACGGCGCGGGCATGAATGTCGAGGCGCGGCTGAGCGATGTCGATCTCGCGCTGATCAACCCGATCATGCCCGGCCTGGGCCTGGGCGGAACCGCATCGGGCAGCCTCGATTTCGCTCAGGCGAGCGCGACCAGCTTCCCCTCGGCAGACGCACGCCTGCGCATCGAGGACTTCACTCGCACCAGCCTGGCATCGGTGTCGCAACCGGTGGACATGAGCGTGGTCGGGCGCCTGCAGCCCGATGGCGGCTCGGCCAATGCGATCATCCGGCGGCGCGGTGCGATCATCGGGCGGATGCATGTCAGGCTCAATCCGCTGCCACCGGGCGCCGGGAGCTGGACGACGCGGCTGCTCGCTGCCCCATTGAGCGGAGGCCTGCGCTATAATGGCCCTGCCGACACGCTCTTCTCGCTCGCGGCCTTGCCCGACCAGAGCCTGACCGGGCCGATCGGGGTGGCGGCCGATTTCACCGGACGTGTCCAGCAGCCGCAGCTGCGGGGTATCGTGCGGGCGAATAGCCTGACCTACGAGAACGAGCAATATGGCACGCGGCTGACCAACATGCGGCTGCGCGGCAGCTTCACCGGCGACCGGCTGCAGGTCGAGGAGCTGACCGCGCGCGCCGGCGAGGGCACAATCCGCGGCGAAGGCTTTGTCTCGCTGAGTTCGGCCCAGGGCTTCCCGGTCCAGCTCGCGCTCGATCTCGACAAGGCGCGCCTCGCGCAGGGGAACGATCTCGCGGCAACCGCCACCGGCCAACTCCGCATCATCAACAGCGCCGCGCAGGGCGCGGTCATCTCGGGCACGATCAGCCTGCCCGAGACGCGCTATCGCATCGTCCGCCAGGGCTCGGCGCGGGTCGCGAAGCTCACCGGTGTTCGGCGCAAGCCGGCGCTCGGGCGCGCGCGGATCACGGGCGATCCCGAACCGATCTCAGGCGTGCCCAGCAACTGGAAGCTCGATGTGAAGGTGGTCGCCGACAACCAGATCTATGTCTCGGGCATGGGACTCGATTCCGAATGGGCGGCCGATATCCGGATCACCGGCACAACGGGCAATCCGCGCATTACGGGCGGGATCGACCTGGTGCGCGGCACTCTGGGCTTTGCCGGGCGTTCGTTCGACCTGGAAGAAGGCCGGCTGCGCTTCAACGGCGGCAGCGCGACCAACCCCGAGCTCAACCTCCGCGCGAGCGGCGAGGCGGGCGACGTGACGGTGAACATCGTCGTGTCAGGTACCGGAGAGAACCCGGACATCGCCTTCTCGTCGACGCCATCGCTGCCGCAGGACGAGGTGATGGCGCGCATCCTGTTCGGCAACTCGATCGGCGAGCTCACCCCGATCCAGGCGGTGCAGCTGGCGGCCTCGCTCAACAGCCTGCGCGGGGGCAGCGGCGGGCTCAATCCGTTGGGCGTGCTGCAATCGGCGTCGGGCGTGGACCGGCTGCGGATCCTGGGCGCGGATGAGGAGACGGGACGCGGCACGTCGCTCGCCGTCGGCCAGTATATCTCGAACGACGTCTATGTCGAAATCATCACCGACACGCGCGGCTTTACCGCGACGCAGATCGAGATCAGCCTGAGCAAGGCCTTGTCGGTGCTTAGCCAAGTCGGCAGTTTCGGCGGGTCGAACGTCAATGTGCAGTATCGGAAGGACTATTGATGCGCGTCCGCCTCACTCTTGCAGCGGTGGCAAGCCTGGCGCTGGTCTCGGCCTGTCAGCGCGAGCCGAGTTTCGACGAGAAGTTCGAGCGGCAATCGCGCGAATTGAGCGCCAAGGCGCGCAAGATCGAGGCAGAGACCAAGGCGCAGCTCGATGCGGCGCGCGAGGCTGAACAGGCTGCTGCCGAAATGGACCAGTCGCAGAGTGCAGCTATGCCCGCTGCAGTCTCGGCTGACTGATTATGGCTTCCACCCCGGCCGACCGAGCGACCATGACGCACCAGTCAGGCGATGACGTCGAGGCCATGGCGCAACGGATGCCTGGTGCACTGTCCGATTCCCCCTTGCAGATGCCGCGCAGCGCTTGGTTCGCTATAATGAAGCGCGTCTATCTCATGAACGGCGTGCACAATCTTTCGCTGCTCGCTGCAGGCGTCGCGTTTTTCGCCTTTCTCGCCTTCGTCCCGCTGATCGCGGTGGTGGTGCTGCTTTATGGCCTGATCGCCGATCCCTCGACCGTCGCGGCGAGCCTCGACCTGCTGGTCGATGTCGTGCCGCCTGAAGTGCTTGTCATCCTGCGCGAACAGTTGATCCAGATCGTGACTACCAGCGCGACCCGGCAGGGGCTGGGGCTGGTGCTGGCGCTGCTCCTGTCGACCTATGGCGCGATGCGCGCGGCGACCGCGATCATGGGGGCGCTCAACATCATCTACGAGGAGCACGAAACCAGGGGGTTCCTGCGCACCACAGGCGTCGCTGTGCTCATCACCCTGGGCATGGCGGCCGTTGCCGTGATCGGGCTGATCGCCATTTCGCTGTTCGGCTATATTCGCAACTTTCTGGCTCCGTTTCTGGGGGGCGGGGCATTGCTGTTGATCCAGGTGCTTACCTGGGCGGTCGCCGCGTTGCTGGTCAGCGCAACCTTCGCCATCTTCTTTCGCTATGCGCCCGACCGGCGCGCAGCCAAATGGCGCTGGCTGTCGCTGGGGTCAGTGGCATCGACAGTGCTGTGGCTGGCCATCACGCTGGGCTTCGGCTTCTATGCCGCGAACCTAAGCGATTACAACGCTACCTATGGCTCGCTCGCCGCGATCGTTATCTTCCTGATGTGGCTGTTCCTGTCTGCCTATGCGGTGTTGATCGGCGCGGAAATCAATGCCGAGACCGAGCGGCAGACCTTTCGCGATTCCACGGTGGGCCCCGACAGGCCGATGGGGCAGCGCGGCGCGGTGCTGGCGGATACCGCCGCGCTGGACGAGGCCGAGCGTGCGATTCTGGAAAAACAGCAGCGCCGAAACGCGACTTGAACGGCGCATCCTTCATTGCCGGGTGCTTGGCAAATTCGGCTTGACAGTCGTCAAGCGCACTCCCTAGCCTCTGCGCTATCGAGACGGATGCCCATAGGCGGCATGACCGAAAAGGCCGCGCTCACCCGTAGCCTGACCGAGGCTGTACAGATGCAACCTGCTTCCGGAGCCGTTCGAACCCGCGATCGGCACGGCAACGTTCAGAAAGGCGCGAGAATTGATTTCAGGTTTGATGCAGCCAAGGCCGCTGATGGTCGCTTCGATCGCCGAGCATGCCGAACGCGCGCACGGGGCGCGTGCGATCATCTCCAGGCTGCACGACGAACCGTTGTGGCGCTATGATTACGCCGCGATGGTGCGCCGCGCCCGGCAGATGGCCCGGGCGCTTCAGGCGATGGGAATTGCCTCGGGCGATCGCGTTTCCTCGCTCGCCTGGAACACGCATCGTCACATGGAGCTGTTCTTCGCGGTGCCGGGCATCGGGGCGGTGCTGCATACTGCCAATCCCAGGCTGCACGTCGATCAGCTGGTCTATACCATCAACCATGCCGCAAGCCGCGTCCTGTTCTATGACAGCAGTTTTGAGAGCCTGGTCGCGGACATCCGCGACCGTTTGCCGCGGGTGGAGCATTTCGTCGCGCTTTCCTCGAACGCGCCGGGGCTGCATTATGAGGCATTAATAGCCAGCGCTTCCGACGATCTGGCCTGGCCGCAGTTCGACGAAAATGCCGGGGCCATCCTCTGCTATACTTCGGGCACCACTGGCGATCCCAAGGGCGTGCTTTACAGCCATCGCGCGATCGTGCTCCACGCCATGGCGGCGGGTCTGCCCTCGGCCTTCGGGCTCAGTGCATTCGATGTCGTGATGCCCTGTTCGTCGCTCTATCACGCCACCGCATGGGGATTGCCGTTTGTGGCGGCGATGGCGGGGGCAAGCTTCGTGCTGCCTGCCGAGAAGATGGACCCGGCGTCGCTGCACGAGCTGATCGCGGGCGAACATGTCACCTTTACCGGCGGTGTGCCGACGATCTGGACTGCCTATCTCGACTGGCTCGATCGGACGCAGCAAAGCCCCGCGAGCCTGAAGCGGGTGGTCATCGGTGGCTCTGCAGTTCCCGTGTCGATGGCCGAGGCCTTTCGCCACAAGCATCAGGTCGATGTTCTGCAAATCTGGGGCATGACCGAAACCTGCCCGCTGGGCGTGGTGGCGACACCGACACCGCAGCTCGCCGAGCGGGGCGAGGATGCGATGTGGGAGACGATCTGGACCCGCCAGGGCCGGTTGCAGTTCGGTATCGAGCTGAAGATCGTCGACGACAGCGGGAACGCCGTGCCACCCGATGGGGAAACATCGGGCGCGCTGCTGGTGCGCGGTCCCTGGGTCGTCGAGCGCTATTTCGGGGCGGACAGATCTGCGGTCGATGCCGAGGGCTGGTTCGACACTGGCGATGTCGCCACGCTCGACCAGGATGGATTCATGCGGATCACCGACCGCGCCAAGGATGTCATCAAGTCCGGCGGCGAATGGATCAGCTCGATCGATCTGGAAAATGCCGCTGCCGGGGCGCCGGGCGTCAAGGTGGCTGCGGTGGTGGGACTGGCACACCCCAAATGGGACGAGCGGCCGCTGCTGGTGATCGAACCGCACGATGGCGCGGAAATAGACCGCAGGGCGGTGATGGATCGGCTGCAGCAGCATGTCGCGCGCTGGTGGTTGCCCGACGCCATCGAGATTGCCGAGGTCCCGCTGACGGCCACCGGCAAGATCGACAAGAAGCAGCTGCGCGCGCGGTACGACGGCTATTTTCTCTGACGACAGCAAGGCTCGTGCGCCGTGATCGGGCTTGGCCAGTAACGCTGCTGCCGGGATCTTACTCCCTGCATTCGATTTTGTTTGACGATCGGCAATCTACGTTTTACCGATTGGCAATCAAGCGCGGAGCCGCGCCGAATTGGGGGAGGGATGGGTGTTTGACAGTCACTATGTCGATCCGGAGGTGCGCCCGATCCTGGACATGCTGGCAGCGCAGTTCGGCGACTATTCGGAGCTGAACCTCGAGGAGATCCGCGCGCTCTACAACCGCAACGGGCCGCTGATGGCAGCGCCCGTGCCCGAAGGCTGTGTCGATGAGCGCAAGGTGATCCCCGGGCCCGGCGGCGACATCGAATGCCGGATTTTTCGTCCCTGGGACTCGAAAGGCAATCTGCCCGTTATCGTCCATTATCTGGGCGGGACGTTCGTTGCGACCTCGCTCGATCATCTCGGGCCGCCACCAACCGCGATGGCGATGCAGGTGGGGTGTCTGGTGGTCGTGCCATTGCACCGCGTGCCGCCCGAGCACCCGTATCCGGCAGCCTATGACGATGCGCTTGCCGTCTATCGCTGGCTGACCGAGCATGCAGGCCAATGGGGCGGTGATCCGCAGCGGATCATCCTGCACGGCGAGAGCTCGGGCGCGACGCTGGCAGCTTCGGTCTGTCTGGAAGCGCGCGAGACAGGGCTGCGCCAGCCCCTGATGCAGGTGCTGGCCGAGCCGCTGCTCGACCATGAGGCGGAAACACCGTCGCTCAACGAATTCCGTTACATGCTGGCCAAGCGCGACATCCGTTTCGGATCGCGCCAGTATTTCGGCGACGCGCGCCCGCCGCGCCGTGCCTCGCCGCTGCGGGCCGAGACGCTCGCGGGCGTGGCGCCCGCCTATGTCATCACCGCCGGGCTCGACCCGCTGCGCGACGAGGGCATTGCCTATGTCGCCCGGCTCCGCAGCGAAGGCGTTCCCGTCACCCACCGCCACCATGACGGGCAGATCCACGGCTTCTTCTCGATGTTTCCTCAGATTCTCCAGGCGCGCATCGCCTTCGAGGAAGTCTGCGCCGTCATGCGCTTTGCCTTTGCGGGCGGGCTGAACGGTGCGCACGCGAAAGGATCCTGACCCATGCACATTACCAGCATGTACCATATCAACATCAACTGCCGCGATTTCGACGTATCGCTCGCCTTCTATCAAAAGCTCGGCTTTGTCGTGGAAATGCCCTTTCCCGAAGCGGGCAATCCGATGGTGAGCGAAGGGCTGGCGGTCGGCGACCACTGGGTCAAGGGCGCGCTGCTCCGCCTGGGATCGGACCATGGCGCGACCCGGCTCGATCTGCTTGAGTGGATCCGCCCGCGCAACCAGGAGCCGTCGCCGCTGACGCTGACCGACCCGGGCATGGTCCGGATCGCGCTGTCCACCACCGATTTCGAAGCCGATATCGCCGTGCTGCGCGAGATGGGGGTGAGCTTCCTGTCCGATCCGGTCTATCGGACGCTGCCCGACGGGACCAGGGCGCCGTTCTTCGTGTGCTTCCGCGATCCCGATGGCAATGTGCTGGAGCTTGTCCAGCGGCCTCTGCCGGCCTGATCCGCGATGAGCGAGGGCACCGATCCCGTCCTGTATGGCGCGCCCGCAAACGGGGTCGTCCGCATCACGCTCAACCGCCCCGAGCGCAAGAACGCGCAGGACGTGGCGATGCTCTATGCGCTCGATGATGCGTTCCGTCGCGCCGCGCAGGACAGCGACGTGCGGGTCATCATCCTCGACGCGGCGGGCGACACCTTCTCGTCCGGGCATGATCTGAAGGGGGATTCGGGCAAGCGGCCCGAGGATTTTCCGCTGGTCGGGCTCTGGGCCGATTTCAGCGCCCCCGGCCAGGAAGGCATGATGGCGCGCGAATGGGAAATCTATCTCGGCCTTTGCGAACGCTGGCGCGCGCTTCCCAAGCCGACGATCGCGCAGGTGCAGGGCAAGTGCATAGCTGGCGGCCTGATGCTCGCCTGGGTATGCGATCTGATCGTGGCCGGGGAAAGCACGCAGTTCCAGGACCCGGTGCTGGCCTTCGGCATGTGCGGCTCGGAATTCTTCATGCACCCGTTCGAACTGGGCGTGCGCCGCGCCAAGGATTGGCTGTTCACCTCGGACTGGCTGGGTGCCGAAGAGGCGCGCGCGATCGGCATGGTCGCGCGGGTCTTCGCTGATGATGCCTTGGCCGAGCAGACGGGGCTGCTCGCCGAACGCATCGCGCTCAAATCGAGCTTCGCGCTCAAGATGGCGAAGGAGGCGCTGAACCAGAGCCAGGATGCCTGCGGACGCCGCACGGCGATGCTGCAATCCTTCTCGATCCATCAGCTGTGCCACAGCCACTGGCGCAACATCCACGGCATTCCCGTCGATCCCACCGGCCTTCCCGATGGCTTGCGCGAGGGGATTCACGATTATTTCGCCGCGCTCGATCGCAAGCGCTGATCCGGCAGTTCGCACGTGACCGGGTCATTGCAGGGGCTTCGCGTCGTCGAATTCGCCGGGATCGGCCCTGCGCCTTTCTGCGCGATGATGCTGGCAGACCATGGCGCGGAGGTGATCCGCATCAGCCGCCCCGGCCAGGCCGCCATCGCGGGGTCGGACGAGCGCGATTTCCTGCTCCGGTCGCGCCGCAGCATCGCCATCGATCTCAAGTCGCCCGATGGCCTGGACGTCGCAAAAGCGCTGTGCCGACGGAGCGATGCGCTGATCGAGGGTTTCAGGCCGGGAGTAATGGAGCGGATTGGGCTGGGACCGGACGAGCTGATGCGTGACAACCCGCGTCTGGTCTATGGCCGCATGACGGGATGGGGCCAGGACGGGCCTTTGGCCTCGACGGCGGGGCACGACATCAATTATGTCGCGTTATCGGGCGCGCTGCATGCGATCGGTCGGCGCGGCGCGCGTCCGGTCCCCCCGCTCAATCTGATCGGCGATTTCGGTGGTGGCGGCCTGATGCTCGCCTTCGGCCTGCTGGCGGCGCTGCATGCGGCAGCACGGACGGGCAGGGGGCAGGTCATCGATTGCGCGATGGTAGACGGCAGCGCCACACTGATGACGATGATCTATTCGCTTTTCGCCCAGGGCCAGTGGTCGAACCGCCGCGAATCTAATCTGATCGATGGCGGTGCGCCCTTTTACGACACCTATGAAACACGCGACGGCAAATATCTCGCGGTGGGTGCGGTCGAACCGCAATTCTATGCGCAACTGCTCGAGCGCATGGGGCTTGCCGACGATCCACTCTTTGCCCGGCAGCACAGCCGATCGGACTGGCCGGCGCAGAAGCAGCGCCTGGCCCAGGTGCTGATCGGTCGCACGCGCGACGAATGGTGCGCGCTGTTCGATGGCAGCGATGCCTGTGTGACGCCCGTGCTGTCGCTGGAAGAGGCTGTGCATCACCCGCACAACCGCGCGCGTGGCGTGTTTGGAGGCGCGGATGGGCTGCAACCGGCGCCATCGCCACGCATCGGCACGACGCCCGCGCGCACTTCCGAGCAAATGATGGCGGATGAGGCCTCGACCGAAGCGATCCTCACCGAACTTGGCTATGACCAGGGCGCGATCGCCGCGATGCGGGCTAGTGGGTCGGTTTGCTGAAGGTTTAGCGGGGGCGCAGCCCGTCGCCGATCAGCTGGATGAAGGAATCGGCCACTTCGGTGGCCGACACCTCGCCGTCGGGCTTGAACCATTTGGGCATCCACGACAGCGATCCCAGAATCCAGAATTCGGCGAATTTCGGATCGATCGGGTTGATGCTGCCATCTTCCACACCCTCGCGGATGAAGCCTCGCATCCGCTGTTCCAGCGCCTTGGCGCGACCGCTGATCGCCTGGCGGTGCTCTTCGGTCAGCGCACCCAGATTGTCGAGAATGGCATAGGGTTCGGCGTCCGGGTTGAGGTGAAAGCGTACGAAGCTCGCGATCTTGTCGAACCCGGTTCCGCCCTGGGCATCGCTATGGTCATAGGCCTGTTCGGCCAGGTCGAGCGCGCGGGTATAGCATTTGAAGAGCAGGTCTTCCTTGCTCTTGGTGTAATAATAGAGCGCTTGCTTGGTGATGCCGAGGACATTGGCGATCTCGGCGAGCGAGAGCCCCTCATAGCCGGATTTGTTGAGCATCACCGATGCCAGCCGGACAAGGGTCTGCAGCTTCAGATCGCGCTGCCGCGCTCGCGATTGCGCGCGCTCCTGATCTGCTGCTTCCCAACCCTTGATATATGCGTCCACGCTGCAAAGTCCCCAGTCTACCGGTGTCTTGTCGGCTTGGTGACACGTTCGCGGCAGGCGAGCAATGAAAATTACCGGCAAGCAAGGGACTTGGTGATCAGTATTGACGATGATTTCCATGCGATCGTCAGTATTTGACGATGGGTAAAAAAATTCATAGGATCGTCAATCTGTCCGACAGGCGGGAGGCGGTGTGGATTTTTCGGAGCTGGATGGCGAACTCGAACAGATGCGGGCAACGGTCCGCCGGTTCCTGGCGCGCCATGCTTCATCGGCCGCAATGGAAGAGTGGCGCGAGGCGGGGGTCATACCGCGCAGCTTCTGGAGGGCCGCGGCAGAGGCTGGCCTGCTTGGCCTGTCGGTCGATCCGGACCATGGCGGGCTGGGTGCTGATTTTCGCTACGAGGCGCTGCTGGCCTATGAGATCTATCTCCACGGTCTCGATGCCTTTGCGCTGCCGCTGCACAATGCCATGGTGGCGCCCTATCTGATTGATTACGCGACCGCCGAACAGAAACGGCGATGGCTGCCCGGGCTGGTTTCGGGCGACCTGTTGACCGCGATCGCGATGACCGAGCCGGGCGCGGGATCGGACCTGCAAGGCATCGCGACCACCGCGATCCGACAAGGCGACCATTACATTCTCAACGGGCAGAAGACTTTCATCAGCAGCGGGCAGACCGCCAATCTGATCGTCGTGGTCTGCAAGACGGATCCGGGCGCAAGGGCAGGGGGCATCTCGCTGCTGGTGGTGGAAACAGACCGGGTCGAGGGCTTCCGGCGCGGTCGCAATCTCGACAAGCTGGGGCTCGAAGCGGCCGATACGTCCGAGCTGTTCTTCGACAATGTCGCCGTGCCTGCCGCCAATCTGCTGGGCGAACGCGAGGGGCAGGGCTTCTATCAACTGATGGACAAGCTGCCGCAGGAGCGCCTGCTGATCGCCATCCAGGGCTTGGGTACGATCGACCGCGCGCTTAAGGAAACCATCGCCTATACCCGTGATCGAACCGCGTTCGGCAAACCGATCGGCGAGTTCCAGAACACCCAGTTCAAGCTTGCCGAATGCAAGACCGAGGCAACCGTTGCCAAGGCGTTTGTCGAGCATTGCATCGTGCGGCATCTGCAGGGCCGGCTCGATGCCGCCACCGCGTCCATGGCGAAATACTGGGTGAGCGAGGCGCAGTGCCGCATCGTCGACGAATGCCTGCAGCTGCATGGCGGCTATGGCTATATGCTCGAATATCCGATCGCCCGGATGTACCGCGACAGCCGCATCCAGAAAATCTACGGCGGCACCAACGAGATCATGAAACTGATGATCGCCCGCTCGCTCTAGCAAGCGTTAGAGCGCCGTCTGGCCGCCGGATTTGCTGCTGCCTGATGGGCAAAATAATTTGCTTGCCAAGCGTCAAGTAGTATTGACCGATGGGGCGATAACCCGTTAGACCTTCGCAAAACGCAGCGGTGCAGCAAGCGGCGCATGCAATGTGAGGGGAGAGGGCTATGCGGATTTCCAAGGCAGCATATTGGCTGGCAGGGGCGTGTCTGGTCGCGCTGGCGACGTCGGGGCAGGCCCAGGCCCAGGCCCAGGCCCAGGCGCAGGAGCCGGCGCCGCGCGATAGTCAGGAAGCCGGTGATGGCGGCCTCAAGGAAATCGTGGTGACCGCCAATCGCCGCGCCGAGGATTCGCAGAAGGTCTCGCTCGCCGTCACCAAGATCGATGCCAAGGATCTGGCGCGCAGCGGCATCGCGACGGTGGCCGATCTGCAATTCTATGCGCCGGGGCTGGTGTTCAGCCAGAACGGCGCTGCCTTCACCACCTTGCGCGGGGTGGGAACATCACAGCCCGGATCCGCGGTGGAATCGGGCGTCGCGACCAATATCGATTCGGTCTATATCGGCCGCGCCTCGGCGGTGCAGGCCTATTACGACCTTGAAAGCGTCGAGGTTCTGCGCGGTCCGCAGGGCACGCTTTACGGACGCAATGCCACCGGTGGCGCCATCAACATCAATTCGGCCAGGCCGACCCAGGATCTCTCGGTCGGCGCTATCATGGGCTTTGGCAATTACGACCGCATCAAGCTCGAGGCCTTTGCCAGCGGCGGGCTGGGCGGCGGCTTTTCCGCGCGCGTCGCCGGAATCGTCGACAAGCACGATCCCTATCGCCGAAACATTGTCGCGAACGGGCCGCGCATTCCGGGCGAGGAGCTGAACGGCATTCGCGGGACGCTGCAATATCAGCCCGATGGCTCCGATCTGGTGCTGCGCCTGATCGCCGATTACCAGACCTTCACCTCAGCAGGGCAGCTGCCGCAGAATTTCCTGGGGGCAAACTCGGTCTCGCCCAGTGCGCCTCCCGGCACCATCTTCACCACCGATCCCGACCGGGTGGCACAAGGCGTGCCCAATCGCTCCGACCGAGAATCCTGGGGGCTCACGTACAACATGGAAATTCCCATCGGCGAGCTGACGCTACGCACGATCACCGGCTATCGCGAGAACAGCTGGCGCGCGCTCAACTCGCTCAGTGCTTCGAGCGATCCGCGCTCGTTCACGCGGACGAACGAGACCGCCAACCAGTTCAGCCAGGAAATCCAGCTGCTCAGCGACGATCAGGGGCGGCTCAAATGGGTGGTCGGGGCCTATTATTATCGCGAGCACGCCATTGGCAATTACGACCTGCGGACGATCACCGCAGAAAGTTTCCAGCTGTTCCCCGGCTTTTCGACCGGCCCCATCCAGTTCCGCCAGACGCTCACTCAGGACATCCGCAGCACGTCCTATGCGGTGTTCGGCCAGGCGACCTATTCGCTGACTGACCGATTTCGCGTGGTTGCGGGCGCGCGCTATACGCGGGACGAGAAGGAAGGGCAGGGGCTCGACAACAGCTCGCTGTTCGATATCGGCGGGATATTGGGCGTGATACCGATCGGTGGCATCGCTACGGTCGACAACAGCTGGGATGCCTTCACCCCCAAGCTGGCGCTCGAATATGACCTGGCCGATCGCACGATGATCTATGCTTCGGTCACGCGCGGGTTCAAGCCCGGCAACTCCAACCTCACCTTCGGCCAGAGACCGGTGCGGCCCGAGTTCATCTGGGCCTATGAGGCGGGGCTCAAGGCGCGTGCCTTCGACAATCGCGCCCAGTTCAACCTGGTCGGCTTCTACTACGACTATACCGACCTGCAGGCCTTCGGCGTGATCTCGACCGGCAATGGCGGCCTTTCCGCCGGGTTCCAGAATGCGGCTGCGGCGACAGTCAAGGGGTTCGAGGCCGAGCTGCTGGCGCAGCCGGTTCCCGCGCTGGAGCTGAGTGCTTCCTATGCCTATCTCGACGCGACCTATGACCGGTTTACCAATACTGACAGCTTCCAGAACGCGCTGGCGCCGCCGACGATCGTCCTCGACGGCAACACGCTGCCGCGCTCGCCAAGGCACACGATCAATCTCGCTGCGCAATATGCGGCTGAGGTCGGCACCGTCACCGTAACGCCCAGGGTGGAGTTCGTGCACCGCAGCAAGATGTTCTTCAGCGAGTTCGAACGCGATCTCACCGCGCAGCGCGCCTTCTCGCTATGGAATGCGCGCCTCACGATTGCGCCGGACGAAGGCGCGTGGAGCCTGGCGCTCTATGGCCGCAATCTGGGGGACAAGGCCTATTTCGAAACGGTCAACGAAGGCCCCAACGGCATCGCCTCGGCCTTTTACGCCGCGCCGCGCACCTATGGGATCGAGTTCAGCGTCCGCTACTGAGCGCTGGCGCGATAGCCGCGCTCAGCCCGGGACGCTGGGGACGTGCCGCCTGAGATCGGGCTCGTCGTGGAAAAAGGTGATCTGCACCGTACAGAACAGCTCCGCAGCCGAGCCAGGTACGGCGGCGCATGCAGCCAGGTCGCGCTGGGCGGAGTCTGACAATTTCAGCCCCAGCGCTGCCAGCCGCTCGCCAAATGGCTGGACCCGGTCCGGCGGCAGGAAGCTGCGAATTGCCACCGAGATATTCGAGAATAGGTGCACGTCATCGATCCAGCCGCCGAGTTCGCTGACGGCAGCGGCGATCGCGTCGATCACGCGCTGACGCTCGGCGCTGGTGACGGCATTGATACTCAAGCGCACGGGCATTTCATGCCTTTCTCGGCGGGATGCGCCAAATGATGCAAGGCCCAGGGGCGGGTGGTCAAGCTGCGGTAAGGATGATGCGCGAAATGCGCGCGTCCCCGCTCCCGCGCTGCGTGACGGCGATCCTGAGCTTGCCGTCGGCCGGGAAGCACAACGCATAGTCGCCCCGAATGCGCTTATGGGCGACTTCAGGCCGCGTTCGCCAATCCTCCACGCCGCGCATTGATGCCCATGATCTCGCGCGCCTGGTCGGCCGTGGCGACATTGCGGTTGAGCATGCCGACGATGTTCACCGCGCGGTCGACCAGCTCGGCATTGGTCGCGAACCGGCCGCGCGACAGATACATGTTGTCTTCCAGACCGACCCGGACATTTCCGCCCATCGTCACCGCATTGGCCACGATGTCGAACTCCTTGGGGCCGACGCCGAACGCGCTCCACACCGCGCCTTCGGGCAGCATCGATGCCATCAGCGCCATGGCCTGCGGCGTCGCAGGCGCGCCATAGGCAATGCCAAGGCACAGCTGAAACAGGAACGGCGCGCGCAGATGGCCCTCTTCGATCAGGCGATTGGCGAGCACGACATGCCCGATATCGAACACTTCGATCTCGGGCTGGGTCCCCGCTGCGATCATCCGATCGGCCATCATGCGAAGGTCGCGCGCCATGTTGATGAAGGCGAATTCGCCGAAGTTCATCGTGGCAACATCGATCGTGCAGATTTCGGGCTGCAACGCCTCGATATGCGCCACGCGTGCGGCAGGCGAAGCGAGATTGCCGCGGTCGGTATTGCGATTGGGGTCGTCCGGGCGCGGTTCGAACACCGCGCCTTCGCCCGCCGTCAGGTTGAGGATGATGTCGCAGTCCGCGCTGCGCACCCGGTCGATGATCTCTCGATACAGTCCGGTATCCATTGACGGCCAGCCGGTTTCGGGATCGCGCGCGTGGACATGCGCGACCGCTGCGCCCGCCTTCGATGCCGCGATGCAATCGCGCGCAATCTGCGCCGGGGTGATCGGATAATCAGGGTGCTTGTGGAAATCCTGGTGCGAGCCAGTGATGGCGCAGGTGACAACGACGGCTTGGCTCATGACCGGCAATGATCCTCTCTGTTTCCCATCGCGAAGGATGTTTGACGAATGGTAAAATAAATATGCCACGAGTCAATTGAGTTTTCATCGCTGATGCATCGCGCCAAGCCTGTCGTGCTGTCGAAACGGTTCGGCCCCGGCCCGGCGTGCATGGAGGCCGGGGTCGAACAGCGCGGTCAGAAACCGATCCTGAGCGAAACGCGGGCGTTGAGCGCGAGATTGCCGAACTGCTCTTCGGCGCCGACTTCCCCGGCCAGCGCAAAGCCCTGCTGCCCGCCGACCAGCCGCAGCCAGCCGATCCAGCCATCGCTCCGCGCGTCGGGCAGCAGCGTGAAGGCCGCACCGTCCTTGAAGCGGGCGGTGGTCTCGCCGAGCGAACCGCCGATGATCTGGCGGCGACCGCCTTCGATCTCGGCACGGATCCAGACATCGTCAGGTCGCAGGCTACCGAACTCATATCCCGCCACCAGCGTGCCGTTGACTGCCAGCTCGTCGCTGCTGCGCTCGTCCACGATCAGGTTGAAGGCATTGCCGCCGCCGGTCTCCGCATAGCCATTCTCGTCCAGCTTGTAATAGTCGATCACCGCCGTTGGCCGCAGGATCAGGCGCTTGCCGATGCGTGCCTCATAGCCGAGCCCAGCCGACGCGCTGTAGAGATCGCCCGACCAATCGCCCTCGGCGCTGCGCTCGACCAGCTTGCCATTCAGCATCTGCGCGAAGCGGCGCGTTCCGCCGAAGTCGATTCTAGCGGCCGACCCGCGCACGAAAGCGCGCACCGGGCCCCATTGCCCGCGCCAATGTGCCGCGAGCTCATACTGGTTCGCGCGGATTTCGCCGCCGGTCTGCTTGTTGTCGTTTCGCCCGTTGAGATAGGCGATCGACAGGCCGATGGCGCCGAAATCGCCCGCCTTGAGTTCTGCCCCGCCGGTCGCACCCCATCCCGAGGTGTCGAACGATGCGGTCTGGCCGCGGTCCTTGTCGCTGCCCCAGACGGTCTGCTGCAGCCAGAAGCCCCAATTGCCCTGATCGCTATAGGCAGCAGCCGGATCGGTGAGGAAGCGCGCGGTGGCGCGCGAGCCCTGGGTTACCGTCGCGAAGGTGCCGCCGGCATGGTCGGGCAGCATCTGCTGCATCACCGCCCGCGCCTGCTCCGCAGTGGTGGTGGCAAGCAGGCTCGCAGCGACATCGACGTCGCTGTCGACCGCCTTGAACACCGCATCGTAGGCGCGCGCCTGCGACCGCGTGAAGGCAAGCTCGCTGGCCGCCTTGGGCTTGATCGCGATGCTCACGGTGCCTGCCGCGTCGCTGCCGGTCACCGTCGAGGTGAACAGATAGGGAAGCACGACATCAGCGCTCGTCAGATTGCCGCTGCCGGTCAGCTGGCCTGCGCTGAGAATCTGGTACGTGCCCGCCGACTTGCCGATGCTGGTAAGGGTGACCGCGAGCTTCGATCCTGTGGCAATGGTCGCGCTGCCCGCCACCACGATGCGCGTTGCGGTGCCGGTCTTGCCGTCGATTGACACGCCCAGCGTGCCCTTGTCGCTCACCGCCAGCGACGCCAGCGATACAGTGGTGGGCGCGGTCAGCTGCAGCGTGCCGCCTGCGATCGTGACCGCGGCCTGGCTGGCATTGGCCAGCGTACCACGGAACAGTGAGGTGCCGCCGAGCGAGAGCGTGTCCGCGCCTCCGCCCAGATCGAGCGCGCCGACCAGGCTCGCCTTGCCCGCAAGCTGGACGGTGTCCGCGCCGCTGCCGAACGTCGCATTGCCGACCAGTGCGGCGTCGCCGCTGGCGAGCAGCCGGTTGTTGCCATTGCCGAAGCGCATCGCGCCGGTGACGGTGCCTGCGGAAATATCGATCAGATCATTGCCCGCCCCTAGGCGAATGTCGCCGGTGATTGACGGCTTGGCACCCGCGCTCGCCGCCGTCTGCCGGATGGTCACGCCGCTGGCATTGGCCGAAAGGTCGATGGCCACCGCCTTGCCTTCGCCGGGCTTGACGGCGGTCGCGGCAATCGTGCCGCTATTGTCGAGTGTCGCCAGCGTGCCCGACAGATCGATGATCGCCGCTGCCGCGCCGTCGGTGGCGGCGGTGGCGGCGATGCGGCCGCTATTGGTCAGCCGCGCCATCGATCCGGTGCTCTCGATGACCAGCGCGCGCGCCTGGGTGGTCGCGGCAGAGCCGCCGGTCGCCTCGATCGTGCCGCTGTTCTGCAGCGCGGGAACGCTCGCCTGCGCACCGATATGCAGCGCGGTGGCATTGCCGCCATTAGACTTGGCCGCGATCGTGCCGTTGTTGAGGATGCCGCCCGCGATCATGGTCTTCTGGCCCAGTCCGCCGATCGCCATGCCGGTCGCAGCGACGTCCTTGTAGACGCCATTGCCCTCGATCCGTCCGTTGTTGACGATGCCATGGCCCGCTGCGGGAGTGCCCGCGACCGCGCCAATGGCGACTTCCTGCGTCGCTGATCCGATCCGGACGGCAGGCGCGGACCCATAGGAGATCACGCTCGCGCTGCCCTCCTTGGCATCCTCGACGCCATCCTTGTCCTCGTCCTTGTCGTCGGGCTTCAGGTCCTTGGGCGGAACGTCGAACAGGATGCCGCCTGCGACCGATCCCGCGATGCGCAGCGCCGGGCCGCCCTGAAGCAGATCGTCGGCATCGAGCTTGCTGGTATCGGCAGGCGCCGTGGTGCTGCGATAGCCGGTGGCGGTCACCGCCCCCTGGATGGTGAGCACGCCTCCGATCGGACCGGCAAGATCGATCGCGACCGCATTGGCTCCCGTTGCCGATACGCCGCCCGTCAGCGCGACATTGCCGGTGACCGCGCCGGCGCGGATGCCGGTGCTGTTGTCGCCCACCACCGTGATTGCGCCGCTGTGCGTCAGCGATCCAGTGAGCGGTCCTTCCAGGCTGATGCCTGCGCTCGCATTGCCTCCCACGGTGATGCTGCCGGTGTTGACCACCGATCCGGTGAGTGCGCCGAGCGTGCGGATGCCGAAGCGGTTCTGCCCCTGCGCCAGCGGCCCGTCGAGATCGCCGTCCTTGTCGCTGTCGGTGGCCTTGTAGGTCTCGTCGAGCGTGATCGTGCCGCTGTTGGTGATATTGGCGGTCACCCCGGCATTGGCGATGATGCCCGCCGCATTGTTGGCATCGGTCAGCTGGATGGTGCCTTCGTTGATCACCGCATGGTTGGAATTGATCGTCACCGCGACGCCCGATGTCGGCTTGATCGACCCGGCAGAAGTAATCTTGATGCTGTCCGCGCCACCATTGTTGGCGCTGCCGGTGGCGATCGGGGTGGTGCGCGCGGTGGTGACCGTGGTCTCGGCAAGGGCGCCTTGCAGAGGGAGGAGCAGGGCAACGGGAGTCAAACAGGTGCAGGCCAGCAAGAGGCGCATGATCGTCCTTTCAGCTTTTCGGAAGCGGGGAGTGTGTTCTCTCCCTCAGACGATGCCGGGACGCGAAACCCGCAATGCAAATGTCAGTCAGTAGCAATATTTGTGGGCATCCGGATTTCAGAAGGAGAAATCGGCGCCGATGGCGATGGTGCGTGGCCGCAAGGGCGTGATCTGATCGCCCTGCGCGAGTGTGAACGGCGATCCCATGGCAAAGCGGTTGCTGCGGCTGTCGAGCAGGTTCGACGCGCGGATCCAGAACGAGCGCCCTTGCCACGCCAGCTCCGCTGAAAGGCTGGTGTCGAGCACATCGCCCTGGCGCACGCCCAGGACAGGGCCGATGCCCAGCCGCGAGCTGCCGACATAGCGCAGCGACCCGCCCAGGGTGAGCGTCTCGCCTGCCCGGGTCTCGGTCTTCCAGCTCGCGCCCAATCGCCCCGAGAGGCGCGCGACATTGGGCAGGTCGTCGCTGTCGACAATAACGGCACCCTCGGGCACGGCCGTGCCGACGGCGCTGCCACGCTGGGCGGTCACGAGGAAGATGCGCGCCGAGGGCTGGGTCAGGCGGCTGTCGGCCCACACGCCCGATGCCTCGATGGTGAAGCCAGGCAATGGCTGCCATGCCATATTGGCGTCGAGCGTGATAATGCGCCCGTTGCCGATATTCTCGGTCGTCGGCAATCCGTCGCTGTCGATCAGATCGGCCTGGATGTTTCGCCAGCGGGTGTGCGCGAAGGTCGCATCGGCGCTGAAATTGCCGCTGTTCAGCGCCAGCCCGGCCTCGATCGCCGAGACATTGTCGGGCAGGAAGCGCCGGATCATATCGTCGCGCACGCTGATGCCGCCGGGACGGAAGCCCTCCTGATAGCGGACATGGCCCGACAGCGCGTCGGAAAAGCGATAGCGCAGCCCCGCGCTCGGCAGGAACGCGGTCTGGCTGCGGCTGCGCGCGACGCGGAAGGCCTCGAGCGTCAGCGGCTGTTCGAGCGCCTCGCCCGAAAGCCGCGCATGGGTCAGCCGTCCGCCCGCCATCAGAACCAGCCGCCCGGTCAGGGGCAGGGCGAGATCGGCAAAGCCGGTTGCCTCCTCGACCCGGTTCTCGATCCCCGAAATCGTCGAGACGCGCGCGAGCTCTCCCCGCGCGCGGCGGATGCGGTAGCGGTTGCCGAGCAGCTGGCCGCCGACCAGCCAGGTGAGCCCGCCATCGGTCATCCCCGAAAGCCGGGTCTCGTTGGCGATCAGCCGGGTTTCCCCCCGCTGGCGGAACAGGCTGGGGGCCTGGCCCGGCTCGCTTGCATCGAACGTCTCGTCGAGATCCAGCCCGGTGATCGTGGTCGTGGTGAGCAGCTCGAACGTGTCCCAGGCTTTGCCGATCGACGCCTGGCCCAGCCGGAAGCGGTTGCGAAAGGGCTGGGCAAAGGGGCTTGCGCGATCCAGGCGGTCGCCCAACCGGTCTGCATATTGGCTGTCGCGCCCGTCAATGTCCTGCGCTGCGCCGACCAGATCGATCGTCCAGCCGTCGCCGGGCTCCAGCCGGGCGATGATCCGTCCGCCGGTGGTGTGCACCCGGTTGATGTCGTTCTTCTGCCGGAGCCGGTCGTCGATATAACCTCCGTCGCGCCCGGCATAGACCACCGCGCGCAGGCCGAGCTTGCCCTCGATCACCGGCACGTTGAGCATCGCGCTTGCATCGAACGAGGGTTCGCCATGCCAGGTCGCGGCAACCGAGCCGGACTGCGCCGCCTCCCAGTTCCGGGCGTCGGGCATGTTGGGCAGCAGCCGGATGACCCCGCCCAGCGTTCCTGCTCCGTAGAGCGTGCCCTGCGGTCCCTGGCGGATCTCGATGAGATTGAGGTCGATCAATCGGAGATCGGGATCGGGCGCGTTGTAGTTGAGCCGCGCGGTGCCGAGATATTGGCCGACCACCGCCTGGGTGGGGCCGTTGAAGCTGGTATCGGCAATCGCGCGCAGGAACAGCCGGTTGCGCCCCGGTCCGAGCTGCGTCGATCCGAGCCCCGGCACGCGCTCGGCGAGCGCATCGGACCCGCGATTGTGCGCGTCGATCGCGAACTGGCCGTCGAGCGCGATCAGGCCTTGCTCGCGCGCGGCGCTGATTTCGGCAGCCGCTCGCACGCCCGTAACCACGATCTCTGCGACCGGCGGCGACAGGTCGGCAGGCGCAGCGACGGCCAGGCGCAGCGGGGTTCCGCTCGCGCGTGCCGAGGGGGCGGCGCGCACGATCCGCCAGTCGCGCGCCGAAAGCCGCACCGCACGCGCGTTACTGTCGTCGAGCAGCCGCCGCAGCGCTTCCTCGGCGGACATCACCCCGCGCAGCCTCCGCACCCGCTGCGCGCCGAGCTGTCGATCGGTAAGGCCGATGCTGATCCCTGCCTGGCGCCCCAGCGCGACAATCGCGCTGTCGAGCCGTCCGGCGGCGATATCGATCTGCGCCCGGGCTTCAGCATGTGCCTCGACCGGTGCCGCCAGCACGCACAATGCGGGCAGCAGATACCGGGCCTTTAGCGGGCCGTCACGGCTGTGCATCGATGCTCACCAATTCCCAACCCTGTCCGCGTCGCACCGCACGTGCGCCCAATACCGGGGCGATCTGCGGCAGGGCATCGGGCGTTCGCCCGGCAACCTGCAGGATGCCGCTGAACCGTGCTCCCGCAAGGTCGGGCGAGACGGTCACGTTCGCGCCCAATGTGCGTTCGATGGCCTGCGCCACCTCGCCCAGCGGAGCATCGGCAAAGGCGATCTGGCCCGATCGCCAACCGCCTATATGGCTGGCCGCGATGTCCGACACGAGGATGCGCCCGCTCGCGCCATCGATCTGGGCACGCCGCCCGGGGTTCAGCCGGACATTCTCGCCATCCGGGTTGACGATCACTGCGCCTTCCGACACCGCGACGTCCAGCCCGGCGCCACTGCGCACCACGTTGAAGGCGGTGCCTGCATCGACCAGACGCACATCGCCCGCCTCGACGACGAATGGATCGGCTTCATCGTGCCGGACGATGAACATCGCCTCGCCGCGTTCCAGCCTGGCGAAACGCGGCTCGTTCCGGTCGAGCATGAGGCGGGTGCCGCCGTTGACGAGGATGCGGCTGCCATCCTCGAGCGCGATCGTCCTCGTCTGGCCGTTCGGGGTGATGACGCTGTAGGGCTGCGGTCGCATCTGCCAGAGCGGGATCAGCAGGATCGCGACGATCGCGGCCGCCAGCGCCAGAAAACCGCGCCGCCAGCTCCGCGCGTTGGCTGGCGGCAGGGGTTGCCCGTCGTTCGCAGGTTGCGGCAGGGCAGGGACAGCCGCGACCAGATCGGCCATCCAGCTCCCGGCGGCCATCGCGGCATCATAGGCCTGGTTGTGGCGCGCATCGGCCTCCAGCCAGCCGGTCAGCGCGTCCCATCCGGCAAAATCGGCTTCCTGCGAGGCGAGCGCCCATTCGAGCGCTTCCTGGCGGATCTGTTCGTTCGTGTCTGTCATGCTGGCCATCCTGCAAGGTGGACGTCGCCGCCGGGGTCATTCCGCATCCTGAGTCTCCTTCAGGCGGATCAGCGCGCGATAGGCCTTTTGCAGGTCCTTCTCGACGGTGCTGAGGCTGAGCCCGAGATGCTCGGCAATCGCACGCTGGCCCAGGCCCTCGATCCGGAACAGCCGGAAGATGTCGAGCACCCGTTCGCCCTCGGCGCGCAGCACCGCCTCTGCCTGTGCCAGCGCCTGTCGCGCCGCGAGCGCGCGGTCGGGCAGCGGCGCGTCCGAGGCTTCGGCATTGCTGCTGTTGATCTCGATCCATTCGCCGTCGCGCCTGCGCGCACGCTGCGCCGAGCGATAGCGATCGTGCATCACATTGTTGAGCGCGCGAAACAGATAGTTGCGCGGCTCGGCGATCGGGTTGGTCTGCGCTGCCGCCAGCCGCAGCCAGGTATCCTGGAAGATGTCCTCGGCGGCATCGCCTGCGCCGCGCGCCCTCAAAAAACGCAGAAAGCCCTCCCGCTCTGCCAGCAGCAAAGCTTGGAGACCCTGCGAGGGCGGCGATGTTCCGGATTCAGGCAAGGCTAGGCTGACATTTGGGGTGGCGCACATGCTGGCAGACGTCACGCCCGATACCAAACCGTAAGCGAGATGCCATTTTTATTCGGCGAATGGAAAATCGATGCGGGATCGCGCGGTGGGTGACGTCTTCCCTCTGCAAGCGGCCATAACCCCCGGCTGGCTTGACGCGGTCCACATGCCCCCTGGACCTGGTGCACCTTGAGGGAAGCGTTGTGCTAGCCGTTCCCTCAAGGTGCATTTCCCTGCTGGGGTGGGAGGTTGGAGTGCCCTGTTGTCGCGCGTGCTGATCCTGATCGCTGCTGCACTTCAGGCCGTGATGCCTGGACAGACAGGCGCGGACCTCGTCCCCAGCGCAGACCTGATATTCGTGCCGCCCGTGCCCGAGGATCAGCCGGTCAGCCTTCCCGCGACAGCCGAATGCCTCGCGCTCGCGCAGGTGCGCGCGACCCGGATCATCGCCGGCACGGGTATCGTCTACCAGATATCCAGCCGCCGCCAGTTCATCAACCGCGTTCGCGGCGACGCCGATATGCTGAAGGAGGGGCAGATCCTGCATGTCCGCACAAGCGGTTCGATGCTGTGCGCGGGGGATATCGTCTACCTGCTCGATGGGCTGACGGGGGCAAGCGTGCGCTTTGTCGGGCTGGGCAAGTTCGAGCGCTATGACGGTGGGCTCGGCCAGCGCCATTAGCTGCACGAAAGGGCAAGTGTTCGTGCAGCTCAGAACCGCCAGGTCATTTCGGTTCCGGCCATCCAGATGGTGCCGGAGCTTCCGGTCTGTTCGATGAAAGGGCCAGCCGTGAACGCTCCCGCCGAAGCGGCGAAAGACAGCCCGCGCGGAAGATCGACGGAAAGGCCGATTTCGGCCAGGTTGCCGATATGCCGGGCGCGCGCCGTCCCGGGCTCACGCAGTTCGCGGCCAGACAGATCGTAAATCCCGTCGAAGCGCGATGCGCGCCAGAACGCGGCAAGGTTGATCTCGACCTGAACACCGCTACCGGGATCTAGGACGATACCGGGATTGACGTTGACGATATTGCGCGGGCCAAGCGGGGTGAGTTCGCCGAAATAGCGGCCCTTGGGAAACATCGCGTTGAACGATCCCAAACGGCGGTCGGTCGGTGAGCGATCGCCGCTGGCGATATTGGCGCGCAGTCGGAGCTGCGGGGAGAGCGGGGTTTGCGGAAAGCGGACCGAGGTTTCGGTGGCCTGCGACCAGGCGCGGACGCCCTGGCCGGCGAAGTGGCCGCGCTGGATCATCGTTTCCCAGTTCCATGCCAGCCTTCCACGCTGGCCGGACATCCTGAGCCCGAAGGTGTCGCGCTCCTCGCGTCCGCCGATGCCGCCGAAGCGCGCGGCCCTGTCGGCATAGCCGATCCAGTAGAAGTCGAAATGCACGTTCGGTGCGGGCTCCATCGTCAGATAGGCGCTGCGCAACCGGCGGCGGCGCACCGAGCCATCATCGAAATCGCCTGGCCCGATCTCGGTCGCCCAGACATGAAGGAGGTCGAGCCGCGCGGCTCCGCGCGCGAGGTTCACCTGCAGGCCGTCGAAGGGCTGGGGAACGTTGGGGCCATAGCGCTTGCCGACCAGGCGCTCGGACCCCAGCGCGATAAGGGCGCGACCGCCCCGCACGCCGAAACGCGTCCGGTCGTCCAGCGGCAGGGTCAGATCGGCATAGGCCTGCGCCAGATCGATGCCGGTACGATCAACCGGCCCCGCGCCTCCCGCGACACCTCTAGCATAGGCGAGGATCGGCTGCACGACGACGCCCACCGGTCCTGCCTCGGCCTTGACCATGGGGATGACGCGCAACCACAGATAGCCGTCATCGGGCGCGTTGCCCCATTCGGGACGGGCATAGGCCTCATGGCGCAGCCGCGCCTCGCCGGTGACGCTGGTCGAAACCGCTTCCGGCCCATCCTGCGCGAGGGCAGGCAAGGGTCCGGGTGCCGCCATCCAGGCCACCAGCGCCGTCGCGACCCGCCACGGCAAGCGGCTGCGGCTCATCCCCGGTCGAGCTCGGCCATTTGCGGGTGGCGGGCGAAGACCAGCGTGCTGCCCAGGACGATACCGCCTGCAAGCAACAGGGCGGGGCCAAGACCCCCGTGCAGCACCACCACCGCGCCCAGCACGGCTCCGGCAAAGATCATCGCGACCGCCGCCAGCCGTGTCCGCTGGTTCGCGCCGTCGCCCGCCGCGAGCCGCGAATCCGATGCAAGGCCGGTGATCGTCAGCGTCAGCACCGTGGTCGACAGGTCGGGGACCTTGAGCTGGCGCACCACCGCGTTGCGGAACCCCATCGCTCCGGCGGTCAGCGCGATCAGCACCGGCAGCGTGGCGGGCGCGGTGGCGACGGTCCGCTCGAACAGCAGCGCAAGTCCGCCTGCCAGGACCAGCATCGTGCTTTCGACCATCGCAGCGATCACCAGCCAGCGGCTCAGCCGGCCCTTGGCACCCATCCGCCAGATGCGCCCGGCGATCACCGCGCCTGCCATGAACGCAGCCAGCGCGACGATATAATAAGGGGCATGAAAGCCCTGCGTCCCGACCGCGGCAAAACCGGCAAAGACGACATTGCCGGTCATGTTGGCGGTGAAGACCTTGTCCATCCCCAGAATGCTCGCAGCATCGACCATTCCGGTGGTGGCCGACAGGACCAGCAGCAGCCGGACCAGCGGCGATGGCGTTTGCAGGGGCAGGGACTGGCTCATGGCATCGCGCTCTCGCCTTATATGTCGGATCGATGCTGGTCAGGCATCTGGCGATGGCGTCGGGGCGCGCATCGCTCAGACCGCCCAGCAGCCGCAGCCGAGCGTGCCCCAGAAGGTCTGCACGTCGCTCGCGGGAATATCCGCGCCCAAGGCGGCTGCATGGTCGTGCCCGTGAATCTGGCAGGTCGATGCGCAGCCGCACACGCTCGCCAGTGCAGCCGTCTCGGCGGGGGGACGATAATGGCCGCCGAACACTCGGACCGGCGACCAGTCGGGCATGGCCGGGGGAAGGTCGGGCGCCAGCGGCGCAAAACCGCCCTCGCCATGCACCACCGCGCCGCCGAGCAGCGTCAGTACCGATCGGATATGCGCGATCTCGGGCTCCGGCACGGAGAAATAGTCCGCCGAGAGCAGGGCGCAATCGGCGAGCTGGCCGCGCTTGATCTGCCCCTTCTTGCCGGTCTCGCTCGAAAACCAGGTGTTTTCATGCGTCCACATCGCCAGCGCCTTTTCTCGGGCGACGCGGTTGGCATCGGGATAGAGCGCCAGCCCGCCCACGGTGCGCCCGGTCACCAGCCAGGACAGCGACACCCAGGGGTTGTAGCTCGCGACGCGCGTCGCATCGGTGCCCGCGCCGACGGGGATGCCCGCCGCGATCATCCGCGCGATCGGCGGGGTGCGCTCGGCGGCAGCCGCGCCATAGCGTTCGACGAAATATTCGCCCTGAAAGGCCATGCGGTGCTGCACCGCGATGCCGCCGCCCAGCGCCGCGATCCGGTCGATATTGCGCTCGCTGATCGTCTCGGCATGGTCGAAGAACCAGGGAATGCCGGTGAGCGGAATATCGCGATTGACCTTCTCGAACACGGAAAGCGCGCGACCGATCGTCTCGTCATAGGTCGCGTGCAGCCGCCACGGCCAGCGATGTTCGGCGAGCAGGCGGATCACCGGCTCCAGATCGCCCTCCATCGACGGCGGCATGTCCGGGCGGGCGACGCGGAAATCCTCGAAATCGGCGGCCGAATAGACCAGCATCTCGCCCGCGCCATTGTGGCGATAGCTGTCGTCGCCCTGGCCGGGCTTGACCTGTTTCACCCATCCGGAAAAGTCGGCCAGCTCCTCTTTCGGCTTTTGCGTGAACAGGTTGTAGCTGATCCGCACGGTGAGCTGGCCTTCGTCGTGCAGCTTCTCGATCACGCGATAATCGTCGGGATAGTTCTGGAAGCCGCCGCCCGCGTCGATCACGCTGGTTACGCCGAGCGAATTGACCTCGCGCATGAAATGGCGCGTCGAGTTGATCTGATAGTCCTCGGGCAGCTTGGGACCCTTGGCCAGGGTCGAATAGAGGATCGTCGCATTGGGCTGGGCAAGCAGCAGGCCGGTGGGGTTGCCACGTGAGTCGCGCGCGATCTCGCCGCCGGGCGGGTCGGGCGTGTCCTTGCCATAGCCTACCACACGCAAGGCCGCCGCGTTGAGCAGCGCGCGGTCGTAGAGGTGCAGGATGAACACCGGGGTGTCGGGGGCGATGGCGTTGATCTCGTCGAGCGTCGGCAGGCGCTTTTCGGCGAACTGGTGCTCGGTAAAGCCGCCGACGACGCGAACCCATTGCGGCGCAGGGGTGCGATCGACCTGGCGCTTGAGCATCGCCATCGCATCGGCAAGCGTCGGCACGCCGTCCCAGCGCAGCTCCATATTGTAGTTCAGCCCGCCGCGGATGATGTGCATATGGCTGTCGATAAGTCCGGGGATAAGCCGCCGCCCGCCCGCATCGATCACCCTGGCCTCGGGTGCGGCGGCGCGGATCTCCGCCTCGGACCCGACCGCCAGAAAGCGTCCGTCGCGGATCGCCACGGCCTCGGCTCGCGGATTGTCGCGGTCGAGCGTCGCCACGAGCGCATTCACGATGATCAGGTCGTCAGGCATGGCATCTGGCCTTCTGGTCGATCGGGCAGCGGCGGTGCCCGGAAGCAGCGACAGGGCGGACGCGGCGAGCGCTCCGGTCAGCGTCTCACGGCGTGTCGCGGTCATGACGGGTCGTCCGTTGTGGGTGGCACCCCGGTGACGCGGGCAGCGCAATTTGCCTTCCAGAAGGCGATGACCTCCTGCCCCTTGAGCGCCTGCCTCGCCAGCGGCACCGCCTGCTCGCCCAACAGCATGCCGAGCAGTCCCAGCAGCGCGATGGCAGGGGGGGCGGGCGATCGTGTGCCGAGAAGGCTGTACAGTGCGCCCACCAGAAGGCCGATGCCAAGCGCGACGAGATAGGGTTTCATGGGGCAGGAGGCTCCCGTCTTCGGGGTTGGGGCCGGGCTGATCAGTGACCCTGGGGGTGCGGGGCTTCGTGCGCGAAGCTGCCGCGCTGCGGAGCCTTGTGCACCATGGTATAGGCATAATCGACGCCCATGCCGTACGCGCCCATATGCTCGCGCACGATATTCATGATGCCGTCATAGGTGTCGCGGTTCGCCCAGTCGCGCTGGAGCTCGAGCATCGCGTTGATCGTGGTCAGCGGGTGCGCGCCGGCCTGCTCCATGCGGCGGATGGCCGCTTCATGCGCCTCGAGCGAGGTGCCGCCCGAGGCGTCGGTGACGAAATAGATCTCGAACCCGTCCTCGATGGCGCAAAGCGTCGGGAAGAGCAGGCAGGCCTCGGTCCACAGCGCGCAGATGACCAGCTTCTTCCGGCCGCTTGCCTTGACCGTCGCGACCAGTTCCTCCGAATCCCACGAGTTCATCGAGGTGCGCTCGATCGGCTTCTGCTGCACCACGTCGAGCAGTTCGGGCCAGATATAGCCGGAGAAGGACTCGGTCTCGACTGCGGTCAGGATGATTGGCACCCCGAACAGCTTGGCTGCCTTGGCCAATGCCACGGTGTTGTTCTTGAGCAGCTGGCGGTCGATGCTGGTGACGCCAAAGGCCATTTGCGGCTGATGGTCGATGAAGATGAACAGCGTGTCGTCGGCGTTGATCAGCTTCTGCGATCGGAAGGTCATGGGGTTTTCTCCTTGGGGATGGTGTTCAATGCGCCTGGAGATGCGCTTCGAGGAACCAGAGCTGCTTGTCGGTTTCGCGCGAGATCTGGGTGAACAGGTCGGCGGTGTCGGCATCGCCGATGGTCCCGGCCTGATCGATGCCAACGCGCACCGCCTTGCCGAATGCGCCCAGGCTGCCGGCCAGCGCCTTCAGATGTGCCTCGCCGCCGGTCGCCTCCAGCGGATAGCCATAGAGCGTGGTTGCCGATGCGGTGGTGGTGATGCGCCCATCGGCGACATGGCCCAAAGTGGTGATGCGCTCGGCGAGCAGGTCGACGAACTGCTCGATCTCGTCATGAACGCTGTCGAACAGCTGGTGCAGCTGCAGGAAATGCGGGCCCTTGACGTTCCAGTGCGCCTGCTTGGCCTGCGCCTCCAGGTCGAGCGCGTCGGACAGGCGCGCCTGCAACAGTGCGCACGCCTGTTTGCGGACATGGTCGGAAAGGTCGATGCGGCTTGTATAGGTCATCGCATCAGCCCTTGATGAACTTGAGCAGATCGGCGTTGATCACGTCGGCATGGGTCGAGGCCATGCCGTGCGGTAGTCCCGGATAGGTGATCAGCGTACCGCGCTTGACCAGCTTGATCGCCAGCTCGGCCGAATTGGCGATCGGCACGATCTGGTCGTCCTCGCCGTGCAGGATCAGCACCGGCACCTCGATCGCCTTGAGGTCCTCGGTAAAGTCGGTCTCCGAGAAAGCCTTGATGCAATCGTAATGCGCCTTGGCACCGCCCATCATGCCCTGACGCCACCAGTTGTCGATGAGCCCCTGGCTGACGGTCGCGCCGGGGCGGTTGAAGCCGTAGAACGGACCGCTCGGCACGTCTCGGAAGAACTGTGCCCGGTTGGCGACGAGCGCGGCACGGAAGCCGTCGAACACCTCTATCGGCAGGCCGCCGGGATAGGCCTCGGTCTTGAGCATGATCGGGGGGACCGCACCGATCAGCACCGCCTTGGCCACACGGCCCGGACGGGCGCGCGCGACATAGCGGGCCACCTCGCCACCGCCGGTCGAATGGCCAATATGCACCGCACCCTTGAGATCGAGATGGTCGGTCAGCGCGGCGACATCGGCGGCATAGGTGTCCATCTCGTTGCCGCTATCGGTCTGGCTGGAACGTCCATGCCCGCGCCGGTCGTGCGCGATGACACGATAGCCCTTGAGCAGGAAGAACATCATCTGGTTGTCCCAGTCGTCCGCGCTGAGCGGCCAGCCGTGATGGAAGACGATGGCCTGCGCGTCCTTCGGGCCCCAGTCCTTGTAAAAGATCGTGGTGCCGTCCTTGGTGGTGATCGTGCCCATGTGGCGTTCTCCTGAAGCCGGGTTGCGTGGGGAAAGGGCAAGCGAAGGGGCAGCGCCGAGCGCCGTTGCGGCCGAACCTGCGACGATGAACTGGCGGCGGTCGAGACGGATGGAAGCGCCGGTCATGGCTTGTCCCCTTGTTGCGTCCAGGAGGATGATCGGAACCCGCGCGCGCCGCTACACCCGATCGGGTGAAGTCTCGCCCCGATTTTGGGTGCTTCGAAACCCGCCCCAGTCGTGATACTCACGGAGGGCGGCCCGGCGAGGCTGCCAGGTACCTTCCAAGAGGCAGGATTTTCCCCGATGACCGCTGCCGATGCAGCCCCGATCCGCATCCTGATCGTCGACGATCACCCGATCCTGCGCGAAGGCGTGCGGGCGATCATCGAGCCGCAGCCCGACCTGGAGGTGGCAGGCGAGGCGACATGCGGTGTGACAGCGATCGAGCAGTTCAGGGTGCTGCTGCCCGATGTCGTGCTGATGGACCTGCGCATGCCGGAAATGGGCGGAGTCGAGGCGATGCAGGCGATCCGCGCAATCAGGCCCGACGCGCGCATCCTGGTGCTGACCACCTATTCGGGCGATGCGATGGCGATGGCGGCGCTGCGCGCGGGCGCTGCGGGTTTCCTGCTCAAGAGCAGCCTGCGCCGCGAACTGCTCGGCGCGATCCGATCGGTGCATCGCGGGCAGCGCCACCTGCACCCCGATGTCGCGCAGGACATCGCTTTGCACGCGATCCAGGAGCCGCTGACACCTCGCGAGATCGAGGTGCTGCAGCTGATCGCCGGGGGCCATCCCAACAAGCAGATCGCCTGGAAACTCGGCCTGGCCGAAGAAACGGTCAAGTCGAACATCAAGAGCATTTTCGGCAAGCTTCAGGTCCGCGACCGCACTCATGCGGTCACCACGGCGGCCAAGCGGGGCATGATTGAGCTTTGACGGCCTCCGGCTGAAAGGGCTGCGCGCTGGCCTGGCATTGCTGCTGCTCGCCGTGCTCGCCCCGCTCTGCGGCGCGCAGCCGATGGCGGCAGAGGCCGACCCGTCGCTGCCGCTGCCGGGCTACAAGCTGCACCACTGGTCGCTTGAGGAAGGCTCGCCGAGTCGGATCAACGCGATCGCCCAGTCGCGCGACGGCTTTTTGTGGATAGGGGGCGTCGACGGCCTGTTCCGGTTCGACGGCATCCGCTTCGAACGCATTGGCCCGCGCCCGACCGATCCCGACCGCATCGTGGTCGCACGGCTGCTCGCGGCGCGCGACGGGACGCTGTGGATCGGCCTCGCGCGCCGCAAAGGCATGATGGTCTGGCACAATGGCAGGCTCGCCGATGCCGGCATGCCCAACCCCTCGCGCGAGGTAAGCGATATTGCGCAAGGGCCCGATGGGGCGATCTGGGTCACCCGTGGTGGGCGCGGGACCCAGTCGCTCGCGCGCTGGCATAAAGGGCGCTGGACCGAGTTCGACACGCGCTCTGGCCTGCCCGAAAAGCCCGCCTGGAACCCGCTGTTCGCGCGCGACGGGACATTGTGGCTGACGATCGAGGACGCTGTCTATCGCAAGGCCGCGAATGCCGATCGGTTCGTGCCCACCGGGATCACCACCGAGCCGCGCGCGACGCTGGCCGAGGCACCCGATGGAACGATCTGGCTGACCGAAAAGACGCGCACACGCCCGATTGCCAGGAACGGCCAGGTGATCCGCGACAGCTCCGGTTTTGCCATTCCCTTCGGCATCCGCACCGTGTTCGACCGACAGGGCGATCTGTGGATTGCCACCTGGAGCGACGGCGTGTTCCGGGTCCGCACGCCCGCCAGCCCGACCCGGACCTTGGCGCATCTCACGACGCGCAACGGGCTGCTGTCTGATCCGGTGCGTGCGGTGTTCGAGGATCGCGAGGGCAATGTCTGGATCGGCGGCGAGATGGGGCTGAACATGGTCCGCAAGGTGCCGATCAGCCCTGCGCTGGGCGTGCCCAGCGACCCTGCGACCAACCGCATGCTGGCCACGGACAGCGCCGGCCATGTCTATGCCGCCAACGACACGACGCTGTTCGAAATCCGACCCGGCGAGCAGGCCAGGGCGATTTTCACCTCGCCGACCGTGATCGAGGCGATCTGTGCGGCGCGGGGCGAGGGCATCTGGATCGTACTGCGCGGCAAGGCCATGCGCTGGGTGGGCGGAAGGATCGGTGCAACCTCGCCGCTGCCTGACAGCTTCGCTGCCAATTCGTGCGGTGAGGATGCGGACCGGCGGCTCTGGCTGCCCGCGCTGCAAAAGGGGCTGTTCGTGCTCGAACGGGACAGGGCGCGTGCCTGGCCGGGGGTGGTCGGCAAGACGCATATTCCCGGCAATGTCGCGATCATGGCCGATGGGCGCGCTGCCATCCATTTCCGGGGAGAAGCACCGGTGGGCAATAGCGCGTTGCCGTTCGTGGCGCTGGACGACAAGGCGGTGGCCAGCGATGGCATCGAAGGGCTGCTGCCGGGCAGGCGCACCCTCTTTACCAGCGGTGCGGCAGGGCTGGCTGCGCCGCTGCTGCCGGGCAAACCGCTGCTCGATTCCGGTCGCTATCCCTGGGCGAGCTCGATCAACGGTATGGTGCAGACCGAGGCAGGGGACACCTGGACCATCGGCGACCTGGGCGTGGTGCGGCTGAGAACCGCCGATCTCGACCGCGCGTTCGCCCGGCCCGGTGCTGTTGTGCCCTATCGGCTGTTCGACTTTCGTGAGGGCCTGGGCAGCTTCGCCCAGAAATCGTCCGGCGCGCAGATCGTCTCGGGAAGAGACGGACGCATCTGGTTTGCCACCCGCGACACGATCGAAACCGTCGACCCTGCGACCTTCGTCCGCAACGACCGCCCGCCCGACAAGATGATCCGCGCACTGACGGTTGGCCAGCAGACGGTGATGGCGCGGCCAGGCATCCGCCTGGACGCCAATGTCACCGCGCTCGCCATCGAATATACCGCCACGGTGCTTGCAGCGCCCGACCGTGCGCGCTTCCGTTACCGGCTGATCGGACAGCAGGATCAATGGATCGATGCCGGGCCGCGCCGGACGGCAACCTTTTCGGACTTGGGCCCCGGCGACTATCGCTTCGAACTCATGGCCGCGAACGAGGATGGGGTGTGGAGCCGCGAACCTGCCGTGCTCGAATTCACCATCGCGCATGCCATCCACCAGACATGGTGGTTCCGCTCGCTTGCGCTGCTCGCGCTTCTGGGCTTGCTTTATCTGCTCTACACCCTGCGCCTGCAGCAGGTCAGCAGCCGGGTGCGCGTGCGGATGCTCGTGCGCACCAGCGAGCGCGAACGGATCGCGCGCGAGCTGCACGATACGATGATTCAGGGTGTGCAGGGACTGATCCTGCGTTTTCAGGCTGTTGCAGACCGTTTTGCGCATGATCCCGAGGCCCAGGCGATCCTGCAGCCGGCGCTTGAACGCGCCGAAGAGGTGCTGGTCGAAGGCCGCGATCGCGTCACGGGGCTGCGCACACCGCGGTTGCGCGATTTCTGCGAGGAACTGGCCCGGCTGCTGGGCAACGGCATGTATCCGCAGGACCGGATCGCGCCGATCCAACTGACCCAGATCCCGCGTCCGATCGCGCCCGAGATCATCGACGACCTGCTGGCGGTGCTGGGCGAGGCGCTAAACAATGCCGTGGCGCACTCGCAGGCGAGCCGGATCGAGCTCGGCGTGCGTTTCGGCCGATGGACCTTCGGTGCCTATGTCCGCGATAACGGCATCGGGATGCACGAAACGATCATCTCCGATGGCGGGCGCCCGGGCCATTTCGGGCTGCTCGGCATGAAGGAGCGGATCGAGGCGATCGGCGGCAAGCTGATCGTCGAGAGTGCGAACGGCTTCGGCACGGTGGTCGAACTGCAGATCCCCGCGCGCGTCGCCTATGCCTGATCCCGCTCGTCAGCGCGCAGAACGAGCCGTACCCCCGCTACCGTCCGTGGCCATGGCCTTGGCGAGCGGAACATGGGCCCACAATTTGCCGACCTCGTCGTCCAGCCCGGTCAGGTCATAGCGCAGCAGCGATACCGGAAGGCGGCCCGTGTTCATCAGATAATCGTGAAAGTCCTTGATCCGGAACGCATCGCCCAGCTGCCGACGCCGGTCGACCAGCATTTTCTGCAGCTGCATCGCGCCGATCGTGTAGGTCATGCCATAGCCCGGGGGACGACGGATATAGATGCCCGCATCGACCCGCGCGACATCGTCGTCGAGATAGGGCGTCCACTCCTTCCAGAAGGCCATGGCCTCACCGACCGTCATCTCGTTGCGCTGCATCTTCACGTCGCCGATCGTGCGCGCGGCGCGGAAAAGGCCGAAAATGTAGATCAGCTCGCGGGTGCGCGGGCGGTCGTCGAACAGCCCCAGTTGCAGCGCCTGTTCCTCCAGATAGAAGCCCCAGCCTTCGGTGCGCCCGCTGTCGCTGATATGGCGGCGGATCGGGTGCGTCACCCGCGCGCCGGTCATCCCGTCGAAGCGATGGCCGGGAAAGGTCGCGTGAAGATGGTCGGGCGAGGCGTCGCGGAACTGCACCTGCTCCCAGAACATCGGGCCCTTGGGTCGCACGACCCAGGGAGCATTGAAGCCGACCGCCTGATAGGTGCCTGGAATGTAATCGGGGATCGTGATGATGTCCTCATCGCGCAGCCAGGCGCGAATCTTGGCGTCGGTGCCCGCGAGCTGGGCCTCATATTCCTCGCCACTGGTCGGCAGCTGGAGTTCGGGCAGCTTGCGGTTGCGATGACGCTCGGTCGCATAGTTGGACCAGTGCCGCTCGAGCTCGCGCTCGGCCAGGGTGACGATCTCGTCCGAATCATAGGGCATCAGCCTGACATGGTGGAGGAACCAGTCATAGGCGGGCTTGCCGACGCCCGCCGCTGCCGTCATCTTCGGCCGCCCGGCCACCAGCCAGTCGCGAAAGCCCGCGATCGCGGCCTGAGCCGCATCGATATCGGGCAGCAGATCGGGCTGCTGCGTCGCGGCGCGCGCGCGCAGATCGGCGAACCAGCCGATCAGCCCTGCCGGCTCGACCGCGCGATAGGGCATGCCATGGCCGACCCCGTCGCCGTTCGAAAGGCTGTGAATGGCAAGATCGGCATAATCCGCCGCAACCGAATCGAGGTTGATTCGCGCCTGGGCCAGATAGGCCGGGATTGCGCGGATGCGCGCCTTGAACGCCTCGCTCTGGTCAGGCTTGAGCGGCAGGTCGGTATAAGCCAGCCGCTGCAGTTCATCGACATACATGCCCGGATCGCGCGCCCAGGGCTTGGTGATGTTCAGCGTGAAATCGGCAAGGTCCATCTGCGCGCGAACGGCAAGATAATCGACCTGCTGATGCCGGTCCCAGCGGGCGACCGCAAAGCCGGGCAACTGGGCCTGGAATTCAGCCAGTTCGGCGCGGCGCCTGGCGACGGTCTGAGGGCTGTAATCGACAATGCCGTTCACCGCCTTGGGCGTTTTCCACGCGTTGAAGCGAGCGAAGAGTGTTTCGAAATCGGCATAGAATCCGGTGCCATTGGGCGGACCTGCAGGTTGCGGTGCCGCTGCGGCAGGCGCCGTCTGGGCCAGCGCGACGCTGCCGGGCGCGGCGAGCAGAATCGCAAGAGTCGCAAGAGATGTCAGGCGCATGGGACGGTCTCCTTTCCCCATTGCCGGCACGGCGCTCTGGCCGTTGCGCGGCATCGATCGCTTAGAACGAAAAAAGCGTGAATATGGGTATAGTGTGGCGGTCGCCCGAGCTCGTCAAGCGCTGAATTGATGCTTTCGAGGCAACGGTTGCAAGGGCCTGGCGCAACAGTGGAGGCACGCCGCCGGAATCGCTCGTGATCCACTGCGATGAGACCGTTCGTCGAAAAAAATCCTACTTTTAACAATATCATGCTGATTGAACCGTACAGCGCTGCTCCCCTCGGCGCGGGAGGGGCTCGCAACCGAAAATTATGCAAACTGGCCCTGAAAGATATTTTTCTTCCAGGGCGATTGACGGCTTTGCGACAATATGCTCAAAATCACGCAACTGTTCACGGGAATGATCGATCATCAGATCGGCGGTCGTGACGTTCGCAGGCGAGCGTTCATATCAGGGAGTTCAAAATGGTCATGAAGCGGGTTGGAATTCAGCGAGCGGCATTGAAGTGCGGATCGGCACTGATGCTCACTCTGGCAGCGACGAGCGCGGCTTTCGCGCAGGATCAGGCGGCGGATCAGGAGCAGGCCGATGGCGAGGCGACCGATTCGATCGTCGTCACCGGTTCGCGCATTCCGCGCCCCGATGTCGAATCGAACAGCCCGGTCAATGTCATCGGCGAAGAGGAAATCAAGCTTTCGGTCACCGTCGAAAGCGAGCAGCTGCTCAATGCGCTGCCGCAGGCCGTGGCCGGGCAGGGTGCGCAGTCGAACTCGGGCAACCTTTCGGCGACCGTCAACCTGCGCGGTCTGGGCGCGGTACGCACGCTGGTGCTGCAGAACGGCCGCCGCATCGTCGGTGCGTCGCAGGACGGCGTGGTCGACTTGAACCTGATCCCGCCCTCGCTGGTGTCGCGCGTCGAGGTTGTGACCGGCGGTGCATCGGCGGTCTATGGTTCGGACGCGATGGCCGGTGTCGTCAACTTCGTGATGAAGGACGATTTCGAGGGCTTCGAGGTCGGCGGCTTCTACGGCATCAGCGATGAGGGCGATGCCGCGCGCTACAATCTGGAATTCACCGCCGGCGGCAACTTCGCCGATGGCCGGGGCAATATCGTCTTTCACGGCAGCTATTTCGACCGTGCGCAGCTGGTCGGTGCCAAGCGCGACCATGCGATCGTGTTTCTCGCCGATGCCGTCGTCAACGGCCAGCCGACACTGGTGCCGGCGGGCAATGGCGTGACGCCGCAGGGCACGATCTTCTCGCCCCAGCTGGTGGGTCTGCGCGACCGCGCGGGCACGGCGATCGGTACCGCAGGCATCTTCTTCGCGCCCGAAGGCTGGCGCGCCTATCGCACGTCGGACGGCTTCAACGACCGCGTGTTCACCAACCTGCAGATGCCGATGAAGCGCTTGCAGGCGTCGGTTCTGGGCCATTACGACATCAACGATTCGGTTACCGCGTTCTGGGAAGGTTCGTACGTCCAGA
Organism: Blastomonas ursincola; assembly: GCF_013607875.1. Classification (GTDB taxonomy): domain Bacteria; phylum Pseudomonadota; class Alphaproteobacteria; order Sphingomonadales; family Sphingomonadaceae; genus Blastomonas; species Blastomonas ursincola. The sequence goes on from NZ_VDES01000002.1 coordinate 1,322,563, forward strand.
ACAAGATCAACTCGACCCTGGGTGCGGTGCCGATGAGCAGCTCGGGCTTCATCCCCGGTTTCCAGCTCGATCTGCGCAACCCCTATCTCGACCCCAGCCTGCGCGAATTCCTGCGGGTGAACCTCGATCAGGACGGCAACAATCTGGTGCCGGTCAACATCAACCGCCGCCTGCTCGACGGCGGCAACCGCACCAGCGACCAGACGCGCGATTTCTATCGCATCGTGCTGGGGCTGAAGGGCGCGCTGACCGATCGCCTCAACTGGGAAGTCTTCTACAACCAGGGCGAGAACAAGATCGTCGACAAGCAGGGCGGCGGCGTGCTGATCGACAATTTCGCGAACAGCTTCCTGACCAACCCGGCCAATCCGTTCGATTGCGCCGTGGCGGATCCGCGCTGCGTCACCATCAATCCGTTCGGCTTCGGGTCGCTGACGCCCGAGATGCTGGCCTATATCTCGACCGACCTGACCAATATCACCAACCTCAAGCAGAGGCAGATCGGTGGTAGCGTTACCGGCACGCTGTTCTCGCTGCCGGCGGGCGATGTCGGCATCTCGGTCGGCGCAGAGTACCGCAAGGAAAGTTCGCAGTTCGATCCCGACCAGCTTTATGTCCAGGGCAAGGCGCTGTCGCGTTCGGCAGGTCTCAGCCCGACCGGCGGCTCGTTCGATGTCGCCGAGCTATACGGCGAAGTCTATGTGCCGATCCTTGCCGACACCCCCGGCTTCGAGCTGCTGGCGTTCGAAGGCGGCGCGCGCTTCTCCGACTATTCGACCGCGGGCAAGGTCTATTCGTACAAGATGGGCGGTGAATGGTCGCCGTTCCGCGGCCTCAAGTTCCGCGGTCTCTACCAGCGTGCAGTACGTGCGCCGAACGTGGTCGAGCTGTTCTCGGGCGCGACCAACACCGCGCCGCAGGCGGTCGACTTCTGTAATGCGGATGCGGGACGCACCCAGGCGGAGCGCGACTTCTGCGTCAATTCGCTCGGTGTTCCGGCCAGCGTGATCAACGTCTTCCAGCAGGAAAACCAGCAGATCCGCGCTGTCACCGGCGGCAACCCGAACCTGCAGGAAGAAACGTCGGACACCTGGTCGGTCGGCGCGGTCATCCGCCCCGAATTCATCCCCGGCCTCCAGCTCACGATCGATTATTACAACATCAAGATTGACGACGCGATCGGATCGTTCGGTGGTGGCCTGCAGTCGGTGATCAACGCGTGCAACGCCAACCTGTCGCTGACCAACATCTTCTGCCAGCCGCTGCGCAACCGCACGCCCGACGGCCAGCTGATCGACGTGCCGCTGCTCAACGCCAATATCGCCAAGCTCGAGACCTCGGGCGTCGATTTCCGTCTCGACTATCGCTATCAGCTGCGGGAAGGCAGCAGCCTCAACTATTTCATTGCGGGCAGCTATCTGATCGAGGCGATCACGCAGGGCAGTCCGGTGGCCGCACCGGTCGACTGTGCCGGCTATATCGGCGGCGGCAGCTGCACCACGGCCAACCCGACCTGGCGCATCACGCAGCGTCTGACCTGGGATGTGGACAATTTCCAGATCTCGCTGCGTCACCGCTTCCTGCAGTCGACCAAGGATGGGCGCATTGCTGGGGCGATCGCGTCGGGCACGCCGGCTCCGCTGCTGGCGCGACCCGAGACGGGTGACGTCCATTATTTCGACCTCAGCGCCAATCTCAACGTGACCGAGAAGTTCCGTTTCTATGCCTCGATCGACAATCTGCTCGATCGCGATCCGCCCTTCTATCTGTTCGAGCGTGAGACGTTCGACGCGATCGGACGGCGTTTCACGGTTGGCTTCACCGCCAACTTCTGATTGCTAGCGCAAGGGCCGCAGCGGCATCATGTCGCTGCGGCCTATGGGCCGCCTTGTTAGGCGGCAGATCCAGACTGGGGTTGGGTTGATGAAGCGGATGGGTGCGTTGCGGTCGGCCATGGCAATGGCGGCCTTGCTGATGGCGTCGACGGCAATGGCGCAGGATCGGCCCTGGCCGCATGCTCCTGTGCATGGTGGGGCGGAAGTCGCCGGAACCTCGCTGTCGATCGACGAGCTCTATCAGCCGAAGAGCCTGATCGGTACTTCGCCCGAAGGCTATAGCTGGTCGCGCGATGGCGGCACCGTGCTGTTCCTGTGGAACGACGAGGGCTACAGCTTCCGCGACATCTGGTCCTATTCGCCGCGCACCGGCAAGAAGACGCGGCTGACCTTTCTGGGCCGTGACAGCAAGCCCGAGGCTGAAGCCAAGGGTATCTCCCAGGCGGTGATGCTCGACGATGGCCGCGTTGCCTTCACGATGGGCGGACAGCTGCATATCCGGTCCGCTGATGGCACCATCACCAAGATCGAAAGCGACAAGCAGGCGATCCGCAAGCTCGTCCTCTCGCCCGATGGCAAGAGCCTGGCCTTTATCGCGGGCAATCCTTCCGACGCGCGCAATCGCGTCACCATCGGCGGGGTGCTCTGGGTGCGCCCGAGTGCCGCAACCGAGGACAAGGCCGCTCGCCGCGTCGCCGGGTCGGATGACCCCAAGGTCTATATCGAGGACTATCACTGGTCGGACGACGGCAAGGCGATCGCCTTTCAGCAGGCCGATGACCGCGCGATGCCCGAGCGTGATATCTTCTACCACGCCAAGGGCGAGCAGCAGAACAATCGCGTCATCCGCGCCTTTCCCGGCGACGAGACGACCAAGGCAAGCGTCGGCCATGTCGATCTGGCATCGGGCCACGTCCGCATGTTCGAGCGCCCCGATGCGAAGCACCATATCTGGGGCTTCGGCCTGTCCGGGAATGGAAAGAGGCTTTTCGTCAGCGGTTCGGACATGGAGGCCAAGGAGCACACCATCTATGTCTATGACGTGGCGAGCGGTGCGCGCGAGACCTTCTACCAGCTGCGCGAGGACAAGCATCTGCGCCCCGACTGGCAGGTGGCCTGGGCGCCGGGCGATGATGGCCTGATCATCCTGACCGATCGCGATGGCTGGCTGCATCTCTATCATCAGCGCGCCGCCGGACAGGCTCCGCGTCAGATCACCAGCGGCAAATGGGAAATCGCCAATTTCGAGGTCGATGCGGCGCGCGGCCAAATCTATTTCACCGCCAACAAATCCTATCTGTCGGATCGCCAGATCTATCGCGTGCCGGTGGCCGGCGGCGCGGTCCAGCAGGTGAGCGGTTCGGCAGCGGGAACGCACGAGCCGGTCTATGCGCCCGGCTTCCGCCATATCGCCGACTGGTACAGCAATGACAGCACGCCGCCCGAGCTGTTCGTCATCGATACCGCGAAGCCCGCCAAGCCCGTTCAGGTGACCAAGTCGCCCCAGCCCGAATTCTACAGGCAGACCTGGGCGAATATCGGCTATGCCGAATTCCCCAGCCATGTCGACGGGGTGAACCTGGTCGCGCGGATCAGCCTGCCGGCCAATTACGATCCCGCGAAGAAATATCCGGTCATCGTCGGCTCGGTCTATTCGGATGCGGTGCGCAACCAATGGGGCGGCAGGCGCGCGCACCCGACCTGGGGGCTGGACCAGTATTTCGTCTCGCAGGGCTATATCGTCCTGAACGTCAATGTGCGCGGGTCATGGGGGCAGGGGCGCGACCACAACCAGACCCAGCTGCACAGCTATGGCGAGACCGATATCAACGATCTGGAAAGCGGCGTCCGCTTCCTGATCGAGAAGGGCTATGCCGACCCGAAGCGCATCGGACTGTGGGGGTCTAGCTATGGCGGGCTGATGACGATCATGTCGCTGTCCAAGAAGCCTGGCGTCTATGCGGCGGGAATTGCGGGTGCGCCTGCGACCAATGTCTGGCATGCCTATCCGGCGCAGATGTGGATCATGGGACCGCCCGATGGACCGGACATGCCCGCGCGCTACGAGGCGCAATCGGCGCTCTATCAGGCCAAGGGGATCAAGGATCCGCTGATGATCATTCACGGTACGCGCGACCCGGTGGTGCTCTATTCGGACACGATCGCGCTGGCCGAGCAGATGATCGACCGCGAGCAGATGTTCGAGCTGGTGACGCTGCCCGGCGGCAACCATGCCTGGGCCAGCGACAATCTTCGCCAGGCGCGCTTTGCCTTCAAGAAGATGGCCGAGTTCTTTGACCGCAATGTCAGGAACAGGAAATAAGATGCTGAAGACGTTCGTTTCTGCGGTTCTGGCAGGCGCGATGCTTGCAGCGGCTCCGGCAGCGCTGGCGCAGGCCGAGGTGCAGCAGCTGGGGGCCGATTTCTGGGCCTGGCGCGCGACCACCCAGCCCGCGACCAGCGACGACATTCCGCGCATCGTGCGGCCCGAAGGCTGGACGCCCGACTGGTCGCCCCGCGCCGTGGCAGAGCAGCGCAAGGCGCTCGCGAATTTCGAGGCCAAGTGGAGGGCACTGGCGGACAAGCCGCAGACCGTCAGCGAGAAGGTCGATTACCGGCTTGTCGGTTCGGCGCTGTCGCGCGTCCACTGGGAGCTCGACCATGTCGCCGCGTGGAGACGCCAGCCGCATTTCTATGTCGCACAGGCGCTGGGCCCGGTGTTCGAGATTCTGCTGCCGCCGCCGCCGGTCGAGGCCGCGCGGGTCGAGCAGGTCATCCGGCTGCTCGACAATGCGCCTGCGGTGCTGGCAGCGGGCCAGGCCAATCTCGACGACATGCGCGGACCCTTTGTCGATGCGGCGCTGGCGCAGATCGCGATCGTCCCGGACAGCCTGAAAGGCATGGCGAGCGGCCTTGCGCCCCATGCAGATGCTGCCCAGCGCAAGCGGCTGGATGCGGCCGTAGACAAGTCGATCAAGGCGTTCGCCGCATTCGAAACCTTTCTCAAGAATCGTCGCGAGGCATTGCCCAGCCAGACGGCGGTGGGGGGAGAGAGCTATCGCTTTTTCCTGAGCAACGTAGCTCTCTACCCCTATACCCCCGAACAGCTTGCCCAGATGGGGCGACAGGAATGGACCCGTTCGGTGCTGTTCGAGGAGCTCGAGCGCAACCGCAATGCGGGCATGGCAGAGCTGCCGATCGGCGCTTCGATCGATGCCGTGGTGGCCAAGCTCGCTTCGGACGAGCGCGACATTCGTGCGTTTCTGAAGGACAAGCGGCTGCTGACCGTCCCCGACTGGGCCGGGCATTACAACGCGCTGCCGTTTCCGGCCTATCTTGCGCCGATCGGGTGGTTGGGGCGCACCTTCGATCTCACCGACCGTACGCGTGTCGGCCAGAACGCGACGGTCTACCTGCCCGATCCGTCGCCCAATCTTGGCTATTTCAACCTTTCGATCGCGCGCGACCCCAGGCCGATCATCGTGCATGAAGGCGTGCCGGGGCATTTCTTTCAGCTGACCCTTGGGTGGAAGCACCCCAATCCGCTGCGCCGCCATTATTATGACAGCGGGGCGAACGAAGGCACGGGCTTCTATGCCGAAGAGATGATGCTGCAGGCGGGGCTCTGGGACAATGCGCCCAAGACGCGCGAGATCATCTACAATTTCGCCCGCCTGCGCGCGCTCCGCGTCGAGGTCGACGTGAAGCTCGCCACCGGGGAATTCACCATCGCTCAGGCCGCAGACTATCTGCGGGCGATGGTGCCGATGGACCGCGAGACCGCGGAGGAGGAAGCGACCTTCTTTGCCGCCGCGCCCGGCCAGGCGATCAGCTATCAGATCGGCAAGATCCAGACGACCGAGTTCCTCGCCGAGGCGCGGGTGCGCGAGGGCAAGGCGTTCGATCTCAAGCGGTTTCACGACTTTCTGTGGCTGAACGGCAATGTGCCGATCGCGCTGCAGAAGGAAGAATATCTGGCCATGGTCGCCGGACAATAGGGGAGCGATATGCGCATCATCAAACTGGTCGAGCCGCAATCGGGCCTGTCCGCCCGCTGCCGGTTACTCGACGACGCTGCGCCGGTTTCGGCTGCTTTCCTCTGGGACCTGGCGGAACGCAAGGCCGGGTTCGAGGCGATGCACGCGATCTGGACCGGCCCCGAAATCTCGGTGCCGATGCCGGCGAGCACGCTGCCACAGGGCATGGCGCAGCCCGCCATACCGGCGGAGAACGCCACTTCCTATCCGGAGGCAGGCGACATCGTCCTGGCCTATCTGGCCGCCGGCAGCACCAAGGGACTGCCGCCGGGCGATTTCTATGACATCGGCCTGTTCTACGGGCAGGGCGGTCGGCTGCTGATGCCCTTTGGCTGGATCCAGGCCAATGTCTGCGCGCGCATCCTCGACGAAGATCTCGCCAAGGCGCAGGCCGATTGCCGCACCATCCGCCGCAATGGCGCGTGCACGCTGTCGCTCGAAACCGCCTGAGGACAGCGCGCCCATGACCTATGCCGATCTCATGGCCCTTCTGGGCAACTGGCTGCTTCCCGGATCGCTGATCGCGATCATGGCCTCGATGGGCCTGTCGCTGACGGCAGACGATTTCCGCCAGGTGTTCCGCAACCGCCGCGCGCTGATCTTCGGGGTGTGCTCGATGCTGATCGTGCCGCCCGCGATCGGCCTGACCCTGGCGCTCACTGTCGCGCCGACGGCCGCGCTCGCGGTCGGCTTCGTGCTGCTCGCGACCACGCCGGGCGGTATGCTGTCGAACTTGTTCACCGACATGGCGAAGGGCGATCTGGCATTGTCGATGTCGATGACGCTGATCCTCAGCATGATCTACATCTTCGTCGTGCCTTTCTACGCGCATTTCGCGCTGCTGCATTTCATGGGGCTCGAAGCCGATGTGAATGTGCCGCTCGCCTCTTTCTTCTGGGACATATTCTCGATTACCGTGCTGCCTGCTGCCACGGGCTTTGCGGTGCGCGCCTGGCAGCCCGGCTTTGCCCTGTGGTTCAAGCGCTATCTGAAGAACGTCGCGACGATCGTGCTGTTCAGCTCGTTCGCGGTCATCCTCTACGATCAGGTGCCGGTGCTGCGCGAAAATCTGGGCGCGCTGTTCTGGATCACCGTCGCGCTCAACGTGCTGATGGTCGCGGTGGTGATGACCATCGTGCGCTTTGCCGGCTTCACCCATCGCGAGAATGTCGCGATCGGCATCGAGCATCTGATGCGCCAGGAAGGCACCGCGATCTTCATCGCCGTATCGATTGTCGGCAATAACGAGATGTCGCTGCCGATGATCATGAACACGCCGGTCGCGCTGTGCGTCGTGCTCGCCTTTGTCGCCGTCGCGCGGCGCGTTGGCCCCGGCCCCGAACGACAACCTGCCACCGTCTGACCGTTTCGACCTTTTCACCGCCCTCGACTGGGCGAACAGGATAGTTGCCACCATGAACCTGATCCCATCGGCAGGCTTGAAGCGGGACATTCGCTTGTCCGCGCCTGCCGTGATCCACTCTGCCGCCAAGCTGTCGGAATGGCTGTGATGCAATATCAGCCCATTTCCCCGCGCCGACGCCCGAAAGGCCTGACCAACGCTGTCTGGACCGCCAATGCCGCGCCCGCGCCGCAGGTCGACAGCCTGGTCGGTGTGCACGATGTCGATGTGCTCGTCATCGGCGGCGGCATTGCCGGAATGACGACGGCGCTGCATCTGGCCGAGCGTAATGTCGATGTCGCCCTGGTCGAGGCCGGACAGTTCGGCGACGGGGCCACCGGCCAGAGCGGCGGCATCATCGCACCCGATTACATCCGCCATACTCCCGAGACGATCGGCGAGGTGCTGGGCGAGGCGGCAGGCGAGCGGCTGACCGACATGATCGGCCGATCGGGCGCGCATGTCTTCGATCTGATCCGGCAGAACGAGATCGAGTGCGACATGCGCCAGGACGGGTTCTACACGCCTGCGCATACCGAGGCGCTGGCCCAGCAGCAGCGCGACATGGCGCGGCAGTGGCAGGCGCGGGGCCACCGGGTCAGCTTTGTCGATGGCAGCCAGACCCGGGCCCTGTTCGGCACCGACCGCTATTGCGGCGCGCTGCGCTTCGAGGATGGCGGCGGGCTCAACCCCCTGGCCTTTGTGCGCGGGCTCGCGCATGTCGCGATCCGGCGCGGCGCCAAGCTCTATGCGAACAGCCCCGTGCGGCAGCTCGAGCGCAAGCAGGGCCAGTGGCTCTGCTATACCGCCAGCGGCACCCTGCGTGCGCGGCGTGTTGTGCTGGCAGCCAACGGCGGCAATGCCGCGCTGCACCCGGCGATGCGCCGGACCTCGCTGCCGCTCAATGTCTTCCAGTTCGCCTCGATGCCGCTCGATCCCGCGCAGCGCCAGGTGATCCTGCCGCGGGGCGGGGCGTTTACCGACAAGATGCCCTATCTCTTCACGGCCCGGCTCGACGGCCTCGGCCACCTCGTCTCGGCCTTTCCGATGTCCTATGCGGTCAATGGCGAGAAGGCCCTGTATCGCGAGGCCAAGAGGCGGTTGAAACAGTATTTCCCGGCCATGCCCGATCCGCAGATCGATTATCTCTGGCATGGTCTTGCCTGGGTCAACACCTCGTTCCTGCCCGAAATCTACGATCTGGGCGATGATGCCATAGCGATCCAGGCATGCAATGGGCGCGGGCTCGCGACCAACACGGTGATCGGATCGGAAGTCGCCACCATGCTCGCGACCGGTGACGCGGATGCGCTGTCGGTTCGTCCGCGCGCGCCTGTTCCGGTGCGGTTCCATGCCGGTGCATCGCTGCTGCCCAGGTTGCTGATGTCGATGGCCTATCTCACCAATTGAGTTCCATGCGCCTTTCACCCTCCCTTGATGGAAGGCCATGGCCGGTCGGGGCGCGGGCAGGTCGATTGGCCCGCGCCCTGGCCATCGCAGGCGCCGCCTGGCTGGCCTGCGGATCGGTGTCGGCACAGTCGGCAATCGCCGAGATCGTCGCGCAGTACGAGCGCTTTTCCGCCGATCATCCGATGGAGGCCGGGCGATCGGACCCTGCGCGCGCGCGCGCAGGCTGGCCCGACGAGACGCTCGAGGGCATGGCCCGGCGGCGCGCCGCGCTGCTGGACCTGGCCGAGCAACTCGACAGGCTGGATGACGCCGCGCTGACCGAGGCCGAACGGACCGACCGTCGCTATCTGCGCGCGCTGATCGGTTGGCGGATCGAGGGCATCGATTCCGACGAGCGCCGCTTCGCCTTTGTCGCGCACGAAGGCTTCTACAACACGCCCTATGCGGTGGCACGCGGGCTAGACATCCGATCGCAAGCCGATGCACGCGCTTGGGTACAGCGGATGCGCGGCATAACCCGCTATTTCGCCGAGCAACGTGCCAATCTCGAGCGCGGCGTGGCCACGGGCTGGACCAATCCGGCCCCGGTGATCGATGTCGCGGTCGCCATCCTGCGCAAGCAGATCGCCGTGCCAATCGCCGACGATCCGATGCTCGGCGCGCTCAAGGCCTATCCCGCGCTCCTCGCCGAGGCGCAGGCGCTGATCAGCAGCGATATCCGTCCGGCGCAGGTCGCGATGCTCGCCTATATCGACGGGCCCTATCGGGCGGCGGCACGCAAGGAGCTGGGCATCGCAGCGGTGCCGGGCGGGCGGGCCTATTATGATTTCCTGCTGCGCTATTACACGACGACCGATCTTTCGGCCGAACAGATTCACGCACTTGGCCTGTCCGAAGTTGAGCGCATTCGCGGCGAGATGGACAAGGTCATCGCCGCTACCGGCTTTACCGGGAGCTTTGCCGAATGGCTGCATTTCCTGCGCACCGATCCGCGCTTCTATGCGACCAGTCGCGAAGGGCTGATCGAGAAATATGCGGCGGCCTCGAAGCGGATCGATGGCGTGCTGCCGCGCTATTTTTCGATCCTGCCGCGCCAGCCGTTCACCATCGTGCCGGTCCCGCCAGAGCTCGAAGAGGGCTATACCACCGCGCGCGGCGGCGGCGGCGGTGATTTCGCCAAGGGTTTTGCCGGAACTTTCGTCGTCAACACCTCGCATCTCGATCAGCGCCCGCTCTACGAGGTCCCGGCGCTCAGCCTGCACGAGGCGGCCCCTGGCCATCACACCCATGGCGCGTTGACCAACGAGAACCCGGCGCTGCCCTCGTTTCGCCGCTCCCGCGATCTGCTCGCCTTTCGCGAGGGCTGGGCGCTCTATGCCGAGCGCCTGGGGCACGAAATGGGGGTATATCGCGACGGCTATGAGGCGTTCGGCAGCCTGTCGACCGAGATGTGGCGCGCCTGCCGGATGGTGGTCGATACCGGCATCCATGTCATGGGCTGGGACTATGCCCGCGCGCGCCGATGCTTCGAGGAGAATACCGCGCTCGCCGATATCAATATCGACAGCGAGCTCGCGCGCTATATCGGTGCTCCCGCCGGGGCGGTGGCCTACAAGGTCGGCGAGTTGCGCATCATCGCAATGCGCGCGCGGGCGGAAAAGGCGCTGGGGGCGCGGTTCGACATCCGCGCATTCCACGACCTCATCCTTGCGCAAGGCCAGTTGCCGATGACCCTGCTCGAACAGACGGTCGATCGCTGGATCGCTCAGCAGGTTGCCGGTCGCTGATCCGCCCTCAGCCGGACGGCACGATATCGAAGGCGATGGTGGTGCGGTGCTGGGTGTCCGCAAAGGGCACGGTGCCGTGATAGAAATAGGACGGGAACAGTACCAGCAGGCCCGGTTGGGGGCGGACCATGTGCAGGATCTGTTCGCGGTCGCCCAGGTTCAGTCCGGTCTCGCCGAACTTGAGCCAGCCACTCTGCCCGTCGCCGACCGCGGGCGGTACCGCGACATAATAGACCGCGCTGATCCAGCCTTCGGGATGGATATGGTTGCTGTGATGACCTCCGCTCGACAGCCGCACCGACCAGGAGCCTGAAAAGGCAAAGCCGGCGGATTTGCGGGCCAGGAACGGATGGCTCGCATCGTCGGGCAGCGCGGCAATATGGCGCTCCACCGCCTGGCGGATCATTGCGTGCACCGTCACGATCTCGGGCAGTTCGCGCGCGAAAAGGTCGTCGGTGGTCTGCGTGCCGCCGCGCAGCGTCTGTTCGAGCGGCGCGGTGCGGGCCGTGTGCAGCGTGCCCAGCGCCACATCGAGCGCGCGGTTGAAACCAGGTCCGTCGCCACCGGGCGGCGTCAGCATCGCGGTGCCGATCAGCCTGGGATCGATCAGCCAGTGGAATCGCGCGTCTCCGGTCAGCCGCCAGCTCAGGCCTTGCAGCGCCAGCGCCTGCTGGTCATGAGCGTCATCGTCGAGCCGGGTGACGATGCGCGACATCGCCTCGCCGATCCGGTCGGTGATGATCAGACAGCGAGCCGATTCGCGCAGCGTCGGCGGGTGGCGCGGCTCGATCTCCAGCGCCGCCTCGAAGGCCGCAAAGGCACGATCGGGTTCGCCGCAAGACCAGCATGCCTGGCCGAGCCGAAAGCGCAGGTCGGCACCCCCGACGCCCCGCGCGGCCGCATCGGCCAACAGCGCCGCCGCCGCTCGAGCCTCCCCGGCCAGCGTGAGCCGCTCTGCCAGCCCACACAGCAACCCGGCGTCGTCCGGGGCCTCCACCAAAGCATCGCGGTAGCTGGCAACATGGCCATCGCGGTCGCCTTGCTGCCAGAGCAGGCGGCTGAGCGAATCGTGCAGATCGACATCGCTGGGCGCAAGCGCGATGGCGCGCCGATAGGCCGCAGCCGCCTCTTCCATCCGGCCCAGATCCTGCAGGCAATGGCCGCGATTATAGTGGATGCGTGGGTCATCGGGGGAAAGTGCGGCGCTGCGATCGAACAGCGGCAAAGCCTCTTCGGGACGCCCCGCGAGCCGCAGCGCGACGGCCAGATTGTGCAACCACGGGCCGTGATCCGGTTGAAGCGTCAGGGCCTTGCCATAGGCCATGACCGCCTGCGCCTGATCGCCCATTGCAGCAAGTGCCTGACCCAGCACGGCCCAAGCGCGGGCCGAACCAGGCTGCGCGCGCACCAGGGCGGCCATATGCTCCGCCGCTTGCGATGCCCTGCCGAGCGCGATCAGCGCGAGCGCGCGGTTGATATCGGCATCGGCATAATCGGGCTTGAGCGCTAGCGCCTTGCCATAGGCCTCCAGCGCCTGCTCCTGCTGGCCCGTCGCCGCACAAGCGTTGCCCAGATTGTTGAGAACATGGGGCTGGCGCGGCTCGTTGGCCAGCGATTGCCGGAACAAGGCGATCGCCGCAGGCTGGTCGCCCCGCTGGCGCGCCAGCATGCCGAGCAGTTGCAGCACGTCGGGGTCGCGAGGCGCTGTCGTGCGCAGATGCTCGAGAAGCGCCTGCGCCTCGTCGAGCCTGCCGGACCGCGCCGATGCCATGGCCCGAGCAAGCGCGTTAGGGTCGGCGCGCGATGATCGTGTCTGTTGCAAACTCGTTTCCGCCGCTGCTTGTCCTGGCATCTGGGGCCGTGCGAGCAGGAACAGCAGCTTTGATCGCGCCGGTCAACGGCTTCACAGCAAGAATCACATGCAAATGCACATGATTCGGACGGTCAGCGTCGCGGCCGAACCGCGCAGAGACTATTCGATCGGCAGCTTGCTGAGATTGTCGCTGATCTTCTTGAGCGTCCGAAGCAGGTGCGCGATGTCGCGGTTGCTGATGCCCACCATCGCGCGCGAGAATTGGCGTCCTACGATCGGGGTCAACTTGCGCAGCGTCTGCTGGCCGGCGGGGGTCAGGGTGACTTCGGTGATCCGGTTGTCTTCGGGGTTGGGCTCGGTCGATACGAGCCCCTGTTCGACCATGCGGTCGATGATCCGGCTGATCGTCGATCTTTTGGTGAGCGCCGCCTCGGCAATCGCACCGATGCTGGCGGGCTGCTGTTCGCGCAATACCGTCATCACACGATAAATCGGCTTGGACACGCCATGCTTGTGCAGCACCTTGTCCATGTCTTCGTGATATTTGAAATCGGCATGCGCCATCAGATAGAAAGGCGAGTTTTCCAGGCGGAATGTCGGGTTGCTCGGGTCATATTCGCCGCGATTTTCCACCTGCTCCCCTTCCTGACGTACCGTTGCTGCTGCCGAGCTTGCGTTCATGTTTTCTCAAAAGCCTCGATTGATCAAGCGGTTCCATCGCAATGGACCGCCAAGGGGATCGAACTAGCCGAATACATGTGTATTTGCACTGAGTTATGACAGCCGTGTGGAAGAAAATGCCTGTCGCTGCCAATAGTTTTGTTGCTGGCAGGGGGCCTGCGGCCCCAATGCTGCAAGCCGTTCACGCGCCTCGGGCCCGGGCGAGCGTGAACCCTTGAATTCCCTATCGGTACCGGCGGCATGAGGCCGCGCAATAAAATTGACAAAAATCGTGTGAAGTTGAATATATCTGCGGTGAAGTACGGGGCAGGCGACAGGTTCTGATCCCGGAGGCTGGAGGAGATGCGCATGGCGTTCGGACGGTGGGGACTGGGTTTTGGCGCTGCGGCGGTGCTGCTGGCTGCGGCGACGCCTGCAACCGCGCAGGAAGCCCGCCAGCGCTGGGAACAGCTGTGCCAGATTCGCAAGGACAAGCTCGACCTGATTCTGCCCGAAGCGATGCGCGAAAACCGAATCGACATGTGGATCGTCGCGTCGCGCGAAGGACATGACGATCCCAATGCGATGCTGCTGGGCGGCGGCTATGTTGGCGATATCGGTTATTATGTGTTCACCGATCGCGGCGAGGGGCGGATCGAGCGGGCCGCGTTCGGCATTGGCGGTGCGGCGTTCGATCAGTGTCCGCTCTATGACCTGCGCAGGTCGCCCGCAGACCTCAAGGCATTCATCGCCGAGCGCAATCCGAAGCGGATCGGCGTCAATATCGCCTCCGAAATCGGTACGGCGGACGGTCTCAGCCATTCGCTTCACCAGAAGTTGGTCGAAACGCTGGGGCCGGAATTGGCGCAGCGGCTCGTCCCGGCGGAAAAGCTCGTGTCCGATTTCCGCTCGCGCCATGCTGCCAGCGAAATCGCTGCCTTTGCCCGCGCGGGCGAATTCTCGCGCACCATCGCCGAGCGCGCGCTCTCGAACGAGGTGATCACGCCGGGCAAGACCACCACGGGCGAGGTCGCCTGGTGGATGATGGAGGAACTGCACAAGCAGGGCTTGGGCAACAGCTTCGGCATCCCCAGCATCTACATTCTTGGTCCCGGTCCGCGCGGGCCCGTGTCGGGCGATCATGTCATCCAGCACGGCGACCTGATCACGATGGACTGGGGCGTGAATTTCCTTACCGCCTATACCGACATGAAGCGCATGGCCTATGTGCTGAAGCCCGGCGAGAATGCGCCGCCGCCAGGCGTCCAGCGCGCCTTCGACAAGGCGCGCGAGATCCGCCAGATGATCCTCGAGGTGATCCGCCCCGGCGTTACCGCAGGCGATGCGCTGGCCGCAGTGAACCGTCGCGTGGCCGAGACCCCTGGGCTGGCGCTCGGTAGATATGACGATCCTGTGGCCGATCCCAAGGTGTCCGATGTCGTGATCGGCAGCCACTCGGTGGGCGATCTGGGGCACGGGTCTGGACCGTCGATGGCCGAATTCAATCCGCTGCGCATGACCTACACGCTGCGCCCCGGCAATTTCCTGTCGATCGAGCTGTTCCTCTACACGCCCGTTCCCGAATGGGGTACGCGCAAGATCAAGATTCCGCTCGAGGACAATGGCGTGGTGACCCAGCGCGGCTTCGAATGGACCGCCCCGCCGAACAATCGCATCCTGTTGGTCAAGTGATCCGGCAGCGCCCGCGCAGCTTTGCGGCCATATGCGTGCCAGCATGATGCGGGCATGATCGCATGCGGCTTGCGGGCCGCCGGACAGGAATATCGGCTCCAACGAAGTTAGAGCTTGAAATGTTACATATCACGCAATTATGCATATGTCTGTACAGCAGCGGAGAGCAATAATGAAATGGCCGGCACAGCGCCTCGCATCGGGATCGAAGAAGAGTTTCGGCATGTACGACGAGGCTGCGAAACTCGACGCTGCGGGGGTTGATCTCATCCATCTGGAATTCGGGCGGCCGCATGCCGATACGCCCGACCACATCAAGCTGGCGACCAAGGCCGCGCTCGACGCTGGCATAGTCCATTATGGTGATTTTCGCGGCACGCTCTCCTTTCGCCAGGCGCTGGTGAAGAAATTGCGCGATTTCAACAAGCTCGATTACGGCGTCGATGAGGTGCTGGTGACCAACGGGCTGACCCATGCCTCGTTTGCGGCGTTCATGGCCGCGATCGATCCGGGCGACGAGGTGATCCTGCTCGACCCCTATTATCCGCAGCATATCGGCAAGACCCAGCTTGCCGGGGGCAAGGTGGTGATCGCGCATCTCGACAAGGCCAACGGCTTTGCCATTACGAAAGAGGCGATCGCAGCCAAGATCACCGACAGGACGCGGATGATCGTGCTGATCAACCCGGCCAATCCCACGGGGCGCGTCTATACGCGGGCAGAGCTTCAGCATATCGCCGATCTGGCGATCGAGCACGACCTGCTCGTACTCTCGGACGAGGTGTACGAGTATATCACCTATGACGGGGCGGAGCATATCAGCATCGCCAGCCTGCCGGGCATGCGCGAGCGGACCATCACCTGCTTCGCCTTCACCAAGGCTTATTCGATGGATGGCTGGCGCGTGGGCTATGTGACCGCCGACGCGCGGCTGATGCCCGCGATCCTGACCATCGCGATGACCGACGTCACCCATGTCAACGTGTTCGTGCAGGAAGGCGCGCGTGCGGCTGTCGAAGGGCCGCAGGAGCCGATGCTTGCGATGGTCGAGGCCGATCGGCGCAAGCGCGACATCGTCGTGCAGGCGCTGAACCAGATGCCCGGCGTTACCTGCGCCGCGCCTGAGGCCACCATCTACGCCTTTCCCGATATCAGCGGCACGGGCCGCAGCTCGCAGGATATCGCGATGGCGATCCTGCAGGAAGCGCATGTCGTGGTCGAGGCGGGAAGCTTTTACGGACCCGGCGGGGAAGGGCATCTCCGCGTCTGCTTCGGGTCCGAATCCGAGGCGCGTATCGTCGAGGCGATGGAGCGCCTGGGCCGCTTCTTCAACGCACTTTAAGTCAGCGACATATCAGGGAGAGACAGCATGAAGCGGAACTGGCGTCACTGGGCTGCGCTGCTGGCGCTCCCGCTCCTTGCTCCGCTTGCCGCGCAGCCGGTCGCCGCGCAGACCGAGCAGCCGGCATCGGGCTATGCCGCGCTGCTGGCGCTCTATGACGAGTTCCGCGCGCTGACGGTGCCCGAAATGGTGCGCGGCGTGCCCGACTACACGCCCGCTGCGATGCAGCGCCAGGCCGAGCGCCTGGCGGGCTTGCAGCAGCGGCTGCGCGCCATCGACGACAGCGCCTGGCCGATCTCCGAGCGGGTCGATTACATGGTCGTGCTGGCGGAAATGCGCGGGCTCGAATTCCAGCACCGCGTCATGCAGCCGTGGAAGCGCGATCCGGCCTTTTACAGCACGACCAATCTGGGCTTCGGCCCGAAGATGCACGGGGCGTTCGGCATTCCCGCGCTTCCGCTCAAGGGCGACGCACTGACGCGGTTCAAGGCCAGCCTTGACGCGGTGCCTGCGGCGCTGCGCCAGGCGCGCATAAACCTCACCGATCCGCGTGGGGACCTCGCCCGGCTGGCGATCGTGCAGAAACAGGTCGAGATCAACGTCTTTGCCGAGCTGGCCGCGCGCGCGGCCCAGGTGCAGCCCGATCTGGTGCAGCCGGCGAAGCGGGCGCAGGCGGCGGCAGCGGAATTCAAGGCCTGGCTGGAATCGATCGAGGCGGGGCTTCCGGCGCATGGCGGGGTCGGCAAGGAAAATTACGCCTGGTATCTCAAGAACGTCCTGCTGCTGCCCTATACGCCCGAAGAGGTCGAGACGATCGGCGAGCGCGAATATCAGCGCCAGGTCGCGTTTCTCAAGATCGAGGAGCATCGCAACCGTGCGATCCCGATGCCCGAACCGGTGAAGACCCGCGCCGAGTTCGATACCAAGCGCAAGGCCGAGGACGAGCACCTGCTCAAGCAATTGCGCGAAGGCCAGTGGGTGACCATTCCCGATTATGTGCAGCACGATCCCGAAGAGGGGCCCTATGTGTTCCCGTTCGAGCGCGATCCTTCCAAGCCCGGCCTGTTCGACCCGCCGCTCAACCTGCATTTCTTCTTCCAGGCCGAGTTTCGCGATGGCCTGCCGCTGCGCGCGCACAATCTGCCAGGCCACATGTTCGATGGCCTTCAGGCGGCGCGCGATACGCGTCCCATTCGCGGCAAACCCCGGCTCTTCTTCGTCAATGGGTTGCGCAACGAGGGCTGGGCCTTCTATCTGGAAGAGATGATCCTGCAGGCGGGCATGCTCGAGGATCGGCCCAAGACGCGCGAGATCGACTATATCCTCGGCGCCAAGCGCGCGGCGCGTGTCGTTCCTGAAATCCGCATGCAGGCGAATGAATGGACCTGGAAACAGGCGAATGAATCGCTGATCGCGCGCACGCCCAAATGGATGAAGCCGGGCGATGCGGTGGCGCAGTTCGATATCGAGCTGTACCTGCGCCAGCCCGGCTATGGCATCGGCTATTACATGGGCAAGGTCGAGCTGGAAAAGCTGCTGGCCGAGGTTGCGATGCAGCAGGGCGAGGCCTTCGACATCAAGGCCTTTCACGACCGTTTTCGCGCTGCGGGATCGATCCCGATCTCGCTGATCCGCTGGGAGATGACGGGCCGGGACGACGAGGTTCGGACGATGCGCTGACGCACCGCGTCCCGGTCAGGCCAGCGGCAGCCAGACCTCGAAGCTGCTGCCTTCGCCCGGCGCGCTGCGCGTGAGCAGGATGCGCCCGCCATGGAGTTCGACGAGCTGCTTGACGAGCGCCAGGCCGATACCGAGGCCTTCCTGGTTCATCCGGCCATCGGGTGCGACCTGCGCGAAAATGTCGAAAATCCGTCCCTGCTGTTCGGGTGCGATACCGATGCCGTTATCGGCGATCTCGATCTTGGCCCACCGATCCTCTGACCTCAAGCTGACGCGAATATCACCGCCATTGGGGGTGTAGCGCGCGGCGTTGCTGATCAGATTGCCGACGATCTGGGTGACGCGCGCATGGTCGCCGCGCAGCCTGACCGGGTCATCGGGCAGTGCAAGGTGCAGGCGGTGCCCCGCCGAATCGATGATCGGCTGCACCGTCTCGATGGCAAAGCCGATAACGTCCTGCAGCAGCAGTTCCTCGTGCCGCAGCGAGATCTTGCCCTGCTCGATGCGCGAGATGTCGAGCAGGTCCTCGACCAGCCGGGTCATGTGGCTGAGACTGCGGTTCATCGCGCTGCGGATCTCGGGAACCGCGTCGGTGCCTTCGCGCCGCTCGAGCAGCCTCAGCCCCGCGACCAGCGCCATGATCGGGTTGCGAAGTTCATGCGCCAGCACCGCGAGAAAGCGGTTCTTCTGTGCGTCGGCCGCCTGCAGCTCGAGCCCCATCGCGGCCAGGCTGTCGCGCTGCTTCGCGATCTGGCGCCGCTGGTTATAGAGCTCGAAGAAGACGTTGGCCTTGGAGCGCAGGATATCGGGTTCGATCGGCTTCTGGATGAAGTCGACCGCGCCCGCCTCATAACCGCGAAACCGGCGCGCGGTATCGCCGCTGCCGGCGGTGACGAAGATGATCGGCACGTGGCGCGAGCGCTCGCTGCCGCGCATGAGCTCGGCCAGTTCGAACCCGTCCATGCCGGGCATCTGCACGTCGAGCAGCGCCAACGCATAATCGTGGACCAGCAGCAGTTCGAGCGCCTCTTCGCCGCTCGATGCCTTGTGGCACTCCAGACCATCGGATTTGAGCAACGCTTCGAGCGCGACAAGATTTTCCGGCAGGTCATCGACCAGCAGGCATTTGATGGGGTCGAAGCTGCCGGTCATGCCGCGGCCCAATCGCGCAACTGGCTGACGATGTCCGCAAAGCTCATCGCCCGGGCCGAGGGGCAGGCGGCGAGCGCGGCGGACGGCATGGTCGATACCTCGGCGGTCACAGGGTTTTCGACCAGTGCGATCCCTCCCGCCGCGCCGACCGCCCTCAGGCCGTCGGCACCGTCATGGTTCGCGCCGGTCAGAACGATACCTGTCAGCGCCGGGCCATAGGCATCGGCGGCGGATTCGAACAGGACATCGATGGCCGGGCGCGAATGGTTGACCGGTTCCTCCGAAGACAGCGCAAGCGTTCCGCCTTCCTCGACCAGCAGGTGATAATCCGCAGGTGCGAAATAGATCGTGCCCCCCATCGCCATTTCCTTGTCCTCGGCTTCCTTGACCTGAAGTGCGCATTTGGCGGCCAGCAGCTGGACCAGGGCATTGTCCCGGCGGGGCGGGACATGAACGACAACGAAAATGGGGCAGGGAAAGTTTCCGGGCAGGGCCGGAAGAATCTGCGATAGCGCCTGCACGCCTCCCGCCGATGCACCGATCACCACCGCCTTGCCGGTCATGTCAGGCCCCGCTGGTAGATCTTCTCTTCCGCAACGAACTCGCTGAATGCACCGGCATGCGCGCTGAACCGTAGGCTCTCCTTCGAGCCCAGCCCGAGGAATCCGCGCCGGGCGAGCGAGTCCTTGAACAATCCGATCGCCCGGTTCTGCAGCTCGCGGTTGAAATAGATCAGCACGTTGCGACACGAAATCAGGTGCATCTCGCCGAACACGCTGTCGGTGACCAGGCTGTGATCAGAAAAGACGACCTGATTGCGCAGCGACTTGTCGAACACCGCGCGGCCATAATCGGCGGTGTAATAATCGGACAGCGAGGTCAGGCCGCCCGCCTTCTGGTGATTCTCGGTGAACAGCCGGATATGTTCGAGCGGATAGACGCCGGCCTCGGCGGCCTTCAGCGCATTGGGGTTGATGTCGGTCGCATAGAACATCGTCTTGTGCGCAAGGCCTTCCTCGCGAAACAGGATCGACAGCGAATACAGTTCCTCGCCATTGCTGCATCCGGCCACCCAGACCTTGAGCGAAGCATAGGTGCGCAGGTGCGGGATCACCTTTTCGCGCAGCGCGCGGAAATAGGAGGGGTCGCGGAACATCTCGCTGACCTGCACGGTGAGATAGTTCAGCAGGCGCGGCAGCATGGTCCGGTCGTGCAGCACATCGGACTGCATTGCCGATATGCTGTCATAGCCCAGTTGCTTGCGCGCATGCAGCAACCGGCGTTTCAGCGAGGCGCGCGCATAGTTGCGGAAGTCATAGTGATAATGCTGGTACATCGCCTCGAGCAGCAGCTCGATCTCGATATCCTCGATATTCTCGGTCATCAGCGCGGCATCCACACGCGCACCAGCGACAGCAGCTTGTCGACGTCGATGGGCTTGGCCATATAATCATTCGCACCGGCGTCGAGACAGTTCTGCTGGTCGTCCGGCATCGCCTTGGCGGTGAGCATGATGATCGGCAGCTTCGCCCATTTCGCTTCGCTGCGGATGGTGCGCGCGGCGGTCAGCCCGTCCATCACCGGCATCATCACATCCATCAGCACCAGGTCGATCGCCTTTTCAGGATCCTCGCCCGCCGCTTCCAGCGCGGTGATCGCCTCCTGGCCGTTGCGTGCGATCTGGGTCACCACACCGCGCGGCTCGAGCACGCTGGTCAACGAATAGACGTTGCGCACATCGTCCTCGACGATGAGGATGCGGCGGCCTTCGAGCGCGGCGTCGCGGTGGCGCGCCTTCTCGATCATCTTGCGCTGTTCGGGCGGCAGATCGGCGACAACCTGGTGCAGGAACAGCGACACCTCGTCGAGCAGCCGCTCGGGCGATTTCGCCCCCTTGATGATGATCGAACTCGAATAGCGCCGCAGCCGCTGTTCCTCGTCGGCGGTCAGCTCGCGCCCGGTATAGACGATCACCGGCGGGAAGGCATGGGCGTCGTCGGCGCTCAGTTCCTCGAGCACGGCAAAGCCCGAGGCATCGGGCAATGAAAGGTCGAGCACGACGCAATCGAACGTCTCGTTGCGCAGCCGCTCGAGGCAATCGGCCGCTGTGCCGACGCCTACGGTCTCGACATCCTGCGACTTGAGCAGCTGGCCGACTGCTTCGCGTTGCACGGCGTCATCCTCGACGATCAGCACGCGGCGCATGCGCGAGGCAAGCTTGGCCTGAAGCGTTGCCAGCACTTCGGCCAGCTCGTCGCGCCGCGCGGGCTTGCCGAGAAAGCCGACCGCGCCCAGCGCCAGCGCCGTCGGGCCCTGATCCGCACCCGAGATGACATGGATCGGGATGTGCCGCGTTTCGTCCCGATGCTTGAGCTGGTCGAGCACGGTAAGGCCTGACTGGTCGGGCAGGCCGATATCGAGCACGATCGCGTGCGGGCGATATTCGCCGGCGAGTGCGATCGCGTCCTGCGCGGTGCTGGCGACGATGCACTGAAAGCCCATCTCGCGCGACAGGTCGCAGACGATGCCGGCAAAGGTCGCATCGTCCTCGATCACCAGCAGCAGCTGCTTGCCTTCGGTCAGCGCGGCGCGGTCATCGGCAGCGAGGCTCGGGACTGCGGCGGCGGGCCTTGCTGCGCGCGGCTTCGGAGCGGGGGCGGGCGAGGGCAGGGCGGGCGCTGCGACGGGTGCGAGCTGTCGTGCGGGCACCATCGCGGCGTCGTAGATGACGGGAATGGTGAGTGTGAAGCAGCTGCCTTCGCCGACCTTGCTTTCCAGGCTGATCTTGCCGCCGAGCAACCGCGCCAGTTCGCGCGAAATGGAGAGACCCAGCCCTGTGCCGCCATATTTGCGGCTGATCGTGCCATCTGCCTGCTGGAAGGCCTCGAAAATGCTGGCCTGCTGCTCCTTGGCGATACCGATGCCGGTATCGGCGACCTTGATCGCCAACCGGTCCTCGCCGACGGGGGAGAAGCTCAGCCGCACGCTGCCGCGCTCGGTGAACTTCAGCGCGTTCGACAGCAGGTTCTTGATCACCTGTTCGAGCCGCATCCGGTCGGTCTCGATCGTTACAGGGCAATTCGCATCGCGCTCGATCTCGAGCGCCAGACCCCGCTCGTCGGCAATGGGCTGGAAGACCTTCTGCATGTCGCTCGCCAGCCGCTCGGTCAGCACGGGCGCAGGTTGGATCTCGATATGCCCTGCCTCGATCTTGGACAGGTCGAGAATGTCATTGATCAGCACCAGCAGGTCGTTGCCCGCCGAATAGATGGTGCGCGCGAACTTGACCTGCTCGTCGGAAAGCCGCTCGTCGGGATTGTCGGCGAGCAGCTTCGACAGGATCAGCAGCGAGTTGAGCGGCGTGCGCAGCTCGTGGCTCATGTTCGCAAGGAAATCGGACTTGTACTGGCTTGCCTGTTCGAGCTCGCGCGCCTTCAGCTGCAGCGCCGCCGAGGCGCGTTCCAGATCGTCGCGCTGCGTTTCCAGCGCCTGCGCCTGTTCCTCGAGCTGGCTGTTGGTCTGTTCGAGCTCGACCTGCTGCAGTTCGAGTCGTGCCTGCGTTTCGCGCAGCGCATTGCCCTGTTCCTCGAGCTCCTCGTTCGAAACGCGCAGCTCCTCGCTCTGCGCCTGCAGCTCACCCGCCTGGCGTTGCGTCTCTTCCAGCGCATCCTGCAACCGGGTGCGGAACCGAGCAGAGCGCAGGGCAATACCGATCGATCCGCTCGACTGTTCGAGCAGTTCGAGCACCAGTTCGTCGACGGGCTCGAAAAAGCCGAGCTCGATGACGCCGTTGACCCGGTCGTCGGCCTTGGTCGGGGCGATCACCAGGTGGCGCGGCACGTCGCTGCCAAGTGCCGAACCGATCGAGAGATAGCCCTGCGGAATATCGTTCAGCACGATCAACTGACCATCGACCGCCGCCTTGCCGAGCAGGCCCTCGTTCAGCGCAAAGCTAACCGGAACATCCGCTCCCTGTGCGACGCCGAGCATGCTGGCACGATTGAAGCTTCCGCCTTCGCCCTTGAACAGCGCACCCGCCCTGCTTCCGGTCTTGTCGGAAAGGAAGGCAAGAATGGCAGCGGCAAGGTCTTCGATCGACTTGTCCCCCATCATCGCAGCGGAGAGGTCGACCTGCGCCTGCTGCAGCCATTGCTGGCGCGCGCGCTGGCGCATGCTGCGTGCCATCAGCAGGAAGATGGCGATGGTCAGCGCGATGCCGCTCGCGCTTGTCACCACCGCGCTGATGACGGCGGTGTTCGAGGCAGCGGCCATCTGATCGATATTGGATTGGCGCTTGCGAAGCTCCTCCCGCGACATGCTGGCGATCTGGGCGCGGATCGCGTCCATCGCCGCCTTGCCGCGGTCCGAATCCACTGCCGCCAATGCCGCAGCAAAACCCTCGGCGCGCCGCAGCCGGATCGTCGCATCGAGCTCGCGCAGTTTCTGTTCGACATTGCGTTCGAGCTGCGCGACATTGTCCTCCTGCACGGGATCGCCGCGCATGGTCGTCTGCAGCTCTTCCAGCTTGGTTCGGGCCAGTGCAGCACCCTCGACATAGGGCTCCAGATAGGCCTCGCGCCCGGTGAGCAGATAGCCGCGCTGACCGGTTTCTGCGTCGAGCGTTGCGGACATCATGTCGTCGAGTGCATTGAGCACCGTGTGCGTCTTGCGGATCGCATTGTCGCTGGCGCGCATGTTGGCGATGTTGAAATAGGCAATAGCCGCGCTGAGCACGAAAAAGACGATGCCTGCCATCAGGCCGGCGACCGCCCAGCGGTTCGCGGGGCCACTGGCGCGGGGAACGTTCCGGTTGGTCATGACGGCAGGGTATCTCGCAGGGAAAGGCAGTGGCCAGGGTCTAGCGTATTGAAATTGCTTTGTCCAAAAGCGCCACCGGCAAACGTGGGTTGCGATCAGTCGGGCATGGCCGCCAGTACCCGGTCGGGCGTCATCGGATAATCGAACACGCGCGCGCCGCAGGCATTGTAGATCGCGTTGGCGATCGCCGCCGCACCGCCGCACATGCCCAGCTCGCCAATGCCCTTGGCCTGGATGATGCTCGCGGCGGCATCGCGCTCCTCGACCAGCACCACGTCGAGATCGGGCACGTCGCGATGCACCGGAACGTGATATTCGGCCAGATCGCGGTTGACGAGATGCCCGTCGCGCGGATCGAATTCGAGCGCCTCGGTCAGCGCCATGCCGATGCTCCAGGTGATGCCGCCCAGGCATTGCGAGCGCGCGGTCTTGGCGTTGAGCACGCGGCCAAAGCCGAACGCGCCGAGCATCCGGTTTACGCGCGTCTCGCCGGTATAATGGTTGACCCGCACCTCGGCGAAGAACGCGCCGAAGCCCGAAGCGAGATAATCGTCGGTGATCTTGCCCGGCTCGTAATGGCCTTCGCGCACCAGATCCTTGCCGCCGAGCAGTTCGGTCAGCGGCGTACCGTTGCCCGCTTTGGCATCGGCGAGCGCCAGAGCGGCCTCGTCAATGTCGAGCGTGTCGGCCAGCGCCTCGCGGATCGCCATGCATGCGACATAGACGGCAGAGCCGATCGACGGCGCCCCCCAGCTGCCGCCCGATCCAGGGCCGCGCGGATGGTCAGAGTCTCCGAGATCGACAAGCACCTGGTCAGGGCGCAAGCCCAGCATTTCGCCCGCAATCTGCGCGACGATGGTGTAGGTGCCGGTCCCGATATCGGTCATGTCGGTTTCGACCAGCGCGGTGCCATCCGCCTTGAGCGTGACGCGGGCTTTGGCTTCGGCGACATTGTGCACGCGCGCGGCGCTCGCCATGCCGGTGCCGATCCACCATTCACCTTCGCGGCGCATGCGGGGCTTGCGCGGGCCGCTGTCCCATCCGAACGCTTCGGCCCCCTGGCGCAGGCATTCGGCGAGCTTGTGCGACGAGAAGGGCAGGCCCTGTTCGGGGTCCTTGTCGGGAATATTGCGCAAGCGCAGCTCGACCGGATCGATCTCCGCCCGCTCGGCGAGTACGTCCATTGCCGCCTCGAGCGCGGGCATGCCCACGGCCTCACCCGGCGCGCGGACCGAGCCTGCGGTCATGCGGTGGATGCGGGCGAGTTTCAGCACCAGCTCGCGATTCTCGCCCGGATAGAGGAAGTGCGAGGATTGCAGCACCGGTTCGGCAAATTCCTCGCCGGGAAGGTTGGAGACCAGCGCCTCGTGCCCGAAGCCGGTCAGCCTACCATCGGTATCGCAGGCCAGGCGGAGCCGCTGCGTCGTTTCCGACCGGCGGATGATGCTCTGGAAGACCTGCTGTCGCGACATCACGACGCGCACGGGGCGTTCGAGCTGCATCGCGGCGATAGAGGCCGCGACGACTTCCTCACTGATCCCGAGCTTCGACCCGAACCCGCCGCCGACATAGCGCGAGATCAGGCGGATCCTGTCCTCGGGCAGGTCGAGCGCATCGGACAGCTCGGTGATGTTGTAGTTGAGCATCTGCAGCGAGGCGTGGACGGTCAGGCGTTCGCCGTCCCATTGCGCGATCGCGGCGTGCGGCTCCATCGCGGCAGACGCATGGCCCTTGGTCGTGTAGGTGAGATCGACGGCATGGGCGGCATCGGACATCGCCTTGTCGAGATTGCCCTCACGGACGGTCTCGTCTTCCTGTTCCTCTGCAATGCTCGGGTCGGCTTCGACGGGCGCGGCCTCGTCGGGCTGGTATTCGACGACCAGAAGCCTGGCCGCATCGCGCGCCTGCTCGAAGCTCTCCGCGACGACCAGCGCCAGCGGCTGCCCCCAATAGCAGATCGTGCGCGGCTTTTGTTGCGGTGCCTCGTTGGCGGTGCCCTGGGCGGGGCGCGTGGTCAGTCGCTCGTCATCGATCACCGCGATCACGCCGGGCATGGCAAGCGCGCTTTCGGCATCGATCCGCACGACACTGCCCCGCGTGATGGTCGCCGTTACCAGCACGCCCTCGGCGCAGCCCTCGACCGGATATTCTGCAGCATAGGGCGCGGTGCCGGTGACCTTGGCCAGCCCCTCGATCCGCGAGACCGGCTTGCCGATCACGCCCTGGCGCATCGTGTCGAGCCGGTTCTCGGTCGCCGGCTTGTCCTGCTTCACATGCACGGTCATGCCGCCTTCTCCACCGCTTCGGCCAGCACCGCGTTCAACGTGCGGCGGGCGAGCGGAATCTTGAAATCATTGTCGCCATGGCCTTCTGCCCCTTCGAGCAGGAGGTCGGCAGCTTGGTCGAACAGCTCGGGCGAGGGGGGCGCGCCAACGAGCAGTTCGCCGATGCGCGGTTCGTGCCACGGCTTGTGCGCGAGGCCACCAAAGGCGAAATCGGCGCGCGTGAACTTGCCGCCGTCCATCGCGATCACGGCGGCAATCGACACCAGGGCAAAGGCATAGGACGACCGCTCGCGCACCTTGCGGTACAGCTGCGTGGCTTGCACCGGCGGGGGCAGCGTGACCGCGACGATCACCTCGCCTGCCTCCAGCACATTGTCGCGCCACGGGGTGTCGCCGGGCAGGCGATGAAAATCGCTGACCGGGACCGTCCGCTCCGTTCCCTTGCCGGTTGCGATCACGACCGTGGCACCCAGGGCTGTCATCGCAACAGCCATGTCGCCGGGATAGGTCGCGATGCACTGGTCGCTGGTGCCGAGCACCGCGTGCAGCTTGTTCACCCCGCCAATCGCGCCGCAGCCGCTGCCCGGATCGCGCTTGTTGCAGGGCTGGTCGACGTTCATGAAATAATAGCAGCGCGTGCGCTGGCACAGATTGCCGCCGGTTGTCGCCTTGTTGCGCAGCTGCTGCGTCGCGCCGGCCAGGATCGCGCGCGCGAGCACCGGATAATCGGCGCGCACGCGCGGGTTTACTGCGGTTGCGGTGTTGGTTGCGAGAGCGCCGATCCGCAGGCCGCCATCGGGCGTGTCCTGGATGCCGTCGAGCCCGATCCGCCCGATATCGCTCAGCTGCGATGGCGTCGCCACTTGAAGCTTCATCATGTCGAGCAGGTTGGTGCCGCCCGCGATCAGCATCGCCTCGGGCAGCGCCGCGATCGTCGAGGCATCGCTGATCGAATGCGCGCGCTGGTACTGGAACGGCCTCATGCCGCAGGCTCCGATTCGGCGACGTCGCGGATCGCGGCGACGATATTGGCATAGGCTCCGCAACGGCACAGATTGCCGCTCATGCGTTCCCGAATTTCCTCACCGCTAGCCTCGAAGGGGCCGTCGAGCGTCTCGCTAGCATCGCTCGGCCAGCCATTCGCGATCTCGTCGAGCATCGCGGTCGCCGAACAGATCTGCCCCGGCGTGCAATAGCCGCACTGGAAGCCGTCATGCTCGACAAAGGCGCGCTGCAGCGGCGAAGGCTCGTCCGCAATGCCCAGGCCCTCGATCGTCGTGACCTGATGGCCCTCGTGCATCGCCGCGAGCGTCAGGCAACTGTTGATGCGCAGGCCGTTGAGGATCACGGTGCACGCGCCGCACTGGGCGTGGTCGCAACCCTTTTTGGTGCCGGTCAGCCCCAGATCGTGGCGCAGAAAATCGAGCAGCGTGACACGCGGGTCTTCGGGCAACGGGTAGGGCGTTCCGTTGACGATCAGTTCATCGGGCATTCAGGACTCCTTGCGAAATCCCAAGCCCTGAACGCCGCGATGGTTCCCTGCGATGGCGGAATTGATTGCTGTCGGCGCTGGTGGGCTTACCGATCGGCTTCAGGCCGACCAGTATTTCCGGCTCGCGATCGCGGCCCCCTCGGACAATGCGGCCAGCTTGGCCCAGACGATCTCGGGATCGAGGCTGTTGCTCCCGGCATGGACCGAAAAGCCGCAATCGACCCCGGCCATCACCCTCTCGCGGCCAAGCAGATCGGCATAGCGCCCGATGCGCTGCGCGATGAGCTCCGGGTGCTCGATATAGGGGCTTTGCGGCTCGACCATGCCGGGGCAAAGGATCTTGCCCTCGGGCAGCGGATGCTCTTCGAAGAACGCGAACTCGTGCGCATGGCGCGGGTTTGCGCCTTCGAGCAGCACGGTTTGCGGCTTCGCGCTCCAGACGATGTCGGCAATCTCGCCCAGCGCCACGTCACAATGGTGGGGGCCAGGATAATTGCCCCAGCACAGATGCATGCGCAGCTGCTCAGCCGGGATGTTCTGCAACGCATGGTTGAGCGCCGCGACGTTCATGCCGATGCGCTTGCGGAAATCCTCAAGGCTCAGATGGGTGAACTGCACGTGCCGGCCCATGGCAAGGTCAGGGCAATCGACCTGCAGGGTGATCCCGGCGGCGGCGATGGTCTCGTATTCGTGGCGCAGCCCTTCGGCGAGCGCGAAGACATAGTCCTCGTCGCTGGCATAATATTGGTTGGGAAAGAACAGCGCGGTGACGCCGGGCGAAGCAGCGGACATGAAGGTGGCGTGGCCGTTGGCGAGCCGCCTCAGCCGCTCGGCATCGATGCGCGGCGCTTCCATGTCGATCACCGTGATCGGCGCGGTGCAAGCCGGGGCGGAGCGCTTGGCGCGGCCCTTGTTGCCGAACACCTGGGCCTTCGCGCCGGGAAAGGCCTCCAGATCGGCAAACTCATACTGGCCCGCTTCGCCACCGAAGCCTGAAAGCCGGTGCTTAATATAGGTGGCATAGCTGGGCTTGGACTGCTCGCCATCGTTGACGATGCTCACCCCCGCCTCGATCTGGCGCTTGATGACATAGGCCGTCGCCTGCTCGACCGCGGCGTCGAAATCGGCTTCGGTAACCGTCTCGCCGCCCTCGCGGGCGAAGACCAGATCGAGCAGGGCTTCGGGTCTTGGCAAGCTGCCGACATGGGTGGTGCGAAAGCGGTCGGGTGCGGTCATGGAAGGGGACTCCGGCAGATCAGTCGTTGATGGCATCGGGAACCGGCTGCAGGGGCCGGTTCAGAAAGGCCGCGAGCGCAGTGTTATACTCCACCGGGTGCGACAGATTGCAAAGATGCCCGGCCTCGCGGATGAAGCGCGCCTGGCCCAGCGGTGCGGCGCGGGCGACGGCGCGGGTCACGTCGCGGCGCCACGGGGTGTCCTGGCACCCCGTCACGCCAAGAACCGGCATGCACAGCGCTGCCATCGCATCGAGCCGCGCCGACGGACCGGCAGGACCGGCGGCGAGGTCGCGGCCGTCATAATCGGCAAGCATGGCCGCGCCGATCCGTTCGGCTTCGCCCGACAGCCCGGCCATGAGCGGATGCTGTGCCCAGTGCCGTTTCATCGATGCGAGCATGCCCTGCCTGACCAGCTCGGCATATTCCGATAGCGGTATGCGGTCTGACGCGTTGGCCTGATCGGGGATTCCGGCCAGTGAAATGCCTTGCAGCACCAGCGTTATGACCCGGTCTCGATACTGCTGGGCATAGGCGATGGCGGTGGCGCCCGCCTGTGACATGCCGACAAGGTGGCAAGCGGCAAGGTCCAGATGATCGGTCAGCCGGGCGATATCGTCGGTTTCGCGAATCCGGTCCGGGGGGGCTGTCGATTGCCCGAAGCCGCGACGGTCGATCGCGACCAGGGTAAAGCGGTTGGCCAGCGCGCGCGCCTGCATGGTCCAAATCCGCCGGTCGAGCGTCCAGCCATGCAGCAGCACGACCGTTGGGCCCTGGCCGACCCGTTCGACGGCCAGGTGCCCGTCACAGACCTCCAGCCAGAGCGTCTTGCCGCCCAGCCTCGGTTCGGGCGGCGTCCTGGCATGGCTCGGGCCCAGCCGACAAACCGGGCCGTGCATCGATCAGGCCGCCTCTGCGCTGCGGAAGGTGTTGTTGTTGCTGTGATCGCCCGCCAGCCAGCGCGCCAGTTCGCTGCGCGCCTTGGCACGGACCTGATCCTCGATCGCCAGCGCCTCGGGCGCGTCGCAGGTGAACTCGATGATCATGCCATTGGGATCCTTGACATAGACCGACCGGCAATAGCCGTGCTCGAGAATATAGGTCTGCGGCTCGACGATCCCGGCTGCGGCGATGCGGCGCTCGAGCTCGGCCTGCGCGTCGGGATCGACATGCAGCGCGATGTGATGGAAGGGCGATTCCGGAATGGGCGGGCTGAATTCGGCCTGGTCGTCCTCGTTGGCGAACTGGAAGAAGGCCAGCGCGCTGCCGTCCTTCATCGCGAAGAAGCAGTGGCAATAGGTGCGCTCCTTGCCGAACAGCTCGTCCTTCTCGCAATAGGTCGCGACCAGCGGAAAACCCAGCACGTCCTCATAGAAGGCGCGCGTCGCCTCGAGATCGCGGGTGGTGTAGGCGGTGTGGTGCAGGCGATTGACTAGCTGGCTCATGGCTTCCTCCTCATCTTGTGTCCACGCCGGGTCAGCAGCCCCCTCAGGCCGACAGTTTCCGCGTGATGCGCGCAACATGCTCGCCCTGAAAGCGGGCGCCTGCAAGTTCGTTTTCGGACGGCAGGCGCGACCCGTCGCCCCCCGCGATCGTGCTCGCACCATAGGGTGTGCCGCCGCTGATCTCGGACATGATGGTGTTGCCGGCAAAGCTGTAGGGCAGGCCGATGACGATCATGCCATGGTGCAGCAGGGTGGTGTGGAACGAGGTGATCGTGGTTTCCTGCCCGCCATGCTGGCTGGCGGTCGAGACGAACACGCTGCCCGGCTTGCCGATCAGCGCGCCCCTGGCCCAGAGGCCCCCGGTCTGGTCGAGAAAGTTACGCATCTGCGCGGCCATGTTGCCGAAGCGCGTGGGGGTGCCGAAGATGATGCCGTCATAATCGGCGAGCTCGTCCGGGCTGGCGAACGGCGCGGCCTGATCGACCTTCATGCCCGATCCCGCCGCAACTTCGTCGGGCACCAGTTCGGGCACGCGTTTGACTACCGCCTCGCAGC
Source organism: Blastomonas ursincola (assembly GCF_013607875.1). GTDB lineage: Bacteria > Pseudomonadota > Alphaproteobacteria > Sphingomonadales > Sphingomonadaceae > Blastomonas > Blastomonas ursincola. The sequence goes on from NZ_VDES01000002.1 coordinate 1,353,203, forward strand.
CCTCGACCGCATTCACCCCTGCCGCCACGGCGCCTGCCATGATCTCGGTATGCCCATAGCCCGAATAATAGAGGATGAGGATGCGTGCCATGGATGCTTTCCCGTCGTTGCTAGGTCAGAATTTGTAGAGCGCCTCGATGCCGAAGACGCGCGGGCGGCCCTTGAACACGAAGCCGCCGGGCGAGAATTCGGCATTGTATCTCTCGTTGAACAGATTGTCGGCAAAGCCGGTGAGCGACCATGCGCCGCCATCAAGCGTGAGCCGTGCGTTGACCAGGTCGACCGGGCGGCGCACGGTCGAATTCGGCACGTCGAACCAGGTCTTGCCGGTGCGGTTGTAATCCAGCCGGATGCGGCCCTTGAGGTCGCTGTCGCCCAGATTGGTCTCGTATTGCGTGCCCAGATTGATCGTATAGCGCGAAATGAACGGCGCCTCGTTGCCGATCACGGTCGGATCGGGAAATTCCTTGATCTCGCTATAGGTGACACCGAGCCCGAAATTGATGTCCCATCCGCGCGCCGGACGCAGCGTGCCATCGATTTCGAAACCCTGCAGCCGCACCTCGGGAACATTGCCCAGATTCTGCGTCGAGTTGGCGGCGAGGAAGACGAAGAAATAGCCGTTCTCGGACTTGGTGGTATAGGCGCTGGCGTTGAGCGTCAGCATCCGGTCGAACAGGTTGGTCTTCACGCCTAGCTCGAACGTGTCGGCAACCTCTGCCTCATAGATGTCTGCGACACCGACTACCCCGGTACCCGCTGCCACGGCGCCCACGCCGGTCTGGTTGAAGCCACCCGAACGGAAGCCGCGGCTATATCCGCCATAGATGGTGACGTTCTCGGCAGGCTTTTAGGTCAGCGTGAACTTGGGCTGCCATTCGTCGAAGGTCTCGCGGCGGACCTCGCCGGTGCGCCCGGTGGGGAAGCCCGGGACGACGGGGATGAACGCCGTCGGGGTCAGCGTGCGGTTGCGGCGGCGGTCCTTGTCGTAACGCAGCGACGCATCGACGCGGAACGCCTCGGAAAACTCGTAGCCGATATTGGCATAGACCGCCCAGGCGAAGTTGTTCTGCGAATCCGCGAGGAATGTCGCCTGCGGGTTGCGCGGATCGGTGCTGGGCGTGCGGAACACCGGGAACACGCCTTGCCCCGTATCGACCATGTTGCCGGTCGAGATGTAGCGGTTGGTGTCGATGAAATAGCCGCCGAGCGACCAGGTGAACGCATTGTCGTCGTTCGACTGGATACGCAGATCCTGGCTGATCGCCTCGACATCGAGGAACTGGCTCTGGTTGAGATCGAAGCCGAACAGCGCGAAGAACAGCGATTCGCGGATCGGGAGGAAGTTGAACGCGTCACCGGTGAGGATTTCGGACAGCGTGTCATAGGATGTCACCGAGGTGATCGAACCCCAGTCCGCCTTGTAATCGATCTTGGCCGAGACGTTGTAGATGTCGCGGTCGTTCTGTCCGGCGTTGTTGACGCGCACCGGCAGGCTGGTGTCGTTCACATCGGCGACGATATTGTAATAGAGCGCCTGGGTGCGCAGCAGCGACATCGAGGCGCGCAGATCGACGGTCAGCTGGTCGGTCGGCGTCCACAGCAGCTTGCCGCGCAGCGAGATATCCTCGAGCGGATCGGCATCCTCGCCGAGGAAGGTGTTCGGGATATAGCCGTTGGTGTCGCGATAGGAGCCCGAGAGGCGGAATTTCAGCGTGTCGCTGATGGGCCCGGAAATCCCGGCGCGGAGCGTATAGCCAAAGCCATTGTCGACCCCGGCAAACACCCGCCCCTCGAACTGGTCGCTGGGCTGCTTGGTGTTGATGATGATCGCCCCGCCGATAGCGTTGCGTCCGTAGAGACCGCCTTGGGGCCCTTTGAGGATTTCGATCTGCTCGATATCGAACAGTTCCTGGCTGAACTGGGCAGCATTGACCTGCTGCACTCCGTCAACCACCACGGCGACCGAGGGCTCGGAATTTCGGTTCTGGGTGATCCCGCGAATGATGACGAACGCGTTGCCCGCGTTCTGCGTCTCGATGAGCTGGACGTTGGAGGTGAGGCCGATAAAGTCGGCGGCCTTGTCGATGCCGGCATTCTCGATCGCTTCCGCGTTGAACGCGGTGATCGCGGCAGGCGTGTCCTGCAGCGTGGAATCGCGGCGGAGCGCGGTGACCACGATTTCGCCTTCACCAGCCTCCTCGGTCACCTGATCCTGCGCGAAGCCGGGTGTCGATCCCAGCAGCGCGAGCGCGGAAACCGAACCTGTCAGCAGCAGCTTGTTCCAAATCGCGGGCATTGCACCTGCTCCCCTCATCCAGTGGATCCCGCCGCTGTATTGTCATGAGCCTCGTAGGCTTGTGCGGGCAGGTTATGCTTCGGGTAAATTGTTCGTAAAACGAAGTCAAGTTCGATATGCGAAGTTTGAATGCGGCAAGCGAAGCGGGCGCGTGCAGGCGGCCATGGGCTGCTGGCCACAAGGCGTGTGCCATGCGTGATGGACGGGCTGGGGAGATAGAGTGCCCTCGCGGGCAGGGGATTAGTTCTGCTGCAGCGAGTGCATCAGCGTCGGCCAGCGCTGAAGCGCGCTGCCGATCTCGGCGGCCGCTTCGCGCAGCATGGGCAGACGGGTGCGGACAAGCTCGTCCTGCGAGATGCGCGTGGTCGATGTCGAGCAGTTGATCGATGCGATCGCATTGCGCTGCGCATCGAACACCGGCACCGCGACCGAGACGATGCCGTAATCGAGCTCGTCGAGCGCCGAATCATAGCCGGTCTCGCGCGCGCTCTGCAGGCGCTGCTCCAGTCCCTCTGGGGTCGTCACCGTCCGCTCGGTGAAGCGCTGCAGGCTGACCGCCGCCTTGTAGCGCGCGATTACCGGCTCGGGCTGAAAGGCGAGCAGCACCTTGCCGAGCGAAGTCGCATGAACGGGAAAGCGCGTGCCGACATTCGCGCCCAGCCGGATACGCCGGTTGGTCGAGACATGCGCGACATAGAGGATATCGGTGCCCGACAGCACCGCCATGGACGAGCTGTCGCCGGTATCGTCGCGCAGTTTCTGCAGCGGCGGCAGCACCACCTGCTCGACATTCATCGACGAGAGATAGGCCGTACCGAAGCTCAGCACCTCGGGCCGCAGCAGGAACTTGCGCCCGAACTGCGCGATATAGCCCAGTTGCACCAGCGTGTTGAGGCAACGCCGCGCGACCGCAGGGCTGAGCCCGGTAACCTGCGCCACTTCGCTCAGCTGCATTTCGGGATGCGTCGCGTCGAACGCGCGCAACACCTTGAGCCCGCGCTCGAGCGTCGAGAGATATTCGCTGTCCTTGCCGGGCTTGGCGGGTTCGTCCATGGTCGGAGCGCTAGCCGCTTGCCGCGTTTCAGGCAAGGCGATGTCGCCCCATTGGCGAAGCGCGCTCACTCCGCTGCGGCGGATGCCGCCGTATCCGCGCCCAGCAATTCGTCATTATGCTGCCCCAGCACCGGCGGGGCCGTGACGCTGGTCGCGCGCTCGCCATCGAAGCTGAGCGGCGAGCGGATGGTGCGGAAAGGCCCGTGCGGACCATTCGGATCCTCGACCACCAGCCCCAGATGCTGCGCCTGGGGTGTCTCGATCACTTCTGGCGCGCTGTAGACCGGCGAATGCGGGACCTCGAGCTGCTCGAGCGTCGCGCACCATTCAGCGCGGGGCTTCGCCGCGAAAAGCGGGGCCAGGAATGCCGCGACTTTCTCGTAATTGGCGATGCGCGCGTCGCGGCTCGTGAATTCGGGCCGCTCCAGCATGCCGGGCTGGCCCACGGCGATCGCCAGATTTTCCCAGAATTTGGGCGGCGAAGACATGTGCAGCGCGATCCATTCGCCGCCCTGGCACTGGAAGACATAGGATTGCGAGACATTGGGCCTGCTATACGGCCCCATCACCTGATCGTCGGAGAAATAATGGGTGAAATCGTCGAGGTTGAAATGCGCCATCGCCTCGAACATCGAGACCTCGACCAGCCGGCCCTTGCCGGTCGTCGCGCGTTCGTGCAGCGCGGCCAGCACGCCCTGCGCGCCATAGAAGCCGGTAATCGCATCGGCCAGCGCGGGGCCGACGACGCGCGGATTGGCAGGGTTGACCAACAGCCGCAAAAAGCCGCTGGCGGCCTGGGCGACGGTGTCGAAGGCGGGGCGGTCGCGGTCGGGCCCGGTCGCGCCGAAGCCCGAGATCGAGAGGTAGATCAGCCGCGGATTGATCGCGCGCAGCCGCTCGGGATCGACCTTCAGCTTGTCGGCCACGCCAGGGCGGAAATTCTGGATGAACACATCGGCAGAAGCGACCATGCGATCGAACGCCTCGAGATCGGGGCCGCCGCGCGTGTCGAGCGTGATCGAGCGCTTGTTGCGGTTATAGGTCTGGAAATGCGGGCTGTAGAAACCGCCGCGAAATGCGCGGAACGGATCGCCGCCATCGGGCCTTTCCACCTTGATCACGTCAGCGCCCAGATCGGCGAGCATCATTCCGGCGCAAGGACCGGTGATGAAGGTGCCCATTTCGAGCACGGTGACATTGGCGAGCGGCTTGGCCATATTGACATCTCCCTGATCGCCACTCATAGAAAATTCGATATACGAAATCAACTTCGTAAATCGAAACATTCTGGCGGTGTCTACGCGCCCGCCCGGCCAGCACAGGAGCCCATATGCGCATCGGCAAGCAGGACGCCCCGTTCACTTCGATCTGCACCTCGGATGCGACCAGCATCACCGTGCGCGGGCGCGACCTGTGCGGCGACATCATCGGCAAGATGGACTTCACCAGCTACTTCTGGCTGCTGGTCACCGGCGAGGAGCCGACCGATGTCCAGAAGTTCTTCGCCAATGCGGTGCTCGCGGCGATTGCCGAGCATGGGCTGGTGCCGAGCGTCGTCGCCGCCCGCATGACCTACGCTGCCGCGCCTGAGGCGTTTCACGGTGCGGTCGCGGCGGGGCTGCTGGGGTGCGGGTCAGTGGTGCTGGGCAGTGCCGAGGTTGCGGGCCGCTTCTATGCCGATCTGGTCGCGAAGGTCCGCGACGGGGCAGGCGCGCCTGCCGCGATTGCCGCCGAGGGCGTCCGCACGCTGCGTGCCAGCAAACAGGCCATCCCCGGCTTCGGCCATCCGCAGCATTCCGCCGGCGACCCCCGCGCGCTGCTGCTGCTCGACATGGCAGAAGAGCACGGGATTGTCGGCGAGCACATCGGCATGCTCTACGCGCTGCGCGATTGCCTGCCCGAAACGCTGGGTCGTGCACTGCCGATCAATGTCAACGGTGCGATCCCGGCGGTGATGCTGGATGTCGGTTTCCCTGTCGGCGCGCTCAAGGGCATTTCACTGCTCGCGCGCACCGCCAGCCTGATCGGCCATCTTCAGGAGGAAATCGACCGCCCGATCGGCTTCGTTATGTCCGGGGCTGCGGCCCAGGCGATCACCTATGACGGGCCTGGTGCCGCCTGACCGACATCGTCAGCGCGCCCGCGCTCTGGACTTGAGCACGTTCACGACATCGTCGTTCCGAACGCGGCGCCAGCGAGCGTCGACAAAGCTGTGCACGCCGAACAGGAACAGCCCTACGCCCACCAGCGCGTAAAGCTCCGGGTGGTCGGCGAGCGATGACAGCGCATCGCCGAGACCCTTGACCTCGCCGGCAGAGCCGAACCAGCCTGCGCTGACCAGAGACAGGCCGATGACTGCGAACACGACCGCGCGCGCAACCAGTCCCGCACGGCCGATCGGCACGACCCAGCGTGGTGCGCCGGGGCCGGTGTCCGCCATGAATTCGGTGGTCCATGCCTTGATCGCCTGGTGTGCAGCCGCGGCGAGGAACGCCAGCCCGAGGGCGCCGATCAAGGCTTCACCCAGGGGTATGTCGAGTACCATGTCGGCCGCGCGCTGCTCGGTCCCGCCGTCGCCACTGGATTGCTTGCCGAGAGCAAGGCGCGCGGCGGCATAGGCCAGGAAGAAATGCGCCAGCCCGCTGGCGGCATAGCCGATGCGGATCGCGGCGCCCTTGGTGTCGTCGCCCTTGTCTTCGCTGTCGAAAGCGGCGCTGTAGAGCCGGTAGGCGCCGTAAAGCGCCAGGCCCAGCGCGAGCAGACCCAGCAGCCATGGCCCGCCGGGCATGTCCTGCACCGAACGGAAGACGCCTTGCGGGCTGGCATCCGAAGCGCCGGTGCCGGTCAGGGCGAGCACGCCAAGCAGGCAATAGACCACGCCGCGCGCGAACCATCCTGCCCGCGCAAAGGTCTGTAGCTTTGTCATTCTGTCGATCATGGCATCCTGCTCCCGTCTGGCAGGGCTTACGCCGCGACCTGGGGGGAGTTCCGCTCCCGATTTTCGTGATGCGAGCCCGGCGCAGGGAACCTTTACGAGCGTGCCCGGTAATCGGGGTCAAAAGGAGCAACATCATGATCAAGAATATTGTCGGCGCCTATCTGGGCGCGAAGATTGCAGGCAAGTCACCCAAGGCGGACAGCGCTGCCGGTGCCACCACCGGCGCGATTGCCGCTTCCGCCATCCCGTTCATCCTTTCGCGGATGAGCCTGCCGTCGATGCTGCTGCTCGGCGCGGGCGGATATCTGGTCAAGCGCCACCAGGACAAAAAGCAGGCGGGCAAATATCCGCGCCCCTGACAGCATCGGAACCCGCCAGACGCGCCAAGGCTTCAGGCGGGTTCAAGATCCATCATGGAGGTGAGCGCGGGGCTGAGCCATTCGCCGCCGTCGCGAGAGACGATGCGGACGGCAACGTGCTCGCGCACGGCGCATCGCTGCGCCGCCGAAAGGCCCATCACACTCAAAGCGGTGGCCCAGGCATCCGCCGACATGCAGTCCGGATGCACGACGCTAACCGCCGTGATCGGATGAATGGCGGGATATCCGGTGCGCGGATCGAGCGTGTGCGCGCCGCGAAGATAATCGCCAGAGGTCGCGATGGCGAGGCCGTGCAACGCTACCCGCAACCGGGGCAGGGGCAGCCCTTCAGGGTTCTCGACATCCACCCACCACGGATCCCCGTCAGGGCGCATTCCGCGCCCGACGCATTCGCCCCCGATCTCCACCAAACAATGATTCAGCCCCTGCTGCCCAAGCAGGTCGGCAACCGCATCGACGGCGAACCCCTTGGCAATTCCCGACAGGTCGAGCCAGAGTCCGCCGGGTTGGCGAAGCGTGGAGCGCAGGGGGTCGAATTGCAGCCTCGTCCAGCCGCTTCCCCTCAGCGCATGGCCTATGTCTCCGGGCGTGGGCGGGGCCGAGACAGTGTTGGGTCCCAATCCCCAAAGATCGGTGAGCCTTCCGATTGCCGGATCGAAGGCCCCATCTGTGGCCTGAGCGACGGACAGCGCTTCAGCCATGACGCGGACCATGTCAGGAGACAAGGCGCAGACGCTCCCAGCATGCGCGCGGTTGAAGCGCGAGAGGTTGGACTGCGGCTCCCAATGGCTCATGTCCTGCACGATGCCATCGAGCCGCGCCTGGACGAGCATTCTCAGCCTTGCCGTATCGAGCCCCAGTGCAGCCGGCAGCGCTGCGCGCACCTGCCACGTCGTGCCCATGGTCGCGCCGCCAAACTGCACCACCGGTGCTTGCGGATCGAACCCGATCAGGGCCGCCGGATCGATGGCGTCCGGCACCGCGATGCGCGGTGCCGGTTGCGGACCTGTCATGGGGCGAGCACCTCGAGCGTCGCAGTATAGCTCATCCGCCGCTTGCTTGCCTTCGGATTGCCCGGCTTCGAATCGGTAAGGCTGGTGTTGAGCCAGTACATCCCGGCCATCGGCCAGGTGACGGTCAGCACGCCGTCGCCATCGGTGACCAGCTTCTGCGTGCCATCGGCTTCACGGTACCGACGACCGCCCGGGATCAGCTCGACCTCGAGCCCGGCGGCGGGTTGGCCATCGACCAGGAAGCGGAACTGCGCCGGTTCGTTCGATACCAGATCGGTGGGCAGGGTGACGGGAACGAATTCCAGCCCCTTGCCGCTCGGCTTGAACAGCGTTTCGCTCGGCTCGCCCGCGGTCACGAAGAACTCGTTGCGGCCCATGGTTTCGGTGAGGTCGATATCGGTCGCGTTGGTCGGGATCTCGTCCACGCTGGCGACGATATGGCTGGGATCGATGCGCGGTCGGCCGCCCGGCGCGCTGGCGCCCGGTCCGCCTGCACCTGGTCCTCCCATCGGCGGCCCGCCCGCGCCCGGTGCTGCAGCACCCGGACCACCGGCACCCGGCGGCGGGCCGCGACGACGACCCACCATCCAGGGCTCGCCATCGACCTTGAAGCTGCCCGAGATGCCGACATTCTCCATGCCGATGCGCCAGGTGCCGGGCTTGTCGATCTTCACGTCGAAGGTCGAGCGATAGCGCCCCTTCGCCGGGTTCTCGGGCGTGCCCATGCTGCCGTCGGGCGCCCAGACTTTCACGCCATCGATGTTCATCGCGTTATGATTGGGTTCGAACGGCGCGGTCGAGGTCCCGGCATCGACGGTCACACTCTGCTGCGTGTCCGACAGCACGGTGGTCGAGGGCAGGAACCAGGCGTTGTGCGCGAAAGCGGGCAGGCTGAGCCCGCAAACGGCGACAGTGAACAACAGGGATTTGCGGATCATGACAAAGGTCCTTTCTGCCAGACGGGGTCAGCGGGGGGAGAGGGAGACGGCGCCGAGTTCGGTCTTGCCCGAGGCCTTGGCAGCGGCGCGTGTGGGGATGTCGAGCGGCAGCGAGACCAGCTCGCGTCCGCCATCCTCACGCGCGGCCTCGACGAACAGGGTGTACGAGCCGGGCTTGACGCTGGCGGGGATAGCGATGCGGTGTGCGCCCGGGGCGCGGGTTGCGCCGCTGACGCCATCTGCGGGCAGGTTGAGACTGCGTCCGCCCTTGCGCCACCAGGTGCGCAGATCGGCGAGCCATTTGGTGCCGGGTTCGGCGCCGCGTTTGTCGACATCGTACCATAGCGCCAGCGTTCGTGCCGGACCGCCGGCCTTTGGCTCGATCCACACCGCGACATAGGGCATATGATATTCGGCGACGTTGATGCGCGGAATGGTCACGGTCACGGTGCCGGCAATCGCGGGGGTAGCGGCCATGCTGACGGCGATGGCAATGGTCTTTTTCATGGGCTTGGCCTCACAGGTGCATGAAAAACAGGATGATGATCAGCGGGAGCGCCGTGCCGAGCCCGACCAGCGGCCAGGTCGACGGGCGATGGCGCGCGTGCAACTGCAGCAGCAGCAGTCCGGTAAAGGTGAAGACGACGCAGGCGACCGCGAGAATGTCGATCAGCCAGAACCAGGCGGTGCCGGTGTTGCGGCCCTTGTGCAGATCGTTGAAGAACGACACCCAGCCGCGGTCGGTGCGCTCGGCCTCGATTTTGCCGCTGGCCCTGTCGATGCTGATCCAGGCATCTCTGCCGGGGCCGGGCACCGCGACATAGACCTCGGCCTCGCTCCATTCGGCAGGCGCCGTTCCTGCATCGATGCCGACGGTATCATCGAGCTCGGCGCGCAGGCTTTCGGGCAGGGGAGTGTTGCCCGATACCGGTGCCTCGCGCAGGCGCTCGATCAGCGATCCGGGGAGCTGTGCGGATTGGGTGACGACGATCGGCTCGGCTGCAATGCTCGACGCATGGTTGAGCGTGATCCCGGTGATCGCGAACACGAACATGCCCGCGAGCGAGATGGCCGCGCTGATCCAGTGCCAGCTGTGCAGTTGCTTCAACCAGAACTGCTTCGCCTTTTTGGGGTTTTGCGCGGCTTTCGATCGGAGCGGAGCAGGGCGGAGGGCAGCATTGCGCGGGTCAGACACGACAGCCGACTCTGACCGTGCAGTCGCTGCATCGCCAGCCTGCTGTTCGACAGCTGTGTCATGCGGCGCTGAACCGGACGTCCCCAACGACATTGATCTTTCCCGAAGCTGATACGCCCCCCGAGCGGGCTTTCGACCCCAGCAACTGCGCAAACAGGCCTGTGCTGTCAAACGTTTTAATGCGAATGAGAATCAATTGATACAATTTGAGGCAAATCGCCACAAGTCGATTGACTCTGAGAACGAGTCGCAATAGCGGCGGCGCTCCATTCCATTCTCTCGGGGGAGAAACCGATGACTTCTGCGAAAACCACTCCACCCCTGTTGGCGCTCAGCTGCGTCGGCGCGATCGCCTTTGCCGGGCCTGCCTGGGCGCAGGATGCTCAGCAAGGCCAGCGACTCGGCGGCATGACGGTGACCGACAGCGCGATCGAGGAGAGCGAGGTGAAGGTCGAGAAGGCGGATTCTCCCAAATATACCGCGCCGCTGCTCGACACGCCGCAGACGATCACCGTGATCTCGTCCAAGAGCATCCAGCAGCAGAACCTGCTGACCCTGCGCGAGGTGTTGCAGAACGTGCCCGGCGTGACCTTCGGCGCGGGCGAAGGCGGCTTCGGCTATGGCGATCGCATCATCCTGCGCGGTCAGGATGCGAAGAACGACGTCACCATTGACGGCGTGCGCAGCTCCGCGTTCCAGAACCGCAACGAGACCTATAATATCGAGCAGATCGAGGTCACCAACGGCGCCAACAGCGTGTTCAGCGGCGGCGGATCGGTTGCGGGCAATATCAACCTCGTCACCAAGAAGCCGCTGGGCACCGACCAGACCGTGGTCCAGGCCGGGATCGGCACCGACAACTACTATCGCGCGACGGTCGACATGAACCAGCGCCTGTCGGACCTGGTCGCGGTGCGCCTCAACGCGGTCTATCACGAGAATGACGTGCCGGGCCGCGATGTCGAATTCTACAAGCGTTGGGGTATCGCGCCCGCCATCACCATCGGTGTCGATAGCCCCACCAGTCTGACGCTGCAGGCCGAGCATCTCGACGACAAGGGTATGCCGCAATACGGCCTGCGCTATTACGCCAATCTCGGCGGATTTCTCGACGATTTCGACCGTTCGGGCTATTACGGCTTTGCCAATCTCGATCGGCAGAATGCCAAGACCGACGCGCTGCAGGCGATCTTCAGCCACCAGTTTTCGGACGGCGTCTCGGTGCGCAATCTCACGCGCTACGAGCGGGTCAATCAGGACACCGTCACCAGCCAGCCGACGGGCACCTTCTGCCTCGCTTCGACCGGGTTGCAGCCGGGCACGTTCGCGGTTCCCTCGATCCAGGCCGCATGTCCTGCCAACGTCCCGCGCGGCTATTACCTGCCCACCGGCGGGCGCGGCGTGCAGCGCCACATCATCAACGACACCTTCTACAACCAGCTCGATTTCAGTGCCGAGTTCAGCACCGGCGGCATCGAGCATTCGCTCGTCGTCGGCGGATCCTATCTGCAGGAGGACTATCGCCAGACCAACGGTGTCCTGCCGCGCAATCCCGATGGCAGCACGCCGGCCTTCGCGCTGGTCAACATCGCCAATCCGGGTCAGGTGGTGCAGGGGCCTGCGGGCTTCACCTATGGCAGCAACGTCTATACCGGCCCGGTCAACTATATCCTCACCGCGCAAAACCGCGGCGACCGCCGGGTGATCGCGGGCTATCTGTTCGACACGGTCAAGTTCGGCGAGATGTTCGAGATCAACGGCGGCCTTCGCTACGAGAATGCGCGCGGATCGAACACCACGCTTTCCTACGTCACCTCGGGTGCGACGCTGGGCCAGATCAGCGCGGCGACGGGTCCGTTCGTCAACGAGGACAATCTGTTCAGCTATCGCATCGGCGCGGTGTTCAAGCCGAGCGAGAATACCAGCCTGTACATCGCGACGGGCAATTCGAAAAACCCTTCGCAGGCGGCCGTCGACGGGGCTTGCACCGCCAACAATTGCAATCTCGCGCCCGAAACCACGAAGAACTACGAGATTGGGGCGAAGGCCGATCTGTTCGACAAGAAGCTGCTGGTGAGCATCGCGCTGTTCCGCAACGACCGCAACAGCATCCGGCTCAATTCGAACGATCCGATCTTCCCCGAGCAGAGGCTTGACGGGCGGCAGCGGGTGCAGGGCATATCGTTCGGCGCGTCGGGCAATATCACAGAGAACTGGACCATTTCCGCCAATTACATGTATCTCGAGTCGGAGGTTCTGCAGGGCGTGTCCGATTTCTGCCTCGCCAACCCGGGGGCGGCGAATTGCGGCAACAGCGCCGCCTTTCCGGACCCGAGCCGCGGATCGCAGCTGCAGAACACGCCGCGCCATTCGGGCAGCGTGTTCACCAGCTACCGCTTCGATTTCGGTCTCGAGCTCGGCTATGGCATCAACTATCAGGGCAAGTTCCTGCTGAGCTTCCCGACCGTGGCCGAACTTACAGCCAACACCTACACGCCCTATTTCGTGCCGAGCTATACCATCCACCGGTTCATGGCGTCCTACCCGATCACCGATCGCCTGATGGCACAGGTCAACGTGCAGAATTTCACCAACGAGAAATATCTCACGACGGTGCGCAACCAGCTGGGGGGTAGCTGGGCCCAGCCTGGACCGACCCGCCAGGCGGTGTTCAGTCTGAGCTACAGCTTCTGACCCTGCATCCCGGGCTGCGCCGAGCTAAGGGTCGGTGCAGCCCGGGCGCTATTGACGTTCGAAGGCGCGCTTGGGGCTGGCAATCGCATGCTTGATCGTATATTGCGAGTCAGTTTCAAGATTACGTGGCCTAGCCAGGGGATGGGGCGGTTCGATGCTGGAAGCCCAGAGCTTTTCTTCGACGACGAGTGCAGGCGCATGTGCGCTGGCTGCAACTTGGACTGAGCCCGGGCACGCAAGCCGCGCCGCACCGACTGAGCCCGCATATGTTCCGGCGGGGCGCTATGGCGAGGGGCGGCAATCCCGGCTGCCAGCCATTCTCATCGCGATCGCGGTGCACGCGCTGCTCGCGATGGCGCTGGCAGGGCTTGGCTATCGTGTGGTCAAGACCCGGGAGGACAGCCTCATCGCTGTCAACCTGGCCCCGCCACCACCGCCGCCCAGTCCCTCCAAGCCGGCCCCGCCCGAAAGCCAGACGTTGCAGACCAGCGTCCAGCCGGCGCCTGTGACGGTTCCCGCTCCGGTCCCGCGCCCTGTCGTTGCCATGGTGCCGACTTCTGCACCGTCGGTCCCGGTCATGGCGATCGCGGCCCCGCCCGCGCTGGTATCGGCCCCGGCACCCGCGCCGCCGGCTCCTCCCGCCACCGTGACATCGGATGCGCTGGGCACCAGAATGATCTCGGGCGCGCCGCCGCGCTATCCGGTCGAAAGCCGCCGCAAGAAGGAACAGGGCACGGTCGAACTGGCGCTGGTGCTGGGGCTCGACGGCAGGGTCGAGACCATTTCGATCGCCAGCAGCAGCGGATTTGCCCGGCTCGATCAGGCCGCGCTCGAGGCGGTACGCCGCTGGCGCTGGGCGCCCACGCTGCGTGACGGCGCACCGGTCAAGGTGCGCGGAACGGTCGAAATTCCCTTCGTCCTCAACAATTTGTGAAAGACTTCGATGCTGCTTCCGCTTCACGCCCTGCTATCGCAGGAGGAGGTCGCCCGGCTGCGCGCGCTGATCGAGCAGGCCGACTGGGTCGATGGCAATGCCACGAGCGGCCATCAGGCCAGGCTGGTGAAGAACAATCTGCAATTGCCCGAGGACAGCCCCGAGGCGCAGCAGGGCGGACAGATCGTGCTCGCCGCGCTCGCACGCCATGCCGGGTTCATCGCCGCAGCGCTGCCGGTGAAGATCTATCCGCCACTGTTCAACAGCTATGCCGGCGGCCAGGCGCTGGGGCTGCATGTCGACAATGCCGTGCGTCCGCTGCCGCGCGGGGGAACCAGCGTGCGCTGCGACCTGTCGATGACAGTCTTCCTCGAACAACCGGATCGCTATGATGGCGGGGAACTCACCATCGAGACGGCATTCGGCGTGCAGCAGGTGAAGCTGGGGGCGGGGGATGCCGTGCTCTACCCGGCAGGCTCGCTGCATCGGGTGGAGCCGGTCACGCGCGGGCGCAGGCTGGCGAGCTTCTTCTGGATCCAGTCGATGGTGCGCGATCATGAGGCGCGCTCGGCGCTGCTCGATCTCGACCAGTCGATCCAGCAGCTTTCGGGCGATCTCGGCGAGGGCCATGCTGGGTTGATCAAGCTGACCGGCCTGTATCACAATCTGCTGCGCCGCTGGACCGACGTCTGAGAGCGGCCAGCTTAGGCCCCGATGCCGTATGTGATCGCCAGCTGAGCAGGTGCAGCAAAACGCACTTGACCTGAATATGATATAATATATCACGCGCTCCAATTTGCCGCTCCCGGGGGGGATGCGGCGTTCTGTTGGGGGTACGCACCGTCATGTCACGTTTCGCTTTTGGCCTGGTTTCGCTGCTGCTGGCGGGAACCGCGAGCCTGCCCGGCACCGCCTGGGCCGATGAAGAACAGCCCGGCGATGCGCTCGAAGCCGAGGGCAACATCATCGTCACCGGCCAGCGCCAGGCCTATCGTGGCGATTTCACGCTGCGCGAGACCCCGCAGGCGATCACCCAGATCGGGCAGGAGCAGATCGACGCCAACAATCTGACGCGGCTCACCGATGCACTCGATCTTTCGGCCTCGGTCGCGCGGCAGAACAATTTCGGCGGGCTGTGGGATGCCTATGCCGTGCGCGGCTTTGCCGGGGACGAGAACTTGCCCTCGGGCTATCTGGTCAACGGGTTCAACGGGGGGCGCGGCTTTGGCGGGACGCGCGATGTCGCGGGCGTCGAGCGGATCGAGATCCTGAAGGGCCCCAATGCGGCCTTGTTCGGCCGCGGTGAGCCGGGCGGTACGGTCAATATCGTCACCAAGCGCGCTGATTTCGATAATCGTGGCCGGATCAACGTCCAGGCGGGCAGCTTCGATCGCCGCCGGGCCGATGCCGATGTCAACATCGCGGTCGGCGACGTGGCGGCGGTGCGCCTGATCGGTTTTTACGAGAAGTCGGACAGCTTCCGCCGCACCGTGGGATCGGAGCGGGTCGGCTTCCTGCCCTCGTTCCTGCTCAAGCTTGGCGAGAATACGACCGTCAGCTACGATCTGGAACTGACCCGCCAAGAGGCCGATTTTGATCGCGGCACCGTGGCGATTGGCGGCGTGCTGGGCCGGGTGTCGCGCCGCGACTTTTTCGGCGAACCGGGCGATGGGCCGATCGAGGCGGATGCGACCGGGCATCAGGTGCAGCTCGACCACAAGTTCAGCGAGGACTGGAGCCTGCTGATCGGCACCCAGTATCGCGAGACCCGGCTCGAGGGCTTTTCGACCGAGGCCGAGCTTGCCACCGGCCGCCAGCGGCTCTTCCGCGACGGCCGCTCGCTCTCGCGCCAGCGCCGCTTCCGCCTGTACGAGGGCGAGCATTTCGTGGTGCGCGGTGAGATCGCTGGACGCTTCGCGACGGACGGCCTGACGCATCGTGTTCTGCTGGGCGTCGATTATGACGAGTTCGACAACAGCCAGCTTTTCCTCCGCTTCCGTCCGCCCTCGATCGGCGCTGCGACCACTGCGCTGGCGAGCAACGATATCGATGTGTTCAACCCGGTCTATGGCCGCTTCCCGCTGCCCGCACCGGGGCCGCAGACCAACCGGCTCGATCAGCAGCGCGCGGTTGGCGCCTATGTGCAGGACCAGATCAGCATCACCGATTCGCTGCAGATTCGCCTGGGCGGGCGTTTCGACGACATTACCGTGGAGAGCCTCAACCGGGCGAACAACACTGCTGCCAGCCGCAGCTACAACCGGTTCAGCCCGCAGGCGGGGATCGTCTATACCGCATCGTCGGCCGTCTCGTTCTACGCCGCCTATGGCGAGGGCTTCCGCGCCAATCTGGGCGCGACGGCGGCAGGCACGTTGTTCGATCCGGAAACCAGCAAGTCGGCAGAAATCGGCGCGAAATTCGGACTTTTCGACGATGCGCTGCAGGGCACGGTCTCGCTGTTCACGCTTTCCAAGTCGAACGTGCTCGCGGCGGATCCGGCCAATCCCGGCTTCTCGCTACCGATCGGCAAGGCACGCAGCCGTGGCCTCGAAGTCGATCTGATGGGCAAGCTGCCCGGCGATATCGATCTGTGGTTCTCTTATGCCTATGTCGATGCCGAAGCGCGGGAGGATGTTGCCGATCTCAATTTCGGCCTGCCCATCCGGCGTGGCGACCGCCTGATCAACATTCCGCGCCACACGGTCAGCCTGCAAGCGTCGCGCGCCTTCGATATCGGCGACACGAAACTGACGGTCGGTGGCGGCGTGCAGCATGTCGGAACGCGTCTGGGCGAGACCGGCACAGCGTTCGAATTGCCCGATTACACGCTGGTCCGCCTGTTCGCTGCGTGGAAGGTCATTGAAAATGTGGAAATTTTCGCTGACGTCACGAATTTGTTTGATACAGTATACTATACCAACAGCTTCGCTCAGCTCTGGGTCCAGCCTGGGACGCCGCGAGCAGCGTCGGTGGCGCTGAGATTGTCGTTCTAAAGGGTAGTTTCCATGTCCAACCCCGTACTGGTGATCGACCAGCTCGTCGTCGAGCGTGGCGGAAGGCGCATCGTCAACGGTCTTTCCCTGACTCTGGCGGCAGGCGAAATCTATGCGCTGCTCGGGGGGAACGGCGCGGGCAAGTCGACGACGCTGTTTGCCATCCTCGGCTTTCTCGCCCGCTCGGGCGGCGTGCTCACCATCGGCGGACAGGACCCGGCCAATGCCATCGACGCGGTACGTGCGCAGATCGCCTATCTACCGGAAAACGTGGCGCTCTATGACCATCTGACTGCGCGAGAGAATGTCGACTATCTGCTCAAGATCGCCGACTGCCGCCGCAGCCGGGACGAGATCGAGGCCGCGTTCCAGTCGGTGGGTCTGGCCGCCCGCGCCTGGGACCAGCGCGCGGGGAGCTTTTCAAAGGGCATGCGGCAGAAGACTGCAATCGCGCTTGCCATGCTGCGCGATACTCCGCTGCTTCTGCTCGACGAGCCGACATCGGGGCTCGACCCTGCAGCTTCGGCCGATTTCCACGCGCTGCTCGAAACGCTCGCGGCGCGTGGCGTGGCGGTGCTGATGGTCACGCACGACCTGCTTGGTGCAGCGGACACTGCGGACCGGATCGGGCTGATCTCCGAAGGCAGGATCGCCAGCGAATGGTCGGCGGGGAGCGCCGAACCGCGCTTCGACCTCAACGCCCTGCACGATGGCTTCGCGAGGGTGCGATGAACCAGGCGCTGACGATCGCGGGCGCCGAGCTGCGCCTGATGCTGCGTTCGCGGCTGGCGCTGGTCGGTATCGCGACGCTGCTGCTGCTGTCGGCCATCGCGGCAGTGACATCGGCGACGCAGATGGCGGCGGCAGCGAAGATGCGCGCCGAGGCGCAGGCGGCGACCGATGCGCAGTTCAAGGCGCAGCCCGACCGGCATCCGCACCGCATGGTGCATTATGGCACTTATGCGCTGCGCCCGGTGGGCCCGCTCGCCGCGTTCGATCCGGGGGTCGATGCGTTTACCGGAACCTTGCTATTCCTCGAGGGGCACCGACAGAACAGCGCCACTTTCGGCGCGGCGCGGGAGTCTTCGGATCTTGTCCGCTTCGGTCAGCTGACCCCCGCCTTCGTGCTGCAGACGCTCGCACCGCTGCTGCTGGTGTTTCTGGGCTTTGCGAGCATCGCCCGCGAGCGCGAGCACGGCAGTCTGCGCGCGCTTGCGGCTTATGGCGCAGGGGCCTGGTCGATCCTGGGCGGCAAGGCGCTGGCGCTCGGCGTGGCGGCGGTGCTGGCGATGGCACCGGCCTTTGCCGCGCTCGCCTGGGCCGCCGTGCAGCAGCCGGGCGAGGCAGGCATCGCGGCGCTCACGGCCTTGTCCTATAGCGGCTATCTGCTCGTCTGGGTGCTGGTCATCACCGCGGTCTCGGCGCTCGCGGCCAGTGCGCAGGGCGCGCTCGTGACGCTGATCGCGGCCTGGGCGATTGTGGTGGTGCTGGTGCCGCGCGCGGCGGCGGCCTGGGTCGGGGTCGCAGAACCTCTGCCCAGCCGCGTCGATACCGAGTTCGCCATCGCCGCAGACCTTCGCCGCATCGGCGACAGCCATAATCCCAACGACCCCCATTTTTCCGCGTTCAAGGCCAAGCTGCTCAAGCGCTATGGCGTGACCAGGGTCGAAGACCTGCCGTTCAACTATCGCGGCGTGCTGGCGCAGGAAGGCGAGCGGCTGACCTCGCAGCTGTTCAAGGACTATGCCGCGCGTGCCGCCGCGATCCAGAACGCACAGACCGACACGCTCACGGCCTTGGGGATCATCAGCCCGGCGCTTGCGGTGCGCCGCGCCTCGATGACCGGGGCCGCGACCGATCTCGGCACGCATCTGGCGTTTCTCGCGGCGGCCGAGGCCTATCGCTACGACATGGTGCAGAAGCTCAACGGGCTGCAGGCGAGCGCCGTCGCCAGCGCCGACGATGCCGCGCGCAGCAAGGACCCGATTGCCGACCGTCGCACGCGCATCTCCGCCGATTTCTGGAAGACGATCCCCGATTTCGATTTCTCCGCGCCTAGCCCGGCTGAGCGTGCAGGCGCGATGGTGATGCCGCTGGCGGTTCTGGGGCTGTGGGTTGCGCTGGCGATCGGCCTGTTCGCCTTTGCGCGCCGGCGGCTCGAAAGGGCAGGGCTATGAGCAACCTGGCGCGTGAATTCGGGTTCATGCTGCGCAGCAAATCGGCGCTGCTGGCGCTGGCGCTGCTCGCGATCTGTGCCAGCGCGGCGGTCGCCCTTGGCCTGGCCAGCGTCGCGCGCGACCGGGCCACGATAGACAGGATGCTGGCAGGGCAGGTCGCCGAGGAGCGTGCGCTGGCGGCGTTCGTCGAGGATGCCGGCTCGGGCGCCTATTACGGGTTCCAGCCGACCTGGGATGCGCCATCGGACCTGGCCTTTGCCGCGCTCGGCAGCCGCGACATCGCGCCCGCCTTGCTGCGCGTCCGCGCGCTGGCGCTCGAGGCGCAGATCTACGAGAACGAGGCTGCCAATCCCGAGCTGTCGCTGCCGGGGCGGTTCGACCTCGCCTTTGTCGTGATCTATCTTGCGCCGCTGGTGCTGATCGCGCTGCTGCACGACCTGTGGTCGGGTGAGCGCGAGGCGGGACGCTATCATGCGCTCGCCGCCTTGCCCGGCGCGAACCGACGCCTCTGGAGCGCGCGCGTGCTGGTGCGTCTGGGCGGGGTGCTGGCAGCGCTGCTGCTGCCCTTTGCGGTCGGCGCGCTGATCGCCGGGACGGCCCCGTTGCGCGCGCTGGGCTTTGCCGGACTGATCGTGCTCGTCGCGTTGCTGTGGACCGCGATCATCCTGCTCGTTGCTAGGCGGGGTGCGCGCTCGGCGGTGCATGCGGCATCGCTCGCGGCGATCTGGTTCGCGCTGACGCTGGTTGCGCCTGCCGGGGCGAATCTGGCGATCAACGCTGCCGTGCCCGTGCCCGATGGCGCGGCGCTGGCGCGTGAGAACCGCGAATATGTCCATGCCGGATGGGATCGTCCGAAAGACGGGACGATGCGCGATTTCCTCAAGCTCTATCCGCAGCTCGCGCCCGGCGCGGCGATTCCGCCGACCTTCAGCTGGAAATGGTATTTCGCCTTCCAGCACCTGGGCGACTTGCATGTGGCGGAGCAATCTGCGGCCTATCGCGACGGGATCGCCCGCCGGGCAGAGCTTGCCAGAACTGCGGGATGGCTGCTGCCGCCCGCGGGTCTTGCCCAGGCGATGACCGCGCTCGCGCGCACCGATGTCGCTGCGCAGCTTGACTATCAGATGCGCATTCGCGCTTACCACCAGCGCTTGCGTGAGTTCTATTATGATTATCTGTTCAGCGAGAAACCCTTTGGCCCGGACGATCTGCGACGCGTTCCGCGCTTCGATCCTGCTATCGGCAGCTAGCCTGGTTCTGGCACCGGCGGCGCAGGCGCAGCGCGTGACCGACAATGCCGCTGCCGGGGCCGAGGACGCGTTCGGTACCAGCATCGGCAACGAGCGGGTGGGGCTGTATAGCGGAAACGACGTGCGCGGCTTTTCCCCCGTCACCGCCAACAATATCCGGCTCGAGGGCCTGTATTTCGATCGGCCCGCCGCGTTCACCGACCGGCTGGTGCAGAGCAATGTCGTGCGCGTCGGCCTGACCGCGCAGAACTATCTCTTCCCGGCACCCACCGGCATCGTCGATTACAAGATCCGCCCTGCAGGCAACGATCTGGTGGTGAGCACCATGCTCGGCCTCAACAGCTGGGGCGGCGGCAGGCTGGAAATCGACACGCAGATACCGGTGGTGAAGGACCGGCTGAGCCTGGTCGCAGGCGTCGCCGGGTTCGTCGACGAGCTCGCGCCCGGCAACCAGTCGTTCTTCGGCTCCTATGCGCTCGCCGCGCGGTGGAAGCCGGGGCGGAATATCGAAGTGATCCCGTTCTGGAGCCGCATCGACCTGTACAATCGAGAGGCCGCGCCGCTCTACACGCCCGAGGGCGCGTTCCTGCCGCCGCGCATCGAGCGCCGCAAGTTCCCCGGGCCCGAATGGGCGGACCAGCGCAACACGGTGCAGCATTATGGCGCGCTGACCAAGGCGCGGCTGGGCGGAGGCTGGGACTTCGCGGCGGGCCTGTTCCGCTCGACATCGGACAGCGCGACCAATTTCGCGACCAACTTCACCGCCTTGCGCCCCGATGGCACCGCCGTCCGCCGCATCACCAGCGACCCGCCGCTGTCGCTCGCCGGAACCAGCGGCGAGCTTCGGATCAGCAAGTCCTTCACCGAAGGTCCGCGCCGCCACACGCTGCACGCGGCGCTGCGCGGGCGCGAGCGGGTGAGCCGCTATGGCGGGGGTGCCTCGGTCAGCTATGCGCGCGCGCCGGTCGAGCAGCTGCTCGATGCGCCCGAACCCGATTTTCGCTTCAACCCGCAGACCGACGAGACGGTGCGCCAGGCGATTGCGGGGATCGCCTATGACGGGCGCTGGCAGGGCGTCGGCGGCCTGAGCGTCGGCCTGCAGCACACCTGGTATCGCAAGCGCGTCGACCGGCCCGGCGCAGCGCTGGCGCGCACCGACGACGAGGCCTGGCTGCCCAATGTCACCGCCTCGATCGAGGCGACGAAGCGGCTCGCCTTTTATGGCGGCTATACCAGGGGACTCGAGGAAAGCGGCATCGCGCCCGACAATGCCGCCAACCGCACCGAGGCGCTGCCTGCGATCCTCACCAGCCAGGTCGATGCCGGGCTGCGCTGGAAGATCCCGGGCGGGATGAGCCTGGTCGCAGGTGTGTTCGACGTGCGCAAACCCTATTTCGCCGCCGACAATGCCAATGTCTTTCGCGAGCTTGGCGATGTCCGCCATCGCGGGGTCGAGCTGTCGGCGACCGGGACGCTCGTGCCCCGGCTCACGGTGGTGGCTGGCGCGGTGCTGATGAAACCGCGCGTCACCGGCGAGGCGGTCGAGCAGGGGCGCGTCGGGCGCAGGCCGCTCGGCCAGCCCTCGCGCATCCTGACGCTGGCGACGCAATATGAGGTGCCGGGTCTCGATGGCGTGCAGCTGACGCTCAACGTCACGCATCGCGGTACCCGCGCCGCAGATACGCGCAACCTTGTCTTCCTGCCTGCGCGGACGATCATCGATGCGGGCTTCCGCTGGCGGTTCGACCTGGGCGACAATCCGGCGCTGCTGCGCGTGACGATGCTCAATGTCATGAACACCTATGACCTCGCTTTGGTCGGTAGCGGCAGCTATCAGGTCAACGCGCCGCGCCAGGTCACGATGTTCCTGACGGTCGATTTCTGACCGCTACGCCGAGCAGCTGTTCGCGCAGCGCGATCGCGTCGCCGATCGGGATCGCCTGTATCGTGACCGCGCCGGACCGGCCCGCAACCCCGATCGCGATCTCGGCCAGGCCGATGAACCGACCGACAAAGCTCTGCCTGATATCGACGCTCTGCACCCTGCGCAGCGGCAGCAGGGTCAGCTGCTGGTTCCAGAAGCCGTCGCGGACATAGAGCTGGTCGCCCAGCAGCGCATAGCGATGCGCACGCCAGTGCAGCCAGCTGATCAGCGGGACCAGCGGCAGCAGCAGATAGGCAAGCGCGATAAAGGGACTGGCCAGATAGGCAGAGATGCCGAGGCCAAGGATCGGCACGGGCAGCGCGAAGACCAGCGGCACCCACCACATCGCCGGATCGACCGCGCGCATCGCCGGATAGTCGGTCTCCCAGGCAATCCGTGTCTCGCCCAGCACGTGGCGCAGCTCGTCAGCGGTGGCGAGCGGGGCGATGCTGTGATCGCTTTCCTTGTCGCTGTCGCTGGCCAGGCTCTGCACTTTGAGCTCGTACCAGCCGAAGCGGCGACGGATCGGGCCGGTGGCGATGACGGCGGCCTGAATGCGGTGCAGCGGCATCACGACATCGGTCAGCGTCAGCAGCCCGCGGCGGCGGCGAAAGCCGGTCTCGGTGCGTTCGAGCCGGAAGCCATATTCACGCAACACCGTGCGGATGATCCCGCCGACCAGCCCGACCACCACCAGCCCGATCAGCGCCGCAATCACCGATGCGATGCGCGCGGCGAGATCGAGCGCGGCGAACAGATCTTCGAGCCCCAGGAAATCGAGCAAGCGACGCGGGTTCCAGAAGTCATCGGGCATCAGGAAGTCGAGATTGTTGACCACCGCGCCGACCACCGCGAAGAACACGAGCGAAAAATTGAAGACACCTGCGGTCAGGATGCGCTTCATATCCATGCCGAACAGCAACGGCGCCTCGGTCTGGGGCAGGGGCGTCGCCTCGGTACCGGCATCGCTTTCGCCCGAGGGCGCGCCATCGGCCTGCTGGGCCTTGCGCAGGCGGATGACGTCGCGCAGCCGCTCGGCTTCGGCGAGGTCGACCGAATCGAGCGCGCCTTCGTCGCCGCTGCCGCTGCTGCCGGTCTCCAGCCGGACCTTGGCGAGGCCGACCAGCCTTGCGAGCGGACCCTGTTCGAGGTTGACGTCCTGGATGCGTTCATAGGGGATCGAGCGGACGTTGCGGCTGAACACGCCGCTGGCAATGCGCAGTTCCTCCGGATCGAGCCGGTACGAAAAGCGCCACCAGCGGTAGAATTCGAACCCGACCATCGCCAGCAGCGCCAGCAAGGCGAAGAGCCCTACCCAGGGCTTGAGTTCGTCGGGCCCCGAAAAGCGCAGCGCGATCAGCCCCAGAATGGCTTGGGGTACCTGCCGGACCAGGTTGAGCATCAGGGTCAGCGGGTGGAGGCGCCGATCGCTGCCAGCGTCCGCAGCAGCCAGCGCGCCGCGCGGATCAGCGCTGAGAGCGTCGCTCATTCGGCCTCGCGGCGGATGTGCAGCCGCATCGCATCGCGCATCGCCTCGGCGGAACCGCGCGCGAGGCCGGGCAGGGTGACGATGCTGTTGTGCGTGCCGGCGGTGTGCACCGTCAGGCTGGCGAGGCCGAACATCCGCTCGATCGGACCTTCGCCCAGGTCGATATGCTGGATGCGCTTGAACGGCACGATGGTATCGGTGCGGAACATCCAGCCGCGCGCGACGCGCAGCTGTTCGTCGCCAGCGGCATAGCCCCAGCGCTTCCATTTGCGTTGCGGCAGGAAGACGAGGATGAACGCGCACAGCGCAAGCACCGGTGCGGTGATCATGCCGTGCTCGCCCACGCCCTTGCCGACCAGCGCAAATTCGGTGACCGTCGCGGAAATCAACACCGGCAGTACCACAAGAGCGGTCATCAGGCGGATCACATGGACATAGCGCCGGTCGAGTGGCCGAAGGCCTGCGCTCAGGCCATCCGGGGATGGAGCTGCAAACACCAGCTCATCTGCAAAACCTGCCGACATGAATTGAAATGCTCCCAGCTGGCGCGGCAAGCTGCCGTCGCTCGCGCCATTATGGAGCAGGTGTATTAGTCATGCAAGTCGGTTGCGGCGGTCGCTCGCGCGATCACTCGGGCGAAGGGGTTTCGGGTTCGGGGCGCGGCGGCACTTCCTCGCCATTGGCCTGCGCGCGCATCGCGGCGGCCGCAGCCTCGCGCTCGGCCTTGCGCGCGTCGAGCTGTGCCTCGATCTCCTTCTGTCGCGCCTCGACCGCTGCGGCATCGCGGTCGATGTTCGACAAGCGACGCTGGCGCTCTTCCTCGATCAGACGACCGGCAATCGCCTCTTCACCTTGCTTCTTTTCGGCGCGCGCGGCCTGGACCAGCGACTGGGTGCAACCGGTAAAGCCACCCGCGCCGACCGGAGAGCAGCTGTCGGTGCCGAAATTGCCGACGGTCTCCATCGAGCGCACGCGCTCGGTCCAGCTGGTATTGGCGATCGAATTGGGGTCGCTGCGCAGCTTTTCGGGGATGCGATAGCGCTCCTGCTCGTCCATGCGCATGCACACGACGATCTCGTTCGGGTCGCTCGAGGGTTCGCAAGCGTCATCGCCATAAACGATCTTCTGGACGACCTTGTCGCCCGCATTGTCCTGCGCGGCGGCGGGCGCGGCGAAGGCCGTTCCGATCAGCAGCAGGGCTGCCAGGGTGCCGGTCTTCGTCATGTCGTCCTCCACTTGAATTCTGTCTTGTTCGGCCAATAGCCGCCGCCGGATGAACGGCGCGTGATCATGGGGTCAGATGCGCTTCGAAAGCGCAATCGCCGCACGGCAGCCCATGCGGATCACCGCGCTCATCACCGGATAGCCAAAGGCCTGCTCTGCGCCCTCGGCGAGCGCACGATCCTTGTGCTCCAGTTCCTCGTCGCGGAACTTGGCGATGGCCGCGCTGAGCTCGGGGTCGCTGTCGCCCAGCTCCTCGAGCTGTTCGGCATAATGACGGTCGATCTCGGTTTCCACTGCGACGGTGCAGGCCATGGCGGCCTTGGGTCCGATCAATGCCGTGACCGCGCCCAGCCCGAAACCGGCAACATTCCAGAAGGGCTGCAGCGCCGTCGGGCGGACGCCGCGTTCGGCCATCAGCTTGTCGAAGAACGCGCGGTGCACCTCTTCCTGCTCGGCCATGCCAGCGATGGCGCGCGCTTCGGGCACATGATCGCCCATCACCGCGCGCTGCCCGGCATAGATGCGCGTCGCGCCATATTCGCCCGCCTGGTTGACCCGGATCATCTCCGACAGGTCAAGCTCCTTGCGGACAGGCTGGAGCGGCTCGTTCTCATGTGTCATGCGGCAATCGTCCCGGTCTTTCTGCGGCGCAGCAGCAGATAGATGGCGCTCGCCCCGGCCAGCGACAAGAGGAAATTATAGCCCGCCAGCGAGATGCCGAACAGCGACCAAGGTGCGGTGTCGCAGCGGACGAGGGGATTGGCCATGATCGAATTGAGCACGTCCTCGGTGGTGGCGCCGACCGGCGCGGCGGTGGCGCAGCGGGTCAGGCCCTCCCACCAGCCATATTCGACCCCGGCATGGAAGCCGCCGATCAGCCCGCTGACCGCGATGGCGATCGCGGCGAGCGACGCCATGGCAACGCCCAGGCCCTCGACCCGCTTGACCGCGAGCACCGCGATGCCGCCCAGTGCCAGCGCCGCCCAATGGGGCCAGCGCTGCCAATAGCACATCTCGCACGGGTAGAGCCCGAACACATATTGGCTGATCAGCGCTCCGCCCAGCAGCGATGCGGGCAGAAGGAACGCCAGCCATGCGGCGATACGCGGCGCGCGCGAAGTCATGTCAGCAAGCCCCCGAAATTGGTGTGCAGCAAAGGATGCGAGGTCAGTACCGGCGCGTTGCGGGACGTCCACCGACAGCAGAACGCGCGGCGATCGGGCGGGTTGCCGAAAGGCGCGAACTGGCCAGCGTCGTGCGCTGCAGCGTGGCGAGCGCATAATAGAGCTGGAAGTCCTCGATGCCCTTTTCCTTGAGCTGCTCGGGCGTCATCGAGAAGCGCGGATCGTCGAGCTTGTCGACCTCCAGATCCTTGTCGTCCAGCCCGATCTCGTTGATCAGATGACCGCGCAGATCGGATTCGCGCAGCTTCATCCGCGTCTTGTAATCGGGGTCGGAAATCTGCGGCACCGCGATATCGGGTTCGATTCCGCCTTCCTGCACCGACTTGCCCGAGGGGGTGAAATACCGCGCGGTGGTGAGCTTAAGCGCCGAGGTGCGCGACAGCGGCAGCAGCGTCTGCACCGATCCCTTGCCGAAGCTGCGTTCGCCCATGACCAGCGCGCGGCGATGATCCTGCAGCGCGCCTGCGACGATTTCCGAGGCCGAGGCCGAGCCGGAATCGACCAGCACGATCAGCGGCAGGCCGCCGGTGCTGTCGCCGGGACGGGCGTAATAGCGCTCGATATCGCCCTTGTGACGGCCGCGCTGCGAAACGATCTCGCCCTTTTGCAGGAACACGTCGGACACCGCGACCGCCTCGTCGAGCAGCCCGCCGGGGTTGGAGCGCATGTCGAGCACATAGCCGACCGGCTTGCGGCCCAGCTTCGCCTCGATATCCGCGATCGCCTGGTTCACATCCTCGCCGACGCTCGAGGTGAAGCTGGCGATCGTGATGATGCCGATATCGTCCTTGACCTCCCAGGTCACGGGCTTCAGGTCGATGATCGCGCGGGTGATGGTCACGTCGAACGGCTTGTCGCGGCCTTCGCGCACGATGGTCAGCTTGATCGAGGTGCCCGGCTCGCCGCGCATCTGGTCGACCGCATCGTCGAGCGTGCCGCCATAGATCAGCTTGCCGTCGAGATGCGTGATATAGTCGCCGGCCTTGATCCCGGCCTTGTCGGCGGGGGTCTCGCGGGTGGGGGCGATCACCTTGACCGCTCCGTCCTGCATCGTCACCGACAGGCCGAGACCGCCGTACATGCCTTCGGTCTGGGTGCGCAGATTGGCGAAGTCGCGCGCGTCGAGATAGCTCGAATGCGGGTCGAGCGCGGCGAGCATGCCGTCGATCGCGCCACGCACCAGCTTGTCGTCATCGACCGGCTCGACATAATCGGTCTTCACCCGCTCGAAAATGTCGACGAATTTCGCGATCTCCGCCTGGGTGTCGGATTCGACCTGCGAAATGGCCGAGGTGGTGATCGGCACCAGGGCCACCGCAAGCGCGATGGCAGAGGCTCGGGCGAGGCGGGATTTCATCATCGAATGGCAACCTTGTTCTTGAACCGGCTATGTCGGGCCCGGATCGTGCCGATTCTGGCCATCGATGACGGCAGCGGCATTCCCCAGGCAGGTGCTTCGCGCTTACCCCTGGCGCGGCATGTGCAATCTAGTCCTGCGCGCGCCCAATTGCCAGATG
This sequence comes from Blastomonas ursincola, assembly GCF_013607875.1. Taxonomy (GTDB): domain Bacteria; phylum Pseudomonadota; class Alphaproteobacteria; order Sphingomonadales; family Sphingomonadaceae; genus Blastomonas; species Blastomonas ursincola. Next base: position 1,380,405 of record NZ_VDES01000002.1, read on the forward strand.
CTTTGCCACCGGCACCGGATGCGCTTCGACCAACGCCTGTTGTGCGTGCGAAAGCTTGCTGCGCGGTGAACGGACGCTGTCAGGAGAGGAGGGCGGCAATGTCGATCGGGCGCCCGTTGCGGCGTAGCTCGACGGTGATGCGCGGACGGTTGTCGGCAGCGCGGCCGAGCGGATCGCCCTGCGCGATGCGCTCACCCACCTTGAGCTTCGTCCGTGCGAGGCCGGTGATGAGGCTGGTCCAGCCACCGACATGTTCGATGATGACGATCTGGCCGAAGCCGCGATAGGCTCCGGCAAAGGCGATGCGGCCATCCGCCGGGGCGATCAGCTGCGCACCGGGCCGGGTGGCGAGGGTGAGCCCGCGCGAGCGCACGCCCGTGGCGGCGACCTCGCCGAAGCCGGTGACGATCGCGCCCGCGGCAGGCAGCCGATAGGCAGGGCGGGCGTTGCTCGCGGGCGCTGGTGCGTTCTCGATCACTTCGGATGCTTGCGGACGCGGCGGTCGGAGCACCGGGCCTTCCAGCGCCGCCAGTTGCTGGCGCAATGCCGCGCTCGCCTCGAGATCGCCCACCAGGCTGTCGAGATCGCGCGCGCGTTCGCTCAGGCCCAGCGCGCGTTCTTCCTCGAGCCGCGAGGTGCTCGCCAACTCGCGCGACCGGTTGCGCGCGCGCGCCTCGAGCCGGACAAGCTCGGCGCGGCGATAGGCCAGCTGCTGGCGACCCTCGCGCTGCAGCGCGGCGGCGCGGTTTGCCTGGCGCGCGAGATCGCGCGAGCGGGCGATGTCCTTGCGGAGCGCGGCGGTTTCCGCCTCGACCCGGGGCAGCGTGGTGGCGAGCACCGCACGGACGCGCACCAGGTCATCGATCGACCCGGGCTGAACCAGGGCGAGCATGGTGGGCCGCCGCGCCATGGATTGCAGCGCAGCGGTCAGCCGGGCGAGCGGCTGCTGGCGCGCGGCGAGCCTGGCCCGTTGCGCGCGCTGCAAGGTCGCGATGATCTTCACCCGCGCCTCGGCGGCGGCAATCTCGGCTTCGGCTTGCTGCACCCGCGAGGCGACGACACGCGCTTCGGCGCGTGCCTGGTCTGCCTCGGCCACGGCGCTGTCGGCCTGTTTTTCCAGCGTGGCACTGCGCCGGGCGGCGGCTTTCGCATCGGCGAGCGCGCGGGCGAGTGCGGTGCGCTCCTGTTCGAGCAGATTGACGGGTCGGGCAGGGGCAGCGGCGCTGCCGGGCAGCGATGCAATCACCGCGGCTCCTGCCACCATTGCGAGGACAAGGGGACGCATCCGCACAGCGTCAGCCCTCGCGATGATAAGGATGGCCGGCCAGGATGCTGGTCGCGCGGTAGAGCTGTTCGGCGAGCATGGCGCGCGCCATCATGTGTGGCCAGGTCGCCTTGCCGAACGCGATCAGCAGGTCTGCATTGGCACGTTCGGCATCATCGAAGCCGTCGGCGGCCCCGATAAGGAAGCGCGTTTCGCGCACGCCATCGTCACGCCAGCGGCCCAGCCTTTCGGCGATTTCCATCGAGGTCAGCTGCTTGCCGAGTTCGTCGAGCATCACCGTGCGGCTACCCTGCGGAGCGGGCGGCACGCTGCCGCCGCGATCGGGCAGTTCGGTGATGCTGAGCGGCCACTGGATGCGCTTGGCATAGCGCTGCACCAGCTCGGCCTCGGGCGACCGGCCGATCTTGCCGCGCGCGATGATGTGCAGGCGCATGCTGGCTCAGCCCCCCGGCCTGTTACAGGCTCAGGCGTTCGGAGCCTCGGGCGCGTCGCCAAAGGCCCACATGCGTTCCAGATTGTAGAAGCTGCGAACCTCGGGACGGAACAGATGGACGATGACATCGCCCGCGTCGATCAGCACCCAATCGGCATTGGTCAGCCCTTCGATCCGCGCGCTGCCCCCGGCTTCCTTGATCCGCTCGGCCAGCTTCTGCGCCATCGAGGCGACCTGGCGGGTCGAACGGCCCGAGGCGATCACCATGAAATCGGCGATGTTGCTCTTCCCGGCGAGCGGGATCGAAACCACCTCCTGCGCCTGATCGTCGTCGAGCGACTGCATCACCAGCGCGTGCAGCTTGCTGGCTTCGGCCAGTTGCAGATCGGTGGCCGACGGGGGCGGGCTGGCGACCGATTGTTGGGCTTGAGAGAGGTTGGTCAATGGAACTCCTTGCACACAGGCATCTGTAAAACGGATGCGGCACCGCAAAAATTGCGATGGCGCACGGGGGAAAGGGGCGGGTTGAAGGAAACGTCCTGAAGGACGGGCGGAGTGGCTGGACCGGCTGTCACGCAAAGACCTGCCGGGTTACTGCATCGCGCACGATTGTGTCGGCGTAATCCAGAAACCAGTCGGGATCCTGACGGCGCAGGGCCGTGGCAGATCGCGGATCAGGACGAAAGCGCATCAGCACAAGCGCTGGCAAACTCCATCGTGTCCAGTCTCTTGCCTGGCTGCGGGGACGGACACGATGCCCGAACCAGGCCATTGCGGGGCCCGAAATGGCGGCGCCATCATATCCCGGACGGGCGACAACTGCAATCGGCATTTGCCGGGCGATGCCGCGCCAGTGCTTCCAGCGGTGGAATCCCGCCAGATTGTCCGCGCCCATGATCCAGACAAAGTCACGTTTCGGATAGCGCGCCGTGATCTTTTCGAGCGTCTCGACGGTGTAGCGCGTGCCCAGTTCGGTCTCGATTCCGGTCGCGCGAATCCGGGAGCGCCGCGTCATGCCGCGCGCCGAGGCGAGCCGCGCCTTGAACGGCGCCATGTCGGCCGCACCGTCCTTGAGCGGATTGCCCGGGCTCACCAGCCACCAGATTTCGTCGAGCCCCAAGGCCTCCATCGCGAACAGGCTGATCGCCCGGTGCCCGCGATGCGCCGGGTTGAACGATCCGCCCATCAGGCCGGTGCGGACAGGACGGCCCTTCATGCTTCGATACTCCAGTCCTGGCGCTCGTGAAGGACGCGCAGGATGTGCAAGCCATGATCGCCTGCGCGATAAATGATCAGGAACGGCGTTCGTCCCAGACGCCATTTGCGGTGATCGGCCGATCCGACCGGCGCGCCGATTTGAGGGAATTCGGGCAAGCGGGCGATGGCCTTTTCAAGCGCGCTAACCAAATTCAGCGCATATCGGGCGTCATCGTCGAGCGCCTGCCGATAGATGATGTTGAAGTCGTCCTGCGCGCGCAGCGACCAGGTGACGCGCATCACGCAGCTGTATCTTGCTCTTGCTGGGCTTTGGCGTCCTGCTCGGCAATCTTGGCCTTGGCTTCGGAGCGCAAGTTGGCGACCCACTCTTCCATCTGCTCCTGCGTGAGGAAGCGGCCGGCGGCGATATCGTCCTCGCCCTGCTGGATGAAGTCCATCATGGCCACCTCGGCGCGCACCATCTTCTCGATCGCGCGCGCGGCGAGCCACGAGCGGCTGCGGCCCCGCGCTTTCGCAACACGATCCACCAGGTCCATGACCTCGGGATCGATCCGGGCGGTGATGATCTGCGACTTGCTCATTGCGCATGTATACGTTGTATACGTCGCTGCAGCAACCGCGTCTCAGGCGCGGATATGGCCTTCGCCATCGACCAGCCATTTGTACGTGGTCAGCCCCTCAAGCGCGACCGGGCCGCGCGCATGCAGCCGCCCGGTGGCAATGCCGATTTCTGCGCCCAGGCCGAATTCGCCGCCATCGGCAAACTGGCTCGAGGCGTTGACCATCACGATCGCACTATCGACCTCGGCCTGGAAGCGCTTGGCGGCGGCCATGTCGCTGGCGATGATCGCATCGGTATGGCCCGAGCTGTGCCGCGCGATATGCTCCAGCGCGCCGTCCAGCCCCTCGACGAACGCGACCGACAGGATCGCGTCGAGATATTCGGTATCCCAGTCCTCGTCGCTCGCCGAGACCGCGCGTGGTTCCAGCTCCATCGTCATGTCGTCGCCGCGCAATTCGCATGCGGCATCGGCAAGCGCGGCAAGAAGAGGGGCGGCATGCGGATAGTCCTGATCGATCAGCAGCGTCTCCATCGCCCCGCACACCCCGGTGCGGCGCAGCTTGGCGTTGAGCGCGATCGATTGGGCCATCTCGGGGTCGGCGCTGGCATGGACGAAGCTGTGGCAGATGCCGTCGAGGTGCGCGAGCACGGGAACGCGCGCATCGGCCTGGACGCGCGCCACCAGCGACTTGCCGCCGCGCGGGATGATGAGGTCGATTCCGCCCGCCGCAGCGAGCATCGCGCCGACAGCCTCGCGGTCCTGGGTCGGCACCAGCTGTACCGCGCCTTCGGGCAGGCCCGCCGAGGCAAGGCCACGCGCCAGGCTGGCGTGCAGCGCGCGGTTGCTGTGCATCGCCTCGCTGCCGCCGCGCAGGATCGCGGCATTGCCCGATCGCACGCACAGCACCGCAGCATCGACGGTCACATTGGGGCGGCTTTCATAGATGATGCCGATCACGCCGATGGGTACGCGCACCCGGCGCAGCGTCATGCCGGCAGGCGCGGTGCGCCGGTCGATCTCCTCGCCGACCGGATCGGGCAGGGCGGCGACCGCCTCGACGCTGTTCGCAATCGCCGCGAGCCTCGCCTCGTCGAGCTTCAGCCGGTCGAGCATCGCGCCTGAAAGCCCGCGCGCTTCGCCCGCTGCCATGTCGCGCGCATTGGCGGCGAGGATGTCGGCGGCGTCTTCGCGCAGCGCGGCTGCGGCGGCGCGCAGCGCATCGGCCTTGGCAGGGTCCGGCAGGCTGCGCAGCTGCTTTGCGGCATCACGCGCGGCGGAGCAGCAGGCGGCGATCACGTCCTGAGGCGAGGGGCTGGCGGTGCTGGCAACGGCTTGAATCATGGCTGCGGCGTGTAACAGCCAGGGCAAAAGGTTCCAAGCCGCGACTCGGTTCGTCGCAAATATAGGAAAAAAACGACTCGCAACCGTTTGCTGAGACGATTCTGGCACGGGGAATGACAGGAAAATTGCGGAAAAATCACGCCAGGTTGCAACTCATCGCACGACTCGTCCGATTCGTGGCAAAGCCGGAGGAGTCGATTCGCTATCCGTCAGACCCTTTGCTAGCGGCGCTGCGGGGTTAAATTTAAGGGTCGAACGGGTCGCATGCGCATTCTAACGATGCGCAAGCGCGTAACGGACGCGCTTGCGCTATGGTTCCCTGATCGCGAATTTTTCATGCGGTCACAGGGACAGATCAAATTCGTCAAGGTCTCTGCACGCCTGCAGATGACGGTCGCCGGGGCCGTTGTCGCAGCGTTGCTGTTGTGGCTGGTCGTCACGCTCGCGATGCTGGTAAGCCAGTACAGCATCAGCATGGAGCGCATGGCACTGGTGCAGCGCCAGGCGGAGATCGAAAGCTCGGCGAGCCGGGTCAAGGCCTATCGCTCCTCGGTCGAGGATGTCGCCAAGGACCTCGAAAAGCGCCAGGCGTTTTTGGAGGATATCGTCACCAGCTATATCGGCGAACAGGCCGCCGGCGAGGATGCCAGCGCGGTGGTGGGTGCGATGGACAAGGGCAGCAGCGATGAAGCTGCCCAGACCGCGCGCAAGATCAGCGCGATGGTGCCCGAAGCTGCCGGGCTCGCCCGGATGGAAGCGCGCCAGATCGCGTTCGTCGAACAGCTTACCCGCGCCGCCACGGTCCGCGCGCGCAATGCCGAACAGGCGATCCGCAAGTTCGGCCTCAATCCCGAGACCGTCGCCCGGGCCAGCGCCAGCGCACAGGGTGGTCCGTTCATTCCGTTCAAGGGGTCGGGCAATGCCCGGCTCGATCCGCGCTTCACCACTCTGGGCCAGACGCTAGCGCGGATGGACGCGCTGGAGCGCGGCCTCGTCGCCATCCCGTCGGGCACGCCCGCTGTGGCCCCCGCGATCACCAGCGGTTTCGGCTATCGCCGTGACCCGTTCACCGGCGCCGCCGCCTTGCACAGCGGCATCGATTTCAAGGGCGCGCCCGGATCGCCGATTCTCGCCGCGGCGCAGGGCAAGATCGTTTTCGCGGGCGTGAAATCGGGCTATGGCAATTGCGTCGAAGTGGCGCACGGCAACGGCCTGGTCACCCGCTATGCGCACATGTCGTCGATCGGCGTGCGGGTCGGCCAGAAGGTCGACAAGGGCGAGCGGCTGGGCGGCATGGGCAGCACCGGTCGTTCCACCGGCACGCACCTGCATTTCGAGGTGCGCCACAATGACCGCGCCATGAACCCGCGCCCGTTTCTGGAGGCCAATCGCGATGTTCTCAAGATCCAAGCCGTCGCCGAACAGCGGACCGACGACGCCGCCCGCTAACCCCCGCTCGAACAGGTCAGGAAGCAGCATGGTCGGACATTCCACCTTCTCGGTCATCGGCGCGGATGTCGTGATCACCGGCAATATCTCGGCCAAGGTCGATCTGCATGTCGATGGCCGGGTGGAAGGCGACATATCCTGCGCCTCGCTGGTCCAGGGCGAAGCCAGCAGCATCCATGGCGCGATCACCGCTGAATCCGCGCGGCTGGCGGGCACTGTCGACGGATCGGTCGACGCGCGCGACCTGGTCATCACCGCCACCGCCAATGTCACCGGCGATGTCAGCTACGAGACGATCACGATCGAACAGGGAGGTCATGTCGACGGCCAGTTCCGCCACAAGAGCAAGGTCATCGCGCCAAAGATCGCGAGCGGCGACGACAAGCCGGCCTTGATGCTCTCCAGCGGCTGAGGACCATCCGGACGCGGGCGGCGCAAATGCCGCCTTGCGCTGGGCGATGGCTGGCGTAATCATCGCGGCCATGACCAAGCCCATCCGCAGCCTCAGGCCGCAACGCCTCGCCACCGTCCTTCTTGTCACTGCCCTGCTTGCCGCGTGCCAGCAACCGGCGGAGAAACCGGCCGAGGGCGACCCGCATGCCGGGATCGAGCTGCCGCCGGGCCATCCGCAGATCGACCTGTCTCAGGGCGGTATCGCTGCAGAGGCGGGGGCTGCGCAGCATCCGCCGGTGATGAGCCTCGATGGCGAGGGGCTGCGCCTGGTCGATCCCGATAGCGGCGCGACCCGTCCGCTTGCGTTCGGCGTGCCGCTCGATCAGCTCAAGCTGGTGACCGAAAAGCTCAAGGGTCCCGCCGAGGCCGGCCGCGCCGCGGAATGCGGGGCAGGGCCGCTCGCCTATCTCAGCTGGAAGGACGGGCTGACGCTCTATGCGCTCGACGGGCTCTTTGCCGGCTGGGCGCTCGATGCGGCGGACAGTCCTGCGGCGAAGGGCAAGGACGGCAAGCCCGTGCCCAAGCTCACCACGATCAGCGGCATCGGCATCGGTTCGACCCGCGCGCAACTGCTCGATGTCTATGACGCGAAGATCGAGCAGACCACGCTTGGCACCGAATTCAATGCCGCGGGCCTTTCAGGCATTCTCGACGGCACCGGCGCCAAGGCGAAAGTGACCAACCTCTGGTCGGGCGTGAACTGCGTCTTCCGCTGACAATCCTGTCAGCAATGCACGCACTCCCGCTGGATTCGGACGCGGCATTGGTGCAACGTCGGCGCACCGGCGCGGGGCCGATTCGCAGGGGGCTGCGGGTCCGGAAAATCGACCCCCCGCATCGCCGGTCCTGATTGGGGGAATTCATGAAAAAGTCTGGATCGCGCGGCTTTTCGCGCAAGACGCTGCTGTGCGGCGTAGGCCTTGCCGTGCTCGCGCTTGGTGCGCCGGTGATATCGGTGGCAGCCGCACCGCCTGCCGCTGCCCAGGCGGCCAAGCTGCCCAAGCCCTATGTCTCGCGCGCCATCGACGCAACGCTGATGGAGCTGACCCCGGCGGTGCGCTCGCAGTTCGGCATCAAGCCCAAGGTCAATGGCGTGCTCGTCATCTCGACTGATCCCAAGGGCATTGCCGCCAAGAACAAGATCGTGCCCGGAGACATCATCACCGACGTGCGCGGCAAGCGGGTGCTCAAGCCGATCGATGTCGACACGCACGTGCTCTATTTCCTGAAAAAAGGCGACAGCGCCTTCCAGTTCGGCGGCAACCGCGGCGGCCAGCGCTACAGCTCTGCCGCGCAGATCACGCTCGACCTGTTCGAAGCGGCCATCGACCTGGCGACCATCGCCGCGTGGAGCAGCTATTCGACCCCGACCTTCAGCTATGCCAGCTATTACGAGGAATACAGCACGGTCATTGTCGAGGAATATACCTATAGCGAGACGATCATCGAGGAAACGGTGACGTCCGAGAGCTATGTCAGCGAAATCACGTCGGAAGAGTCGAGCTACGAGGAGACCTCCGAAGAGGTGACCGAGGAATCGTCCGAGGAAAGCTCAGAGGAAGCCAGCGAGGAATCGTCCGAAGAGGAGTCGGCGGAGGAATCCGAGGAATCCGAAGAACAGGCCGATGAGGCAGAAGACGAAGCCGATGAGGCCGACGAGGCCCAGGATGAGGCGGACGAACCTGAGGAAGAGGAAGCCGATGAACCCGAGGACGAGCCCGAGGACGAGCCCGAGGATGAGCCCGAGGAAGACGATTCGGGCGGCGATGAAGAGCCCGAGCTCTGATCCGTTTTCCGGCCCGCCTGCGTGCCAGGCGGGCCGGGCATGAGCTCGCGCTTCCTTCCCGTCGAGCGTGGGCAGATCGCCACGATCGTCACGCATCTGGAAATGCGCAACCGGCCGGGGCCGCGCCCGGTGCGGCCGGTTCCGCTGCGCCTGAAGCGCTGGAAGGCACCGGACAATGACAAGTATCGCACGCTCTATCGCCGCGTCGGCGAGCCCTGGCTGTGGTTCTCGCGCCTGGTGATGGCCGATGCCGCGCTGGCGGCGATCCTCACCGACCCGGCGGTCGAGATCTTCGCGGTGCTCGATCCCAAGGGCATCGAGATCGGGCTGCTCGAGCTCGATTTCCGTCAGCCTAGCCAGTGCGAGATCGCGTTCTTCGGCCTGATCCCGCAGCTCACAGGACAGGGCTTCGGCAGCTGGCTGATGGGCCAGGCGCTCGGCCTTGCCTGGCGCGCGGGGATCGAGCGCGTCCGGGTACACACCTGCACGCTCGACGATCCGCGCGCGCTCGGCTTCTATATTGCGCAGGGGTTCACGGCCACGGCGCGCGAGATCGAACTGCTCGACGACCCGCGTCTGACCGGGCTGATCCCGAAGGATTGCGCCCCGCACGTGCCGCTGATCGGGTGAACGTCCTTCCTACGGGGAGGGGCAGAGCGCACCATTCCCTCCCCCATCGAGGGGGAGGGCTTTTGCATCGAGCCCGCCTCCACCGGAACGCTTCTTCCCCCGCGCGGGTAGTCTTGGGCAGACCCAGCACGAAGGAATTTCCCCATGGCCCATATCCCCGATGACAACGGTTTCGGCACGATCAACGAATCGCAGCGCGACAAGCCGCAGGCGAACGATGTTGCCGAACAGGCGCTGCGCCGCGAGGACGACCCCAGCGAGGACAGCGAGAAGGTGGCGAGCGGCATCAGCGTCATGCCGCTCGATGAACCCGATCTGGTCGACCGCATGGAACAGATGGTGAGCTCGGGCCGGATCGACACCGACGCCTTCGCCGGTGAGCGCAACGACGACGACGAGGAAAGCCCGCTCGGCGAACTCGCGGACGAGGGGGATGACGATCCGATGGACGTGATCGAGCGGTGATTTAACGGCCCCGTGCTGCAAAAATCCTCCCTCAGCTTGCTGGGGCCAGCCTGCATCAATTCCTCCCCCAGCTTGCTGGGGGAGGATTTGCCAGAGTTTACCTGCACCATTTCCATCGCGCGGCAAGCCGCACCCACCCCAGCTCAGCCTGAGCCTGTCGAAGGCCCCGCGCGGACCTCAGCCGTTACACAATGTTGGATTTGCAGATACAATCCGGCGCTCTGCGGGCGGAATGCGCGCAAGGGGGGCGGGCCGGGTGGTCCGGCCTGGGGCCGGAGGGATGAGCGGCGGCTCATGCGGCGGTCGATTCACAGCCTCGCTCCGCCAGACACTGCCTTCCATCTTGCGCTTTCGGCGGCATATCACGGGGGAGGAAGGCGCCCCGCGCGCTGACCGACTGCCTCTTCGGTTCGGTCCCTGGACGGATGCCTCGCGAAAGCCCCCATCCCCCGACCCGCCAACCCCCGGCAAATGCGAGGAACCTGTGCCGTGATCCCACACCAGGCAGATTTGGTGCGGGGACGGGGTGATTTGTAGCCTATTTGGTTTTAAATGTCAAGCGCGTCTAACCTTCCCGTAGGCTCTGAAGGACTATCGAGAGGAACAAGCGGCGAGTAACAGATAAGATGCAATCCATCAATGTTCACGGATATGCCATCTCCGACTAGCGGATTTTATTGGTTCTCGGTAGCCTTCCGCTGATGAGGTGCAATTGATTCGATTCGATCTAAAAAATTGGAAAAATCTCGCAGTGTTTCTAGATGACCTAATTCAAGTCCATCTGTATCAAAATGCATCACTTGATTGCGAATCTTATTCACAGCCTTTAATTGTTCGCAAAAAACTGATCGGTCTAATCTAATTCCAAATTTCTCCCAATTCGTTGGTCGATCAAGAATACTCACGTAATCTCCAAATGACAAATCGGCCGGGCCATTAATCGCCTTTGACGAATTAGGGGCCTTGTCGTTTTGCAACTCGCTGTGAGTGAAAGTCCTACCAATCATATTTCGCAAATGGGTCTCAATCTGACTAATTAATAGGAAAGGTTCGCTAAGGACTCTAAACTGAAGACTTAAATCGGCGGCTGTTATAATTCCTGATATATCTTTGTTCTTTGATCGCACCAGGACGTAGTCACTTTTCACAACAGCAGAAATAGCTTCAAATATAGATCGGTCCTCATCAATTACACTTGGAGGTTGCATGAAATCTGCAGCGCGACCCTCGATTTTATAAAGTATAGCTCGCGATCCGATTGTGGGCCAAGTAACTACGCCTTTTAATTCTTTGCCAATCATGACTGGGATTTGAGAGAAATCGTGAACCATCATTTTGGTAATGATAGCTGCAATGTCGTCTTCAGGTTTTGCTTTTACTACATCCTTATGAGCTGCTTCAAGCCGAGATAGTCGATATCCAGCTTCTCTGTGCTCCCACTGCATTGGCAAAGCATTTGTAGTGTCCATTGAAACGGCATCGCCGCAGCCCAAAACGGCACTACTCCCTTTTGATAATCCCTTTGCAGAAACAATCTCTAATTTAGCAAAGCTGATTTGTTCATCTAGCCATGTCTCATTGAAGTCAGGAATTGTATAGAGCCCCAGCTGCCGTAATAAAGATCTGATCCGTTCAACATTCGCTGCGCCCCGACGTTGCATTTCAAACCACGCCAAAAATTCACGAACCGTTACAGGATTTACGGCCTGTCCCTTTTTTAACGACTCGCTGACCAATTTTAGCTCTTTCGGAATCATGTTTAAATCCCAGTTAAAGAATTTCCGGGTAACGGTATCTGAGTTTCACGACTGAACCGATAATGCTTGTTATATTAGATTTTTTTAATTTCAATTCAAATCAACTCATCCTCATCCAGCAGCCGGTCGTTCAGCAGCGCCTCGGTAATCTGATCCACCCTCTGCTCGACATCGCCAAAGCGCATCACTTCCGCGATGTGCACCAGCGCGTCGCCCTGGTTGACGACGGGCAGTACCGCGTGGCCGATGATGATGCCGTCGATCGGGGCGCGGAACTCCATGGCGTCGTCGCCGAATATGCCCGAGACGCGGCCGATGACCTCGCCCTTCTTCACCGCGTCGCCCGATTTCTGCTGGAGCGTGCACAGCCCGCCCCGGGGTGCGCGGACCCAGATGGCGCGGCGGCAGCGGGCGGGGAGGGTGACGGTCGTCGCCTCCGGGTGCGGCTGGATCATGCCCAGATGCGCCATCACGTTGAGCACGCCGTTGACGCCGCTGCGCACCGACAGCTCGTCGAAGCGCAGCGCCTCGCCCGCCTCCATCAGCAGCATGTCCACGCCTTCGCCGCGCGCGATGTCGCGCAAGCTGCCGGGGCGCAGCGGGCTCTCGATCACCGCATGCGCGCCGAACAGCATCGCGAGCTCGCGCAGCTTCTCGTTATCGGGTGCGATGCGGATCTGCGGCAGGTTGTAGCGGTGGACGGCGGCGCTGTGGATGTCGATGCCGAGCGAGCAATGGCAGATCACCTCTTTCAGGAACTTGTTGGCGAGCTGCGCGGCGAGCGATCCCTTGGCGCTGCCGGGGAAGGAGCGGTTGAGATCGCGCCGGTCGGGCAGATAGCGGCTGTGCTGCTGGAAGCCGAAGATGTTGACCACCGGCAGGAACAGCACCGTGCCCGCCATGGTCGCCGGATCCAGCTTGGCGAGCACGCGCTGGATTACCGCGGTGCCGATGATCTCGTCGCCATGGATCGCGGCGGAGACGAAGATGCACGGGCCAGGCCTGCTGCCGTGCAGCACGCGGACATAGAGGCTCGCCGGCAGCCCGGTCGCGGTGTTGCTGACCGGGATGGCGATGGTCGCCGAGGTGCCGGGGTCGATCGTCACGCCCGCCAGGGTGAAAGGCGTCGCGGTGGCCGCGGCGGTCGGTTGTGGCGTCTCGTCGGTCATGCAGCCCCCCTAGTCCTGCAGATGCCGCGTGCCGCTTGCGCGCAGCCCCGGCAGTGAGTATGACGCCGGTGTGACAGCAGGCGCAAACACTTTGTCGCGCCTTGCTCCGCTTTTGTCTTGTCGCGTGCTTGACAGCATGGGCGACTCCGCCTATGCGCGGCTTTCATTTTCATTGAGCGGCTTAAAAACAGGCTTTGCATCGTTCCAAATGCGAGGCCTGCGATTTTTGCGCTTTGTGGTTTTGAAGCGTTGAGATGGGGCTTGCGGCAGGTGCCGCGCCCTGTGGAGCAGGAGACTTAATAAGTGGCACGTATCGCCGGGGTGAACATCCCCACCAACAAGCGCGTTATCATTGCGCTGACCTATATCCATGGAATTGGCCCCGCCAAGGCACTGGAAATCGCCGACAAGCTGGGCATCGACCACACCCGCCGCGTTCAGGACCTGAGCGACGCCGAGGTGCTGCAGATCCGCGAAACGATCGACGCCGATCACACCGTGGAAGGTGACCTGCGTCGCCAGACCGCGATGAACATCAAGCGTCTGATGGACCTGGCCTGCTATCGCGGCCTGCGTCATCGCAAGGGCCTGCCGGTTCGTGGCCAGCGCACGCACACCAATGCGCGCACCCGCAAGGGCAAGGCCAAGCCGATCGCCGGCAAGAAGAAATAAGGCCGCCGGGGCGCCTTAAGCGTCCCGCCCTTGTTTTCTTTTCCCGCAATCCCCTTATTCCAGGATATTACATATGGCACGCGAACCGCAGAGGCTCAAAAAGCGCGAGCGCAAGAACATTTCGGCCGGCATTGCTCATGTCAACGCCAGCTTCAACAACACCATGATCACCATCACCGACGCCCAGGGCAATGCGATCAGCTGGTCCTCGGCCGGCATGATGGGCTTCAAGGGCAGCCGCAAGTCGACCCCGTATGCCGCACAGGTCTGTGCGGAAGACGCGGGCCGCAAGGCAGCCGAGCACGGCGTCCGCACGCTCGAAGTCGAAGTCAAGGGCCCCGGTTCGGGCCGTGAATCGGCGCTTCGTGCGCTGCAGGCGGTGGGCTTCACCATCACCTCGATCCGCGATGTGACGCCGATCCCCCACAATGGGGTTCGTCCGTCCAAGCGGCGTCGCGTCTGACACCCAGGCTGTCGTTCGGGGTGGCGGACGCGCCACCCAAACAATTTCCGGCCGGGGCTCCCAAGCGCGACATATGAGCGTCGCCCCCGCCCAACACTCAGGGGAAGTCCATGACTGTCAACATCAAGAACTGGCAGGAACTGAAGAAGCCGAACGGTCTTGAAGTCAAGAGCGGCGGCGATCCCAAGCGCAAGGCAACCTTTGTTGCAGAACCTCTCGAGCGCGGCTTCGGCCTGACGCTGGGCAACGCGCTGCGCCGCGTGCTGCTGTCGTCGCTGCAGGGCGCCGCGATCACCTCGATCAAGATCGAAAACGCGCTGCACGAGTTCTCCTCGCTCGCCGGCGTGCGCGAGGACGTGACCGACATCGTCCTCAACGTGAAGCAGATCGCGCTGAAGATGGAAGGTGAAGGCCCCAAGCGCCTCCAGCTTTCGGCCACCGGTCCTGCCCAGGTGAAGGCGGGCGACATCGCCGTTTCGGGCGATATCGAGGTGATGAACAAGGATCTGGTGATCTGTCACCTGGATGACGGCGCGACGCTGAACATCGAACTGACCTGCGACACCGGCAAGGGCTATGTCCCTGCCGTCGCCAACCGTCCGGTCGATGCGCCGATCGGCCTGATCCCGGTCGACTCGCTGTTCTCGCCGATCCGCCAGGTGTCGTACAAGGTGGAAAACACCCGCGTCGGCCAGGAACTGGACTATGATCGCCTGTCGCTGACCATCGAGACCGACGGCACCGTGACGCCCGAAGATGCCGTCGCCTATGCCGCGCGCATCCTGCAGGACCAGTTGGCGCTGTTCGTCCATTTCGAGGACAGCATTGCCACCGCTACTACCGGTTCGGTCAGCCAGGCCGCTCCGGAAGAAGGCGATGCCAACCAGATCAACCGCTATCTTCTCAAGAAGGTGGACGAGCTGGAACTGTCGGTGCGTTCGGCCAACTGCCTCAAGAACGACAACATCATCTATATCGGCGATCTGGTCCAGAAGACCGAAGCCGAGATGCTGCGCACCCCGAATTTCGGTCGCAAGTCGCTGAACGAAATCAAGGAAGTGCTCTCCAGCATGGGTCTGCGCCTCGGCATGGACATTCCCGGCTGGCCGCCCGAGAATATCGAGGAAATGGCCAAGAAGCTGGAACAGGAACTGCTGGGCTAAGCCGATATCGCCCTCTCCCCGTCAGGGGAGAGGGTTGGGAGAGGGGCCTGCGCCAGCGTTGGCGATTTCCCCCCTTCCTCCGCCGCGTTGCGGCTCCTCCCTCGCCCCCTGAAGGGGAGAGGGCTTATGGGTTAAAGGCAAGACCCTGATTTGCCAGGACCGGGGTACCTGAAACGGCCCCCTTACGAACGGAGTAAAAGAAATGCGTCACGGAGTAGGCAAGCGCAAGCTGCAGCGGACCAGCGCCCATCGTATCGCGATGCTGCGCAACATGGCAGCCTCGCTGATCAAGCACGAGCAGATCAAGACCACGCTGCCCAAGGCGCGTGAACTGCGTCCCTATGTCGAAAAGCTGATCACGCTGGCCAAGCGCGGCGGCCTTTCCAACCGTCGTCTCGCCATGGCTCGCCTGATGGACGATGCCCAGCTGGTCAAGCTGTTCGACACGCTGGCACCCCGCTATGCCGACCGCGCCGGTGGCTATACCCGTGTGCTCAAGGCCGGTTTCCGCGCCTCTGACGCCGCGCCGATGGCGATCATCGAACTGGTCGACCGCGACACCAGCGCCAAGGGTCAGGATTCGGGCCCGGTCATGACCGAGGACGATTACGCCGACGCGTAACAGTATCACACGAAACCGGATTGCCAGACAGGCCGCGAATGCTAAGTTCGCGGCCTGTTTTCGTTTGTCCAATCAACAATCTAAGAGGATCGCCACATGCGCAACCGCGCCATATTTGCTGCCTTGCTGGGAACCGTCGCCATGACCCTTGCCGTGCCCGCCTCCGCCAAGGACGCGCCCATCGCCTATCCGGTGACCGAAAAGGTCGACACGGTGGAAGAGCAGTTCGGCGTGAAGGTGGAAGACCCCTATCGCTGGCTCGAGAACGATGTCCGCGTCGACCCCAAGGTCGCCGCCTGGGTCGAGGCGCAGAACAAGGTCACCGATGCCTATCTCGAGACGCTGCCGGGCCGCGCCGCGCTCGCCAAGCGGATGCGCGCGCTCTATGATTTCGCGCGCACCGGCGTGCCGCGCGAGAAGGGCGGTCGCTATTTCTTCACGCGCAATTCGGGGCTGCAGAACCAGTCGGTGCTGTACGTCAAGGACAGCGCCACCGCTGCCGAGCGCGTCCTGATCGATCCCAATGCCTGGGCCAAGGATGGCGCCACCGCGCTCGACGCCTGGGTGCCGAGCGACGATGGCAGCAAGCTGATCTACTCGATCCAGGACGGCGGCAGCGACTGGCGCACGGTCAGGGTGCTCGATGTCGCCACCGGCAAGGTGCTCGAGGACGAGGTCAAATGGGTGAAATTCTCCAGCCTCGAATGGGACAAGGCAGGCAAGGGCTTCTATTATTCTCGCTTCCCCGAGCCGGACAAGGCAGGCGAGTTCCAGTCGCTCAACACCAACCAGGAAATCCGCTATCACGCGCTCGGCACGCCGCAGAGCGCCGATCCGCTGATCTATGCGACGCCAGACGAGCCCAAGCTCAACCATGTCGCCGAACTGTCGGATGACGGCAGCTTCCTGCTCGTCACCTCGTCCTCGGGCACCGACGAGCGCTATCGCCTCACGATGATCGATGTCGCCAACCCGGCCAAGCGCCGCGTGCTGGTGCCCGAGCTCAAGAACGACTGGCAGATGGCCGGCATGGCGGGCGACAAGATCTATTTCGTCACCAACAAGGATGCGCCGCGGCTCAAGCTGGTGGCCATGCCGGTGACGGGCGATGAAAGCAGCATCCAGACCGTAGTGCCTGAAGGCGAGGCGGTGATCGACGGCGCGTCGGTCATCGGCGGCAAGCTGCTGGTCAACTATCTCAAGGACGCGCACGATGTCGTGAAGCTGTTCGACCTCACTGGAAAACCGGCGGGCGATCTGCCGCTGCCCGGCATCGGTTCGGTCGGCGGCTTTCAGGGCGATCTGGATTCAAAGGAGACCTTCTTCTCCTATTCGAGCTTCAACCGCCCGACGACCATCTATCGCTATGACCTGGTCTCGGGCGCGGTGACGCCCTGGGCCGAGCCGAAGCTGGCGTTCAACCCCGATGATTATGTCGTCGAGCAGCGCTTCTACGCCAGCAAGGACGGCACCAAGGTGCCGATGTTCATCGTGAAGAAGAAGAGCGTGACCGGTCCCGCGCCGACGCTGCTCTATGGCTATGGCGGATTCAACATCTCGCTGACGCCGGGCTTCTCGCCGACCCGGCTCGCCTGGCTAGAACAGGGCGGCGTGTTCGTGCAGGCGAACATTCGCGGCGGTGGCGAATATGGCAAGGCCTGGCACGATGCCGGTCGCCTCGCCAACAAGCAGAATGTGTTCGACGATTTCATCGCGGCGGGTGAATTCCTGATCAAGGAAGGCGTGACCGGCAAGGATCAGCTTGCCATCCAGGGCGGATCGAACGGCGGCCTGCTGGTCGGCGCAGTGGTCAACCAGCGGCCCGATCTGTTTGCCGCGGCCAATGCGGCGGTCGGCGTGATGGACATGCTGCGCTTCGACCGCTTCACCGCCGGGCGCTACTGGGTCGATGATTATGGCTATCCGTCGAAGGAAGCGGACTTCAGGACGCTGATCAAATATTCGCCCTATCACACGATCCGCAAAGCCGATTATCCGGCAGTGATCGTCTCGACGGCGGATACCGACGACCGCGTGGTGCCGGGGCACAGCTTCAAGTACACCGCGAAGCTGCAGGCGACCGAAGCCGGCGACAAGCCGCACCTGATCCGCATCGAGACGCGTGCGGGCCATGGTTCGGGCAAGCCGACCGACAAGATTATCGAGGAATCGTCGGACATCTACGCGTTCCTGGCGCATTTCACCGGGCTCAAGATCGCAGGCGAATGAACGGGGCAGGGGGCTGGCCGGGCGCCGGCCCCCGCCTTTACGCCAAGGGCAGGCGGCGCTTGCCCTTAAGCCTGCTGGTCAGGTGATAGCGCCCGCAGCGATCGCATCGATAGGGCCTGAGATCGATCGTCGCTGCGATCGCCGCGCGCATGGCCTCTTCCTCGCTCGCAAAGCGCTGCTTGCGCTGGCAGATCGACAGGCGGGTGCGGGGCATTTTTGCAACAGGCGTCCGGATTATGCGGGGGCGGTGTGCGGCCATATTGCACGAGCCGCGCGCTTTGCGCCATGACCCGCGGATGACAAAGACCTTCCGGCACCGCGCCCTGACCGCCCTTGCCCTTGCGGCTTCGATCCTTCCCATCGCTGCCCAGGCTCAGGACAAGCCCGCACCGATCAGCGAGAGTGAGGTCCGCGCGCATATCGCGGTGCTCGCCAGCGACGAATTCGAAGGGCGCGGCCCCGGTTCGGCGGGCGAGACGAAGACGCTCGATTATCTCGCGAAGACCTGGGCGAGCTATGGCCTGGTTTCGGGCACCAATGATGCGACGCATCCCTGGTTCCAGCCGGTGCCGCTGGTCGAGCGCAAGCCCTATGCCCAGGCGGTGAGCGCCACCGTGCGCGGCAAGCCGCTCAAGCTTGCCGAGGACGGCGTGGCGCTTTCGGGGCGCAACCCGACCGACCGGGCGACCGGAGAGCCGCTGTTCGTCGGCTATGGCGTCGGCGCGGACGGCAAGCTCAATGCCGATGTGAAGGGGCGGATCGTGCTGATGCTGTCGGCCGAACCCAAGTTCGAGGGCGCGGTCAAGCTGCCGGGGCTGCGCGATCGCCAGAAGCTGCTCGCCCAGGCAGGCGCTGCGGCGGTGCTGATCACCGCGCCCGATGGTGCACCCTGGGCCGGGCTGCGCGCCCAGCTCGCCAACGGATCGATGCGGCTCGCCAGCGACGACGTCAGCGCGCCGATCGGTGGCGTGCTGCGCAGCGATGTCAGCGAACCCTTGCTGCGCGCAGGCAGGGTGACCGCTGCCGATGCCGCCCGCCCAGACTTTGCCCCCGTGACGCTGCCGGTGACGCTCGACCTTGCCACCAGCACAACGGTGCGCGCGTTCGAGAGCCACAATGTCATCGGCAAGATCCCCGGAGCCAAGCCCGGATCGGGCGCGGTGCTGCTGCTCGGCCATTGGGACCATTTCGGCATCTGCCGCAGCGAGGAGGCCGAGGACCGCATCTGCAACGGCGCGGTCGACAATGCCAGCGGTATGGCGGTGCTGCTCACCGTTGCCGAGCGGCTCGCGCGGGGCGCGCCGATGGAGCGTGACGTCTATTTCATGGGCACCACTGCCGAGGAGCGCGGCCTGCTGGGCGCCTATTATTTCGCCGATCATCCGGTGGTGCCCTTGAAGGACATCGTGGTCGCGCTCAATGTCGATACCGTCGCGATCGCTCCTGCAGGGGCGCCGGTGGCGCTGGTCGGGCGCGGCGAGAACGGGCTCGACGAGATTGTCGACAGGATCGCGACCGATCTTGGCCGCAAGGTCGATTCCGACAAGGAAGCCAATGCCTTCATCCGCCGCCAGGACGGCTGGGCACTGGGCGCCAAGGGCGTCAAATCGATCATGGCGGGGGGCTCGTTCAGCGACATGGCGCTGCTCCAGGCGTTCCTCACCACCGTCTATCACCAGCCCGATGACGAGCTGACCGACAAGGTGCCGCTGGGCGGCGCGGCGGACGATGCCAATCTGCATGTCGAGCTCACCCGGCATTTTGCCGATGAATCGAAATATAAGCCCGCAACCACTGGCGATTGACGCGCGGCTTGGTTACATGGGCCGCCACCAGAAACCAGATTCGCTGAAAGAAAGTGGCACCCGCATGGACATCCCCCTTGGCCTGACCTTCGATGACGTTCTGCTGCGCCCGGCAGCGTCGGAAATCGTGCCCAGCCAGGCGGACACGACCACACGGCTGACCAACAGCATCCGCCTCAACATCCCCGTGCTGTCCTCGGCAATGGACACGGTGACCGAAGCGAGCATGGCGATCGTCATGGCACAGCTGGGCGGCATCGGCGTGCTCCACCGCAACCTGAGCATCGAGGAGCAGATCGCGGCGGTGCGCCAGGTCAAGCGCTTCGAAAGCGGCATGGTGGTCAACCCGATCACCATCACCCCCGATGCCCCGCTCGCCGAGGCACAGGCGCTGATGCGCCAGCACGCGATCTCGGGCATTCCGGTGGTGGAAGCCTCGGGCAAGCTCGCCGGCATCCTCACCAACCGCGACGTGCGCTTTGCCGAGAACCCGGCCCAGCCGGTGCGCGAGCTGATGACGTCGGAAAATCTCGCCACCGTCCATGCCGATGTCGGCCAGGACGAGGCGCGCCGCCTGCTGCACCAGCGCCGGATCGAGAAGCTGCTGGTGGTCGACAAGGACTATCGCTGCATCGGCCTGATCACGGTCAAGGATATCGAAAAGGCGGTGATGAACCCCGATGCGACCAAGGATGCAGCAGGCCGACTGCGCGTCGCGGCGGCGTCGACCGTGGGCGAGGCGGGTCTCGAGCGCAGCAAGGCGCTGATCGATGCCGAATGCGACCTGATCGTGGTCGATACCGCGCATGGCCATAGCAAGATGGTCGCGGTCGCGGTCGAGGCGATCAAGAAATATTCGAACCATGTCCAGGTGATCGCGGGCAATGTCGCGACCGCCGGGGCCACGCGCGCACTGATCGATGCGGGGGCGGACGGCGTCAAGGTCGGCATCGGTCCGGGATCGATCTGCACCACGCGCGTCGTCGCGGGTGTTGGCGTGCCACAGCTCACCGCGATCATGGAATCGGCGGAAGAGGCCGACAAGTCGGGCATTCCGATCGTCGCCGATGGTGGCCTGCGCACCTCGGGCGACGCGGCCAAGGCGCTCGCCGCCGGCGCGTCGACGATCATGATCGGGTCGATGCTCGCAGGCACCGAAGAAGCGCCGGGCGAGACCTTCCTGTACCAGGGCCGCGCCTATAAGAGCTATCGCGGCATGGGCAGCGTCGGCGCGATGGCGCGCGGCAGCGCCGACCGCTATTTCCAGCAGGACATCAAGGACCAATTGAAGCTCGTCCCCGAGGGCATCGAGGGCCAGGTGCCGTTCAAGGGCCCGGCGCGCGACGTCGTCCACCAGCTGGTCGGCGGCATCAAGGCGGCGATGGGCTATACCGGATCGCCCACGATCGAGGCGCTGCGCCGCAATGCCGAGTTCGTGCGGATCACCAATGCGGGCCTGCGCGAAAGCCACGTCCATGATGTGACGATCACCCGCGAGGCCCCGAACTATCCGACCCGCTGACGGGCGATGATCGAGCTCATCCCCTATATGCTGATCCTGGCCTGGTCGGTACCGGGCCAGCCCGGCAGGGTCGAGGTCGAACGGGTCAACCAGCTGTTCGCCGACGCCGAGCAATGCGAGCGCGCGGCGACGGGCTTTGTCGCCTCGCTCCGGCGCGACGGCGTAACGCATATCTGCATGCCGGTGCCGGGCTCCGAAGAGTTCGACACGCTGTTCCGCCAGCTCGATGCCGAGGCCGAGAAGGCGCGGCGAGAGGCGGGGGAATGACCCCGGCGGCCCGCGTCCAGGCGGCGATCGATCTGGTCGATGCGATCCTCGGTGCCGCACGCGGCCAGGGGGCGAGCGCCGACACGCTGGCGCGCAATTTCTTCCGCGAGCGGCGCTATATGGGATCGGGCGACCGGCGCGCGGTGCGCGACTTGGCCTGGCGCGCGGTGCGGCGCTTCGGCGAGTTGCCCCAGAACGGCCGCGCTGCGCTGGCCGGGCTGGCGCGCGAGGATGCGGCGCTGGCCGAGCTGTTCGATGGTTCGACCTACGGGCCTGCGGCGCTCGCCGAGAATGAGCCGGTGGCCTCTGGTGGCGTTATTCCCGCATGGATCGAGGCGCTGCTGCCGCCGCTGTTCGATGAGGCGGAAAAGGCCGCGTTGCTCGACCGCGCGCCGCTTGACTTGCGCTACGATCCCGCGCGGACCGATCCGGATGCACTTCGCGCCATATGGCCGGAGATCGAATTCAGCGATGCGCTGCCGCGTGCCGCGCGGCTGCCGGGCAACACGCCTGTCGACGACAGCGCGCCCTGGCAAGCGGGTGCGATCGACGTGCAGGACTGGGGCAGCCAGGCAATCGTCCAGACGTGCCTCGGCGAGCAGGCCCCGGCGCTGGTGATCGACCTGTGCGCGGGCGCGGGCGGCAAGACGCTGGCGCTGTCCGCGCTGCTGCCCGAGGCACGGATCATCGCATCGGACACCAGCCGCGACCGCTTGCAGGCGATGGAGCCGCGCCGGAAGCGCGCCGGGCGCGACCGGATCGAGCCGCTGCTGCTCGATCCGAAGCGCGAATGGGAGCGGCTCGCTCCGTTCGAAGGCCAGGCCGATCTGGTGCTGGTCGATGCGCCGTGCAGCGGATCGGGCACGTGGCGGCGCAATCCCGAAACGCGCTGGCGGCTCACCCCCGACCGGCTCGCGCGCGTGGCGGCCGAACAGGCCCGGCTGATCGAGATCGCCCAGCGGCTGGTGCGGCCCGGCGGGGCTTTGGTCTATGCGGTATGTTCGCTGCTGCCCGACGAGGGGCCACGCCAGGCCGAGCGCGGCTTGTGCGATCGGGAGGGCTGGACTATCGTCAATCCCGATATGCAGATTGGCCGCCTGATCGGAGCCGATGGACGGCTTTGCGACGCATCAGACCCTGCGCCTGCCGCCGGCCGACTGCTCACCCCGCGTCATGACGGCACCGATGGCTTTTTCTTCACAAGAGCCCGGCGGTCATGATAGCCTTACGCTCTGCCTGGGAGACTATCATGCGTTTTGCGCCCGCCGCCATTGCCCTGTCGCTCGTTCTCGCGACCGTTTCGAGCACCGGGATCGGCCAGCCGGTCCGCTATGCGGTCAATCCGGCGTCGCAGCTGCTGGTCGATGAAGGCGCGAAGGTGCAGGCTGCCGGCAAGCTCGACGACGCCAACAGCCTCTATGAAGCTGCGCTCGCGGTCGATCCGGGCAACCGCGCCGCCTATATCGCACTGGCGCAGGTGGCGAGTGCGCAGAACCTGCCGGGCAAGGCGATCCGCTATTATCGCGAGGCGCTGCGGCTCGATCCGAACGATATCGCCGCGCTGGCCGGCCAGGGCGAAGCGATGATCCAGCGCGGCGCGGTCGAAAAGGCGCGGCGCAACCTGGTGCGCATCGAGGCGCTGTGCACCAGCACCTGCACCGAAGCCGGCCGCCTGCTCGCCGCGATCGACAAGGCCGCGGCCAAGCCCGTACTGTCTGCCGAAGCGGTGGCCTCGACCCCCACGGTGACCGAGCAGCCTTGATCTTCCGGATACCGGCCCACGTCCGCTCGGCCTGAGCTTGTCGAAGGCTCCGCGCCCAACCTTCCTGACGACCTATACCGTCACCCTGAACTTGTTTCAGGGTCCATTTGTCACCAAGCGGCTTCGGCTTTTTGCTGCACGATGGATCCTGAAACAAGTTCAGGATGACGTGAATATTGGGACGGGTGGCAGCGCGCAGCCTTCGACCGGCTCAGGCTGAGCGGGGGATGTGTGGAGGCGCTGCGTCTTCTGGCGCGGCCTTGGCCATGCCCGGCATCTCCTTGATATACAAGTCGCGCTGCGGGAACGGGATCTCGATGCCGTGTTCCTTGAACAGCGTCCACACGCGCATCAGCACGTCGCCGCGGATATTGCCCATGCCGCCCTCGGGATCGGCGATCCAGGCGCGGATTTCCCAGTTGACGCTGTTGTCGGCAAACTCGGTCATCCAGATGCGCGGGGCGGGGTCCTTGAGCACGCGCGGGGCCTCGTCCACCGCGCGGTAGAGCAGCTCCTGCACCAGCTGCATGTCGCTCGAATAGCTGACGCCGAGCGGGATGCGCATGCGCACGTTGCGGTCCGAATAGGACCAGTTCTCGACCGGCGTGGTCATCAGGTCCTCGTTCGGGATCAGATGCTCCTTGCCGTCGCGGGTGATGACCGAGACCGCGCGCACGCCGATCTTGTTCACCCAGCCGAAGCTGTCGCCCACCGCGATGACGTCGCCCGGCTTGATCGAACGGTCGAGCAGCAGGATGATGCCCGCAAACAGGTTGCCGATCGTCTTCTGCAGCCCGAAGCCGATGGCGAGCCCGAATGCGCCCGAGAAGAAGCTGAGCGCGGTCAGATCGATGCCCAGCGTGTCGATGCCGATGAAGAAGGCGAGCACGATGACGACGACGCCCGCGATCTTCTGCCCGAGCAGCTTCTGCGTCGGGTCCAGACCGTCGCTGCTGCCGATGATGTGCCCGGCGATGCGGTTGACCACGCGTGCGGCGGTGTAGAGCACCAGGATGGTGATCGCGATCGTCACCACCCACAGCAGCGAGAACCGCTTGGCGCCCAGGTTGAAGCCCACCCGGTCCATCGCGGTGGTGATCGGGTCCAATCCGCCGAACATGCTCGCCAGGATCGAGATCAGCGTGGCGAGGCCGAGGAAGGTGCCCAGCCAGTCGGGCATGCGCACGCCGCGCACAAGATCGTTGACGAACAGCGCGAGCGAGATCGCCAGCGTCAGCCCGAACACGACCGAGGCGATCAGGCTCCAGTCGTACAGGTTGAGCGCCATGCCGATCAGCATCGCGGTGGTGAAGCGGCGCACCATATCGCGGATGCGGCGGCGCGCGAGCTGACTTTCATAGCCGGCGCGGCGCTCCCAGATGGCGGCAAGGCGCAGATAGATCAGGCGGCTGAGCGCCCAACCGATGACCAGCGCGGCGGTCGCCACCATCGCGGCCAGGATGCCCTCGATATATTGCAGGTCGTCGGGGCGCTCGATCCAGCCCCAGCGCATGAACAGTGCGTTGATCCCTGCAGTCATGCGGCCATGGTAAAGGCCTGCAATCCCTTGGCAAGGTCGGCGATCAGATCGTCCGGGTCTTCCAGCCCGATATGCAGCCGCACGGCGAGCGCATTGCGGTCACCGGCGGGCGGCCAGGACGTCGCACTGCGGCAACGCGCGGGGTCGACCGGGATCGCCAGGCTCTCGAACCCGCCCCAGCTGTAACCGATGCCGAACAGCTCCAGCGTGTCGATCAGCGCCGCACGCGCCATGTCGGTGCCGCCTTCCAGCACGAAGGAGAAAAGCCCGCTCGACCCCTTGAAATCGCGCTGCCAGATGGCGTGGCCTGGGCAGGAGGGGAACGCGGGGTGCAGCACGCGCGCGACCTGCGGCTGCTCGGCCAGCCAGTGCGCGATGCGCAGCGCCGAGGCCTGGTGCTGGCGCAGCCGCACGTCGAGCGTGCGCAGGCCACGCAGCGCGAGCCAGGCATCGTCGGGCGAAACGACATGGCCGAGCGCCTGTGCGGTCTGGCGAAGGCGCGGATACCAGCGTTCGGTCGCGCTGACCGAGCCCAGCATCACGTCCGAATGGCCGACAATATATTTGGTGCAGGCCATGATGCTCATGTCCGCGCCGAGCTCCAGCGCGGGCAGGAACAGCCCCGTCGCCCAAGTATTGTCGATCAGCAGCGCGATGTCCGGATTGGCCGCGCGCGCCGCCGCGCAGATCGCGGGCACGTCCTGCACCTCGAAGGTCAGGCTGCCCGGGCTTTCCATCAGGATCGCGCGGGTGCGTTCGCAGACAAGGCTGGAAATTCCGGAGCCTATGAGCGGATCGTAATAGCGTGTCTCGATGCCGAAGCGCTTCAGCAACCCGTCGGCAAAGCTGCGCGAAGGGTCATAGGCGCTGTCGGTCATCAGCAGCACGTCGCCCGGCGACAGCACGCTGAGCAGCGCGCCGGTGATCGCGGCGACGCCCGAGGGGTAGAGCATCGTGCCATACGCTTGCGGCTCGAGCTGGGTCAGCGCCTCCGCCAATGCCCATTGCGTCGGCGCACCCCTGCGACCGTAGAAAAAGCGTCCATCCTCATTGGTTTGCGGACCGGAGTTGAGAGCGGCTGTATCGGGATAGAGATGGGTGCTTGCGCGCCACACCGGCGGATTGACCACCGCGCCCGGCTGCTCCGCGGTCCCCGTCCACTCGACGCGGCGGCCACCGGTGACAAGGCGGGTGGTGGGCGATTGCGGGGAGGAAGGAGGCTTGGGCATCTGTCGGTCCTGTCCTCGCCCCTTCAGGGGAGAGGATACGCAGCCTTGCATGCGCAGCATGCTAGGCGGAGTTGGAGAGGGGCGGCGGCTGGATGCCGACGCTTGCCCCTCTCCCACTGCGACTAGGTTCGCGTGCCGCTCACCAAGTCTCGTTGCCCTCTCCCCTGAAGGGGAGAGGCGGAAAGATTATCCCGTCACCTTGGGCGCATCGGCATCGGCGCCCCATTCGGCCCAGCTGCCGTCATAAAGCGACACGTCGGTCTTGCCGAGCAGGTGCGCGCCGAAGGCGACGACGCTGGCGGTCATGCCCGATCCGCAGGTGGTGACCATCGGCTTTTCGATATCGATGCCGGCGCCTTCGAACGCGGCCTTGAGCGCATCGCCGGTCTTCCAGGTGCCATCGGCGTTGAACAGCGCGCTGTGCGGCAGGTTGACCGAGCCGGGGATATGGCCCGAGGCGATGCCGGGACGCGGATCGGCCTCTGCGCCGGTGAAGCGCGCGGTCGGGCGGGCGTCGACGACCTGTTCGGCCTTGCTGTGCAGGTTGGCGAGCATGTCCGCCTTGGTGCGGACGTTCTTGCGGTCTTCCCACACGGTGAAATGGCGATGACGCAGCGTTTCCTTGCCCGATTTGAGCGGGCGGCCCTCGGCCTTCCACTTGGCGATGCCGCCGTCGAGGATCGCGACCGCGTGCGCGCCGAACATGGTCAGCATGAACCAGGCGCGCGCCGAGGACTTCAGCGGGCTGTCGTCGTAGAGCACGATGCGGCTGCCATCGCCGAGGCCCAGCGACTGCATGCGGCTGGCGAACTTTTCGGCCGGAGGAAGGGTGTTCTCGACTGCGGCGTTGCTGTCGACCAGCTCTTCCAGGTCCATGAATACCGCGCCGGGGATGTGGCCTGCTTCATATTCGGCGAGCGCGTTGCGGCCATGATCGGGCAGGAACTTGGTCGCATCGACGATGCGGAGATCCGAAGCGCCCATCTCGTTGGCGAGCCATTCGGTTGAAACCAGCGAATCCATCTTGGATATTCTCCCTCTGCGAATGCGCGCCCGATTATCGGCATTTCCCGGCTTTTTAGACGTGAAACCCGGCTGGTTGCCCGGCCGGGATTGCCTGTTTTTTGCGCTGCACCATCGACATTATCGCGTTGCTGCGAACACGTCGAGTCGCAACGGAAAGCGTATGTGCGATTTTTCGCATATGTTGCATCCGCGTGAATCAGGCGGTGGTGCAGCCGATCGCTTCGGGCTAGGGGGGGAAGCCCTGCAATCCGGAGACCTCCCCTCATGCGCATCCTGCTGACCAATGACGATGGCGTCCATGCGCCGGGCCTTGCCGTGCTGGCCGGGATCGCGCGGGCGATCTCTGACGATGTCTGGATCGTCGCGCCTTCGGAAGAGCAGTCGGGCGCTGGCCATTCGCTGACTATCACCCGTCCCTTGCGCGTCCACCAGCATGGCGAGAAGCACTTTTCGGTCACTGGCACGCCCACCGACGCGGTGATGATGGCAGTGGCGCGGCTGATGCAGGACACGCCCCCCGACCTGATCCTGTCGGGCGTCAATCGCGGCGCGAACCTGGGCGAGGACGTGACCTATTCGGGCACCGTTTCCGCCGCGATGGAGGGCGCGCTTGCGGGCATTCCGTCGATCGCATTGAGCCAGGTCTATGCGCGCGAGGGCGCCGGGCTCGACGTCTCGTTCGACGCCGCGACCCACTGGGGCGAGCGCGTGGTGCGCAAGCTCATCAGCCAGCCGATGCCGCCGCGCACGCTGGTCAATGTCAACTTCCCCGCGCTGCCCGCCGATCGGGTGCGGGGCGTGAAGGTCGTCAACCAGGGCTTTCGCGACTACGGGCGGCTGAAGATCGTCACCAACACCGACCCGCGCGGGTTCGAATATCACTGGTTCGGCCTGGGCGCAGCCGAAGCGAGCCCCGCGCACAGCACCGATCTGGAAGCGGTGGCCGACGGCTATATCGCGGTGACGCCGCTGCATCTCGATCTGACGCATCACCAGTCGATCGCCGCGCTGACCCAGACCTTTGCGGCGGAGTAACGCGCGAAACGCCTTGGCAGACGTGCCCGGTGTAAATCCTGCGTTGCCCGGTGGCAAAGCGGGCAAACCATGCTAGACACGGCCGCATGGTGTGGGGACACGGAAAGATCGAAACGCGGCTCGCCTTGCTGGCGGCGCTGGGCCTCGCAGGTTGCATTCCGGGTGGGATGACGCCGACATCGATGGAACCCGAGATCACCGAGGCCGGCCAGCCGGCTGCGCCGCCGCTGGCCGAGCCGGTTGCCGGCAGCGATGCGCCGGTCTGGGAAAGCCGTAGCGTTGCGCCCAATGCTGCAGACGTGATCGGCACCACCTATACCGTCCAGCCCGGCGATACGCTGCGCGGCATCGGCAACCGCACCGGGGCAGGATCGGAAGCGATCGCGGCGGCCAATGGGCTCACTGCGCCCTATATCCTGCGGCCAGGACAGCAGCTCACCATCCCCGGCGGGCGCTATCACATGGTGGCGAGCGGCGAGACGGGCATCGCCATCGCCCAGGCGTACAAGGTCGCGTGGAGCGACATCGTCGCGCTGAATGGGCTTGAAGAACCCTATATCCTGCGTATCGGCCAGCGGCTCAAGCTTCCTGCGGGCGCGCAGCTTGCCGCTGCCGCACCCGCCGCGAGGGCCCCCGCCAAACCCGGTACGCAGCCCAGCCGCATCGGCGCGCTGGTGGTCAATATCGACGATGTCGTCACCGGCAGCCAGCCCGCAATCGCCGAAGGCACGGCCGTTCCGCCCGCCAAGCCCGCGCGCGCGCCGGTGGCCGCCAGCGTGCCCGTCGATGTGCCCAAGGGCTTTTCGGGCAAGTTCGTCTGGCCGCTCAGCGGCTCGCTGCTCACGCGCTACGGGCCGGTCGGCAAGGGGCAGATCAGCAACGGTATCGATATCAGCGCGACGCGCGGCCAGCCGTTCCGCGCGGCGGCCGACGGCGTGGTCAGCTATGCCGGCAGCGAGGTCGCGATCTATGGCGGGCTGATCCTGATCAGCCATGGCGGCGGCTGGGTCAGCGCCTATGGCCATGCCGAGCGGATCGACGTGACGCGCGGCCAGGCGGTGAAGGCTGGCCAGGTGCTGGGCGCGGCGGGCCAGAGCGGCTTTGCCGAGACGCCCAAGCTGCATTTCGAGCTGCGCAAGGACCGCAAGCCGGTCGACCCTCTGCAATATCTGCCGCGCGGCTGAGCCACAGGGATGGGCGATTCCGAGATCAAGCCACGCGCGCTGCTGAAACGCGCGGCGCGCCTGCCGGTCTGGGCGGACGTCACCCTGCGGCTGAGCGTCGCCTTCTTCCTGATCGCGTTCGTCATCCTGATCCACTGGCTCGATCGCGCAGGCCTCAAGGACAATTACGACGATCATATTAGCTTTCTGGATGTCGTCTATTTCACGATGATCTCGGTCACCACCACCGGCTTTGGCGACATCGCCCCGGTGTCGGACCGGTCGCGGCTGATCGAATCGGTGCTGGTGACGCCGGTGCGCGTCGCGGTGATCTTCATCTTCGTCGGCACCGCCTATAGTTTCGTCATCAAGCGCACATGGGAAAAATGGCAGATGAGCAGGATCCAGCAGCGCCTGAAGGGGCATATCGTGGTGCTGGGCTTCGGCACCAGCGGGTCGGAAGCGGTGCGCGAACTGGTGGCGCGCGGTACCGATCCCTCGTGCATCGTCGTGGTCGACCAGTCGGAGGAATCGCTGGCCAAGGCCGAGACGATGGGCTGCAACGTGCTGAATGCCGATGCGACACGCGACGAGACGCTGAAGGACGTGCATATCGACCGGGCGTGTTCGGCGATCGTCTCGGCGGGGCGCGATGACACCTCGATCCTGATCGTGCTGACCATCCGCCATCTCGCGCCGGACGTGCCGATCAGCGTGGTGATCCGCGCCGGCGACAACGAACTGCTCGCGCGTCAGGCCGGGGCGAGCACGGTGATCAATCCGGTGAGCTTTGCCGGGCTGCTGCTCGCCGGATCGTGCAGCGGGCCGCATATCAGCAGCTATCTCGCCGATCTGGCCTCGTCGAGCGGGCGGGTGGTGCTGATCGAGCGCGCGGTGCGGACCGAGGAAATCGGCATCCCGCTGAAGGACATCAAGGACGGCATCGGCGTGCGCATCTATCGCGGCGGCAAGCCCTATGGCTTTTTCGACGACGAAAGCGCCAGCCTGCGTGCGGGCGACCTGATCGTCGTCATCACCCAAGGCGATGGCCGCCCGCCGGTGACCATGGCGGGCGAATAGCGGGCCGGACCGCGCGGCCCGCACCCGCAGGGCGCATCATTTCTTCAACGCGAAACAGGCCTGGCCGCTGCGCGCGACGCTGTCGCACGCCTGCTTGGCCGCCGCCTGGCTGGCGAAAGGACCTGCCTGCAGCTTGGTGATCGGGCCCGCCTTGACCAGATAGGGTTGCAGCCCCGCAAGCGCCTGGTTCTGGCGCTCGAGCCCGCTCCACAGGGTGCGCGCGCGGCCCTCTTCGCTGAACGCACCCAGCTGGATGCGCCAGTCGCCGGAGGCGGCCACGGCAGGCGCGGTGCTCGCAGCGGCGGCAACCGGAGCTGCCGCCACCGGCGCGGCGGGCTTGGGGGCCGAGGCGACGGGAGCAGGCGCGGGCTTGGGCGCCGCAGCGACGGTTGCAGGCGCAGGCTTGGGCGCCGGGGCCGGGGTCGACGCCGAGGGCGTGCCCATCGTCGCGAAATCGACGCCTGCGCTCGCTGCGGTGCTGTTGGGGCTGGAGGGCAGGGTGGGAATCACCGTGCCCGTGGCACGCGAAGGCGGAAGGTCGGTGGTCTGGATCGTCGATCCGGTCGCGGGGCGGGCGATCGCCGGTGCCGGCTTGGCGGCGGCGGTGACGACCGGCTTGGCGGGCGCGGTGGCGCCGGTCGCGGTATCGGTGACCTTCAGGCCAGCAGCGGCGCCCGCGAGCTTCTGGCGTTCGGACACGGCGTCGCGCTCGAGCTGCGCGGCAAGCTGCGTGCCCTTGGTCCGCTCGGCGAGCGGGATGTACTTGTCCATCGTCGCCAGGCTGCGCGAGGCCTGGGGAAGGCCCTGCGCCGAGGCACGGGTCATCAGCGCATAGGCGCGCACCCAGTCCTTCTCGGCGATGTCGCCGTTGAACATCGCGGTGCCCAGCACATATTGCGCGCGCGGCTCGCCCCGGTCGGCCGAGGCGCGGATATAGGGCATCGCCTCTTCGCGGCGATTGTCCTGGAACAGCACCAGACCGTAATTGTCCGCCGCCTGGACATGACCGCGATCGGCGGCCTTCTTGTACCAGGCTTCGGCCTGCTTGAGGTCCATCGGCACGCCGCGGCCCAGCTTGTAGGCCTGGCCGAGATTGAACTGCGCATCGGCATCGCCCTTGGCCGCAGGGTCACGCCATTCCTCGACGGCCTTGGCGAATTCGCCGCGTTCCCAGGCATCGACCCCGGCCTTGACATCGGCCAGCGCCGGGCTGGACAGCGCGATAGTCGCCGCTGCTGCAGCCAAGACAGCGAAATTGCGGGAAAATTTTGTCGAACGTGCCATGCGGGTCTTGCTCCATCGCATATGGTAAAACCGTGTGCCGACCTTATCGGGCGGAAATGCCGCTGCAAACCGGGCGCACCGGGCCTTGCTGGCGTAAACCGCTATAGTTACCGACACGTTAGCAAAGCGTTTACGCCTGCATCAAGACGGGTTGAAGACTGCTCCAAAGCCCCGAAATCCCGGCCTGCCGACGCCATGGCAAGGTCCGTGTTAACTCAAAATTAGCTGCCTCCGCGCATTTTCCCCTTAACCGAATGAACCGGACAGGGGGTTTGGAGTGCGCGTACTCGCTTTGGCATCTCAAAAAGGAGGATCGGGCAAGACGACCCTTTCGGGTCATCTGGCCGTGCAGGCGCAGCTGGCAGGCGATGGCCCGGTGGTGCTGATCGACATCGATCCGCAAGGCTCGCTCGCCGACTGGTGGAACGAGCGCGAGCCCGAATATCCAGCTTTTGCGCAGACCACGGTCGCCCGGCTTCCTGCTGACCTTGCGATCCTGCGCCAGCAGGGGTTCAAGCTCGCCGTCATCGATACCCCCCCTGCGATCACCATGGCGATCCAGTCGGTGATCTCGGTCGCCGAGCTGATCGTGGTGCCGACCCGTCCGAGCCCGCACGATCTGCGCGCGGTCGGCGCGACGGTCGACCTGTGCGAGCGCGCGGGCAAGCCGCTGATCTTCGTCGTCAACGCCGCCACGCCCAAGGCGCGGATCACCTCCGAAGCCGCGGTCGCCCTGTCCCAGCATGGGACAGTCGCGCCGACGACGCTGCACCACCGCACGGACTTTGCCGCCTCGATGATCGATGGCCGCACGGTCATGGAGGTCGACCCCAATGGCAAGTCGGCCGGAGAGGTGCGCGCCTTGTGGACCTATATCTCGGACCGGCTGGAAAAGAATTTCCGCCGCACCGTCTTTGCCGTGCCCAATGCGCCCGTCGCGCCTGGCGCCATCCGCCCGATGGGCGGCTTCGGTCGCCGCGTGGCCGGATCGTGATGCAGTTACGGGGGCAAGGATGAGCTTTATGGCCGAACCCAAACCAATGGCATCGCTCTCGTCCGGCCTGCTCGCGCGCAAGGGGGCCGCGCGCCCCGCGATGCGCCGCCAGGGCATGGACGGTCTCGGCACGCTCGGCACCGCAGGGCTGACGCCCGGCGTGCATGGCCTGCAGGACGATCTGGGCTGGAACGACATGGGCTATGATGTCGATCCCGCGCACGAGGAGCGCGCGCCGCATTATGGCAACCTGCTTGCAGGCGCGATCCCCGATGCAGTGCCCGGCGAGCCGGTGCCTGAAATGGCGCCCGTCGTGCCCGATGTGGTGCGCCAGCAGGCCGAGATTGCCGAGCGCCTGGCCGAGCCCGTTGCGGCCCCCGAACCGGTCGCCGCACCCGAGCTGGACCTCCAGCCCGAGATCGCGCCCGTGCCCGAGCCCGTGGCCGCGATCGCGGTAGCCGAGCCGGTCGCAGCGCCGGTCCCTGCGGTCCGCCAGCGCAAGCGCAAGCAGGCGGTGATGCAGGAAGTCGTGGCCGCCGCGGTCCAGTCCTCGGCCCGCCGCGCGGCCTTCACGCTGCGGCTCGATGCCGACCGTCATCTCAAGCTTCGATTGGCCAGCGCGGTCAGCGGACAGTCCGCGCAGCAGCTGGTCACGGCGGCGCTTGACGAATTGTTAACCAAAATGACCGAAATAGAGGACCTGGCGGGTCGCGTGACGCGATCGGCGACGCTTTGAGGCGAACGCAGGCAGGTCGGGGCCGACGAAGAGGGAACAGGGCTATGGCAAGCGGATCCAAGATCAACCGGGCGCTGGCGCTCAAGCTGGCGGCATCGACCATCCTGGTCGGCAGCGTGCTGGTGAGCTGTTCGGCGCATGGCGGTGGTGGCCGTCCGCAAAGCCTTTCGTCCTCGTCGCAAAAGGCGCTGGCTGCGGGCAAGACCGACAAGGCACTGGAAAAGGCCGAAGCCGCGGTCGCGCTCGACCCGCGCAATGCCGAGCTGCGCAAGACGCTGGCCCAGGCCTATCTGGCCAATGGCCGTTTCGCGTCCGCGCGCCAGTCGCTCGACGATGCGCTGGCGCTCGGCGATGCGAGCGCGCGCACGGTGATCAGCCTGGCGCTGATGCACGTTGCCGAGGGCCGCACCAACGCCGCGCAGGCGCTGCTGGAGCAGCATCGCGACACCATTCCGGCGAGCGATTATGGTCTGGCACTGGCTCTGGCCGGTGACACCAAGACCGGCGTGGAGGTGCTCGCACAACTCATCCGCTCTGGAGATAACGCCCCCAAGGTACGGCAGAACCTCGCTTTTGCCTATGCGCTCGACGGGCGCTGGCGCGAGGCGCAGATCATGGCCGGGCAGGATCTCGATCCGCAGGTCGCGCAGCAGCGCATCGCCGAATGGGCGCGCATCGCGCATCCCGACGCCCATGCCCAGCGCGTTGCATCGGTGCTGGGCGTCACGCCTGCAGCCATGGATCCAGGCCAGCCGGTGATGCTTGCGCTGTCGGCGACCCCGTCGATGGGCGAGGTCGCGACGCAAATCGGCCAGCAGGCGATGGCGCCCGCTGCCGGTCCGATCGAGCTGCCGCCGGTCGAAGACAAGCCGATGGAACTCGCCGGGGTCGAGTCGGTGTCGGTTCCGGCCTCCGAGCCCGCGCCGGTGATGGCCGAAGCCGCGCCTGCGGTCGCCGCTGCACCTTCGGGCGCGATCGTCGCGCCGCTGCTCACCGCGCGCGAGATCGTCCAGCCGCTGCCCGCCAGCTATCGCCGCAAGGCGGTGCGCAAGCTGCGCCGCGAAATGGTCGCGAAGCGCCAGATGATCGTCGAGCAGGAAAAGGTTCAGGTTGCCGCGGCCCCCGCGCCGAAGCCTGCTCCCAAGCCCGCGCCCGCCAAGGCCGCGCCTGCGCCCGCCGTCTTCCAGAAGGCCAGCTTCTCGCCGGTCAGCAATGGCGCGTTCGCGGTGCAGCTCGGCGTATTCTCGAGCGCGGCCAATGCCAACCGCGCCTGGGTCGGCTATAGCGCCAAGCACAAGGATCTCGCGGCCTTTTCCAAGGTCGCCGTGCCCACCACCGTCGGCGCGCGCACGCTGCACCGCCTGACCGCAAACGGCTTTGCCGACGAGAAGAGCGCCCGCGCGATGTGCGCCCAGGTCCGCTCGGGCGGCGGCGAATGCATCATCGCCCGCGCGACGTCCACCAAGCCCGCCGGCACCCAGATCGCCGCCCGCCGCTGAGGCGAGGGGGCCAGCCAAACCCACGTCATCCCCGCGAAAGCGGGAATCCCGCTTGTGTGGCGAATGAGGGCTGAGGCCGTGCGGACGGTTTTAGACGGCTGTCAACGTCCGGTTGAGGGGCGCAGTGCAGCAGGTTGAGATGGCTGCAATTCGGTAATCAGCTGCCGTTCATTCACCAATATTGTCGTGGCTAAGGAGTTTACCCGTTTCGTTCGAGAAGCATGAAATGCTCGTGCCACCCTTAACGCCCCAGCGCGGTCTCAACTCCACACAATCACGATCTGGGAAAGAAACGGTCACAGGAAAAAGATGGGCTTCGATCTCACTCACACTGCTACGTTCGGAACGAGCTTTCGCTTGATAAGCTCTGCGCTCTAACGGCGCATCAAGCGGGTAACGAACTTCTTGTTGTAGCTGACTTAGGTGACTTTCAGCGCGCAGCCAAAGAACCGCAAGCATTACGCAAGCAGCCAACACTATACCGCAGACGGTGGGTATCGAACGGCCCATCAGCCATCTGAACACGGAGCGTGAATGTCCGCAATGGGTTTATTTGCTGAACGGCAAGTTTTGTCTTCCGCCGTCCCAAAGTCACCCCATCTCCGCTCAGCCTGAGCTTGTCGAAGGCCCCGCGAAACCGTTATTCTGGGCTATGGCCTTTTACGCGTATCTTTTGCGATGCAGCGACGGCAGCTATTATGCCGGGCATACTGATGATCTCGAACACCGGATGTCCCAGCACGCCAGCGGTGCCTGCGGGGGCTATACCGCGAAAAGACGCCCTGTTGACCTGGTCTGGTCGGAGGATTTTCCCTCGCGCGAGGATGCGTTCTGGGTGGAGCGGCAGATCAAGGGCTGGTCGCGAGCCAAGAAAGAGGCGCTGATTGCTGGGGATTGGGATTTGATTTCAAGGCTTTCAAGGGGGTTGCGCAATTTCGCTGATGATGGCGCGGGGCCTTCGACAAGCTCAGGCTGAGCGGGCGTGTGCGGGTGGCTTAACTCGGAGACAGGCTCAGGTTGAACTGTCGTTCATGCACCCACCCGATTCTATCCAGCCCGCTCCCACAGCGCGCGCGCCCGCTTTCGCGGGGGTGACGGAGCAGGGGCAGGGGCGGGGTTCGGGGCGGCGCTGCTCGCCGCCCACCACTCACCGCCCGCCCCTCACGCGGCAAGCGGTCGTTCTACCTCCGCCATGTCGCTCTCCAGCGCATATTCCTGCGCCATCGCTTCATAGCCGCGTCCGGCGCTGAAGCGGGGGCGGGTGGTGCCGGTGGGGACGAAGCCCAGCCGCCGCAGCACCGCGCCCGAGGCCGGGTTGTCGATATAGTGGCTGGCGACCAGTCTGCGGTGCCCCAGCGTCCAGGCATTGGCGATTACCGCGCGTGCGGCCTCGGTGGCATAGCCCCGGCCCCAATGGTCGCGCGCGATCCAGTAGCCGATCTCGACCTCGCCGCGATCGGTACGGCCGAGGCCGCAGCTGCCGATCAGCGTCTGCCCGGCATCGCCCGGCAGGGTGAGCAGATAATGCGGGCAGAACGGGTCCTGCGCGCGCGCGGCGAATTCGCGGGCGTCTTCAGGGGTATAGGGCCAGGGCGCGCGGGCAAGATTGCACACGATGCGCTCGTCGTTGATGGCCGCGAACAGCGCCTCGGCATCTTCGGGCCAGACCGGCCGCAGCAACAATCTTTGCGTTCTTGCAAACATTATGTCTCTCCTGTGTTACCCGCGCCCATGCCAGCCAAACATGACAGGCTGGAGTCAGCGCGGTGACAGGGAGACAAAAAGAAAGGGAGACGGGACGGACCCCATCTCCCTGTCATCTGGTCCGGGTGTTTCACCGGCCGGGGTCATCCCTGTGAGAGGACGACCCGTCATCGATCGTCCGTTATTCGGCGGCTTCCGCCATCGCCGGGGCGACTACCGATACGTATTTGCGGCCAAGGCGACCTTCGTGGAACTTCACGCGGCCTTCGGTGAGCGCAAACAGCGTATGGTCCTTGCCCATGCCGACATTGGCACCGGCATAGACCTTGGTTCCGCGCTGGCGGATGATAATGTTGCCGCCGATGACGGGCTCGCCACCGAACTTCTTCACGCCAAGACGACGACCTGCGGAATCACGACCGTTGCGCGACGAACCGCCTGCTTTCTTATGTGCCATTTCTCAAAACTCCTTGGGTTCGCGCGCGATCAGGCGTTGTCAGCCGACGAATCGGTGTCAGCGGCCTTCTTGGTGGCAGCCTTCTTGGCCGGAGCCTTTTTGGGTGCAGCCTCGGCAGCGGGGGTTTCGGCAGCAGCTTCGACCGGAGCTTCGGTCTTGGCGGCAGCGGCCTTCTTCGGCGCAGCCTTCTTGGCTTCCTCGCCCACGGCGACGATGCGCAGGATCGTGTGCTGCTGACGATGGCCGAGCTTGCGGCGATAGTTGTGGCGGCGCTTCTTCTTGAAGATCACCACCTTTTCTGCCTTCGCCTGCGCGATGATCTCGGCGGAGACGACCACACCGGCCACATCCTTGACCTCGCCGCCGTCACCGGCGAGCAGAACGTCGTTCAGCGCAATGACGTCGCCAGCCTCGCCGGCCAGCTTTTCCACTGCGATTTTGTCTCCGGCTGCAACGCGATACTGCTTGCCGCCTGTGCGCACGATAGCGAACATGGGTTGTCTCGTTTCTGTTAGCTTCAATCGGGTTCCGGGCACGCAATTTGCGGCGATCATCTGTTTCATCCTGTCTGTTGCCAGACCCGAATCGGCAGAGTGAAAACCACTGCCCTGCGACGGGATGTCCCGCGCCGGAAAGCCATGCCCGTTAGGTGAAAGCGCCGGTCCTGTCAACCGCTGCAGCGGCTTTTTTGGCCGATCGCGCCGATGATGGCTGCACCGCGCCGCAAGCCGGTTGCCCGCGATTGCGTGCTGTCCTAGAGCCTTGGGCCATGAAAGTCACCCCGGCAAAGCTCGTCCGTTCGCTCGTCCTTGCATGGCCCATGCTGCTCGCCGGCTGCCTGCAGCCCATGGCCGAGCTGCCCTCGCTCGAGCGGCGCGAGGTCGAGCTGCGCGATCGCGCGGCCGAGGCCAAGGCGCCGCCGCCGCCGATCGAGAGCATCGCCGACCCCGCGCTGGCGCGCGATCTGACCGCCATGCTGGCGCGTGCCGACAAGGCCGAGGCGGATTTTGCCGTGGCGCGCTCGGCAGCGCAGCAGGCGGCAGGCGCGGCGCGCGGCAAGGAGGTGGGCAGCGAGAGCTGGTCGGTCGCGCAGACGCGGATCAGCGCGCTCGATGCGCCGCGGCGCGAGCTCGCGCAGATCCTGGGCGATCTGGAAGAGCTTTATGTCGCGCGGCTGCAGAAGGAGGCGGCAGGCGAGGTGAAGCCGGGCGGCAGCGACCAGATCGAACAGGCGCGCCAGCACGTGCTGGCGCTGCTCGAAAGCCAGGATCAGGTGATCGGCAACCTCAAGGCCAGCCTCGCCAGCTGACAGCATTTTACAGGGGCGAGGGCTCGGTTCGTCGCAACCCTCGGTGAAGCGGCACGTAGTGCGTGCATCGTTCACCGAGGAAATAGAGTCATGAAATCCCTTTATACCGCCACCGCCGCTGCAGCGCTTATGCTCACCGGCACCGCCGCGTTCGCGCAGAGTGATACCGGCGCGCAGGAGCAGCAGCGCTCGCGCCAGCAGGAGCGACTGAACTCGATCTTCGGCGCATTGTTCGGTGACCGCACGGGTTCGACCCAGTCGATCGAGGCGCAATGGCAGTTCGGGCGCACCCCGCTTGCCACGCAGCGCGCGCAGTTCGAGGCGCGGGTCGATGCCGATATCCGCTCGGGCCAGATCGACCGCCGCACCGGCGACCGGCTGAAGAGCGACTATTATGATCTTGTCCAGCTCGAGGCGCGCTATGGCGCCGACCGCCGCTTCACCGTGCAGGAGCGCGAGGACCTGGCCGAGCGCTATGCGCGCCTGACCCAGGTGATCGCCGATGGCGCCTATGGCGACGAGTATGAATCGGACATCGGCATCTCGGTTGCCGACGGCCAGGCCGAGTTCAACCAGCGCGTCGATGCGCAGGTTTCCGCGCGCCGGATCACCCGTGTCGAAGGCGCGCGGCTGAAGACCGATTATGCGGCGCTGGTGCGCACGGAGGCGAGCTATCTGCGCGATGGCCGCATCACCGACCAGGAGCGCGACGATCTTTATACCCGGCTGGAAGCGCTCGATGCGCGGGTCGGCGACATGGCCTCGACCGGTGGCGGCAGCACGATGCAGACCCCGCGTGTGCGTCTGGATGCCATCGCCCGCGCGCTGCCCGCGAGCGGCCTGTCCGCCAGCGCCCAGGCGCAGCTTCGCGTCGAGCACGAGGACCTGACGCGTCTGGAAGCCGCCTATGCGCGGCTCAACCCCAGCGCCGACGAGCGCGCCTATCTCGACCGTCGTCTGGGCGATCTGGAGACGCGCGCGCGCGTTCGCCGCTGATCGTTCGTTTACATCTCTCTCCAACTGGGAGGGCATCGCCTGCGCGATGCCCTCCTTTTTGTTTTACATTTGATGATTGCCGCAGCGATCCGGACTCGATAGCCTTGCCCCACCAAAGCGGCGGGGAGGGCGGTGATGGTCGAGGATCCGATATGGCAGGCGCTTGCCCAGATGCGTATCGAGCCCCCGGGCGCGGCGCTCGGGTTCACCCGGCGACTGGCCCGCGAGAATGGCTGGTCGCGCGGCCATGCGGAAGCGGTGATGACCGAATATCGCCGCTTTCTCTATCTCGCCGCGACCGGCACGACCGAGGTCACCCCGTCGGATCAGGTCGACCAGGCCTGGCATCTGCACCTGGCCTATACCCGGCATTACTGGGAAGAGCTGTGCGCGCGGATCATCGGTCGGCCGCTGCACCACGGCCCGACCGCCGGCGGCGCGTCCGAGGGGCGCAAGTATCGCGCGCTCTATGCCGAAACGCTGCAGCGCTATCGCGACACGTTCGGCGAGGAGCCGCCGCGCGACATCTGGCCGCCGTCGGACATCCGCTTCGGCACGCGCTATCAATGGGTCGACCGCACCCGCCACTATCTGCTGCCGCGCAGGGCGGTGTCGATAGCGGGGATGGCGGGCGGCGCGGCGCTGCTCGCGGCGTGCACCGCGCTCGCTGCCAGCAAGGTCAGCGAAGTCACACGCACCAGCAGTTCGAGCCAGTCGTTCGATGCCCTTATCGGGATCGTCATCCTGCTGGTCGCAGCCCTGGTGCTGGTATTGCTGCTGCGCTGGTCGTGGCGATCGGCGCGGCGCCTGATGGTGCCCAAGGCGCAGGCGGATCGTCGCAAGCGCGGCGATGACAGTTCGGACAGCTCGAGCGGCTTGTCGTTCGAGGGCTGGTCAGATGCAGGCGGCGCAGCTGCAGCAGCGGGCGGCGCGGCGTTCGTCGCGGGCGGCGGCGATTTCGGCGGCGGCGGCGCGGAGGCGAGCTGGGACGGGGACTCGGCGAGCGACTCAGGCGGCGACAGCGGCTGCAGCAGCGGTTGCGGAGGATGCGGCGGCGGAGACTGAATCCCCGCCGCGCGCAGTGTCAAAAAGGCTCAGGCCTTGACCAGGCCGATCTCGACCAGCCGCTCGTGCAGATAATCGTCGGCCAGGATCGCGTCCGGGTAGCGATTGGGGCGCTCGGCGGTGATGCAGGTTTCGAGCGTGCGGATCGGGAAGTCCGATCGTAGGTGCAGGAAGAAGGGCATCGAATAGCGGCTGTAGCGCGCGCGGTCGCCCGCAGGGTTGCGCACGCGGTGCGTGGTCGAGGGCAGCACATGGTTGGTCAGCCGCTGCAGCATGTCGCCAACATTGACGACCAGCGCGCCTTCGGGCGGGCGCATGTCGATCCACGAGCCATCCTTGGCCAGGATCTCGAGCCCGCCTTCCTCGGCCCCGAGCAGCAGCGTGATGAGGTTGATATCCTCGTGGGCGCCGGCGCGGATCGCGCCTTCCTCGCCGGTGCCGACGCCCATGGGCGGATAGTGGAGCAGGCGCAGGATCGAATTGCCCTCGTGCACCGCCGGTTCGAACCAGTTCGCATCGAGCCCGAGATATACCGCGATGCGCGACAGGATGATGTTGCCCACCCGGTCGAACTCGGCGAACAGCGGCTCGAAGGTCTCGCGGAAGCCTTCAGGGCGTTCGGGCCAGACGTTCTTCGGCATGGTGTGCGCGATCGGGCTGGCTGGATCGATCTCGCGCCCGACATGCCAGAATTCCTTCAGGTCATGCGCCTTGGCATCCTTGGCAATCTCGGTGCCGAACGGCGTATAGCCGCGCTGGCCGCCGGCCTCGCTGTCGTAATAGCGGCGCTTCTCCTCGGTGGGCAGCGCGAAGAATTCCGCGGTCTTGTCCCAGCCCTGGCGCACCAGCGCGGGATCGAGGCCATGATCCTTGATCATCGCAAAGCCATAGGTGGAGAAACTGTCGCCGAGCTTCTGCGCGAGCGCGGCAGGTTCGTCGGTGAGCGAGAGAATGGGCAGTTGTATCATGATGCGGTCCGCAATAGCTGAGTCTCGAATGTCGAGCGATGCGCTCACTTAGGCGCTCAGGCGGGAAAAATCATGACCCAATATTGGCTGATGAAGTCCGAACCCGAAGAATATGGCTGGCACGATCTGGTGCGCGACGGTGAGGGGACGTGGGACGGGGTGCGCAATGCGCAGGCCTCGAACAACCTGAAGGCCATGCGCGAGGGCGATCTGGCGCTGTTCTACCATTCGCGCACCGGGCTGGAGGTCGTCGGGATCATGCGGGTGAGCGAACCTGCGTTTACCGACCCCAAGGACGAGAGCGGGCGCTGGGTCGCGGTGAAGGTGCAGCCGGTCGAGCCGCTGAAGCGCGCGGTGTCGCTCAAGGCGCTCAAGGCGAATCCGAAGCTGGCCGATATGGCGATCCTGCGCCAGTCGCGCCTGTCGGTCGCTGGCGTAACATGCGACGAATGGAGGGAAATCCTGCGCCTCGCGGGGAACGCGTCTTCCTAACCTGCGTAAGTACTCCGAAGGCAAGCCTCCCCGTCTTGCCAAGTGAAGGAGCAATATCATGGGTGAACTCAAGGACAAGGCCGCAGGCACCGCAAATGATCTGGCCGGCAAGGTCAAGGAAGGCATCGGCGCTGCCACCAACAACCCCGAACTCGAAGCCGAAGGCGAAGCGCAGCAGCTCAAGGGCAAGACCCAGAAGCTTGCCGGCGACGTCAAGGGTGCATTCGGCGACAAGGTGTGATCTTCTGATCCAGCCTCGCTGAATTCAAAAGGACCGGCTCTCTTCCGCTAGCAGGAGAGCCGGTTTTTTGTGCGCTGTTCCGCTCTCCCCGGGAGGGAGAGGGTCGCGCAGGCTTGGCGAGCGTTAGCGAGCCTAGCCGCAGCTGGGAGAGGGGGGGCGGCGCTTGGGGTCAGCGCCCACGCAGTCCCGACACCGTCGCGCCGCTCGCCGCGATATTCTCGATATCGGTCTTGAGATGTAGCAGCTTCAGCCCCGGCTGCGCTAGCGCCTCGGCCAGCGCGGGCGCGAACTGCTCCGTCCGCTCGACCGTTGCCGCCCAACCGCCATAGGCGCGCGCGAGCATCGCGAAATCAGGGTTGTGCAGCGTCGTGGCGGAGAGCCGCGCGGGATATTCGCGCTCCTGGTGCATGCGGATCGTGCCGTACGCGCCATTGTCGATCACCAGCACCAGCAGGTCAGCGCCATATTGCACCGCGGTCGCCAGTTCCTGACCGTTCATCAGGAAATCGCCATCGCCCGCCAGCGCCACGACCTTGCGGTGCTTGAGCCGCAGCGCCGCCGCGACGGCGGCGGGCACGCCATAGCCCATCGCGCCCGCGGTAGGGGCGAGCTGGCTGGGCTTTTCGCCATAAGGCCAGTAGCGGTGCCACCAGCCCGAGAAATTGCCCGCGCCGTTGCAGATGACGGTATCGGCGGGCATCGCGGCGCGCATCGCCTTGACGCACTGGCCGAGGTCGAGCGCAGCGCCGGTCGGTTGCGGGTCGGAAAAGGCGAGCCATTCGGCATGCGCCTCGGCGCCGCTTGCGAAATGCACATCGTCCTCATCCCACAACGCGGCGGCTTCGGCAAACTCGTCCATGTCGGCGCACAGCGGCAAGTCGGTGCGATAGACGCGGCCGAGCTCGCCCGGATCGGGATGGACATGCACCAGCGCCTGGCCGGGATGTTCGGTCGTGATCAGCGTATAGCCGTCGGTCGTAGCCTCACCGAGCCGAGCGCCGACCGCGAGGATTAGGTCCGCGGCCTTCACCCGCGCCACCAGCTTGGGATTCGGCCCATAGCCGAGATTGCCCGCCCAGACCGGCGAGGCGTTGTCGAACGCGTCCTGCTGGCGGAAGGCGCAGGCCACCGGAAGGCCGATGCGCTCGGCGAAGATCTGAAAGTTCGCGCGCGCCGAGGGGCTCCAGTCGGCGCCGCCGATGATCGCAATCGGGGACTTCGCGCCGGCGAGCATCTCCATCAGCACCGCAAAGCCATTGGGGCAGACCGGCTGGGCGGGGCGGGTGACGCGCGGGCGATCGGCGACCTCGACCACGTCCTTGAGCATGTCCTCGGGCAGCGCGAGCACAACCGGGCCGGGGCGTCCCGAGATCGCCACCGAAAAGGCGCGCGCGACATATTCGGGGATGCGCGCCGCATCGTCGATCCGCGCCGCCCATTTGCACAGCGGCGCGAACATCGCCTGGAAATCGACCTCCTGAAAGCCTTCCCGATCCCTCATCCCCCGGTCGACATCGCCGATGAACAGCACCATCGGCTTGCTGTCCTGCATGGCGACGTGCACGCCGATACTGGCATTGGTCGCGCCCGGGCCGCGCGTGACGAAGGCGACGCCGGGCCGTCCCGTCATCGCGCCATCGGCACAGGCCATGAAGGTGACGCCGCCTTCCTGGCGGCAGACCACAGTGTCGATTTCGGGCACGTCGTGCAGCGCGTCGAGCACCGCGAGGAAGCTCTCGCCCGGCACGGTGAAGATGCGGTCGCAGCCCTGCGCCACCAGCTGGTCGACAAGAATGCGCCCGCCGGTGCGGGGGGAAATGCCAGTCATGAAGTTCCTCGCCTTGCTGCTATCGTTGCTCATTCGTCGCCATAGACCGCGACGCTGCGCGCGCCGTCGCTGCTGGCCATCCCACGATACATGCCGGGCGTGCGGAAAGCATAGCCCTGATGGCCCCAGGGGGTGAGATAGATCAGCCCGCCCGTGCCGCCCAGGCCCACCATCTCGGCCATCACCGCGTCGACGATCTCCTGCACCTCGTCCGCCGTCAAGGCGGTGGCGAGCAGCCTGGCGCGCGCTGCTTCGTCGAGGATCGTGCCGCCGCGCTCGGCCTCTTGCGCGAGGAAATCGGCGCGCGCCTCGGCCTTCAGGCGGATGCGGGTGCAGATTTCGTGCGCCACGCCGACGCGGATGAAATATTCGCCCGCGCCGGTGGCGGAGATGGCGCACGAACGGTCGTCGGCATAGGTGCCCGCGCCGATCAGCGGCGAGTCGCCGATCCGGCCATAGCGCTTGCCGGTGAGCCCTCCAGTCGAGGTGCCCGCCGCGACATGGCCGTTCACGTCACGCGCGACCGCGCCGACGGTGCCGTATTTCATGTCGATATCGAACCAGCCGCTGGTCTTCGCCTTCATCTCCTCGAGCTGGCGCTTGCGCTCGGGCGTGCCGAAATAGGCGTTGTCGACCTGCACCAGCCCCGATTCCGCCGAAAAGCGGTCCGCGCCCTCGCCCGAGAGCATCACGTGCGGGCTGTCCTCGAGCACCTTGCGTGCGAGCAGGATCGGGTTCTTCGTATGGTGTGCGCGGGCGATGGCGCCGGCGGCACGGTCAGCCCCGTTCATCACTGCCGCGTCGAGCTCGATCTTGCCCTCATAGGTATAGACCGATCCGTGCCCGGCGTTGAAATGTGGGTCGTCCTCGAGCACGATGATCGCCGCCTGCACCGCATCGAGCGCGCTGCCGCCAGCGGCAAGCACCCGAGACCCGGCGGCGAGCGCGCGGTCGAGACCGGAGCGTGCACCGGCATCGGCCTCTGCGCTCAGGCGGCCGCGCTCGAACTGGCCCGATCCGCCATGGATGACGAGCGACCAGCCGCTGTGGCCGGTGGTTTCAGTCGAGGGATGCGACATGGGGAGGCTCCGGATCAGGCGGGAATTGAGCTGCC
The DNA here is from genome assembly GCF_013607875.1 of Blastomonas ursincola. Classification (GTDB taxonomy): domain Bacteria; phylum Pseudomonadota; class Alphaproteobacteria; order Sphingomonadales; family Sphingomonadaceae; genus Blastomonas; species Blastomonas ursincola. The sequence goes on from NZ_VDES01000002.1 coordinate 1,425,219, forward strand.
GCGATTAGGCGGCTTTGGCGAGGCGCGCAACTTTCTGTGGATTGCGCGCGGTTTCCATCGCAATGTCCGGGCAGGGAGAATGGTTCCGGGGGATAGGCATGCAGCAGACAATCACCATCGAGGAAGACGATCTGACCGGCGCGGATATCGTCGCGCTGCTGCGCTACCATCTCGATCAGATGCGCCAGCATTCGCCGATCTGTTCGGTCCATGCCTTTCCGGTCGAACGGCTGCGCGCGCCCGACGTGACCTTCTATGCGCTGCGCGTCGATGGTCAGCTCGCGGCGTGCGGGGCGCTCAAGCAGATCGACGCGCGCCATGGCGAGCTGAAATCGATGCGTACCGATCCCGCGTTTCTGCGGCGCGGGCTGGGCGAGGCGATGCTGCTGCATCTGATAGCCGAGGCGCGGGCGAGGGGATACACGCGGCTCAGCCTGGAGACCGGGCGTCCCGAGCCGTTCCATGCGGCGCACGCGCTTTATCGCAAGCACGGCTTTGCCGAATGCCCGCCCTTTGGCGATTATACCGAGGACCCGTTCAGCATGTGCATGACGCGCACGCTGTGACCATCACCGGACGACAGAGACTTCCGCGACCCAGACGCGCGGCCAGTCCCATGCGCCGCGGCAATCGTCCATTTCATGGCGCTCGGATAGCCTGAACTGCTCGCCGTCCCAGGCATAGCTGTTCGCCGTGCCGCAATCGCCGAGGCCGCGACCCTTGGCGAATTCGGAGAGGGTGCCGGTCGCGGGATCGAAACTGGCATTGACCACCTGTGCGACCTGTTCCTCGTCGCCCCAGCCGGTTTCGCCGTCGAACTTCGCGTTGCGGAAGGTCCAGCGGGCATCGGGGTCTTCCATCGGGCGCTCGGCGATCATCACCACCGATCCGAAATTATATGCACCCGAATCGCAGGCGATCAGCACCAGCGCCAGATCCTTGCCGTTATGCTGGCCGAGCGGCTCGACGCTGTCCTCGGCACCCTCCATCCGGAACTCGCAGCCGCTATCGGCGACCACCTTGGGATAGGCCTTGAGATCGGGCAGCTCGATCAGGCTGGTCGCGGCGCGCGCGGTCAATTGCGGCGTTTCGGGCGGCTGCGCGGTATCGGGCTTCGCGCCAGTGGCGACGATCGCGCCCGAAGTGCCGGCGCGCTGCTGAATCGCATCGATATAGCGCAGCGCTGCCGACGATCCGGCGAGCGAGATCGGGATCGCGGAGCCGTCCGAGAGCACCACCCTGGCGCTCTTGCCATTGGCGAGGCCGCGCGCAATCGCCATCGACTGCGCCTCGTCGAGCCAGGTGTCGCCTTCGCTGTCGGGCGTGCCCGAGTGCGGCTTGCCGTCATCGATTACCAGCCGAGCCGGCCCTTTGGCCTGCTCTTCGTGCGGGGTGAGCTCGATGCGGAACGGTGCATCTGGGCCGCCCTCGCGGCGGATGCGCACGACCTGCGCCGTGAACAGCTCGGATGCATCGTCGGACAGCGTTCCCGCTTCGCATGACCAGATATTGTCGCAGGCGACATACCAGTCCTTGAAGATCTTCACCTCGCCGGGAACGGGACCAGTGGGGGAGGCGGCGGCGGCGGCGGCGGCAAGCAGCAGAAACGGGCTGAACATCTTGGAATTATCGCTCCTAGCAAGACTCGCGGTCTTCGGTTATGCGCCCCGCCTATCCGATTCCGGCAACAGCAGAAAGAGGCGCAACATGGATAAAGTGGCAGTCATCGGCGCAGGCCAGATGGGCGCAGGGATTGCGCAGGTCAGCGCCCAGGCGGGCTACCATGTGTTTCTCTCCGATGTGTCGCTCGATCTGGCGGAAAAGGGCAAGGCGGGCATCGGCAAGCAGCTGGCGCGTGCGGTCGACAAGGGCAAGCTCGACGCTGCCGAAGCCGACGCGGTGCTGGGCCGCATCCAGCCGGTTGGCGATTATGCCCCGATGGCCGAGGCAGGCCTTGTCATCGAGGCGGCGACCGAGCGCGAGGACATCAAGCGCGCGATCTTCGAGGCCGTCGGCAAGGTGCTCGGCCCGCAAGCGATCCTGGCGAGCAACACCTCGTCGATCCCGATCACCCGCATGGCCGCCGCCAGCCCCGATGCGGCGCGCTTTGTCGGCGTGCATTTCTTCAACCCGGTACCTGTCATGGGGCTGATCGAGCTGATCCGCGGGCTGGCTACTTCGGACGCCACGGTCGATGCGGTGCGCGGCTATGCGGAGCGGATCGGCAAGCGCGTGGTCCAGGCCAATGATGCGCCGGGCTTCATCGTCAACCGCATCCTGCTGCCGATGCTCAACGAGGCGTGCTTCGCGCTGGGCGAGGGCGTGGCGACGATTGAGGACATCGACGCGGCGGTGCAGCTGGGGCTCAACCACCCGATGGGGCCGCTGACGCTGGCCGATTTCATCGGGCTCGACACCTGCCTCAGCATCACTCAGGTGCTGCACAGCACCACCGGCGATCCCAAGTTCCGCCCCGCGCCGCTGCTGGTCAAATATGTCGAGGCCGGCTGGCTGGGCCGCAAGACGAAGCGCGGCTTCTACGACTATTCGGGCGAGACCCCGGTTCCGACACGCTGACTGTCAACATTTGCTGACAGCCCCGCCGCTTTGCGGTACATTGGGGCTGGAGGCCAGCTGCAAGAACCCGGAGACCTTTGATGACCGCCCACAAGCTCAAGATCGATATCGTGTCGGACGTGGTCTGTCCCTGGTGCATCATCGGCTACAAGCAGCTCGAAAAGGCGCTGGACCTTGTGGGCGACGAGGTCGAGGCGGAGATCACCTGGCACCCGTTCGAGCTCAACCCCAAGATGGCGCCCGAGGGCGAGGCGATTTCCGAGCATGTCGCGCGCAAGTACGGCGCGACGCCGCAGCAGAGCGCGAGCAACCGCCAGCGGCTGACCGATCTGGGCGACCGGCTGGGCTTCGGCTTTCATTATGGCCCGGACATGCGCATCTACAACACGTTCAAGGCGCACCAGCTGCTCACCTGGGCGGGCGACACCTATGGCAGCGCGGCGCAGACCCGGCTCAAGCTGGCGCTGTTTTCAGCCTATTTCCAGGCGAACCGCGATGTCAGCGACGAGGAGGTGCTGCTGTCGATCGTCGCCGAAGCGGGGCTCGATGCGGACGAGGGCCGCGCGGTGCTCAACGATCCCGACAACGAGGCGGAGGTCCGCGCGCATCTCGACCACTGGATCGAACAGGGTATCAGCGGCGTGCCAGCGATCATCTTCGACGGCAAGTACCTGGTTCCCGGCGCGCAGGAGGCCGAAACCTTCGTCAACGTGATCCGCAAGGTCCGGGAGAAGGCGCTGGCGTGATACATTCCGCCTCTCCTTCGATGGGAGAGGCAGTGAGACTTGCCAGCTTGCTGGCTAGTCGCAGCGGTGAGGGTGTTGGTGCGTTCTGGCACCTGAGCATGATCCGGAAACGCCACCCCCACCCAACCCTCCCCCATCAAGGGGGAGGGCTTTTCGTTTGCGCATCATTTCACGTCATTCCCGCGAATGCGGGAATCCCGCGTTACTTGGGCTTTTGCCAGTTAAAGCGGGACCCCCGCGTACGCGGGGGTGACGGGAAATGCAGAGCTTCGCAGCCCCTAGACGAGCCCCAGCCGCGCCAGTTCGCCGAGCATTTCCGCTGGCATCGCCTCGGCCTCGCTCATGCCCTCGCCGAGGTCCGCAGGCGCGTCGGCGGCTTCGAGATAGCGCCAGCCCTGGTGCGCGCGGCGGGGGATGGATTGCACCGCGATCAGCCGCGGTTCGATGCGGATCCAGATGCGGCCCTGGCCATTGTCCATGAACCCGATCAGCGGGCTGCGGCCGACGATCGCGCGGTTGTGAATCCAGTAGAGCGAGCCCCCGACCATTTCCTCGTGCCTTTTGGGCAGATAGCGCGTGGTCAGCCGCGCCTCGCCGATCGACGCATGGCTCTCGATCCACTGGCGCAGCGAGCCCACGCTGGTCGCGCCGAACGCGATCTTGGTCATCGACAGCGGCATTACAGGCTCACAAGGCCACTCGCGACGGCGAGGCCCAGAAACGCGAGAAAGCCCATCGAATCGGTGGTCATGGTAACGAAGATCGAGCTTGCCACTGCCGGGTCCTGATCGAGCTTTTCCAGCACCACCGGGATGACCACCCCGGCGAGCCCCGCGAGCAGGATGTTGGTCTGCATCGCGGCAGCGATGACCAGCCCCAGATGCGCGTCATGGAACCACAAGGCGGTCGCGGTGCCGGCGATCAGCGCGATGGTCGCGCCGTTGAGCATGGCGATGCGCATCTCGCGCAGGATCGCGCGGCGGGTGTTCGATTCGGTGAGCTGGTTGGTGGCGAGTGCGCGCACGGTCACCGCCAGCGTCTGCGTGCCCGCATTGCCGCCGACGCCCGCGACGATCGGCATCAGCACCGCGAGCGCCACCATCTGCTCGATCGCGCCGCCGAAAAAGCCGATGACGCTCGAAGCGACCAGCGCGGTGCCCAGATTCGCGATCAGCCAGCGCACGCGCGTCCTGTAGGTCTCGCGCACCGGCTCGTTGATGTCGCCGTCGCCCGCGCCCGACAGGCGGAAAATGTCCTCGCCCGCCTCTTCCTGGACGATGTGGATGATGTCGTCGACGGTGATCTGGCCGACCAGCCGACCAGCGCCATCGACCACGGCGGCGGAGATCAGCGCATATTTCTGGAAGCGCAGCGCGACCTCTTCCTGGTCCATGTCGGTCGGGATCAGCGTCTGGTCGCGCTTCATCACATCGGCAAGCGCGATATGGCGCGGGGTGCGCAGGATCCAGCTCAGCTGGCAGGTGCCGACCGGGCGATGCTGCGGATCGACGATGAAGATTTCCCAGAACTCGGTGGTGAGGTCGCTGTTTTCGCGCAGATAATCGATCAGCTGGCCGACATTCATGTGCTCAGGGACAGCGACCAGATCGCGCTGCATCAGGCGGCCGGCGGATTCCTCGGGGAAGGAGAGCGCATCGACGATCGCGGCGCGATCCGCGGGTTCCAGCTCGGCCAGAACCGCGCGCTGGTCCTCCTCCTCCATCTCCTCGATGATCGCGACGGCATCGTCGGTCTCGAGCTGGCCGGCGAGCTCCGCCACCTGCGCGGCGGGCAGCGCGTCGATCACATCATCGCGGACATAGTCGTTGAGCTCGGTGAGCACGTCCGCGCCGAGCAGGTCGGTGATCGCGCGGGCGAGGGGGCCGCGATAGTCGCGCTCGACCAGCTCGAAAAGGTCGGCAATGTCGGCGGGGTGGAGCGGCTCGACCAGGTCATAGGCCGCCTCGTCATCGCCCGCGTCGAGCGCTTCGCACACCTGGTCGACAAAGCCGGGCAGCAGGCGGTTGTCCTCGTCCAGGCTGGTGCTGGCGTCAGCCGGTTCAGCGAGGTCGGGCTCACGGAGAGGCGCGTCGGTCGGGTCGGTCATGGCCTGCTCCTGTCTGCGGGGTGGATGGGGAACGCGCGGGGACGCCGCAACGTTTCGCGTGTTTGGCGCTTCGCACCTGCAAAAGCAATCCCGATCGGGCGCGTCGGCCAAGGGGTGACATTCGCATGGCGGCCGCTATATCGGCGGCACCCATTTCTCCGGCCGCAAAGGACCTATCATGACCGCCGAAACGCTTACCTTTCACATCCAGGATGGCGGCGACATCGTCATCAAGCTGCGCCCCGACCTGGCGCCCAACCATGTCGCGCGCATCGTCGAACTGGCGCAGGAAGGCTTTTACGACGGCGTGAAGTTCCACCGCGTCATCGCCGGCTTCATGGCGCAGGGCGGCTGCCCCAACGGCACCGGCACTGGCGGTTCGAAGAAGCCCGACCTCAAACAGGAATTCAACGACGAGCCGCATGTCGAGGGCGTGTGCTCTATGGCGCGCACGATGGATCCGAACAGCGCCAACAGCCAGTTCTTCATCTGCCTCGACGATGCGCGCTTCCTCGATCGCCAGTACACCGTCTGGGGCCAGGTGATCGAAGGCATGGAGCATGTCCACGCTCTGCCCAAGGGCGAACCGCCCGCCAAGCCCGGCGTGATCGCCTCGGCGACGGTGGCCTGATCTCATACTACTAAATCCTCCCCCACGGGGGAGGTGGCAGCGCGCAGCGCTGACGGAGGGGAAGCGTTCGGGCGAATGCCTTGAGCAGGAATGTGATTACGCTTCCCCTCCACCACCCGCTTCGCGGGCGGTCCCCCTCCCCTTGCAGGGGAGGACTTCCGCTTCAGATATTCGCTTCGACCAGCCAGTCGTGGAACAGCCGCACGGCGCGCGTCTCGAGCGCGCGGGGCTTGCAGACGAACCAGTAGCTGTACGGGCTCTCGACACGGACGTCGAACAGCTTGGTGAGGCGTTCATCGCCCGAACGGGTGAGGTGGTCGTCGTGCATGATCGCAATGCCCAGCCCCTGTGCGGCGGCTTCGAGCATCAGCGGGCCGCTGTCGATATGGTCGATCGATTGCGGGTGCAGGTCCGTAAGGCCAAGCGCCTGTTTCCACGCATCGAACGAATGCGCCATCTCGTTGTGCACGAGGATGGTCTGGCGGTTGAGCGTTGCCAGATCGGGGCGCGGGCCGATGCTTTCGACCAGCTCGCGCGAGGCAATGGCGTAGACATAGTTGCGGTCGAGCCGTACCGAATGCAGCGCAGGATCGGGATGTTCGGCCAGGATGATCGCCGCGTCGAGCGTGTCGCCCAGCCGCGCTTCGGCATGGCCCGATGTGTCCACGTCGATATGCAGCATCGGATAGAGCCGCCGCAATTCGCCCAGCCGGGGAACAAGCCGCTGGCTTCCGAACAGCGGCAGCATGCCCAGCCGCAGCCTGAGAACCCGGCTGTCGTCCATATGCGCGGCGACGGCATCGGCCAGCGCGTCGATCGCGGGCGCGACACTTGCATAGAGCGCTTCGCCAGCCTCGTTGAGCTTCAGCTGCTGGTTGTGGCGCTTGAACAGCTTCTTGCCGACGAAATCCTCCAGCCCGCCGATGCGGCGGCTGAGCGCGGAAGGCGAAAGTGCGAGCTCGCTCGCCGCCGCCTTGGCCGAGCCAAGCCGCGCCACGCGCAGAAATGCTTCTAGGGAACGCAGGGGAGGGAGACGTCGCATGGCCATGTGTCGCGCATTATTGCAGTGCAGCGGAAATGTGCAATTGCAAATATGGACGGACTGCGGTTTTACGCGACCTCAGTTGCATCCTTTGCAACTCAAATCAATCTTTTCGCACTTGCACAATAAGGGCTCCTGACCCATATTGATCATGCCTTTCAGGCATCCTCTCCTAAAAACTTTATCGGGTCAGCCTTCGGGCTGGCCCTTTTTTTGTGTCTGGATGGCCTGTGGCCGCAGCCTCTAACCCAGCCGATCGGGCTTGGCAAATCCTTTGATTTCCGGGGGTTTTTTTGCAGTTGCGAAGAGATGGCGCCGCAAAGGATTGCAGTCGCTCTAGGTAAGCGGTGTCATATGCGCTGACCGGCAAGTGACGCCCATGGTATCCGAATCACGATTCGCGAATCACAAGGTGATGGTGCGCGTCGCCGGATGGTGCTTGTCGAGATGTTTGCGGATGATCTTCAGGTTGCGCGTGTTCGAACGCCAGAAGAAGTCGAACGCATCACCCACCAGCGGTACCGCGCCGATCAGGCTGTCGAAACCGACATTGGCCGCCATCCGCGCGAGCTGGAATTTCGACATGCCCAGGTTGCGCGCTTCCCAGACGATGTACAGCCCCATCGCGCCGGTGATCACGTCGCCGAGCACAGGGACGAGGCCGAGCACGAAATCGAGCCCCACCTTGCGATTGACGCCGGGCAGCGTGAAGCTGCGCTCCAGCATCATTTCCAGCATCTCGACGCGCTGGCGGATCGCCTGCGGATCGTTCGACAGCGCGGGCATCGCCGCGCGCAGCTGTTCCATCTGTTCAGGCCGGATCGTCTTCATCTTTCACCTCCGCACCCCTTGCGCCTGTTATCTGGGGATGACGACCATGTCCGGCAAGGCGTGCCAGCCATCGGCGGTGATGGCAAAGCCGGGGACATTGCCGCGCACCAGCGAATAGCGGATCGGCGTGCCCAGTGGGATGAAGATATTGGCCGAGGTGATCGCGACCTCGGCTTCGGCCATCTTGGCCATGCGCACCGCAGGATCGACCGCCCGCCGGGCCTGGGCGAGCAGCACATCGCCTTCCTCGTTGCACAGCGGGCGCACCGCGCAGGCGAGCTGGTTGAGGAACCAGCCGGGCTGGCGATAATGCGCAACCTCGTCGATCAGCCGCAGATCGGCCGCCGCGTCTGGCGCCACCAGCCGCGCATCGAGCCCGATCGTCTGAAGGTCGCGCCGGATGCGGCCGAACACCAGCCGCGACCCCGGGCCGCGCGGCATGGCGATACGCAGCACCGGCAGCGTTTCATTGGCCTGCCGCCAGCGCACGATGCGCCCGCGCGCTAGATCGCGCCGCGCCTCGATGGTGAGGTCGGTCCAGCGGTCGCCGATCAGCGGCTGATAGCGTTCGAGCCCCAGCGGCACGATCCGTGCGGTCACCTGCCACTGGCCGATGCCCAGCGGCGTCATCAGCGCCTCGCGATCAATCGCCAGCGCAATCGCCTCGCGATTGGCGGGGTCACCCAGAAAACCCTTGCCGTTGACCACGAGCAGCCCGAACAGCCCGATGACCGGATCGGCGCGCACGTCATTGTCGGAAATGCCCGCTGCGCTGAGATAGGGCAGATGCTCGAACCGCCCGCCGAGCACCATCGCGCTCTCGCCCATGGCAAAGCGCGCGATCGCCCTGGCAGCGCGTTCGGTGCGGACCTCGAGCGGGCGGACCATGCGCCGTGAATCCGGCCCCATGGAGTCGTCGACACGCTCGGTCAGCAATGTCCAATAGGTCTGGCGATCCGCGGCCAGCGGCCCGGTGCCGCTGCCGTTGCGGCGGATGCCGAGCTCGGGTTGCGCCAGGATGCGCAGCAATTCAGGCTGGGGCGCGAGCAGCCGGATCTCGATCACCCGCCCAGTCATCGAACGGATGTCGCGCACCTCCGCCGTGTCGGCCCCGAGCGCGCTCTTTGCCTCGATCTGCAGACGCCGCTTGAGCGCGGCGGCGACATGCTCGGAGGTCACCGGGTCGCCATTCTCCCAGCGGGCATTGCGCAGCCGGAAGATATAGCTGAGCCCGTCATCGGTGACGATCCAGCGCTCGGCGAGCCCGGGCACGATGTTGCCCAGCGCATCGAGACGGACCAGGCCCTGCGAGGTCGCCGCGCGCACATAGGCCGAGCCGGGCTCCAGCACGGCAGCATCGAGATTGTTGCGGCTGGCCGGATCGATGATCGAGATGCCGAGCGGCGAACTGTCCGAGCTGCTGCAGGCCGCAAGCGCCAGCGTCGCCGCAGCCATCAGACCCCGAATGGCCTTTTTCCATGCGCCGGTCATGCCTCGCCTCGCGTCGCTCACTTGCCCCTGGCCGCGATAGCAGGGGCCGGAGCCAGGGACAACGCCGCGCTCGGATGGATGTTGCCTGGATTGTCGATCCAGCCGCGGACCCGCGGGGCGACCAACGCGCCGCTGCGATAGAACCATAGCGGAATGATCGGCATGGCATCGAGCAACCGCGCCTCGGCGGCGCGCATCGCGGTGACACGGCGCGCAGGGGCGGGCTCGGCCATCGCGCGGTCGAGCAGCGCATCATAGCGGGGATCGTCAAAGCCCGAATAGTTGACCTCGCCCGCATCCGACCGGTGCACCGCGAGGAAATTCTCGGGCGCGGGGAGGTCGGCGATCCAGCCCGAGCGTGCCATCTGGAAATCGCCGCGCCGCATCGCTGCGAAATGCAGCGCGGGCTCGCTGTTGAGCACGCTCGCCTCGACGCCGAGCGGCTTCCACATCGCCGCGAGCGCCACCGCCATGCGGCGATGCTCGGCGGACGAGTTGATGCGGATTTCGAAGCGCAGCGGACGCGAAGGGCCAAAGCCCGCGGCGGCGAGCAGCCGCCTGGCTTCGGCCTGGCGGCGCTGCAGCGGCAGCCGAGCCCAGTCGGGCCGTACGGCCGCGCCGCCCTGCAGCGTGGGCGGGACGATGCCATAGGCGGGCGCATTACCCATCGGCAGCAGCGCGCGCGCCAGCCATTCTCGGTCCACCGCCATGCCGAGCGCGCGGCGAACGCGCGCGTCGTCGAAGGGCGGCTTGCGCGTGTTCATCGTGAAATAATAGCTGCCCAGATAATCGCCGGTGCGCACCGCGCCGGGGCGCTGCTGCTTGAGCCAATCATGGCGGCTTTGCGGATAATCGCCCGAAATATCGGCTTCGCCCGCCAGGAACAGCCGCATGCCCGCAAGAGGATCGTCGACCGGTTTCCAGATCACGCTGCCGATCGGGGCGCGGCCGCCATGCCAGTTCGGATTGCGCTCGAGCACCAGCCGGTCGTTCAACCGCCAATCGCGGGTGCGATAGGGGCCGGAGGTCACCAGCGGGCGCTCGGCGGTCCAGTCCGCGCCTGGCCGTGCCCGGTGGAGCGGCAGCGCTGCCATCGCCGGGTGCGCGAGCAGCGTGGGGAGCTGGGGGAAGGGGGCGGCGAGAGTCACGACGACCGTCGCATCGCCCTCGGCCTCCACGGATCGGATCGCGTCGAACAAGGCGGTGTGCGGCGATCCGGTCGCCTTGTCGTTGAGCCGCTGCCAACCGCGCGCGAACACCCTCGCAGTGATCGGTGAGCCATCGGAGTAGCGCAGGCGCGGCCTCAAGGAAAAGCGCCAGATCAGCCCGTCGGGCGAGACCTGCCAGCCGCTCGCGAGCCCCGGCACCGTCTGGCCCGTCCCGTCGAACCGGGTCAGCCCTTCGAACTGGTCTGCCGCGATGCGCAGCGAGGCGAGGTCCGAATAGACCTGCGGGTCGAGCCCGCGAATCTCGGCATCGGCGAGCCGGACCAGGCGGTCCGGCCCGGGCGCGGCGGCCTGCGGAGCCCTGGCACCCGAACAGGCCGCGAGCAGGGCAGACAGCAGCAGGATGAGGAGCACGCGCATTCCCGCCTGTTTGCCGCCTAAGCGCGCCAGGGGGAAGCGCGAATGCACCGGATCATGCACTGGCGTCCGCTCGGCTCGCCGCATGGGCGGGAACGGATCGCCGCGCTGACGCGTCCCCTGTTCATTCGCATCACAAGGGAAATCATGACCATGCTGAACAGGAAGAGCCTGTCGCTGGGCGCCGCGCTCATCGCGGCGACCGTGGTAAGCGGCTGTGCCGGGACCGGCTATAATGATCGCGGCTTTGGATCGTATCGTCAGTACGACTGGAACCGGCCCGATCCGAGCTACGGTGGCTATGACGCGGGACGCTACTACCGCGACGACCGACGCTATCGCGAGCGCCGCCTCGGGCGCAACGACCGCATCTATCGCGGGCAGGATGGACGCTATTACTGCCGCCGGCCGGACGGGACGACCGGATTGATCGTCGGCGGCATCGCGGGCGGCATTCTCGGCAACATCATCGCGCCGGGCGATTCGCGCACGCTGGGAACGATCTTGGGCGCGGCGGGCGGTGCTGCCGCTGGCCGGGCGATCGACCGCAACGGCGCGCGCTGCCGCTGATTGCAGTAAAGCAAAAGGCGCCCCGGGTGATCCCGGAGCGCCTTTCGTGGCTCTGACAGCTACGCGAACTTAGTAGCTGTAATACATGTCGAATTCGACCGGGCTTGGGGTCGTTTCCCAGCGGATCACATCGTCCCACTTCAGCTCGATATAGGCTTCGATCTGGTCCTTCAGGAACACGTCGCCCTTGAGCAGGAAGTCGTGATCGGCGGCCAGCGCGTCGAGTGCTTCGCGCAAGCTTCCGCAGACGGTCGGCACTTCCTTCAGCTCTTCGGGCGGCAGGTCGTACAGGTTCTTGTCCATGGCTTCGCCCGGATGGATCTTGTTCTGGATGCCGTCCAGACCTGCCATCAGCAGCGCCGAATAGCACAGATAGGGGTTTGCCATCGCGTCGGGGAAGCGGAATTCCACGCGCTTGGCCTTTTCGCCTGTGCCGTACGGAATGCGGCACGAGGCCGAGCGGTTGCGGCTCGAATAGGCGAGCAGCACCGGTGCTTCGAAGCCCGGCACCAGGCGCTTGTAGCTGTTGGTGGTCGGGTTGGTGAAGGCGTTCAGTGCCTTGGCGTGCTTGATAACGCCGCCGATGAAGTACAGGCACATTTCCGACAGGCCGGCATAGCCATTGCCCGCGAACAGCGGCTTGCCTTCCTTCCAGATCGAGATGTGCGTGTGCATGCCCGATCCGTTGTCGTTCTTGATCGGCTTGGGCATGAAGGTCGCGGTCTTGCCATAGGCCTGCGCGACCATGTGCACGACGTACTTGTAGATCTGCATGCGGTCGGCGGTCTGGGTCAGCGTGCCGAAGGTCAGGCCCAGTTCGTGCTGCGCGGCGGCCACTTCATGGTGGTGCTTGTCGCAGGGCAGGCCCATTTCGAGCATGGTGCTGACCATCTCGGCGCGCACATCGGTCATGCTGTCGACCGGCGCGACCGGGAAATAGCCGCCCTTGGCGCGTGGACGGTGGCCCAGATTGCCGCTGTCATAGCTGCGGCCGGTGTTGGTCGGCAGTTCGATATCGTCAATCGCGAACATCGAGCCGTTATAGCCGTCCGAGAAGCGCACATCGTCGAACATGAAGAATTCGGCTTCGGGACCGACATAGACGGTGTCGCCGATGCCGGTGGACTTGAGATACGCCTCGGCGCGCTTGGCGGTGCTGCGCGGGTCGCGCGAATACAGTTCGCCCGTGCCCGGCTCGACAATGTCGCAGAACAGGATCAGCATCGGGTCGGCCGAGAACGGATCGATATAGGCGGCGTCCAGATCGGGACGCAGGATCATGTCGGATTCGTTGATCGCCTTCCAGCCTTCGATCGACGAACCGTCGAACATCAGGCCGTCTTCCAGCTCGTCTTCGCCGATGACGCCGGCGCACATCGTCAGGTGCTGCCACTTGCCCTTGGGATCGGTGAAGCGGACATCGACCCACTCGATCTCGTTTTCCTTGATCATTGCCAGAATATCTGCGGCGGTTTTTGCCATTGTTGCTTTCCCTCTTCGTCTATCTGCGATCCGGGCCTTGCGACCCCCCTCGGGTGGAACTGATCTGATTGTTGCGGCCTTGCCGGGGCAGGCCTCTCCTGGAGTTGCGCGCGTTCTGTTGATCAGACCGCGTCGTTATCCCGTTCACCCGTGCGGATGCGCAGTGCGGTTTCCACAGGGATCACGAAAATCTTGCCGTCGCCGATCCGGCCGGTCTGCGCGGCGGCGGCGATCGCCTCGACCACGCGCTCGGCCAGCGCATCGTCGACCACGACCTCAAGCTTCACCTTGGGGAGGAAATCGACGATATATTCGGCGCCCCGGTAAAGCTCGGTATGGCCTTTCTGGCGGCCGAAGCCCTTGGCCTCGGTCACGGTGATGCCCGAAACGCCGACTTCGTGCAGCGCCTCCTTCACCTCATCGAGCTTGAACGGTTTGATGATCGCCTCGATCTTCTTCATAAGTCCCTGATCATCCTGTCGTCTTCCGCCTGGCCCGCAAGGGCAGGGCGGTTGTGGGAAGCAACACAGCGGCGAACCGCTGCGTCATGATATGGCTGTATGAGGCTTTGAGAACCTGCACGCGGCGCGGTCCCCCGAGTCCCCCATTGACTGCTACCAAACAATTAACGTGCCAAGACGCATTCCGCCACAAAAGCTTGTGTGCGGTGCAATATTATTGCGGGCCGTGATGGAATTGCGGGCAGGCGGGCTTGGCGATGCCCAAATTTTGGGCATGCGCTTGGGGAATGAGTGTGGCTTGCCTCCGGCCGCGCTGGTAGGATATAATCGTACCAAAGTGAAAGGACTGTCATGGAAAAGGCCAGTATCACCCTGACCGACGCGCATCACAAGCTGCTGCATGCAGCCGTCGAAGCAGGCGAATACGCGAGTATCAGCGAGGCGATCCGCGATGCCCTGCGGGGCTGGGAACTCGAACGCCAGATGCAGCAGGCCGAGCTGGAGCATCTGCGCCGCGAAATCCAGAAGGGTATCGACGATATTGAGGCGGGGCGGGTCCTCGAGTGGGACCCTGAGGCCGTGAAAGCGCGTGGGCGTGCTCGCCTGGAAGCCAAGAGGAGCGAGCTATCCCAACGCGCCTGAACATCGTCATTTCCGAAGCAGCCAGCCAGGATATCGACGACGCCTACGACTATGTGGCGGAGTTCAATCCTGACGCGGCGGACCGGCAAACAGACCGCTTTCAATCGCTGTTCGCCAAGCTAGCAGAAATGCCCGGGATTGGAGCGCCACGCTATGATCTGGTCGAAGGTATGCGTAGTCGGGGTGTCGGTAGATATCTGATCCATTACCAGGTCAGTGCCGACGACCTGATTATTGTTCGCGTTGCGCATGGCGCGCGCGATCAAGCATCCCTATTTGCCGAGCTGGACACGATCCCCGATCAATAAGGCGGGCGATCGAGGCCCCTGGCGCTCTTGGTGAAGATCTCGCAGCCGGTCTCCGTAATCCCGATCGAATGTTCGAACTGCGCCGAGAGCGAGCGGTCGCGGGTGACGGCCGTCCAGCCATCCTCGAGCATCTTAACCGCGTGCTTGCCGATATTGATCATCGGCTCGATGGTGAAGAACATGCCGGGCTTGAGCTCGGGCCCGGTGCCGGGACGACCCACATGCACCACTTCGGGCGCATCGTGGAACAGCTTGCCCAGGCCATGGCCGCAGAAATCGCGGACCACGCCATAACGGTGCTTTTCGGCATAGGACTGGATCGCGTGCGCGACATCGCCCATCGTGTTGCCGGGGCGCGCCTGCTCAATGCCCAGCATCAGGCACTCATAGGTCACATCGACCAGCCGCCGCGCCTTCACGCCGACATCGCCGATCAGGAACATGCGGCTGGTATCGCCATGCCAGCCATCGACGATCGGGGTGACGTCGATATTGACGATATCGCCTTCCTTGAGCTTGCGGTCACCCGGAATGCCGTGACACACGACATGGTTGATCGAGGTGCAGCAGCTGTGGGTGAAACCGCGATAGCCGAGTGTCGCCGGAATGCCGCCACCAGCGAGCATCAGCTCGCGTGCCTTGGCGTCGATCTCTTCGGTCGTCACTCCTTCGGTGACGAAGCTCGTCAGCTCGTCGAGCACATGCGCGGCGAGCTGGCCCGCCTTGCGCATCCCCTCGAAGCCCTCGGGGCCGTGCAGCTTGATCGTGCCATCGCGCATCGGCGTGTCGGCATTGGTAACGTGGACATACTGGTTCATGGTGGTTCCATATAGGGCAGGGGCGGCGATTTGGCGACCCCTTGCGCGTTCCTGCGGGTTGGGCCTGGGCTTAGTCCATTGACTTAGTCCGATCAATGGACTAACCGTCTGTCATGACCAGCATCGTCAACGTCCATGACGCGAAAACGCATTTCTCCAAGCTGCTCGACCGTGCACATGCCGGCGAGGAGATCATCCTTGCCAAGGCGGGCAAACCCTATGCCCGGCTGGTGCCGCTCGAAAAGGTGAAGGTGGAGCGGCGGCCGGGGCGGCTGAAGCTGTCACAGCCGATCCCGGACAGCTTTTTCTTCGATCCTCTGCCCGAAGAAGAGCTCCGGGCCTGGGAATGACCGATTATCTATTCGACACCCATGCTCTGGTCTGGTGGTGGGTTGGGGATAAGGCGTTGCCACAGCCGGTGGCCGAGGAAATCGGGGACGAACGCAACACCATTTTCGTGAGCGCTGTGTCTGCTTGGGAAGTTGCGACCAAATGCCGCATCGACAAATGGGATGCCGCCATTCCGGTATACGAGAAATTCGAGTATCTGGCGCGAGCAGACGGCTTTCTTGAACTTGGCGTCAGCGTGTCGAATGGCCTGCTCGCCGGATCGCTTCCGGGCGAACATCGCGATCCGTTCGACCGGATGATCGCGGCGCAGGCGATCCACGATGATCTGACCGTCATCACCCGCGATCCGGCGCTCGCGGCGCTCGGCTGCCGCACCTTCTGGAGCGAATGACGGCGGCGCGCACGAACCGCTTGCGCCGGTTTGCGCACGCGCTAAACACCGGCGCATGACAGCTGACGCCACCGCTACCACCCCCCGCATCTGGACCGCCGCGCTGATCGTGATCGGCGATGAAATCCTTTCCGGCCGCACCCAGGACAAGAATGTCGCGCAGGTCGCGACCTGGCTGAACGTGCAGGGCATAAGGCTGAAGGAGGTGCGCGTCGTCGCCGACGACATGGAGGCGATCATCGAGGCGGTGAACATCCTGCGCAGCCGCAACGACTATCTGTTCACCACCGGCGGCATCGGCCCCACGCATGACGACATCACCGTCGATGCCATCGCCCGGGCGCTGGGCGTCGAGGTGGTGATCCATCCGGTCGCGCGGGCGGTGCTGGAGCGCTATTACGAAACCCGCGGCGGTCTTACCGAAGGCCGTCTGCGCATGGCGCGCGTGCCCGATGGCGCGGAGCTGATCGAGAACCGCATGTCGGGCGCGCCGGGCATCCGCATCGGCAACCTGTTCCTGATGGCGGGCGTGCCGCACATCACCGCCGGCATGCTCGATGCGCTCACCGGCACGCTCGAAGGCGGTCTGCCGGTGCTGTCGGCGACATTGGGCTGCTGGGTTGCGGAAAGCGAAGTGGCGGACATGCTGGGCGCGACCGAACGCGCGCACGATCAGTGCCAGATCGGCAGCTATCCGTTCTTCCGCGAAGGCCGGGTCGGCGCGAATTTCGTCATCCGCTCGGTCGACCAGGCCGCGCTCGATGCCTGCGCGGCAGAGCTGACCGCCTCGCTGGAGGCGGCCGGGCGCGAGGTCACGCCCGGCGGCATCTGATCAATTCGCCCGGATCAATCCTCGGGCGCGATCGCGACCTTCAGGCCGTCGAGCGCGTCGGTAAGCTGGATCTGGCACGACAGGCGCGAGGTCTCGTTGCGGTGGTCCGAGCTGTCGAGCAGGTCGTCCTCGTCGGCGCTGATCGCGGGCAGCTTGTCGACCCAGGCGGCATCGACATGGACATGGCAGGTCGCGCATGAGCAGCAGCCGCCGCACAGCGCCAGAAGTTCGTCAAAGCCGTTGTCGCGGATCGCTTCCATCACCGACAGGCCGGTATCGGCATCGATGGTGCTCTCTTCGCCCGCGCGATTGATGACGGTCAGCTTTGGCATGGAAACTCCCCAATAGAGTGAAAACGGGCATTGGCCCCCCGAACGCGGTTGCTATGATCAACGCCAAGCGCGATTGCAAGCGGCAGAATGGATGAGGATGCAGTTATGGGATTGACCGCAGAGCAGCTGACCGGAGGGTTGGATGCCGTTGCCGCGCGCGAACCGGCGATCGCCCGCGCGCTCCAAATCGCCGGCTATCCTGAAACCCGCATCCGCGATCGCGGCTATGCGACGCTGCTGCGTACCATCGTCGGCCAGCAGGTCAGCGTCGCGGCGGCGGCCTCGGTGTGGAACAAGCTCGAAGCCGCGCTGGGTGCCGGCTGCGCGCCCGATGCGCTGATCGCGGCGGATTTCGAGTCCTTACGCGCCTGCGGCCTGTCGCGGCAGAAACAGGGCTATGCCCGCTCGCTTGCCGAGCTGGTGGTGAGCGGCGGGCTCGATCTCGACAACCTGCCGGAGGACGACGAGGCGGCGATTGCCGATCTGGTGAAGATCAAGGGCATCGGCCGCTGGTCGGCGGAAATCTATCTGCTGTTCGCCGAAGGCCGCCCCGATATCTGGCCCGCAGGCGATCTGGCGGTGCAGGCGGGCATCGGCCGCATCCTGGGTCTGGAAACGCGCCCGTCCGAAAAGGAAACCCGGCTGCTCGCCGACCCCTGGTCACCGCATCGCGGCGCGGTCGCGATCCTCACCTGGCATTGCTACAACAACGCCGCGCTGTAGCGCTCACCCCTTGTAAAGGATGCGTCCGCTCGCCAGGCGGCCACGGCTGAGCGCGGTCACCTCCTTGAGGAAGCTGGTCGGCTTCTTGAAGAACTTGCTGCTCGGGTTGATCTTGAGGCCCGCCGCCGTGGCGATCTCGCCGATGAAATGCACGCAATTAGCCTTGTTGAGATTGTAGTTCTTCTGCGGCTTCTTGCGCCATTTGTCGGCAACGGCCATCACCGCGCGATATTCGGCATCGGTGAGCTCATAGCTGAAATGCGGCGCGCTGCTCTCGATATATTTGGGCTTCACCACGCTCACCCGGCCCTCGACCCAGCCGAACAGGATGCTGGGGCCGGTGCTGGTCGCGGTAAAGCCGACATTGGTGTCGACCACCTCTCCGGTCGAATCCACCTTGCCCTTGAGCGTCGCAAAGGCGTGCGGGAACTGGCTGCCCAGTTCGTGGCTGTAGAAGGTGATGGTCACCGCAGCATGCGCCGCATTCGCGCACATCAGCATCGGCGCGATGAAAAGAGTCAGCAGCAGGCGCTTGATCATCATGGATTTTGGTCCTCGGTCTTCGCGGAAATGGCTCGGTCGAGCCAGGCAGCCGAATCGGCGGGGCTTTGCTTGTTCTTGTCCCTGTCGACGCGATAATTGGCCTCACGCATTTTTTCCACCGGGATTGCGCCGACCAGAGGCCGGAGCGCCGCGATGAGGCGCGGATCGGCAGCGGCGGAGCGGCTGGCGAGCAGGATCGCGTCATAGCTCGGCACCGCGCCCTTGGGGTCCTTGAGGATCAAGAAGCCGTTCGCGGCGATGCGCCCGTCCGAGCTGAACGCCGAGATGATGTCCGCCTCGCCGAGCGAGAGCGCGCGGTACATGAAGGTGGGCTCGAACGCGCGGCGGCCCTTGAAGCGCAGCGGATAGGCTCTTTGCACCATCTGCCATTCGGGGCGTTCGAGAAACTCGACATCGGTGCCGAAAACGAAATCGGGCGCGACGCGGACGACATCGTCGAGGCTGTCCAAATTCAGGCGCTTTGCATCCTCGGGGCGCACCGCAAACGCATAGGTATTCTCGAAACCCAGCGGCCCGACCAGTTGCACGCCGTGCTGCGCCTTCGCCCAGCGCGCGATCTCGGCGATCATCGCGGCGCGCGGCTCGGGGTCCTGACGCTGCATCTCGTTGGTCCAGATCGTGCCAGCATAATCGACATAGACTTGCACCTCGTCGCTGGCGAGTGCACGATAGACCACCGCGCTGCCAAGGCCCTCGCGGTACCGCACGTCATACCCGGCCGCCTCGAGCCGCCGCCCGATCAGCCGCGCGAGAATATACTGCTCCGAGAAGCGCTTGGCGCCGATAGTTACCACCGGCTTGTCGCTCTGCGGCGCGGGCCAGAGCGCGAGCGCCAGGCCGACCGCAAGGGCGATACCGGCGCCCCAGATGCGCGCATGGCGGCGGTGCGCGATGCCGCTCTCGATCAGCCCGAGCAGCAGGTCGACTGCGATCGCGAGCCCCGCAGCGGCGAGGCATCCTTCGAGCACCAGCGACCAGTTCTGCGTCTGCAACCCGGCAAAGATCAGGTCGCCCAGGCTCGGCTGGCCGACCGTGGTGGAGAGCGTCGCCGCGCCGATCGTCCACACCGCGGCGGTGCGCACCCCCGCCATGATCGTGGTCGAGGCGAGCGGAGCCTCGACCAGCCACAACTTCTGCAGGCTCGTCATGCCCACGCCATCGGCGGCCTCGATCATCGCGGGATCGACCGAGCGCAGCCCGGTCACCGCATTGCGCAGGATCGGCAACAGCGCATAGAGGGTGAGCGCGAGCAGCGAGGGCAGAAAACCGAGCGGCGAGACCGCATCGCCGAACAATGTGGAGAGCGCGAGCAGCAGCGGAAAGAACAGCGCCAGCAGGGCCAGCGCGGGGATGGTCTGGACGAGGCTGGCAAAACCCAGGGTGATGCTCGCGACCGTGCGGTTGCGTACCGACCAGATGGCGAGGGGGAGAGCGATCAGCAGCGCGAGCCCCAGCGCGGCAAAGCTGAGCTGCACGTGCTGCGCGAGAAGGTCGATCAGACGGGGCCAGTCTAGCGGCATGGGATCAGCTCGCTACCGTGTGGCGCATAGGTCCCTCGACCTTGGTCCACCCTGAGCGGCTGGCTTGCCAGCCAGCCGAAGGGCTCGGGAACTCGGAAAAGTTTGTGCGCCAGCTTTGAAAGCAAGGCCGATCTACCTCTCTCCGTTTGTCCCGAGCGAAGTCGAGGGACGTGATCGCGAACCCGAGCCCCACGCTCAAACCCCGTCCCGCATCGCGGTGATCCGCTCCGCCTGCAGGCGCGGCACCGCGACCAGCGCTTCGGCCTCCGCGCCGCAGCCGCCCGCGATCAGCTGGGCCGGGCTCGCATCCGCCACGATCCGGCCGCTCGCCATCACCCACACCCGATCGGCGAACAGCAGCGCCTCGGCCATGTCGTGGGTGACCATGATCGTTGTGAGCCCCAGCCGGTCGTGCAGCGCGCGATATTGTTCGCCCAGCGCCTCGCGCGTCACCGGGTCGAGCGCGCCGAACGGTTCGTCCATCAGCATCAGCCCCGGCTCGCCTGCCAGCGCCCGGGCGACGCCGACGCGCTGCTTCTGCCCGCCGGAAAGCTGCTCGGGCAGGCGCGAGGCGAAATCGCGGGGCAGGTCGACCAGATCGAGCAGTTCGGCGACACGCGCGGCTGGGAGCCGTCTTCGTGTCGCCAGCCGCGATCCGATGCCGATATTCTGCGCAACGGTCATGTGCGGGAACAGGCCGATATTCTGGAAGACATAGCCGATCGAGCGGCGCAGCTGGTGCGGCTCGTGCGTCCCGACGTCCAGGCCATCGATACACACCTTGCCCGAATCGGGTTCGATCAGCCGGTTGACGGTTTTCAGCAGTGTCGACTTGCCCGATCCGGAGCTTCCGACGATCGCCACGAATGTACCGGGCAGGATGTGCGCGCTCACCCGGTCGATGGCGATCGTGCCGCCATAGGCCTTGCGCACTCCCTCGAACGCTACGGCAGGGCCGCGCGCGCCTTGCGGCCGGGAAGGGGAGGGGGAGGTCGCCATGCCTGTACGCTTATAGGCGGGCGCAAGCGGCGCTGGCTAGCCACTTGCGCGGGGGAATTGGTGAGCTTAGGTCCTGTGATAAATGCTTTCCGTCTGTCCCGAGCGAAGTCGAGGGACGTGCTCGCAATCGCTAGCGCATACGTCCCTCGACTTCGCTCGGGAACTCGGAAAAGTGGGAGCGAGGGGAGCCTGAATTACATGACCGACACCAAGTACATTTTCATCACCGGCGGCGCTTCGGGCATCGGGCGCGAGGTGGCGCGCTATTTTGCGGCGCGCGGCTGGTTCGTGGGCTTGGCCGATGTCAACGTGAAGGGCATGGAAGAGACCGCCGCGATGCTGCCTGCGGGCATGGCGTCGATCCACAGCCTCGACGTGCGCAGCCGCGAGCAATGGACCCAGGCGCTCGAGGCGTTCACCGAGAAGAGCGGCGGCAAGCTGCACGTGCTGTTCAACAACGCCGGGGTGGGCATTGGCGGGCTGCTCGAGGAGCATAGCGAGGATGACATCGAGAAGCTTGTCGACATCAACTTCAAGGGCGTCGTCTATGGCGCGCATATCGGGCACAAGTACCTCAAGGCGACGCCCGGATCGTGCCTGCTGAACACCTCATCGGCGAGCGGAATCTACGGCTCGGCGGGGCTTTCGGTCTATTCGGCGACCAAGTTCGCGGTGCGCGGGCTCTCCGAAGCGCTCGACATCGAATGGGGGCCGGACAATATCCGCGTCCGCGCGCTGTTGCCGAGCTTCATTGACACGCCGCTACTCGACGGGCCTGTGGCGCGCACCAACCAGTCGAGCCGCGACAGCGTGACGGCGGCAGGGCTGGAGATCGCGCCGGTCTCGATCGTCGCCGAAGCCGCGTGGAACGCGGTGCACGATCCCAAGCACGTGCACAGCTATGTCGGCCCGACCGCCAAGCGCCTGGCCTTTGCCGCGAAATGGATGCCCGGATCGATCCGCAAGCGCGGCGGCATCATGACCCGTCAGCGCCGCGGCGAATGAGAGGAGCGCCGTCGCTGCAGGGCGTTCGGCCTTGACCCGCACCGCCCCGGTGTAGCAAAGGCGCGCACATCACCTTTTTCCCGGGACGGAAGCAAGAAAATGGCCGCACGAATCTATCAGCGCCCCAAGAATGCCATGCAGTCGGGCCGCGCGCTGACCGATCTTTGGGTGCTCGAATTCGAGCCCGCCGAAGCCAAGAAGCCCGATCCGCTCACCGGATGGGCGGGTTCTGGCGATACGCAGCAGCAGGTCGTGCTGAAATTTCCCGATCTGGAGGCGGCGAAAGCCTATGCCGAGAAATACGGCATTACCGCGCGGATCGAGCAGACGCCGCCACGCCGCCTGAAGATCCAGGCCTATGCCGACAATTTCCGCTGATTTTTGTTGATCGACGCGGGCGCGCATTTCAGACCCTGTTCGCTTTTGAAAGGATCAACAGCGAACAGGGTCCGAATTCCTGGTTTACCGTGATTTCCGAGCCGTGAAATGTTCCATTTCACTCGAAATCACTCTGGCCCGCCATTGCGTCGATCGCACCCTGCAGGATGAACGCGGCCGCGGCGCTGTCGACGCGCTCGGCGCGCTTGGCGCGGCTCATGTCCGCATCGATCATCGCGCGCTCGACGGCTTGCGTCGACCAGCGCTCGTCCCAGAGCAGCACCGGCAGTCCCAGCACCGCGATGTTGCGGGCAAAGGCGCGGGTGCTCTGCGTGCGCGGACTGTCCGTCCCGTCCATGTTGAGCGGCAGGCCGATAACGATCCCGCGAATTTCCTGCTCGCGCACCAGTTGCTCGATCGCCGCCTTGTCCGCGCCGAACTTGGTGCGCTTGATCGTCTTGGCAGCGGTGGCAAAGCTCCAACCGGCATCGCAGAACGCGGTGCCGATGGTCTTGGTGCCGACATCGAGCCCGATGAGCCGTCCGCCTGCGGGCAGCGCGGCGCGGAAATCCGCCGCGTGCGTGGTGATCACCTGGCCAGAAATGCGGCTACCCTCCGTTCCGCGTCGGCGCGAAGGTTCGCCCAGAACAGCGGATAATCATAGACGTGATAGTTGTTACCCGGCAGCACATAGGGGCCAAGCTGCGGTTCGCCGCCGAGCAGCAGCAGCCCGCGATCGTCGCATTTCGCGCCGACCAGTGCAGGGGTGATGACGCCGTCGGTCAGTTCCTCGTTGGGCACCAGCGTGCCGAGGTTGCGGTCGGCCGGGGCCTCGTCGCCGAGCACCCCGGTGATCGGATTGACGCACAGCATCGGGCTCTGGCCACGCAGCTCTCCGTCGAAGCCGACGCTTGCGGCATAGGCATCGAGCAGCAGCTGCGGCTCGGCGGGTTCGCCAAAGCTCTGGAAGCCGATCATGCAGTTCGCCTGGTCGGGGTCGGTGCAGGGCGGCAGGCCCAGCGCGAGCAGATCCGTGGTCAGCGAGACGGGCCAGCCGATGACATAGGCCGCGACGATCCGGTCGGCGAGCGGGCGGGTGACGACGCGCTGGCGCATCAGCGTGGTCAGGTGCAGGCCGCCCTGGCTGTGCCCGGCGATGATGATCGGCATGTCCTTGGGGATTTCGGCGACGAACTCGTCGAACGCGGCGAGAATGTCCGAATAGGCGGCGTCGAATGCCATTTGCGCTTCGGGCCGGGTGGTCAGGAACGCGCCGATTGCGGCCTGGCGATAGCGCGGCGCCCAGATTTCGCCAACGCCATTGAACACGCTCGCCTGGCTGCGCAGGAAGATGCGCGCGCGATCCTGTGATTCCTTGTCGTTCAGCGGTGCGTTCCACAGCGCGCGCTTCATGTACGATGTCGGGTGGATGTAGAAGATCGCGACCTTGGGTGTCTTGGTTGCCTCGACGCCTTCCGGGGTCCAGAGCGCCGGATTGGCATCGCCGGTGATGCCAGGGCGCGAGAACCACATCTTCGGATCGGCATAGGCGCTGGTCTCGACCGCCTCGGGCTTCACGAACTCAGCCGAGGGCACGAAGGCTGCGGCAAAAATCTGCTGCGGAAACAGGCGGTAGGCAGCGAAAGCTGCGACAATCAGGAAGATGATCGTCGCGATCAGGTACAGGAACTTGCGGGCCAAGACAGTCTCCGGGGCGGGGCAGGCGCGCGGGCACACGCGGGCCTTCGGGGCGCATATAGAAACCGATTACGGTTACTGCCAGCAAAGTGTTGCCCGCGCGCGGATTGCGCAAATGCAGCATTTGCCCGCTTGATGGCCGCGCGGGCCAGTGCTAGCCGCTGGGGCATGTCTGTAGATAGCAAAACCGTCAAGAAGATCGCCAGCCTGGCGCGGATCGCGATGACCGACGCCGAGGTCGAAGCCATGGTGCCGGAATTCAACGGCATATTGGGCTGGGTAGAGCAATTGGGCGAAGTCGATGTCACCGGCGTCGAGCCGATGACCGCCGTCATTCCCAACACCCTGCGCCTGCGCGAGGATGTCGTCACCGACGGCAATATCCGCGACAAGGTGCTGGCCAATGCGCCTGCAGCCGAACACGGCTTTTTCGGCGTTCCGAAGGTGATCGAATAACCATGACCGACCTTACCGATCTCGGCGTTGCCGATATCCGCAACGGCGTGCGCGCCGGAACCTTCAGCGCGCGCGAAGTCGCGACCGCGTTCAATGCCAATGTCGCCGAGGCCAAGGCGCTCAACGCCTTTCTGATCGACACGCCCGAACACGCGCTCGCGGCCGCCGACGCGATCGACGCGAAGCGCGCGGCAGGCGAGGAACTGCCGATCATGGCCGGCGTGCCGATCGGCATGAAGGACCTGTTCTGCACCGTGGGCGTCGAGGCGCGCGCGGCGAGCGAGATCCTGAACGGGTTCAAGCCCACCTATGAATCGACCGTCAGCCAGAAGCTGTGGGACGCGGGCGCAGGGATGCTGGGCAAGCTCAACATGGACCAGTTCGCGATGGGATCCTCGAATGAGACCAGCGCGTTCGGCAACGTGATCTCGCCCTGGCGGCGCAACGATGGCGGCAATGCACCGCTGGCTCCCGGTGGTTCATCCGGCGGCAGCTCGGCGGCGATTTCCGCGCGGCTGTGCCCGGCGGCGACCGGGACCGATACCGGTGGCTCGATCCGCCAGCCCGCCGCGTTCACCGGCATCAGCGGCATCAAGCCGACTTACGGCCGCTGCTCGCGCTGGGGCGTGATCGCCTTTGCCTCCTCGCTCGACCAGGCAGGCCCGATGGCGCGCGACGTGCGCGACTGCGCGATCATGCTCGAGGCGATGAGCGGCTTCGACCCCAAGGATTCGACCTCGCTCGACCTGCCGGTGCCGCAATGGGAAGCCGCATTGTCGAGCAATCTCAAGGGCAAGCGCGTCGGTATTCCCAAGGAATATCGCATGGACGGCATGAATGCCGAGATCGCCGCGATCTGGGACAAGGGCGCCGAATGGCTGCGCGACGCCGGGGCGGAGATCGTCGAGGTCTCGCTGCCGCACACGCGCTATGCGCTGCCCGCTTATTATATCATCGCCCCGGCCGAAGCCTCGTCCAACCTCGCGCGCTATGACGGCGTGCGCTACGGCCAGCGCAACCTGCCCGATGGCGCAGGCCTGCAGGACATGTATGCCGCGACCCGCGCCGCCGGTTTCGGACCCGAGGTCAAGCGCCGCATCATGATCGGCACCTATGTGCTGTCCGCTGGATTCTACGACGCCTATTATACCCAGGCGCAAAAGGTCCGCGCGCTGATCGCCCGCGATTTCGCGCAAGTGTGGGAGCATTGCGACGTGCTGCTCGCGCCGACCGCGCCGAGCGCCGCGTTCGGTCTGGGCGAGAACAGCGACGATCCGATCGCCATGTATCTGAACGACGTGTTCGCTGTGCCCGCCTCGCTGGCGGGGCTGCCCGCGATGTCGGTGCCCGGCGGTCTCGACAGCCAGGGCTTGCCGCTGGGCCTGCAGATCATCGGCAAGCCGCTCGACGAGCAGGGCGTGCTCAATGCAGGTCTTGCGATCGAGGAACGCGCCGGGTTCACCGCGCGGCCCGAGCGCTGGTGGTGATGACCCGGCAGGATTGATGATGGTCATGCGAGGTGTTACCTTGGTAACACTGGAGGCAGGCGATGAACGCACAGACCAAGATTGAAACGGGCACGATGACCAGCAAGGGGCAGGTCCTGATTCCCAAGGCAATGCGCGACGCTGTGGGACTCGTTCCCGGTCAGCCCTATAAAGTTGCCATGAACGAGGCAGGTCAGGTCATCGTCTCTCCGCTTGGTTTTGGCCCCGAGGACGCTGCAGAACGGCGTCGCCGGATGCGCGAAGGCTTGCGAGCGATTGCGGGCAAATACCCCAATCCGGACGGATTGAGTACAGACGAGTATATGCGCGAGCTGCGAGGTGACTACGAGCCGTGATCCTGATCGACTCCAATGTTCTGATCGATATCCTGGATCATGATCCCCACTGGTTCGACTGGTCTTTTGCCCAACTTGAGCGAGCAGCCAGCGTTGGAAAGGTGGTCGTCAATCCGGTAGTGGTAGCCGAGGTGGCTCCGCAATTCGGTTCACTGGAGGCGTTTCTGGAAGCGCTGATTGCGATGGTGGTTGGAGTGGAAATGCTGGACGCACAAGCCGCCTTCATCGCCGGACAAGCGTTCCAGGCCTATCGCAGGGCTCGCCCGGCGGATATGCCCAAGGCCATCGTCGCCGATTTCCTCATCGGTGGTCACGCGCAAGCCATCGGCGCGACCATCCTGACGCGTGACCCGCGCTTCTATCGCAGCTATTTCCCTACAGTTCCTCTCATTACGCCTGAAACGGACACAGAATGACTGAATCAACCTATCGTATCCAGGGTGCCACCGGTGAATGGGAGGTCGTGATCGGCCTTGAGGTGCACGCGCAGGTCACCAGCAATGCCAAGCTCTTTTCGGGCGCAGCGACCGCATTCGGCGCCGAGCCCAATGCGCAGGTCAGCCTTGTCGATGCCGCAATGCCCGGCATGCTGCCCGTCCCCAACAAGGAGTGCATCCGCCAGGCGGTGCGCACCGGCATGGCGATCGGCGCGCAGATCAACCGCTGGTCGCGGTTCGACCGCAAGAACTATTTCTATGCCGATCTGCCGCAGGGTTATCAGATCAGCCAGCTCTATCACCCGCTGGTGGGCGAGGGCGCGGTCGAGATCAGCCTCGACGAGAAGAACCCCGATGCCGCGACCAAGACGATCGGCATCGAGCGCATCCATGTCGAGCAGGATGCGGGCAAGCTGATGCACGATCAGCACCCGACCATGTCCTATGTCGACCTCAACCGTTCGGGCGTCGCGCTGATGGAGATCGTCTCGCGCCCCGACATGCGTTCGCCGGCAGAGGCAGGTGCGTATCTCAAGAAGCTGCGCACGATCCTGCGCTATGTCGGCAGCTGCGACGGCAATATGGAAGAAGGCTCGATGCGCGCCGATGTCAACGTCTCGGTGCGCAAGCCCGGCGACGAATTCGGCACGCGGACCGAGACCAAGAACGTCAACTCGGTGCGCTATGTGATGGCGGCGATCGAGCATGAGGCGAACCGCCAGGTCGACGTGCTCGAAAGCGGAGGGACGATCGTGCAGGAAACCCGGCTCTACGATCCGGACAAGAACGAGACGCGCTCGATGCGATCGAAGGAAGACGCGCACGACTATCGCTATTTCCCCGATCCCGATCTGCTGCCGCTCGAACTCGACGACGCGTTTCTCGACGAGTGCAAGGCCTCGCTACCCGAACTGCCCGATGCCAAGCGCAAGCGCTACGAGAGCGAGCTGGGCCTGTCCGCCTATAATGCCGCGGTGCTGACCGCCGAGGCGGAAACCGCGCGCTGGTTCGAAGGGCTGCTCGCTGAATGCGCGAAGGCGCAGAACAAGCCCGAGGCAGACGTCGCCAAGGCGGCGGCGAACTGGCTGCTGTCCGAGCTCTACGGCGCGCTCAACCGGCTGGGCAAGACGATCGAGGACAGTCCGGTCAGCCAGGCGGAGGGGGCAGAGCTGCTCGCGCTGGTCGCCAGCGGCACGATATCGGGCACCATCGCCAAGCAGGTGTTCGAGATCATGCTCGAGACCGGCGATCCGGCGGGCAAGATCGTCGAGGAGCGCGGGCTCAAGCAGACCTCGGATACCGGCGCGATCGATGCTGCGATTGCCAAGGTGCTCGCCGACAATGCCGACAAGGTCGAGCAGTACAAGGGCGGCAAGGAAGCGCTGTTCGGCTTCTTCGTCGGACAGACGATGAAGGCGATGCAGGGCAAGGGCAACCCGCAGCTGGTCAACGAGCAGCTGAAAAAGGCGCTGGGCGCGTGACGCGCTGGCTGGCGCTGATCGCGGCGGCGCTGGCGCTGTTTGCGCCTGCGTTCGCGCAGGATGCGCCCGCCGCCAATGCCGCGCCGCAGCCGCCACTGCCGCTGGTCGAGATCGTCACCGATGTCGGCACGCTGACGGTCGAGGTGGACACGCGCCGCGCGCCGATCACGGGCAAGAACTTCCTCGCCTATGTCGACAAGAAGATGCTCGACGGCGTGGTCTTCTATCGCGTGGTCAAGGCGGCTGACGATTTCGGCTTCGTCCAGTTCGGCGGTCTCGGCGATCCCAAGCGCATGCTGCCGCCGATCGCGCACGAGCCGACCAGCCAGACCGGGCTCAGCCATACCGATGGCGTCCTGTCCGTCGCTCGGTTTGAGCCAGGATCGGCGCGCGGCGAGTTCACGATCATGCTGGGCGCCCAGACCGGACTCGATGCCAATCCGTCCGCGCCGGGCGACAATCTCGGCTATGCAGCCTTTGCCAAGGTGGTGAAGGGGCGCGAGGTGCTGACGCGCATTCTCGACACGCCGATCGATCCGGCCAAGACGGTTAGCGGCGTGTTCGCCGGCGAGATGCCGGGTAACCCTGTGCGCATCACCAGCGCCCGTCGCATCACCGCTCCATAATGAAACACCCCCAAAACCGGGGAGTGTAAAATCACGCAGAGCCGTCCGGCTATTACTCTCGGTTAATGTTTTTCCGCCAAGACACCTGATGAAATCTTTGCAACTCGGCTTGCCCGGCCTGTTGCAAGGGGGGCTGTCACAGGGGCGGATGGGCGGATGCTTCAGCATATCAAGCCAGATCGGGTAGAATTGGGGATGTTCGTCCACGGCTTTGTCGGCTCGTGGTTCGATCACCCGTTCTGGCGCAAGAAGTTCCTGCTCGAAGACGAGGACGACCTGCTCAAGATCCGTCAGAGCAAGGTGGAGGCCGTGATCGTCGACGACGAGCGTGGCGCGGCCCCGAAGATCGATCGCCCTAGCCTGACACCGGTGGAACCCGAGCCGGTCCGTCGTCTTGCGACCCAGCCCAATCCCATGACCGCGCGGTACACCCCGCCTTCGGTCGCGGCCAAGAGCACCGGCTTCAAGCAGGAAGCCAAGCGCGCTGCCAGGATCGTCGAGAAGTCGAAGAAGCAGGTCGGCGCGATGTTCGAGGCCGCGCGCATGGGGCAGGCGATCAAGATCAAAGATGTCGCGCCGCTGATCGACGAGATCCGCGAGTCGGTGGAACGCAACAACAAGGCGTTGACCAATCTCGTCCGGCTGAAGTCGAAGGACGAATATACCTATATGCATTCGGTCGCGGTATGCGCGCTGATGATCAACATGGCGCGGAAGCTGGACCTGGACGACACCACGATCCGCCATATGGGCATGTCGGGGCTGCTCCACGATCTGGGCAAGATGGCGGTGCCGCAGATGATCCTCGACAAGACGGGGCGGCTGACCGACGAGGAATTCTCGACCATCCGCACGCATCCCGAACGCGGCCATGCGCTGATCGGCGACAATCCCGAAGTGCCCGACATGGCGCGCGACGTGTGCCTGCATCATCACGAAAAGATCGATGGTACCGGCTATCCGTTCGGGCTGGCAGGCGACGAGATCAGCATGGCCGCGCGCATGGGCGCGATCTGCGATGTCTATGATGCGGTGACCTCCAACCGCCCCTACAAGGACCCGTGGACCCCGGCGATGGCGCTGGGACGGATGGGCCAGTGGCAGGGCCATTTCGACGAGCGGCTGATGGGCGTGTTCATCAATTCGCTGGGGCTCTATCCCGCTGGCGGGCTGGTCAGGCTCAACGACCATCGCCTGGCGCTGATCGTCGACAATTGCCCCGAGGAACTGATGGCGATCCGCGTGCTGCCCTTCTATTGCACGTCGAGGCTGCAGGAGATCAAGCCGCAGGAGCTGATCGTCCGGCCCGACCAGGGGCCGCAGATTCTGGGCATCGAACGCCCCGATTTCTGGCATTTCGAGGATTGGGCAGCCTTGCGCTCCTCGGTGCTCGCCAAGGCGCAGGGCCTTTCCGCAGCGGCTTGACCGCGCGGCCAAACACCGCTAAGGGCCGCGCTTCGATCGCCGGGGCCTTCAGGGCTGCATCGACCGAAACCAAGCAGAACACTGGCGCAAGGTGCGGGTGGGCAACAGGCGGAGCCTCCACCATATCGGCGTGCGACACCATCGCATGACGGTCACGTATCGGGCGGCAGAGTAACCTCATACTCTACCAACCAGGTGAAGAGAAACATGCCAACGATCAACCAGCTGGTCCGCAAGGGCCGGGTGCCCCAGAAGGCGAAGTCCAAGGTGCCCGCAATGGATGCAAACCCGCAGAAGCGTGGCGTTTGCACCCGCGTCTACACGACGACCCCGAAAAAGCCGAACTCGGCACTGCGCAAGGTGGCCAAGGTCCGTCTGACCAACAGCCGCGAAGTCATCACCTACATTCCGGGTGAAGGCCACAACCTGCAGGAGCACTCGGTTGTGCTCATCCGCGGCGGCCGCGTGCGCGACCTTCCCGGTGTGCGCTATCACGTGCTGCGCGGCGTCCTCGATACCCAGGGTGTCAAGGACCGCAAGCAGAGCCGTTCGAAGTACGGCGCCAAGCGTCCGAAGTGATCCGTCCGGGGGACGGATCATCCCGGAACGATCGCAACAGGCGATCTTGTCCGGGATCCATCTGCCCCTGTTGATTGGTCCAACTTTTTCAGGAGTTACCTATGTCTCGTCGTCGTCGCCCGGAAAAGCGCGTCATCCTTCCCGATCCCAAGTTCGGGGATCTGACGCTCTCGAAGTTCATGAACAACCTGATGCTGGACGGCAAGAAGTCCGTCGCCGAACGCATCGTCTATGGTGCGCTGGAAACCATGCAGACCAAGGCCAAGGCCGACCCGCTGCCGATGTTCCACGATGCGCTGAACAACGTGAAGCCCGGCATCGAAGTGCGCAGCCGCCGCGTCGGTGGTGCGACCTACCAGGTCCCCGTCGAAGTGCGTCCCGAGCGCGCCCAGGCTCTCGCCATCCGCTGGCTCATCGCCGCTGCGCGCAACCGCAGCGAAACCACGATGGCTGCGCGTCTATCGGGCGAACTGCTCGATGCCGCCAACAATCGCGGCAATGCGGTCAAGAAGCGTGAAGACACGCACCGCATGGCCGAAGCGAACCGTGCCTTCTCGCACTATCGCTGGTAATATGTGCCCTCTCCCCTGACGGGGGGGAGGTCGCAGCAACCGTGTGTTGCCGAAAAGGGGAGGGCGCACCATATCGGTGTCGTCACCCCCTTTTGACTAAGGAGCAGGTTCGTGTCCGGGCCTGTTCGAGATGCCCTCTTCCGTTGGTGGAGAGGGGAGTGAGCTGCATCCCGTCATGAGCCAATTCGCGCTGGTCAAAGCGCCGGGGCTTCATTATAGGGCGCGGCAAATTACGCCCCCAAATCTTGGAGTTTGAGATCATGGCACGCAGCCATCCCCTGGAGAAGTACCGCAATATCGGCATCATGGCCCATATCGATGCGGGCAAGACCACCACGACCGAGCGGATTCTCTATTATACCGGCAAGTCCTACAAGATCGGTGAAGTGCACGACGGCGCTGCGACCATGGACTGGATGGAGCAGGAGCAGGAGCGCGGCATCACGATCACGTCGGCTGCGACGACCTGTTTCTGGAACGATCACCGCATCAACATCATTGACACCCCGGGCCACGTGGACTTCACCATCGAAGTCGAACGTTCGCTGCGCGTGCTCGACGGTGCGGTCGCCTGTTTCGACGGCGTGGCCGGCGTTGAGCCGCAGTCGGAAACCGTGTGGCGCCAGGCGGAAAAGTACCGCGTGCCGCGCATGTGCTTCGTCAACAAGCTGGACCGCACCGGCGCGAGCTTCGAGCGCTGCGTCGACATGATCCGCGACCGTCTGGGCGCGCGTCCGCTGGTGCTGTATCTCCCGATCGGCATCGAAAGCTCGTTCATCGGCCTGGTCGATCTGGTGCACAACCGCGCGATCATCTGGCAGAACGAAGCGCTGGGCGCGAAGTTTGACTATACCGACATCCCCGATGATCTGAAGGATGCCGCCGAAGCTGCGCGCGCCGAGCTGATCGAAACCGTCGTCGAACAGGACGATGCGGTGATGGAACAGTATCTCGAAGGCAACGAGCCCGACGCCGACACCATCAAGAAGCTGATCCGCAAGGGTACGCTGAACTTCTCGTTCGTGCCCGTGCTGTGTGGTTCGGCGTTCAAGAACAAGGGCGTGCAGCCGCTGCTCGACGCCGTGGTCGACTATCTGCCTTCGCCGCTCGACATTCCCGATGTGGAAGGTGTCAAGCTCGACGGCGAGACCAAGGACACCCGTCCGCCGGCTGACGATGCGCCGTTCAGCGCGCTGGCGTTCAAGATCATGAACGACCCGTTCGTCGGAACCCTGACCTTCGCCCGCATCTATTCGGGCAAGCTGGAAGCCGGTACCTCGGTGACCAACTCGGTCAAGGACAAGAAGGAAAAGGTTGGCCGCATGCTGCTGATGCATGCCAACAGCCGCGAAGACATTTCGGAAGCCTATGCCGGTGACATCGTCGCTCTGGCGGGCCTGAAGGAAACCACCACCGGGGACACGCTGTGCGCTTCGAACGCGCCGATCATCCTCGAGCGGATGGAATTCCCGGAACCGGTGATCGAACTGTCGGTCGAGCCCAAGACCAAGGCCGACCAGGAGAAGATGGGCGTGGCGCTCAACCGCCTTGCCCGCGAAGACCCGTCGTTCCGCGTGTCGTCGGATGCCGAAAGCGGCCAGACGATCATCAAGGGCATGGGTGAACTTCACCTGGAAATCCTGGTCGACCGCATGAAGCGCGAATTCAAGGTGGAAGCGAACGTGGGTGCGCCGCAAGTGGCGTACCGCGAATATCTCGCCAAGCCCGTGGATATCGACTATACTCACAAGAAGCAGTCGGGTGGTTCGGGTCAGTTCGGCCGCGTCAAGTTCAAGCTGACGCCGGGCGAGCGCGGATCGGGCATTACGTTCGTCGACTCGGTCAAGGGCGGTAACATTCCGAAGGAATATATCCCCGCGGTCGAGAAGGGCATGCGCGAGACGGCGGCTTCGGGCTCGCTGGTCGGCTTCCCGATCATCGACTTCGAGATCGACCTGTATGACGGTGCGTATCATGACGTCGACTCCTCGGCGCTGGCGTTCGAAATCGCAGGCCGTGCCGCCATGCGCGAAGCTGCGCAGAAGGCCGGCATTAAGCCGCTCGAGCCGATCATGAAGGTCGAGGTGGTGACGCCGGAAGATTATCTGGGCGACGTCATCGGCGACTTGAACAGCCGTCGCGGCCAGATCCAGGGCACCGACACGCGTGGCAACGCGCAGGCGGTGGAAGCGATCGTGCCGCTCGCAAACATGTTCGGATACGTGAACCAGCTGCGTTCCTTCACCCAGGGACGTGCGCAGTACACGATGCAGTTCTCTCACTATGACGAGGTCCCGGCGAATGTCGCGGCCGAGGTCAAGGAGAAGCTGGCATAAGCCGGGCATAATCGCTATAGGCGCTCGACCTTAGCCCGCCGAATCGCGCTGACTGGCGCGTCGGGCTTTCATTAGGGTGTTGACAGTTTTGGGCAGTCCGGCCAGAGCGCGGCCCGGACTATCCCACAGATAGTAAAGAACGAAGGTAGGAAAAAATGGCCAAGGCTAAATTTGAGCGGACCAAGCCGCACTGCAATATCGGTACCATCGGTCACGTCGACCATGGCAAGACCACGCTGACCGCAGCCATCACCAAGGTGCTCGCTGAAACCGGCGGCGCAACCTTCACCGATTATGCGAACATCGACAAGGCTCCCGAAGAGCGCGAGCGCGGCATCACCATTTCGACCGCACACGTCGAATATGAAACCGAAGCCCGTCACTATGCGCACGTCGACTGCCCGGGTCACGCTGACTATGTGAAGAACATGATCACCGGTGCCGCCCAGATGGACGGCGCGATCCTGGTGGTGAACGCTGCTGACGGCCCGATGCCGCAGACCCGCGAGCACATCCTGCTTGCCCGTCAGGTCGGCGTGCCCGCGCTGGTCGTGTACATGAACAAGGTCGACCAGGTCGACGACGAGGAAATCCTCGAGCTCGTCGAACTCGAAGTTCGCGAACTGCTCAGCTCGTACGACTTCCCGGGCGACGATATTCCGATCGTCAAGGGTTCGGCTCTGGCCGCTCTCGAAGGCCGCGACGACAATATCGGCAAGGACTCGATCAACGCGCTGATGGCTGCTGTTGACTCGTACATCCCGCAGCCGGCTCGCCCCGTCGACAAGCCGTTCCTGATGCCCGTGGAAGACGTGTTCTCGATCTCGGGTCGTGGTACCGTTGTGACCGGCCGCGTCGAAACCGGCATCGTCAAAGTTGGCGAAGAAGTCGAAATCGTCGGCCTGAAGGACACCCGCAAGACCGTCGTGACCGGCGTCGAAATGTTCCGCAAGCTGCTCGACCAGGGTGAAGCCGGCGACAACATCGGCGCTCTCGTCCGCGGCGTTGCCCGTGAAGAAGTTGAGCGTGGTCAGGTTCTCTGCAAGCCCGGTTCGGTTACGCCGCACACCGAGTTCAACGCAGAAGTCTACGTGTTGTCGAAGGACGAAGGTGGCCGTCACACGCCGTTCTTCGCCAACTATCGTCCGCAGTTCTACTTCCGCACCACCGACGTGACCGGTGAAGTGATCCTGCCCGAGGGCACCGAGATGGTGATGCCGGGCGACAACGTGACGATCGGCGTGAAGCTGATCGCTCCGATCGCGATGGATCCGGGTCTGCGCTTCGCAATTCGCGAAGGTGGCCGTACCGTCGGTTCGGGGGTTGTCAGCACGATCACCAAGTAATATAGGGCCATCTCCCGGACGGAACTGATTCGTCCGGGAGATGGAATTTTTATAGGCCGCCCCGGCGTTCGGTCCCACCAGGGATCAACGGGTTTCTGGGGCGGTTTGTTTTTCGCTCTTTCGCATCGGTAAAGTGGTAATGGAAACGCAGAATATCCGTATTCGCCTCAAGGCATTTGATCATCGCGTGCTCGATCAGGCGACCGGCGACATCGCCGACACCGCCCGCCGCACCGGCGCTCTCATTCGTGGTCCCATTCCGCTGCCGACGCGCATCGAGAAGTTCACCGTGAACCGCGGCCCGCATGTCGACAAGAAGTCGCGCGAGCAGTTCGAGGTGCGCACCTACAAGCGTCTGCTGGATATCGTCCAGCCGACCCCGGCCACCGTCGATGCTCTGATGAAGCTCGAACTGGCCGCTGGCGTCAACGTCGAGATCAAGCTGGCCTGAGGCCAGTCCGCCCGGGCCCAGGTCCGGGCATCTCTGCCCGAAAGGGCAGGGGCCTAAGGGATACCGCGCAGCCATTGCTGCGGCTCTGGTCCCCCGTCTTTTTCCTCCCGCGGCTCGCAGGAGGGGAAAAGCCAACCCGGACGGGGTGATCATCAAAATTCGGGTTGGCCCTCAAGGTTCACGCCTTGGGGGTTTTTCGTTGGATACGCCCGCGAGCAATCACGCAGACGGGCCTCTATTGGGAGAATGATCATGCGCACTGGCGTGATCGCGAAAAAAGTCGGGATGACCCGCCTGTTTCAGGAAGATGGCCGGCACGTGCCCGTCACCGTCCTGTCGCTGGAAGATTGCCAGGTGGTTTCGGTGAAGAACCAGGAGCGTGACGGTTACGTCGCGGTCCAGCTGGGTGCCGGAGCTGCCAAGCCCAAGAATGTCAACAAGCCGCAGCGCGAGCATTTTGCCAAGGCAGAAGTCGCTCCCAAGATGCTGATGGCCGAGTTCCGCGTCGCCGACGATGCGATCCTCGACGTGGGTGCCACCATTTCTGCCAACCACTTCATCCCCGGTCAGCTGGTCGACATTACCGGCCACACCCAGGGCAAGGGCTTTGCCGGCGCCATGAAGCGCTGGGGCTTCGGGGGTATGCGCGCCTCGCACGGCGTGTCGATCTCGCACCGTGCCCATGGTTCGACCGGTCAGCGTCAGGATCCGGGCAAGGTCTTCAAGAACAAGAAGATGGCCGGCCACATGGGCGATCGTCAGCGCACCCAGCAGAACCTGGAAGTCGTCCGCACCGACGAAGCGCGCGGCCTGATCTTCGTCAAGGGTTCGGTCCCCGGTTCGAAGGGCGGCTGGCTGATGGTTCGCGATGCCGTCAAGGTTCCGCGCCACGCCGACGCTCCGTACCCCGCCGCGATCCGCTCTGCTGCGGGCAATAACGACAATGCTCCCGCCGACACGCCTGCTGAAGACGTGGCCGCTGTGGAAGCAACCGACGGCCAGGAGGGTTAATCGGTCATGAAGCTCAAGGTTCAAACCCTCGACGCCACTGCCAAGGGCGACATCGAACTCAACGATGACGTGTTCGGCGTGACCCCGCGTGCAGACATTCTGCACCGCGTGATCACCTGGCAGCTCGAAAACCGTCGCGGCACTGCCCGTGCGGCCCGCGAGCGCAGCGATGTTGCGCGCACCGGCAAGAAGTTCGGTCGTCAGAAGGGCGGCGGTACCGCTCGTCACGGCGATCGTCGTGCCCCGATCTTCGTCGGCGGTGGTAAGGCTCACGGTCCCCGCGTCCGTGACTTCAACCCCTCGCTGAACAAGAAGGTCCGCGCGCTCGGCCTGAAGATGGCTCTGTCCTCGAAGGTCGCCAGCGAAAGCCTGATCGTCGTGGAATCGCTGGATCTCGGCGAAGCCAAGACCAAGGCGCTGGCCGCTCAGCTCGGCAAGCTCGGCCTGGGCAAGAAGGCCCTGTTCATCGATGGCGATGCCGTGAACGACAATTTCAAGAAGGCTTCGGCCAACCTGATCGGTCTGAACGTGCTGCCCGCCGTCGGTGCCAATGTCTATGACATCCTGAAACACGATACGCTGGTGCTGACCCGCGCCGCTGTTGAAAAGCTGGAGGCCCGGTTCAATGGCTAAGAAATCCGACACCATCGATACCCGTCATTACGACGTGATCGTGGCCCCGCACATCACCGAAAAGTCGACGCTGCTCAGCGAAAGCAACTCGGTGGTCTTCAAGGTCAGCCAGGACGCCACCAAGCCGCAGATCAAGGCTGCGGTCGAAGCGCTGTTCGATGTCAAGGTCGTGGGTGTCAACACCCTCGTCCAGAAGGGCAAGACCAAGCGCTGGAAGGGTCGTCCCTATACCCGCACCGACATCAAGAAAGCCGTTGTTCGTTTGGCCGAAGGCCAGTCGATCGACGTCACCACCGGCGTCTGAGCGCGGTCGGCAAGCTGACAGGATACAGATATGGCACTCAAATCCTATAATCCGACAAGCCCGGGCCGTCGCGGTCTGATCCTTGTCGACCGCAGCGACCTGTACAAGGGTGGCCCGGTCAAGGCGCTGACCGAAGGCAAGCGCAAGACCGGTGGCCGCAACAACAAGGGTCACGTGACCTCGCGCGGCATCGCTGGCGGTCACAAGCAGCGTTACCGCATCGTCGACTTCAAGCGTCGCAAGCTTGACGTCCCCGGCACCGTGGAGCGGATCGAATATGATCCCAACCGCACCGCCTTCATCGCGCTGATCAAGTACGAAGACGGCGAACTGGCCTACATCCTGGCGCCGCAGCGTCTGGCTGTGGGCGATACCGTGATCGCCGGCGAAAAGACCGACGTGAAGCCGGGCAACGCCATGAAGCTGGCACAGATGCCGGTCGGCACCATCATCCACAATGTGGAGATGAAGCCGGGCAAGGGGGGCCAGATCGCACGTTCGGCAGGCACCTATGCACAGGTCGTCGGTCGTGACCGCGGCATGGTGATGGTCCGTCTGAACTCGGGCGAACAGCGTTACATCCCCGGCGCCTGCATGGGCACCGTGGGCGCGGTTTCGAACCCCGACAACAGCAACCAGAACTTCGCCAAGGCCGGTCGCAAGCGCTGGATGGGCAAGCGCCCGCTGACGCGCGGTGTTGCCAAGAACCCGGTCGATCACCCGCATGGTGGTGGTGAAGGCCGCACCTCGGGTGGCCGTCATCCGGTGACCCCGTGGGGCAAGCCGACCAAGGGTATGCGCACTCGTAAGAACAAGTCGACCGACAAGATGATCATCCGGTCGCGTCACGCGAAGAAGAAGAGGTAAGTCATGGCTCGCTCCATCAAAAAAGGGCCGTTCTTCGACCTGTATCTGCTGAAGAAGGCAGAAGCGGCGCAGGACGCTGGCGGCCGTGCTCCGATCAAGACCTGGTCGCGTCGTTCGACGATCCTGCCGCAGTTCGTCGGCCTGACGTTCAACGTGTACAACGGCCACAAATTCATTCCCGTGGCGGTCAACGAAGACATGGTGGGTCACAAGCTGGGCGAATTCGCTCCGACCCGCACCTTCCCTGGCCACGCTGCTGACAAGAAGGGCAAGCGCTAATGGGCAAGGCAAAATCTCCGCGCCGCGTGGGCGAAAATGAGGCGCTGGCCGTCGGCACCACCATCCGTGGTTCGGCGCAGAAGCTCAACCTCGTGGCCGCCCTGATCCGTGGCAAGAAGGCCGAAGAGGCGATGAACATCCTGTCCTTCTCGAAGAAGGCCATGGCTGTCGACGCCAAGAAGGTCCTCGCGTCGGCTATCGCTAACGCGGAAAACAACCACAACCTCGATGTCGACGCGCTGGTCGTCGCTGA
This sequence comes from Blastomonas ursincola, assembly GCF_013607875.1. Taxonomy (GTDB): domain Bacteria; phylum Pseudomonadota; class Alphaproteobacteria; order Sphingomonadales; family Sphingomonadaceae; genus Blastomonas; species Blastomonas ursincola. Next base: position 1,464,200 of record NZ_VDES01000002.1, read on the forward strand.
AGCGAGCGTTGGCAAGGCGATCACGATGAAGCGGTTCATGACCCGCGCTCGTGGCCGTTCCAGCCGCATCGTGAAGCCGTTCAGCCGCCTGCGCATCGTCGTGCGCGAACAAGAGGAAGCGTAAGCCATGGGTCACAAGAGCAATCCGATTGGCCTGCGTCTGCAGATCAACCGCACCTGGGACAGCCGCTGGTTCGCCGAAGGTCGCGACTATGCGCGTCTGCTCAAGGAAGACATCGAGCTGCGCAAGTACATCATGAAGACGCTGCCCCAGGCCGCGATCTCCAAGGTGGTCATCGAGCGCCCGGCCAAGCTGTGCCGCGTCTCGATCTATGCTGCCCGTCCCGGTGTCATCATCGGCAAGAAGGGCGCGGACATCGAGAAGCTGCGCAAGACGCTGGAAGGTCTGATCGAAGGTGGTGAGGTCAAGCTCAACATCGTCGAGATCCGCAAGCCCGAAATCGACGCCAAGCTCGTCGCGCAGGGCATTGCCGACCAGCTGATCCGCCGCGTTGCCTTCCGTCGTGCGATGAAGCGCGCGATGCAGTCGGCAATGCGTCTGGGCGCAGAAGGCATCAAGGTGATGTGCGGCGGCCGTCTCGGCGGCGCCGAAATCGCCCGCACCGAGCAGTATCGCGAAGGCCGCGTTCCGCTGCACACGCTGCGTGCCAATGTCGACTATGCCGAAGCCGAAGCGCTCACCGCGTACGGCATCATCGGCATCAAGTGCTGGATCTTCAAGGGCGAAATCCTTGGACACGATCCGATGGCGCAGGACCGGCTGATGATGGAAGCGCAGACTTCCGGCGTCCGCCCGGCCCGCTGAGCCCAGAACAGACAGACAAGGTAGAGCATCATGCTGCAACCGAAGAAAATGAAGTTCCGCAAGGCTTTCAAGGGCCGTATCAGCGGCAATGCGCCGGGCGGAACGAGCCTCAATTTCGGGTCGTACGGCCTGAAGGCGCTGGAGCCCGAGCGGATCACCGCGCGCCAGATCGAAGCCGCCCGTCGTGCGATCACGCGTCACATCAAGCGTCAGGGACGTTTGTGGATCCGCGTGTTCCCGGACGTGCCGGTGACCAAGAAGCCCGCCGAAGTCCGTCAGGGCAAGGGCAAGGGTTCGGTCGAATATTGGGCCGCCCGCGTGAAGCCGGGTCGCATCCTGTTCGAACTGGATGGTGTTCCTGGTCCGATCGCCGCGGTGGCGTTCGAGCGTGCTGCGATGAAGCTGCCGATCAAGACCAAGGTCGTGGCGCGCCTGGGCGATACGTCGCACCTGGGAGGTGAGTGATGAGCAAGATTTACGAAGACCTTCAGCAGAAGACCGACGATCAGCTGACCGCTGAGCTGGGTGCGCTGAAGAAGGAAGCGTTCAACCTGCGCTTCCAGGCCGCGACCAACCAGCTGGAGCGCCCCGCGCGCGTCCGCGAAGTGCGTCGCACGATTGCCCGCATCAAGACCCTGCAGAGCGAGCGCGCTCGCACTGCAGCAAAGTAAGGAGGCCGATATGCCGAAACGAGTTCTGACCGGAACGGTGGTCTCCGACAAGGGCGACAAGACCGTGGTGGTGAATGTCGAGCGCAAGGTGAAGCACCCGCTGTACGGGAAGATCATCCGTCGTTCGAAGAAGTATCACGCGCATGACGAGAACAACAGCTTCAAGGAAGGCGAAACCGTCCGCATCGAGGAGACGGCTCCGATTTCCAAGCTGAAGACCTGGAAGGTGCTGGATCGGGTGAACACCCACAAGGCGCCCGAAGCTTCGAGCGAAGCGTAAGCCATTAGGAACTGCCGGACCGGTTCCGGCAAGCCAGACAAGAAGGAAACGGATCCATGATCCAGATGCAATCCAATCTTGATGTCGCTGACAACAGTGGCGCGAAGCGCGTCCAGTGCATCAAGGTTCTCGGCGGATCGAAGCGTCGCTTCGCCGGCGTGGGCGACATCATCGTCGTCTCCGTCAAGGAAGCCGCGCCGCGCGGCCGCGTGAAGAAGGGTGACGTGCACCGCGCTGTCATCGTGCGCACCGCCAAGGACGTGCGCCGCGCCGACGGCAGCGTCATCCGCTTCGACAGCAACGCTGCCGTGCTCATCAACAAGAACGATGAGCCCATCGGCACCCGTATTTTTGGCCCGGTGGTCCGTGAGCTGCGCGCGCGCAAACACATGAAGATCATCTCGCTGGCTCCGGAGGTGCTGTAATCATGGCGAGCGCTAAGATCAAAAAGGGTGACAAGGTCGTCGTCCTGTCCGGCAAGGACAAGGGCCGCAACGGCACCGTTACCAAGGTGATGCCGAAGGATGACAAGGTCGTCGTTTCGGGCCTGAACGTGATGGTCCGCCATCGCAAGCCGAGCCAGGCAAACCCCCAGGGTGGCCTGGACCGCGTCGAGGCTCCGCTGCACATTTCCAAGGTCGCTGTTGCCGACCCGAAGACCGGTGCGCCCACGCGCGTTCGCTTCGAGACGGTCGACGGCAAGAAGGTCCGCGTGGCCGTGAAATCCGGGGAGAAGATCGATGGCTGATAAGTACGTGCCCCGCCTGCGTCAGCGCTATGACGACGTCATCGCCAAGGCGATGCAGGAAAAGTTCGGCTACAAGAACCCCATGCAGGTTCCCAAGCTGGAAAAGATCACCATCAACATGGGTGTCGGCGAAGGCAGCCAGGACAAGAAGAAGGTGACCACCGCCGCTGCCGAAATGGAGCTGATTGCCGGCCAGAAGCCCGTGATCACCAAGGCGCGCAAGTCGATCGCCCAGTTCAAGCTGCGCGAAGGCATGCCGATCGGCTGCAAGGTGACCCTGCGCAAGGAGCGCATGTACGAGTTTCTCGATCGTCTGGTGACGATCGCGATGCCGCGCATCCGCGACTTCCGTGGCCTGAACCCCAAGAGCTTCGACGGTCGTGGCAACTATGCCATGGGCCTGAAGGAGCAGATCATTTTCCCCGAAATCAGCTACGACCAGATCGACGCTGTGCGTGGAATGGACATCATCGTGACCACGACCGCCAAGACGGACGATGAAGCGCGCGAACTGCTGCGCCTCTTCGGCTTCCCGTTCCCGGTTGAGGAAACCCAGGAAAAGGCGGCGGCTTGATTGCCCTCCGTCTCGCATTTTAGAAAGGCGAGAACTTAAGTCATGGCGAAACTGAGTTCCATCAACAAGAACGAGCGTCGCAAGAAGATGGTCAAGCAGTATGCTGGCCGTTATGCGCGTCTCCGTGCGAAGGCAGAAGACACCAGCCTGGATGAGACCGAGCGTCTGATCGCCCGGCTAAAGATGGCCGAGCTGCCCCGCAACGCGAACCCCACGCGCGTGCGCAACCGTTGCAACACCACCGGTCGCCCGCGTGCTTATTACCGCAAGTTCGGGCTCTGCCGTATCGAGCTGCGTGATCTGGCCAACAAGGGCCTGATCCCGGGCGTTACGAAGTCCAGCTGGTAAGGATTTGATGATATGGCAATGACCGATCCTCTGGGCGATATGCTCACCCGCATCCGCAATGGCCAGCAGGCCAGGAAGGACAGCGTGATGTCGCCGGCGTCGAACCTGCGCGCCCGCGTTCTCGATGTGCTGCAGCGCGAAGGCTATATCCGCGGATATAGCGAAGAGCTGCTGGGCCGTCACAAGGGCCTGCGCATCGAGCTGAAATATTTCGAGGGCCAGCCCGCGATCAAGCATGTCGCGCGCGTGTCCAAGCCTGGCCGCCGCGTCTATTCGGGTTCCAAGGAACTGCCGATTGTGCGCAACGGCCTTGGCATCACCATCGTATCCACCCCCCGCGGTGTTCTGTCCGACGCTGAAGCGCGCGAACAGAATGTCGGCGGCGAGGTGCTGGCGGAGGTATTCTGATATGAGCCGCATTGGTAAAAAGCCTGTGGCAATTCCCGCAGGCGTCACCGCCACCATGGGCGATGGTGTCATCACCATGAAGGGTCCCAAGGGCGAACTGTCGATGCCGACCGTTCCGGACATCACCTACGACCTCACCGATGGTGAGCTGTCGGTGAAGCCCGCAAACGGCACCCGTCGCGCTCGTGCCTTCTGGGGCATGCAGCGCACGCTGGTGCAGAACCTGGTGGTTGGCGTGACCGAAGGTTTCACCAAGACGCTGAACATCACCGGCGTCGGCTATCGTGCCAACGTGCAGGGCAGCAACCTCAAGCTGCAGCTCGGCTACAGCCATGACGTCGATTTCGCCATCCCCGATGGCATCGACATCAAGACCCCGGACCAGACCACCATCCACATTTCGGGCAGCGATCGCCAGAAGGTGGGCCAGGTGGCTGCCGAGATCCGTCGCTGGCGCAAGCCGGAGCCCTACAAGGGCAAGGGTATCAAATATGCGGGCGAGTTTATCTTCCGCAAGGAAGGGAAGAAGAAGTAAGCCATGGCGAAGCTCTCTTTGTTCGATCGTCGCCGCCAGCGCGTCCGCACTTCGCTGCGGGCCCGGGCAGGCGGACGTCCCCGTCTTTCGGTGCACCGCACCGGCAAGCACATCTACGCGCAGATCATCGATGACGCCGCCGGCAAGACGCTGGCTTCGGCATCGACGCTGACCAAGGGCAGCAAGGGCACCGGTGCGACCGTTGCCGATGCGATTGCCGTTGGCAAGAAGATCGCGGAAGCCGGCAAGCAGGCCGGTGTCACCACCGTTGTCTTCGACCGTGGCGGTTTCATTTTTCATGGCCGGGTCAAGGCCCTGGCCGATGCCGCTCGCGAAGGCGGTCTGGAGTTTTAAGCGATGGCAGATGAACTGAACAACGCAGAAGGCGGCACCGACGGCTTCCCCCAGGGTGAGCAGCGTCAGGGCCGTGTTGGTCGCGGTCGTGGCCGTGGTGGCAATGATCGTGGCGGTGAGCGTGGTGGCCGTGGCCGTCGCGATGACCGCAACAAGCGCGACGAAGAGCAGGGCGAAGAGCTGATCGAGAAGCTCGTCCACATCAACCGCGTGTCGAAGACCGTGAAGGGCGGCAAGCGCTTCGGTTTCGCGGCACTGGTCGTGGTCGGTGACGGTCAGGGTCGTGCGGGCTTCGGCCATGGCAAGGCGCGCGAAGTGCCTGAGGCCATCAGCAAGGCGACCGCCGCTGCCAAGAAGAAGATGATCCGCGTTCCGCTCAAGGAAGGCCGCACGCTGCACCATGACGGCAAGGGCCATTTCGGTGCGGGCAAGGTGACGTTGCGCAGCGCGCCCCAGGGTACCGGCATCATCGCCGGTGGTCCGATGCGCGCCGTGTTCGAAAGCCTGGGCGTGGCCGACGTTGTGACCAAGTCCAACGGCACCTCGAACCCCTATAACATGATCCGCGCGACCTTCGAGGCGCTCGGCGAACAGACCAGCCCCAAGTCGGTGGCAGCGCGTCGTGGCAAGAAGGTTGCCGACCTGCTGGGCCGTGGCGGAGCATCGGCTGCTGTCGCCGAGGTCGAAGCCGCCGCGATCACGGAGTAATCGACATGGCAACCATCAAGGTAAAGCAGACCGGATCGCCGATCCGTCGCCCAGAATCGCAGCGCAAGGTGCTGGCTGGCCTGGGCCTCGGCAAGATGAACCGCGTGGTGGAACACACGGACACGCCCGAAATTCGCGGCATGATCCAGAAGGTCCGTCACATGGTGACGATCGTCGATTGACCTTCTTCCTCCTCTCCCTTCACGGGAGAGGGACCGCTTCACGCAGTGAAGCTTAGGGGAGGGGCTTGCGCTACGGCCAGCCCCTCTCTACTGCGCCTAGCCAGCAGGCTGGCAAGGCTGCGTATTTCTCCCCTGAAGGGGAGAGAATTTTTATCAGCGCGAACAAAGCGAAAGCGAGTGCACCCATGAAACTGAACGAAATCAACGACAACAAGGGCGCCCGCAAGGGCCGTATGCGCGTCGGACGCGGTATTGGCTCGGGCAAGGGCAAGACCAGCGGTCGCGGCCAGAAGGGCCAAACCAGCCGCTCGGGCGTGTCGATCGCCGGATTTGAAGGCGGCCAGATGCCGCTCCACATGCGCATCCCGAAGCGCGGTTTCAACAATCCGTTCGGCAAGGACTATGACATCGTCAACCTGGGCATGATCCAGAAGTTCATCGATGCCGGCAAGCTCGCCACCGATGCGACTGTCGATCAGGCTGCGCTCCGCGCTGCTGGCCTGTCGCGCGGCGGCAAGGATGGCGTGCGTCTGCTCGCCAAGGGCGAACTGACCGCCAAGGTGACCTTCGCGGTCGCCGGTGCATCGAAGTCGGCTGTCGAAGCCATCGAAAAGGCTGGCGGCAAGGTCGAGATCATCGCTCCGCGCGAACCGTACCGCAAGCCGGAACGCGAAAAGAAAGCCTGACCTCGAAGGTCGGCTTGTCAAGCACGCCCCGCCTCCCGATATGGTGAGCGCGGGGCGTCTTGCTTGAAGCGCCCTAAGGCGGTATCGCTGCGCTCTGTTGTCGCTGGGGCGGACAGGCGCGGGGGCTTAGGCGCTTCGGACAGAATTTTCGGCCACGCGCCAGCATGGGCGCTCAATGGGCCGCTTTTTGGGATACAGGTTTCATGGCATCACGGGCCGACAATCTGGCTAGCAATTTCAGCCTGGCGAAATTCAGCCAGGCGACCGATCTGAAGAACCGCATCTGGTTCACCATCGGCGCTCTCATCATCTTCCGCCTGCTGAGCTATGTTCCGCTCCCCGGCGTCGATCCCACCGCTCTGGCCGCGCTGTACCAGCAGACCAAGGGCGGCGTTCTAGACATTTTCAACACCTTTTCGGGTGGTTCGCTCGAGCGCATGAGCCTGATCGCGCTGGGCGTGATGCCCTACATCACCGCCTCGATCGTCGTGCAGCTCGCCGCCTCGCTTTCGCCGCAGCTCGCCGCGATCAAGAAGGAAGGCGAGTCGGGCCGTAAGAAGCTGAACCAGTATACGCGCTATGGCACCGTGTTCCTCACCGCCATGCAGGGCTATTTCATCGCCGTGGGTCTCGAATCCTATGCCGGCGCCAGCGGCATCCAGGCCGTGATCGATCCGGGCATCATGTTCCGCGTTGGCGCGGTGATCAGCCTTGTCGGCGGCACCATGTTCCTGATGTGGCTGGGCGAACAGATCACCGCGCGCGGCATCGGCAACGGCATTTCGCTGATCATCATGGCGGGCATCGTCGCGCAGATGCCCGTGTTCGGCGCGCAGCTGTTCGAAGGCGGCCGTACCGGCTCGATCTCGCCCTTTGCCATCGTCACCATGATCGCGATGATCGTCGGCCTGGTGCTGTTGATCAGCTTCATGGAGCGCGCGCAGCGCCGCGTGCTGATCCAGTATCCCAAGCGCGCGACGCAGCGCGGCGTGATGCAGGCTGATCGCAGCCATCTTCCGCTCAAGATCAACACCGCCGGCGTGATCCCGCCGATCTTCGCCTCGTCGCTGCTGCTCATGCCGCTGACGATCACGCAGTTCGCGGGCAATTCGGTCGATCCCGCCTCGACCGCCGGTGGCGTGCTGCAGACGCTCAACCAGTATCTGGCGCATGGCCAGCCGCTGTACATGACGCTCTATGCGCTCGGCATCATCTTCTTCTGCTTCTTCTACACCGCCGTGGTCTTCAACCCGGAAGAGACGTCGGAGAACCTGAAGAAGAATGGCGGCTTCATCCCCGGCATCCGTCCGGGCAAGAACACGGCGACCTATCTGGATTATGTGCTCACCCGCATCACCGTGGTCGGCGCGGCGTACCTGACCTTTGTCTGCGTGCTGCCCGAATATGTGATTGCGCAAACCGGCATTCCGCTGTTCTTCCTGGGCGGCACCAGCCTGCTGATCGTCGTCAACGTCACTGTCGATACGATCACCCAGATCCAGAGCCATCTGCTGGCGCATCAATATGCCGACCTGATCAAGAAGGCGAAGCTGAAGGGACGCTTGCGCTAAGCGCAGTGTTTGAGGATAGTCGGGGCCGGGCACAACCGGCCCGTTGGGGGATGGATTACCCATGAATATCATTCTTTTGGGCCCTCCAGGCGCGGGCAAGGGCACCCAGGCCCAGCGTCTGGTCGACGAACGCGGCATGAAGCAGCTGTCGACCGGCGACATGCTGCGCGCCGCGGTCAAGGCGGGCACGCCGATCGGGCTCAAGGCCAAGGCGGTGATGGAGGCGGGCGAGCTCGTCTCCGACGAGATCGTCTCCGGGATCATCGGCGATGCGCTCGACGAGCTGTCGCCCGAGACCGGCATCATCTTCGACGGCTATCCGCGCACTGCGGCCCAGGCCGAATCGCTCGACGAGATTCTGGAAGCGCGTGGCCGCAGCCTGCACCATGTCATCGAGCTCGAGGTGAACGAGGACGCGCTGGTCGATCGCATCACCGGCCGCTTCACCTGCGCCAATTGCGGCGAGGGCTATCACGACCGCTACAAGCTGCCCGCCAAGGAAGGCGTGTGCGACAAGTGCGGCTCGACCGAGTTCAAGCGTCGCCCGGACGATAATGAGGAAACCGTGCGCACGCGCATGGCCGAATATCGCGCCAAGACCGCACCGATCCTGCCGATCTACGAAGCGCGCAGCATCGTCAGCCGCGTCGATGGCATGGCGAGCATGGATGCTGTCGCTGGCCAGATCGCGGACGTCTTGAACGGTTAAATTTGCCCTGATTGCGGTATCGCTCCCTAAGCCCTCCCCCTCGATGGGGGAGGGTTGGGTGGGGGTGATCGCTCCGGATTGTACCCCGCTCTCATGGCCGCGCGGTTGCGCTCCGCGGCACCAACACCCTCACTGCTGCGACTAGCCAGCAAGCTGGCAAGTCTCGCTACCTCTCCCATCGAGGGAGAGGTGGGGAGTGCATGCGTCTGTCTCGTGCCGCCATCCTTCGCGCGCAGCTGGGGCTGTGCAAGCCTGTGAACTGCAAGTATAATTTGGGCTCGCGGGGGCAGGAGATCGAACGATGAACATCACGACTGCGCACAATGCCCGATTCACGCCGCGCCAGATTGCGTGGTCCGCGGCGGCCGCGTTGCTCGTGGCGCCTGCCATCGCGATGCTGTTCACGCGTGAGGTGAACTGGGGCGCCGAGGATTTTGCGGCGTTGGCACTTTTGATTGGAGTTGGCGGTCTCGCGGGTGAGCTGGCGGTGCGATTTGCTCGCAAGCCGGTGAACCGGGCGATACTGATCGCGGCAATTGCACTTGCCTTCCTGCTCGTCTGGGCTGAACTGGCGGTGGGCATCCTGCCCGGTTGAGGGAGCATTTCTTGATGATAAGGTTGACCGTGGTTCTCCCGCTGGCGCTGCTTGCAGCGTGCAGCAGCGAGCCTGCCAAGCAGGATGAGCTGGTGACGCTCGACGGTGGCGCTACCACCGCGCAAGGCACGGTGTCGGCCTCGGCGGGCGGCGCGACGCCTGCTCCGGTGACGGGCGTGCAGGCGGTCGATGCAGAGGGATCGAAGCTCGAGCCGCTGCTGTCGAGCGCGATCGGTGAGGCAGGGCTGGAGACCGGCGCGTGCCGCTTCAGCCCGGCCCAAGGCGCGCTGCCGGTGCTGGTGGCCAGCAAGACGGGCGGCAAGGCGATGGTCTCGGTTGCGGGCAGGACGGTGCAGGTCGCGGCATCGGGTCCCGTTCAGCAGACCGGGGGCAGCTTTGCGGGCGAGGGCGTGACGCTGATGGTCTCGGCCTCGGGCAAGGAGGCTGCGGGCAGCGCGGCGAGCATGCAGGTCAGCGACAGCGACGGACCGGCCTTTGCGTACAAGGACGGGTACTGGGCCTGCAACTGAGCGCCGGCGCGCTCAGTCCTCGATCGGCGCTTCGGGATTGCGGACCTTGATCAGGCCGTTGCTGCGCAGCGTCATCACCGGCTCGTCATTCTGGTTGAAGATGACGAGATCGGACTTGAACAGTCCCATGTCCGGGCGGTTCTTCGAGCGGCGTTTCTCGATGATCGTGGTCTCGATGCGCAGCGTGTCGCCCGGATAGACGGGCTTCACCCAGCGCAGGTTGTCCATACCAGGCGATCCCAGACCCGCCTGGCGCGTGGTCTTCATGTTCTCGACCAGCATCGCCATCATCATCGCGCAGGTATGCCAGCCGCTCGCCGAGAGCCGCCCGAAATGCGTCTGCGCCGCCGCCTCGTCGTCGAGATGGAAGGGCTGCGGATCGTATTTCCGGGCAAATTCCATCACCTCCTCGCGGGTGACGTCATAATGGCCGAATTTCGAAGTCGTGCCGACTTCCAGGTCTTCATAATGGATCATGGGCTTAAGTCTTGATCCGCAACCTTGTATTTGCAAGCAAAATCAGCGCGCCAGCAGCGGTGCGAGCGTCGCAGGATTGCCATCCGAGGGCAGGGGCGCGATCCCGGTCAGCGCCGCGAGCAGCGGATAGACATCGACATTGTCGAACAGCGGCAGCGTCTCGGTTGGGCGGATCGAGGGGCCGAAGGCCATGAACAGCGCGTACATGTCGGCATGGGCGGGATCATAGCCATGCGCGCCCCCTTTGACCGGATAGGGCGGGGTACCGGACAGGATTGTCCAGCCGATCTCGGCAACGCAGATGATCGCGGCGACGCGCGGGTTCCTGCCATAATGCAGATGCTCAGGGAGCTGCTCCTTGCGATGGCAGGCCATATGGTCGTGCGGCTTCAGCAGCGCCTGATAGACGCGGTCGTCAGTGCCCGCTGCCGGTTCGATCGCGGCATAGGGCCCGGCCTCGACCGCGATATAGCTGGCGCGGTCGATCAGCTCGTCGAGCTGGATCACGCGGGTCTCGGCGGTTTCGGCCATGCCATGGTCGGCGGTGATGACGAAATTGGCGCGCACGCCGAGGGTCTCGACCCCGCGCACCAGATCGCCGATCCGCGCATCGACCTCTGCAATCGCGGCGTCGAGCTCGGGCGAGCGGCCCGGGCCGAACCGGTGCCCGGCGGTGTCGACGGTATCGAAATACATGGTGACGAGGCGCGGACGGATCGCAGCCGGTCGGCGCATCCAGTCGAGCACGGTGTTCACGCGCTGCGCATTGCCGATATTCTGGTCGAAGCGCAGCCAGTCGCTCGGACGGCGGCCGTCATGCGCTACCTCGCTGCCTGGCCAGAACATCGTCGCAGTGCGCACGCCCGCCTTTTCGGCGGTGATCCAGACCGGCTCGGCCTCAGCCCACCAGAACGGATCGAGCGCCTGGCGCGCATCGCCCATGCTGAACATCTGGTCGGGGCGGACGGGGTCGATCATCATGTTACCGACAATGCCGTTGCGGTCGGGGCGCTTGCCGGTGACGATGGTGTAGTGATTGGGGAAGGTCTTGCTGGGGAAGCTCGGCCGCATCGCCGCCGCGACGCCGCGCTGGCGGAATTCGGCAAGGTTCGGCGTCAGCCCGCGCTCGAGATAGTCGGGACGCATCCCGTCGATCGAGATCAGGATCGTGACCGGCGGGTCGGCATTCTCGGCCTGGGCAGAGGCAGGGGCCGCCAGCGCCAGCGCGAGCAGCGCTGCGACCAGCCGCGCGATCATGCCGACAGCCCGGTCATCCGCGCGCCGGGCGTGCCGTGCGCCACCTCTGCCGTCGCGCGGCGCTTGATGCTGTTCTGCCGCACCGATACCTTGTCCACGACCTGGAAATGGCTCAGCCAGGCCTCGGGCGTGACCTCGCAGACCACATAGCCGCGCTGGTCGTTGAGGAACTTGAGCTCGGGATTGTTCTTCATCATCTGCTCGCTGCCATAGCGCAGATCCGATCCGTCGCCGCCGCTGCTGATCGAGGTGGCGACGATCTCGGTGCCCACGACCTTGTCCTGATGGACGAGATCGCCGACGAAATTCTGGTGCTCGTCGCCGGTCAGCACCACGACATTTCCGAGGCCCGCCATCCGGCCCAGCATCCGCTGGCGCGGCACCTCATAGGCGGCCCAGCTGTCCATATTGGCGATGGGGGTGTCCTCGTTCGCGGCGCGCCTGCGGTCGAGGCTCATCATCATGATCTGTTGCGCCAGGCAGTTCCAGCGCGCGGTGTTGCGCTTGAGGTTGCGCGCGAGCCATTCTTCCTGCTCTGCGCCCAGCACCTGCGCGGTTTTGTCGCCCACGCCCTCGCAGATCGGCTTGAAGCCGTCGTCGCACGCCTGATCGCTGCGATAGGACCGGGTGTCGAGCAGCTGCAGTTCGGCGAGGTTGCCGAAGCGCGCAGTGCGGTGGAAGATGCCGGTGCCGAAGCGCGGCATATTGGCGCGGCGGATCGGCATATGCTCGTACCAAGCCTGCAGCGCGGCGGCGCGGCGAAGCTCGAACGCATCTGCCGGGACGTCCTTGCCCCCGCTGATGCCGGCGACCCAATTGTTCTCGATCTCGTGATCGTCGAAGGTCGGGAAGAAGCTGTGCGCAGCATGCGCGCGCTGCAGGTCGGTATCGGTCTTGGTCTGCGCGTAGCGCTGGCGATAATCGGCCAGGTCGTAGAGATTCTGGCCGACGTGCAGACGCACCGGCACCTGCAGGCTGCCGCTGAAATAATTGGCGCGGGTCGGGCTGCCGCCATATTCGTAGATATAGTCGCCATAGTGGAACACGAAATCGAGGTCCTCGCGCGCGAGGTGATTGTACGCGCCGTAATAGCCGTCCTCGAAATTCTGGCATCCCACGACACCGAATTTCAGCCGATCCACGGCTGCCTGGGCGAGCGGCAGCGTCCGCGCGCGACCGGCGAAGCTGCGCTCGCCGCCTGCGGTGAAGCGATACCAATAGGGGCGATGCGGCTGCAGCCCGCTGACCTCGACATGCACGCTGTGTGCGGTTTCGGGCCGCGCGATAACCTGGCCCTTGGCGACGATCGTGGCAAAGCGGTCGTCGCTCGCCACCTCCCAGTCGACCGCCATGGGCGACATCGGCATGCCGCCATGCGCTTCGAGCGGATCGGGCGCGAGCCGGGTCCAGATCACGAAACCGTCGGGCGAGGGATCGCCCGAGGCGATGCCCAGTGCGAACGGGAAGGTGCGGAACACGCTCTGCGCCCTGAGGATGCCGGGCGCGGCGAGAGCAAGCGGCGCGGCGGCGATGAACAGGCGGCGTGAGAGCATCGGTCGTGGTCCTTCGAGGGGTGGCGGCGCAACACCGCCATGCCCGGATTATCTGACAGGCCGGTGACGGATCAGACGTTGAACTTGAAGTGCAGCACGTCGCCGTCCTGCACGACATATTCCTTGCCTTCCTGGCGCAGCTTGCCGGCATCGCGGGCACCGGCCTCGCCGTTCAGCGCGATGTAATCGTCATAGGCGATGGTCTCGGCGCGGATGAAGCCGCGTTCGAAATCGCTGTGGATCTCGCCTGCCGCCTGCGGGGCCTTGGAACCCACCTCGACCGTCCAGGCGCGCGCTTCCTTGGGGCCGACGGTGAAGAAGGTGATGAGGTGGAGCAGATCATAGCCGGCGCGGATGACGCGGGCGAGGCCGGTCTCCTCGAGCCCCAAGTCCGAGAGGAATTCCATCCGCCCCTCATGGTCCATGCCGACCAGCTCGGATTCGATCGCGGCGGAGACCACGACGGCCTCTGCACCTTCGGCTTTCGCCTTTTCGAACACCCGCGCGCTGAACGCGTTGCCGTCAGCCGCGCTGCCCTCGTCGACGTTGCAGACATAGAGCACCGGCTTGGAGGTGAGCAGCTGCGCCTGCGCGAGCACGCGCGCTTCCTCGTCATCGGCAGGCTCGGTCAGCCGCGCGGGCTTGCCTTCGCGCAGCAGTTCGAGCGCCTTGCCGAGCACCGATGCGCCGATCTTCGATTCCTTGTCGCCCTGTTGGCCGCGCTTGACCAGGCCGGGGACGCGCTTTTCGAGGCTTTCGAGATCGGCGAGCAGCAATTCGGTCTCGACCGTCTCGGCGTCCGAGATTGGATCGACCTTGTTCTCGACATGCTGGATGTCGTCATCCTCGAAACAGCGCAGCACGTGCACGATGGCATCGACCTCGCGAATGTTGCCGAGAAACTGGTTGCCCAGGCCTTCGCCCTTCGAGGCACCGCGCACCAGACCTGCAATGTCGACGAACGCAAGCTGGGTGGGGATGATCTTCTGGCTGCCCGCGATGGCGGCCAGCTTGTCGAGCCGCGGATCGGGCACTGCGACATTGCCGACATTGGGCTCGATCGTGCAGAACGGATAGTTCGCCGCCTGCGCCGCCTGCGTCTCGGTCAGCGCGTTGAACAGCGTGGACTTGCCGACATTCGGCAGCCCGACGATACCGCATTTGAAACCCATGATTATCCCAGCCTGAAAGTGATTGTCGGCGCCTGCGCCGACCCTGGCTGCGCCCTAGCGCCATTGCCGGGGCAATTCCAGTCTCTCCGCTCAACCGATATCATGCACCGCCTTGACCCAGGGGCCATAGGGGGAGCTGCCCAACATCTGCACCTGCACCCTGGCTGAAACCTCGTTGATCGCTTCTTGCGGTTTGGGGCCGGGATGCACGGCACGGCGCAGGGGACGCTGGCCGGCGGGCAGCGCGATGATCTCGGCGATCGCGCGGGGGACGTCCATCGGGTCGGCCGAGCGACCGCTGCCGTCCTCCGTGCCCATGCGCGCCACCACCGCCGGATAGGCCGTCGCGCGCTCGGCATCGAGCCGCGCCTTGAGCGCGCCGGTATAGCGGTTGCGGTTGCGCCAGACATCGGTGGGATAGCCGCCTGGTTCGATGATCGTCACGTCTATGCCATGTGGCACCAGTTCATAGGCCATCTGCTCGCTCAAGGCTTCGAGCGCGAACTTGGTCGCGGAATAATGCCCGCCATTGGGGACGATCACCCGGCCGAGCTGCGAGGAGATGTTGACGATCAGGCCGCGCTTGACCTTGCGCATCGCGGGCAGCGCCGCGCGCGCGACGCGCTGGGCACCGAAGACATTCGTGTCGAAGATCAGCTTCGTCGCTTCCATGTCCTGCAGCTCTATCGGGCCGGTAATGCCGATCCCGGCATTGTTGATGACGACATCGAGCGCGCCACCGGCTTGTGCCTCTGCTTCGCGCACCGCCTTGGCGACTATGGCATCCGACAGGACGTCGAGCTCGAGCACCGAGATGTCCAGCTTTTCGGTCTCTGCCGCGTTGAGCAGTTCGCTGGCCTGGGGGCGTGGCAGGTTGCGCATGGTCGCGAAGACCTTTGCACCGGCGCGCGCATAATGCAGTGCACCGAGAAAGCCGAAGCCGGTGGCGGCGCCGGTGATGAGAATGGACTTGCCCTTGAGATCGGGTGTTGCCGCCGACTGCGCTGCGGCACCCGGCGCGAACGCGGCAATACCGGCCAGCGCTGCGCCGCCAAGCACGTCGCGGCGATGGGGAAATTCGGCCATGGCTGTCACTCCTGAAAGACTGCGGCCGCCAGCATCGCAAAACCTGCTGGCGGCCGCAAATGTTTCAGGGACTTGGGCGTGCCTGTTACGGTTAACCCTCAGCCTGCAGCGCATGATTGCGGTACGATCAGTTGCCGACCGGTTGCTTGTCGGTGCGCGTCACCACGATGGTCGACGAGCGCGGCTTTTCGCCGTTGATCGGCCAGTTGCCCGTCGGGTGTTGGATGTTGATGAAGAAGTCGGTGAGGCTGGGCGTATAGGCGATGCCCGTTATCTCGCAGCCGAGCGGACCGACCAGGAACCGCTTGGACTGCTTGGTGCGCTGATCGACATGGAACATCGCGTTATGGCCGAACGCCTGGTCGATGGTGACGCCGCTGACGCCCGAATTGCCCGGGACTGAGTGGTCGGTCTGCACCCAAAGGCGGCCCTGCGGGTCGATGCGGATGCCGTCGGGGCTGGAGAAGGTATCGCCGTTGATATTGCCGACCAGATTGTCGCCGCCCGGACGCAGCGCCGGATCGCCCGCGAGCAGGAACAGCTCCCAGGTGAAGGTGGTGGCGAGCGGCGAATCGCCCGATTCGCGCATCTTGAGGATGTGGCCGTGGCGGTTGGTGACGCGCGGGTTGGTGGCATCGGTCACGCGGCGGCCCGAATTGTTGGTCAGCGCGACGAAGATGGCGGTGTTGTCGGGCGCCACCGTGATCCATTCGGGGCGGTCCATCACCGTGCCCCCGGCGACGCGCGCGGCCGACTTGGTGTTGATCAGCACATCGGCCTGGTTGCGGAAATCGACGGTGCGCGCAGCGGGCGGCGTGGTCGACTGGCTGACATCGCCCGGATCGCGCGCGCCGACGACCAGACCGTTCTGGCCTTGTTGCAGCAGACGCCATTCGCCGGTGCCGTCCGCGTTGAAGCGCGCGACGAACAGCTGGCCGAAATCGAGCATGTCGATATTGGCGGCGCGGTTGGTGGCGCTGAAAGCGCGTTCGCACAAGAACTTGTAGATGCAGCCCGGGGTCGCATCGTCGCCCATGTAGAAGGCGACGCGGCGGTCGGCATTGGCCATGAACGCGGTGTTCTCATGGTCGAACCGGCCCATTGCGGTGCGCTTGGTCGGCTGGGCGAGCTCTTGGAACGGGTCGATCTCGACCACCCAGCCATAATCGTTGGCGGGCTGGCTCGGGTCGAAATAGTTGTCCGTGGTTTCCTCGCAGGTGAGATAGGTATTCCACGGCGTGCGGCCGCTGGCACAGTTGTTGAGCGTGCCCTTGATCGGGTTGCTGAGCAGACCTGCCGCCGGACCGCCGACGCGATAGGCCGAGTTGCCGGTATAGCGCTTGTTGTAGCGCGAATTGGGAACGACCGACCATTTGCCGTCCGCGCCCTTGGTGATTTCGACTACGCCGACGCCAACTGCCGAGAGCGCGAGCTGGCGCTGCGCGGCGGTGGCCGAAGCGGGATTGCTGGTGACCGCCGCCGCATCGGCGTCGCTCATCAGGATGTTGAAATCGGGATATTCGAAGTTCACCGCGAGCACGCCCGACGTGTTGGCGTCGGTGTTCGGGATTGCGAACAGCTCCATGCCATCATGGTTGCCGCCGGCCCATTTCTCGGCCTGGCCGGGGGTAGGGAAGGCGCCCGAGAAGCCGGCGACGCCGGGCTCGATCAGATCGCCCGCCTTGAGCAGCACGGCGGTCTCATATCCGGTCGGCACGGTGACGCGGTCGTTCTGATTGGCCGGGACCGAGTTGAACGTGACCGAGAAGCTGGGGGCAGGGGCCGGGGTCGGTGTCGGCGTCGGCGCAGTGCCGGTATTGGGGGGCAGCGTGACATTGTTGCCCGCGCCATTGCCGTCACCGCCGCAGCTTGCGACCATCGGCGCCAGCGCCAGCCCGAACAGGCCGTTCACCAGGATCTTGCGGCGCGACGGATTGGCCGCGACGATCGCTTCCAGGCTGTTGGGATCGTCATGATCGGCATGTTCGATGCGATAGGGCGCGCGCGCAGCGTCGGTCAGGTGAGACAAGGTGATTCCCCCGAAAAATCATGGTGTTGGTGCCGCATTCAGCCCCGCGCTGGAACGGCGTGCGCGTGTGTTGCCCGAGTTGCGCGCGATCGTGATGGCGGCGCGATGACAGGTCGAAGAAAGCTGTGCGTCAGCAACAAGACATCGTTTCGGGGGCAATCTTCCGCTCCCCCAAGGACTTGTCTTAGGACCCGTCCGCACACATCTGCGCGAGCATGAAATCCTTTTGGACTATTGACGATCTCGCGCGCGATTTGGCGGCGCTCGGGATGGGGCAGGGCGATATCGTGCTGGGCCATGCTGGCCTGCGCAGCGTCGGGCCGATGATCGCCGGGCCCGATACACTGATCGCGGCGCTGCGCCAGGTGGTGGGGGCGGACGGCACGGTCATGGCCTATGCCGACTGGCAGGGCGCCCCCGAAGCGGCTTGCGACGAGGAAGGGCATATCCTGCCCGAATGGCGCGACCATGTGTTGCCCTTCGATCCCGCCGCATCGCGCGCGATCCGCGACAATGGCGCATTTCCTGAATTCCTGCGCACCACGCCCGGCGCGCTGCGGAGCCTCAGCCCCGGCCCCTCGATGGTGGCGCTGGGGGCGAAGGCCGCTTGGCTGATCGATCCGCACCCGCTCGATTACGGCTATGGCCCCGGCACTCCTCTGGCGCGGCTGGTGGAGGCGGGCGGCAAGGTCGTGATGATCGGCGCGCCGTGGGAGACGATGACGCTGCTCCACCATGCCGAACATCTTGCCGACATCCCGGGCAAGCGCGTCGTCCGCTGGGACGTGCCGTTTCTCGAGGACGGGCAGACGGTGTGGCGCACGGTCGAGGAATATGACACCGGCAATCCGGTGGTCGATGGGCTCGACGACGACTATTTCGACGAAGTGGTGCGCGATTTCGTCGCGGCGGGCGGCGGACGGCAGGGCAAGGTCGGTAGCGCCGATGCGCTGCTGGTCGAGGCGCCCGCGATGACGCGCTTTGCGGTCGACTGGCTCGAGCGCCGGTTCTAGCCGCGCCGCGCCGCGAGCAGACCGATGCCCAGCCAGAGGCCGAGCGGGAAGCTCATGCCTGCGCCCACAAGCGGGACCGGGAACCATCCGAAGATCGGCGCGGCGCAGGCAACCGCGATATAGAGCGCGAGCGCGCGCGCGGCGACATCGTCCAGCCGCCGCGCGAACAGCATCGCGGGGATGGCGGCCAGGCTCGCCACGGCAGCCCAGGCGAGCGCAGGCGCGGACGCATGCGCGAGCTGAATGATCTGCTCGACCTCCGCCACCGGTTGCAGCGGATCGGCGCGGAGCAGCGACAACGCGGCAATTCCGAACAGGCACAAGGTGGTGACTAGCGCCGAGATGCGCTTGTCGATGACCAGGATGGCAAAACCAGCGAGCGCCAGCGCGAACGCCTGCGACGCATCGGGCTGCAGCGCGAGGATCGCGGCGAGCAGCGTCGCGATCATCGGCACCAGCCGGTGCTGCGCGCCCAGCCGCGCCATCGCGACCAGAGCGGCAGGCAGGGTGAGCGCGGCGATATTGACGAACAGCGGCCCGGCGGCGAGCCAGCGGTGCACGCCCTGCTGATCGGGCCCCACCAATGTCGCCGCGACCAGCGCCAGTGCGCCGAGCGCAATGCCGATCCAGACCCTGGGCGAGGGCGCGGTCCGCGCGATCGCGAAGGCCGCGCCGCCGCCGACGATCCAAGCGACGACATTGGGAATCCAGCGCATCTGCGGCGTGCCGCTCAGCACCATCGCCGCGATGCCGCAGCCGGTCGCGATCAGCGACAGCAGCGCGAACATTGCGAGCAGCCGGGCATCGCTGCGAGCTGCAAGGCTCATCCCTGCTGCCTCATCGCGACATCGTTCATGAAGCGCACATCGTCGTCCTGCGTCAGCCAGCCGGCTTCCGCGCCGATCGCGCCGAGCATGTCGGTCAGGTCGTCGAGTTCGGTCTTGGCGAAATTGCCGAGCACATGGCCCGTCACCCGGTCCTTGTTGCCGGGATGGCCGATGCCGATCCGCACGCGGCGGAATTCGGGTCCGATATGCTGGTCGGCCGAGCGCAGGCCGTTATGCCCGGCGGTGCCGCCGCCGCGCTTCACCTTGACCTTGAACGGGGCAAGGTCGAGCTCATCGTGAAAGATGGTGACGTCCTCAGGCCCCAGCTTGAAGAAGCGCATCGCCTCGCCGATCGATTGGCCGGACTTGTTCATGAAGGTCGCGGGCTTGAGCAGCAGCAGCTTCTGATTGCCTAGACGGCCCTCTTGCGCCCAGCCCTGAAAGCGGCGCTTGGGCGGCTCGAAACCGTGCATGTCGGCGATGATGTCGATCGCCATGAACCCGACATTGTGCCGGTGCAGGGCATATTCGGGGCCGGGATTGCCCAGGCCAACCCAGATTTGCATGGAACCGCTCCCTTTGGTTCAGGGAGGGGCGGGGAGAGGGGCGATGCGCCAGCCTCTCGACATTCCCCTCTCCCAACCCTCTCCCCCAAGGGGGAGAGGGCGAGAAAGATGGATTACTCGCCAGCCGGCGTTTCGTTGTCGCCTTCGCTCGACTTCAGCGCCGAGGGAGCAACGATCGTGGCGATGGTGAAATCGCGGTCGGTGATCGCCGAGGTCGCGCCCTTGGGCAGCTTGACCGCGGAGATGTGGATCGAATCGCCGACATCGGTGCCGGTGACGTCGATTTCGATCTCGTCGGGGATGTTGGTCGCGTCGCAGACCAGTTCCAGCTCGTGACGCACGACGTTGAGCACGCCACCGCGCTTCAGGCCGGGCGAGGCGTCTTCGTTGACGAACACGACGGGCACGGCGACTTCAACGGTCGCGCCCTTGGCGATACGCAGGAAATCGACATGGATCGCGCGGTCGCTGACCGGGTGGAACGCCACGTCCTTGGGCAGGGTGACGATCGTCTTGCCATCGACTTCGATCTCGACGATCGAGTTCATGAAATGGCCGGTGCCGAGCAACTTGTTCAGCGCGCGTTCTTCGACATGGATCGTTTCCGGATCCTTCTTGTCGCCGTAAATGACGGCGGGTACACGGCCTTCGCGGCGGAGTGCACGGGAGGCTCCCTTGCCTGCCCGATCACGCAGCTGGGCCGACAGGGTAAGCGTATCGCTCATAAACTGTCTCCAGATTGTAGATGGTCAAAATATCCCCGGCCACGCCTCCAGGGATGACCATGGCGGCGGGGAAGCGGTGCGCATAGTCGCGACTCTCGCGAAAAGCAAGCGTTTCGGGCCTATTGGAGGCGGGTGACCTTGTAGCCCTTCGCCTCGAGCAGCGCCTGGACGCTGTCATCGCCCGCCAGATGCGCTGCGCCGACTGCGACAAAGGGCCTGGCGCCGAGGCTCAGCAGGTCCTCGATCTGCGCGGCCCAGTCGCGGTTGCGGCGCACCAGGATGCGCTCGCGGATCTGCGGACGTTCGAGCAGCCCGCGATTGGCGGCTTCCGCAAGCTTTTCGGGCTCGCCCTCGAGCCACGCGGTTACCATGTCGCGATAGGCCCTAGGGGCATTGTCGGCATCGGCGATCACGCTTTCGAGCATCGCGCGCTGGTCGGCCTCGTCCAGCTGGTCGAAATAGGTGAACTGGCGCGCCGGGGTCTCGAGCCCGATCACCGGCTTGTCGCGGCGGCGATAGCGCGCGGCGAGCACGCGTTCGACGCCTTCCTCGCGCACCATCGCCAGATTGGCTGTGGCGGCGCCCGCGAGCGAGATCGCTGCGGCCCAGCTTTCGAGCGTCTCGAAGCGCGAGGGCGAGAGGCGGCTGGCGGCACGCAGCGCCTCGCCCTTGTCGCGCAGCGCGGGCGGCAGGCGATCGGCAAGCGGCGGCTGGCCGGGGCTGTTGCCCAGTTCCTGGAAGGTCTTCGTGATTTCGGCAGAATCCTCCAGCCCTACGACCTCAAGCACCAGCCGGTCGGATTCGTTCATCGCTTTCTTCATCTTCGGGCTGATCCATTTGAGATCTGCGGGCAGCGCGTGGATGCCGCCGAACAGCCAGGCTTCGCCGCCATTCGGCCCCTGGACATGCCAGAGCGCGGGCGTGCCTTTCTTCGGGCCGTCCCAGGCGGCCATCCCCATGTCGAGAAACGGAAAGCCGCTGCACGCCTGGATCAGCAGGAGCAACGGCAGCATCAGCCAGCGGGCGATCGTGGAATTCATGGCGACCAAGCTAGGGACGCCGCGCGGCAATGGAAAGCCTAGCCGCTGAATGCCGCCTCGATTTCGCGGCGGATGCCAGGGACGAGATCGGGATCGGTGGTCAGCACCGCCTCTTCCTCGTCGCAGATCGCCAGGAACGCGCGGCGCTTGAAATCGGCGAGCAGGTGCGGCGGAAACAGGCTGCCATCGGGCATGGCCGAGGCGATGATGTCGATCAACCGCTCGGCCCCGTGCAGGCGTCCCCAGAGATAGTCGTTCTCGCGATAGGCGCGGCTGAAGAACGCGCCGAAGCTGTTGAACTCGATCCCCTTGAGCATCGCCGTCGCGCCGCCCTGGCGCAGCGATTGGCAATCGTCGGGCGAGATGCGGTCGACCTTGATCGGGTCATATTCGTTCTGCCCCTCGCCCTGGAGCAGCGGCAAAGTGGCGATATCGTAGAACGGGAAACCGAGATAGGCGAGCAGCAGCGAACGGCGGCTTTCGCGCGGCAGCAGCGCGAGGGCGCCTGCAAGCTGCTCGTCGACTATACCGTCCGCGCTGCGCAGGTCGCGGCGCGCAGCGAGCTCGGCGATCGCCATGGCGGGGTCGTCGATCGCGCCTGCGGCAATATCGGCAAATCCCTGACCGAGATGGTCGGTCGTCTCCCGGTCGAGATAGTGCGAAAGGCAGGCGTAGAGCGTTTCGTGCATCGCGACCACCGCTTCGGGCGGTGTGCGGCCCGATTGCGCGATATCCTCGCCCAGCCGCCGCGCCAGGAAGCGCAGGCGGCGGATGCGGAAGCCCAGATCCTGGGTGCGAAAGAACAGGATCGCCTCGTCGCTCGCCCCGCCGCCCTTGCCCGAGAGCCGGTCCATGCCGCTGCGGTGCAGTTCGGCGCGGATCGCCTCGCGCAGCCGCTCGGCATAGAGCGCGCGCGGACCGCGATGCGCGCGGCGCAGCGTGTCGACCATGTCCTCGACGATCGTCGCGAGCTTGAGCTGCGCATAGGAGGCATAGGCAAAGCCCGCCATATGCGCGGCGCGGTCCTGCGCCTTGTTGCGCCATTTGGTCAGCCGCTGCGGGGTCGGGCTATCGAGGAACAGGGTGTAGCCGAACAGCTTGCTCACCGCTTCCTCGACTTCGGCGCGCAGCGCATCGGTGATCGCGCGCATCTGGCGGACGCGCGAGGAGCGGCGCTCGATGCCTTCCAGATTGTCGCGGATCGGCTGTTCGCGCGGAATGTCCGAGATCGCGCCGAAAATGGTCGAGAAGAAGCCGGGCAGTCGCTGGCCCATGGCATCGCGTTCGCGCGACTGGTCCATGCCGCCGACAATGTCCGGCTTGGGGTCGATATAGACGAAGCGCCGGTCGATCTCGCGATGCGCGGGCCGGTCGCGCAATGCGTCGATCGCCTGGGCAAACGGCGCGTTGGCGAGCACCGATCCGTCGATCAGCACCGCGCTTTCCGCCTCGCCTGCGGCATATTGCTGCGGAAAGACGCGCGCCAGAAAGGCCTCGCGCCCAGGCCAGTGCTTCTCCCGCCGCGCCAGCATCCGGTCCATCTCGGCGACGTTGAACGGCGGGAAGGCGCCGGGAAAGCTCGCGGTCGCGCGCGCGGCGAAGACCAGTTCGGCCGGATCGGCGAGCGAATCGTCGCGGCCACGCAGATAGCGAAAGCCGATGGAAAGCCGGTGCTCGGTCTCGACCACCTCGGCCGGGCTGTTGAGCCGCAGCCGCTCGAGATGCCCGCGAAAATCGGTGACGGTGACGAACAGGTCGAGCGGCTGGCCGAGCGGCAGCAGGCGCGGTCCGGCGGGCGTGGCTGCCATCGCCTCCATCGCCTCGTACAAGAGCGCGGAAAAGCCGGTGCCGCTGAAGGGCGGGGCAAACCATCGCGCGCGCACTAGGCGCGAGAGCTTGGTGCGCACCTCGGCGCGCGCCTCGGGCGCGACACTGCGGTCGAGCGCGCCGCCGGGCCGCCGCAGCAGCAGCCAGACCAGCGGCTGCGCCCAGAATTTGGTGAAGCGCGAAAAGGGCCGCGCATCGGGATCGAGCAGACGGTCGATATCCGCGCATTCGAGCCACATCCGGGTGAGCGGTTCGAGCGACTGGCCGCTGGTCAGCGCTTGCGCCAGGAACACGCCGTTGATGCCGCCTGCGCTGGCCCCTGCGATGATATCGGGCAGCAGCCGCAGCTTCACCTGGCTCTGCGCTGCAAAGGCCTCGAACAGTTCGCGATAGATGGCCTGGCTGCCGCTGGCGGGGGGATCGCCCGCGTGGAAATTGCGGCTGGCTCGGGTGGCGCGCCAGATTTCCTTGGTGATGCCGTGCATGTAGACCGCGAGGCTGATGCCGCCATAGCAGACCAGGGCAATGCGAAGTTCCTTCTGGCGCATGGCGGCGGCGCGGACCCTTTGTTGTTGCAGGCTTGTAAGGTCAGTTCGCTGCAACGCTATCCATGTTACGCGCGAAGGCAAGCGCAAAGCGGCAATTGCGTTCCAGTTTTGTTCGGGCTATGCCGCCGCCATGGCCAAGCCGCGCAAAACCTATGTCTGCCAGGCCTGTGGCAGCGTCTCCAACCGCTGGCAGGGCCAGTGCGCCGATTGCGGCGAGTGGAACACGCTTACCGAACAGGCCGCGCCCACCGCTTTCTCTGCCCGGCACGACCTGCAGACCGGCGGGCAGCGCATCCAGCTCGCGCGGCTGGATGCCGCGGTCGAGCTGCCGCCGCGCATCACGACCGGCATTGCCGAGTTCGACCGCGCGCTGGGCGGCGGGCTGGTCGCGGGATCGGCGACGCTGATGGGCGGCGATCCGGGCATCGGCAAGTCGACCCTGCTGCTCCAGGCCTCGGCCAACATGGCGCGCGCAGGCCATGCCATCGTCTATATCAGCGGCGAGGAGGCGGCCGATCAGGTGCGGCTGCGCGCGCTGCGCCTGGGGTTGGCCGACGCGCCGATCGATCTCGCCTCGGCAACATCGGTGCGCGACATCCTGACCACGCTGCGCAGCATGGAATCGCCGGTGATGCTGGTGATCGATTCGATCCAGACGATGCACAGCGACCTGATCGAGGGCGCGCCGGGCACGGTCAGCCAGGTGCGCGCCTCGGCGCAGGAACTGATCCGTTATGCCAAGGAAAGCGGCTGCGCGGTGATCCTGGTCGGGCATGTCACCAAGGACGGCACGATCGCGGGCCCCCGCGTGCTCGAGCATATGGTCGACACGGTGATGAGCTTCGAGGGCGAGCGCAGCCACCAGTATCGCATCCTGCGTTCGATCAAGAACCGCTTTGGCGCGACCGACGAGATCGGCGTGTTCGCGATGGAAGAGGCGGGGCTGTCCGAGGTGGGCAACCCGTCGAGCCTGTTCCTGAGCGATCGCGACGCGCAGATGCCGGGCACCTCGGTCTTCCCCGCGCTGGAGGGCACGCGGCCGGTGCTGGTCGAGATCCAGGCACTGACCGTGCGGCTGTCGAGCGGGGCGACGCCGCGCCGCGCGGTGGTCGGCTGGGATTCGGGACGGCTGGCGATGGTGCTCGCGGTGCTCGAGGCGCGCTGCGGGCTGAGCTTCTCGACCGCGGAGGTCTATCTCAACGTCGCGGGCGGCTATCGCCTGTCCGATCCGGCGGCGGACATGGCGGTGGCCGCGGCGCTGGTCTCGGCGCTGTCGGAACGGCCGCTGGGCTCAGGCACGATCGTGTTCGGCGAACTCGCACTGTCGGGTGAGCTGCGTCCGGTCGCGCATGCGGGGCTGCGGCTGCGCGAGGCGGCGAAGCTCGGTTTTGAAAAGGCGCTGGTGCCCGCGAGCGTGACGGCCAAGGCCTCGGGCGATACCGGCGGAATGCGGCTGTCTTCCTATGCCCGGCTGGCAAATCTCGTTGACCAACTGCTGGGCCGCAACTAGCGGTTCGCTCCATGACCGCATTCGATGTCCTTGTCCTCACGCTGCTTGCGGGCGGCGCGATTCTGGGTTTCCTCAACGGCTTCGTCTATGCTGCGATCTCACTGATCGCCTGGGTGGCGGGCATCTTCGCGCTGCGGCTGTTCCACGCGCCGGTGACAGCGCTGCTCAAGGAGCCGGTGGGCAATGACGCGGGCGCGGCGGCGTTGGCGCTGGTAGGCATCTATCTCAGCGTCTATCTGATCGGAAAGCTCATCGCGACCACGCTGCGCAGCCGGACGCGCAAGTCGGTGCTCGGCCCGATCGACCGCGTGCTCGGTTTCGGCTTCGGCGCGGTCAAGGGGCTGATCCTGGCGACCCTGACCTATCTGCTCGTCACCATGCTGCACGGCATCGTCTGGCCGAACGAGGGCCAGCCCGAATGGATCACCGACAGCCGCACCTATCCGCTGCTCAACGCCAGCGGCACCGCACTGGTCGACCTCTACGACTATCAGCAGACGCTCGGCGATGAGTGAGCCGGGCCGCCGGGGGCGTCATGGCTGAGGTGCTGTACACCCCCGCCATCCTTGCGCTCGCGGTGTCGCTCGCCGATCATCCGCTGACCGACGATCTGCCGCACCGCGCCGAACTGCGCTCGCAAAGCTGCGGATCGGTGGTGAAGGTGGGGCTGGCGCTTGATGGGGACCGGCGGGTCGAGCGCTTCGGCGTGCAGGCGACCGCCTGCGCGCTCGGCCAGGCCTCGACCGCGATCCTCGCAGGCCATGTGGCCGGGCAGGGGAGAGACGCGCTGGAGGCGGCGCGCGACGATATTGCCGCGTTTCTGGCTGGCGAGCGCCCTGATCCGGGCCAATGGCCGGGGATCGAGCATCTCGCCAGCGCCTTGCCCTATCCGGCGCGGCACGGTTCGATTATGCTGCCCTGGCGCGCGACGGTCGCCGCGCTCGACCTTTCGGCCCGAACGGACACCTGAACGCATGGAACATGGCGGCGATATCTTCCTCTCGGGCACGGTGCTGCTCGCCGCAGCGCTCGCCTTCGTGCTGCTGTTCCGCAGGCTGGGCCTTGGCGCGGTGCTCGGCTATCTGGTCGGCGGCATCATCATCGGGCCGCAGGTGCTCGGGCTGGTCGCCGATCCCGAACTGATCGTCGGTTTCGCCGAGATCGGCATCGTGCTGCTGCTGTTCCTGGTCGGGCTCGAACTCGCCCCGGCGCGGCTGTGGCAGTTGAAGCGCGATATTTTCGGGCTTGGCATGAGCCAGGTGGTGGTGTGCGGGCTGGTGCTCGCCGGGTTCGTGTTCCTCGTCACGGGTTCGACCTGGGGTGCGGCGCTCGGCCTCGGCCTGCCGCTCGCCTTGTCTTCGACCGCGCAGGTGCTGCCGCTGCTGCAATCGCAGGGACGCCTGAACACCCCCACCGGCGAGCGCGCCTTCTCGATCCTGCTGTTCCAGGACCTGTCGATCGTCCCGCTGCTGACGATCATCGCTGCGCTGTCGCGTGCGCCGCAGACCGGACCGCAGACCCCGGGCTGGCTGCTCGCGCTCTATGCCGTCGCGGCGATCGGCGGGCTGGTGATCGCCGGGCGCTATGGCCTGGCGCCGCTGCTCAAGCTGATCGGCAAGGTGGCGGAGCGCGAGCTGTTCATCGTCGCCGGATTGTTCGCGGTGTTCGGCAGCGCGGCGCTGATGAATGCCATCGGCCTGTCGGCGGCGCTGGGCGCGTTCATCGCGGGCGTGATGCTGGCCGACTCGCCTTTCCGGCACGAGCTCGAGGCCGATATCGACCCGTTCCGTTCGATCCTGCTCGGACTGTTCTTCCTCGGCGTCGGCATGATGCTCGATATTGGCGTGATCATGGCCGACCCGCTGTTCGTGATCGCGATGGCGCTGGCGCTGGTGGGGATCAAGGTCGCCATCATCTTCGGCATCGCCAAGGCGTTCGGCATGGAAAACCGCGCCGCGTTCGTGCTCGGCCTGCTGCTCAGCCAGGGCGGCGAATTTGCCTTCGTGTTGTTCGCCGAGGCGCAGGCGGCGCTGCTCATCGAACCTTCCGCCGCCAGCCGCTTCGGCGCGATCGTCACGCTGTCGATGGCGACCACGCCGTTCCTGATGCTCACCACCCGGCTGTTCGGCGGGGTGCGCGGATCGGGCACCGAGGACATGGTCGATCCCGAACAGGCGCGCCAGTCGAACGCGATCGTCATCGGCCATGGCCGGTTCGGCCAGGCGGTGGCGCAGATCTTCGCGGGCGCGAGCATTTCCGTCACGCTGATCGACATCAATCCCGACCAGATCCGCCTCAGCGGCGAATTCGGCCGCAAGGTCTTCTATGGCGATGGCACGCGCATCGACCTGCTGCGCCGGGCAGGGGCGGAAGGCGCGGGCGCGCTGCTGTTCTGCATGGACGACAAGAATTTCGGGCCAGACCAGATCGCGCCGATCGCGCATGCCTTTCCCGACGCCAAGATCTTCGTGCGCGCCAACGACCGGCGCCAGCTGCTCGCGCTCAAGCACGCGCCGATCGCGGCAGCGCAGCGCGAGCTGTTCGAATCCTCGGTCAAGCTCGCGCATACCGCGCTGCTGCGTACCGGCATCGACCCGGTGGTCGCCGATCGCGTGGTCGAGGAATTCCGCCGGAGAGACTGCGAGCGGCTGGAACTCCAGATGGAGGCCGGCAGTATGAGGGCAGGAATGCACCTGAGCTTCGGTGCGGTGGATTCGGAGGCCTTCGACCCGCAGGCGCTCGATCCGCAAGCCGAACAGGCATGACCATCCGTGCAAGGCCATGGACGAATGGCCTGCCATTGCCTATGTAACCGCCTCAACAGGATGACGTGCTCCCAGTGAAACTGCTTCTTGCCCTGCTTGCGCTACTGACCGGATTTTCGGTGAGCGATGGCGTGCGCCTGGCCGATCCGGCCATGGCGGCGGGCAACAATGTCGTCCGCGACTCGCAGATCCTGGCCGAGGACCGCCAGGTCGCCATCAGTGCCGCAGTGCTGCTCGTCGTCACGCTGCTGCCGCTGGTCATCACTTTGCGGCCGACCCAGCACCGCCTGATCGCGCGGACCATCCGCGTCGCGCCGCTTACCGTCCATCGTTCGGACCGGCTGCTCCAATAAGCTGCAATCCGGCGCGTCTTTCGATGCGTCTTCAGCCCCTGTCCTGACCGGGGCCGGCCAGACACGCGCGCCTGCGCCTGGCATTCGACCGTTTCTCCCAAGTTTTCCAAGGAATTACCGCCATGCTCGGCGCCATTGCCAAATCGCTTTTCGGCTCTGCCAACGACCGTTACGTCAAGGGCCTGCTCAAGATCGTCGACAAGATCAACGCCTTCGAGCCGCAGATCTCCCCCATGTCCGACGAGGAACTGCGCGACCAGACGCTCAAGTTCCGCGCGCGCCTCGAAGCGGGCGAGACGCTCGACGACATTCTGCCCGAAGCCTTTGCCACCGTCCGCGAAGCCTCGATCCGCACGCTTGGGATGCGCCATTTCGATGTGCAGATGGTCGGTGGTATCGTGCTGCATCGCGGCGAGATCGCCGAAATGCGCACCGGCGAGGGCAAGACGCTGGTGGCGACGCTCGCTTGCTATCTCAACGCGATCGAGCGCAAGGGCGTGCACGTCGTCACGGTGAACGACTATCTCGCCGCGCGCGACGCCGAATGGATGGGCCAGGTCTATCGTTTCCTGGGCCTCACCACCGGCGTGATCGTGCCGAACCTCAACGAGACGCAGCGGCGCGAGGCCTATGCCGCCGACATCACCTATGCGACCAATAACGAGCTCGGATTCGATTACCTCCGCGACAACATGAAGCACGAGCGCAGCCAGATGGTGCAGCGCCCGTACAATTTCGCGGTCGTCGACGAGGTTGACTCGATCCTGATCGACGAGGCGCGCACCCCGCTGATCATCTCCGGCCCGACCGACGACAAGTCCGAAATGTACATCGCGGTCAACGCGATCGTGCTCAAGCTCGACGAGGCTGATTACGAGAAGGACGAGAAGTCGCGCTCGGTGATCCTGACCGAGGACGGCACCGAGAAGGCCGAGCGGCTGCTCGAGGAAGCCGGCCTGCTCACCGGCAGCAACCTCTATGATGTCGAGAACACACAGATTGTCCATCACCTTGATCAGGCGCTCAAGGCGAATGTGATGTTCAAGCGCGACATCGACTATATCGTCAAGGATGACCAGATCGTCATCATCGACGAGTTTACCGGTCGCATGATGGACGGTCGCCGCTGGTCGAACGGCCTGCACCAGGCGGTCGAGGCGAAGGAGGGCGTGCAGATCAAGCCCGAGAACCAGACGCTCGCCTCGATCACCTTCCAGAACTATTTCCGCATGTATCCCAAGCTGTCGGGCATGACCGGCACCGCGGCGACCGAAGCGGCCGAATTCTTCGACATCTACAAGATGAACGTGGTCACCATCCCGACCAACAACCCGATCCGCCGCATCGACGAGGAGGACGAGTTCTACAAGAACACGACCGACAAGTTCCAGGCGATCGCCAAGGCGATTCGCGAGAAATACGAGACCGGCCAGCCGGTTCTGGTCGGCACCGTCTCGATCGAGAAGTCGGAAATGCTCTCCGAGTTCCTGCACAAGGAAGGCGTGAAGCACAGCGTGCTCAACGCGCGCTTCCACGAGCAGGAAGCGCATATCGTGGCGCAGGCGGGCCGTCTGGGCGCGGTGACCATCGCCACCAACATGGCGGGCCGCGGCACAGACATCCAGCTGGGCGGCAATGTCGAGTTCCGCATCGACGACGAGCTTCGCGACATGCCCGAGGGCCCCGAGCGCGATGCCGCGATCGAGCGGATCAAGGCCGAGGTCGCCGCCGAGAAGCAGCAGGTGCTCGATGCTGGCGGCCTGTTCGTGCTCGGCACCGAGCGGCACGAGAGCCGCCGCATCGACAACCAGCTGCGCGGCCGTTCGGGCCGTCAGGGCGACCCCGGCCTGTCGCGCTTCTATCTCTGCCTCGAGGACGATCTGCTGCGCATCTTCGGGCCCGACACCTTGTTCTCGCGCATGATGAAGAACAACCTGGCCGATGGCGAGGCGATCGGCTCCAAATGGCTGTCCAAGGCGATCGAGACCGCGCAGAAGAAGGTCGAGGCGCGCAACTACGACATTCGCAAGCAGGTCGTCGAATATGACGACGTGATGAACGACCAGCGCAAGGTGATCTACGAGCAGCGTTCGGAGATCATGGATGCCGAGGCGGTCGACGATGTCGTCGCCGACATGCGCGCGGACACGGTCAACGCGATCGTCGGCGAAGCCTGCCCGCCGGGCAGCTATCCCGAACAGTGGAATGTCAGCCAGTTGAAGGCGCGCGTCAGCGAGGTCTTCGGGCTCGAGCCCGATATCGATGCCTGGCTGCAGGAAGACGCGGTCGACCCCGAAATGCTCGAAGAGCGCATCCGCGAGATGGCCGAGGCCAAGGTCGAGGCCAAGGCGAGCGAGATCGAGACTGGCATGTGGCGCTCGATCGAGAAATCGGTGCTGCTGCAGAGCCTCGACCATCACTGGAAGGAGCATCTGGCGACGCTCGACGCGCTGCGTCAGGTCGTGTTCCTGCGCGCTTATGCACAGAAGACGCCGATCAACGAGTACAAGAGCGAGGCGTTCGGCCTGTTCGAGCGCATGCTCGAGGTGATCCGCGAGGACGTGACCGGTACGATCATGAACCTGGAAATCCGCGAACCGGAAGTCCCGGCGCTGCCCGAACTGCCCGATTTCCTCACCACCCATTTCGATCCGTTCACGGGCGAGGACAACAGCGCGGATATCGACGGCGGCACTCTGGGCACCGTCACCGCGACGCTGCCGCCGCGCCAGTCGCCGATGCCCGAGGCGTCAGACGACCTGTTCACCGGCGAGATCAGCCGCAACGCGCCGTGTCCGTGCGGATCGGGGCGCAAGTATAAGCACTGCCACGGCAAGGCTGCGTAACCGCCTATGTGGGGGCTGGCTGGCGGTTTCGCGCTGACGGCCCTGCTTTACGCATCCGTCGGCTTTGGCGGCGGATCGACCTATAATGCGCTGCTCGTGCTCGCCGGGACCGACTATCGGTTGCTCCCGGCGATCGCTTTGGTGTGCAACCTGATCGTCGTGACCGGAGGCACGATCCGCTTCGCGCGCGCGCGGCAGGTGCCGTGGAGGCCTCTCTGGCCGATCCTGCTGCTGTCCGCGCCCTGCGCCTGGGCGGGTGGCCGGCTGCCGGTGGACAAGCCGCTGTTCGTCGCGCTGCTCGGCTCGGCGCTGCTTGTCGCCGGGCTGCTGATGCTGTTCCAGCGCGAGCCGAAAGCGGGGCAGGGGGCGGGCCAGCGCCTCAGCTGGCTGGGCGCGCCGATCGGTATGGGCGTCGGCTTTTTCAGCGGTATTGTCGGCATCGGCGGCGGCATCTTCCTCGCCCCCGTGCTGCA
This sequence comes from Blastomonas ursincola, assembly GCF_013607875.1. Taxonomy (GTDB): domain Bacteria; phylum Pseudomonadota; class Alphaproteobacteria; order Sphingomonadales; family Sphingomonadaceae; genus Blastomonas; species Blastomonas ursincola. The sequence continues at coordinate 1,495,992 of NZ_VDES01000002.1, forward strand.
CCTGCTGCGCTGGGCGAGCGCCCGCCAGATCGCCGCGAGCGCCAGCGTGTTCATCCTGGTCAATTCGCTCGCCGGGCTGGCAGGGCAGCTGATGAAAGCGGACGCCGCCGCGACCCCGGCCGCGATCGCCAGCTACTGGCCGCTGTTCGTCGCGGTGCTGATCGGTGGGCAGATCGGCAGCCTGGCGGGCGTGAAGCTGCTCCCGCAAAAGCTGATCCGAATCGGTACGGCGGTGCTGATCCTGTACGTCGCAGGGCAGCTGCTGTGGCAGCGGTTCGGGGGTTGATCGCGGTCTAGCCGGGGCGCGATCGGTTAAGACGGATCCAAAAGCACCCTGTTGGCGCCAAGGCAGCCACATCCCCGTTGGACGACGGTCCGGTCACCAAGTCTGATGCAGATCGGCAACCAATGGGCGATCGGTCCGTAAAGGTGTTCAGGAGCGACAGCGCTCACGCAAAGGATCTGTTTATCGAACCAAGACTTCTCGTGGCTTATGGCCTGATCGTCCTGATCGTCTCCGTTATCGTCGCGGCCATTTTCTATGCACGCCACACATCGTACACTCAAGTCGATCGACGTCAGCGGCAGTATCAGCTGGATCGCCAAAAGCGGCGCGAGACGGAAAAAAGAGGCGAGTAGGTTGGGTCTGCTCGGTTCGGACGAAAAATCGCGATCGTTTAGAATTGATTGTGTCTAGTTATTCAAATTCTAAATAGAAACTGACGAATTATATATAGGCGAACTGAATTATATCTTTCTCGCAGGCAAGGTATTTTTTTTGACGAAATTGTTCGAGGTCTATAGTGGGGATTCTTGATAAATAATTTAAAACATAACTCCATTATCGATCTGCTGGGATCGATTATCGTGAAGAACATGCTTCGCGCCAGGTGCAATGGTGAACTTGGCGAGTTGACCAAGTCCATCAACGAGCACCGCAGCAGGCCGCTTGCCAATCCACGCAGCGATCGCGAGCGCTTCCGCGACGGCCCGCCGGAATTCAGTTCTCTAGATGCGCTTCGCGTTCTGTGGCACGCAAGGTCGCACCGTGCCGATCTAGATCGGACCATGGCTCTGCTCGCCGACGAACCGTCGCGCGAGCTCCTCCGCCGCATTCTTGCCTATCGAGCACTCGGGCCCCGTTACGTCAATCTTCCGTCCGATACCGACAACCCTCTCGAATCGCAGCCGCAGGCCACCGCGTGCATGGTCGGTCCTGGCGACGACCCGGCCTTTGGCACACAGTTGTACCGGATGGGCGACATCACCATCGAAGCGTGGCCGCTAAACATCTGGGCAGATTTTTTCGAGCAGCAATATGTCTTTGAGCGCGACGGCATTCGCATCGCCGTCGAACCGGGTGACAGTGTGCTCGATCTCGGGGCCTGTTTTGGTGACACGTCGCTGACCTTCGCCGCCGCTGCTGGCGAGACTGGCCGGGTTGATGCTTTCGAGCCGATGCCTCGGCAGGTTGAGGTCATCGAGCGCAACTTGGCCCGCAATCCTGCGCTTGCGTCGCGGGTGCACGTTCATCGCCTGGCCGTGTTTGACCGCCGCGTCGAACTGCTGTTTGCTGACGGTGGTGCGGCAGCTCATCCCTCGCACGCTGGCACGATCAAGGTTCCGACCTGCCGCCTCGATGACTGGATAAGGGAAACTGGCGTCGTCCCGACATTCATCAAGATGGACGTAGAGGGCGCCGAGAGTGCGGCTCTGCGGGGCTCTGCTGACACCATCCGGCGATATCGTCCAAAGCTTGCCATCAGCGCATATCATTCGCTCGCCGATCTGACGGGCCTTGCGCCGCTGATTGCGTCGATCCAGCCAGACTACCGTTTCTATCTCGACCATCATACGACGCACGCCGAGGAAACGGTGCTCTACGCGATCTGCTGACGGCTTTGGCCGTGCAGAGGCTTCGGGAGAAGGTGCGGCATCAGCCGGGGCAGTGAGTGGCCGGATTATGCGGGCGCTTGCATTCGGGTCTGAAAAATGATCCACCTGCATTCATCAATGCGCCCCTCATTTCTGCCCAGCGTAACAATGCAGAGGCTTAATCGATGCCAATACCGGTGCACCTGCTGATCGCAGCCGCCAAGACGCTTAGCGATCCAAACACGATCAAGACGGTGAAATCGATCTATGATGCCGGTACCGGTTTGATTGATAAGGCCCAGAGTCTGAGAAGTGCTGCCCCCAAGCTGCCGCCTGCCTCAGCGCCGCCGCCCGTCGCGAGAGCGGCGAAGAAGGGGCTGCGCGCTGACATGGCCAAGCGGTGGCTGCTTAAGCCTGGCGCATCGGGTGATTTGATCCGATTCACCTATACCGATGACCATGGACTGGCGAGCGTGCGTACGGTCGGAAATTGGGCCAGCAACGGGCGCGAGCTCACCGGCTATTGCCTGAACCTGCGTGCGGAACATAAGTTTGCGATCGCGCGCATCGATGCGCCAGAAATGATCGGATGAGAATCCGTGTCGAGGTAGAGACGGGTACCTGGCTTGGGAACAGCTCGCAAGCCGCAGAAAAAAAGTCGTAAATTTCAAGGGCTTGGATGCAAAAGGCTGGCTCCCCGAGTAGGATTCGAACCTACGGCCAAGTGATTAACAGTCACCTACTCTACCGCTGAGCTATCGGGGAACGCTCTTTTGCCTTCCCGGCGAGGCGATGCTCCCCGGGAGAAGCGCGCCTATAGCACCGGGTTTTTTGGTTTGGCAAGCACCTGATTTCACGTTCAGACGATAAATTGTTCGGCCGAAATGCGGTCGTCGAGGCTGTGGCCCGGATCGAACATCAGCGACAGGCGGCGGTTGGGGTCGATGGCGATCTGGATATCGCGGATATCGCGCACCTCGCGCTGGTCGGCCACCGCGCTGACCGGGCGTTTGCCGGGTTCCAGCACGCGGAAGGTGATCTGCGACGAATCGGGCAGCAGCGCGCCCTTCCACCGGCGCGGGCGGAACGGGCTGATCGGCGTCAGCGCCAGCATGCCGCAGCCCAGCGGCAATATCGGCCCGTTTGCGGACAGGTTATAGGCGGTCGAGCCCGCCGGCGTCGCCACCAGTACACCGTCGCAGACCAGTTCGCCGATTCGCACCGCGTTGTTGACGCTGACCTCCAGCTTGGCGGTCTGCCGCGTCTCGCGCAGCAGCGACACCTCGTTGATCGCGGGATAGGTGACGCGCTCGCCGCTCATCGTGGTCGCGGTCATCGACAGCGGCAGCACCTCGAAGCTCTGCGCCCGTTCCAGCCGGTGCACGATGCTGTCGCCGCTGCGCCACAGGTTCATGAGGAACCCAACGGTGCCGAGGTTCAGGCCATAGACCGGCACGATGCGCCCGCGCTCCAACATCTGGTGCAGCGTCTGCAGCATGAAGCCGTCGCCGCCCATGACGACGACGATATCGGCTTCGTCCAGGCTGGCCCATTCATGCGCCGCCTGCACCTCGCGCGCCGCCTTGCGCGCCCTTTCGGTAGGGGAGACGGCCAGCGCGATTTTGCGGTCAATAACCGATGGGGGCATGTTCCACGCCTTATCTTATGGGTGACAGGGTCTTAACGGATCGGTGCTAATGCGCCAATGTTTCTTGGGGTCTTGCGCATCGTGCCCATGCAGGGCATCGCGCGGCAGTGTTCCTGCAGATGGGGGCGGGGTCTGGACAGCAGCGGATATCGGGACAGGCCGACCTGGCGCGGCAGCGGCGTCGGCGCGTTGGACGCGGCGCTGGCAGCGGCGCTCGCGGCGTGCGGCTTCGCGCCTGCCGGCGACGGCCCTGCCGATCTGCTGGTTGCGGACATGCGCGGCAAGACCGATGACCTGCCACGCGAGATCGCCGGTCATTCCGGTCCCGGTCTGCTGATCTGCGACAGTGCCTGGCCGGACCTTGCGCATCCCATCCCGCCTGGAATCACGCATGCGCTGCTCGCGCCATTTGCGGACGATGCGCTGCGATTGCAGCTGCGGCTGATCCATGGCCAGCTTGCCGCCCGCCATGGAATGGCGCCGGATCTGCACGCGCGAATCGCGGATTTTGCAGCAGCGGGCGAGGGGGCTTTGCACGCGATGCTGATCGGGCTGCGCCGCATGCCCGCGGTCAACGCGACCTATGGCACTGCGGTGGGCGATGCCGCGCTCGAGGCGATGGAGCAGCGGCTCGAACGCCAGGCGGCACGGCTTTCCGCCGGCAGCGCGCTGACGTTGCGCCTGTCGGGCGGCGATTTCCTGATTGCCTATGCCATGGCCGAGGAGCGGCTGGGCTGGCAGGTCATGGCCGAGCGGATGCTGCGCGTCGTTTCCGAACCGCTCGACGTCGCCGGGCACAGGTTGCGGCTCACCGCGCGCGCGGCGCTGGCGGTGGCGCGCGAGGGCGAGGGGCCGGTCTCGCTGCTCGACCGGCTTTCGGCGGGCCTTGCCCAGGCGCGCGAAAGCGCCGCCGATCCGGTGCGCTGGGCCGATCGCCAGTCCGACCACGCGCCGCAGAGCGGCTATCGGCTCGAACAGGACATCGTCCAGGCAATCGAGCGCGACGAGATCACCGTGCTTTTCCAGCCACAATTCGCAGTCGAGACCGGGCGGATCACCGGGGCGGAGGCGCTCGCGCGCTGGCAGCACCCGCAATATGGCGAGATTGGCGCGGGCACATTGTTCGCTCTGGCCGACAAGGCCGATTTCACGCGCGTGCTGTCGCGGCATATCCGCCAGCGCGCGATGCAGCACGCGGCGCGCTGGACCGGGCCGCTCGCGCCGCTGCGGCTGTCGCTCAACGTCACCGCCGAGGATCTGGGCGAGAAGGGCTTTGCCCGGCGCGAGCTGGCGATGCTGGCCGAGGCCGGGTTCAGCCCGCGCCGCCTGACGCTGGAAATGACCGAACAGGCGCTGGTCCCCGATCTCAAGCGCGCGGCGGCGCGTTTTGCCGCGTTGCGCGAGGCGGGGGTGCGCATCGCGGTCGACGATTTCGGTACCGGCTATTCGAGCCTGCTGTACTTGAAGCGCCTGCCGCTCGATTATCTCAAGCTCGACCATGCGATGACCCGCGATATCGGCGGAGCGGAAGCGGACCGGATCATCGTGCGCTCGGTGATCGCGATGGCCAAGGCGCTGAACCTCAAGGTCATTGCCGAGGGGGTGGAGAGCGACGCCCAGCTTGCCGCGCTGCGCGCCGAGGGCTGCGACTATTTCCAGGGCTTCCTGCGCGGCCGGGCGATGGAGGCGGAGGTTTTCGCGGAGTTTGCGCAGGGTGAGCTGGGCTGAAATTCGAGCCAGCGACATCATTCCCGCGAACGCGGGAATCCCGCTTTCAAGCCGGCGCGAAGAATAAGCGGGGCCACCCCCCGCGTTCGCGGGGGTGACGGGCAAGGAAAGGAAACTGTCCGCAGCCTCGGCGCGCCTTACCCCGCCTTCACGCTCTTCTTCACAATGCCCGCCAGGCCCTTGGAAAGCTGGATCAATCCGTTGATCCGCGAGGCCGGATCGCTCCACACGCGCTGGATCAGCAGCTTCTGGTCGGGGCGCAGCTTGGCGGTGCCCTTCAGGCGATCGACATAGGCGAGCAGGCCGGGAACGTCGGGGAAGCTGTCATTATGGAAGCTGACCAAAGCCCCGCGCGCGCCGACATCGATCTTGGCGACGCACGCGGTGATGCAGTTGAGCTTGATCTCGATCAGCTTGATGAGGTTACTCGTCGCATCGGGCAGCGGGCCGAACCGGTCGATCATTTCCGCCGCGAAAGCCTCGATCTCGGCGCGGTTGGTGAGGTCGTTCATCCGGCGATAGAGCGCCATGCGCACCGCGAGATCGGGCACGTAGTCTTCCGGAATGAGGATCGGCGCATCGACGGTGATCTGCGGCGAGAATTTCTGGCGCGGCAGGTCGAGCGACAGGCCGCCGGCCTTGGCCTCCAGAATCGCCTCTTCGAGCATCGACTGGTAGAGCTCGAACCCGACCTCGCGGATATGGCCCGACTGTTCGTCGCCGACCAGATTGCCCGCGCCGCGAATGTCGAGATCGTGGCTGGCAAGCTGGAAGCCCGCGCCCAGCGTATCGAGATCGCCCAGCACCTTGAGGCGTTTGTCCGCCGTTTCGGTCAGCACGCGGTTTTCCGGCGTGGTCAGATACGCATAGGCGCGCGTCTTGGAGCGGCCGACGCGTCCGCGCAGCTGGTAGAGCTGGGCGAGGCCGAAGGTGTCGGCGCGGTGAATGATCAGCGTGTTGGCGCTCGGAATGTCGATGCCCGATTCGACGATGGTGGTCGATAGCAGCACGTCGTACTTGCGGTCGTAGAAGGCGCTCATCCGCTCCTCGACATCGGACGGGGCCATCTGGCCATGCGCCATGATGTGGCGGATTTCGGGCACCTCGTCGCGGATGAATTCGCTCAGCTTGTCGAGGTCGCTGATCCGGGGCGCGACGAAATAGGACTGGCCGCCGCGGTAATGTTCGCGCAGCAGCGCCTCCCGCAGCACCACCGGGTCCCAGGGCATCACATAGGTGCGCACCGCGAGCCGGTCGACCGGCGGGGTCTGGATAACCGAGAGCTCACGCAGGCCCGACATCGCCATCTGCAGCGTGCGCGGGATCGGCGTCGCGGTCAGCGTCAGCACATGGACATCGGCCTTGAGCGCCTTCAGCCGCTCCTTGTGGACGACGCCGAAGCGCTGTTCCTCGTCGATGATGACCAGGCCCAGCCGCTTGAACTCGACCGATTTGGCGAGCAGCGCATGCGTGCCGATGACAATGTCGGTGGTGCCATTGGCCAGGCCCTCGCGCGTGGCCTTGGCCTCGCTCGCGGTGACGAGGCGCGAAAGGCGGCCGATATTGAGCGGGAAGCCCTGAAAGCGCTCGACGAAATTGGTGTAATGCTGGCGCGCCAGCAGCGTCGTCGGTGCGACGATCGCGACCTGCATGCCCGACATCGCGGCGACGAACGCCGCGCGCATCGCCACCTCCGTCTTGCCGAAGCCGACATCGCCGCAGACCAGCCGGTCCATCGGCTTGCCCGAGGCGAGGTCCTCGAGCACTTCGGCGATGACGCGCTCCTGGTCCTCGGTTTCCTCGTACGGGAAGCGATCGACAAAGCTCGCATAGACGCCCGGTTCGACCTCGGCGACATCGGCGGTGCGCAAGGCACGCTCGGCGGCGGTCTTCATCAGCTCGCCCGCGATCGCCTGGATGCGTTCCTTGAGCTTGGCGCGCCGCCGCTGCCAGGCCTCGCCGCCCAGCTTGTCGAGCGCGACGCCCTCGCTTTCGGAGCCGTAGCGGGTGAGCACGTCGATATTCTCGACCGGCACATAGAGCTTGTCGCCGCCCGCATAGGTCAGCCAAACGCAGTCGTGCGGGCTCTTGCCGACCGGGATCGAGACCAGCCCCTCATAGCGGCCGATGCCATGGTCGATATGCACGACCAGGTCGCCGGCCGCGAGCGATTGCAGTTCGGCCAGGAACGCATCGGCGGACTTGCGCTTCTTGCGCCGACGCACCAGCCGGTCGCCGAGCAGGTCCTGTTCGGACAGGATCTCGTAGCGGTCGGTGGCAAAGCCGTGATCCTGCGGCAGCACGACCATCGAGGCCATGCCGGTCGCGGCCTGGCCCAGAGCCTCCTGCCAGCTGCCCGCCAGCGCCATGCGCGCAAGGCCATGGTCCTTGAGCAGCCCGAGCAACCGGCTGCGCGAGCCTTCCGAATAGCTCGCGATGATCGCGCCCCGGTCCGCGGCGCGCAGCTGCTCGATATGCGCGACGGCGGCGGCATAGACATTGTCGCCGCGCGCGCGCTCCGCGCCGAAATCGCGCGCGGTGCGATAGCCGAGGCCCAGCACGCGCTGCGATTCGGGCTCGTCATGGCTGCTGACCAGATGGATCGGCGTTTCACCTTCGGCCGCGCGCCATTCCTTGGGCACCAGATAGAGCGCCGAGGGCTTGAGCGGCCGATAGCTGCCCGCCTTGTCCTCGTTCCCGCGCTGGCGGTTGGCGTGATAGTCGGTGATGCTCTCGAACCGCTGGTCGGCGGCGGCATCGGCCCCGGCGTCGCGCAGCACGATATCGGCATCATCCAGATGCTCGAACAGCGGCACCAGCCGCTCCTCGATCATCGGCAGCCAGTGTTCCATGCCGGCGAGCCTGCGCCCGTCGCTGATCGCCTGATAGAGCGGATCGGTGGTGGCATTGGCGCCGAACGCCTCGCGATAGGCGCTGCGGAAGCGCTTGATGCTGTCGGCGTCGAGCAGCACTTCGGAGGCGGGCAGCAAGATGTGCCGCTCGACTCGCTCGGTCGAACGCTGCGTGCCCGGATCGAAGGCGCGCATCGTGTCGAGCTCGTCGCCGAAGAAATCGAGCCGGAGCCCCGAATCCATCCCTGCGGGGAAGATGTCGATGAGGTTGCCGCGAACCGCGAACTCGCCCGAATCGGCGACGGTATCGGTGCGGGCATAGCCCTGGCGCACCAGCTTCTCGATCAGCGCCTCGCGCGCGATCATCATGCCGGGTTTCAGCTCCGCGCCGACCTGGCGGATGCGGAACGGGGTCAATGTGCGCTGGGTGACCGCGTTGACCGTGGTGACCAGCAGCTGCGGCCCGCCCGCCGGCTGCTGCAGCGTCCACAAGGCCTTGAGCCGCCGCGCGGTGATGCCGAGCGAGGGCGAGGCGCGGTCATAGGGCAGGCAGTCCCAGGCGGGAAATTCGATCGCTTCCAGATCGGGCGCATAGAAGGGCGCGGTCTCGGCCACCGCATGCATCATCGCATCGTCGGGCGCGATGAAGACGATGCGCCCGCCCTGCTTGCGCGCGGCGGCGGCGCGGGCGAGGTCCGCCAGCAGCAGCGGCAGCGCGCCGGGCGCGACGCTCGCCAGCGTCAGCGGCGCGGTCGCCTGCAGGATGCGGCTGATGCTGTCCATAAGTGCTGTGCCTTGCGCGCCGGTGCGATCAGCGCGGAATGTTGATGAAATCGAGCTGGCGGAACGCGTCCATCTGCGGCCCGGCAAAGCGATCGGGCACCGGCTGCGTGCCGATGGCCCACGCCATGATGTCGACGTCCTGTTCCTCGATCAGCGTCTCGAACCAGTCGAGCTCTGCGTCCGACCAGCCTTCCCCATAGCGGTCGAAAAAGCCGCCGATCATGTAATCCGCCTCGCGCGTGCCCCGGTGCCAGGCGCGGAAGGCCAGGCGGCGCAATCGGGTTTCGCGGTCCATGCCAGAAGTTCCTTTGCTTGCGGGGTGGGCCGGGCCTGCCTAAGACGGGTCAGAATTCCAGCCAGCAGCACATGTCAGTGCGTTGCGTTTTTTGCGATAGCCATGCGCCCCAATATACTCAACCCCGCATTCGCCGAGATCGAGAGCCTCAAGGGCGTCGGCGTGAGCTTGCAGAAGCCGTTCGCGCGGCTGGGCATATCGCGGGTCAAGGACATGGCCTATCACCTGCCGACCGGTTTCATTCGCCGCCGCCGCGTCGACAATGCCGATCAGGCGGGGACCGGCGAGCAGATCATCATCGCGCTCACCGCCACCGGCTATCGCTCCAGTCCCGGGCGCGGGCCGACACGGGTGATCGCCGAGGATTCGATCGGCAACCATATCGCGCTCGTCTATTTCGGCGGCAATCCGGGCTGGGCGAAGAAGCTCTGGCCGCTGGGCGAGACGCGGCTGGCGGCGGGCAAGCTCGAGATCTGGGGCGAGGCGTGGCAGATCGTCCATCCCGATCATGTGGTGGAGCCGGGCCAGGCCGACCAGATCGGCGAGGCCGAGCCCGTCTATCCGCTCGCCGAAGGGCTGGGGCAGAAGCGCGTCGCCTCACTGGCGGCGCAGGCGCTGGCGCAGCTGCCGCCGCTGCCCGAATGGATCGAGCCGACGCTAAAGGCGCGCGAGGGCTGGCCCGACTGGCACGAGGCGCTCGCCGCCGCGCATCAGGGCATGGACGAAAAGCCCCGCGAGCGGCTGGCCTATGACGAGATATTCGCCAACCAGCTCGCCTTCGCGCTGATCCGGCAATCGAACCGCAAGCGCAAGGGCGTCGCGCTGCAGGGCGATGGGCATCTGCGCGACAAGCTCAAGCTGCCCTTCGCGATGACCGGGGCGCAGCGGCGGACGATCGAGGAGATCAACGGCGACATGGCGCAGCCGGTGCCGATGCTGCGGCTGCTCCAGGGCGATGTCGGGGCGGGCAAGACCTTGGTCGCGGTGATGGCGATGCTCAATGCGGTCGAATGCGGCGGCCAGGCGGCGCTGCTCGCACCCACCGAAATCCTCGCGCGGCAGCATTTCGACACGATCTCGCGGATGCTCTCGGGGCTGCCGGTCAGCATCGCGGTACTCACCGGGCGCGACAAGGGCAAGGCTCGCGAGGCGACGCTGATGGGGCTGGCGGACGGGTCTATCCAGATCGTCATCGGCACGCACGCGCTGTTCCAGGATGCGGTGCGCTATCGCAACCTCGCGCTCGCGGTGATCGACGAACAGCACAAGTTCGGCGTGTCGCAGCGGCTGATGCTGCAGGAAAAGGGCAGGGCGACGCCGCACCTGCTGGCGATGACCGCAACGCCGATCCCGCGCACCCTGACGCTCAGCCATTATGGCGAGATGGACGTCTCGCGGCTCGACGAACTGCCGCCGGGGCGCCAGCCGATCGAGACAAGGGTGATCGCCGACGATCGGCTGCACGAGATCGTCGACGGGCTTGCCCGGCATATCGAGCGCGGCGGCCAGGCCTATTGGGTGTGCCCGCTGGTGATGGACAGCGAGACGAGTGACCTCGCCGCTGCCGAAACGCGCGCGGCACAGCTTGCCGAGCGTTTTCCCGGCATGGTCTCGCTGGTGCATGGCCAGATGCCGGTCGAGCGCAAGGATGCGATGATGGCGGATTTCGCCAGCGGCAAGACCGCGCTGCTGGTCGCGACCACGGTGATCGAGGTCGGGGTCGATGTCCCCAACGCGACGCTGATGATCATCGAGGCGGCGGAGCGCTTTGGCCTGGCGCAATTGCACCAGCTGCGCGGCCGGGTGGGGCGGGGCGACCAGAAATCGGTCTGCGTGCTGCTGCGCGGAAGCGCGCTCAGCGAGACGGCGCGCGCGCGGCTGGCGCTGATGCGCTCGAGCCAGGACGGCTTTCATATCGCCGAGGAGGATCTGCGGCTGCGCGGCGGCGGCGAGCTCCTCGGCACGCGGCAATCGGGCGACAGTGCCTTCCGCATCGCCAGCCCCGAACAGGTGCAGCGGCTGATCGGCACCGCCTCCGACGATGCCCGGCTGCTGATGGACCGCGATGGCGGGCTCGACAGCGAACGCGGCCAGGCGGCGCGCACCGCGCTCTACCTGTTCGAGCGCGATTATGGAGCCAAGCTGCTCAGGGGCGGGTAGGCGCCGCCCCCGAGCGCGATGGTTTGTCAGGCGGCGGGCATGATGCTCGCGACATAGATGGCATAGCCCGACAGGCCGAGCAGCGTCAGCATCGAGGTCAGCGTGCCGATCATCCGGCCGATGCCGAACGCGCCGCCGTCCATGCCCAGGCCATGCGCCAGCCGGCCGATCATGTAGACGATGCCGACCACCCACAGCCAGGTCGCAGCATAGCCCGAACATTCGAGCGCACCGATCAGCACCAGCACGAAGGGCGTGTATTCGACGAAATTGGCCTGGGCGCGCATGCGGCGGATGACGAACTCATTGCCGCCATCGCCCACGCTGACTTTCTGGCTGGTGCGCACCTGGCCAATGCGGATGGCAAGCCACAGGTTGATCAATCCGGCGGCAGCGGCCATGGTCAGTGTCAGCGGCAGGTTCATGCGTATCGTCCCCTCGTTGGCGGTCGTCCGCGTCGCGACGACCAATTGTGCAGCGGACTAGCGCGACAGAGCTTGCAACGCACGAGATTTTCGCTATAGCGCCGCCTTCGCACGCGAATGGGCCGTGTCGCTGTATCGGCAGGCCGCGCCAGTGGCGTCCTGATGGGGCGAGTTGGCAATATCGCATTGATTGACAAGCAATTTAAGGTAAGCAGGCTGCCATGGCTGTTCCTAAGAGAAAAACTTCGCCCTCCAAGCGCGGCATGCGCCGGAGCCACGATTCGCTGACCATCGACGCGTTCAGCGAATGCTCCAACTGTGGTGAACTGAAGCGCCCGCACCATGTCTGCGGCGCATGCGGCCATTATAACGGCCGTGAGGTGCTCGAAGTCGCCTGATCCTTATCAGACGGTCTTTGCACTTTTTCAGGGGGATTAACCGGTGCCGATGAAGCCGCGGATCGCGATTGATGCGATGGGCGGTGATGAAGGCGTGCGGGTGATGCTGGGCGGGGCGGCCGAGGCGCGCCACCGCCACGAGCGCTTCACCTTTCTGCTGGTCGGCGACGAAAAGCAGATCAAGCAGGGCCTGGACAATCACCCCAATTTGCGCGCGGCGTCCGAGATCCTTCACACCGAAGAGGTGGTGAAGGGCGAGGACAAGCCAAGCCAGGCGCTGCGCAAATCCAAGAACAGCTCGATGGGCCTCGCCATCCAGGCGGTAAAGTCCGGCGATTGCAGTGCGGCTGTGAGCGCCGGCAATACCGGCGCGCTAATGGCGATGGCCAAGCTCGCGCTGCGCACCATGCCCGGCATCGACCGGCCCGCGCTCGCCGCATTGCTGCCGACGCTCGAAGAGACCGACATGGTCATGCTCGACCTTGGCGCGAATACCGAGTGCGACGCGCGCAATCTCGTCCAGTTCGCGATCATGGGCGCGGTCTATTCGCAGATCATCTTCGGCTTCGAAAAGCCCCGCACCGGGCTGCTCAACATCGGCACCGAGGAATCGAAGGGCACCGAGGCGATCCGCGATGCCGCCGCCGCGCTGCGCGCCGCGACGCACCTGCCGATGCAGTTCAAGGGCTTTATCGAGGCGGACAAGATCTCGCGCGGCGATGTCGATGTCGTCGTCACCGATGGCTTTTCAGGCAATATCGCCTTGAAGGCGCTCGAAGGCACAGCGCGCTTCGTCACCGATCTGCTCAAGCGCAGCTTCCAGTCCTCGCTCCGCTCGAAGATCGGCTTTCTGATCTCGCGCCCGGCGACCGAATTGCTCAAGCACCATCTCGATCCCAACAACCATAATGGCGCGGTGTTCCTGGGCCTCAACGGCGTGGTGGTGAAAAGCCACGGATCGGCCAGCATCAAGGGCGTGGCGAACGCGGTCGAGGTCGCAGCAAGGCTGGTCGAGGACAATATCACCCAGCGCATCGGCGATGTGCTCAAGGACTTTGATACCAGCGCGATCGCCAGCAACGGCGTCGCTTCCAACGGATCGGGCGAATTTCCCAAATGACTTTTCAGGCTCCGGCGACGCGCAGTGTCATTCTCGGCACGGGATCGGCACTGCCATCCAAGCGGGTATCCAATGCCGAACTGGCTGAAACCGTCGATACCTCGGACGAGTGGATCACCGAGCGCACCGGCATCAAGTTCCGCCATATCGCCGCGCCGGAAGAGACCACGGGCACGCTGGCAATAGATGCGGCCAACAGGGCGCTCGAAGCCGCAGGACTGGCAGGCAGCGATATCGACCTGATCGTGCTTGCGACAGCGACCCCCGACCACACCTTCCCCGCCACCGCGACCAAGGTGCAGTCGGCGATCGGGATGACAGGCGGTATCGCCTTCGACGTCGCAGCGGTCTGTTCGGGCTTTCTTTACGCGCTCAGCGTTGCCGACAGCATGCTGCGCACCGGCATGGGCAGCCGCGCGCTGGTCATCGGTGCGGAAACCTTCAGCCGCATTCTCGACTGGGAAGATCGCGGCACCTGCGTGCTGTTCGGCGATGGTGCGGGCGCGGTCGTGCTCGGGCTCGAAACCGCCGCGGAGGGCGATAGCGCCGCGCGCGGCATCCTGACGACCCAGTTGCACGCCGATGGTCGCCATCACGACCTGCTCTATGTTGATGGCGGGCCCTCGACCACGGGCACCGTCGGCAAGGTCCGGATGAAGGGGCGCGAGGTGTTTCGCCATGCCGTGGTCAATCTGGCCGAAGTCATGGAGCAGGTGCTGCACCGGCTGGGCCTGACCAGCGCCGATATCGACTGGGTGGTGCCGCACCAGGCCAATGCCCGCATTCTCGATGCGACCGCGCGCAAGCTGGGTCTGCCGCCGGAAAAGGTGGTGGTCACCGTGGACCAGCATGCCAATACCTCGGCCGCGTCGGTTCCGCTCGCACTCGACACCGCCGTGCGCGACGGCCGCATCCAGCGCGGCGACCTGCTGGTGCTCGAAGCGATGGGCGGCGGCCTTACCTGGGGGGCGGCGGTAATCCGCTATTAACCTCACGCAATTTTGTCGCGCAATCGCCTCTATTCGCACTGTTTTTACATAGCCTCGATTTGCCATTATAACTTCGATCCGCTATCCTGCTCTTGGCGGGTTAGGAGACGGGGCGATGCGTTCAGTGGGTACTTTGACCAGGGCTGATCTGGCCGATACGATCAACAACCAGGTAGGACTGTCTCGCGCCGATGCGGCGCAGATGGTGGAATCGGTGCTCAACCACATGACCGACGCTCTCGAGCGCGGCGAGAATGTGAAGATTTCGGGCTTCGGCACCTTTCTGTTGCGCGACAAGGGCGAGCGCGTCGGGCGCAACCCCAAGACCGGGGTCGAGGTTCCGATCACCCCGCGCCGCGTGCTGACCTTCCGCGCCAGCCAGATCATGAAGGAAAGGATCATGGCCGGTGACTGACCCGGTGACCTCCTCCGGCAAGGCCGAGGGCGCGATGCGCACCATCGGCGAGGTTTCGGCCGAACTGGGGGTCAAGCCGCACATCCTGCGCTATTGGGAAGCGCAGTTCGACAGCATCAAGCCGCTCAAGCGTGCCGGGGGGCGACGCTATTACCGGCCCGAGGATGTCGAGACGCTGCGCACGATCGACCGCTTGCTCAACCGCGAGGGCTTTACCGTGCGCGGCGCGCGGCAGTATCTGGCAGGCAAGGCGGCGAAGCCGGCGCCTGCCGCAGCACCTGCGCCTGCCGTAACCGCTGCCCCTTCGATCGATCTCGCCGCGCTGCGCGCGATCCGCGACCGGTTGGCAGCGGCACTCGAAGCGGCCTGAGCCACTTGGCACCGTTCAGAGCGGCTTGCGCATGATCCAGTCGGTGAACGGCACGTTGCCGGTCATGAACTGCTGCTGCCCGACCTTCTCGAACCCGAAGCGTTCGTAGAAGCGCTGCGCATCGGGATTGTTGGTATAGACGCACAAATACAGGCACGTGGCCTCGCGGGCGCGGGCCTCGTCGATCACCGCGTCCATCAGCCTGCGGCCAAGGCCAGCACCCTGCCAGCCCGACAGCGCATAGATGCGCTTCAACTCCACCGATCCGGGCTGCGGCTTGATATCGAGCTCGGGCGGGCTCATCATCGCATAGCCGACCGGCGCGCCGAGCGGCGTTTCCAGCAGCCAAAAGGCGTATTCGGGCTTGTCCAGCCAGCCAGCATAGCGCGCCATGCCATGCTCGACGCTGCAATGGTCGATCAGCGCTTGCCCCGGATGATCATGCGCAAAGGCGGTGAGAAAGGTCGCCGAGCCGATCAGCGCCAGCTTCGCGGCATCGTCCGGGCCCGCGCGGCGCAGGATGGTCTCGGGCAGCGGCTTTGCCATGGCGTCAGTCGTCGTCCTGCGGCCCCAGCTCGGGATCGAGATCGCGCGGGCGGGTGACCTCGATCAGCTTCGCGGTGCGGTTGTCGAGTTCGGACCAGTGATCGATCGCAATGTCCATGATCGCAAGCGCGGCGGTGGGGAATTTCTCCTCGACAACATCGCGCAACGGGCTCGATCCGTCATCGGGCACCAGATCGAACACCAGGTCTTCCAGCCCCGGATTGTGCCCGACCATCAGCACATGGTTGGCGCTGTCATCCACCCCGCGCAGCACGTCGATCAGCGTCACCGACGAGGCGAGATAGATGCGCCGGTCCCAGTCGGGGTGCAGCGTCTGGCCATAGGCGGTCTCGAAATGGTCGATCGTCTCGGTGACGCGCACCGCGGGCGAGGCCACGACCGCGTCGAACACCATCTTCTTCTCGGCGGCATAAAAGCCCATGGCCCTGGCGCCCTTCAGCCCGCGTGCGTTGAGCGGCCGATCGAAATCGCGCAGGGAGCGGTCCAGCCAGTCCGATTTGGCGTGCCGCAGCAAGGTCAGCCTTTTCATCGCATCTCTCCCCCCGATCCCGTCACGGGATCGATTCGCGCGCCCTCGTTTCCTCGCGCAGAAACGCCAGATTGCACCGCTTGTAAAGCTTCGGAAAGCGTGCACCGTCGCACCGGCGTTCCGGGCGGAAAGGCGCTGAGCAGACGCGAGGGAAAGGCGGAGGAGAGCATCACGAACCGCCCGCGATCGTCGGCGCGGCGGATCAGCCGTCCGAACGCCTGGGCGAGGCGTGCGCGGATGATCATGTCGTCATATTGGGTGCCGCCACCGGCGAGCTTGCGCGCCCGGTGCAGGATGTCGGGCTTGGGCCATGGCACGCCTTCCATGATGACCAGCCGCAGCGAATCGCCGGGCACGTCGACCCCGTCGCGCAAGCTATCGGTGCCGAGCAGCGAGGCGCGTGGATCGTCGCGGAAGATGTCGACCAGGGTGCCGGTCTCCATAGGGTCGACATGCTGCGCGTAGAGCGGCAGACCCGATTGCGCGAGCCGGTCGGCGATGCGGCCATGCACCGCGCGCAACCGCTTGATCGCGGTGAACAGGCCCAGGGCTCCGCCACCGGCGGCCTCGATCAGCCGCCCATAGGCCCCGGCCAGCCCCGCCATGTCGCCCTTTTTCACGTCGGTGACGATCAGCACCTCGGCCTGGTTGGCATAATCGAACGGGCTGCGCGCTTCGAACAATTCGGGCGGCTTTTCCAGATGCACCGCGCCGGTGCGCATCATTGCCGGGGTCCAGTCCTCGCCGGCCTTGAGCGTGGCTGAGGTGACCAGCACGCCATGCGCGGGCTTGATGACGGCTTCGGCCAGCGGCTTGCCCGGATCGAGCCAGCGCCGGTGCAGCCCCATGTCGTACTCGCGCCCCTCGACGCGGTCGAGCGCCAGCCAGTCGACGAAATCGGGATCCGCAGGGCCGCCGATCCGCCCGAGCAGCGAGGCCCAGGCGGCGAGCAGGTCGATGCGCCAGCCAAGCGAGGCGAGCGCGCCCTCGATGCGCGCGCGCGCTGGGCCGTCGAGCCAGTCGGGCGGATCCTCGATCAGCACTTCCAGCCTGCGCCCCAGCGCGACCAGCGGCTGGTGCAGCGCATCGATCGCGCGCGCGGCTTCCATCGCGGCGGCGATCAGCGGACCGTCGAGCTCGGCAAGTTCGGTCTCCATGCCGTAGCCTGCATCCTCTGCGCCGCTCTCGTCGCGGGCATAGACCGTGCCGCGGATCGCGGCGAGCAGCTGTTCGATCTCGCCCGAGGGCGCGCCCTCGCGAATGCGCGCGAGCCAGCCTTCGCCGGGCAGCGCTTCGGCGGCGATCCGCGCCGCCTCGATCGCGCGCCCGCCCGCCTCGTCATAGGAGGCGACGTCCGAGAGGCGCGCGGCGAGCCCGCGCCTGCGGCCGCGCGACTTGCCCTCGGGCCCCATCACCCAGCGGCGCATCTCGACTGTTTCCTGGCCGGTCAGCGCGACCGCAAACATCGAATCGGCGGCATCGTGCAGGTGATGGCCCTCGTCGAAGATGATCCGTGTCGGACGACCCTGCTGCTCGCGCGCGCGCGCGGCGTTGACCATCACCAGCGCATGGTTGGCGATGACCAGATCGGCATTCTGGCTCGATCGCGCGGCGTGCTCGATGAAGCATTTGCGGTAATGCGGGCAGCCGGCATAGACGCACTCGCCGCGCCGGTCGGTCAGCGCGGTAACGCCCGCGCGGCGGAACAGAGTGGTGAGCCAGCCGGGCAGGTCGCCGCCGATCATGTCGCCATCGCGGCTGTACGCGGCCCAGCGCGCGACCAGCTGCGCCAGCACGGCGGCGCGGTTCTGGAAGCCGCCCTGCAAGGCATCCTCGAGGTTGAGCAGGCACAGATAGTTCTCGCGCCCCTTACGGATGACCACGCGCTTGCGGAACTCGGCCTCGCCCGCATAGATGCGCTCGGTCTCGCGCGAGAGCTGGCGTTGCAGCGCCTTGGTATAGGTAGAGATCCACACCGTTCCCCCCGCGCCGTGCGACCAGAGCGAGGCAGGCGCGAGATAGCCCAGCGTCTTGCCGATGCCGGTGCCCGCTTCGGCGAGCAGCATATGCGGTTCGGCGCGGCGTTCGCGCGGGGCGAAGATGTGCGATGCGGTGCGCGCGAACTGGCGCTGGCCCTCGCGGCGCTCTGCGCCCGCGCCAGTCAGCGCCTCGAGCTGCGCCTCGGCGTCATTTTCCGCCAGCGTGATCTGGCGCGGCTGCGGGCGCGGGGCCTGCTCCTCCCATTCGGGCAGGCGCGAGAACAGCCAGCGTTCGGCCTTTTCGGGGGCCTTGAGGTGGCGCGAGGCGACGCCCGCCCAGGGCCAGCGCAGCCGCGCGAGCGCCTGCAATCCGGTCCATGCCCCCTCGCGCTGCGGCCAGTCGGGGCGTTCGAGCGTCGCGATCAGCGCCTCGGCAGCGGCGTGCAGCAGCGCGGGGATGGCGGATTCGGGGAGACCTTGTTCAGCCCTCTCGCCTTGAGGGGAGAGGGTTGGGAGAGGGGATTGTAATGCCAGCTCGGGCGCGTTCCCCCCTCCCCTGAGTAGGAGAGGGAGCTTCAGCGCCTTCGCCAGCCCCATCGGTGTCGGCACCATGAACTGCGCGGGGTGGACGAAGGCGAACAGCTCGAGCAGGTCGAGCCCGGAAAGCTCAGGGTATCCCAGCCGCTGCGCCACCAGCGGCGCGTTGAGCATGATCAGCGGCGTCTCGGCTGCGCGCGCGATTGCCTCGCCCTTGGAAATGCGCACCGCAGGCTCGCCGGGATGCGCGAACCAGATCGCGCTATGGCTTGCATGCAGGGCTGGAAAGTTTAGGGAAGCGATCATTGCCCGTCCTATAGGACACATCGGAACGAAAAGGAAACACGTGTGAGCGCGTATCGCGAAGCTGCAATGCGATCCAAGGCATGGCCGTTCGAGGAAGCGCGCAAGTTGCTGAAACGCTATCCGAATGGCAAGCCCGAGGGGAAGGGGCCGATGCTGTTCGAGACCGGCTATGGCCCATCGGGCCTGCCGCATATCGGCACGTTCCAGGAGGTGTTCCGCACGACCCTGGTGCGCCGCGCCTACGAGACGCTGACCGACGGCGCACCGAC
Source organism: Blastomonas ursincola (assembly GCF_013607875.1). Taxonomy (GTDB): domain Bacteria; phylum Pseudomonadota; class Alphaproteobacteria; order Sphingomonadales; family Sphingomonadaceae; genus Blastomonas; species Blastomonas ursincola. The sequence goes on from NZ_VDES01000002.1 coordinate 1,515,237, forward strand.
GCGGCTGGTCGCGTTCAGCGACGACATGGATGGCCTCCGCAAGGTGCCCGACAACGTGCCCAATCCGGAAATGCTGCGCCAGCATCTCGGCAAGCCGCTGACCCAGATCCCCGATCCGTTCGGCAAGTTCGAAAGCTTCGCGCATCACAACAATGCGATGCTGCGCGCGTTCCTCGACCAGTTCGGCTTCGATTACGAGTTCGTCTCCTCGACCGAGCGTTATCGCAGCGGCGCGTTCGACGAGGCGCTGCGCGGGGTGCTGCGCAACTATCAGGCGATCCTCGACATCATGCTGCCGACGCTGCGTGCCGAGCGCGCCGCGACCTATTCGCCGATCATGCCGATCAGCGCCAAGTCGGGCGTGGTGTTGCAGGTGCCGGTCGAGGTGGTCGATGCCGAGGCCGGGATCGTGCGCTTCACCGACGAGGGCGAGACGATCGAGCAATCGGTGCTCTCGGGCGGTGCGAAGCTGCAATGGAAGGTCGACTGGGCGATGCGCTGGGTGGCGCTGGGCGTCGATTACGAGATGTACGGCAAGGACCTGACCGATAGCGGCGTCCAATCGGGCAAGATCGCCCGCGTGCTCGGCGGCCAGAAGCCAGAGGGCATGATCTACGAGATGTTCCTCGACGAAAAGGGCGAGAAGATCTCCAAGTCCAAGGGCAACGGCCTGTCGATCGAGGAATGGCTGCGCTACGGCAGCGAGAACAGCTTGGCCTTCTACATCTTCCGCGAACCCAAGGCGGCCAAGCAGCTGCATCTGGGCGTCATCCCGCGAGCGGTGGACGAATATTTCCAGTTCCGCGACAACTGGCACGGCCAGGATGCCGACAAGCGGCTGGGCAACCCCGCGCACCATATCCATGCAGGCGACGTTCCCGCAGGCAGCCCGCCGGTGAGCTTCGGGCTGCTGCTCAATGTCGTCAGCCTGCCGGGCATGGACGACAAGGATCTGGTCTGGGGCTTCGTGCAGAAATATGCGCCCGGCGTCTCGCCGGAGACGCATCCGGAGCTCGACGGGCTGATCGAGAATGCGGTGAACTATGGCCGCGATTTCATCGCCCCGACGCTCAAGCGCCGCTGGCCCGAAGGGACCGAGATCGACGCGCTGACCCGGCTCGACAACGAACTCGCCGAACTGCCCGAAAACGCATCGGCCGAGGATATCCAGAACATCGTCTATGCCATCGGCAAGGACGAGGCCTATGGCTTCGGCAACCTGCGCGACTGGTTCAAGGCGCTGTACGAGACGCTGCTGGGCAGCGAGCAGGGGCCGCGCATGGGCAGCTTCATCGCGCTCTACGGCATCGCCAACACCCGCAAGCTGATCGCGGAAGCGCTGGGGCGGACGGGAGAGATGGTTTGACACGGGCTTTCGTCCGGTGACCGTCATCGCCGCGCGCCTCTATCGCGATGGGGAGCGGGTGCGCGATATCGACCTGAGCCAGCCGCTGCCGCCGCTCGACGACCCGGCGGACCTGCTGTGGATCGGGCTGCACGAGCCGAGCGAGGCCGAGCTGATGCCGATCCAGTCGCAGCTGGGGCTGCACCCGCTGGCGGTGGAAGACGCGCTCGACCGGCGGCACCTGCCCAAGATCGAGCCTTATGGCGAGCATCTGTTCGCGGTGGCGCGCACCGTGCATCTCGACGAGAGCGACAGCAACACCGCGATCACCTATGGCAATACCGCGATCTTCATGGGCCGCCAGTTCATCGTCACCGTGCGGCACGGATCGCTGCGCGATCACAGCCCGGTACGCCACAAGCTCGAGGCGACACCACGGCTGCTGAAGCGCGGCGCGGATTTCGTGCTGCATGCGATCCTCGATTTCATCGTCGACGGCTATCTCGAGGTGATCGATGCGCTCGAGGACAAGGTGCTCGGCATCGAGGACCGCGCGCTCGATGCGTTTCTGAACAAGCAGGAGACCGCGCAGCTCTTCTCGCTGCGCCGCGACCTGTTCCGGCTGCAGCGCGTGCTGAGCCCGATGCAGGACGTCGCCAACCGCTGCATGCACCTCGAGCTGCCGCAGATCGATGCCGACATCCATCCCTATTTCCGCGACCTGCACGACCATGTCCGCCGCGCCGATTATCGCGTCGCCGGCCTGCGCGACACGCTGACCTCGGTGATCGAGACCAGCGGCCTGCTCGAGCAGCAGCGCCAGGGCGTCATCACCCGCCAGCTCGCCGCCTGGGCCGCGATCCTGGCGGTGCCGACCGCGATCGCCGGTATTTACGGTATGAATTTCAAGTACATGCCAGAGCTGGAATGGCGGCACGGCTATTTTCTGGTGGTGGGCGCGATGGTGACGATCTGCATCGGCCTCTATCTCCGCTTCAAATGGGCGAAATGGCTCTAGGGAACGGGTTTGCGCCGCGTCCGTAGGAAGGGGGAAACCCCCCAAACGGAGAATCCCCCATGAGCCTTCCCGATCTTTCCGGCCGCAATATCTGCATCCTCGCCACGCACGGTTTCGAGGAATCCGAACTCATCCAGCCGCGCGACGACCTCAAGGGTGCGGGCGCCAATGTCACTATCGTCTCGCCTGAAAGCGGCGAGATCAGGGGCTGGAAGGGTGACGACTGGGGCCAGAGCGTCAGCGTCGATGCGCCGCTTTCGGGCGCGCGGGTCGAGCAGTATGACGCGCTGGTGCTGCCCGGCGGCCAGATCAACCCCGACCTGCTGCGCGTCAATCCCGAGGCGCTGGCGCTGATCAAGGCCTTTGCCGACGCGGGCAAGCCCGTCGCCGCCGTGTGCCACGCACCCTGGCTGCTGGTCGAGGTGGGTCTTGCCGAGGGCAAGACGCTCACCGGCTACAAGTCGATCGTCACCGACCTCAAGAACGCCGGCGCGAATTTCGTCGATCAGGAGGTCGCGATCGACGGCAATCTCATCACCAGCCGCTGCCCCGACGATCTGCCCGCCTTCGGCAAGGCGATTGCCGAGATGGTCAGCGAAAAGGCCAGCGCCGAAATGGCGTGATGCTTCAGGTCATGCGGCAGGTTTGACGACCTGCCGCATCACCGCGGCATAGCCGGGCGCGATCGTCATCCGCCCGGCATGCCCCGCTTGCACCAGCATGCGGTGCGCTTTGGCCAGATTATAGCAGGGCACGCCCATGAACAGATGGTGCTCGCTATGGAAATTCACCCAATAGGGCGCGACCGTTGCCCGCTCGAACAGGCCCGCATAGGTCGTGCGCGCATGGGTGAACGGGTCCTCGCTGCCCGTGGTGGTGCAGGCATGTTCGGCGATGTTGCGGATGCGCAGGTACAGCTGGAACGTCGTCGCCATCGCGGTCAGCCAGATAAGATACGGCAGCGCGCCGAGCCCCGTAGCGAACGAGAGCGCGAGCAGCACGACCTGCGCGGCGAGGAAGCGCAGCGTCACCTTGCCGATGAACAGGTTCTGCTCCTTGGCGCCCGGACCGAAGCCCTTGATTGCCATCGCCAGCTGCGCGCCGCGCTGCTTGACGAAGGTCTGGCCGGTGAGGTCGCGGAACACCTTGCGCATCAGGCTGGCGCGCGTGGTGGGGAAGGGCGCGGAGAGCGAAAGGTCCGGGTCCTCGGGCTGTTGCGTGTAGCGATGGTGCGTCAGGTGATAGGTGCGATAGGCGTGCAGATCGGTGCCCATGGGCACGCCGGTGACCCATTGCCCGACCCAGTTGTTTACCGCACGGTTCGGGTGGAGCAGCCCGTGCGCGCCTTCGTGCATCAGGATGGCGAGACCAAGCTGCCGTCCGCCGATCAGCACGATCGCAATCACCCAGGCCCACCAGGTGCCGATCCAGGCCGCGCCCCAGGCGAGCGCGACGATCGTGATCCAGGCATGCGCGACCAATGCGAGTCCCTTCCAGCGCGATATGGCGGTAAGGTCGCGAAACGCCTCGCGCCCGAAGATCTGCGATGGATTGGCGGCCTTGACCAGCGCCATGATGCTCTCCCGATGCGCTTGGCGCGCTTTACGTTTGCGTCAGTCTAGCATTGTGCAACCAGTGCGCCAACTCCGTCGTTCCCGCTCAGATATGGATCGATACCTTCCGTCATTCCCGCGAACGCGGGAGTCCCGCTTCTGTGCCAACCGAGAAATAAAGCGGGACCCCCGCCTGCGCGGGGGTGACGAAAACAGTTGAACTGGAGGTGGTTGGTCTGAAAAGCTCTGAGCATGTCGCAGCGTCTCCACCCGCATCCCGATTTTCCCGCGCCCGATGGCACAGCGCTGGCGGCGGACTGGTCTCTGTCCGACGATCAGACGCTCACCATCGCCTACCATGTCACCGACCCGGGCAATTGCATCCTCTGGCCTGCCCGTGCGCAGGGGCGCGCCGATGGCCTCTGGCAGCACACCTGCTTCGAGGCATTTATCGGATCGACCACCGGTCCCGCCTATGCCGAGTTCAACCTCGCGCACTCGGGTGCATGGGCCGCCTATGCGTTCGACGGTTACCGTGCGGGGATGCGCGACCTTGCGTTGCCAAGCGACCCGCAGATGGCGGGAGAGAGCGGGCTCTGGCAGGCAGCTATCCCGCTCGCCGGGCTCGATGCGCTGCTCGGCCCCGCGCCCTGGCGGCTGGCGATCACCGCCGTGATCGAAGACACCGACGGAGCCAAGAGCTACTGGTCGCTTGCGCATCCGTCCGGCAAACCCGATTTTCACCACCCGGATTGTTTTGCCGCGCGGCTCGGCTAAACAGCGCGCATCATCTTGCAGCGAGGCCCCCATGCTCTTCGGTATCGATCGTCTTCTGGCTGAGCCCGAGCTGCGCGCGCCGCTCAAGGGCCGTCGCGTCGCGCTGCTCGCGCATCCTGCCTCGGTGACCGCCGATCTGGTGCATTCGCTCGATGCCCTGGCCGCGCTCGACGACATCCAATTGACCGCCGCCTTCGGGCCGCAGCACGGGCTGCGCGGCGACAAGCAGGACAATATGGTCGAAAGCCCGGATTTCACCGATCCGGTGCACGGCATCCCGGTGTTCAGCCTCTATGGCGAGGTGCGCCGCCCGACCCCGGCGATGATGGACAGCTTTGACGTGATCCTGATCGACCTGCAGGACCTGGGCTGCCGCATCTACACCTTCGTCACGACCTTGCTCTACATTCTCGAGGCCGCCGTCGCGCATGGCAAGTCGGTCTGGGTGCTCGACCGGCCCAATCCCGCCGGACGCCCGGTCGAGGGGTTGACGCTGCGCACCGGCTGGGAGAGCTTTGTCGGCGCAGGTCCCATGCCGATGCGCCACGGGCTGACGCTGGGCGAGATGGGCCACTGGTTCATCCGGCACTACGGGCTCGATGTCGATTATCGCGTGGTCGCGATGCGCGGCTGGCAGCCCGAGGCCGCGCCAGGCTTTGGCTGGCCGACCGACCGGCTCTGGGTCAATCCCAGCCCCAATGCGCCCAACGTCAACATGGCGCGCGCCTATGCCGGCACGGTGATGCTCGAAGGCACGACGCTGAGCGAGGGCAGGGGGACGACCCGCCCGCTCGAACTGTTCGGCGCGCCCGACATCAACGCACGCGACGTGATCGGAAAGATGCATGCTCTCGCGCCCGAATGGCTGGCCGGCTGCGCCTTGCGCGAGATCTGGTTCGAGCCGACCTTCCACAAGCATGTCGGCCAGCTCTGCCATGGCGTGCACATTCATGCTGAAGGCCAGTTCTACGATCATCATGCCTTCCGCCCCTGGCGCGTCCAGGCGCTGGGCTTCAAGGCGATCCGCGCGCTCTATCCCGATTACCCGCTCTGGCGCGATTTCCCGTACGAGTACGAGCTTGGGAAGCTGGCGATCGACGTGATCAATGGCGGTCCGGCGTTGCGTGAATGGGTGGATGATGCAGGTGCGCAGCCGGGCGATCTCGACGCGCTCACCGGGACTGATGAAACGGCCTGGCAAGCGGTGAACGACTTGAGGCTTTATTAAGCATGACTGTTATCTGCAAAAAGTTGCAATAAAGCTTGGCGGTTCAGCGTCATATCCCACACAAATTGCGCTTACCAAATCTTCATTCGACTCGCATAAGTCGGATTTATGGACGCGATTTACAAAATTGAGGTCGATCCGGTAAACAATATTCTCCGGCAGTATCTCGCTGGTTTCTTCGAACCAGCGGATGTCGAGCGCTTTGTCGCTGACCGCAATGCCGCTTTCGGACAGCTGACGTGCGGGCCGAACCAGCATCTGGCGCTGGTAGACGCGCGTCATGTCAAGATTCAGCAGCAGGAAGTCGTCCAGGCATTTCAGGCCGTGCTGGCCAATCCGCCGTTGCGTTCGCGCAAGCTTGCCTTTGTCGTTTCGCATTCGCTGGCCTGCAAGCAGCTGCAGCGCGCCGCATCCGGACGCGATGCGCGCTTCTTCTATTCGGTCGCGGAGGCCGAGGCCTGGCTGCTGGGCAGGGATGGTGTGTTGCCGCGCCTTGCAAAGTCGAACGCGCCCGAGTGGCATATGCCCTGGAAACGTGGCGTCCAGGGCCTCACGACGGACGCCTAGCCGGTCCGGAACGATCGTGTTCCAGCGCTTACCGAATCTTCATTTCCCCGGAATATCCAGCCGATATGGGGGCAATTTTTCGAATCACAGCCGATCCATCGACCAACATGGTGCGGCAGTATCTCGCAGGCTTTTTCGAGGCTGTGGACGTCGAGCGGTTCGTTGCGGCGCGCAATGCGGCGCATGAGCGGCTGACCTGCGGTCCCAACGAGCATGTGACCCTGGTCGATGTGCGCGACATGAAGATCCAGCCGCAGGAGATCGTGCAGGCGTTCGGTGCCGTGCTCGCAGGGCCGCGCTATCGCTCGCGCAAGCTGGCTTTTGTCTTCTCGCAATCGCTGGCGCGGATGCAGCTGATGCGCGCCAGCCAGGGGCGCGATGCCCGCATGTTTACCGACATCAAGGAGGCCGAGGCCTGGCTGCTCGCCGAGGACGATGCGGAAGGCAGCATCGCGGCCTGAGGTTCAGCGGCCTGCCAGGAATGCCCGCGCCTCGCTGTGCGCGGTCGGATTGTCCTCGGCTTCCTCCGGCAGTTCCAGCGCGCGCTGATACAGGCGGCGCGCCGTCGCCCGATCGGTCGCAGCGCTGGCAGGAACGGCTTCGGCGCGCTCGAGATGGTTGCTGGCGGCAGACGCGCAGATTTCGGCGCTGGGTCTCGGCAGATTGAGACAGGCCTGATCGAATGTCTCGACGAGTTGGGCGAGCTCGGTGGCGCTCAGCCTGGCAGCGGGCTCGTACAGCCGCCAGCAATGCTCTTCGGCTTCGGCGAGACAGGCCTTGATATCGGCTAGGAAGATGAGGCCGCTATCGACCGATCGGATCGGCGGCGCGGCCCGCATCAGATCGGCCAGGCCGCTGCAATAGCCGAACTGGATCGCGCAGGCACGATCGAGATAGGCATATCGTCTGTCCCAGCCCTCGGCGCTGCTATCGGTGCGGCGGACGAGATCGGCCGCCAGCGCGCAACCATGCGCGGCGCCGCCGCTGCACGCCTTTTCGGCAAGCATGGCGATGCGTGCGGTGTCCTTGGGGCCAAGTCGGCCGAGCAGCCATTCGCCGAGCATCGCGCATGCCCCGACCCGGTCCTCGTCACAAGCGCTCGTAAGGGCCGGATCGACGGCAGCCTCGAACCGCGTGGCCAGAGCCGGATCGCGCACCGCAGATGTGGACAGCCCGGTCAGCGCGCTGCCCGCGATGCAGGAAGGGCCAAATCTCAGGTCGAAACAGGCTTTGGCGAGCAGTGTCACCGCGCGGGGCTTGTCGATCATCGCGCTGTTGTTGGCCAGCATGTCCGCCAGGCGATGGCAGGCAAGCGGGTTGCCGGCCTCGCAGCCCGTGGTGAACGTGGTGCGCGCCTTGCCCCAGCGTTCGGCGGCTAGCCTCAGGTCCTGGCGCTTGTCGTGCCGCCGTGCGGCAATATCGGCCTCCTTTTCGCACCCCATGCCCATCCCGCCCTCGCAAGCGCTGCGGAAAGCGGCGGCCGCGAGATTGATCTCGATGGGTTCACCGATGCCACGTTCCAGCGCAAGGCCGCGCACCAGACAGGCATCGGCCTTGCCCGCCTTGCAAGCGGCCGCTGCGGAATCGATCCGGTCTTTGGCAATGACCGATCCGTCGGGCATGGTCACCTGCGCCAGACCCTGAGGTGCCCCGCACCACGCCAGAACGATCGCTGCCAGCCAGGTCAGAATGCGCATGATGCCCCTTTCGCGTCCGCGCCAGGTCAAAGGCGAACGCGCGCGGTTCGTCAAGCTCGCGGAACATCCCCTAACCATATGTTTGCGCTTGGCCGTCATGCTCGCGCGCGATGACCGCAGAGCAATGGCTGACCCGGATATTCGCAGATCGCGCGCCGCGCCGCTTCGGCAGCGGCTGGTGGAGCGGTGTGCTTTCGATCGCGCTGGGGTTGCTCAGCGTCGCGGCGGTGCTGTGCCTGCACTTTCCGCAATGGCTGACCATGCCCGAACTGCGCGCGCGCTACCCGCTGCCGCTGGTGCGCAGTGCGATCGACAGCGCGATCCTGGTGACGCTGGGGCTGGCGGGGCTGTCGATGCTGCTGCGGCGGCGCAAGGCGCTCGGTCTGGCGGGTCTGGTGCTGGCCGGGCTCGCGTTGGCGCTGGGGGCAGGCGGGGTCGCCATTCCCGACGCCCGCCCGACCCGGGTGCATATCGGGCTCGACTGGTTCGTGCTCGGCACGCTGACCACGGCTGCCTTGTTCGTTCCGCTCGAACGCGCGTTCGCGCTACGGCGCGAGCAGGGGCCGTTCCGCAAGGGATGGCTGACCGACGCGACCTATTTCTTCATGAGCCACGCGCTGGTTCAGTTGATGTCGTTGCTGGTGCTGGTGCCGGCGACCTGGGCTGGGCAGAAGCTGGCCATCGCGCCGGTCCAGACGATGGCCCAGATGCTGCCGCTGGCGGTGCAGTTCGCGCTCATCGTGCTGGTCGCCGATCTGGCGCAATATGCGGTGCACCGCGCCTTTCATGCCGTGCCGCTGCTGTGGCGCTTTCACCGCGTGCACCATTCGGTCACACACATGGACTGGCTCGCCGGATCGCGGCTGCATCTGGTCGATGTCGTCGTCACCCGCGGCCTCGTGCTGCTGCCGATCGTGATGCTCGGCTTCGATCCCGTGGCCGTCTTTGCCTATCTGGGCTTCGTTTCGCTGCACGCGGTGTTCATCCATGCCAATTTCGCGCCGCGCAGCCCCTGGCTGGAACGCTGGATCGCCATGCCGCGCTATCATCACTGGCACCATGCCATCGAACCCGTGGCAACCGACAAGAATTTCGCGGTACATCTGCCGATGATCGACCGCTGGTTCGGAACGCATTACATGCCGGACCAGCAATGGCCGAATGGCTATGGCGTTGCCGGACTTTCGCTGCCCGACGGCTATGGCAAACAGTTCCTTTCGCCGCTTGCAAATCCGCACCGATCGGACGGCAATTGATTAACACGGATCAATTTGCAGAATAACATCCTGATGTCGGCAGATTAGCCCGGCTCCGGCCTTGGTCTGCCGCTGCACATTTCATTGGACGTCATGCCATTTGGACGCATAGACCAGAATTGGACCGAGCGGCGCCGTCATTGTCAGGCTGGTGACTGACGAGCGATTCGTGGAAGCGGGAGCATCTGGTGGATCAGGTTCGGGCTTCACGCGTGCAGGAGGCAACCGATGCCGCCGAACTCGATGCGCTCTACGCCCGGGCGCCGCTTGGCCTGGGGCTGATCGACCGGGAACTGCGCTTTGTGCGCGTCAATCCGGCGCTGGCGGACATGAACGGGTTCTCGCCCGAAGAACATGTCGGCAAGAAGGTCTGGGATCTGGTTCCCGATTTGCGCGCGATCGCCGAGCCGATGCTGCTCAAGGTGATCGAGAGCGGCGAGCCGTTGCGCGATGTGGCCATTACGGGAACGACGCTGGCCCATCCCGGCGAAATCCGCGAATGGCGCGAGCAATTCTATCCGATCTTCGTCGGTGACGGGGAGGTCAGCGGCATCGGCATCATCTGCGAGGACGTCACCGACCGCCGCCGCCAGGATCGCGAAATTCGCGAGCGCGAGGACAAGCTGCGCCGCGTGCTCGACCAGCTGTTCGCCTTTGTCGGCGTTCTGACGCTCGACGGCGAGGTCGATTATGCCAATCGTGCGCCGCTCGACGCGGCCGGGCTGCAGCTTGCGGATGTCGCGGGCAAGCCTTTCTGGGATGCGCCCTGGTGGTCCTATGACGCCGAGGTGCAGGCGCGGCTCAAGCTCGCGATCGAAGCCGCCCGCGCGGGCGAGCTGGTGCGCTATGACGTGCCGGTGATGCTCGGCCATGCCCCGGTGACGATCGATTTCCAGCTTGCGCCGTTGCGCGATTCTTCCGGCGCGATCACCGGTCTGATCCCTTCGGGCACCATCATCGAGGAGCGCGTGCAGGCGCAAAGGGCGCTGCGCGCGCTGGCGGACGATCTGGAAATCACCGTCGCGCGGCGCACGGCAGCGCTGCATGCGGCGAACGCGCAGCTGAAAGAGGAGATCGCCCAGCGCGAGGCGGCGCAGGACGCGCTGATCCGCAGCCAGAAGATGGAGGCGATGGGCCGGCTGGTTGCGGGTGTGGCGCATGATTTCAACAACATCCTGGCGGCTGTGCTGAGCGGCCTGTCGCTGATCGGGCGGCGGCTCGACGACCCCGAGGCTCTGAAGCTGGTCGATATGAGCACCAATGCCGCGATGCGCGGCACGGGGCTGGTCAAGCAATTGCTCGCCTTTGCGCGGCAGCAGCGACTCGATCCCGAGCGGATCGACGTGTCCGCCTTTCTGAAGGAACTGGAGCCGCTGCTCGGGGTCTCGGCGGGGTCCGGGATCAGCGTTGCGATCGAGGACGATGGCGCCTGCGGTGCCATCATCGCCGATGCCGCGCAGCTCCAGTCGGCGCTGCTCAACCTTGTCATCAACGCGCGCGATGCCATGCCCGATGGCGGGGCGGTGCGCATTGTCGCCCGTGCGGTACGCGCGCCCGGCGACGAGGCATTGCCCGAGCTTGCAGAGGGCGACTATGCCGCGATCAGCGTGATCGACAACGGAACGGGCATGGCTCCCGAAACGCTGGCGCGCGTGGCTGAACCGTTCTTCACCACCAAGCAGGTCGGCAAGGGGACCGGCCTTGGCGTGCCGATGGTGCATGGCTTCACGCATCAGTCGGGCGGTGGCCTCAGGATCGAGAGTGAACTCGGCAAGGGCACAGCGATGACGCTGTTCCTGCCCCGCGCGACTGGCGCCGATGCCCATGCGGGAGCGGATGCTGATGCGGGAGCGGATGCTGATGCGGGAGCGGATGCTGATGCGGGAGCGGACTTCCATACGCAGTCAGGCGCTGCCGGGCTCCCCGACAGCGCCTGACCGTTCCCTCCCTCCCGGAAGTCAGAAATCGAAGCGGAATGAGGCGGAGATCGTCCGTCCGTTGATCGCCCGGGCAAAGCCGATGCCATTGGCCGGAACGCTCGCCTGGTTCACTTCGAAGATACCGAGCGTGTTGAACACGTTGTTGGCGTTGACCTGCAGGCTGCCGCCCTTGAACAGCTTGACATGGCCGAACAGGTCGACCGTCGTGAAGCCCGGCATGACCAGCAGGTTGGAATCCTGCGCGAAGCTCTTGGTCACCCCGGCAATGCTGGCACCGATCACTGCGCGGCCCAGATCGACCGAGGGCGTCGCGAAGAAGGTCCAGTCGGGCTGGTGGCGCGGTTCCTTGCCGGTCAGGGTCGGATCGAGCAGGTCGCGCGTGATCTTGGCCTTGGTGTAGGTCGCGCCGATCATCAGGCTGAACGGCCCCCTGTGCACGCCGCCTTCCATCTCGATGCCGGTGGCGCGGTAGCGCCGGTCGGTCCGGTTCGCCGCGCCGTTGATCACATTGTGGTCGGCTGCCGTGACGCGGAACGCCGTGGCGTTGAAGGTGAAGCCGTCCTTGCGGAACTTGAAGCCGCCTTCGAGCTGCTTCACATTGTCCTGCTTGTCGGTGTTGCTGCGGATGCCGCCGGTGGCATTGTTGATCAGCGGCGTGAACAACACCTTGTCGGCATTGGCACGCGCGCCCTTGCTGTACCGCGCGAAGAGCGAAAAGGGCTCGGCCGCGCGATAGTTGATCCCGCCCGAATAGCTGAGATAACCGTAGTTATAGTTCACCGCGCCGGGCTGGGTGAAGGGCAGGAAGGCAACGCGGTTTTCGGCCGGGTTGATCACGCCGTCGCGGTTGATATCCTGGGTTATCAGACCGACGCTGCCGTTGTTGAGGTCCGCGCCGACCAGGCTGCCGCGTACGCGACCGGTATCGTAGCGCAGGCTCCCGCCGATCGCGAACTTGCCGAACTGGTAGTTAACCGATCCGTAAGGCGCGAACACGCGATAGTTCACATCGAACGCGCGGCGGAAAAGGCTGGTCGCGCGGGCAAAGGCGAAATAGCCGTTGAGCGTTTGGGGCTGACCAGCCGCGTTGAAGATATCGACCTGCGCCGTGCCATTATTGCCGTTGGCATCGATGTTCATCGCGGTGTGGAGCCAGGTGGTGTTGAGGTCCTGTGTCGCCAGATAGGCCCCGAGCGTGGTGGTCAGCTTGCCGTCGGGCAGTTCCCACACCTTCGAGGCGCGGACATCGTTGGTGAAATTGTCGAGCGAGCGCGCACGGACGAACGAGAAGAAATAGAGCGAGAGCAGACCGTTGCCGTTGATCAGGCCATTGGGGTTGATCAGCTGGCCTGCCAGCGGGCCGCTCGCATAGCGTGCAAACGCTCCGGCTCCGCCCTGGCCTGCGGCAAAGGCCGACACGGTATTGGCGGTGTTGGGGAAGCCGCGGCTGAAATCGCCGCCATTGGCCGCATAGCGCATGCGCTCGGTGATCGTCCAGCCGGCCACCTCGAACTGGGCCTCAAGCCCGATCGACTTGGATTCGGCGCTCTGGCCAGTGGCCACCGGGAAGGCGGCCGGGCTGTTGTTCTGGTCCAGCGTGATCACCGGTCCCAGGAACGAGGACAGGATGGTGTCGTCACGCAGGTCGAAGCCCGGGAAGCTGCGGATACGCGGATTGGCGTTGGTGCCGGTGATATTGGCGAAATACGGAGCGAAGGTCGGCGAACGGTCGTCGAGATACTTGAGATACAGCCGAACATAGCCGTTCTCGAACTCGCGGGTGATGTTGAACTTGACCTGGCCGCCCTTCCAGCCGTCAAAGCCATTGTTGCGCGGGCCTTCGCCCTGGCGATAGAAGCCGCCGATATGGAAGCGGGTGTTCTCGCCCAGCTTGCCGCCATAAGTGAAATCGACGCGCTTGGTGTCGAAATCGAGGCCGGTGGTGAACTGCACCGCGCCGCCTTCGACATCGCCGGTGCGCGACAGCACGTTGATCAGGCCGCCGGGCGAGTTCGACGCGAAGGTCGAGGCCGAGCCGCCGCGGATCGTCTCGATCGCGTTCACGGTCAGGTCGTTGCGGAGGTAGACGTCGGCGCCCACGTTGAACAGGTCGGCAAACTCCAGCAACGGCAGGCCGTCTTCCTGGATCTGCATGTATTTCGATCCACCGGCGGCGAGCGGAAGCCCGCGCACGGTATAGTTGTTGTTGCCTTCGCCGATGCTGGTCGCGACGCGCAGGCCGGCCATGGTACGCAGCACCTCGCCGATCGGGCGCGGTCCAAGCAGCGTGATGTCATCGCCGCGCAGCGCGCTGGTCGAGGTCGCGCTATCGAGCCGGTCGCGGCCCTTGGCCACGCCGGTCGAAAAAAGTTCCTGCGCGGGTTTTGCGGCAGCGCCCCCCGATTGCTGCGCAGCATCGGCCTCTGCTGCCTCGGTCGCGGCGCTATCGGTGATCGCGCTCTCGGAAGCCGTAGCGGAGGCGGTTGCCGCCCATGCCGGCGCGGCCAGCGCGCAGTAAGATGTAACCAGCAGCAATGCTGTCTTGGACATGATGTATTTCCCCTGCTCAAGCCAGCGCCCTCACGCCGGCATCCTCTTGTCAGGGCTGCTCCCTTGCCCCGACGCTTCAACGGCTATGCGGGGATGGTAAATTTTGTGTTTACTCCAAAATTGAGGGGTTTCCGTTCAAGGCATTGATAAATAAATCAAAATCCAGGCGCTCATTTTCGTCGCGACACCAGATCTCATGCATTATTGGGGGTTGGTATCGCCGTAAGCAGGGCTTTTTGCGGGGCGGCGCGACGTGCAGCAAAAGGAATCGACGCTTCTATTCTGATTCGGTACCTGTCGTTTTCTGCTTTAGCCGAGCTTAAATCCGGCACTCACGGTCAATCAGGCGTCAGCGCTACCGTTCCGCCATCGCGGCTCAACCATTGTGCACCCGAATATTGCGGCTGGCCCCGCTTCGCTGAAGACCGCTCCTGCGACGTTCATGGGGTAGGGCGCGTGTGCTGTGGGAAGCACCGCGCCGCATGGGTCTTGAGCCCCGCGCGACACCAACCGCTGTGCCAGCGCATGATGACCATGATTGCTGCATTGCTCGATCTACCGGCTAGTCGCTGGCGCGCGGCACAGACGCTTACTGATCCAGGAAGCTCCGCATCTTGCGCGAGCGGCTCGGGTGCTTGAGCTTGCGCAGCGCCTTGGCCTCGATCTGGCGGATACGTTCGCGGGTCACCGAGAACTGCTGGCCGACTTCCTCAAGCGTGTGGTCTGTGTTCATGCCGATGCCGAAACGCATGCGCAGCACGCGTTCCTCGCGCGGGGTCAGCGAAGCGAGCACGCGGGTGACCGTTTCCTTGAGGTTCGCCTGGATCGCGGCGTCCACCGGGATGATCGCGTTCTTGTCCTCGATGAAATCGCCGAGATGCGAATCCTCCTCGTCGCCGATCGGCGTTTCAAGGCTGATCGGTTCCTTGGCGATCTTCATCACCTTGCGAACCTTCTCGAGCGGCATCGAAAGACGCTCGGCCATTTCTTCCGGCGTCGGTTCGCGGCCCTGTTCGTGCAGGAACTGGCGGCTGGTGCGGACCAGCTTGTTGATCGTCTCGATCATGTGCACCGGAATGCGGATGGTGCGCGCCTGATCGGCGATCGAACGCGTGATCGCCTGACGGATCCACCAGGTCGCATAGGTCGAGAACTTGTAGCCGCGGCGATACTCGAACTTGTCGACCGCCTTCATCAGGCCGATATTGCCTTCCTGGATCAGGTCGAGGAACTGCAGGCCGCGATTGGTGTATTTCTTGGCGATCGAGATGACGAGGCGCAGGTTCGCCTCGACCATTTCCTTCTTGGCGATCCGCGCCTCGCGCTCGCCCTTCTGGACCATGTTGACGATGCGGCGGAACTCGCCGAGCGACATGCCGGTGGCGGCCGCGATGTCCGAAATCTCTGCGCGGATGCGATCGACGGCGCTCGCCTCATTGGCGACGAAATTGGCCCATTTCTTGTCGATGCCGGCCATGGATTCGAGCCACGCCTCGTCCATCTCGTGCCCGACATAGCGGTCGAGGAAATCCTTGCGCGGCACCTTGTGACGCTCGGCCAGACGCAGCATCTGGCCGCCCAAAGCGGTCAGCCGACGGTTGAACGAATAGAGCTGATCGACCAGATACTCGATCTTGTTGGCGTGGAACTGGACCGATTCCACCTCGGCGGTCAGCTCCTCGCGCAGCTTCTGATACTGCTTTTCCTTCGCCGCCGGGAAGTCGTCGCCGATGCTGAGCGCGTTGAGGCGCTCGCCCTGGATCTTCTCGAACTTGCGGAAGAGCGCGGTGATCTGCGCGAACTTCTCAAGCGCCGCCGGTTTCAGCTGCGCTTCCATCTGCGCCAGCGAAAGCGTGTTGTCTTCCTCGTCATCCTCTTCGGGGCGACGGGTGCGACGCTCGGTCAGCTCGTCTTCCTCGTCCTCCGAATCGGTGACTTCCTCGACCTCGTCCTCGTCCTTGAAGCTGGGGCCGGCGGTCTTCTCGCTGATCTCGCCATCGTCGTCGCCGTCCTCGGACAGGCTTTCGGGCGCGGGGTCCTTGGAAAGCATCGCATCGAGATCGAGGATCTCGCGCAGCTGCATCTCGCCATCATTCAGCGCGGTCGACCATTCGATGATCGCGTGGAAGGTGATCGGGCTTTCGCACAGGCCCAGGATCATCGTGTCGCGCCCGGCCTCGATGCGCTTGGCGATCGCGATTTCGCCCTCGCGGCTGAGCAGCTCGACGGCGCCCATCTCGCGCAGGTACATGCGCACCGGGTCATCGGTGCGGTCCATCGTCTCCTTCTTCTTTTCGGGAGAGATGTTGAGCTGTTCGGAACCGTCATCGACGGCATCGCTGTCGTCGACCGGCTGTTCTTCCGCGCCTTCCTCGTCATTCTCGACGATGTTGACGCCCATTTCGGAGATCGCGGACATCACGTCCTCAATCTGTTCGGACGACATCTGGTCCTGCGGCAGGGCCTCGTTCAGCTCGTCATAGGTGATGTAGCCGCGCTTCTTGGCGCGCGCGAGCAGCTTCTTGACCGACGCTTCGTTGAGGTCGATCAGCGGGGCATCGGTGCCGTCGGTCTTGGGGTCTTTCGGTTCCTTGGCCAATTTGCGTACTTCCTGTCACCTGTGCCGCCGCGGGCTGCGTCCAAGCCTGCGGAGAATTTGCTTTGTTATCAGACCCAAAGGGTCCGTTTCAAATATTTCGCGCTCGTCCCGTATCCGCCTTGATCGCATGGGGTCTGAACCGCGGCGAGGGCATGCAGCCCGTCCCGTGTCAGCCTCGCTCCGTCAGTTCGATCAGGCGCTGGTCAAACGCTTCCTTTCTTGCCCTTAGCTGCTGCTGCTCCAAAAACAAACCGTCTTGCATGTCATTTTCGAATCGGCGCGTCACATCCTGCAACGCCGCCTCCAGCCTGGGGCGGGTAATCATCACTTCGATCGCCTCGGCAAAGTCTTCCGCAATCCGGGCCTCGCGCAGTTGATCGGGTGGCTCGATCGCCGGGATGCAGAAGGAAAACGGCGGCTTTCCGCCCGATTTCAGCCTGTCCACCGCGTCTGCCAGCCCCCTGGATTGCAATATGGTCATCAGCGCGGACGGATCAAGACCGTCTGTACCGGGGCGGTGCGACGCATCGAGCAGCGCATCGAGCAGGTCGGCCCAGCGGTCGGCAAGGGTGACGAATTCGCTCAGCGTTTCGCTGTGCCGGGCGATCAGCGCCGGGCGGTATATCAGCCCGATGAGCACGCCGCGCACGATCAGGTCGCTCATCGGCTGGCGGCTGAACGCGCGCAGCTCCTCGCTCGGCGGCACGGGCTCGTCGCGGCGCTGCCAGCCCTTGCCCGAAGCGCCGCGCTGCTGCGGCGCGCGGGCGGGCGATGGCGCGCGCGCGGCAAAGAACAGGTCAGAAAAGCGCTGGCCGATCTCGCGGCGATAGAGCGCCTTGATGTCGCCATCGGCAATCGTGTCGGCATGCGCGTTCAATCGCGCCTTGAACCCGGCGCGCGCCTCCGGACTGGCGAGCGGCTGGGCGTTGAGCTCGTGCGACCAGAGATGGTCGAGCAGCCCCGTTGCCTGGTCGAGGCACGAGGCAAAGGCCTGCGGGCCCGAGGCGCGGACGAGATCGTCTGGGTCCTGTCCGCCGGGCAGCGAGACGAAGCCCAGCGACAATCCTGGCTTGAGCAGCGGAAGCGCGCGCGTCGCGGCGCGCATCGCCGCCTTCTGCCCGGCATTGTCGCCATCGAAGCACAGCAGTGGGCGATCAACCATCTTCCACAGTCGTTCGATCTGATGCTCGGTGAGCGCGGTGCCGAGCGGCGCGACGCATTCGCCAAAGCCCGCCTGGGCGAGCGCGATCACGTCCATATAGCCTTCGACCACCACTACGCGCCCGCTCTGGCGCGAGGCGGGGGCGGCGAGGTGCAGGTTGTAAAGCGTTCGGCCCTTGTCGAACAAAGGCGTGTCGGGCGAGTTCAGATATTTGGGCTCGCCCGCGCCCAGGATGCGCCCGCCGAACGCGATCACCCGCCCGCGCGGATCGCGGATCGGAATCATGATGCGGCCGCGGAAACGGTCATAAGGCGCCTTGTCGTCGACCTTGATCAGCAGCCCCGCCTCGATCAGCAGCTCCTCGTCGAGATGGCCGAGCGCGGACTTGATGCCGGTGCGGCTGTCGGGCGCGAAGCCGATGCCGAAGCGCGCGATGGTCTCGGCCGTCAGCCCCCGGTTTTTCAGATACGCGCGCGCCTCTTCGCCTGCCGCGCTGCCGAGCTGCGCGACGAACCAATCCTGCGCCGCCTGGCAGACATCGTGCAGCGTTGCGCGCGCCTCGGCCTGGCGCGCGGCGCGCGGATCGGGCGCGGGCACGCTCATCCCCGCTTCGGCGGCGAGCTCCTTGACCGCATCCATGAAGCCCAGGCCCTGATGATCGGTCATGAACCGGATCGCATCGCCATGCGCCCCGCAGCCGAAGCAATGGTAGAAGCCCTTGTCGTCGTTGATTGTGAAGCTGGGCGTCTTCTCGTTATGAAAGGGGCAGCACGCCTTGTACTCGCGCCCCGCGCGCTGCACCTTCACATGCCGCCCGATCAGCGTGGACAGCGTGATCCTCGACCTCAGTTCATCCAGCCATTGCGGGGATAGGGTCATGCGGAGGTGCGCCCGTCGATTGCGGCAGGGACGTTCCCAACTTGGACTGTGTCGAGCCCTACGCAAAGCTGTTTTTCGCTTAAGGTGGTAGAGGATGAGGTGATATACTGATGTTGCGCATACGTCCCTCGACTTCGCTCGGGACAAACGAGAAGGGGTGCGCGTGCTCCTGAATAAGGTGATAGACGGTTAATGCAGGGTTTGCTCATGGAAGCTCAGCTTTCCCCTCGTCAGCCTTGCCGAACCCACCTCCGTTTGTCCCGAGCGAAGTCGAGGGACGTTCGTGAGGCGGTCGCGAATAATGACTGACCATTTTCCAATCGCCATTGATCAAACCGATCTTCTTGGCGCGAGACCAGGACTTTAGCTGTTTCTCGACCTCGATCGCGTCCCCACGGGTCTGGTAATACTCGCTCCAAACCAGCTCCACGGGTCGCCTGCGCGACGTGAAATCGCAGAACCCGCCATGCTGGTGCTCGCCCATTCTCCGCTCTAGGTCGTCGGTCTGGCCGGTATAGAATTTTCCGTCTGCGCATTGGAGGATATAGACCCAGAAAGCCATGTAGTGCCTCGTGATGGGTTGCGCATACGTCCCTCGACTTCGCTCGGGACAAACGGAGTTAGAGCTTTGGCAACGCCCGAAACGTTGCCCTCAGCCCGCCAGGGCCTCCTTCACCCAGGCGCTCGCCTTGCTCATGTCGAGTTCGCTGCCATGGCGCGATTTCACTTCGGCCATGACCTTGCCCATGTCCTTGAGGCTGGCCGCGCCCGTATCGGCGACGACCTTGGCGATTGCGGCCTTTGCTGCCGCCTCGTCCATCTGCGCGGGCAGGAATTCCTCGATCACCGCGACCTCGGCCGCTTCCTGCGCGGCGAGTTCGGCGCGGCCGCCCTGTTCGTACATGGCGATCGATTCGCGGCGCTGCTTGATCATCTTCTGCAGCACCTCGGTGACCATCGCATCGTCATCCGCCGGCGCGGCCTGGGTGCGCAGTTCGATGTCGCGGTCCTTGATCTTGGCGAGGATCAGCCGGACGGCCGCCGTGCGCTCCTTGTCGCCGGCCTTCATGGCAGAGACCTGCGCAGCTTTCAGCGAATCGCGAATCATGCGCGCGAACCTTTCTTTTCCCGTGGATTTTGGAACAAGCGTTCAACCTAGCTGGATAAAAATGTTTTTCATAGATTGACCGTGCAAGCCACCCGCGCCTAGTGACCCGCCAATTTGGCCGCTGTCCGGCAGGGCGCGTCACAGGGCTTTGGCCCCGCATCATCCTGCCATATCCTGCGGCCCGGCACATTCGCGACTCATACCGCAAGGCAAGGAACACGAACCATGGCGCACGCCACCACCTCCGCTCAACCCCAAGGCGCGACCGGCCTGTTGCTGCTGGCCGATGGCACCGCGATCTGGGGCAGGGGCTTTGGTGCTGCCGGGGCCAAGGCGGGTGAGGTGTGCTTCAACACCTCGATCACCGGCTATCAGGAAATCCTGACTGACCCGAGCTATGCCGGGCAGATCATCACCTTCACCTTCCCGCATATCGGCAATGTCGGCGCGAACCCCGAGGATATCGAGGCCGATGTGCCGCACGCGCTGGGCTGCATCGTGCGCCAGGACGTGACCAACCCCAGCAGCTTCCGGTCCGCACAGCATTTCAGCGACTGGCTGAGTGCCAATAACCAGATCGGCATTTCGGGCGTCGATACCCGCGCGCTCACCCGCCGCATCCGCGAGGCAGGCGCGCCCAATGCAGTGATCGCGCACGCGCCCGATGGCGTGTTCGACATGCCTGCGCTGCTCGCGCTGGCGCAGGGCTGGCCGGGGCTGGAGGGCATGGACCTCGCGATCGAAGTCACCGGCGCCAAGACGCGCGGCTGGGACGGCGGCAAGTGGACCTTGGGTCATGGTTATGCCGCGATGGGCGAGGGCGAGCGTCCGCATGTCGTCGCGATCGATTATGGCGCGAAGCACAATATCTTCCGTTCGCTGGTCGAGGCGGGCGCGAAGGTGACCGTGGTCCCGGCCAAGACCTCGCTCGAGGAGATCGTTGCGCTCGAACCGGCGGGCGTGTTCCTCTCGAACGGCCCGGGCGATCCCGCCGCGACCGGTGTCTATGCGGTGCCGGTGATCCAGGGTCTGCTCGAGCGCGACATTCCGATCTTCGGCATCTGCCTCGGCCATCAGCTGCTCGGCCTTGCCGCCGGCGCGCGCACGCTCAAGATGCACCAGGGCCATCGTGGCGCGAACCATCCGGTCAAGCGGCTGGAAACGGGTGTGGTCGAGATCACGAGCATGAACCACGGCTTCGCGGTCGACGCCGCGACGCTGCCCGCCAATGTCGTCGAGACGCATGTGTCGCTGTTCGACGGCAGCAATTGCGGCATCGCGTTTACGGACAAGAACGCTTTCGGCGTGCAATACCATCCCGAAGCCTCGCCGGGTCCGCAGGACAGCTTCTACCTGTTCGAGAAGTTCGTGCATGGCCTCAAGGCTCCGGCGACCGCCGCGTGACGATCAAGCTCCCCCCCGTCGATCCTGCCCGTATGGAGCAGGAATGGGCCGCCGATCAGGATGTGCTGCGCAATCTGGCCGCCAATGGCGATCAGGCGAGCATCCGCCGTTCGGTGGACGTGAGCTTTCGCGGGTCCGAAGCCAATCTGGAGCGGCTGTCCGAAGCGGCGGAGGAGCTGGGGCTGACCGAGCTTGGCCACGAGGATGACGAGCAGGGCGGCGATCCCTGGCTGTTCCTCGAGCGGGTGCAGGCGGTCGACGAAAAGTCAATCCGCGCGCTCACCGAACTGTGCCTGCAGATCGAGCAGCTGTTCGACCTCGAATATGATGGCTGGGGCTGCGAAGCCCAGACCGGCACGGTGCATTGATGGCGCGGTCAATCCTGCCAGGGATTGATCAGGCGGACGCCCGTCCAGGCGAAATCCGCCGTGTTGCGCGTGGCGACGGGAATGTTGCGGACGATGGCCTGCGCGGCGATCTGCGCATCGAGCGTATTGCCGCCCAAAGTGCGCTGGGCCGCAAGCTGGCCGAAGACATGCGCGTCATGGCGATCGAACGGGACGATGCGATCGGCATAGTCGGTTTCCAGCTGGGCAAGCCAGCGTTCGAGCCGCGGCCGAAACGATCTGGCGTTGGGCTTTTCGAAGCCCGCCCGGATTTCGGCAATGACGAGGACGGAAAGCAACAGGCGTTCATCATTGTTGGCGAGCCAGGTGATCACACCCGGCTCTCCGTTTCGGGAAACCATTTCGCTCCAGACGTTGGTGTCGACCAGGATCACTCAAAGTCTTTCGGGTCGAATTCGAAATTGGTCAGCGGCTCCGGCTTGCGCGGTTCGGGCTCCCAGTCGATGCCGCGGCCCAGCTCGATCAGCCGTTCGATCCGCGCGCGGCTTTCGGCCCTGGCCTCGGGCGTTCTTTCGGGCGGGAAGCTCTGGAACGGCACCGATGCGTCAGTGACCGCCGATGCAACCGGGGCCATGCCCGCCGCCTCGATGACGAGCTGGCGCAGATGCTCTTCCATCGATCGGCCATGCGCAGCCGCCACTTGGCGGAAGCGCAGCTTGGCCTCGTCGGGCAGATTACGAACGGTCAGGCTGGCCATCGCCGCCTCCTCGAAATGATTTCAATGCAATCAATGTATACAAAGAGAGCACGATAAACAATGCCCAAGCGCACCGACATAGACAGCATCCTGATCATCGGCGCCGGCCCGATCATCATCGGCCAGGCGTGCGAGTTCGATTATTCGGGCACGCAGGCGTGCAAGGCGCTGAAGGAGGAGGGCTATCGCATCGTCCTCGTCAACTCCAACCCCGCGACGATCATGACCGATCCCGACATGGCCGATGCGACCTATGTCGAGCCCATCACCCCCGAGATCGTCGCCAAGATCATCGCCAAGGAGCGCGCCGAGCGCCCCAATGAGAAGCTGGTGGTGCTGCCGACCATGGGCGGGCAGACCGCGCTCAACACCGCGCTGGCGCTCGATGCCAATGGTACGCTCGAGAAATACGATGTCGAGCTGATCGGCGCCAAGGCCGAGGCGATCGACAAGGCCGAGGACCGGCAGAAGTTCCGCGAGGCGATGGACAAGATCGGGCTGGAATCGGCGCGGTCGGGCATCGCGCATACGGTCGAGGAGGCGCTGGCGGTGCTCGAACGTACCGGCCTGCCCTCGATCATCCGGCCCAGCTTCACCATGGGCGGCACCGGCGGCGGAATTGCGTACAACCGCGACGAGTTCGTCCAGATCGTCACCGGCGGGCTCGACGCCTCGCCGACCACCGAGGTGTTGATCGAGGAATCGCTGCTCGGCTGGAAAGAATATGAAATGGAGGTCGTTCGCGACAAGAACGACAATGCCATCATCATCTGCTCGATCGAGAATGTCGATCCGATGGGCGTGCACACCGGCGATTCCATCACGGTCGCGCCCGCGCTGACGCTGACCGACAAGGAATATCAGATCATGCGCTCGGCCAGCATCGCGGTGCTGCGCGAGATCGGCGTCGAGACGGGCGGTTCGAACGTGCAGTTCGCGGTCAACCCGAAGGACGGCCGCCTGATCGTCATCGAGATGAACCCGCGCGTGTCGCGCTCCTCGGCGCTCGCCTCGAAGGCGACGGGTTTCCCGATCGCCAAGGTCGCGGCCAAGCTGGCGGTGGGATACACGCTTGACGAGATCACCAACGACATTACCGGCGCGACGCCTGCCAGCTTCGAGCCGACGATCGACTATGTCGTCACCAAGATTCCGCGCTTCGCCTTCGAGAAGTTCAAGGGATCGAGCCCGCTGCTCGGCACCGCGATGAAATCGGTGGGCGAAGTGATGGCGATCGGCCGCAACTTCCAGGAATCGGTGCAGAAGGCGCTGCGCGGTCTCGAGACCGGCCTGAGTGGGTTCAATTTCGTCGATCATCTCGTCGGGGCGCCGCACGAGGACATCGTCGCCGAACTCAGCCAGGCGACGCCCGACCGGTTGCTCATCGCGGCGCAGGCGCTGCGCGAGGGCATGACCGTCGAGCAGATCCATGCCGTCGCCAAGTTCGATCCCTGGTTCCTCGAACAGATCAAGCAGATCGTCGATGCCGAGGCCGAGGTGCTCGCTGATGGCCTTCCGCGCGATGCGGCGGGGATGCGCCGGCTCAAGTCGATGGGCTTTTCCGACAAGCGCCTCGCCTATCTCGCGCTCAAGTCGGCCAATCTGCGGCCGGGCATGGGCCATGCCCTTGCGCGCGGGTCGGGCATGGTGCGCGATGCGGTCGTTGCGATGACCGGCGGCGTTACCGAGGAGGAGGTGCGCGCGCTGCGCCACAAGCTTGGCGTGCGCCCGGTGTTCAAGCGCATCGATACCTGCGCCGCCGAGTTCGCGGCCAAGACGCCGTACATGTATTCGACCTATGAGGCCCCGACATTTGGCGAGCCCGAATGCGAGAGCCAGCCGACCGAACGGCGCAAGGTCGTGATCCTGGGGGGCGGGCCCAACCGCATCGGCCAGGGCATCGAATTCGACTATTGCTGCTGCCATGCCTGTTTTGCGCTGGGCGACGCCGGGTTCGAGACGATCATGGTCAACTGCAACCCGGAAACCGTCTCGACCGACTATGACACGTCGGACCGGCTCTATTTCGAGCCGCTCACGGCAGAAGACGTGCTCGAACTGCTAGATGTCGAGCGTTCGACCGGCGAGCTGGTCGGCGTGATCGTGCAGTTCGGCGGGCAGACCCCGCTCAAGCTCGCCCAGGCGCTGGAGGATGCGGGCATCCCGATCCTGGGCACTTCGCCCGATGCGATCGACCTGGCCGAAGACCGCGAGCGCTTTGCCAAGCTGGTCGACAAGCTTGGCCTGAAACAGCCCGCCAACGGCATCGCGCGCAGCCGCGAGGAGGCGATCGCGGTCGCCAACCGCATCGGCTATCCGGTGCTGATCCGCCCGTCCTATGTGCTCGGCGGGCGCGCGATGGAGATCGTCGACGGCCAGGCGCAGCTGGAAAGCTATATCGCCACCGCGGTGCAGGTCTCGGGCGACAGTCCGGTGCTGATCGACCAGTATCTGCGCGATGCGATCGAGGTCGATGTCGATGCGATCTGCGACGGCCGGGATGTCGCGATCGCCGGCGTGATGCAGCATATCGAGGAGGCTGGCGTCCATTCGGGCGACAGCGCGTGCAGCCTGCCGCCCTACAGCCTGAGCAGTGACATCATCGCCGAGATGGAGCGCCAGACCAGGC
This sequence comes from Blastomonas ursincola, assembly GCF_013607875.1. GTDB lineage: Bacteria > Pseudomonadota > Alphaproteobacteria > Sphingomonadales > Sphingomonadaceae > Blastomonas > Blastomonas ursincola. Next base: position 1,540,053 of record NZ_VDES01000002.1, read on the forward strand.
TGCTCGCCGAGGGATTGAAGGTGCGCGGGCTGATGAACATCCAGTTCGCGGTCAAGAACGGCCAGGTTTACCTGATCGAGGTCAATCCGCGCGCAAGCCGCACGGTGCCGTTCGTCGCCAAGGCGATCGGCCAGCCGGTGGCCAAATATGCCGCGCGGGTGATGGCGGGCGAGATGCTGGCCAATCTGCCGGTGATCGATCGCAATATCGATCACATGGCGGTCAAGGAGGCGGTCTTCCCCTGGGCGCGCTTTGCCGGAGTCGATCCGGTGCTGAGCCCCGAGATGAAGTCCACGGGCGAAGTCATGGGCATCGACAAGGATTTCGCCACGGCCTTTGCCAAGGCACAGATCGGCGCCGGGCTGACGCTGCCGACCAAGGGCACGGTGTTCATCTCGGTCAAGGACAGCGACAAGCCGGTGATTCTGGAAGCCGCGCGCGGGCTGATCGAACTCGGCATGGACATTGTCGCGACCGGCGGCACCGCGCGCTATCTTTCCGACAATGGCGTGGAGCTGACCGAGGTCAACAAGGTGGCGCAGGGCCGCCCGCATATCGTCGACAAGATCAAGGACGGCGAGATCGCGCTGATCTTCAACACCACCGAGGGCTGGCAGAGCCTGAAGGACTCGCAATCGATCCGCGCCAGCGCGCTGACGGGGAAGATTCCGTATTTCACCACGGCAGCTGCCAGCGTCGCGGCGGTCAAGGCCATGGCGTCGCTTGCGGCGACAAGCCTTGAAGTAAAGCCGCTTCAGGCCTATAATAAACGGCCTGACGCTTGAGCCCCCCGACAAGTCGTTACCCTGATGCGGCCCCGTTCGAGGGCCGCTAAAGGCATTATTGTCGGACGTTCGGCTTCGCGTCGGCCAAGGATGAAGGGATATGCCGAATGGCAACCGTCGATAAGCTGCCGATGCTGGCAGAAGGTTATGAAAAGCTCTCGCGCGAGCTGAAGGCGCTCAAGGAAGAACGTCCGCTGATCGTCGAGGCGATCGAGGAAGCGCGCGCGCATGGCGATCTTTCGGAAAATGCCGAATATCACGCCGCCAAGGAGCGCCAGGGCCAGGTCGAGGCGACCATTGCCGATCTGGAAGGCAAGCTGAGCCGTGCGCAGATCATCGATCCGACCACGCTTTCGGGCGACAAGATCGTGTTCGGCGCGACCGTGACGCTGCTCGACGAGGACGACAAGCCGGTCAAGTACCAGATTGTCGGCGAAGCCGAGGCAGACGCGCGCAAGGGCAGGATCAGCTATTCGAGCCCGCTGGGCCGCGCGCTGATCGGCCGTCAGCTCGACGACGAGGTCGAGGTGAGCGTGCCTTCGGGCGACAAGTTCTACCTCGTGTCCAAGATCGAGTTCATCTGAACCATGCCCGCCGTGCCGCAGCGGTCGGCAACCAATTTTCTCGTGATCGCCAATGTGCTGGTCTGGCTGGTGGGCTTTACCACCGGCTGGACCGAACCGATGCAGATCGAGGGCGGGTTCTGGTCGGCGCGGCTGCATGACGCGCTATACGGGCATTCGAGCGCGCTGCCGGTCGATTATCCATGGGTCGTGCCGGTCTGGCTGACGCCGTTCACCTCGGCCTTTCTGCATGCCGGGCTGTTTCACCTTGCCATGAACATGCTGGCGTTGATCGTGATCGGGCGGATCGTCGAACTGGCGCTCGGCTGGGAGCGGTATCTGCTGCTCTATGGCGCAGGGATGATCGCCGCTGCGGCCATGCATTACGCGATCGACCCGGTATCGATGGTGCCGGTGGTGGGCGCGAGCGGCGCGATTTCGGCGCTGATGGCGGCCTATTTCCTGCTTTTCTCGCGCCGCAAGCCGCCCGCGATCGGCCCGGTCCCGCAGATCGTCGTCCACATGGCATGGCTGATGGCCGCGTGGATCGGAATCAACCTGCTCAGCCAGCTCGCCTTTGCGGGCACTGCGCTCGGTATCGCCATCTGGGCGCATATCGGCGGTTTTGCCGCGGGCCTGCTGCTCGCGGTGCCGCTCGTGCGCAGCCACCAGGTCCGGCGGCCGCGGCACGATATTCCCTGATCGGATAGGGTCAGCTGGCGGGCGTTTCTTCCGGATCGAGCAGCCGGTGCAGGTGCACGATCACATAGCGCATTTCGGCATCGTCGACGGTGGCCTGGGCCTTGCTGCGCCAGGCTTCCTCAGCGCTGGCATAATCGGGATAGACGCCGACAAGGTCCATCTTGTCGAGTTCGCAATAATCGAGGGTTTGGGGGTCGCTGACGCGTCCGCCCATGACGAGATGAAGTTTGCTCATGTGAATATGCGTCCCTGACAGATGAAACGGATGCCGGGCGGCATCCTCTCCCTTGCGACAGGGTGTTGCGTGCCGTGCCCCATCGCGTTGCTGGGGCGCGCCATAATGCGGTTGCGCGGGATTTTCCAGCCCTGTTGCGCGCTGTCAGCGCTTGCCGGTGCTGCGCAGAGCGTCGCGGGCCTTTTCCGCTTGCGCCCTGGCCTTGTCGGCCAGCGGCGCGGCCGCCTTGGCGATCGGCTTGCGCGCCAGGAACAGCCCGCCAAGCAGACCGGCCAGCGCGATCTTCCAGCGGTGCGTCCAGGCGAGACCCGCAGCCTGATCGGCGGCATTGCCGATCTTCTCGGCGGCGGTCTCGATCGCCTCGTCGCGCAGATTGGCGGGGGCAAAGCGATCCTTGGCGCGGGCCAGGGCCTTTTGCCACTGGCTGCGCGCAGCGAGGCGACGCGCGGAAACCTCGGCAAGGCTTTCGGCGCCATCGTCATCGTGATCGTGCGGCGTGCTGTGCAAGGGCTCGGTCATGCAGAGGCTTTCGTCTCGTCGGCAGCAGCATTCTCGTCGGCGAACAGCGCTCCGACCCTGCCGATGCGCCGGACCGCGAGCCAGAAGGCGAGCACCGCGAGGATCAGCGTAGCGAGCACGGTCGCCCCCATCGCGCCCCATGCGCCGAGATAGGGGATGAGCGCAATCATGGTGCCCACCACCAGCGCGATCAGCGCGCAGCCGATCAGCACCAGCCCGACAAACACCAGCGCCGCCATCGCACGGACCTGGCGCCCGGCGGCGGCCATGCGCGCCTTCTGGAAGCTGATTTCTGCATCGATCAGTTCGCGGCCATCGGCGTAGAGGCCGTGCAACTGTTCGAGCAGCCCGAGTTTGTCCGCTTCCGTCTCGGGCAGAGGCGGCGGATCGGACGCGCCCGGGCCTGGCGCGGTGTCGGGAATGGTCTGGGTCACGGGTGGAGCGGTCCGGACTGGGCGCTCAACGCCGCTTGCCGAACACCGACGAGAGTATCTTGGCGACTACCAAGCTGGCGACCGCAGCGATGCCTGCGGCAGCAACCGGCTTGGTGCGGACGAATTCGCGCGTATCCTCGGCGATTTCCTCGACCGGCTTGGCGCGCAGCCGCTCGGCCGCGTCGGTGACGCTTTGCGCCGCGCTGCGGGCATAGTCGCCATATTTGGGGCCGATATTGTCGTCGATCGCGCCGGCGCTGTCGTTCAGGATCTGCGCGATGCTGTTGACCGCATCACAGGCCATGTCCTTGACATCGCTCGCCACGTCCTTGGCCTTGCCGCCCATGTCTTCGGGGATCATTGCGCTCACCTTTTCGGAAACCTGTTGAAATGCGTTGCTCGACTGCGCGGCGACGGTCGCACCGGCGGCAGCGACGCCGCTCGACACGAGCACCGCGCTGTTTGGGGTAGGGGTCACTTCGGCGGGTTTTTCCGCAGCGGGCTTGGGAGCCGCCTTGCGCTTCGGGGCGGCCGGCTTCGCGGCACCGTCACCAGTTGCGGCCTTTTTAGCGCGCGGCTTTTTCGGCGCGGCTGCAGCCTTGGTTTCTTCTTCGGACATGAATTCCTCCTCAAGCTTGAGGGCAGACGCATGAAGCGCCGCCACGGTTCCGCTTGCCCAAGTTATATTCTGGCCTCTCCCGGCATATTTTCAAGCGCTTTCGCGGCCGCAGCAACGCGACTTTACAGCGCCTCTCGGGATCACCTGCGCCTGTTGCAAAGACGCGGCCCACCGCCTAGAGGGGCGCCATCCTTCCACCCACCACATACCGGAAAGAGTGCCGCTTATGACCGCGATCATGGACATCCACGCCCGCCAGATTCTCGACAGCCGCGGCAACCCCACGGTCGAGGTCGACGTGCTGCTCGAAGACGGTAGCTTTGGTCGCGCCGGTGTGCCTTCCGGCGCATCGACCGGTGCCTATGAGGCGGTCGAGAAGCGCGACGGCGACAAGTCCATGTATCTGGGCAAGGGCGTGACCCAGGCCGTCGACATGGTGAATACCGAGATTTTCGAAGCGATTGTCGGTCTTGATGCTGAGGATCAGCGCGATATCGACATGGCGATGATCGCCCTGGACGGCACCGAGAACAAGTCGCGCCTGGGCGCCAACGCGATCCTGGGTGTCAGCCTGGCGGTCGCCAAGGCCGCAGCCGACGCGCGCGGCCTGCCGCTCTACAGCTATGTCGGCGGCGTATCGGCGCACGTCCTGCCGGTTCCGATGATGAACATCATCAATGGCGGCGAACATGCTGACAACCCGATCGATTTCCAGGAATTCATGATCATGCCGGTCGGGGCGGACAGCCTGGCCGAAGCGGTGCGCTGGGGTTCGGAAATCTTCCACACGCTCAAAAAGGGCCTGCGCGAAAAGGGCCTGGCTACCGCGGTTGGTGACGAGGGCGGCTTCGCTCCGAACCTGGCCTCGACCCGCGCCGCGCTCGACTTCATCATGGCCTCGGTCGAGAAGGCCGGGTTCAAGCCGGGCGAGAACGTGATGCTCGCGCTCGATTGCGCCGCGACCGAATTCTTCCGCGACGGCAAGTACGAGATCAGCGGCGAGGGCCTGTCGCTCTCTCCGAGCGAAATGGCCGACTATCTCGGCAAGCTGTGCGCCGAATATCCGATCCGCTCGATCGAGGACGGCATGAGCGAGGACGATTTCGAAGGCTGGCTCGCGGTCACCGAACTGCTCGGCAACAAGGTGCAGCTGGTCGGTGACGACCTGTTCGTCACCAATCCCGAGCGGCTGGCCATGGGCATCGAAAAGGGTCTGGCCAACAGCCTGCTCGTCAAGGTCAACCAGATCGGGACGCTGACCGAAACACTCGAAGCGGTGAACATGGCGCATCGCGCAGGCTATACCGCAGTGATGTCGCACCGGTCGGGTGAGACCGAGGACGCGACCATCGCCGATCTCGCCGTCGCCACCAATTGCGGTCAGATCAAGACCGGTTCGCTCGCGCGCTCGGACCGGCTTGCCAAGTACAACCAGCTGATCCGCATCGAGGAAGAGCTAGGCGCTTCGGCGCATTACGCCGGAGCTGCCATCTTCCGTTGAACAAAACCCGTTTTGTTCCGCGACTTGCAAGGCATTGATCGCATATTTGATTCGGGCTGGCCGTTTCGGCTTGCCAGCCCGAATCAATTGTGATTCAAGAGATTAATGTCGTCGCGCAAACCCGTCATAAAACCCGCAAAACAGGCCATTGCGCCGGGCATCTCGCTCGTCGCGCTGCTCGCCATTGCGGCCTATGCTCTGCTGGGGCCGACGGGCGTGCTCGCCTGGGGCGATTATCGCCAGCGGCTGGAGGTGCAGAAGGTCGAGCTGGCGCGGCTGCAGAAGCAGCGCGATGCGCTGCGCAACCGGGTCGAGCTGCTCGATCCCAAGGCGGTCGATCCCGATCTGGTGAGCGAACTGGTCCGCCGCGAGCTCAATGTCGCACATCCCGACGAGGTCATCGTTCCGCTGAAATAAGCGGCCCCGCAAAAGCGCGGATGCTGCGGGAATATTGCGCAAAAACCGCCTTGGCCGTTGCGTAAACCTCCGCTCTGCTTCTATAGGAAGAGGGTCAATCCTCCCCCTGCCGCATGGCACTGATCCATCAGCGTGAAAGGTTTTCCGTCTTGGTCAAGACACCCGCTGCAAAGCCCGTCCGCAAACCGCCCGCAAAGGCCTCGTCGAAAGCTCCGGTCCTGCCCGAGGAGGGCAGCAATCATCCGCGTCCGCGCAACCCCGAACGCTATGAAGCCAGCCAGGAAGAGCTGCTGCATTTCTACAAGGAAATGCTGCTGATCCGCCGCTTCGAGGAGCGCGCGGGCCAGCTCTACGGCCTGGGCCTGATCGGCGGCTTCTGCCACCTGTATATCGGCCAGGAAGCGGTCGCGGTCGGCCTGCAATCGGCGCTCGAGCCGGGCAAGGACAGCGTGATCACCGGCTATCGCGACCATGGGCACATGCTGGCTTATGGCATCGATCCCAAGATCATCATGGCCGAGCTCACCGGACGCGGCGCGGGCATCTCGCGCGGCAAGGGCGGATCGATGCACATGTTCTCGACCGAGCACAAATTCTATGGCGGCCATGGCATTGTCGGCGCGCAGGTTCCGCTGGGTGCGGGTCTCGCCTTCGGGCACAAATATTCCGAGGATGGCGGCGTGTGCATGGCCTATTTCGGCGATGGCGCGGCCAACCAGGGCCAGGTCTATGAAAGCTTCAACATGGCTGCGCTGTGGAAACTGCCGATCATCTTCGTGATCGAGAATAATGGCTATGCCATGGGCACTAAGGTCGCGCGCAGCAGCGCCGAGACCGAATTCTACCGGCGCGGCGATTCCTTCCGCATCCCCGGCATGCAGGTCAACGGCATGGACGTGCTCGAAGTACGCGGCGCGGCCGAGGCGGCACTCGAATATGTCCGTGGCGGCAATGGCCCGCTGCTGATGGAACTCAAGACCTATCGCTATCGCGGCCATTCCATGTCCGACCCGGCCAAGTATCGCAGCCGCGAGGAGGTGCAGAACGTCAAGGAGAAATCCGACCCGATCGAGGCGGCCAAGGCCGAACTGATCAAGATGGGCGTGAGCGAAGACGCGATGAAGGCGATCGACAAGGAAATCCGCACGATCGTCAGCGAGGCGGCAGATTTTGCCGAAACCTCGCCCGAGCCGGATCCGTCCGAACTGTATACCGATGTGCTGGTGGAGCAATATTGATGGCCATCGAACTGAAAATGCCTGCTTTGTCCCCCACGATGGAAGAGGGGACGCTGGCCAAGTGGCTGGTCAAGGAAGGGGACACCGTGTCTTCCGGCGATATCCTGGCCGAAATCGAGACCGATAAGGCGACGATGGAATTCGAGGCGGTCGATGAAGGCACGATCTCGAAGATCCTGATCGCCGAGGGCACCGACAATGTGAAGGTCGGCGCGGTGATCGCGCTGATCGCGGGCGAAGGCGAGGACGCTTCGGCGGCGGAAGCCGCACCCGCGCCCGCTCCGACCCCGGCGCCCAAGCCCGAGGCGAAAGCCCCGACCGAGAATGTCCAGATCGTCCCCGAAACGCCCAAGCGGGCTGAGGTGAGCGATCCGGCCATTCCCGAAGGCACCGAAATGGTACCGACCACGGTGCGCGAGGCGCTGCGCGATGCGATGGCGGAGGAAATGCGCCGCGACGACCGCGTGTTCGTGATGGGCGAGGAAGTCGCCGAATATCAGGGCGCGTACAAGGTCACCCAGGGGCTGCTCGAGGAATTCGGGCCGCGCCGCGTGATCGACACGCCGATCACCGAATATGGCTTTGCCGGCATCGGTGCGGGCGCGGCGATGGGTGGTCTGCGCCCGGTCATCGAGTTCATGACCTTCAACTTCGCGATGCAGGCGATCGACCATATCATCAACTCGGCGGCCAAGACCAACTACATGTCGGGCGGCCAGATGCGCTGTCCGGTGGTGTTCCGTGGCCCCAATGGCGCTGCGAGCCGCGTCGGCGCGCAGCACAGCCAGAATTTCGGTCCCTGGTATGCCAATGTTCCAGGCCTGATCGTGATCGCGCCCTATGACAGCGCCGATGCGAAGGGCCTGCTCAAGGCGGCGATCCGCACCGAGGACCCGGTCGTGTTCCTGGAGAACGAGCTGGTCTATGGCCGCACCTTCGATGTGCCCAAGCTCGAAGACCATGTCCTGCCGATCGGCAAGGCGCGGATCATGCGCGAAGGCTCGGACGTCACCATCGTCAGCTATTCGATCGGCGTCGGCGTCGCGCTCGAGGCGGCGGAGAAGCTGGCGGCCGAGGGCATCGATGCCGAGGTGGTCGATTTGCGCACGCTGCGTCCGCTCGACACCGCGACCGTGCTCGAAAGCCTGAAGAAGACCAACCGCATGGTGGTGGTCGAGGAAGGCTGGCCGGTCTGCTCGATCGCGTCGGAAATCTGCGCGGTGGCGATGGAGCAGGGCTTTGACGATCTCGACGCGCCGGTGCTGCGCGTGACCAACGAGGACGTGCCGCTGCCTTATGCCGCGAACCTGGAGAAGCTCGCACTGGTCGACAGCGCGCGCGTGATCGCGGCGGTGAAGAAGGTCACCTACAAGGGCTGAGCGCGACCTGCATCATAATATCGGCCGGGCAGCACGGCCCGGCCGATATCATATCCTGATGCAGAGCAGTCCGGCGACGCAGATACCCTTGTTGTCGCCGCTGCCGGCATTGCCGTCGAGCACGCCGTCCTTCATGTCGTTGGCCCTGGCGGCATCGGCTGCGGCCTGGGCCGAGGCAATCTCTGCGTCGCTGGTCTGTGGCAGGATGGCATCATATTTGTCGCAGGTTGACTGGCGAGCCGAGGATACATTGTTGATGGGCTCTTCGCCGATATCGCGCGCGTCGCGGACCGTATAGGCCGCTTCCTGGTGCAGTTCCCTCTCTCCGACGAACATGTCGCCGAACAGGGGTTGGTAGACATAGGTCAGTTCGACATACATCACTGCCGTGCCCTCGCTGGCCTGAATGCGGCTTGTCGCTGGCCCCATGCCCTGAAAGCTCGTCCCGGTCGCGCCTGTGCCTTCCGGACCATAATCCGAATCTTCCAAAAGGGTGCCCTTGCACCGCTGCCACATTATCGTCTGCCCGCCGCTTTCATTGACTTCCAGGCTGGAAAGCACGGTGCGCCCGTCCTGATAGATCCCGGCGGCTCCCGCCTGGATCGCGGCCGCCTGGAACACATCGTTGATCTGCTGCTCGTTGATGACCTTTGCACCCAGCGTGGCATTGAGCGTCCCGATGCGCGAGGCATTGTCCGCCATGTTCAGCGCGATCTGGCTCATCTTCATCTGGGTGATGGCCAGGTTGGCAATCTCCACCCCGTAAAAGCCGATCCCGATGAAGATCGGAAGCGAGAAGGCGAATTCGATCAGCGCCAACCCCGCCTTGTCGCGCCGCAATTTGCGCGCGAGCCTGCGGACGCGGTTTGACAGGCCAGGCCTGGCATTCTGGGTTCTGCCGGAGATCATGTGCAAATCGTCTCGTTGGTGGGGGCGTTCTGGGCATCAAAGGGTTGGTTGCGCAACACTGTCGCGGACTTGATCGTGGTATAGTCGCTTAACCCGATCACTCCGTAGAGCGGGAACTTGCGCCTGTAGCGCATGCTGACGGTGTACAGGACGACGTCGCGCGCCCCGCCAAGACCTTCCTTGCCGAGGTCGGCATTCCAGACGCCATTTGAGTTTTCGTCGATAAAGCATTCCCCGGGATCGCGGATGCCATTGTTGTTGCCATCCTCGAATTCTTCCGGAAGGCCCACTTTGGCAAAGTCCTGATAGCTCAGTCGTACCGGATCGATCTCGGCATCATTGGCCAGTGGACCAAGATTCTCGCGCACACGCTCATCGATCGTGTCGAGAGCGGACCCGCCGCTCTCGAGCGAGGCGTCGCGCCCGGCCTTCTGCACGGCACCATCGAGAATGGCCCGGGCATAGACGGTAAAGCCCAGATCGAACACGCCCAGCAGCAAGAGCAGGAATGTGGGCGCGATCAGGCCGAATTCGGTCACGGTCACACCGCGCCGATCCTGGCCCGCCCGGCGGATGAATCCCAATCTGCGCATCACTGGGTCAACCTCAATTCTGCGATGTTCTTGGCGATATTTTCAAAGGCTGAGTTCAGCTCATCAGCGTTTTCTGCAGTAAACGAGCTGCCGCTGCTGGCGCAGGTTTCCATATCCTCGGTCAGTTCGGTGCCGAAGGCGATGACCCACAGGCGGATGCCCTTGGATTTGATGGCCTGGCACACCGCCAGATAGCGGCTTCGGTGTCGGGAAAGCTGGTCGCGACTGCTGCCGCTGGCTCCAACGATCCGCCGATCGTCCTGTTCGATCCCGTAAATCGACGCTGAGCTCCACGACGGGGCGAGTTGGCCATCGGTCATAAAGACCATGTGACGGCTCACCGCCCCAGGATTGTTGGGCACCTCATTGACGACCGATTGAAACAGCCCCTGCGGAGAGGCCAGGCGGGCGCCCCAGATAAGGCCGACATCATGATAGGTACCGCCAACGGCTACAAGTCCGTACACATAGTCGTACACCTGCTGTCGCGTCATTTCAGCCAGCAGCTTTGCCTTGCCGGGGCATGCGGTGTTCCCGAGGCTGATCAGGCTGCTCGAGTTGGTGCTGCGGTAGTAGACCTCTCGCCAGAACGGACGCCATTTGGTTGCGGTATCCGTTGGGGCATCGTCTATGTTCAGATCATGCGCATCCAAGGTGTCATCAGCGGTAATGCCATTGCGTGTGCTAGCAAAGTTCGTTGCCGCCACAGTGTCGCGTTCCTCGATGCAGCCATCCCAGCGGCTCGTGCTGCCATTGACTTCGGTCGGCGTGAAGACAGCCGGATTTGCAGCCTTGATCGAGCGGACGTAGTCGAAGGTCGGATAGGTGACCGGTCCGCGTGCGTACGCCACCCTTGCAACAGAGCTGTTTGCTGGCTGCAGGTGGTTTGGCGTAATTCGCCGCGTCCGAATGCGAAGGCATTGCGCCGATCCGGAGAAACTCCAGCGGTCATTCCGCCCCGCCCAGGAAAAGCGGTCATAGGTTGTCTCGGTGGTCACACCATTGACCGTATTGGTTGTGCTGGCAGCTCTGCCCCATGTGGTGCAGGCAGACGACGTTGTATTGGTTCCACCGGAAAAGGTGCTGTGCGGACGAGATGGGCAGGTGACGGCTTGAGTCCCGCCAAAAATTTCACAATCCTGCCAGAAGGTTGCGCGCGATCTATAGGTCCAGCTGTCACCAGCAGTGCCGCCTACCAGCCACGCCGGGTTGGCATCGTAGAGCAGTTCGCCGACATTGACGTTGCTCGAATATGGCACGAACGAGTAGCGGATGCGCGCGTCGCTGCCCGCTGCTGCGGTCGCCATGGTGTCGTAGAAGCTCATCACCGCCTCCTGCAGAGAGGTGAGCTTGACGGCAGAGGTACCATCGCTGTTGGTCAGGGTTTCGGCCATGGAGCCGGTCACGTCGAGCACGAACGTGACGTCCGTGTTGGTGAGGTTCAGCTCGGCTTCGCAGGTGACGGAAATGTTCAGCGTGTCATAACCGAACATACCCATGATCGCGGTGGGCATGTCGGCAGAGGCAGACCCTGTGATCTTGCTGGAACCGGTAGGGTTTTCGGTTTCGAAGGATACGCCGGTGGTATCGTTATATCCCTCCTGATAGTTCACATCGAAAAAGGCTTCGGCCTGCGCTTCGGCTGCGGTCGTGTACGTGCTCTGTGCCATGGCGCGGCGTCCAGCCAGCACGCCGGCGTCGCACGCGTGCTGGATTCGCGACTTGACCATATATGCGCGGCTCATGTCGATGGCACCGCCGACCATCGCTGCCATGGGCAGGATGCTGGCGGCCAGAATGGGCAGCACGTTGCCGCGTTTCGACGCAAGCAGCCGGTTGAGCCAAGGGCGCGCGCCGGTCTTCGCGGCATCGGCCCGCGCGCTGGTGCCAAAGCGCTGATCTTCGGTGTGGCGGATGGTCATGATGTGGTTAATGCCCCTTAGACGCAGCGTGCCTTGTATCCGCACAATGGTAAGCAGCCCTCAAAGGGAGATGGTTAAGCCCAAGTTTACCTTGATTTGACCCGGAAATTGCGGGACTGCGCGCGCCATGGTTCCTCCAGAGACCCCTGTTTCTCCGCTCGTCACGCTGGCGGTCGGCTATGGCGACCGGCAGGTCCGCGACTGGGCTCGGGCGCTGTTTGCCTTCGACGCGCAAATGGCGGGCATCGTGCTGCAGGCGCGCGAGCCGATGCTGGCGCAGATCCGCCTGCAATGGTGGCACGATGTGCTGGCCAAGCCGGTGGCGTCGCGTCCTTCGGCCAATCCGGTGCTCGCTGCCCTGGCACCGATCGAAGCCGATGGGCTGGCGCTGACCGATGCGCTGGGGCCGGTGATCCGGGGCTGGGAAGCGGCGCTAGAATGCGAGGAGAGCGAGGCGGTCGCCGATTTCGCGACGGGCCGGGGGCAGCTGTTCGCGGCCTTTGCGGGGCAGGGGGGCGATGCCGCCGATCTGCAGCGCATCGGCCAGGCCTGGGCGCTGTGGGACATGGTGCGCTTCCACCGGCGCACGGCTGCGCTCGATAGCGCCTTCGCGGCGGTCGATACGCGGGCGCTGAAGCGTATCGCGCTTCCGGCCCGGCTGCGGCCCTTGTCGATCATCAACCGTGCGGTGTGGCTTGACATCGCCAGAGGTCGGCTGGATCGTCCCTGGGCCGGTCCCGGCCTGTTCGCACGGCTCGTCTGGCACGGGGTGACGGGGCGGTGACCGCCTGACGAGAGGGGGAAGGGCGATGCGGATCCTGTTCGGCGGATTGGCGGCAATCGCCTTGCTGGTCGGCGGCTTCTTCCTCATTCGCGCACAGCAGCAGGATGACGAGCTGGCCGAGATCGTGGCCCCTCCGCCCGAGCCTCAGGACACCGGCCTGCCGATGGCCGATCCGGGCCAGCTGCGCGGTCCGGAGCCGCCGCAAGCGACCGAGATGACTCGCGAGGAACGCCGCTTTGCCCGGTTCGACCGCAATGGCGATCGGATCATCACCCGCGAGGAACTGCTCGCCAGCCGCACCAAGGCGTTCAAGGCGCTCGACAGGGACGGCAACAACCTGCTGACCTTCGAGGAATGGGCGGTGGCGACATCGGATCGCTTCGCCAAGGCCGATGGCGACCGCAACGGTCGCCTGTCGCCGGAGGAGTTCGCGACAACCCGGCCCAAGCGCCCGCTACAGCGCTGCAAATGCTGACTATTCGGCGGCGACGACCTCGCCAGTACCTGCCAGCCAGCCTTGCAAGTCGGCGCGCGCGCGCGAGGTATAGGCTTCCTTGCGCTGCTTCTTGTGCACCTTGTCCTCGGGCGGCGGGAACAGGCCGAAATTGACGTTCATCGGCTGGAAGTCGCTCGCTTCCGCGCCGCCGGTGATGTGGCCGAGCAGCGCGCCCAGCGCGGTGGTGACCGGTGGCGTCTCGAGCGAGCGTCCCTGCAGTTCGGCCGCGGCAAAGCGGCCCGCCATCAGCCCGACGCTGGCGCTTTCGACATAGCCCTCGCAGCCGGTAATCTGTCCGGCAAAGCGGATATGCGGCGCCTTGCGCAGCCGCAGCTGGCCATCGAGCAGGCGCGGCGAGTTGATGAACGTATTGCGGTGCAGCCCGCCCAGCCGCGCGAATTCGGCCTTTTCCAGCCCTGGAATGGTGCGGAAAAGCTCGACCTGCGCCCCGTGCTTCAGCTTGGTCTGGAAGCCGACCATGTTCCACAGCGTGCCCAGCTTGTTGTCCTGGCGCAGCTGCACCACCGCATAGGGCCAGCGCCCGGTGCGCGGATTGTCCAGCCCCACCGGCTTCATTGGGCCGAAGCGCAAGGTGTCCACGCCGCGCGCCGCCATCACCTCGATCGGCATGCAGCCCTCGAAATAGGGCGTATCCTTCTCCCATTCCTTGAACTCGGTCTTCTCGCCCTCGATCAGACCGCGATGGAAGGCGAGATACTGGTCCTTGTCCATCGGGCAGTTGATATAGTCCTTGCCGTCGCCTTCGGGGCCGACCTTGTCCCAGCGGCTCGCCATCCAGCAGATGTCCATGTCAATGCTGTCGCGGTGGACGATCGGGGCGATGGCATCGAAGAACGCCAGAGCGTCCTCGCCGGTCGCCGCGCCGATCGACTGGGCGAGCGACATGGCAGTCAGCGGGCCAGTGGCGATGATCGTCGGGCCTTCGTGCGGCAGCGTGTCGATCCGCTCGCGCACGATGCGGATGTTGGGGTGCTCGCTCAAGGCCTTGGTGACGATATCGGAGAATATGTCGCGATCGACTGCCAGCGCTGAACCGGCCGGCACCTTGGCCTTGTCCGCCGCCGCCATGATCAGCGAGTCCAGCGTGCGCATCTCCTGGTGCAGCAGGCCGACGGCATTGCGATCGGCATCGTCCGAACGGAAGCTGTTCGAACAGACGAGTTCGGCCAGGCCATCAGTCTGGTGCGCGGGCGTCATGTCGCCGCTTCCGCGCATTTCGGACAGGCGCACCTTCACGCCCGCCTGCGCGAGCTGCCATGCCGCTTCGGAGCCGGCCAGGCCGCCGCCGATGATGTGAATCTGGTGCTGGAAATCGTTGCTGTTGCTCATGCGCGTGCAGATAGCGCGTGTGTGGCGATTTGCCCAGCTTGCGCTTTATCCGTGTTCGGTGCCATCAGGAGGACGGATGCAAACGGGGGAAGATACATGGTCGTCAAACGCGCACTGGCGGAATCGCGGCCCTGGCTGCTGCTGAGCCTCGTGGCGGCGATCAGCTATTATTTCGTGAGCGATGCGCCGATCCCGGGCCTGTACCTGATGCTGTGGAAAGGGCTGGGCGTCGGCTTCCTGGCGGTGTTCGCCTTTGCCCGGCACCATTCGCGCGACGGGCAGCTGATCGGCGCGGTCATGACGCTGGGCGCGATTGGCGACATGGCGATCGAGATCGACATGATCTATGGCGCGGTCGCCTTCCTGCTCGGCCATTGTGTCGCAATCTGGCTTTATGCACGCCACCGCCGGGCACGCGTCACCTTCAGCCAGCGGCTGTTCGCGCTGCTGCTGGTGCCGGGCGTGGTGCTGATCGCCTGGGCGCTGCCCATGGACCGCAGCGGCGCAGCGGGCATTGCGTTCTACAGCCTGTTCCTCGCGGTCATGGCGGCCATGGCCTGGACCAGCGATTTCCCTCGCTATCGCGTCGGCACCGGCGCACTGATGTTCGTGGTGTCGGACCTGCTGATCTTCGCGCGGCTGGGGCCGCTCGAAGGCTCGGCCATTCCCGACTGGATGATCTGGCCGCTCTACTATTTCGGCCAGTTCCTGATCTGCACCGGCGTCATCCAGAGCCTGCGCCACAAGGACCCGAGGGTCGCCGGTTGAAGCGCGGGGGTGCGCGTGTTATAACATCCGTATGAACAAGCCCCTCAAGCTCATCAAGATCGGCAATTCCACCGGCATCATCCTGCCCAAGGATGTGCTGGCGCATCTCAATGTCGAGCAAGGCGATGAGGTGTCGGTGGTCAAGCAGGCCGATGGCATCGCCCTCAAATCCGTCGATCCGGATTTCGACAAGCAGATGTCGGCGGCGCGCGATGTGATGGCGCGCTATCGTAACGCGCTGCGCGAACTGGCCAAGTGAGGTGGCTGACTGGATCTGGGTGCGGCAGGATGTCGTCCTGGCCCTGCACGACGAGCAGATCGCCGAACATGGCGGCTTGAGCGGCATTCGCGATGCGGCGCTGGTCGAGAGCGCGCTGGCGCGTCCGCTCAATCTAGCCGCTTATGGGGAGCCGGATGCCGCTGATCTGGCGGCAGCCTATGCCTTTGGCCTCGCGCGAAACCATCCTTTTGCCGATAGCAACAAGCGCAGCGCGGCCGTGGTTGCGCTGACCTTTCTGCTGCTCAACGATGTCGCGTTCGAGATCACCGAAGCCGAGCTTGTCGTCATGACAATGGCGCTCGCCGCAGGCGACCTCTCCGAAGAAGAGGTCGCCCGCTGGTTCCGCGATCATATCGTGGAGCGAGGCTGAGGCTTACTCGCCCGCAGGCTCGGCTGTTTCTTCCGCCACGTCGCCATTATCCTCTTCCGCGATGCGCGCCGCGCTGACCACGTGTTCGTTGTCGGCGACGTTGAACAGGCGGACGCCGGCCGAATTGCGGCCGATCACGCGCATGGTCGAGAGGCTGAGGCGGATGAGCTTGGCCTGATCGGTCACGAGCATCAGCTGGTCCGACTGGTGCGCCGGGAAGCTCGCCAGCACCGGGCCGTTGCGCTCGATATTGTCGATATTCGTGATGCCCTGGCCGCCGCGACCCGTGCGGCGATATTCATAGGCCGAGGACAGCTTGCCATAGCCGTTGGCGCAGACGGTGAGGATGAACTGCTCCGCCTCGGCGAACTGCTGCATCCGTTCGGGCGAGAGCGTCGGCTTTGCCTCGTTGCCCTTCCAGGGCGCGGCGCGCAGATATTCGTCGCGCTCCTCGGTCGTGGCATCGAAGCCGCCCAGGATCGAAAGCGAGATCACCTCGTCGCCTTCGCGCAAGCTCATGCCGCGCACCCCGGTCGAGGTGCGGCTCTGGAACTCGCGCACATCGGTCGCGGCAAAGCGGATCGCCTTGCCCTGGCGCGTGGCGAGCAGCACGTCGTCGCCCTCGGTGAGCAGCGCGACGCCGATCAGCCGGTCGTCCGATCCCTCGTCGAAGCGCATCGCGATCTTGCCGTTCGAGGGGATGTTGGTGAACGCATCCATCGAGTTGCGGCGCACGGTGCCGTTGGCGGTGGCGAACATCACGTGCAGATCGGCCCAGGTATTCTCGTCCTCGGGCAGCGGCAGCACGGTCTGGATGGTCTCGCCCTGCGCCAGCGGCAGCAGGTTGACCATCGGCCGTCCGCGTGTCGCCGGACCGCCCTCGGGCAGGCGCCACACCTTCTGGCGATAGACCTTGCCGTGCGTGGAGAAGAACAGCACCGGCGTGTGCGTCGAGGTGACGAACATGCTGGTGACGGCATCCTCGTCCTTGGTCGCCATGCCCGAGCGGCCCTTGCCACCCCGCGCCTGCGCGCGGAAGGCATCGAGCGGGGTGCGCTTGATATAGCCCTGCAGGGTGACGGTGACGACCATCTCCTCGCGTTCGATCAGGTCCTCGTCGTCGATGCCGTCGGCCGCTGGCGCGATCTCGGACAGGCGCGGCGTGGCGAACTCGCTCTTCACCGCAATCAGCTCGTCGCGCAGCACCTGGTACAGCTTGGCGCGGTCACCCAGGATGGCCAGATATTCCTCGATGCTCGCGGCGAGCGCCTTCAGTTCGTTGCCGATCTCGTCGCGGCCCAGCGCGGTCAGGCGGTGCAGGCGCAGGTCGAGGATCGCGCGCACCTGGATGTCGCTGAGCGTATAGGTATCGCCCTCGATCTCGGCCTCGATCGCCTCGACCAGACGGATATAGGGCGCGATCTCCTCGATCGGCCACTGCCGCGCGATCAGCGCCGCGCGCGCTTCTGCGGGCGAGGCGGACGAGCGGATGATCCGCACCACTTCGTCCATGTTCGTCACCGCAACGACCAGGCCGAGCAGGATATGCGCGCGGTCGCGCGCCTTGGCGAGCTCGAACTTGGTGCGGCGGGTGATGACCTGCTCGCGGAAGCGGACGAACGCCTCGATGATCTCCTTGAGCGGCAGCACCTCGGGGCGACCGCCGCGGATCGCCAGCATGTTCGCCGGGAAGCTCGACTGGGCCGGGCTGTGCCGCCATATCTGGTTGAGCACGACTTCGGGCGTTGCGTCGCGCTTGAGGTCGATGACGACGCGCACGCCTTCGCGGTTCGATTCATCGCGAATGTCGCTGACGCCCTCGATGCGCTTGTCCTTGGCGGCTTCGGCGAGCTTTTCGACCAGGCTGTTCTTGCCGAGCTGGAACGGGATCGAGGTGAGCACGATCGAGCGGCGGTCGCCTCGGCCTTCCTCGATCTTGTGGCGCGCGCGCATGATGATCGACCCACGGCCGGTCGAATAGGCGTTGCGCACGCCCGCCTGGCCCAGGATCAGCGGTGCAGTGGGGAAATCGGGGCCGGGGACGATCTTCATCAGATCTTCCAGCTCGATCATCGGATTGTCGATCCACGCGAGGCACGCGTCGATCACTTCGCCGAGGTTGTGCGGCGGGATGTTGGTCGCCATGCCGACCGCGATGCCGCCGGCGCCGTTGACCAGCAGGTTGGGGAAGCGCGCGGGCAGCACCTGCGGCTCGTCGCGTGAACCGTCATAGTTGGGCGTGAAGTCGACCGTGTCCTTGTCGAGGTCGTCGAGCAGGCTGTTGGCGACCTTGGCGAGGCGCGCCTCGGTGTAACGCATCGAGGCTGGCGGATCGGGATCCATCGATCCGAAATTGCCCTGGCCGTCGATCAGCGGCACGCGCATCGACCAGTCCTGCGTCATGCGCGCCAGGGCATCGTAGATCGCGCTGTCGCCGTGCGGGTGATAGTTACCCATCACGTCACCGACGATCTTGGCGGACTTGCGATAGGGCCGACCAGCGACGAAGCCTCCTTCCTGGCTGGCGAAGAGAATGCGGCGGTGGACGGGCTTCAGGCCGTCGCGGACATCGGGCAGGGCGCGGCTGACGATGACCGACATGGCATAGTCGAGATAGCTCGACCGCATCTCGTCGACGATGTCGATGCGTTCGATTTCATTGGGTTCCGCGGTTGCGGTGGTATCGTTCATTCCATGCGCCTTTTATGCCTTTTGTGACGCTTTCGCGTCATGATCGGCTCTAGGCGACAGAGTGCGGAAAAGCCAGCTTTTGCGGGCGTTTTACGGGTATTTTTCAACAGGAAAAACAGGCGCTTGGCAACGCGCCAAAGTCAGGGCTGGATGGCGCTGCCGTCAAAGGCGAAGATACCGCCCGAATCGGCCGGAGAAAGCCGGTCGAGCACGTCCAGCATCATGCCCGCACTCCGGTCCGCATCGAACAGCTTGCCCTCTGCGACGTTGCCCTGGAAGGGCTTGCTCAAGGCGGTGTCGACCGTTCCCGGGTGCAGGGCGACCGCGATCGCCTGGTCGTTGCGACGGCCCCATTCGATCGCGATGTTGCGGATCGTCATGTGCAGCGCCGCCTTGGCCGCGCGATAGCCGTACCAGCCGCCCAGCCGGTTGTCCGAGATACTGCCGACGCGCGCGCCGATGGTGGCGAACAGGGCAGGGGCCTTGCGCGGCATCAGGGGGATGAAATGCTTGGCGGCGAGCGCGGGGCCGATGGTGTTGACCGCAAAATTGCGCGCCATCCAGGTGGCATCGAGGTCCTTCATGCTCTTTTCCGGCCCGCGTCCGTCTGCGTGAAGCAGGCCCGTGGCGACGATCACCCGGTCGGGGGCAAGGCCCCGGTCAGCAAGCCGCGCTGCCGCCGCAGCGATGCTGGCCTCGTCCTCGAGATCGATATGGTCCTCGCCGGAAAGGCTGCGGGCGAGCGCGATCACGGTGTCGCCGCGCACCCCAGCCTGCCGGACGAAGGCCGCGCCGATGCCGCCCGAAGCGCCGATGACGACCGTGGTGCGGCTCATGCGCGCACGAAGCGCCAAATGTCGTTGTCGCTCGCCTCGGCATCGAAGCGATAGCCGTCGCTGTCGAAACCCTTGAGCGCCTCCGGCTCGGCATGCCGGTTCTCGCACAGGAAACGCGCCGCCATGCCGCGTGCGCGCTTGGCATCGAAGCTGACGAAACGCGGCCCCTTGGGCCCCTGCTGGCGGAAATCGGCGGTGATGACGCGGATGCCGCGCTTGGCCAGCCCCTTGTCGGCGGCGGCGAAATATTCCTGGCTGGCAAGGTTGATCACGGTGTCGCCGCCGCTCGCGCTCAGGTCCTCGGCGATCGCGGCGGCAATCCGGTCGCCCCAGAAGGCGACCAGCGAGCTGTGGCGCGGTGCCCAGCGCGTCCCCATTTCAAGGCGATAGGGGCGGATGCTGTCAAACGGTCGCAGCAGGCCGTACAGGCCCGAAAGGATGCGCACATGGGTTTGCGCAAAGTCGAGCGCGGGCTCGTCGAGCGTCTTGGCCTCCAGCCCGGTATAGACATCGCCGTTGAACGCGAAGGCGGCAGGCCGTTCGGGCTGATCGAAAAAGCCGCGATAGCGCGCATAGTTGAGATCGATCAGCGCATCGGACACCGGCATGATCTGCTTCATCTTCGCCTTGCTCAGCCGCGCGGCGGATTTCACCAGCCGTTCGGTCTCCGGCTCGAAGCGTGGCTCGCTTGGGCTGATGGCAGGGGCGGGCGAATCGAAATCCAGCGATTTGGCGGGGGAAAGCAGGATGATCATGATGGCCAGCGCATAGACGAGCGACGAACCGATGCAAAGGCCATCGAACGAAGTCGGACAAGCAGTGCTTTCGCCCGCTTGCCACCGCCGCCATCGGCTTTTTGGACCGGAACCGCAAAGGTCGTTGTCCGTTCCTGCCAGAGCCATTAAGGACGGCTTCATCAACCAGCCGCCAAAGGCTGACAGGTGATCGGCAGCTCAGGCTTTGCCGTGTTTTAGTTCGGAGGATAACATGCGTCGCATTTCCCGTTTCAACATGGCCCTGATGCTGGCTCTGGCCGGAACCACCGCGGTTTCGCTGGCGCTGCCGGTCGATGGAGCCTTTGCCCAGCGCACCGAGAAGAAGGGCAAGAAGGGCAAGGATGAAGCGCCGCAAATGGAGCTGAGCGCAGAGTTCCGCAACGCGTTCTCGGCCGCCCAGACCGCCTTTGGTGCCAGCGATTTCGTCACGGCAGAAGCCAAGCTGAACGAAGCCGCCGCGGTCGCTGCGAGCGCCGACGAGAAATATCTGACCGGCAAGCTGACGCTGCAGATCGGCCTCAAGAAGAATGACGAGGCGATGCAGATGAAGGGCATCGAACAGGCGCTGGCGAGCGGCAAGTCGACCGACGCCGAGAAGAAGACCTTCAACAGCTTCATCGGCGAAAAGGCGCTGCTGAAGAACGATTTCGCCCGCGCCCGCCAGTATCTGACGGCTGCGGTCGAGGCAGGCCAGAATGGTCCGGTGAACCTGTTCCAGCTGGCCGAAGCGCATTTCGGCGAGGCGATCGCCAAGTCGGGCGGCCGCAGCATCGATGCGACCAACGCGCCGATCGCTGCCGCAGGCCTGCCGTATCTGCAGCGCGCCGTGGAAGCGGACCTTGCCGGTACCAAGCAATATTCGGCAAGCTGGGCCAAGCGCGGCTTCCAGATCGCGCGGGCGACCAAGACCGACAGCAGCGTCTTTGCCAACCTGCTGCTCCGCGCTGACGCGGGCAAGGGTGCGTGGCACGAGGTGGTGCAGGCCGTGCAGGCCGATAACCGCAACTTCACCAGCGAGCAGAATCTCGACGCGATGCGCCTGCTGCGCATGGCGGGCGGCATGACCAGCGCCAGCGATTATCAGGAATATATCGAGGCCGCCGGCGCTGCGCGTCGTCCGACCGAAGTCATCGCGCTGATCGAGGAAGGCAAGGCAGCAGGCATCATCACCGACGGCAATGCCTATTTCAAGGACGCGCTGGCTACCGCCAGCGGCGCGCGCGGCGAATATGTCGCGACGCTGCCGGAGTCCGTGCGCGATTCGCGTGGCAAGGCGACCGCCACCGTCACGCTGGCGACCGCAGACGCGCTGCTTGCGAACAAGCAATATGCCGAGGCCGAAGAGCTGGCGGGCATCGCCGTCACCAAGGGCGCAACTGACAAGGAACGCGCGCTGATGGTCCAGGCGATCGCGCAGGTGGCACAGGGCAAGTACGAACCCGCGCGTCAGACGCTGGCTGGCGTTACGGGCGTGCGCGCCCCGCTCGCCAAGCTGTGGACGCTGTACATCGACCAGAAGGCAGGCGCTGGCGCGACCGCTCCCGCCGCCTGATCACGCGCAAGCCGATCAGCAAAAAGGCAGGCCAGGCAATCAGCCCGACCTGCCTTTTCGCGTCCGGCAAAGGCGATCATTCCTCGAGCGGGACGCCCGGCTGCTGCTTGCTGGTGCGGATGGTCAGCGATGTCTTGACGCTGGCGACATTGGCCGCCGGTGTGAGCTTCGATGTCAGGAACGCCTGGAATTCCTGCAGGTCGCGCGCCACGATCTTCAGGATGAAGTCGATCTCGCCGTTGAGCATATGGCATTCGCGCACCTGGGGCAGGGTGCTGACATGCTCCTCGAACGCCTTGAGATCGCTTTCGGCCTGGCTCTTCAGGCTGACCATCGCGAACACGGTGATCGCAAAGCCCAGCTTCTGCGGGTCGATATCGGCATGATAGCCGCGAATGATGCCGGCTTCCTCCAGCGCCCGCACGCGGCGCAGACAGGGTGGCGCGGTCAGCCCGACACGGCTCGCGAGCTCGACATTGGTAATCCGCCCCTCATCCTGGAGCCGGGTCAGCAGCTGCCGGTCGATATGGTCCAGACTTGACACGATTTTTCCCCTGGCTTTGCTAGGCAACCGCCGGTGCCGACGGTGGGTTGCCATCGTCGGCCGCGTGCAAGCTGCGGTATTTCGGCGTGCGGCAGAAATAATCCGCAACATCACGCCAGCTACCTATAATATAATTATTCGGTAACGCAATTGTCCCACATTGCGACGCGATAAAAAGCGCCCTTTCGCAGGTGAGCCGACAGAGCTATCCCTTGTCCTGGCCGGTCGGCTGCGTGTAACGAACACGCCCGCCCGATCCAATAAATCGTGCTGTTCCAAGGACCTTGCCCCAAGCCGATGCGCTACGACGACCGCCTTTCCACCGTCCTGGCCGGTAGCGTCCCCACTGGCGGAGCGGCAGTGGCGCAATATCGGCAGCTGGTGGACCTGCTCGGGCAGATCGGCGGCAATGATCTTGACGCGCGGCATGCGCCTGCGCTGGCCCGGATCCACGAACTTCGCACCAGTGTGAGCGATGCCGATCGGCTGCTGACCGTGCAGTGCCTGTCCGGGCGGCTGGTGTCGCCGGTGCTGGTTCAGTATCTCGCATCGGAGCGTCCCGAAATCGCCAGCGCGGCGATCCGCGCCGCACGGCTGGACGACGCAAGCTGGGCGACGCTCGTCCCCGCGCTCCCCACCCGCGCGCGCGGCTTCCTCCGCCATCGCCGCGATATCGGCCCGCGCACCCAGGCCCTGCTCGACCAGCTGGGGCTCTACGATACCGCGCTTCCCGCCGCAGAGGTTCAGGTGCCGGCCGATACGGCGGCACCCACCGAGCACGAGCCGGTGGCCCAGGCCTCCGAAGCCGAACCTGCCTTGCCGCTACCGGTCGACGCCGAAGCGATCCTCGAACCCGAGGCCGCGCCCGAGCTGGTCGCCGCGTCCGAGCCTGCCGCGATGCCGCTGGTCGAGGCTGATCCCGAACCGGTGGTCGAACCTGAACCCGAGCCCGCACCGGTCGCCGCCAGTCCGCAGAGCATCGGCGAAATCGTCAAGCGGATCGAGGCGCTGCAGGAAGTGCGCATCCGTCAGGCAATGGAGCAGGAGGCGCCCAGCCGCGATGGCTGGCAGCAGCTCGAACAGACGCTCGGCACGCCCGAGAGCACTGCCGCCGAACCGGTCGAGACGGCCAGCGCCCTGCCCGAGGGGCATCAGCATTTCCAGTTCGCCACCGGCATCGACGGCAGCATCAGCAGCACGCGCGGCATGCTGCTTGGTATGGTGCACGGGCTGTCGCTCGCTCAGCCGGCACTGAGCGGCTTTCGCGGCGTCGATGCCTCGGTTGCGACGGCGTTCAGTCGTCGCATGCCGATCCGCGGCGGGCGCGCCGATCTGGGCAGTGCCGCGTCGCTGGCGGGCGAATGGCGCGTCGATGCCGATCCGTGCTTCGACCGCGCCACCGGCCGCTTCACCGGCTATAGCGGAACGCTGCGGCGCCCGATGCCCTGGGAAAGTGCGGGCCCCGATGCGGCCGCAGCCGGGCTGACCGGGCGCGATGGCCTCCGCCAGATCGTGCATGAACTGCGCACGCCGCTCAATGCGATCATGGGCTTTTCCGAGATTATCGAGCAGCAGCTGTTCGGTCCCGTGCTCAGCGAATATCGCGAGATGGCGCAGCGTATCCGCCAGGACGCACGGCAATTGCTGAACGGCTTTGACGATCTCGATACGGCGCTCAGGCTCGACCGCAACGCGATCGACGATCCCGATGGCCATGTCGCGCTGAACGAGCTCGCCGAACGCCTGTCGGCGCGGGTGCAGCCGCTGCTCGATTATGCGGGGGCATCGCTGGTTCTGGGTTCGGTTCCGCAGGCTTCGGTGATTGCCATGTCGGCCCAGGCGCTCGACCGTATCGTTCCGCGCCTGGCCGGTGCGCTGATCGGCAGCTGCGAGGCGGGCGAGACGCTGCACGTGCAGTTCGCCGATCACAGCCCGACCGTCGACATCCTGTTCAGCCGCCCGAAGACGCTCGCCGGGCTCGATGAAGCGGCGCTGTTCGATGTCGACCGCACCGATGCCGGGCCGCGCGACGGCGGTCCGCTGCTCGGCCTGGGCTTCTGCCTCAGGCTGGTGCGCAACCTGCTCGCCAGCCATGGCGGCGCGCTCGCGGTCGAGGACGAAGCTCTGCGCTTGACCTTGCCCGAGGCGGGGATTAGCGCAGAAGCCGCGCGATCCTAGGCGGGAGGAACGCGCACGGAGTGGCGACCGGGGAGGGGCCAGGCCGATCATTTGCGACGCTGCGAGACATGAGCGCATGACCTTTGCAAGATTGCCGGGCAAGGATGATTTTGTTCGCTTTTCGCCCGAATTCGGCCAGCGTTATCTGGTGACGGTCGATGTCGAGGAAGAGTTCGACTGGACCCGGCCGATCGAGCGCGAGGGCTATTCGCTCGAAGCGGTCGAGGCGATCAACGATTTCCAGAAACTGTGCGAGGATTATGGCGTAACGCCCTTGTATCTCGTCGATTGGCCGGTGATTTCGGACCCGCGTGGGCGCGAGATCTATGGCGCTCTGGTGCGCGAGGGACGCGCCGAGGTCGGCATCCAGCTGCACCCCTGGGTCAATCCGCCGTTCGAGGAAGAGGTCAACCAGCGCAACACCTATGCCGGCAACCTGCCCAAGGAGCTCGAGCGCGCCAAGTTCTTCAAGCTGCGCGACGCGATTGCCGAGGTGACCGGCAAGCAGCCGATCGCCTATCGCGCCGGTCGCTATGGCATTGGCGGCGAAACGCTCAACCTGCTGCGTGAGGCGGGGGTGCTCTACGACACCTCGGTGCGCGCCAATTTCGATTACAGCAAGGCGGAAGGACCCGATTTCTCGCAATATCCGCTCGAGCCCTATTGGCTTGACCGGAAGCTGGGCATTGTCGAACTGCCGGTAACCTCGGTCTATTGGGGCCTGTTGCGCCGTCAGGGAACGCTGTTCCCGCTGGCCCAGATGGCAGGCGTGACGAAATCGCTGATGGCGCGCGGGCGGCTGCTCGAGCGGATCTCGCTGACGCCCGAGGGCATCTCGATCGATGAGGTGGTGCGCGGTATCGACATCGCGCTCGACGATGGGCTGCCGGTGCTCAATTTCTCGTTCCATTCGCCTTCGCTGAAGCCGGGCTATACGCCCTATGTCCGCAAGGACGAGGATGTGACCGCCTTCTACGACTGGTGGCATCACGTGCTGTCCTATCTCGCGCAGCGCGGGGTGAAGCCGACCAGCATCGCGGATATCGACGCCCATATCCTGAGATGATGCCAGTGCGCGTTGTCCGCTAAAACCCATGCCGAGGCTTTTCGCGCTTGCCATGCAGGCCCGCGCTGGGCTAACCGCGCCTCTGGCACAGCCTGGACGGGCCTGTAGCTCAGTTGGTTAGAGCTGGCCGCTCATAACGGCTAGGTCGGGGGTTCGAGTCCCTCCGGGCCCACCAGTCCGTCCGGAAAGACACCGCCAGGAGCCGACCAGAGCTGGCCGGATCGGGGAGTAGCGCAGCCTGGTAGCGCATCTGCTTTGGGAGCAGAGGGTCGCAGGTTCGAATCCTGTCTCCCCGACCATTTCTACCGTCTCGGTAAGTCAGCGCAGTCCGGGCAGCGCGCGGGCGAGCCCGTCCAGCGCTGCCTGCAGCGTCGCGCGGTGCTTGGCGAAGCAGAAGCGCACCAGATGGCTGGGGGCATTTTCGGCATAGAAGGCCGAGATCGGGATCGCGGCGACGCCTGCGCTGCCAATGATCGCTTCGCAAAATGCGACATCGTCCATCGGCACCTGCGATGCGGCAAGGTCCACGGTCACGAAATAGGTCGCGGCCGAAGGGATGGTGGCAAGGCCTATGGCGTGCAGACCAGCGCAGAAAAAGTCGCGGCTCGCCTGATGCTCGGCGCGCGCCGTGGCGATCCAGGCGTCCTGGCTGTTCAGCCCCTCGGCCACCGCCCATTGCAGGTGCGGCGGGCTGGTGAAGGTGAGGAACTGGTGCGCCTTGGCCAGCACGCGTGCGATCGGCGGAGTGGCGCACATCCAGCCCAGCTTCCAGCCGGTCAGTCCGAAGATCTTGCCGGCTGAACCGATCTTCACCGTGCGCTCGCGCATGCCCGGTTGCTGCATCAGCGACCGGTGCTCAGCGCCATCATAGACCAGCGCCTCCCACACCTCGTCGCAGATCGCGATCAGATCGTGCTCTACGCAGGCCTGCGCGAGCAATGCCTGATCGTCCGGATGCGCGCAGGTGCCGAGCGGGTTCATCGGGTCGTTGAACACGATGAGCCGCGTGCGCGGGCCGATCGCGGCTGTCAGGCCGGCAGGGTCGATGCGCCAGCTCGTCCGGTCCAGGTCGACGATGCGCGCGATCCCGCCGGCACGCTGCACCAGCGGCAGATAGGCGTCGTAGAGCGGCTGGAACAGCAGGACCTCGTCGCCCGGCACGATCAGCGCGAGCAATGCGGCAGCGATGGCCTCGGTCGCGCCCGAGGTTACGACCACTTCGTCGGCGGCCAGATCGAGCGCCTGGTGCCGCGCGTACCAGCCTGCCACAGCGTCGCGCAATTCGGGCAGACCGATCATCGGCGGATACTGGTTCGACCGCTGGTGCATCGCATCGCAGGCCGCCGCGATCACTGCCGCGTTGATCGGACCATCGGGAAAGCCCTGGCCCAGATTGATCGCGCCCGTCTCGCGCGCACGCATCGACATCGCCTCGAAGATCGTGGTCGGCATGTCGCGATAGAGGGGATTCATGGCATCTCCGGCTCAGGCGGGCAGGGGGGATGGCGATGGCTTGGCATCCGATGGCTGCCTCTGTCCAGAGCCGTGGTGCCGGAATTGATCGTTGCGGCCGGGCCTCGCCTCTGGATCGGTCTGCTGCTTTGCGCCAGACTGGGCCACCAGATGCAGATAAGGGATCGCCAGTGCCAAGAACAGCCAAGCCGGGAATGCCCGTCCATGCCGAAAGCCATCAGATCGCGCGGATCGGCTGGCTGCGCGCCGCAGTGCTGGGGGCGAATGACGGGATCGTTTCGACCGCCAGCCTGATTCTGGGCGTCGCAGCCTCGGGGGCGGACCGTCAGGCGCTGCTGGTGGCGGGCGCGGCAGGGCTGGTCGCAGGCGCGATGTCGATGGCGGCGGGCGAATATGTCTCGGTCAGCAGCCAGTCGGACACCGAGGCAGCCGACCTGGCGCGCGAGCGGGCGGAACTGGCGGACGATCCCGAGTTCGAACGCGCCGAGCTGGCCGCGATCTATGTCGGGCGCGGGGTTGATCCGGTGACAGCGGATCGGGTCGCGGCGCAGATGATGGCGCACGATGCGCTGGGCAGCCATGCGCGCGACGAGTTGCACATCAACGATCTGACGGCTGCAAGGCCGCTCCAGGCGGCACTGGCCTCGGCACTGACCTTCACGGTCGGCGCGGCGCTGCCGCTGTTGCTGGCGGGCCTGCTGCCAATGGGGTCGATGGTGATGGGCGAGGCGGCAGGATCGATCCTGTTCCTCGCGCTGCTGGGCGCGGTGAGCGCCCGGGCTGGGGGTGCTCCGGTGGCACGTCCCGTGATCCGCGTCGTCTTCTGGGGTGCGCTGGCCATGGCGCTGACGGCAGGGATTGGCAGGTTGGTCGGCGCTGCGGTGTAATCGGGCCTCAGGACGATCAGACGATGACGCCGGGGCCGATGCTGGCAGCGATGAAGACGACTGAGGTGATGGCGGCGAGAGCGGAAGCGATGACGTTCATGATGGTGGTTCCCTGTGTTCGAGAGGGTCTGGAAGCGATGCGGATCAGACGATGATGCCGGGGCCGACGCTGGTAGCGACGAGGATGACCGAGCAGATGGTGGCGAGAGCGGTGGCGAGAATGTTCATGGAGAAGGTCCTTTCGATTTCGGTTTGAGGTGCGGTCTGGAGATCAGGCGACGACGCCGGGAGCGACGCTGGCGGCGATGAACAGGCTGGAGGTCAGGATGGCGAGAGCGACGGCGGCGATCTGGTTCTGGGCGTTCGAGAAGAGGGTCATGGCGGTGTCCTTTCGTGAGTATCTGGTGGTTCCGGTCGGAGTGTCCGGAGATGCCAGATACCCAGCACACGCCGTGCCAAACTGAAAAAGCTACATTATTCCAGCGGTTTAGCCTTTTTCAGGCCTGCGCAGAACATGAATGAATGCTGACTATTGGGAAAATTTCCCATTAATCGGGATGGGCATTTTCAGCGATAACAGATTCCGCGAAGCGGCATCCGTTGCGCTGGTCCTGCGCGTATCTATGTTCGACACGAGGCAGCAGAAAACGGGGCCGCGCACGGAATGAGGGACAAGCTGGAAATCTGGTATGACGGCGCGTGCCCGCTCTGTACCCGTGAAATCGCGCTGATGCGGCGCCTGGACCGGCGCGGGGCGATCGACTTTGTCGACGTATCGACGCCGGGCGGCTCTTGCCCGATCGACCGCAAGGCGTTGCTCGAACGCTTCCATGCGCGCGAAAATGGCGTGATGCTCTCGGGCGCGGCCGCCTTTGCGGCGATGTGGCGTGCCATTCCCCTGCTGCGACCGCTCGGCCTCATCGCGCGCTGGAAACCGGTGCTGGCGCTGCTCGAACGCGCCTATCTGCGCTTTCTCAAGATCAGACCACGCCTGCAGGGCCTGCTGCGCGAGCGACGGGCATGAGCGGGGTGTTCGAACCGACGCGCGCAGCGGGCCTCGCGCGGATGCACGCCTTCGTGCCGCATTCGGGCCGCGCCTATGCCGAGGGGCGCAACAGCGATCTCGGGCCCGGTCGGCCCAGCGCCGTGTCGCAGCTTTCACCCTGGCTGCGCTTTCGCCTGCTGAGCGAGCAGGAAGTGTGCGCGGCGGTGCTCGAGAAGCATTCGCTCGCGGCGGCCGAGAAATATGTGCAGGAGGTGCTGTGGCGCACCTATTGGAAGGGCTGGCTCGAGATGCGGCCCGGCATCTGGACCCGCTTCGTCGAGGAGCGCGATGTGCAGCGCGAGCGGCTGCGCAATGTCCGCGCGCTCGAACAGGCCGAGCAGGGGCGCACCGGCATAGAGGGCTTCGATGACTGGGCGCGCGAGCTGGTCGAGACGGGGTATCTGCACAATCACGCGCGTATGTGGTTCGCCTCGATCTGGATCTTCACGCTGCGGCTGCCCTGGGCGCTGGGCGCGGATTTCTTCCTGCGCCACCTGATCGATGCCGATGCGGCGAGCAACACATTGTCCTGGCGCTGGGTCGCTGGATTGCAAACGGCGGGCAAGACCTATCTCGCCACCGCCGACAATATCGCGCGCTATACCGGCGGGCGGTTTGCGCCGAAGGGGCTGGCGGAGATCGCGGAACCGCTGACCGAAGCACCGGTGCCTGCTGCTACTCCTTTGGGTGAGGCCGGGTCTGCCAGGGGTGCGCCGGCGCTGCTGCTGGTCACGAGCGACGACATGCACCCGGATGAAGCGTTGCTCCGCGAGGCCGATATCCGGGGCACCTGCATTGCTGCCGATCGGGCGCTGCTCTGGGGCGACAAAGCAGGCGCCTTTGTTGCGGACGCTGCGCGCGACATGGCTGCGGCGCTCGGCGAAACCGGCAAGGCGCCGGTGAAGCGGATAGATGCCCTGAATGCCGGGGCGATCGTGCAGGCGTCGCGTGAGGCGGGCGTGAAACGGGTGGTGACGCCTTATGCGCCGGTCGGGCCGGTGGCGACGCGGCTGGCGGACATCGCCAAGGCACTAGAGGGCGAAGGGATCGAACTCGTGCAGGTCCGCCGCGATTGGGACGAGACCTTCTGGCCGCACGCGCGCAAGGGCTTCTTCCCGTTCAAGCAGCATATGGGGCGGCTGCTCGAGGATATGGGGCTCACCCGCACCTGAAACGGGGCGTGAGCGAAACGGGCCCGGCGCTTGCCGGGCGCGCGGTCGGCATCAGTGATAGCGGCGCAGCAGGCCCGCGAGCTTGCCCTGCACCTGCACCTCGTGCGGCGCGTAATATTGCGGCGCATACGACGCATTGGCGGGATCGAGCCGGATGCGGCCGTTCTCCCGGCGCAGATATTTAAGCGTCGCTTCCTCGCCGCGCACCAGCGCGACCACGATCTCGCCGTCGCGCGCGGTTTCGGTGCGCTTGATCAGCGCGAAATCGCCGTCGAGAATGCCCGCCTCGACCATGGAATCTCCCGACACTTCGAGCGCATAATGCTCGCCCGCGCCGAGCAAAGCGGCGGGAACGGGCAGGATCTCGGTGCCCTCGAACGCCTCGATCGGCGCACCGGCAGCGATGCGACCGTGCAGCGGGATATCGAGCACATTGCTGTTGGCAGGCTCTGGCAACACCGCCTTGCGCACCGTATCCATGCTGACGACATTGCTCCGCGCAGCATCGGCGCGCGCGGCGGCAGCGGCAGCGAGTTCCTTCTCGCGCGGCTTCACGCTCGACTCGGGTAATTTCAGGATCTCGAGCGCGCGCGCCCGGTTGGGCAGGCGGCGGATAAAGCCGCGTTCCTCGAGCGCGCTGACCAGCCGATGCACGCCCGACTTGGACTTGAGATCGAGCGCTTCCTTCATTTCCTCGAACGAGGGCGAGACGCCATCGGCCTCCAGCCGTTCCTGGATGAAGCGGATCAGGTCATGTTGCTTGCGGGTCAGCATCGCCGATGTTCCTTTTCTGCGCCGAACCTACGTTCGAACGAATACGGAACAATTACGAAACAAAGACGGTCAGGTCAAGACTTTGTGTCAAGAGCCTTGGCGAAGCGCGATATAATCGACTGGGTCGCCCGGTTCAGCCGCTGACGCGCTGATGGGCCTTACCACCAGTGCGTCGGCCTGGTGCAACGCGAGCAGGGCGCCGCTGTCCTGATTGCCCAGGCGCACCAGCCGTCCGTCCTGCCAGCGCGCGCGGACGAAATCCTGACGCAGGCCGTTTGCGGGAAAGGTCTCCCCTGCGATCGCTTGCGAGATGATCGGCGCAAGCGACGGATATCCCAGCATCCTGCGCACCAGCGGCAGCAGCAGCAGCGTCGCGGTGACATAGGCGGATACCGGATTGCCTGGCAGGCCAAGCACGATGGCCTCACCCAGCCGCCCGACCATCACCGGCTTGCCCGGCCGCATCGCGATCCGCCAGAAATCGACTGTGCCGCCGCAATCGGCAAGCGCGGGCTGGATGAGGTCATGGTCGCCGACCGATGCGCCGCCGGTGGTGACGATGACATCGGCCTGGCGGTGCGCGTCGAGCGCGGCGGCGATGGTGGCGCGGTCATCGGGCAGCAGTGGCGGGACGGCTAGATCGCAGGGCAGGGCCGACAGCAAGGATGCGAGCATAACGCCGTTGCTCGCCGGAATATGCGCGGGCGAGGGGAGCGCTTCACCCGGCGGCACCAGTTCGTCGCCGGTGCTGAGGATGGCTATGCGCGGTCGGGGAAGGACTCTCAGATTCCCGTGCCCGGCCATCGCCGCGAGCGCGATCAGCCGCGCGTCGATCACCGCGCCAGCCTCGGCGAGCAGTGCCCCGTGCGCGAAATCATGGCCTGCGCGGCGGATATGCGCGCCGGGGGCGGCGGGGCCGTCTCCGGTCAGCGTCAGCCGCTCGCCGTCGCGCGCGACATCCTCCTGCACCACGACGCAGTCCGCGCCAGCGGGGACCGTCGCGCCAGTGGAAATGCGCGCGGCCTCGCCGGGTCCGATCGCGCCTGCAAAGGGCCGTCCCGCCGCGCTTTCGCCGATCACGCGCCATGGGCCGGGCAGATCCGCGCCGCGCACCGCATAGCCGTCCATCGCGGACAGATCGGCGGCGGGCTGGCTGCGCAGCGACACCAGAGGTTCGGCCAGGGTGAGGCCGGTCGTTTCGACCAAGGGCAGCGAAATGGCGGGGCGGGGATCGGCGAGCGCGAGCAGGCGGTCGCGTGCTTCGTCGAGCGCGATCAGCCCGCCCGCCATCAGCCGGCCGTCCAGTCGCCCGACTTGCCGCCGCTCTTGGCGAGCAGCCGCACGGGTCCGATGACCATGCCCTTGTCGAGCGCCTTGGCCATGTCGTAGATCGTCAGCAGCGCGACGCTCGCGGCGGTCAGCGCCTCCATCTCCACGCCGGTCTTGCCGTTGGTCCGCACGCGGGTCTCGACGCGCACGCCGGTGTCGACATAGTCGAAATCGACCGAGACGCTGGCGATCGGCAGCGGGTGGCACAGCGGGATCAGGTTGCTGGTCTGCTTGGCGGCCATGATGCCCGCGATGCGCGCGGTGCCCAGCACGTCGCCCTTCTTGATGTCGCCCGCGCGGATCGCGGCGATCACTGCCGGGGCCATGGCGATCACGCCCTCGGCCACCGCCTCGCGCACGCTATCGGCCTTGGCGGAGACATCGACCATCTGCGCCGCGCCGGTGGCGTCGAGATGGGTGAGCTTGTCCATCAGGCCGCCGCTCCGGTGAGGAGGGTGCGCGTGGCGATCGTCACGTCGGGCTGGCGCATCAGCGATTCGCCGACCAGGAAGCTGCGCACGCCGTGGTTGCTGAGCCGCAGGCAATCGTCATGGCTGTTGATGCCGCTTTCGGACACCGCGATCCGGCCTTCGGGGATCATGCCGACCAGCCGTTCGGTGGTGGCGATATCGGTGACGAAGCTGCGCAGGTCGCGATTGTTGATGCCGATCAGCGGCGATTTGAGCTTGAGCGCGCGTTCCATCTCGGCCTCGTCATGCACCTCGACCAGCACGTCCATGCCGTGGGCGAACGCGGCGCTTTCGATCTCGGCCATGGTCGCGTCATCGAGCGCAGCTACGATGATCAGGATCGCGTCAGCGCCTAAGGCGCGGCTTTCGGCGACCTGCCAGACATCGACCATGAAGTCCTTGCGCAGGCAGGGCAGGTCGCACGCCGCGCGCGCGGCGACGAGATAGTCGTCATGCCCCTGGAAATACGGTTCGTCGGTCAGTACCGAAAGGCACGCTGCGCCGCCCGCCTGGTACTCGGCGGCATGTGAAGCGGGGTCGAAGTCTGCGCGGATCAGGCCCTTGGAGGGGCTGGCGCGCTTGATCTCGGCGATCAGGCCGAAACCGTCGCGCGCCTTGTCCATCAGCGCGCGCACAAAGCCGCGCGGGGCGGTGGCAGCAGCGGCGCGACGGTCAAGTTCAGTCTGCGACATCAGGGTCTTGCGCCGCGCGACCTCCTGCCGCTTGACCTCGCAAATCTCTTCCAGCTTGTTCATGCGGCGGCTTTCGTGAAATCGATCCAGCAGTTGAGCAGCGCGTTGGCGAGCCCCTTGTCGATGGCCTCGGCAGCTTCCTCGGCCCCTTCGGCGAGGCTGTCGACCTCGCCCGCGATCAGCAGCGCGGCGGCGGCGTTGAACAGCACCGCATCGCGATATGGCCCGGTCTCGCCCTGGAGCAGGCGGCGCAGCGCGGCGGCATTGTGCGCGGCATCGCCGCCACGGATCGCCTCGATCGGGTGCGTCGGCAGCCCGGCATCGCTGGCCTGCCAGCGCTTCATGATGACGCCATCGGGGCCGATGTCCGCCACCTCGTTGCCCCCCGCCAGCGACAGCTCGTCGAGCCCCTCGTCGCCCGAGACGATCAGCGAATGTTCGGTGCCCAGCATGTCGAGCGCCTCGGCATAGACATGCACATAGCCTGGCCGCGCGATTCCGATCAGCTGGCGGCGCACGCCTGCGGGATTGGCGAGCGGGCCCATCAAGTTGAAGATGGTGCGGCGGCCGATCTTCTGCCGGATCGGCTGGATGCGGCGCATCGCGGGGTGATGGTTGACCGCGAACAGGAAGCAGATGCCGATCTCGGCCAGCGACTGTTCGGCGCTGGCCCCGGCGGCGGCCATGTCCATGCCTAGCGCCTCGAGCGTGTCCGCCGCGCCCGCCTTGGACGAGGCGGCGCGGTTGCCGTGCTTGGCGACCGGCACGTCGCACGCGGCGACGACCAGCGACACCGCGGTCGAGACATTGAGCGTATGGTGCCCGTCGCCGCCGGTGCCGCAGACATCGATGGCATTGGCGGGCGCGGCGATCGGGATCACCCGGTCGCGCAAGGCCTGCGCGGCGGCGGCGATCTCGATCGCTGTCTCGCCGCGTTCGGATAGGGCGATCAGGAATTCGGCAATCGCCTCGTCGCTCACCGTGCCGTCGAGGATCGCGGCAAAGGCCTCAGCAGCGTCGTCGCGGCTCAGCGGATGCGCGGTATCGGGCAGCCGGGTCATGCGAGCAGGTCTTCGCGCATCGGCTTCACCTCGAGCCCCGCCAGCGTCATGAAATTGGCCAGCATGCGGTGGCCATGTTCGGTGGCGATGCTTTCGGGGTGGAACTGCACGCCATGGATCGGCAGCGTCACGTGGCGAAAGCCCATGACATGCGCGGTCTCGCCCGCCCGGGCCTCGACGCGCGCGTTGACGATCATCTCTGGCGGCAGGCTGGCCTCGGGCACCACCAGCGAATGGTAGCGCGTGGCGAGAAAGGGCGAGGGCAGGCCCTGGAACAGCCCGGTGTCGTCGTGCACCACGGGCGAGGTCTTGCCGTGCATCAGGCCGCCGCGCACGACCTCGCCACCGAAATGCTGGCCGATCGACTGATGCCCCAGGCACACGCCGAGCAGCGGCTTTCCGGCATCGGCACAGGCCGCGACCAGATCGAGCGAAATGCCTGCCTCGTTGGGCGTGCATGGGCCGGGCGAGATCAGGAAGGCCTGCGCATTGGTCGCCAGCGCCTCGCGCGCGCTCAAGGCATCGTTGCGCTCGACCCGCACGTCCGCGCCCAGCTCCATCAGATAGTGGACCAGATTGTAGGTGAAGCTGTCGTAATTATCGATGACGAGGATCATTGCCCGTATCCCGGTTCGCTTGCGAGGCGCAACGCTTCGCGTGCGGCGGCGAACAGGGCGCCCGCCTTGGCCTCGCATTCGCGCTGTTCATAGTCGGGCACGCTGTCGGCGACGATGCCTGCGCCCGCCTGGACGTGCATGGTGCCGTCGCGCACGATCGCGGTGCGCAGCACGATGCAGCTGTCGACCGATCCGTCGGGCGCGAAATAGCCGACGCCGCCGGCATAGGCCCCGCGTGTCTCGGGCTCCAGCGACGCGATGATTTCGCACGCGCGCACCTTGGGCGCGCCGCTGACGGTACCGGCAGGGAAGCCCGCGAACAGCGCGTCGATCGCATCGCGGCTCGGCTCCAGCGCGCCGACCACGTTGCTGACGATGTGCATCACATGGCTGTACTGTTCGACCGTGAAGCTGTCGGTGACGCGCACCGTGCCTGCCGCCGCGACGCGGCCGACATCATTGCGGCCCAGATCGAGCAGCATCTGGTGCTCGGCCAGTTCCTTGGGATCGGCGAGCAGGCTCTGCCGGTTTTCCAGGTCCTCCGCCGGCGTCTTGCCGCGCGGACGGGTTCCCGCGATCGGGCGGATGGTCACCTCGCCATCGCGCACGCGCACCAGGATTTCGGGGCTCGATCCGATCAGCGCGAGGCCGGGCAGGTCGAGGAAATAGAGAAAGGGCGAGGGGTTCACCCGGCGCAGCGCGCGGTAGAGCTCGATCGGCGGCAGCGCGAACGGCGCGGTGAAGCGCTGGGCGAGCACGACCTGGAAGATGTCGCCCGCCTCGATATAGTCCTTGGCCTTGAGCACCATCTCGCCATATCGGCCTGGCGCGAGCACGGGCTGCGGCGTCAGGCTTTCCGGATCGAGCGAGGCATCGCGCACGGTGGCAGGCAGCGGCGCGTGCAGCGCGCGTTCGGCCGCATCGAGCCGTTCTTCGGCCGCAGCGATCGCCTGCTCGGGATCGCCACTGCCGGCCCAGATCGGCGCGATCAGGAACAGTTCGTCCTTCAGCCGGTCGAAGATCAGCAGCACCGTCGGGCGTACGAACAGCATGTCGGGCAGCGTCAGATCGGATTGCGGCGCGCGCGGCAGCTTCTCGACCAGACCGATCGTCTCATAGCCGAAATAGCCGACCAGAAAGGCGAGTGCGCGCGGCAGTTCGGGCGGCACGTCCATCCGGCAGGCTTCGGCGAGGCCACGCAGCGTATCGAGCGAACCCCGCTCGCAAGGCGCGAAGGCGCCGCGATCGGTCGCCCAGGACGGATTGATCTCGGCGGCATTGCCCGAGGCGCGGAACACCAGATCGGGAGCGAGGCCGACAAAGCTGTGCCGCGCCCGGGTCTCGCCGCCCTCGACCGATTCGAGCAGGAAGTCGCCGCGCTCGGGCTCGATCAGCTTCAGCGCAGCGGACACAGGCGTTTCGGTATCGGCGATCCGCCGCCGCCAGATCAGGCTCGACCGGCCCGCAGCCAGCGCCTCGGCGGCTTGTGCGCAATTCTGGCTGGAAGGGCCCGCCATCAATTTTCCCGATTACGACCGGTCAGCTGGTCCTTCACCCGCTTGATGGCTTCCGGATTGCGCTTCACATTGGCTTCGACCTTGAGCGCCGCCAGCAGCTGCCGACCATATTCGTCGGCCATCACCTGGCCAAGCTGCTGCTGCGTCGCGGCCATCAGCTCGGGGACCTTGCTCGCATCGCCGCGATTGATCTTCGACAGATGCACGATGAACCAGCCGGTGCGGTTGGGCCCTTCGAGCACCTTGGTGGTGCCTTCGGCCATGCTGAACAGCAGCGCCACCGGCGGCGGCACGCGGCCCTGCTGCTGCATGATCGTCTGCCGGTTGGTACGGATCTGCTCGATATTGGGCAGGCGCACGCTGGTTCCGGCGACCGCCTTTTCGAGCGCCGCAGGGGTGCGCGACGACTTGGCGATGCCGTCGGCCAGCTTGCGCGCAGAGGCGAGGCCCTGCGCCAGCGCCCAGTCGGCAGCGACACGCTGGCGGACGCTGGCGAGTGGCGGCGGTGCCGCGCGCTTGATCTCCTGCACTTCGAACACGGCGAATTCCTTGCCCTGCTGCACCTCGACCAGCTGCGGCTCGGCATCTTCCTCCAGTCCGAAGGCTACGGGCAGCATCGCCTGATAGGCGCCTGTCGGAGCGAAATCGGGCCTGCCCGGCGCCTGGCCATTGGCGAGCATTTCCGGGCTGACCTGCAGCTCGAGCTTCTCGTCCTTGGCGATATCGGCAAGCGAGGCACCATCGGCGATCCGGTCTTCGAGATTGGCGGTGAAATCAGCCACCGTCTGGCGCAGCTTTTCCTGCGCGATCTCGTTTTCGAGCAGGTTGCGCACCTGCTCGACCGAACGTCCTGCAATCGCGCTGACGCTGTCGACCCGCACGACATGCCAGCCCAGCGGCGAACGTGCGGGCGCGGCAACCTTGCCTGCGGCGGTGGCGAACACGGCATTGGCGACGGCAGCAGAAGCGTTCTTGGTCAGCTCCTGCTTCGACTGGAGACCAAGGTCGATCGGCGCTAGCCCGGCTTCCTTCGCAGCAGCGGCCATGCTGGCACCACCGTTGATCTTCGCGGCGATCGCCTTTGCGGCGGCCTCGGTCGGGACGATCAGCTGTTCGACATCGCGCTTCTCGGTCGCGGCAAATTCGGCCGAACGCTTCTTGTACAGGGCCGCGATCTCGGCGTCGCTGACCTTGACCTGGTCGCGAAAGCGGTCGGTGGTGAAGGTGGCAAAGCGCAGGATGCGGCGCTCCGGAATGCGGTAGCGCGCGGCATTGGCGGCATAGAATTTCTGCAGCTGGTCATTGGTCGGCGCGGTCTTGGGCGCGAAGGCGGCCGACGGGACAAAGGCGATCTGGCCTTCGCGACCTTCCAGGATCAGCCCGGCATAAGGCAGCGCCATCTGCCGCGACAGCTTGGCGCCGAACGTCGCGGGCAGCAGCAGCTGGTCGCCCAGCAGGCTGCGGCGGATATCTTCGCGCACGCGCGCTTCGGTCAGACCCTGCTGGGCGAGCGCATTGCGGAACAGCGTCTCGTCGAACCGGCCATCCGCGCCCTTGAACGCCTGGATCCCCGCGATCTCGCTGTCGACCAGACGCTTGCTCGCGCCCAGGCCGATGCTGGCGGCGAATTCAGCCGAGGCATAGCTGCCGATCATCTCTTCCAGCACGCCGTCGATGCCGCCCTGCGCATCGAACGAGGCCATGTCGAGCTGCGGGTTGCGCTGGCGGAACTGCTGGAAGGCGTTGGTGACGGTGGTCGAGAACTCGCCGGTGCCGATTTCCTCGCCGCCGATCTGGGCGACGCTTTCGTTGCCCACTCCGCCAAAGCTCGCGCCGCCGGTGACATCGGACGCCGCAAAGGCGACCGCGATCAGCGCGAGAAAGATCAGGCTGACGACAACCCCGATCTTGGAATTGAAGAAGGAACGGAAAAAGGTGATCATCGGTCGGTCCGCCAAAGCGCCGGGCGTGCGATGACCCGGCCTCGTGAAAATGCGGGCTGGCTTTAGGGGGCTTTGCCGCGCGCTTCAACCCTTGGCGCCGCTGTACCAGCTGTAAACTGCGCGTGGCCTGAGTGGCCATGCCGTGGCTGGCCAAGCGGCTCGCGATTTGCTAGCCGCGCGCCCCACAGCATAAACACAAAAGGGGAAGACAGCATCGTGGCCAGCACAGCATCTTATATCGTCGGCAACTGGAAGATGAACGGTAGCGCGGCCGATGTCGCGGTGCTGCAGGCGATCGCCGAGGCCGCCGCAGCAAACGGCCATGTCGATGTCGGCATCTGCCCGCCTGCAACGCTGATCGCGGCCTTTGCCGCCGCTGCGGGCAAGGTGCAGATCGGCGCGCAGGATTGTCATGCCAAGGCTTCGGGCGCGCATACCGGCAATCTGTCCGCCGCGATGATCCGCGAGGCGGGTGCGACCTGTTCGATCGTCGGCCATTCCGAGCGCCGCGCCGACCAGGGCGAGACCGATGCCGATGTCGCTGCCAAGGCCGAGGCGCTGCACGCTGCCGGCATGGGCGCGATCCTGTGCGTCGGCGAGACGCTGGAGGAACGCGATTCCGGCAATGCTATTGCCATCGTCACCGCGCAGCTGGCGGCGTCGCTGCCGGCATCGGCGAGCGGCGATTGGCTTTCGGTCGCGTACGAGCCGGTCTGGGCGATCGGCACGGGACGCGTGCCGGTGGCCGAGGATATCGCCGCGATGCATGCGGCGCTGCGCGCGACGCTGGTCGCGAAGCTGGGCGAGGCGGGCCAGGGCGTGCGCATTCTCTACGGCGGATCGGTCAACCCGGCCAATGCAGCCGAAATTCTGGCCATTGCCGATGTCGGCGGCGCGCTGGTCGGCGGAGCCAGCCTCAAGGCAGAGACCTTCATCCCGATCATCGAGGCCGCACCGCGCTGATCGGACCTTGGCGCGTCGAAGGCGGAGCCGCCGCGCCGGTTGCGCTGGCGCGGCCTAATCGCCCTGCCGCGCCGGTTGCGCTGGCGCGGCCTAATCGCTATGTGCGCGCCAATCCTGAAATTCATTTGCTGGGTCTGACCGTTCATGTCGTCGATTTTCCTGTTCATCACCATCGTGCAGACGCTGATTGCAGCGGCTCTGGTGGGTGTCATCCTCATGCAGCGTTCCGAAGGGGGTGGTCTGGGCGTCGGTGGCAATCCCAATGGCCTCATGTCGGCGCGTGGCGCCGGTGACCTGCTCACCCGCTCGACCGCGATCCTGGCAACGCTGTTCGTGCTGCTGAGCATCGCACTGGCGGTGATGGCGGCGAACATGCACTCGGTGGGCGATATCGATACCTCGCTCAAGCGCGGTACCCCCGCCCCGATCAGCGATCCGCTCACGGCGCCTGCTCCGGCAGCCCCTGCGGCGCCCGCCAATGGCGATCCGCTGTCGGCGGCTGGCGCGCCGGCTGCAGCGCCCGCGACGGAGGCACCTGCCGCGGCTCCGGCCCAGGGCGACGCTCCCGCCAACTGAAATTGAGGCGGGTCGGGGAGAAATCCCCGGCTGTTCACAGATTTTTGTCTTTCCTGCGGATTCGCGCGCTTGTCAGTCTTGCGCGCGAACCGCTAACGGGTTTCTCCCATGGCGCGTTATATTTTCATCACCGGCGGCGTGGTTTCCTCTCTTGGCAAGGGCCTGATGGCCGCAAGCCTGGGCGCTCTGCTGCAGGCACGCGGGTACCGCGTGCGCATCCGCAAGTTCGATCCCTATCTCAATGTCGATCCGGGCACGATGTCGCCCTATCAGCACGGCGAGGTGTACGTCACCGATGACGGCGCGGAGACCGATCTCGACCTTGGCCATTACGAGCGCTTCACCGGCGTGTCGGCGCGCCAGTCGGACAATGTGACCTCGGGCCGCATCTATCAGACGATCATCCAGCGCGAGCGGCGCGGCGATTATCTCGGCGCCACGGTGCAGGTCATCCCGCACGTGACCGATGCGATCAAGGAATTCGCCCAGGCCGAAACCGATGATCTCGACTTCGTGCTGTGCGAGATCGGCGGCACCGTCGGCGATATCGAATCGCTGCCGTTCATCGAGGCGATCCGCCAGCTGCGCAACGAGATCGGCCGCGAGAACACCCTGTTCGTGCACGTCACCCTGGTGCCCTATATCGCGGCGGCGGGCGAGCTGAAGACCAAGCCCACGCAGCACAGCGTGCGAGAGCTCACCTCGCTGGGCATCCAGCCCGACATCCTGCTGTGCCGCTGTGAAAAGCCGCTGCCCGATTCCGAGCGCGCCAAGATCGCGCAGTTCTGCAACGTCCGCAAGGAAGCGGTCATCCCCGCGCTCGACGCCCGCAGCATCTATGCCGTGCCGATGCAGTATCACCGCGAAGGGCTGGACAGCGAAGTGCTGCGCGCCTTCGGCATCACCGATGCGCGCGAACCCGACCTTTCGCGCTGGGTCGATATCATGGAGCGCCATGAGCATCCCGAGGGCGAGGTGACGATCGGCGTGGTCGGCAAATATGTCGGCCTGCAGGATGCCTACAAGTCGCTGCACGAGGCACTGGTGCACGGCGGCCTCGCGAACCGGGTCAAGGTGCATGTCAAATGGCTCGATGCCGAGCTGTTCGAAAAGCTGCCCGACGACGAGCTGGCGGCCGTGCTCGAACCGATGCACGGCATCCTGGTGCCCGGCGGTTTCGGCGAGCGCGGCAGCGAGGGCAAGATTTCCTCGGTTCGTTTCGCGCGCGAACGCAACGTCCCGTTCTTCGGCATCTGTCTGGGCATGCAGATGGCGTGCATCGAAGCGGCGCGGAATACCTCCGGCATCACGGCGGCCTCTACCACCGAATTCGGCGAGACGGACGAACCGATCGTCGGCCTGATCACCGAATGGATGAGCGAATCCGGTCTGCAGAAGCGCAGCGCCGAGGGCGATCTGGGCGGTACCATGCGACTGGGCGCGTTTCCGGCCAAGCTATCGGGCAACAGCCGTGTTCGCGGCATCTACGGCACCGATATGATCAGCGAACGCCACCGCCATCGCTATGAGGTCAACACGGCCTATCACGAGCGGCTGGAACAGGGCGGGCTGGTCTTTTCCGGCATGTCGCCCGATGGCGTGCTGCCCGAGATCGTCGAGCGGCCCGATCACAGCTGGTTCGTCGGGGTGCAATATCATCCCGAGCTCAAGAGCAAGCCGTTCGATCCGCATCCGCTCTTCGCCAGCTTCATCGAGGCCGCGGTTGCGCAGAGCAGGCTGGTCTGACCCAGGGCAATATAGGTTAACCCGAGGCGGCTGGGCGGTTGACATGCGTTAACCGCTTGACCCTCTTGGCGCAATTTTCCTGCGTGTTGCCCCAATTTACCACATACTGTAACGCCCATTTTACTCTATTTGACGGTGTTGTGCGGTGGCGCACAGCAGCGTAAAACGATTCGGGCAAAAGCACATCTGTCGGCGGCGACAGGGACGGCCGCAGCGAGATGCTCGGCAAGGACAAAGCCGACAGAAAGGAAGGAACAAGGGGCAATCATGCACGCGAACGAGCTTGCCGCGCTGTTGGCCAGCCACAGCCTGTTCGCCGATTGCGACAATGACGAGCTGTCGGACATCATCCTGCGCGGGCATTTCGTCCGCTACCGCAAGGGGCAGGAGCTGATGGGGCAGGGGGATGATGGCGACAATCTGCTGATCATCCTGACCGGATTTGCCCGGGTGAGCATGGTGGCGAGCAACGGTCACGAGATCGTGCTCGATTATGCCGAGCCCGGCTATGTCATTGGCGAGATCGCGTTTCTGGATGGCGGACCGCGCACGGCCTCGATCGAGGCGCTGACCGAAGTGACCGCGCTTTCGCTGTCGCGGCCGGCCTTCGACGAGATTGCCGAGCGGCACGTGTCGATGCCGCGACGGATGCTCAGGGTCATGGCCAAGCGGCTGCGCCAGGCGAACGACGTGATCGAGGCGGACCGGGCCTTTACCTCCGGACCCAGGCTGGCGCGCTATCTGCTGCGCTTGATGGTTTCGGGCGCGAAGGAGGGCAAGCTCAAGCTGGACCTCAGCCAGAGCGAGCTCGGCACATTCGCGGGATTGTCACGCGAGCAGATTAATCGCCAGCTTTCCGCCTGGTCTGATGCGGGGCTGATCGAGCTCGAACAGGGACGCGTGAAGATTATCGATCGCGACACGCTGCTGGAGATTTCCGAAGCGGCCTGAACGATCGGCTAGGTGAGTTTTCGAGTTTT
The DNA here is from genome assembly GCF_013607875.1 of Blastomonas ursincola. GTDB lineage: Bacteria > Pseudomonadota > Alphaproteobacteria > Sphingomonadales > Sphingomonadaceae > Blastomonas > Blastomonas ursincola. The sequence goes on from NZ_VDES01000002.1 coordinate 1,582,805, forward strand.
CCGGGGCAGGGCCAGGTTATTGCGACCCGGCCTGACCCTGCCGCCGGAAAAACCCCCGCGCCCCACGGGCGCGGGGTCCCAGTTCAGATTTTCTCCGGTGGGCGGTGCGGTAAATGCGACCCGGCCAATCCGGCCTAAGGAGAAAGCAGCGTCCTGAGCGGGCGCGGGGGGCGGGCTCGCAAGGGTCCGCCCTCTTTTTATTGCGAGCGGATGGCGATCCTATGGCCGCTCAGTCTGAGCCTGTCGAAGGCCCCGCGCACTAGGATCGAATGATAACCACGTCACCCCCGCGAAGGCGGGGGGGGCCGCTTCTGGCGAAAGTGAAGATGAAATAGCGGGATTCCCGCCTTCGCGGGAATGACGACCGAATCTGGTCAACCCTGGGCGCGGAGCCTTCGACTGGCTCAGGCTGAGCGGAGGTGGCTGGCGAGGCAGGTCGGCACAACAAAAAGGGTGGGCCGTTGCCGACCCACCCCGTTGCATTCTACCCTTTTGAGCCTGGCGTTACGCCGCCTGGCTGTCGCCTTCATCCTTGGTCGAAGCCTCGACGACCTGCAGCTTGGGGGTGCCGTTGATCGCGATCTTCTTGGGCTTCATCGCCTCGGGCACTTCACGCACCAGATCGATGGTCAGCAGGCCATCTTCCAGATTGGCGTCGCTCACCCGCACGAAATCGGCCAGCTCGAAGCGGCGTTCGAAGTTGCGGTTGGCAATGCCCATGTGCAGGAAGTTGCCGCGCGATTCGCTCTCGGCAGCCTTGCGGCCGGACACGACCAGCAGATTCTGCTGCGCGGTGATGTCGAGCTCGTTCGGCTTGAACCCGGCAACCGCGATGGTGACGCGATAGGCGTCGTCGCTGCTGCGCTCGATGTTGAACGGGGGGTAGTTGTCGCCCTGTGCAGCCCGGGCCTGGTTTTCCAGCAAGTCGAACAGCCGGTCAAAGCCAACGGTGGTGCGGCGATAGGGGGTGAAATCAAAACGGTTCATCTTCAAAATCCTTGTTCAAGCGATTTCAAATGGTTGAAGCCCGCTGCTGCGGCACTTCGGACGATGTGAACCACCCTGACGGCGTGGGCCACGCGATAAATCTAGGCGCTGGAAATCGCGTTTCAAGATCATTTTTTTGAAGAAGGGGATGCCCGCGGGGCGGCACAGCCCGGCGTCTGCAGCAGAAGAAAAAAGAGCGTCCGGCCCCCAAGACCCGGACGCTCTTTATCAGGTTCATATCGCGCGCTGATGCCCAAAAGCCTCGCTCGCAAATCCTGAACCCTCGGTAACCGCCGCTTTCCCCAAAACGACGGAAACTATCCCCGAACCCATGGCCGTAGCCGCTTGATCCGCGCTGTCATGATTCCGTAATGCGGGCTCAGGCGCTAGGGGAATTCGCGGCTTGCCGTCATTTTTGATCCTTTCTGTGTTTTATGTGCAACACGCCTTCGTTCAGGGATCAGCCATTGTCAGCCTTGCATGCGCTGGTTAATGGAAAAAGCCGAGCAGCGCCGCTGATCCCCCGGACGGCGCCAGTTCCGAAAGGATCATTCCCCCTCCATGCTGTCCACATTCGAATGGACGATCGCCAAGCGCTATCTGCTGCCCGGTCGCGGCGAGGCCTTTATCTTCCTGGTCGCCGGGATCAGCCTGGTCGCGGTGGCGCTGGGCGTTGCGGCGCTGATCATCGTGATGAGCGTGATGAACGGCTTTCGCGCCGAACTGCTCGACAAGATCGTCGGGCTGAACGGCCATGCGGTGGTGCAGGGCTATGGCGGGCGGCTCAACGATTGGCAGGACATCCTCAAGGAGACGCGCCGGATGGACGGCGTCGTCGCCGCATCGCCGCTGATCGAGCAGCCGCTGCTGATCAATTTCGACGGCCGCGTGGAAGCGGTGCTGGTGCGCGGCACCGATGCGCCCGATATCGCCGCGCTCAAGGACAAGACCGTGCTGGGCTCGGTCGCCGAGCTCAAGGCGGGCGCGTCGAAGGTCGCGCTCGGATCGCGGCTGGCGCAGAATCTGGGTGTCAGGATCGGCGACAAGATCACCATCATCAATCCGGCGGGGCGTGCGACCCCGTTCGGCACCGTGCCGCGCGAGATATTGTACGAGGTCTCCGCGATCGTCGAGATCGGCGTCTATGACTATGACAAGGCGTTCGTCATCATGCCGATCAGGGACGCGCAGCTCCTGCTGCTGCTGGGCGATCAGGTCGGCATGATCGAGGTGACGACGCGCGATGCCGATCAGGTGCGAGAGATCCTGGCGCCGCTGGAGCAGAAGCTGCGCGGTCAGGCAGTGGTCAACGACTGGCGCACGATCAACGCCTCGCTGTTCGAGGCGCTGGCGGTGGAACGCGTCGCGATGTTCATCGTGTTGTCGATCATCATCCTGGTCGCGGTGTTCAACATCCTGTCGTCGCTGATCATGCTGGTGCGCGCCAAGACCCGCGACATCGCGATCCTGCGCACGATGGGGGCAAGCCGCAACTCGCTGCTCAAGATCTTCATCACGGTGGGGCTGATCATCGGATCGCTCGGCACGGTCGCCGGGCTGGGGCTGGGCTTCGTCTTCCTCTATTTCCGGCAGAGCATCGTGCTGTTCGTCCAGTTCGTGACCGGTCAGCAGCTCTGGGACCCCTCGATCCGTTTCCTGACCGAACTGCCCAGCCGCACCGATCCTTTCGAAGTGGGAGGGATTGCGCTGATGGCGCTGCTGTTCAGTTTCCTCGCGACGCTCTATCCCGCCTTCAAGGCGTCCTCGACCGATCCCGTGCAGGTGCTGCGCTATGAGTGATGCCGTCATCCTGCTCACCGATGTCCGCCGCAGCTTCGCCCAGGGCGGCGTCACCATTGACGTGCTCAAGGGCGTCAATCTGGCGGTCGAACCGGGCGAGATCGTCGGGCTGCTCGGACCTTCGGGCTCGGGCAAGTCAACAATGCTGCAGGCCGTGGGCCTGCTCGAGGGCGGCTTTACCGGGTCCATCCGCATCGCGGGCGAAGAGGCGGCGCAGTTGAACAGCAACGGCCGCACCCGGCTGCGCAAGACCGCGCTGGGTTTCGTCTATCAGTTCCACCATCTGCTGCCCGACTTTACCGCGCGCGAGAATGTCGTGCTGCCGCAGCTGATCATGGGCCGCACCCGCGACGAGGCATCGGACCGGGCAGCGGAACTGCTTTCCCGTCTCGGGCTCGGCCAGCGGCTCGACCATCGCCCCAGCCAGCTGTCGGGCGGCGAGCAGCAGCGCGTCGCCGTCGCGCGTGCGCTGGCGAACCGGCCGAAGGTCGTGCTTGCCGACGAACCGACCGGAAATCTGGACGAGGCGACCGCCGACAGAGTGTTCGACGAGTTCCTGCATCTTGTAAGGGAAGAGGGCAGCGCGGCATTGGTGGCCACCCATAACGAAAGACTGGCCACGCGCATGGACCGGGTTGTCCGCCTGCACGATGGAAGGATCGCATGACCGTTTTCGATTACACGATGCCGCTGCCCGATGGCAGCTCCAAGCCGCTTTCCGATTATCAGGGCCAGGTGCTGCTGATCGTCAACACTGCCTCCAAATGCGGGTTCACGCCGCAATATGAGGGTCTCGAGGGGCTGCATCGCGAATACAAGGATCGCGGTTTCGAGGTGCTCGGCTATCCGTGCAACCAGTTCGGCGCGCAGGAGCCGGGCGATGCGGAGGAGATCAAGAACTTCTGCTCGCTGACCTATGACGTGACCTTCCCGCTTTCGGCCAAGATCGCGGTCAATGGCGAGGAAGCCGATCCGCTCTGGAAATATCTCAAGAGCCAGCAGGCCGGGCTGATGGGCAGCCGCGCGATAAAGTGGAATTTCACCAAGTTCCTGATCGATCGCAAGGGTAACGTGGTTGCCCGCTATGGCTCGATGGTGAAGCCGGAGCAGATCAAGGCGGATATCGAGAAGCTGCTGTAACGGCAGGCGCTCGACACGCGAAATTTCGGCGTTACTCTCCCGTCATTCCCGCGAACGCGGGAATCCCGCTTTTTCGCCGATTATCAGCACAAGCGGGACCCCCGCCTGCGCGGGGGTGACGAGGAAGCAATACCAGCATTGCAGCAAGGACACCGCACCGATGATCGACGCCATCAGCACCTGGGCCAACGGACTGGGCGCGCAATATGGCGTCAATCCGGTGATCTTCGCGAGCATCTATATCGGCGCGATCCCGCTGTTTCTCGCCAGCATCGCCTGGCTGGTGCGCAACGCGCGGGCGGGCAAGCCGACGGTGCTGCCGGTGATGTGCGCGGGCGCCTGTTTCGTATCGGCCTATGTCTATCTCGCCATTGCCGGGCGCAACATTCCCGTCTGGGTTTGGGTCTTCCTCGCCGTGCTGATCCTCTACGGCATCTGGTCGACCGTGCGCGATGTCCGCCGCAAGATCGCGGCCAAGGATTTATCCACCGGGGAGTGATCCGCGCCGGTTTTCGAATCGCGGACTAGTCGGTAGCTTCTGCCCATGGCCTATGAACCCTTCGTCCCGCTGCGCGTGTTCAGCGCCTATACGATGCTCGAAGGCGCGATCGAGCCAAAGGCGATCGCCAAGACCGCGCATGCGCGAGGCTTCCCGGCCATCGCGCTGGCGGATCGCAACGGCCTCTATGCGGGCATGGCCTTTGCCGATGGCTGTTTCGATGCGGGCATCCAACCGATCATCGGCACCTTGCTGTGCGTTGCACGACCCGGCAGCAACCCTGCCGCGCCGGTGCTCGACTGGTTGGCACTCTATGCGCAGAACGAGAAGGGCTATGACAACCTCTGCGATCTCGTCTCGCACGCACATCTCGACCGTCCGCTCGAACTGCCCGCGCACGTGCCGTTCGAACGGCTGGAGGGACGCACCGATGGCGTGATCGCGCTAACCGCTGCGGGCGAGGGCGCACTGGTCAAGCTGCTTGCGGCAGGACAGCAGCAAGAGGCCGAAAGCTATTGCGACCAGCTCCAGGCGCTGTTCGGCGATCGTTTGTATATCGAGCTGTGCCGCCGCGGCGAGGAGATCGAGACGCTGGCGGAAAACGCGCTGCTCGATCTCGCCTATGCGCGCGGCCTGCCGCTCGTTGCGACCAACCCCGCCTGCTATGCCGATCCCGGCTTCCATGCCGCGCATGATGCGATGCTGTGCATCGCGCGCGGCGAATATGTTGGCGCTGCCAATCGCGATCGCAGTTCGCCCGAGGCGTGGATCAAGTCCGCGCCGATGATGCGCGAGCTGTTCAGCGATCTGCCCGAAGCCCTGGTCAACACGCTCGTCGTCGCGCAGCGCTGTGCCTATGCGCCGCCCAAGCGCAAGCCGATCCTGCCCAGCCTCGCGGGCGACCTCGAGGGCGAGGCGGCGCAGCTGCGCGCCGATGCGTTTGCGGGCCTGGAAAAGCGGCTCGAGGCCTATACCGATCTGACCGAGGAAGAGCGCAAGGCCTATTTCGACCGGCTCGCGTTCGAGGTCGACGTGATCGTCGGCATGGGCTTTCCGGGTTACTTCCTGATCGTGGCCGATTTCATCAAATGGGCCAAGGATCATAACATCCCGGTGGGGCCGGGCCGCGGATCGGGTGCGGGCTCGGCGGTCGCCTGGGCACTGACGATCACCGATCTCGACCCGATCAAGCTAGGGCTGCTGTTCGAACGCTTCCTCAACCCCGAACGCGTGTCGATGCCCGACTTCGATATCGACTTCTGCGAAACGCGGCGCGGCGAAGTGATCCGCTATGTGCAGCAGAAATATGGCCGCGACCATGTCGCGCAGATCATCACCTTCGGAAAGCTCAAGGCGCGCGCGGTGCTGCGCGATACGGGCCGCGTGCTGCAGATGGGCTATGGCCGGATCGATGGGCTGTGCAAGCTCGTCCCCAACCATCCGACCGATCCGTGGAAGCTCGACCGCGCGCTGGCCGGGGTCGACGAGCTGCGCAACCAGTATCGCGACGATGCGGAGGTCAAGACGCTGTTCGACCTGGCGATGCAGCTCGAAGGTCTGCCGCGCCACAGCTCCACCCATGCCGCCGGTGTCGTCATCGGCGACCGTCCGCTGGCGCAGCTGGTGCCGCTCTATCGCGATCCGCGATCGGAGATGCCGGTGACGCAGTTCGACATGAAATATGTCGAGACGGCGGGCCTCGTGAAATTCGACTTTCTCGGCCTCAAGACGCTGTCGGTGCTGCACAAGGCAGTCGAGATGCTGGCGAAACGCGGCGTCGAGGTCGATCTGTCGCGGCTGCCCTGGGACGATGCCAAGACCTATGAGCTGTTGAAGCGCGGCGATACGGTCGGCGTGTTCCAGCTGGAATCGGAAGGCATGCGCCGCACGCTGGCGCAGGTGAAGCCGACCGCTTTCGGCGACATCATCGCGCTCGTGTCGCTCTATCGCCCGGGGCCGATGGACAATATCCCGAGCTTCGGCGCGCGCAAGAACGGGCGCGAGCCGATCACCTATCCGCACCCGCTGCTCGAGGATATCCTGAAAGAGACCTACGGCATCATCGTCTATCAGGAACAGGTGATGCAGGCGGCGCAGGTGCTCGCGGGCTATTCGCTCGGCGACGCGGACCTTCTGCGCCGCGCGATGGGCAAGAAGATCCAGGCGGAGATGGACAAGCAACGCGGCCGCTTCGTCGAGGGCGCCGCGAAGAACGATATCGATGCGAAAAAGGCCAACGAGCTGTTCGACTTGATCGACAAGTTCGCTGGCTATGGCTTCAACAAGTCGCACGCTGCGGCCTATGCGCTGCTCGCGTACCAGACGGCCTGGCTCAAGGCGCATCACCCGCATGAGTTCTTTGCCGCCTCGATGTGCTTCGACATGCATCAGAGCGACAAGCTCAATATCTTCGTCGACGACATGCGCAGGCTGGGCATCGTGTGTCTGCCGCCGTGCATCAATGCGAGCGAGGCCGAATTTTCGGTCGAGCAGACCGAGGAGGGGCTGGCGGTGCGCTATGCGCTCGCGGGGCTCAAGAATGTCGGCGAAAAGGCGATGGAGGGCGTGGTGGCGACGCGCCAAGCCGGAGGCCCGTTCAAGTCGCTGGGCGATCTCGCCGACCGGATCGACGCGGGAGCTGTCAACAAGCGCCAGATCGAGAGCCTTGCTGCAGCGGGCGCCTTTGATGGCCTCGGGCTCGAGCGCTCGGTTGTTCATGCCTCGGCCGACACGGTAATGGCGGTCGCCGCCGAAGCGCAGCGCCAGCGGACCAGCGGCCAGGGCGGGCTGTTCGGCGATGTCCAGCAGCCGGGCCAGTCGCTGCGGCTTGCCGCCGTCAAGCCCTGGGCGATGGGCGAGAAGATGACCTATGAACGCGAGGCGTTCGGCTTCTTCTTTTCCGCGCATCCGGTGACCGAATTTGCCGCGACCGCCAAGGCGCAGGGCGCGCGGCCCTATCAGCTGCTGGTCGATACGCTCGAGGTGCGCGTCGGCGAGCGCAAGACGGCGAAGGTCGCAGCCCTGGTCGAAGGTTGCAACCGGCGGCAATCCAAGCGCGGCAGCACCTTCGTGATGGTCGACCTGTCCGACGAGAGCGGTCAGTTCTCGGCCAGCTCGTTCGACGACGAGATCGTCGCTTCGATGCCTGAATGGGCGGCGCAATCGGCGTGCCTGCTGATCGAGCTGGAATTCGACCGGTCCAGCGAGGAACAGGCACCGCGCGCAACGATCCGCCGGGCAAGGCCGCTCGACCAGATCAAGGTCGTGCTGCGGCACCGCGCGCATGTAGACGTGCACCATCCCGATGCGCTGTCGCGGCTGGCCGAACTCGTCGGGCCGGCTGGAAGCGGGCAGGACGAACTGCACGCGCGGCTGATCATGGGCGAGGGGCGGGTGATGCCGGTGTGCCTCGGCAACCGCTTCCGGCTCGATGGTGAAGCGCAGGCTGCGCTGCGCCTGGTCGAGGGGCTGAACGTGCGCGAGATCGAACAGCTTGCCGCCGGACGCCCGGAATTGCGCCTCGTCAGTTGACTTGCCCGCCGCTTCGGGCTTTCTCATCCAGGTTGAACCGGCTCCCTGCGAGAGCCTCAAGATCTGGGAGAGAATGATGATCGTTGGCGGAATGCAGGATTATGAATTGCGTGTGATGCGGCTGCTCGACCATGCCGAGCGCGAAAGCAGCACGCGCGAAATCGTCACCCGTTGGGCGGACGGCAGCCAGACCCGTACCCATTGGGCAGGGGTTGCGCGCGACGCGCGGCGTCTGGCGAGCGCGCTGGCGAAGCTGGGCCTGCAACCCGGCGACCGCGTCGCGACGCTCGCGATGAACCATAGCCGCCATCTTGTCGCCTGGTATGGCGCGATCGGCATGGGCGGGGTGATCCACACCATCAACCCGCGCCTGTTCGACGAGCAGCTCGAATATATCGCCAACCATGCCGAAGACCGCGTGCTGTGCTATGACGCAGCGTTCCAGCCGATCATCGACAAGATGAAGAGCCGCTGGACGACGATCGAGCATTATGTCTGCTTCGACCCGCCCGCCGGATCGGACGTACAAGGCTTCGAGGCGCTGCTGGAAACGGGCGACGAGGGCTATCGCTGGCACGAAGGCTCGGAGCGCGACCCGTGCATGCTCTGCTACACCTCGGGCACCACGGGTAATCCCAAGGGCGTGCTTTACGAGCACCGCTCGACCGTGATCCATGCGATGGCCGAGATGCAGCCGGCGGTGTTCAGCCTGTCGCCGCAATCGGTGGCCTTGCCCGTCGTGCCGATGTTCCACGCCGCCGCCTGGGGCCTGCCCTTTGCCGGCGCGGCAGCGGGGATCAAGTTCGTCTTTTCCGCGGTCAACGATCCTGCCGTGCTGTGCGACCTCATGAACACCGAAAAGGTCACGCACTCGGCCGGCGTGCCCACCGTGTGGCTCGCGATGTTCCAGCATATCGATGCCACGGGCAAGAAGCCCGAATATCTGCAGGTCGTCACCATCGGCGGATCGGCCGCGCCGCGCGCGATGTGCGAGCGGATCATGAAGATGGGCGCGCGGATGAACCATGCCTGGGGCATGACCGAAACCTCGCCGATTGGCACCATGGGCGCGCCGTCGCCCGATTGGGACGATCTCGATTTCGAAGCACAGCTCGATCTGGTCACCAAGCAGGGGCGGGTGCCATTCGGCGTCGAGCTTCGCGTGGTCGATGACGAGGGCAACGTGCTGCCGCGCGACGGCAAGTCGAGCGGGCGGCTGCAGATCAAGGGGCCGTGGATCATCAAGCGCTATTTCAAGGCGGAGAACGACGCGCTGACCGAGGACGGCTGGTTCGACACCGGCGACGTTTCGGTGATCCATCCCGATGGCGTGATGCAGATCACCGACCGCGCCAAGGACGTGATCAAGTCGGGCGGCGAATGGATCAGCTCGGTCGATCTGGAAAACGCGGCGGTCGGCATGCCCGATGTCGCGGAAGCCGCCGCGATCGGCCTGCCGCACCCCAAATGGGACGAGCGCCCGCTGCTGCTGGTGGTGCCCAAGCCCGGTACCAGCCCCAGCAAGGACGCGATTCTGGCGCACCTGTCGGCGCATGTCGCCAAATGGTGGCTGCCCGATGATATCGTGTTCGTCGACTCGCTGCCGCACAGCGCGACCGGCAAGCTGCTCAAGACCGCGCTGCGCGATCAGTTCCGGGACCACGTGCTGCCGACGGTGTGACGTGCAGCTAAAATCCTCCCCCAGCTCGCTGGGGGAGGGGGACCGCCCGCGAAGCGGGTGGTGGAGGGGCAGCGAATGCGCGCTCCCCTCTGAGCTACAGTGCCAACCGGCTTCCCCTCCACCGCTGACCTGCGGCCAGCGGTCCCCCTCCCCGAGACAAGCTCGGGGAGGATTTTGACCCTCGTCACCCCTGCCGCAAGCGAGAGGGGTGAGCCTCGATCAGAAGCTGAAGCGCGCCGAGATACGGAAATCGCGGCCGCTCAAGGGTGCGAAGTCCTTGGTGAAGCTGGCGGCGCGGCGGCCGATCACGTCGAAGATGTTGTTCGCCGATGCGATCAGCGTCACCCCGCGCGAGGCGCCGAACGGCTTCCACGAGGCGCTGGCATTGACCAGGGTGAAGCCCTCGGTCGGCGTCTCGAAATTGGCGTTGCGCTCCTGGTCGTCAAACCATTCGACCTCGGCGCGCAGGTTCAGCACATCGCTCTGCGCCTCAAGTCCACCGAGCAGGCGCAGCGGCGGGATGCGCGGCACCGGGCCCAGGCCGTCGAGCGAGGCATGGACATAATCGGCGACGCCATCGGCGATGAACTTGAACGATCCGGCGCGCGCGAACACCACCGAAGCTTCGGCTTCGATGCCGTAATATTTCGCATCGTTCTGGATGAACTGGAAGACCGGCAGATCATCCTCTTCCAGTCCCGTGGGCACGTCGATGATGAAATCGTCGAAGCGGTTGTAGAAGCCGGTGAGCGAGAGATTCACGTCCGGGGTCGAATAGCGGATATAGGCCTCGCCGCCCCAGCTCTTCTCGGTCGTGAAATTCGGGTTGCCGATCTCGAAGGCTTGCGTGGCGATATGCGGTCCGTTGGAGAACAGCTCCTCGGCGGCCGGCGCGCGCTGGGCGCGGTTGAGGTTCACGCCGATGCGCAGCTGGTCGGTCGGCAGATAGGCCAGGCCCGCCGCAAACGAATAGGAGTTGAAGCGCCGCTCGACCCCCACATCCTGCGACTTGACCACGACGCGGTCGAAACGGCCTGCGCCTTCGAGTTCGATCTTGCCGAGCCGCACTTCCTGCAGCGTGAAGATGCCGACCTGATCGGTGGTGTTGGGCGGAACGAAGGCTTCCGCGCCGATCGCACTGAAATCGCGATGGACATATTGCACCCCGGTCGCGCCGCGCCAACCGCCACGCTCGCGCTGCACCAGTTCGAGCCGCGATTCGATGCCGTTGTTGCGGAACACGGTGCCGACCTCGTCGCCCTCGAACTCGGTCTGCTTGAAATCGGCATAGGCCGCGCGCAGGCGCAGCGCCTCGAAGAATCCGGGCAGATCGACCTGGCCGCGGAAATCGACCTTGAACTGGTCGAGACCGATGGTGACGGGGCCTTCTTCCTCTTCGCCGCCAGCTTCGCCTTCTTCCTCACCGTGATGATGGCCAGCGCCGGGGCGCTCGGGGACGCCGTACAGGCTGTTGTAATAGCTGCCCGAAATACCGAAGCTGCCGCCTTCGCCGATATAGGCCAGGCCCGCGCCGAAGCTGTAGGTTTCGGTACCGGTATTGGGGATGCGGCCGCGCAGACCGGCCAGTTCCTCGGCTTCAGCGGACTCCTCGAGATTGCCCTCGGCGCGCTCTTCCGCGGCCTCTTCGAGCTGCTCGGCGCGAAGACCGGGCGACAGCACGAAGCCGCCCACACGCAGGTCGTCGGACTTGCGGTAGCTGCCATCAAGGTGGAGCACCAGCTTCGAGGTCAGCGGAACATCGAGGCTCGCGCCGATGCTGCGCTCGTCCGCAGCCGATCCGTAAGTGGTGAGCGCGTCGAGATGAAACGGCTCTTCTGGCACCTCGCGCGGGATGCGCTTGTCGATCGCATTGACTGCACCGCCGACCGCCTGGCCGCCGAACAACAGCACCGCAGGGCCGCGCAGCACCTCGACCCGATCGAGGATGATCGGCTCGACCGTGACGCCGTGGTCGGGCGAGGTGTTCGACACGTCGATCGTGCCGATGCCGTCGGTGAGCACGCGGATGCGCTCGCCCTGGAAGCCGCGCAGCACAGGGCGCGAAGCGCCAGGCGAGAAGCTGGTCGCCGAGACGCCGGGCAGCTTGGTCAGCGCGTCGCCGATCTGGGCACGCGCTTCGCGCGCCAGAGTGTCGCCCGAAAGCTCGGACGTGCCGGCGAGAATGCTGAGATCGCGGACGAACGGCGCGGTGACGATGATCCCGCCGCTCTTGTGGAAGTCATCGTCTTCCTGTGCGGTTTCCTCGGCTTGAGCGGCCTGCTGCGCCAGCGCGGGAAGCGGGGCAAGCAGCGCGGTGGCGAGCGAAAGCGACGAGGTAACGGTGAGAAGCGTGCGACGCATGTTCTGTTATGCTCCCTGGGGACTCTGAAAAAGGAAGAAAGGCTGCCGTTGACCGGCAATCCGGTGCCCGCTGCCCGGGCGCTATAGGCCTTGCCATGCACCCAAAACCGCGGAGTCGGAGGGGCGGCTAGCACTCGTGTAATGTTATATCAATCGCTATTTGACGAGGATATGACAGTTTGCGACGGGTTGCTCGTGCAGATGCCCTCGGGCAGAAAGGGCGACGAAGCGGCCGTCAAGGCCGTCATCGTGCGAGGACCCGAAAGATGAGCCATGAGACCGCTGCCGAGCCGCTGATCCCGGCACCCGAGGATGCACAGACCTGGTGCACGCCGACGCAATATGCGGAACTCTATGCGGCGTCGTTGCGCGATCCGGACGGATTCTGGGCGCTTCAGGCGGACCGCATCGACTGGAGTTCGAGACCGACGCATATCAACCGTTCGAGCTTCGATCCGGTGCGCATCCGCTGGTATGACGATGGCGAGCTCAACCTGTGCTACAACGCGGTCGACCGGCATGTGCTGGCGGGGCATGGTGCGGATACGGCGTTGATCTGGGAAGGCGACACCCCCGGCGAAGTCCGCTCGTTGAGCTATGACGCACTGCTGGCCGAGGTGCAGAGGTTCGCCGGTACACTCACCGCGCTGGGCGTGGTCCGGGGCGACCGGGTGACCATCTACATGCCGATGGTGCTCGAAGGCGCGATCGCAATGCTCGCCTGCGCCCGCATCGGCGCGATCCATTCGGTGGTGTTCGGCGGTTTCTCGCCCGAGGCGCTCGCCGGAAGGATCGAGGATTGCGCGAGCCGGTTCATCGTCACCGCCGATGCCGGGATGCGCGGGGGCAAGACGGTGCCGCTCAAGGCCAATGTCGATGCCGCGCTCGCCGATCACGGGATCAGCGTCGATGCGGTGCTGGTCGTGCGCCATACGGGTGCCGAAATCGCGATGACCGAGGGGCGCGACCACTGGTATCACGAACTGTCCGCGACCGTGCCTGCGACCTGCCCATGCGCGCCGATGGCGGCGGAGGATCCGTTGTTCATCCTCTACACCTCCGGATCGACGGGCAAGCCCAAGGGCGTGCTGCACACCACGGGCGGCTATGCGGTCTGGGTCGCGACGACCTTTCACTATGCCTTCGATTACCGCCCGGGCGAGGTCTATTGGTGCACCGCCGATATCGGCTGGGTCACCGGGCACAGCTATTCGGTCTATGGCCCGCTGCTCAACCGCGCAACCAGCCTGCTGTTCGAAGGCGTGCCCAACCATCCTGATCACAGCCGCTTCTGGGACATGTGCGAGCGGCACGGCGTCAACATCTTCTACACCGCGCCCACCGCGATCCGCGCGCTGATGCGCGAGGGCGAAGCGCCGGTGGAGAAGCACGACCTTTCCGCGCTGCGGCTGATCGGATCGGTCGGCGAGCCGATCAATCCCGAGGCCTGGCGCTGGTATCGCCGCACCGTGGGCAAGGACGCGGCGCCGGTGATCGACACCTGGTGGCAGACCGAGACCGGCGGCATCATGATCACGACGCTGCCGTATGCGCATGCGATGCGGCCGGGCAGCGCGGGCCTGCCGTTCTTCGGCATCCAGCCCGAACTGGTCGATGCCGATGGCAACATTCTCGACGGCGCGACCGAGGGCAATCTGTGCATCGCCGCCTCCTGGCCCGGCCAGGCGCGCACGGTCTATGGCGATCACGAGCGCTTCGTGCAGACCTATTTCAGCACCTACAAGGGCAAGTATTTCACCGGCGACGGCTGCAAGCGCGATGAGGACGGCTATTACCGCATCACTGGCCGCGTGGACGATGTCATCAATGTCTCGGGCCATCGCATGGGCACCGCCGAGGTCGAAAGCGCGCTGGTGCTGCACCCGCGCGTTGCCGAAGCTGCTGTGGTGGGCTTCCCGCACGACATCAAGGGGCAGGGCGTCTATTGCTATGTGACCCTCAATGTCGGCGAGGAGGCCGACGACGCGCTGGCCGGGGAGCTGAAGGCGCTGGTCCGCAAGGAAATCGGCCCGATCGCGACGCCCGACCATCTGCATTTCACGCCCGCGCTGCCCAAGACGCGCAGCGGCAAGATCATGCGACGCATCCTGCGCAAGATCGCGGAGAACGATTTCGGTTCGCTCGGCGATACCAGCACGCTTGCCGACCCGTCGGTGGTCGATGCGCTGATCGAGGGGCGCAAGGCGATGTGAAACCGCTGGTCAGTCGGACCGCGACCTGCCATGGTGGAGCATCGGCTTGGCTATTACGTCGTTCGATTTCTGCGCGACCGCAGCTTAAACCGAAAGCATTCCCATCATGTTGCACCACCTTCGGGCGACGGCCGTTGTCGCCGGTCTGTTCGGCCTTGTCGCCTTGCCCTTTGTCGCGGTGATGCTGGTCCTGCTCGCCATTGGCGCGTCTTCGGGTCTGGTGATCGGCCTCGGCTTCATGGCGCTGCTGGCCAGCTGTACGATCGCCGTGTCGCAGCCTGGCCAGACATTTCTGAGCGATAACCTACGCAGAGCCACTCGCCGCAGCTGATCCTCAGCCGCTCAGCCCGGCCAGAGCCACCGGCCAGGCGGCAAGCGCCATCAGCGTCCCCAGTGGGAAGCGGGTGGCGGCATCGAGATCATGGCCGCGGCGCTGCAGCACCAACGCGACGGCAAGCCCGAGGCCGCTGGCGATCAGCAGCACGAGGGGCAGCGCCTGCCAGCCGAGCCACAGCCCGATCGCGCCGAGCAGCAGCGGATCACCGCCGCCGAGCCCTTCGCGCCCGCGCGTCAGCCGATAGAGCAGCGCGATCAGCCACAGTCCGCCGCAACCAGCGCCTGCGCCGATCAGGCGGCTGGTCCAGTCGGGCGGGATGTCTAGCGCAGCGCCTGCTAGTGCGCCCAATGCCAGCGCTGCGTTAAGCGGATGCGGCAGCCAGTAATGGCGCAGATCGAGCAGCGCGAGCGGGAGGAGCAGCCAGCCAAATGCCGCTATCGCCAGTCCCTCTGCGCCCGGATGCACCGCCAGCGATAGCGCTCCGATCAGCGCCGCGCTGAGCTCGATCGCGAAGCAATGCCATCCGATGGCCGTCCCGCATGCTGCACATCTCCCGCGCAGCAAAATATACGATATCAACGGTATAAGCTGCCAAGGCTTCAGCTGCGCGCCGCACGCATCGCATTGCGACCGCCCGGTCAGGATCGATCGCCCCGCAGGCCAGCGCACCACCAGCGCGCCGATAAAGCTGCCGAAGATTGCGCCAAGGATCGCCGCTGCAAGGGGCGCGATCACCGGATGGTCAAGCAGCGGCGCATACATAGCGAAATTGGCCCAATGCCGGGGATCGGCAGCGCCATTGCGCATAGCGGCTCGCCCCGAGACAGGCCAAGCGCTTTGTACTCCAAGCCTCTTGCAATCGCGCTGGCCCTAGGGGAAGGCGCTTTCACCACATTCGAAAAGGGACTCATGCCATGACCGCATTTTCCGCCGCCGATCCCGTTGTCATCGTCTCCTATGCGCGCACGCCGATGGGCAGCTTCCAGGGTTCGCTCTCGGGCGCCAGCGCCACCGATCTCGGCGCGACCGCCGTCAAGGCGGCGGTCGAGCGGGCAGGGGTTTCGGGCGATGCAATCGAGCGCATCTATATGGGCTGCGTGCTGCCCGCCGGCCTCGGTCAGGCCCCGGCGCGCCAGGCCGCGCTCAAGGCCGGCCTGCCGCAGTCGGTCGAGGCGACCACGGTGAACAAGATGTGCGGCAGCGGCATGCAGGCGACGATCATGGGGGCAGAGGCGCTGGCCTCGGGCTCGGTCGATCTGCTGGTGGCGGGAGGCATGGAGAGCATGACCAACGCGCCCTATCTGCTCACCAAGCATCGCGGCGGCGCGCGGATCGGCCATGACCGGGTCATGGACCATATGTTCCTCGATGGCCTGGAAGACGCCTATGAGCCAGGCCGCGCAATGGGCAGCTTTGCCGAGGAAACCGCAGGCGAATATCAGTTCACCCGCCAGGACCAGGACGATTACGCGATCGCCTCGCTTACCCGCGCGCAGAAGGCGCAGAGCAGCGGCGGGTTTGACCGCGAGATCGTCCCCGTCGAGATCACCGGCCGCAAGGGCACCGAGACGATCGACAAGGACGAACAGCCGCTCAAGGGCGATGCCTCGAAGATTCCCAGCCTGAAGCCTGCGTTCGCCAAGGACGGCACGATCACCGCTGCCAATGCCTCGTCGATCTCCGATGGTGCGGCAGCGCTGCTGCTGACCCGGCAGAGCGTGGCCGACAGGCTGGGCCTCAAGCCCGTCGCGCGGATCGTGTCGCACGCGGCACATGCCCACGCGCCGGCGCGCTTCACCACCGCGCCGGTCGATGCCAGCCGCAAGGCGCTGGAGAAGGCGGGCTGGAGCGTCGACGATGTCGATCTGTTCGAGGTCAACGAGGCGTTCGCCTGCGTGTCGATGATCGCAATGCGCGACCTCGGCATTCCGCACGACAAGATCAACGTGCATGGCGGCGCGACCGCGCTGGGCCATCCGATCGGCGCGAGCGGTGCGCGAATCATCGCAACGCTGGTTTCTGCCCTGCAGACGCATGGCGGCAAGCGCGGCCTGGCATCGCTCTGCATCGGTGGCGGCGAGGCGACGGCGGTTGCGGTCGAGCTGATCTGATCCCCTGAAGCCCGGCCTGTCAGTAGGGCAGGCCGGGGCTTTTGTAAGGCCGGATTGACAAGCCTGCCCAAATCCAGCAATTGCGCATCCAGATGGTTCCTCCCTTAGCCGGGGGGCGAAGAGGGAAGCCGGTGCAAATCCGGCGCTGTGCCCGCAACTGTCAGTCGGGAGCCGACGGCCAATATGTCACTGGGAGCGATCCCGGGAAGACGGCCCGAGGCGATGATCGACGAGCCAGGAGACCTGCCATCGCGTCGTTCATCCGGGGGCCGGGTCCAGCCTGTTCGGATGGGAAAGTTTTTTCCTTCGTAACGACATGCCACAGGCCATAGTCGCGTTCGGGAGCGATCCCGGCGGGCCTTGATGTCGTTCATCTGCCCTTCCGCTTCGGCGGCGGCTGGGGCTGAGGGAAAACCGTGTCCAAATTCATCCGCAGTTTCACCGTGTCCGCGCTTGCTCTGGCAGTGGCCACGCCGCTCCATGCGCAGTCCGCCAGCGACGACCAGGACGACGATATCGTCGTCTCCGCCAGTCGCATCGTCCAGAAGCGCAGCGAAACCGGCCAGTCGATCACCGTGGTCGACAAGGCAGAACTAGATCGTCGCCAGACCCAGGTGCTGAGCGACGTGCTGCAGACGCTGCCCGGCATCAGCGTTGCGCGCAACGGCGGCCCCGGCGGCACGACCAGCGTGTTCATCCGCGGCGGCGACAGCTCGCAGACGCTGGTGCTGGTCGATGGCGTGCGCATCAACGATCCGTCTTCGCCTTCGGGGGCGTTCGATTTCAGCTCGATCCTCACCGGCAATATCGGATCGGTCGAGGTGCTGCGCGGACCCAATTCGGTGATCTGGGGCAGCCAGGCGATCGGCGGCGTCATCAACATCACCACGATCGAACCGAGCGAGGGGCTGCAGGCCAATGCGCGCGGCGAATATGGCTATCGTGACACCGGCCAGCTGGTCGCCAGCGTCTCGGGCAAGACCGGCATCGTTTCGGGCAGCCTTGGCGCAAGCTATTTCCGCACCGATGGCATTTCCGCCTGGGATGAGCGCCGGGGGGCGACCGAAAAGGACGGGTTCGAGAACCTGACCTTGAGCGGCAAGCTGCGCGTCGCCTTCAGCGATGCGATCAGCCTCGATCTGCGCGGCTTCTATACCGATGGTGAAACCGAATTCGACAACCCGCCTGCCGATACGCTGCCGGTGACCGACAACCGCCAGTTCGTGGGCTATGCGGGGCTCAATGTCGCGCTGTTCGACGGCCGGCTGCGCAATCGCTTTGCCTATACCCGCACCGACATCAAGCGCATCACAACCGATCCCACCCCCGGATCGTTCAACCCCGCACGCGCCAAGGGCACGCTCGACCGGTTCGAATATCAGGGCGTTGCCGATGTTGCCGATGCGCTGACCCTGGTGTTCGGCGTGGAGCACGAACAGAGCGAGGCGAGCACCTTCTTCCCCTCGTTCAACACCGCGCCCGATGTCAGCGACGTGCACATGACCAGCTATTACGGCCAGGCCATCGTGCGTCCGGTGCAGGGGTTGACCGTCACCGGCGGCGTACGCGTCGACGACCAGCAGGTGTTCGGCAGCAAGACCAGCCTGGGCGGCAATATCGCCTATACACCCAATGACGGCGATACCGTGATCCGCGCGACCTATGCGGAGGGTTTCCGCGCGCCTGCGCTGAGCGAGCAACTCGCCGCATTCGGCAATCCCGACCTGCGCCCCGAAACCGCGCGGAGCTATGACGCGGGGATCGAACAGTCGCTTATCGACGGCAAGCTGCGCGCGCAAGCGACGTGGTTCCGCCGCAACACGCAGGACCTGATCGTCTTCTCCTCCGCCACCTTCAGCCTGGAGAATATCGCGGCCGCGCGCGCACAGGGCGTGGAGCTTGGCCTGTGGATGCAGCCGGTGCCCAATTTCACCGTGCAGGCACAGTACAGCCTGGTCGATACCGAGAACCGCTCGCGCGAAGCGGACTTTTCAGGCCGGGTCAATTTCGGCAACCGGCTGGCGCGGCGCGCCAAGGACAGCGCCTCGGTGCTGGTCGACTGGAAGTCGCCCTGGGGTCCGGCGCTGGGCGCGACCTTCCTGATGGTCGGTGACACGTTCGACGATGTCGCCAACACCGTGCGGCTCGATAGCTATGTCCGCGTCGACCTGCGTGCAAGCTGGAGCATCTCGGACAATCTGGAAGTCTATGGCCGGGTCGAAAACCTGTTTGACGAGGCCTATCAGACCGCGTTCAACTATGGCGTGCCCGGACGTGCGGGCTATGCGGGGGTGAGGTTGAAGATGTGATGTCAAGGGTTGTCGCCCCTATCTCCGTTTGTCCCGAGCGTGTCGAGGGACCTTGCACAACTGAGGCACGCACGTCCCTCGACTTCGCTCGGGACAAACGGTGGGGGGTGAGCGCTTTGTTGCTCGCCATGTGCAGCATCCTCACCGCCTGCTCGCTGGGCAAGGCCGCCACACCCGCACCACTCGAACCCCCGGTTCGGGCGATGCGGGTCGTGAGCCTCGATTATTGCGCGGATCAATATGTTCTCAAGCTTCTCGGACGGGAGCGCATTCTCGCGCTCTCGCCCGATGCCACGCGCGATTTCTCGTACATGCGCGAGGCGGCGAAAGGCATGCTTAAGGTTGCCCCGCGCGCCGAGGACGTGCTGGTGCTCAAGCCCGATCTGGTGGTGCGCAGCTATGGTGGCGGCGCGGATGCGGGCGCGTTCTTCGCGCGCGCCGGGGTGCCGGTGCTGCAACTGGGCTATGCCGAGGATCTGGCGGGCGTGCGGCGGGTGCTGGTCGAGACCGCAGGGCAGCTGGGCGAGCGGGCGCGGGGCGAGCGGATCGCACGCGAGATGGATGCGCGGGTGGCAAGACTTTCGGAACGTGCCTACTCTCCGTTTGTCCCGAGCAATCAAAATGCCGCCCTTCCCGAGTTCCCGAGCGAAGTCGAGGGACGTATGCTCGACCCGTTGCGATCACGTCCCTCGACTTCGCTCGGGACAAACGGAAGGGGAAGCAACACTGGGTCTGGGTCGGGAATCGCCAGCAAGCCAACCCTGCTCTATGCCACCCCCGGCGGCGTTACCTCGGGCCCGGGATCGCTGATCCACGAACTCATCGAACTCGCCGGATACCGCAATTTCCAGACCGAGCCCGGCTGGCACCCGCTGCCGCTCGAGCGGCTCGCCTATGAAAAGCCCGATCGCGTCGGAATGGCCTGGTTCGGGCGGCGCGATTACAATCCCGATCAGTGGAGCGCGGCGCGGCATCCGTTGATGCGTACGGCGAGCGCGCATCCGGTGATCGGGCTGGAAGGCGCATGGACCGCGTGCGGCGGCTGGTTCGTGCTCGATGCCGCCGAGGCGATGGCGCGGGCGCGCGGGGTAGAGCTCTGATGCGCGCGCGCTGGCTGATCCCCGGACTGGTCGTCGGCATCCTTGTCGCGCTGGTTGTGGCCTGCCTGCTCGGCTCGGTGCCGCTGCCACCCGCACGCATGGCCACAGCATTGCTGGGCATGGGCGAGCCGGGCGACATGCTCGTCGTCTGGCAGGTACGGTTGCCACGCGCGTTGGCGGCTTTGGTGGCAGGTGGCGCACTGGGGCTGAGCGGCGCGGCCTTGCAGGGCCTGCTCCGCAATCCGCTGGCAGAGCCCGGCGTGCTCGGCGTGTCTGCGATGTCGGCGCTATTTGCGACGGTGGCGCTGTTCTACGGGCTTGCAGCCGTTATCCCGTTCGCGCTGCCGCTGGCGGCGATTGCCGGCGCGCTCGCGGCGACCGCGATCATCGCCTGGGCCGCGCCGCGCTCGCGATCGGTGGTGACATTGATCCTGGTGGGCGTCGGCATTTCCAGCTTTTCGGGCGCAATCATGGCGCTGCTGATGAACCTTGCCCCCAACCCGTTCACGCTTGCCGACATGGTCACCTGGATGATGGGGTCGGTTGCCAATCGCAGCCTTGACGACCTCGCGCTCAGTGCCCCGTTCATTGCCGCCGGTGCCGCGCTGCTGATTGCGGCGCGGCGCGGGCTGACCGCGCTGGCGCTGGGCGAGGAAGCGGCGGCCGGCGTCGGGCTCGATGTGGCGCGCCAACGGATGCTGGTCGTGCTTGGCGCAGGCCTGGCGACCGGTAGCGCGGTAGCGCTGGCGGGCGCGATCGGCTTTGTCGGCATCGTCGCGCCGCATCTGGTGCGCCCCTGGGTCGGGCACGATCCCGCGCGCGTGCTGGTGCCGAGCGCGCTGCTCTCCGGGTTGATCCTCATCCTGGCCGACATCACCGTGCGGATCATCCCCGGCGATACCGAGCTCAAGCTCGGCGTGGTCGCAGCATTAATCGGCGCGCCGGTGTTCGTGATGATCGCGATCCGGCGGGGAGCGGTGCGATGAGCGAGGCTGGGCTGAACGTCATCGAGGCGAGCCTCTCGATCAAGGGAGCGAGCTTGCTCAGTCAGGCTTCGCTGGCACTGAATCCCGGCGAGCTGGTGATTCTGCTCGGCCCCAATGGCGCGGGCAAGACCAGCCTGTTGCGCGTCGCGCTGGGCCTGGCGCGCGCCGATGGCGGCACGGCCACGCTGGCGGGACGAGACCCAGGCGCCCTGACCCCGACCGAGCGCGCCCGCGCGGTGACCTATCTGCCGCAGATGCGCGATCTCGCCTGGCCGATCCGGGTGCGCGATGTCGTGGCTCTGGGCCGCTTCGCCTATGGCGCGGCGCCTGCCAGGCTGGCCGAGGCGGACACGATCGCGGTCGCGCATGCGCTCGCGGCCTGCGATCTTCTGGCGCTGGCCAACCGCGCCACCGATACACTGTCGGGCGGCGAGCTGGCGCGGGTACACATTGCGCGTGCGCTGGCATCGCAGGCCCCGCTGATGGTCGCCGACGAGCCCGTCGCCTCGCTCGATCCGCGCCATCAGCACCAGGTGATGCGGCTGATCCGGGCGTTCGTCGATCGCGGCGGCGGCGCGCTGGTCGTGCTGCACGATCTCGATCTGGCTGCGCTGTTCGCCGATCGGCTGGTCTGGATGAGCGAGGGCCGCACGCTCGCCAGCGGCAGCGTCGCCGAGACGATGACGCCCCACTGGGTCGAAGCGGTCTATGGCATCCAAGCCACCGTGACCCGGAGCGACGGCGCTATCCGCGTGCTGGTGGGGCGCTGAGCAGCGTCAGTCGAGCCCCAGCTTGCGCAGCGCGCGATAGCTGTACGACTTCACCAGATTGTTCACCGGATAACGGCGCGGCGGCGAGGGGCGGAAGCCGTATTTGCGCAGCACGCTGTTCATCGCGTGCGCATCGGTCTCGGCATAGCTCCATTCCGATCGCCAGGTGATCGACAGCGAGATCGAGGGCTTGTCGCCGTTGCGCACATAATGCGGGGCCATGACCGGCACGAAGATCGCCTGGCCGGGCTCGAGCCGATAGTCGGTGCCGTGCGGCGCAAAGCCATCGTCCCAGGGCAGATTGCGCGGGCCGCCGCCCGAATGATAGGCCTCGTGCGCTTCCGGCGCGGCAAAGCGCGGGTCGCCTGCCGGGAACACCGTCATCGTCTTCCATCCCCTGAGCTGCAGCAGGATGTTGTGCTCGGGGTCGAAATGATAGGGCGTCATCGACCCGGGCGAGGAGACGAAGATGAAGCCTTCAGGCCGCAGCATCGCGCCGGTGGTCTTGGCGGTCACATCGTCCAGTTCGGCGAGCAGGCTCATCAGCAGACCGCGATAGGCGGGGACCTGCTCGATATTCTTGAGCACGCACCAGCTGTTGGCGCTGTCGATGCCGCGGATCGTCTCGCCGATGCTGAGACCGGTCTTAGGCACATCCTCGGGCCGGATGCCGATGGGCAGGTCGCCGCGATTATACTCGAGCGACTTTTCGGGCAGCGCTTCGCCCAGCTGCGCGAGCGATTCGAGCTCCATCAGCGGATGCTGCAGCAGGCCATGGGTAAGGATATGCGCGGTTTCCGGATAGCACAGCGCGAAGCGCGCCTTGGCATCGTCGGTGAATACGCTTCCGGTGGTGGTCCGGGAAAAACCGGCGGGGTGTGGCTGGTCAGTCATCGTCATTCTCCACGGGAGAGGAAGGCGTGGGCGCCGGGGCGCTGGCCGTGCGGCGGCGGTCCATGAAGCGTTCGCCCTGGCGGAAGGCCGCGAAAAGGGCAGGGCGGCCAAAGCCCCTGAGGCCGACCGACACGCGCGCGACATGGCGGCGTTCAGCCCAGAGGCTGTCGATCATCGGATGGCCTTCGGCGGCGCAGCTGTCCATCCAGGCGAGGCTGTGGTCGCGCAATATGTCGAGATTGTCGATCTGCAGCAGCACGCCGGGCGAATAGCGCGCATAGTCCTCATCGAACGCGGTCTTGAACGAGAAGCCGCCTGGCGGACTGAGGAAATTGACCAGCATCGCGAGCGGCTTGCCGTCCAGCCGCATCGCGATCAGGTGCAGCTTGCCCGCCGCATGCGCCTGGTGCGTCGCATCGAGGAACAGCGCGCGCGTTTCGGGGTGATCGGCAAGGGCGGAGCCGTTGCGGCCCTTCCAGCCCGCCTGTTCGAGCGCGAGGAACTCGGCCAGCCAGGCATCGAGCCCGGCTTCGCCCGTGCCCTGCACGGTCTCGACCGTGCCGAGTTCGGCGAGCCGGTTGCGCAGCCGTGCGATTTCCTTGCGCTTCTTCTTGCGCACCACCGCCTCGTAATAGGCTTGCCCTGCCATGTCGGTGGCGAGCATCGCGCGCTCTTCGGCGAGCACGATGTCGCACGCGCGCCGCTGATCGCGGCAGAACTGATCGAGCGCGGCGAAGACCGGGCCGTCGGTGGCAATGCCATGCAGGTGGAAGAACAGCCCGGCGTCCATCCGCCGGTCGAGATCCGAAAGCAGCGCCTGCCAGAAGCCGCGTTCGTGCCCCGGCTTCACCAGCGGCGTGCCGAGAAAGCAATTGGGATGCCGCCAGTTCTGGCCGTGCGGCACGGGCCAGCGTCCGTAATAGGGCTCGCGCGCGATTGGCATCAGTCCGACAAGCTGGCCGTTATCGGTCAGCGCGGCGATCCGCGCGCGCTTGAGCGCATCGCAATGCTCGATCGCGGGAACGAGATAGTCGGGGGCGTGGAAAAAATTGGGTTCGCTCGCGTGATCGGCGAGCCGGTGCCAGGCGGACAGGAACGCAGGATCGAGCCTCGCGGGATCGAGCAGGGCGACTCGCAAGGCCGGGACCGCCTGTGCGGCGCCGGGCGATCCAGCCATGACGAGGCCCTGATCCATGCCGTATTCGCGTTCCTGCATCAGCCCGCGACGATCGCGGCCCCCCGCAGATGCTATAGGGGGAGAATGCAAAACAACAGCTTAAGTGGAATGGTTAACCCGTTAAGCGCGCCGCTTCATCGGGGCGACGGCCCAAGAAAAAGCCCCGCCAGGCGCGAAGCCGGCGGGGCCAGTTGTCGTTCAGATGGCAAGGCTATCGCATAGGTTAGCCCGCTGCAAGCGCCGCGAGCAACAAAAGCGCGACGATGTTGGTGATCTTGATCATCGGGTTGACCGCCGGACCCGCCGTATCCTTGTACGGATCACCCACGGTATCGCCGGTCACCGCCGCCTTGTGCGCGTCGGAACCCTTGCCGCCATGGTGGCCGTCCTCGATATATTTCTTGGCATTGTCCCAGGCGCCGCCGCCGCTGGTCATCGACAGCGCGACGAACAGGCCGGAGACGATGACGCCCAGCAGCAGCGCGCCCAAGGCCGCAAAGCCATTGGCCTGACCCGCCACCGCGGTGATGACGAAATAGACGACGATCGGCGCGAGCACCGGCAGCAGCGAGGGGATGATCATCTCCTTGATCGCGGCCTTGGTGACGAGGTCGACGGTGCGGGCATAATTGGGCTTGGACGTGCCCGCCATGATGCCGGGATTGGTGCGGAACTGCTCGCGCACCTCCTCCACGACCGATCCGGCGGCGCGGCCCACTGCGGTCATGCCCATCGCGCCGAACAGATAGGGCAGCAGCGCGCCGAGCAGCAGCCCGACGATGACATACGGGTTAGACAGCGAGAAATCGACCGGCACGTCAGGGAAGAATTCCTTGAGGTCGGTCGTATACGCGCCGAACAGGACGAGGGCGGCAAGACCCGCCGAACCGATGGCATAGCCCTTGGTCACCGCCTTGGTGGTGTTGCCCACCGCGTCAAGCGCATCGGTCTTTTCCCGCACGCTGTCGTCGAGCCCTGCCATCTCGGCAATGCCCCCGGCATTGTCGGTGACCGGGCCATAGGCATCGAGCGCCACGACCATGCCCGCCAGTGCCAGCATCGCGGTCGCCGCAAAGGCGATTCCGACGATCCCTGCCAGCTGATAGGCGATGATCACCGCGACGACGATCAGCAGCGTCGGCAGCGCGGTCGCTTCCAGGCTGATCGCGAGGCCCTGGATGACATTGGTGCCGTGCCCGGTTTCCGATGCCTTGGCGATCGACTGGACCGGGCGATAGTTGGTGCCGGTATAATATTCGGTGATCCAGATGATCAGCCCGGTGACGCCCAGCCCGATCAGCATGGTGAGATAGAGGTCCATGCCCGTAAAGGTTCCCGGGCCGGCGGCATCGGCGGTCTTCATCGCATAGGCGGTAGACATGCCGACCACCGCATCGGTGACGAAATACAGGCCGATGGCCGAGAGGATCGCGGTGACCGCAAAGCCCTTGTACATCGCGCCCATGATCGATCCGCCCGATCCCAGCCGGACGAAATAGGTGCCGATGATCGAGGTGATGACGCACAGCCCGCACAGGCCGAGCGGCAGCCCGACCAGCGGCAGCAGCGCGGCATCGTCGCCCGCGACCAGCAGCGCGATGGCGACCATGGTGACGCCGATGGTGACGACATAGGTTTCGAACAGGTCGGCGGCCATGCCGGCGCAGTCGCCGACATTGTCGCCCACGTTATCGGCGATCACCGCCGGGTTGCGCGGATCGTCCTCGGGGATTCCCGCCTCGACCTTGCCGACCAGGTCCGCGCCGACATCCGCCGCCTTGGTGAAGATGCCGCCGCCCAGACGCGCGAAGATCGAGATCAGCGACGCGCCGAACGCCAAGGCGACCAGACCGTTGACGATGTTGCGGTCTTCCGGATCGCTGAGGCCATGGCCCGCTATGGCATAAAGATAATAGAAATAGCCTGCCGTTGCGAGCAGGCCCAGGCCCGCCACCAGCATGCCGGTGATCGCACCTGCACGGAAGGCGAGGGTGAGCCCCGCCTGAAGCGAGGTGCTTGCCGCCTGTGCGGTGCGCATGTTCGCGCGCACCGAGATGTTCATGCCGATATAGCCGGCCACGCCCGAAAGCACCGCGCCCAGCACGAAGCCGATCGCGGAGACGGGATTGCCGAACTTGTCGAGAAGCGCCCAGACCAGCACCAGCATCACGATGCCGACAATGGCGATGGTACGATATTGGCGGCCCAGATAGGCCTGCGCGCCCTCCTGGATCGCCGCGCCGATTTCCTGCATCCGGGCGTTGCCGGGCGATTGGCTCAAGACCTGTCTGCTGGTGAAAATGCCATAAAGGACTGCGACCACCCCGCAAAGGATGGCAATCAAGACCACGTTCATGCGTCGCTCTCCCAAAAAGCGATGGCCTCTCGGCCGAACAGGCGATCACCGCGCCCTTGATGAACGTCAGCGTCCCCCGCACATAGGTATAAGCGGGTGTTGCAAGCGTGCAACTTAATAAAGTTAGCGAGTTGCAGGCCTCTCAGCCGTGCTGCCAGCCCAGCTTTTCGGGGGTTTCGACCGGCATGCCGTTCCAGCTGAGCGTCAGTCCCTGGCCTTCGGCAAAGCCCCCAATGCGGGCGGCGGGGATGGGCAGATGCGCTTCCGCGTCCGCCGCGAACAGCAGCTGATAGTCATCGCCCCCGGTGGCCGCGGCAAGCGTGGCGGCCTGGTCGCTGCCGATCGTGGCGACGAAATCGGGCGAGAGCGGGACCTGCGCAAGGTCGATCCGCACCGCGAGGCCCGAGGCCCGCGCCATGCGCGCGGCATCGATCAGCAGCCCGTCGGACACATCCATCATCGCACGCGTGACCTGGGCGAGCAGGGGGCCATCGGCAAGCCGCGCCTGCGGCCTGCGATAGGCGGTGACGAGCGATGCCGGTTCGGTCTTGCCCGCCTGGAGCAGGCTCAAGCCTGCCCAGCCATCGCCGATCGTGCCGGTGACGAACAGCCCGTCGCCCGCCAGCACGCCCGCGCGCGACGGCGGCACGGGGACCGAGGGCAGGCCGATCGCGGTCAGCGACAGCACGCGCGCCTGCCCTGCAGGCACGCTGACGGTATCGCCGCCGATCAAAGCCAGGCCGTGATGGTCGAGCGCGGTCTTCAGGCCCTCGGCAAAGGCCGCGTCCCAGCCCGCATCGCGCGACAGGCTGTGCCCGGTGAGGCAGGCGAGCGGAGTCGCACCCTTGGCGGCAAGGTCGGAAGCGTTCACCGCGACCAGCTTCCACGCGATATCGGCGGGAGGATCGTCGGGGAGGAAGTGGATGCCCTCGACCAGCATGTCCTTGGTCAGGACGAGCGCCTGCTTGCCGATGGTCAGCACCGCCGCATCGTCATCGAGCCCGCGCGCTGCCGGATCGGTCGCGATGGTGCGCAGCAGGTCAATAAAGGCGGGTTCGGTGGTCATCCTGTACAGGCCTTTGCGCCTACGTCCCTCGACTTCAGCGTTCCGCTGAAGTTTATCCTGAGCGACGCCGCCAGGCGGCGTCGAAGGGCTCGGGACAAACGGGATAGTTCAAAGGCGAGGCGCACTCCCCTCCGTTTGTCCCGAGCGCAGTCGAGGGACGTTCGCGCCACCGTGCGTAACCTAACGCCGCACATCCTTGGCAATACCGTCGAGCAGGCCGTTGGCAAAGCGCGTGTCCTTGGCGTCGAAGAACGCGTGCGCGACGTCGAGATATTCGTTGATCACGCTGCCCACCGGCACGTCGGGCCGCGCGAGCAGCTCGTAGGTGCCTGCGCGCAGGATCTGGTGCAGCGTGCGGTCGATGCGGCCGAGTGACCAGCCCTCGGCCAGCTTGCCCTCGATCAGCCCGTCAATCTCCTCCAGCCGCGCGGTCGTGCCTTTGACCACATCGTCGAAAAAGCCGACATCGGCCTCGGCATATTGGTCGTCCTCGATTTCCGCGCCCAGCCGGTGCTGGTGGAATTCGTGAAGCAACTGCGCGACCGGGGTCTTTTCCATCGTGTGCTGGTAGAGCGCCTGGACGGCGGCGAGCCGTGCGGCGGAGCGGGAGCGGGATTTCTCGTTCATGTCGTTTCCATCAGGTCAGCCGGCGCCGGACGCTCTCGGCATGGGCGGGCAGGCCCTCCATCTCGGCCAGCGCGACGGCGGCGGGGCCGATCGCGGCAAGGCTGTCGGGATCAAGCTGGATGAAGCTGGTGCGCTTCATAAAGTCGAGCACCGAAAGCCCGGAAGAAAAGCGCGCGCGCCGCCCGGTGGGCAGCACATGGTTGGGCCCGGCAACATAATCGCCAACCGCCTCGGGCGTGTGTCGGCCGAGGAACACCGAGCCTGCATGCCGCACCTTTGCGAACAGCGCTTGCGGATTATCGACCGCGAGCTCGAGATGCTCGGCAGCGAGCCGGTTGACCAGCGGCATCGCGTCTTCAAGGCTGTCCACCACGATGATCGCGCCATTGTCTTCCCACGCCCTGGTCGCGACCTTGCGCGTCGAGAGCGCGGCGAGCTGCACGCCGACCGTGTCCGCGACAATATCGGCAAAGCCCGCGTCATCGGTGAACAGGATCGACTGGCTGGTCGGATCATGCTCGGACTGGCTGAGCAGGTCGGCGGCGATCCATTCGGGGTCGTTCTTGCCGTCTGCAACGACGACGATCTCCGACGGCCCCGCGACCATGTCGATGCCGACCACGCCATAGAGCTGGCGCTTGGCTTCGGCCACCCAGGCATTGCCCGGGCCGGTGATGACATCGACCGCGCGGATCTTCTGCGTGCCAAAGGCGAGCGCTGCGACCGCATGCGCGCCGCCGACGCGCCAGATCTCGTCCACCCCGGCGAGATGCGCGGCGGCGAGCACCAGCGGATTGACCTGGCCCTTTGGCGTCGGCGTCACGACGACGAGCCGCTCGACCCCGGCGACCTTGGCGGGAATGGCGTTCATCAGCAGCGATGAGGGATAGGCTGCCCTGCCGCCCGGCACGTACAGCCCCGCCGCATCGACCGCGCTCCAGCGCGCTCCGAGGCGCACGCCCGCAGCGTCCTTGTAATCGCGATCCTCAGGCAGCTGCGCTTCATGATAGGCGCGGATGCGGTTCGCGGCGAGATCGAGCGCGGCGCGCAGATCGTCCGACAGCGCGGCATAGGC
This sequence comes from Blastomonas ursincola, assembly GCF_013607875.1. Taxonomy (GTDB): domain Bacteria; phylum Pseudomonadota; class Alphaproteobacteria; order Sphingomonadales; family Sphingomonadaceae; genus Blastomonas; species Blastomonas ursincola. Next base: position 1,611,825 of record NZ_VDES01000002.1, read on the forward strand.
GGCAGCACACGCGTCCTTGCCGATGCTCCATCCATTGCCGTCGAGGCTATGGTCGTCGAAGCGCGCGGTATAGTCGGCCAGCGCCGCATCGCCGCGCGCCTTCACATCGGCGATGATCGCGGCGACGTCGCGGCTGACCTCGATATCGCTCTCGCGCCGGCCACGAACCAGCTTGTCGAAAGCCTGAGCGAAATCCTTGTCGCGGGTGGAAAGACGAAGCGTCATGCGGCCTGCCTGCGTTCTGCGGCCAGATCGCGGAATGCGGACATCAGCGGCCCCAATCGGGCATGGTCCTTTTTCAGCGCGGCGCGGTTGACGATCAGCCGGGCGGAAACCTGGGTGATGACTTCGGTCTCGACCAGGCCATTGTCCTTGAGCGTGCGGCCCGATTCCACCAGATCGACGATCCGACGCGACAGGCCGAGCGAGGGCGCCAGTTCCATCGCGCCATTGAGCTTCACGCATTCGGCCTGCACGCCCTGCCGCTCGAAATAGCGGCGGGTGATATTGGGATATTTGGTCGCGACGCGGATATGCGAGGGGCGCGGCTGGTTGCTCGCCGCCTCGTCCGCGGGTTCGGCAACCGACAGGCGGCAATGGCCGAAATTGAGGTCCACCGGCGCGTACAGGTCCGAATAGTCGAATTCGTCGATCACGTCGGAGCCGACAATGCCGATCTGCGCGGCCCCATGCGCGACGAAGGTGGCAACGTCAAAGGCGCGTACGCGGATGATGTCCATATCGGCGCGATTGGTGCCGAAACGCAGCGACCGGTTCTTCGGATCATGAAATTCTTTAGCCGGTATGATACCCACCCGTTCGAGCACGGGCAGGGCATCGTCGAGGATGCGCCCCTTGGGCACGGCAAAGATCAGCGTATCGGCCATGGCCGCGGCATGTAGGGGCAAGCAGGGCAAAGGGCAATATGAACCGGCACGAGGAAATCATCAGCGGCATTGCGTTTCAGGCGGATCATGCCGCGCATAATGGCGCGCCGGCGACCGGGGCCGTGTGCCGCGCGCAGATCGCGCTGATGGCGGGGGACACGGCCTGCGGGCGCAGGATCGCCGACTGGCCGGGCCATGTGCTGACCGATGCGATGCCGCTCAGGCTCGCAGGCGGGCTGCACCATCTGTTCCGCCGGGGCGCAGCGCCCGAGCTTGGCCCGGTCTATGCGGGGGCGGTGACCGGGCAGCCCGAGGTCGACGCGATCGTCGCTGCTGTGGTGGCGCGGCACGATGCCGAGCTGCTCGGCTGGTTCGATGGTCCGCCGCAGACCAACGAGGCGGGGCGCTCGGCGAGCTTCGTCGCCGCGCTGCACTGGCTGGCCAGCCGCACAGCCGACCGGTTCGAGCTCAACGAGATCGGGTCGAGCGCGGGGATGAACCTGCTGATCGACCGTTATGGCTATGATCTGGGCGGTGTGACCTCAGGCCCCGCCGACGCGCCGTGCGTGATCGCGCCCGAGTGGCAGGGCGCGCCGCCGCCCTCTGTGCCTTTCCGCATCGAGGCGGTGCGCGGATGCGACCTCAACCCCATTGACGTGCGCGATGCCGCCTCTGCCGACCGGCTGATGGCCTATATCTGGCCCGAAGCCGCGCCCCGTTTCGCGCGGATGGAGGCAGGCATCGCGATGATCCGCGCTTCCGGCGTCGATCTGGTGCAGGCCGATGCGGCCGACTGGATCGCCTTGCGGCTTGCCGAACCCCAAGAGGCCGGCGTCACCCGTGTGCTGATGCACTCGATCGTCTGGCAATATATCCCGCCCGACCGCCAGGCGATGATCGAGGCCGCAATGGCCGAGGCCGGTGCGCGCGCGACCCCCGACCGCCCGCTCGCCTGGATCGCGCTGGAAACCAACCGCGCGACTTTCCGCCACGAACTGAAAGTGCGCTTCTGGCCGGGGGGCGGGGAGGCGCACCTGCTCGGCGAGGCGCATGCGCATGGCGCGTGGGTGCGGTGGGCTTAAGACTAACTTGTGTTGAGCTTTAATTGCTTGGAGCATCATTGCATCGGGAGCGATGCATGATTAAAAATACCGCAATAGAGGGACGAGGGCAGTTCCATCTGATGTTTATTTTTGATAGCAAAGGTGGATGACCAGTTGGTTGCGTGGAGAGCAATGTGCATAAAGTTAGAACGATGATTATTTTTTTGCTGTTTGTCCGTAATAGGGTGTGGTGATGCAGGGCAAACTGCAGCTGACAATTCGATAAACGAGCTTGAGGAAACAGTCGGGGCAGTAAGCGAAGATTCGGCCGTGGATGCAAGCCCGAGCGAGTCGCTGCAAACCTTGTCAGGACCGCAGGCTAATGCAGTAAGATCCGCGAAGCAGTACCTGGATATGGCTGGGTTTTCTCGAGATGGGCTGATACAGCAGCTTTCGTCACCTGCCGGAGATGGTTACGCAGAATCAGACGCAACTATTGCAGTCGATAGTCTTGATGTTGACTGGAATGAGAATGCTGTGCGCTCTGCAAAGCAATACCTAAGTATGACTGGATTTTCCTGTAATGGTTTAATCCAGCAGTTATCGTCGAGTGCTGGCGACAAATATACCGTCGAGCAAGCAACATATGGCGCGCAGCAGGCCGGAGCCTGTTAACATAGCTAAAATTTTCGGAAGAATGCTGTTAGCGCCTACTGCGTCGCCACCCACCAGATCGTGCCGGCGGGATCGCGGAAGCCGCCGCGCAGGTCGTCGTCGTCGGCCTTGCGTTCGGGCTCGCGCACCGCTTCGCCGCCGGCCGCCAGCGCGCGGTCGTACACCGCTTGCGCGTCTGGCACGTAGAGATGCAGGTGCACCTCGCCCGAGCGATATTCGGTCGCGCCGCCGCCGACCATGACGATGCTGTCGTCGATCCGCAGTTCGGCATGCATCAGCGATCCGTCGGGCCTGTCGAAGCGCCGCTCGACGACCGCGCCGAATACGGTGGCGAGGAACGCGATCAGCGCCTCCGGATCCGGGCAGATCAGATAGGGGCTGAGGCTGGGATAGGTTGCGGGTTTCCAGTCGGGCATCGCGGGCTCCCTTGCGCGCAGCCCCGCATGCGACAGGCGCGCCGCTCCCGGGGCTGTTTCTGCAGTGCAGCATATGCGAAAATGCACTCGAACGCCATGGCCGCCGCTTGCGTGTCATCGCAGCCTGCGCGATAACGGGGCGCGCCCATCGGCGGCGCATGGAGTGTTTTTGACCAGGATTGCATCCTTCGGCTGAACCCTAGCGGGTTCGGCATCCTGAAACGGTCGACGGAAGGCTTCGCTTTTCCGATCCGACAGTCACATTCCAAATTTTTGAAGGTTTACCATGCACCATGATGCCATTCGCCCGCTGATGCGCGGCGACCTCGATCGCGTCCGCTTTCTCGTCGAGGCCAATGCGATGTTTCCGCCCGAGATGCTCGACGACATGACCGCGCCGTTTTTCGGCGGTGCCGACGACCAGCGCTGGCTCGTCCTCGACGACGGGCAGGTCGATGCCGTGTGCTATTTCGTCTCTGAGGCCATGGCCGACCGAGTCTGGAACCTGCTGCTGATCGCGGTAGACCCGGCGCGGCACGGCGAGGGGCTGGGCTCGGCGCTGATGGCTGCGGTCGAACGCGAGCTGGCGGCGCAGGACATCCGGCTGCTGCTGGTCGATACCTCGGGCACCGAGGCGTTCGCGCGCACTCGCCGCTTCTACGAGCAGCTGGGATACCGGCGCGAAGCCGTGATCCGCGATTACTGGGCCACGGGCGACGACAAGGTCACCTTTGCCAAGCCGCTCGCCTGACCGAGTGGGTGGGGTCGGACGTTGGCCGGCTCCGCCTTTCGGTCGCCTATCGGCCAGCGCGATTGAGCCTCGGGCATTGCCTGCACAAGGCCGCTGAGCGCCATTGTGCAAGCCTTGTCACGCCATTGACGCCAAGCGCCGCTAACCGGGCGACAAGAACCGCGCACACGGTCCGCGCGTCGCGATGCGATGAGGAGCCTCCATCCGATGACCAGCCAGCCGCCCGCGGCGCAGTTCAAGCAGGCTGGCGCGCCCGGATGGACCGATCCCGATGCTGCGGAGTTCGTGGGTCGCCTCCAGGCGCTGGGCAGCCACGCGCTGGTTGCCAATGTCGAGGCCCAGGCGTTGGTCGAGCAGGCGGGCGGGCACCCGCTGCCGGTGATCGTCACCGATGGCGCGATCGGCATGAGCTATGTCGCCGCGCCGCACAGCGCCTATGCGCTCTATCCGCGCGCCGAGCTCGATCTGGTCGATCTGGGGTGGATGCGGATACCCGCCGGCGCCGCCATCGCGGCGGCGGACCGGCTGCTTCGATCGCTCGACATCAACCGTGCGGTGCAGATCGACAATTGGCTGCTGTCCACCTGCCTTCACGGCGATTGGAAAGGCGAGGGGCTGGCCGAATTGCGGCAGCGGCTGGCGGCGCGCTTTCCCGGCCATTATCTGCTGATCCGCTCGGTCGATGACTGGTCGTGTCCGGAGCTGACCGCCGCGCTGCGCGGTGATGGCTGGTTGCTGCTGCCATGCCGCCAGATCTGGGTGACCGATGACCTCGAGCGCGACTGGGCGGTGCGCAAGAGCGTGAAGAACGATGGCCGCAAGCTGGCGCAATCGGGATTGGTGGTCGAGGATGTGGCCCGCCTGACCAATGCCGATGCCGCGCGGGTCGCAGCGCTTTATGCGATGCTCTACATCGCCAAATATTCCACGCTGAACCCGCAATATAGCCCGCGCTGGATGCAGCTGGCGGTCGAATGCGGGCTGTTTCATCTGCGCGTCGCGCGGGATGCCGACGGGCAGATCATGGCCGCCGTCGGCATTGTCGCACGCGGCGGAATCGCGACCAATCCGATGATGGGCTATGACACGCAGCGCCCGCAATCGGATGGACTCTACCGCATCGCCTCGTGGCTGGTCGGCGATTTCGCGCTGCGCCAGGGGCTGAGGCTGCACGGATCGGCAGGGGCGGGGCATTTCAAGCAGCAGCGCGGCGCGCGCAGCGAGATCGATTACATGGCGATCCACGCAGCGCACCTGCCCGCTACCCGCCGCTGGCCGCTCAAGGGCATTGCCGCCGCGCTCGAAACGCTGGCGGTGCCCCAGCTCAAGCAGCGGATGCTCTAGCGATCGAGAAATTGCTCCATCGCCGCGATCAGTGCCTGAGGCTGTTCCCAGGGAACGAAATGCCCGCCGGGGGCCTTGACCAGCATGAGATCGGGCACCAGCGTCTCGATGCCGTCGAGAAGCGAGGGGCGCAGCGCGTAATCGTCCATCGCCCAATAGAGCAGGGTCGGCTGCGTGACCGGCGGGAAGGGGCGCGAGAGATAGGCGGGGCGCTCTACCTCGCCATCCATCGGCGGCACGATTAGCGGGCTGGCGCGGTACCAGTTCACCATCGCGGTGAAGGCGCCGGGCGTCTGCCATTGCGCGAGGTAGATTGCGCGCTCTCCGGGTGTGATGTGCACCGCGGCGCTCGGCTCGGCAAAGCGCGAGTCGAAATACGCGTCCCAGCCCATCGCCAGCACCTTGGCTTCGAAATCGGGTGAACGCATCTCGGTGATATATTGCGCCGAGGCGCGCTGGTCCGGATCGTCGAACAGCGCCTTCTGATAGGTGAATGGGTGCGCGGCGTTGGCCATGATGAGCCGCGTGATCCGGTCGTGATGGTTGAGTGCCGCCATCCAGGCGATCGCGCCGCCCCAGTCATGTCCGACCAGCGTGAACGTATCGATGCCCAGATGATCGGCCAGCGCGAGCAGGTCGACGACCATGTGCTTGGGCTGATAATTTTCCACGCCTTGCGGCTTGGACGAGTTGCAGAAGCCGCGCTGGTCGGGCGCGATCAGCCGGTAGCGATCCTGGAAATGGCGCATGACATATCGCCAGGTGCGGTGCGATTCGGGAAAGCCGTGGAGCAGGATCAGCGGCGGAGCGTCCTCGGGCCCGGCGATGGCGACGTCCAGTTCGACCCCGGTCGGCAGCGCGATGCGGGTGAGGGGGAAGTCGGTCATGCGGCTGGCTCTCCGGAGTGTCGTTTTCCGGCGGTTCTATGCCATTGCTTCCGTCCCGTCACCCCCGCGAAGGCGGGGGTCCCGCTTGTTCTCGAGCGCTCAGCAGGAAAGCGGGATCCCCGCGTTCGCGGGAATGACGAGGGCTGTGTTGATTGATCCCTTACGTCCGCCCGCGCGTCAGCGGCACTTCGGGTATGGGGATGAACTCTTCGCTGTCGCCCGGCACCTTGGGGAACGCGCCCCGGTTCCAACGATCCGCCGCCTCGCGGATGCGGTCGTTCGACGATCCGACGAAATTCCACCAGATATGCCGCTCCGACGCGAAATCCGCGCCGCCCAGCAGCATCGCGCGCCCGCCGCCGATGCTCTCCAGCCTGGGCTTTGCCCCCGGCGCGATGAGATAGAGCAGATAGGGCTCGAGCGGCAAGCCATCGAGCGAGGCGTCGCCATCGACCAGCATCACCGCGCGTTCGTCCGCTTCGCTGTCGATCGGCAGCGAGCCGCCGGGCTGCAGCACGATATCGGCATAGATGGTGGGGCTATGGCAGGTGGTCGGCGCGGTCGCGCCCCAGAGCGAACCCATGATCACACGCGCGCTCGCCTTGCTGTCGTCGATCATCGGCAGCGCATCGCAGCAGATATTCTCGAACGCGGGATCGGTATCCTCCAGCGCATCGGGCAGCGCGAGCCAGGTCTGCATGCCGAACAGCCGTGCGCCGGTCGCCATCTCGGCTTCCGGGCTGCGCTCCGAATGGACGATGCCGCGCCCGGCAGTCATCAGGTTCACCTCGCCTGGATGGATGGTCTGGAAGGTGCCGAGCGAATCGCGATGGTCGATGCCGCCGGTGAACAGATAGGTGACCGTGGCGAGGCCGATATGCGGATGCGGCCGCACGCCGAGATCGCGCCCGATATCGAGCTGTGCCGGGCCGAACTCGTCGACAAAGATGAACGGTCCCACCATCGCGCGCTTCTTCTGTGGCAGCACGCGGCGCACGGTGAAGCCGCCCAGATCATGGCTGGTGGGAAGCAGAGTAAGGGCGATTGGGGAGGTCATTGAATTTCTCCGAACATGCGCCGCAACCGGCGATGCCTGTGGTGGAAGAACAGTGCGACGAGCTGCGCGGTCAGTCCGGGGAACATGCCTGGCTGAAAGTTCAGCATGTCGGTCACGCGGCAGCCGCCGGGCACGTCGTCGATGCGCCGTTCATGCTGCCAGCGACGCATCCCGGTCATCGGCGACTGTTCGACAAAGCCGAAACCCGGCTCGAAGCTGCTGAAGGTCAGCATACTGGTTCCGACGGGAAGAACACCACCGATCAGCAGACGACTGCGAAACACCGGTTTGCCCGGCACGATGTTGCCATCGGCAAGGCACTCGAAACCTGCAGGTGCGGTCATGGCCAGCAACGGCATCATTTCGCGCCGCAGCCCGGCGATCGAGGTGGCCGACTGCCAGACCGTCCCGCGATCGGCCGCGAGCGTAGAGCAGAACGAGGCCGACCGGATGCTCAGCTCTATTCCCCTGGTGCCCGCGCCTTGATCGCCAGCGCGTGCACCTTCTGCCCCGGCAACTCGCCCAGCGCGCGGTTGACCATGCGCTGGCGCTCCAGCCGGGACTTGCCTGCGAATTCGGCGCTCTCGATCTCGACGGTGAAATGCGATTCGCCGCTGCCGTCGTCGCCCATATGACCCGAATGCTTGGCACTGTCGTTGATCACGTCGAGCCGTGTCGGCGACAGCGCCGCCATCAGCCGGGTTTCGATCTCATGGGCCATCGGCCCCTTGGTTTTCATCGTCATGCGCACCTATATAGGCCGCTTTCCGCCCCTTGGCGAGGCGGCCTCATCAGGGAATGGCGACAGGTCTTGGCAGATAGCGGCAACTCGGGACAGGATGGCGGCTCCGCGCGGCGGCGTGCGCGTTTTCATGGCCGGGTCGAGGGCACGGGCCGGGCCTGCGACTGGGCCGGATGCCAGGAAGATGGCGAGTTCCGCGCCCCGCCTGCCGAGGATTCGCGCCACGGATCGCGCTTCGATGGGCCTGGCCGCTATCGCTGGTTCTGCCTCGATCACATCCGCGAGTTCAACGAACGCTATAACTTCTTCGCCGGCATGAGCGCGGAGGAGATCTACCAGGCGCAGCGGCCCACGGCCGGATGGGACCGCGAGACTCGCGCCTTTGCCGCGGGCGCTGGCCAGACTCCGCGCTGGAGCGACTTTGCCGATCCGCTCGACGCCATCGGCGCGCGCTTCCGCCAGAACATGGCGGACCGGGCGCGGGCTTCGGCGGACAATGCGCGGGCGCAGCAGCGCGGGCTGTCGGCGGCGGATCAGAATGCGCTAAAGACGCTAGGGCTTGGCGCAGATGCGACGCGCGCAACGATCCGCAAGGCCTATTCGCAGCTGGTGCGCACCTATCATCCCGATCGCAATGGCGGTGACCGCAGCCACGAGAAAGCCTTGCAGGAGGTCATCGCCGCCTATACGCACTTGCGCAAACTTGCCGCCTTCGCCTGACCGGGCGGAGCGCCCTTTCGACGACTCAGACCACCGGATAATGCCATGACCGATATTTCGAACACCCAGCCCGACAGCCGCGATGGCACCCTGCTCGATGCGCCCGACAAGATGGTCAACGCGCGCGAGGTGTTCGGTGTCGATATCGACATGCAGGTGCCCGCGTTCAGCGAGGCGGACGAACGCGTGCCCGATCTCGACCCGTCCTATGTGTTCGATCCGGAAACCACGCTCGCCGTGCTGGCAGGGTTCGCCCACAATCGCCGCGTGATGGTGCAGGGCTATCACGGCACCGGCAAGTCGACGCATATCGAGCAGATCGCCGCACGCCTGAACTGGCCGTGCATCCGCATCAACCTCGATGCGCATATCAGCCGTATCGATCTGGTCGGCCGCGATGCCATCGTGCTGCGCGACGGCAAGCAGGTCACCGAGTTCCGCGAAGGCCTGCTGCCCTGGGCGCTGCAGACGCCGACCGCTCTGGTGTTCGACGAATATGACGCGGGCCGGCCCGACGTGATGTTCGTGATCCAGCGCGTGCTGGAGACCGAGGGCAAGCTGACCCTGCTCGATCAGAACCGCGTGATCCGGCCGAACCCCTATTTCCGTCTGTTCGCCACCGCGAACACCGTGGGCCTGGGCGATACCAGTGGGCTGTATCACGGCACGCAGCAGATCAACCAGGGCCAGATGGACCGCTGGAACATCGTGTGCACGCTCAACTATCTGCCCGCCGAGACCGAGGCCAAGGTCGTGCTCGCCAAGGTCGGCGAGACCGACCCCAAGGTGGTCAAGAACATGGTCAAGGTCGCGGACCTGACGCGCCAGGGCTTCATCAACGGCGATATCTCGACCGTGATGAGCCCGCGCACCGTGATCAGCTGGGCACAGAACGCCGCGATCTTCCACAATATCGGCTTCGCCTTCCGCCTGTCGTTCCTCAACAAGTGCGACGAGGCCGAACGGATGCTGGTCGCGGAATATTACCAGCGCGTATTCGGCGAGGACCTTCCGGAGAGCATCGTCGGCCGGGGGTGAGCGACGGATTCTGGGGGCGGGGGGTGAGCGATCATGATCTTGCCTTGCTCAATCCGGCACGCTCACCCCCACCCAACCCTCCCCCATCGAGGGGGAGGGCTTTAGTGGGCGATCATCTGTTTCCATTGCACTGCCCAACTCCCTCCCCCTTGATGGGGGAGGGTTGGGTGGGGGTGAGCGCCACGGATTGCGCTTTCGATCGCCATGAACACGCCGTCCTCGGCCGTCAGCACATCGTAATTGCTGAAGCGAATGACCCGATAGCCCTGCCCCTCAATCGCCGCCGTACGCACCGCATCGACCTCTGCATTATGCTGGCTTCCATCCACCTCGATGACCAGCCTCACTCGATGGCTCGCAAAGTCGGCAATGTACTGGAGCAGCGGTACCTGTCGACGAAACCTTGCTTCAGGAAAATTCTCGCGCAGCAGGGTCCACATCCTGTGCTCGGCATCGGTCATGTCGCGCCGCAATCGCCGTGCCAATTTGGTGGCGGTTGCAGGTGGATGATGTTTCACCGACGGCACCCGGACGGCCGCTCACCCCCACCCCAGCCCTCCCCCATCAAGGGGGAGGGAGTTGGGCAGTGCAATGGAAACAGATGATCGCCCACTAAAGCCCTCCCCCTCGATGGGGGAGGGTTGGGTG
>NZ_VDES01000003.1:0-9801 GCF_013607875.1 Blastomonas ursincola
CGCTCCCCCCCCCCACCCCCCCCCCCCTCCCGGGGGAGGGTTGGGTGGGGGTGAGGGAGCGTCTTGATGCAATTTCGGTCTGGCATGCGTCATCTCTGCGGCCAAACACACCCCCTCGCACTCGCTGTCATAATCATATAATACACCAGCCGTGTTCAGGAAAATGCGATTCGGATCGGGGCGTTTTGGGTTTGGCGGGGCTTCTGCTGCCGATGCGCCGTGGCCGACGCCGGGGCTGGGCGAAGCGCGCAATCCCTGGCTTGATCCGGCCGAGATCGATCCACCGGTGCCCGAGCCGATCAAGCCCCCGCGCACCCGCTGGTGGTGGGCGAAGCGCGCGCTCGCCGCGCTGTTCGTGCTGTTCCTCATCCTGCTCGCCTGGCTGGCGATCACCGCGCCCTTGTCGAAATCGCTAGAGCCGATTGCGCCGCCCGAGATCACGCTGCTCGCCGCCGATGGCACGCCGATCGCGCGCAGCGGGGCGGTGGTGGAGGAGCCGGTCGCGGTCAACAGGCTGCCGCCGCATGTTGTCGAAGCGTTCCTCGCGATCGAGGACCGGCGCTTCTATTCGCACTGGGGTATCGATCCGCGCGGGCTGGCGCGCGCGCTCTGGTCCAACATCACCGGCAGCAGCGTCCAGGGCGGCAGCACGATCACCCAGCAGCTCGCCAAGATCAGCTTCCTCACCCCCGAGCGCAGCCTGACGCGCAAGCTGCGCGAGATGCTGATCGCCTTCTGGCTCGAGGCCTGGCTGAGCAAGGACGAGATTCTGGGCCGCTACCTGTCGAACGCCTATTTCGGCGACAATGTGTATGGGCTGCGCGCCGCCTCGCTGCACTATTTCTACCGCCAGCCCGAAAAGCTGAAGCCCGAACAGGCAATCCTGCTCGCCGGGCTGGTGCAGGCACCGTCGCGCTTCGCGCCGACGCGCAACTGGCAGGGGGCAAGCCGGCGCGCGGCGATGGTGCGCGCGGCGATGGTCGATGCGGGCTATCTGACCCAGAGGGAGGCCGACGCGCTTCCGCAGCCGCGCCTCGACGTGCATGAGCGCCCCAAGCTCGCCAACGGTACCTATTTTGCCGACTGGGCGATGCCACAGGCGCGCGCGCTGACCGAGATGTCGCACAGCCGCCTGACGCTGACCACCACGCTCGATGCCCGGCTGCAGCGCGCCGCGGAACGGATCGTCGCACGCTCCGGCCTCGGCAAGGCGCAGGTCGCTTTGGTGGCCATGCGCACCAATGGCGAGGTCGTCGCCATGGTCGGCGGCAAGAGCCACGCGCAATCGCCGTTCAACCGCGCCACCCAGGCCAAGCGCCAACCCGGCTCGACCTTCAAGCTGTTTGTCTATCTCGCCGCGCTCGAAGCGGGGATGGAGCCCGATTCGGTGATCGAGGACAGTCCGATCACCACCGGCAGCTATCGTCCGCGCAACGCCGGGGACCGCTATCGCGGCGTGATCAGCCTGGAAGAGGCGTTTGTTCATTCGAGCAATGTCGCCGCCGTCCGGCTGTTCCAGAAGGTCGGCAGCGAGAAGGTGATCAAGCAGGCGACGCAGCTCGGCCTCAAGGGTCCCTTTGCCGAAGGCGATCCCAGCCTGGCCCTGGGCAGCGGCAGCGCGACTCTGCTCGAGATGACGGCCGCCTATGCCGGGGTCGCGGGCAACCAGTGGCCGGTTCAGCCGCATGCGTTCAAGCGCGAGGAACAGGGCTGGTTCGAATGGCTCGTCGATGGGCCGGATCGCTACTCGTCGCGCGTGCACGAGCAGATGCAGGATATGCTGCGCGCGGCGGTCAATCGCGGCACCGGGCGCGCGGCCAGCCTCAACATCCCCAATTTCGGCAAGACCGGCACCAGCCAGGACAATCGCGATGCGCTGTTCATCGGCTATGCGGGTGACCTGGTCGTGGGCGTGTGGATCGGCAATGATGACAACAGCCCGATGCAGGGCATTCGCGGCGGCGGGCTGCCTGCGCGCATCTGGCGGCAGTTCATGGGCGAGGCGCTGCCTGGGGCTGTGCCTCAGCGCCGCGCCGCGCCGGTTGCGCCGCCTGAGGAAGTCGATCCCGATCCGGTGATCGGCCCGCTGCTGGAAGGCGAGATCGAGGGGCAGGTCGGCGGCGCGAACGTGCGCGTCACGCCGGAGGGGCTCACCATTTCTGGCGATGTCGGTGGCGCGCCGGTCGAGATGACGGTCGACGGCAATGGCGCGAATGTGCAGCGGCAGCGGCCGCCGCCATCCGATCCGCCGCAATAGCGCTGCGCCGGTCGCTTGACATACGCGGCGCGCCCCTCCAGCGATAGCGCATGACCAACCGCACTCCGCTCGATGACCTGAAGAACGTGCTGGCCGGGACCGCGCGGGCGATCGCCAGCCAGCCCGAGATCGAGGTGGCCTTCACCGCCGATCCGCCGTCGCAATCGGGTACCAAGCTGCGCGTGCCGATGCCGGGGCGCAAGCTGCCCGCCGATCAGGTGGCCGAGGCGCGCGGCTTTGCCGATCTCTATGCGCTGCGGCTGAAGCACCATAACCCTGCTCAGCACGCCGCCAACGCCCCGCGCGAGGCGGTGGCGCGCGCGGCCTTCGATGCGGTCGAGCAGGTACGGATCGAGGCGCTGGGCACGCGGTCGATGCGCGGCCTCGGCGCGAACCTCGATGCGGCGCTCGAGATGCGGATGCGCTCCGACCCGATCAGCCGCGCGACGCGCGCCGACGAGGTGCCGATCTCGACCGCGCTCGGCCTGATCGTGCGCGAACGGCTGACTGGCACGCCTATGCCTGCGGACAGCGTCGCGGGCGTCAACCTCGTGCGCGAATGGATCGAGAGCAAGGGCGGCGAGGATATCGATAATCTGGCGCTGTCGCTCGACGACCAGGCCGGCTTTGCCGCGCTCGCCAACCGGCTGCTCGAACATCTGGAACTCACCGAAGGCCAGATGGACGAGGAGGACAGCCAGGACGAGGGGGATGACGACGATTCGTCCGAACAGGGCGAGCCCGAGGATCAGGAAGGCGAGCAGGACGGCACCGACCAGGGCCAGACCGAAGCGCGCGGTGAGGAGCAGACCGGCGAGAACGAAGAGGGCGATTCCTCCGAGACCGAAGGCGAGATGGAGCAGGGGGACGATGGCGACCCCGGCGAGATGGGCGACGACGGCATGATGCCGACGCGGCCGAACCGTCCCTGGACCGATCTGCCCAATGATTTCGAGTACAAGGCGTGGACGACGAGTTTCGACGAGGTGATCGAGGCGACCGACCTGTGCGACGAGGACGAGCTGCTGCGCCTTCGCGCCTATCTCGACCAGCAGCTTGCGCATCTGCAGGGCGCAGTAACCAAGCTCGCCAACCGCTTGCAGCGCCGCCTGATGGCACAGCAGAGCCGCAGCTGGGATTTCGACCAGGAAGAGGGCATGCTCGATGCCGCGCGGCTGGCGCGTGTCGTCGTCGCTCCCGGCCATTCGCTGTCATACAAGATCGAGCGCGATACCGAGTTCCGCGATACTGTCGTCACGCTGCTGATCGACAATTCGGGCTCGATGCGCGGCCGCCCGATCAGCATCGCCGCGATCAGCGCAGACATCATGGCGCGCACGCTCGAGCGCTGCGGCGTCAAGACCGAGATCTTGGGCTTCACCACCAAGGCGTGGAAGGGCGGGCAGTGCCGCGAGGACTGGCTGGCACACGGCCGCTCGCCGTTGCCCGGCCGCCTCAACGACCTGCGCCATATCGTCTACAAGAAGGCCGACGAACCTTGGCGGCGCGCGCGCAAGAATCTGGGCCTGATGATGCGCGAAGGCCTGCTCAAGGAGAACATCGACGGCGAGGCGCTGCTCTGGGCGCACAACCGCCTGATCGCGCGCCCCGAAGAGCGCCGCGTGCTGATGGTGATTTCCGACGGTGCGCCGGTCGATGACTCGACGCTCTCGGTCAATCATGGCGCGTATCTGGAACAGCATCTGCGCAAGGTGATCGACTGGATCGAGAAGATGTCGCCGGTGCAACTGATCGCGATCGGCATCGGCCATGACGTGACCCGCTATTATCGGCGCGCGGTGACGATCATGGATGCCGAGCAGCTGGGCGGCACGATGGTAGAGCAGCTGGCGGGGCTGTTCGACGACGAGTGATTGCGGGGGCGGGGTGCCACGTCCCTCGACTTCGCTCGGGACAAACGGATGGGGGGCGTGTCTAGTGTGCGCGCTGCAGGTTCGCGCAACTCGCGCGCACGCGGATCGAACCCAGCTAGGCCACCCCTTTCCCGTTTGTCCCGAGCGAAGTCGAGGGACGTATGTAGCGAACTGTCGAAATTGCAGTACCTCCCCCAACCCCGCCTTGCCAAACCTCCTGCTCGCACTTAACCAAGCGATTAAACCACGCAGGGAGCCCCCGCCTTGAACGTATCCGAAGCTGTCGCCACCCGCCGTTCCGTCCGCGACTTCCTGCCCGATCCCGTGCCGCTGGAGACGATCCGCGAGATTCTGACCAAGGCGCAGCGTTCGCCCTCGGGCGGCAACACCCAGCCTTGGAACGCGGTGGTGCTCACCGGCGAGCCGCTGGCCGATCTCACCGCCAAGATCAAGGCCAAGGCGCAGAGCGCGCCGATGGGCGAGGGGATGGAATATGCGATCTACCCCGCAGATCTCGAGGGGCGCTACGAGCAGCAGCGGCGCGCGGTCGGCCAGGCGATGTTCGACGCGCTGGGCATCGCCCGCGAGGATGGCGCGGGCCGGGTCCGCCAGATGATGCGCAACTGGGACAGCTTTGGCGCGCCGGTGCAGATCTTCACCTATTGCCGCACCTATATGGGACCACCGCAATGGTCGGACATGGGCATGTGGCTGCAGACGGTGATGCTGCTGCTGCGCGAAGCGGGGCTGGACAGCTGCCCGCAGGAAATCTGGGCGATGTACGGCAGCTATATGCGCGAGCTTCTCGGGATCAGCGATGACTATATCTTCTTCACCGGCATGGCGGTGGGCTATCGCAACCCGGACGCGCCGGTGAACAATTTTGCGGTCCCGCGCGTCGCACTCGATGACGCGGTCCAGTTCCGGGGGTTCTGATCCCGTCTATCCCCCATCGCATGCCCTTGGCATCAACGAACCATAATGCTCCAGATGCTGCGGCGACAACTGGTCAGCACGGCACGGGCAGACTATAGCGATGGAAACGAATCCCGACCGGGTCGCACCGAGGGCAGATTTCTGGATCGGCGCGCTGCACGGGGGCGACGCGCCTGGGGGTGCGATGATGCGACATGGGCGACATGGAAGCGCAAGCAGGCAACGATCGCGGGTGGTGCCGGTCAGACGGTCGCCCCGTGTGACGCTGATGGCATCGCGCCTGATGTGCGCAGCGCCGGGTGGCTGCTGACCCGATGGCAAGCCGGGCAGACAGCGCCGCTGCGGCAGCGACCAGCCGCGACGAGATGGGGCGTTCGGCCACGCGCCTGATCCGCCAGCTCGGGCTGGTGCGGCTGCTCGCGACGCTCGGCTTTCTGGTCTTCGCGCTCGCCATTGCCCGCTACAGCACCGAAATGCCGTTGCTCGGCGATGCCGAAAACGCAATGTACGACATGCGCGCGGCCAATTTCGCCAAGAAGGTGGATCAGGACCCGCGTATCCTTATGGTCGTCTATACCGACGACACACTGATCGATACCGGCCAGCGTTCGCCGGTCGATCGTACCATCCTGGCCAATGCGCTGACCAATATCGACCGGATGGGCGCTAAATCGATCGGCATCGATATCCTGTTCGATCAGCCGCAGGACGATGACGAGGCGCTGAAAACCGCGCTGCGCGGCATGCGCACGCCGACGCATGTCGCCTATGCCAGCAACGCGACCAATACCGAGGCGATCCAGTTTCGCCAGCAGCAGTTCCTCGAGCAGTTCCTCAAGGACGTCACCACCGACAAGACGAAGCCGACAAGCATCCGGCTGGTCACCGATTCGGATGGTGTTGCCCGGCGCTGGCCCGACCAGCCGAAGAACCTGCCGCCGATCATGGTGCGCGCGATGACGCCGCCGGACCCGGCCTTTGCCGATTATCGCGGCGCCATCCGTTTCCGCCTGCCGCTGTCTTCCGACCGCCCGGTGATCAACAAGCTGCCGATCGATCTGTTCGCCGACCCCGCCAGTGCCGAGTTCGTCGCGAGCGAGGTCAAGGGGCGGCACATCCTGATCGGCGGCGATTTTGTCGATTTCGACAAGTTCGATACGCCGCTGACCCGGATCGGCGATGTCGTGACCGGTGAATCGCAGATGATCGGGCTGGAAGTGCACGCGCACATGATGTCGCAGCTGCTGGACAAGGATCGGCCCTTCGCCTTCCCGAACTGGTCGTTATGGGCCATGGCGCTGACGGTGGTGATCGCTGGCTGCATCACCGCGATCAGCCAGGCGCGTGCGTGGATCATGGGGCTGCTGCTCGGCAGCCAGATCCTGTTTTTCATGACCGCGCCGTTCATCCTGCAATATCAGGGCTTCGACACGCTCAACCTGCCGAGCTTCGGCTGGGCGACCGGATGGCTGCTCGCCTATACCTCGGTGGGGGCGGCCGCGCGCGTGGTCGGGTCCAAGCAGCGCGCGTTCGCGCAGAACGCGCTGGGCAAGTATCTGCCGCGTTCGGTCGCGGCGGAAATCCTGAAGGACCCGGACAAGCTGGCGCTGCATGGCGAAAAGCGGGAGATCTTCTGCGTCTTCACCGATCTGGAGGGCTTCACCAAGCTGACCCACGCGATCGAACCGGAAATGGTCGCCTTCCTGCTCAACAACTATCTCGACCGGCTGGCGGACGTGGTGCTGCAATATGGCGGTACGCTCGACAAGTTCGTGGGCGATGCGGTGGTCGCCTTCTGGGGGGCGCCGATCGGCTTTCCCGACGATGGCGAGCGCGCGGTGCGTGCGGCCTGGGCCATGTACGAAGCGGGTGAGGATTTTCGCAGGACCGCGCCCGAAGGTGTGCCGCCGATCGGCCGCACGCGCGTCGGCGTGCATTTCGGCGAGGCGATCGTCGGCAATTTCGGCGGCGAGGGGCGGATCCAGTATACTGCATTCGGCGACAGCATGAACACGGCGGCCAGGCTCGAGGCGGCGAACAAGAATCTCGACACGCGTGTGCTGGTCAGCCGCGAGGCGGCGGAGCGTTCCGGGCTCGACTGGTATCGCCCGATGGGGCGGATCGTGCTAAGAGGACGCGCCAAGCCGGTCGACATTTTCGAGCCCGCGCCCGACAGGCCGGAGAGCGAGCGCCAGGCCATTGCCGAGCTGGTTGCGGCGCACCAGGCGGGAAATGATGCGGCTGTGGTTCAACTCACATCGCAGCTTGCAGAATTGGGGCAGGAAGAGGCCATCGCGAATTTGTTCAAGCGACTTGGTCAGACACAAAAAGGAGAAAGCTATGTTCTCGGTTGAAAGGAAGTCCGTACTTCGCCGGGCACTTGCGATAGGTGCCATGTTGACGCTGGGCATTGCTGGCAGCAGTGCAGCGATGGCGCAGTCCATGGTCGTACGCTCGGTCGGTCCTTCGGCAGCGCAATTTCCTGCCGGCAAGAAGCTGCCCGCCAACACCAAGGTGGTGTTGAAGGCCAGCGACAAGGTGACCGTGCTCGACAAGGCCGGCACGCGCGTCCTGTCCGGCCCTGGTACCTTCACGCTCGACGGCACGGTCAAGCGCGATCAGACGCAGAGCACCCAGATTGCCAGCCTGCTCGCCACCGGTGGCCCTGCGACGCGCAGCCGCACCGGGGCCGTCCGCGGCGCTCCGGCCAAGGTTGCTGCTCCCGCTACCCCGCGCAGCCCGAACCTGTGGTTCATCGATGCGAGCCAGTCGGGCAAGTTCTGCGTCGCTGAACCCGCCCGCCTGATGTTCTGGCGCGCCAAGGTCGACCAGGATGTCCAGCTCAAGCTCGCCGGAACCGGCGCTTCAGCTACGATCGACTGGAAGAAGGGATCGGGCAACCGGCTGTGGCCGATGGCCGAACTGCCCGTTGCGCCGGGCAGCTACACGCTCACCGGCCCCGACGGCGTCGCGCGCAAGATCGATCTGGTGGTTCTTCCCAGCGTGCCGGCCGAGGTCGACGAACTCGCCGGAACGCTGATCGAAAATGGCTGCGAAAACCAGCTCGGCCTGCTGGTCGAGACCATGGCGGCGGCGGACCAGGCCAGCGGTACCAGCGGCGATCGGTAAGCATCGAGCCGACATTCAGACCCCGTCCGCGCTGCTGCGACTGGTGCGGGCGGGGTTTTTCTGCACGCCTGTCGGCTTGACGGCGCGCGCGCTTTGCAGGCAATGGCTGATGCCATGACGAGCTCTGCCGATACCGCCCCGCTGATGCTGTTCAACAGCCTCACCCGCTCGCTCGAAGCGTTCGAGCCGGTCCATCCCGGCGAAGCGCGGGTCTATAGCTGCGGGCCGACGGTCTATAATTATGCGCATCTGGGCAACATGCGCGCCTATGTCTTCGCCGATACGCTGGGGCGCGTGCTGAGCTTCAAAGGCTTTGCGCTCAGGCATATCATCAACATCACCGATGTCGGGCACCTGACCGACGATGCCGATGATGGCGAGGACAAACTGGAAAAGGCGGCGGCAGAGCGTGCCCAATCGATCTGGGACATTGCCCGCCATTATACCGAGGCGTTCTGGGAGGACATCAAGGCGCTCAACATCCGCCAGCCGGCGGAATGGTCGATCGCGACCGATTATGTGCCGAAGATGATCGCGTTCGCCAGGTCGATCGCGGACAGGCATTGCTACGAGCTGCCCAGTGGCCTGTATTTCGACGTCTCGACCGTTAGCGATTACGGATCGCTGGCGCGCGCGGCGACCGAGGCGGGCGAAGGGCGCATCGAGGCGGTCGAGGGCAAGCGCAACGCGCAGGATTTTGCGATCTGGCGCAAGACGCCCGCAGGCGAGACGCGGCAAATGGAGTGGGACTCACCTTGGGGGAAGGGGGCGCCCGGCTGGCATCTCGAATGCTCGGTGATGAGCGAGGCCCTGCTCGGCTTTCCGTTCGACATCCATACCGGCGGCATCGACCATCGCGAGATCCATCACCCCAACGAGATAGCGCAGAACCAGGCCTATGCCTGCTCACATGGCAGCGGCGCGCGCTTCTGGATGCACAACAATTTCCTGATCGACCGGACGGGCAAGATGTCCAAGTCGTCCGGAGAGTTCCTGCGCCTGCCGCTGCTCGTTGCCAAGGGCATCCACCCGCTCGCCTATCGGCTGATGTGCCTGCAGGCGCATTATCGCAGCGAGCTCGAGTTCAGCTGGGACAATCTGCTGGCGGCGCTGACCCGGCTCAAGCGGCTGGTGATGGCGGTCGCGGCGCTGCGGGGGCAGGCAGAGATGGCCGGGACGGTGGAGCATCCACGTCTCCAACAGCTGCTCGGCGATTTTGCATCAGCCGTGTCCGACGATCTCAACACCGCCAAGGCGCTGACCGTGCTGGACGACGTTCTGGCGCAGAAGAAGGTCGATGCCGGGCAGCGCCTCTCCGCTATCGCCGCGATGGACGCGGTGCTGGGGCTCAACCTGCTGGCCCTCGAGCGCGCCGACCTGCGCATCCGCCCGGCCGCAGCGACAATCGATGAAGCCCGCATCGAGCATATGCTCAAGCTGCGCAAGGAAGCACGTGCGGACAAGAATTTCGCCGCCTCCGATGCGATCCGCGATGAGCTGGTCGCGGCGGGAATCGAGGTGATGGACGGCGACCCGTTGGGCTGGGAATGGCGGATCGAGGTTTAACCTCTCCAAGAACCACCTCCGTTTGTCCCGAGCGTGTCG
>NZ_VDES01000003.1:9811-13855 GCF_013607875.1 Blastomonas ursincola
GGTCGTGCATGCGTCCCTCGACTTCGCTCGGGACAAACGGATAGGGTGGAGAAATGGTGGTGCCTGTTCTCCGGCGAAAGCCGGAGTCCAGGGGCAAAATCGCGCTGTAGCCGCTCTGGTTTCTGGCTTTCGCCGGAAAGCGAAAAAGCGGCGCGGTGCCAGGAAGAGGAGAGAGCATGACCAAGGCCGTGATTTCCGCGCTCGTGCGCCCGTTGATCGAGGGCGTGATTCCCGAAGGCATGCAGGTCGTCTGGATCGGCTCGGCCGAAGAAGCGCTGCGCGAGGTTGTCGATGCGGACATCGCCTGGGTCGACATGCACGACAAGCAGGCGATGCGCGACATCATCGCGTCGGGGGAGAAGCTGCAATGGGTGTCGACGCTCTATGCCGGGCTCGATCATTTTCCCGTCGAACAGCTCATGAAGCGCGGTACCCGAGTCACGAATGGCGTCGGCGTCAACACAATCGCCGTCGCCGAATATGCGGTGCTCGGCATGCTCAGCATGGCCAAGGGCTATGCCGATGTCGTGCGTGCGGCCGACCGGCGTGAATGGCTCTGGGCGTCGCCAGGCACCGTCGAGCTCGATGAAACACGCGCGCTGATCATCGGCTATGGCGCGATCGGGTCTGCGATCGGAGACCGGCTGAAGGGCTTTGGTGTGGAGGTGACCGGCGTTGCCCGCACCGCACGGCCTGACCAGGGTATCATCGGGGCGCAGGACTGGAAGGCGCGGATCGGCGAATTCGACTGGGTGGTCATCGCGACGCCCTCGACGCGCGAGACCGACGCGCTGATCGGTGCGGACGAGCTTGCGGCGATGAAGGACAGCGCCATCCTGGTGAATATCGCGCGCGGCGAATGCGTCGATCAGGATGCGCTGATCGCCGCGCTCAAGGCCAGGACCATCGCGGGTGCGTTTCTCGACGTGACCACGCCCGAGCCGCTGCCTGCCGACCACGAGCTCTGGACGCTGCCCAATGTGCAGATCTCGATGCATCTGTCGGGTCGGGCGCAGACGCGGATGTTTCAGCGCTCGGCCGCGCTGTTCGCCGAGAATCTCGGGCGGTTCGTGCGCGGGGAGATGCTGGTCAACGAGGTCGACCTGGCGCTGGGCTACTGATCCGTCAGCGTGGCTCACGCATATCTGGCATGGGCCTGCGCGATCTTCACATGGTAATTGTTCCGGGCGTAGCCGGGTCCGTTATAGCCCCTGGCAAAGGCGATACAGTCCTCGGGGCTGTTGCTGATCGCCTTCAGCGCCTTCACCAGCCCCCGGTTCTCGATAAACGTGGCAAAGGCCTGGAGATGCGCTGCCTCTGAAACCTTCATCGCCTCCCAATAGGCTTCGACCGTGTCGAACCCGGCAAGCCTGTGGTTGAAGCCCATGATCTGCGCGCCGCCGACCGAGGCGGACTTCAGCGCAGCGTGCCGGTCGAGCTGCATTGCCTTCCACAGCCGCACATATTCGCCCTGGCCGCCGATATAGAGCTTGCGGTTCCAGACCCTGCTCGAGAGATTGGGGTGGCTGTCGCGATATCTGCCAGCGGTCCGGCGATCAAAGACATGCGCTTCGAACAGGATCTTGGGCAGGTGCGGCCCGTCGAGAAAGCCGCCCGGCCCGTCGAGCGCGAGGATATCGGAACGCACGTCCGTGAACCAGCCGCCGCCGCTTTCGACCTCCCAGACCGCGCGGATCTGCACGCTGGTGCAGCCAAGGGTTGCGGCGGCGGTGCGGAAGTCGGCGAGGGTCAGGCCGATCGCTATCGGGGTCGCCTCACCGTTCGAAGCGGGGGCAATGCCGAGCGTGCCCAGCAGGCTGTCGATGGCGATAACCTCGGCCGGCGAAAATGCCTTGCCCTGGCGCAGCGACTTGATGGCAGAAAAGACAGGCGCACGGTTCATGACGTCTACTCTCCAACGGGTAAGGTGCAGGCAAACACGGTGAGCCCCCGCCACGAAACGCGTCTGGCCTGCAAAATTCTGAGGGGTAATTGGACAGGTTACGCGTCGTTCTCCAACATTCCCAGCCAAATGTTCTTTATATGTTCCATTGGTGTCGGGCGGTGCTCGTACCGCTGTGACGGAGGGGAAGGCCGCACTTTTGGCGGGTGACTCGACAGAAAATTGGGGTTATGCCTTGCGTCACAGCCAGCATGGAGGGCGGATGCCATGCCGGTAACGAGCGGTTCCGCCCGGGCGTAAACAAGCAGCAAGCGCCGCCCGGACATCCTTTCGGTCGCACGAATGCAACGACGAGCCACTTTCGGCTTCCGGGGGAGGAAATTCCATGACCAAAGCATCCGATCTGTTTGTCCAATGCCTCGAGGCAGAGGGTGTCGAGTATATCTTCGGCGTTCCCGGCGAGGAAAATCTGGACATGCTCGACTCGCTCAGCCGGTCGACCCAGATCAAGCTCATCCTCACCCGGCACGAACAGGGCGCTGGCTTCATGGCCGCAACCTATGGCCGCCATACCGGCAAGGCGGGCGTCTGCATGGCGACCTTGGGCCCCGGCGCGACCAATTTCGTCACTGCGGCGGCTTATGCGCAGCTCGGCGGCATGCCGATGCTGATGGTGACAGGGCAGAAGCCGATCAAGAAATCCAAGCAGGGCCGCTTCCAGATTCTCGACGTGGTCGACATGATGAAGCCGATCACCAAGTTCACCCACCAGCTCGCCAGCGCCGACAATATCCCCAGCCGCGTGCGCGAAGCCTTCCGCCTCGCCGAAGAGGAAAAGCCCGGCGCGGCGCATATCGAGTTCCCCGAGGACATTGCCGAGGAAAAGACCGAGTCGGTGCCGCTGAAGCCCAGCTCGACCCGGCGTCCCAATGCCGACAAGAAGTCGATCCGCGCCGCGGTTACCGCGCTCGAACAGGCCAGGTCGCCGATCCTGGTGATCGGGGCCGGGGCCAACCGCACGATGACCAGCCGCATGCTGCTGCAGTTCATCGAGAAGACCGGAATCCCGTTCCTGACCACCCAGCTCGGCAAGGGCGTGATCGACGAGCGGCACCCCAAGTTCCTGGGTTGCGCCGCGCTCTCGGCGGGCGATTTCGTCCACCGCGCGGTCGAGGCGGCGGACCTGATCGTCAATATCGGCCATGACGTGATCGAAAAGCCGCCCTTCTTCATGCAGCCGGGTGGCACGCCGGTGATCCATGTCTCGACCAAGACGGCGGAGGTTGACCCGGTCTATTTCCCCGAAATCGAGGTGATCGGCGATATCGCGAATGCGATCTGGCAGATGAAGGAAGACATCGTCCCCAATGGCGGGTGGAAGTTCGACCACATGCTCGACTATCGCAAGGCCGAGCTCGAACACACCAACAAGCTCGCCGAGGATGCGCGCTTCCCGATCTTCCCGCCCTATCTGGTGCAGGAAATCCGCAACGCCATGCCGGATGACGGCATCATCTGCCTCGACAATGGCGTCTACAAGATCTGGTTCGCGCGCGGCTATTGCGCCTATCGCCCCAATACCGTGCTGCTCGACAATGCGCTCGCCACCATGGGCGCGGGGCTCCCCTCGGCGATGATGTCGTCGATGGTCTATCCCGACCGCAAGGTGCTCGCGATCTGCGGCGATGGCGGCTTCATGATGAACAGCCAGGAAATGGAAACCGCCGTCCGGCTGGGGCTCAACATGACCGTGCTGATCCTCAACGACAACAGCTATGGCATGATCCGCTGGAAGCAGGCGAATATGGGCTTCAAGGACTGGGGCCTGACCTATGGCAATCCCGATTTCGTCAAATATGCCGAGGCCTATGGTGCCAACGGCTATCGCGTCGAGAGCGCCGAGCATCTGAAACAGCTGCTCGCCCATACGCGCGACACGCCGGGCGTGCATCTCATCGATTGTCCGGTTGACTATTCGGAGAACGACCAGATCTTGAACATCGACATCAAGCGGATGGCGAAGGAGCTTTAAGCCAGCGCACTCCCTCTCCCCTTCAGGGGGGGAGGGTCGGGGAGGGGGGAATGCGCCCCGCTTGCCCTTTCATTGCAACGGGGGAGGGCGGGGGGGGGGGGGGGGGGGG
>NZ_VDES01000003.1:13865-153793 GCF_013607875.1 Blastomonas ursincola
TGCGCCCCGCTTGCCCTTTCATTGCAACGGGGGAGGGCGGTCCCCTCTCCCAACCCTCTCCCCTGAAGGGGAGAGGGCTTTATGGGATCAGCACATGACCACCCTCAAATCCGTCTACCCGCTCTATCTCAACAACGAGGCGCAGCAGCCGAACACCGATCTGGAGGTGACCGACAAGTTCACCGGCGAGGTCGCGTTCCGTGTGGCGCAGGCCGATGCGGCGACGATCGATGCGGGGATCGCAGGCGCGGTCGAGGCAGCCGAGCCGATGGCGGCGATGCCGAGCTACGAGCGGCAGAACGTGCTCAACCATTGCGTCACGCGCTTCAAGGAACGCGCCGACGAACTCGCCTATGCGCTGTGCGTCGAGGCGGGCAAGCCGATCAAGGACAGCGAGGGCGAGGTCAGCCGCCTGATCGATACCTTCCGCATTGCCGCCGAGGAATCGGTGCGCATGGCGGGCGAGGTCCAGACCATGGACATCAGCCCGCGCGCCAAGGGCTATCGCGGCATGTGGAAGCGCGTCCCGATCGGCCCGTGCTCGTTCATCTCGCCGTTCAACTTCCCGCTCAACCTCGCCGCGCACAAGATCGCGCCGGCGATCGCGGTCGGCTGTCCGTTCGTGATGAAGCCGGCGAGCCGCACGCCGCTGGGCGCAATCATCATGGGCGAGGTGCTGGCCGAGACCAACCTGCCCAAGGGCGCATTCTCGATCCTGCCCGCCAGCCGCGACGGCGCAGACCTGTTCACCACCGACGACCGGCTCAAGCTCCTGTCCTTCACCGGCTCGCCCGATGTGGGCTGGGACCTCAAGGCGCGCTGCGGCAAGAAGAAGGTCGTGCTCGAACTCGGCGGCAACGCGGCGGTCATCATCGATGCCGATGCTAACCTGGATGACGCGATGGAGCGCGTGATCTTCGGTGCTTTCTACCAGTCGGGCCAGAGCTGCATCGGCGTGCAGCGCATCCTCATCCATGCCGATGTCTATGACCGGTTCCGCGACATGCTGGTCGCCAAGACCGCGACGCTGATCGCGGGCGACCCCAAGGATCGCGATACGTTCATCGGTCCGATGATTCACGAGAAGGAAGCATCGCGGCTCGATGGCTGGGTGCAGGAGGCGGTGGCCAAGGGCGGCACGCTGCTGTGCGGCGGCAAGCGCGACGGTGCTATGCTCGAGGCGACGCTGCTCGAGAACGTGCCGCATGACTGCAAGATCGTTACCGAAGAGGCGTTCGGCCCGGTCGCAGTGCTGTCGAGCTTCACCGATTTCAAGGCGGCGATGGCCGAGGTGAACAACAGCAAGTTCGGGCTGCAGGCGGGCGTGTTCACCCGAGACCTGTTCAAGATGTTCGACTGCTGGGACCATCTCGATGTCGGCGGCGTCGTGATCAACGACGTGCCCAGCTTCCGCATCGACAACATGCCCTATGGCGGCGTTAAGGATTCCGGCCTCGGCCGCGAAGGCATCCGCTTCGCGATGGAGGACATGACCGAAATCCGCAACCTGCTGATCCGGGGCGGCTGAGCGTTCAGCCGGTCCCCTGGATCAGCATCATGATCGAGAAGGTCACGAAAAAGCCCTTGAAGACCGCGAATGCGGCGATCCAGCAGGATTTGAGCAGCGAGGTGCCCAGCTCTAGTCGAAACCAGCGCGCCTGCTGCACGGTGTACCAGATCAAGGTCACCAGAAAGATCGGGAAGCCGATATATATACCATCATAATATTTGCCCATGATCGGGTATTCGAAAGTCGTGTCGCTCATGAACGCGATCGCGATATGATTGGCTAGGCCGAACGGCGCGGCGACGAAGCACTGGCTGTAAAAGGGCGGGCGCAGCGACGTTCGGTCGATGGCGATCTTGCGGTGACGCAGCAGATCGATCGACAGCAGCAGCGGGTAGATGCTGAAAATGAACGCCGTGAACATCAGTTCGTTCTTCCAGTCGCGCAGGAATTCGGGGCTGTCCTTGATCGCCTGTGCGACCGCTTCCGGTCCAAGGATGAATTCGCTGACCGTGCTCGCCATCGCGATGGTGATCATCAAGAAGACGGGAGGGTTGATCGTGCTTTCGTAGCGCGCCTTTGGCCGGTCATCGAGCTCGTCATCGGCATAGGCCATCATCCGCTGCGGCCGGAACAGCGAGAGCAGAAAGGTGCGCGGATAGAAATACAGCCAGCTGACGATCTCGAACAAAATGTCCTCGACCGAGCGGAGCAGCCCCATGAAATCCATATGATTGTTCCCCCACTTCAGCGGCAAGAACTATCATAATGATATGGTCGCGCAATGGGGGCGTGGTCGGGCCTCAGCCAGGATAGCGGATCGCCATGACCTCGTATTCCTTCGCGCCTGCGGGCAGTTGCACCGTGCGCAGATCGCCTACGCTGGCGCCCTTGAGCGCGCGGGCGAGCGGGGAGCTCCAGCCGATCCGGCCGGCGCCCGCATCCTGCTCGTCATCGCCGACCAGGGTGAGCGTGCGCCAGTTGTCGTCCTCGTCGGCGATATCGACCTGGGCGCCGAACCAGACGCGGCTCTTGTCGCTCTGCGTCGCAGGATCGATCACGCGCGCGGCCTTCATCTTGCGCGCCAGGCGATTAAGCTCGCGGTCGATCTCGCGCATGCGCTTGCGGCCGTACAGGTAATCGCCATTCTCGCTGCGGTCGCCATTGCCGGCGGCCCAGCTGACGATCTCGACAATCGCGGGGCGCTCAACGCCGAGCAACTGGTCGTAGCGCGCCTTGAGCGCGGCATAGCCTTGCGGGGTGATGTAATTGGGGCGGTCCATGGCGGGGCTTTAGCGTGAACGTGCCAGCAGGTGCAGCCTTTTCAGTTTCCCATCCCCGTCACCCCTGCGAGCGCGGGGGTCCCGCTTCATTTGACCGTCGCACAGAAGCGGGATTCCCGCGTTCGCGGGAATGACGGGGCGGAGGCGTATCGTCAGCCCGGCGTATTCTTCCCCAGATAGCGGCTGAGCTTGTCACGCCCCCGCATCGTCGCGCGCTCGGGGTGCATCACGTCATAGACCACCGCGTTTTCCAGCACGCGCTGGACATAGTTCTTGGTCTCGAAGATCGGGATGCGCTCGACCCATTCGACGATGTCGATGCCGCCCGTGCGCGGGTCACCATTGGCGCGCAGCCATTTGTTCACATTGCCGGGACCTGCGTTGTACGCCGCGACTGCAAGCGGATAGCTGCCGCCGAAATAGTCCATCATCCGGCTGAAATAGCCCGCGCCGAGCTGGATGTTATAGCCGGTATCGTCGGTCAGCGCGCCGAGCGAATAGCTGAGCCCCATCTTGCCCGCCTGTTCGCGCGCGGTGCCCGGCATCAGCTGCATCAGCCCGCGCGCACCGGCATGGCTGACCGCGTTGGGGGCATATTGGCTTTCCTGCCGGGTGATCGCGTGGATCATCGTCCAGCTGCTGAGCGCGCCCGGCGGCACCGGCATTTGCGGGAAGGCGACCGATTGCAGGTCGTCTACGCCCTTGGCGCGCGCCGCCTGGCCGACGATGACCGCAAGGTCGCGCCTCCCGATCTGGCGCGCGAGTTCGGTCGCGAGAACATGCTCTTCCGGGGTCTTCGCCGCCGCTGCCACCGCGCCGAAAAAGCGCCGCTGGGTCGGCCAGTCGCCGCTGCGCGAGATCGCCTGGGTCGCCTGGACCAGCGAGCTCGCGTTGAATCGCCCGCGCTCGACCGCGCTCACTTGCACGCTGGGTGCGGTGGCAAAGGGCGGGATGTCGCGGCCCAGCCGCTCGGTGGCGAGCTGGCCGTAATAATGGTCGGGATAGGCGGCGGCCATTTCGAAATAGCGCATCGCCTCGGCCTGGTCGCCCGCGACGGCGGCTGCACGGCCCGCCCAGTAGAATCCCTTGGAGCGGGTCTGCGGGGTGCGCGCGCCGCCGCCATAGCGCGCGAACATGCCGATCGCATCGCGCGGACGCCCCAGATTCTGCAGCGCCACCGTGCCCGCCAGCCAGGTCAGGCTGGTATAATCGTCGCGCACGCCCAGGCTCTCGTCGGAAATGTCGTGGCCGGGCGCGAAGGCATCATCGACCTTCGAGGCAATGTCGAAGGCAAGCGCATATTGCCCGTCATTGCTCGCCGCGCGCGCCTGGCTCAGCAGCAGCTCGTACCAGCTTTCGGCATTGACCGGACGGTATTGCAGCGCGGGCCGGCTGCCGAGCATCTGGCGCGCGAGCGTCCAGTTGCCGGTATCGACGAGGCGCCTGGCGCGCTGCGCGACATAGCCTGCATCAGCCATCGCCTCGGCGCCGAGCGATCCGGCGAGCGCATCGGCATCGGGCAGGTTCTTGAGCATGGCGAGCCGCGCCGCGAACACCGCGCGCCGTGCTGGGGAGACATAGCCGAACTGCTCCTCGGCATCGGGCGTGGCCTTCGCCCAGAGCAGCGCATCCATCCGCGCGTCATGATCGGCAGCGGTAAAGTCCGTGGCAAAGCGGCTGAACAGCATTGCCTTGTCTTCGGGCATCATCGTGCCGCCGCGCCAGGCGGCGATCGCGACCGTGCGCGCGGCATCGCGCTGCCCCACCGCGTCGAGCGCCATCGCATAGCGCGCGCGGCCGACATTGGTGAGCGGCGCAAAGCGGTTGAAATAGGCGACCACCTCCTGCGGCGCGGCGGGGCCTGCGCCCAGCGCCTGCTCGGCATTGCGGCGCATCTTGTCCTCGTCGGGCCAGCCGGGGTTGGAGATCAGGAAGCTCGCAAAGGTCGAGAAGGTGTAATTGTTGGGCGTGGTGGTCAGCGCGCGCCAGTTGGCGATCGTGCCCGACATGTCGGTCGGCATCGACTGGAGCAGGTTGGCGCGCGCGCGGTCCCAGTCGCTGCCATCGCCGCTGCGGCTCGGCACGGCGGCATAATCGGCGGTCTGGTCGCTGGCGAGACAGGCGGCAGGGACGCCCAGCAGGGGCAGGGCGAGCAGCACGGCGGTGCGCCGCGCAATAGCAATTCGTGAAACCATGCTGGACATGATGCGCTTTCGATCCTTATCAGGCGCTGAACACGCAACCTTGTGTGCGAATGGATTGTTCTTGCCTGATTTGCGGGCAAGGTAAAGGAGCTACCCGATGTTTTCCGGCTCAATTCCGGCCCTTGCGACGCCCTTCCGCGACGGAGCGTTTGACGAGCCTGCGTTCCGCGCGCTGATCGACTGGCAGATCGACAATGGCAGCTCGGGCCTGGTCCCCTGCGGCACCACCGGCGAGGCCGCGACCATGTCGATCGAGGAGCATGATTATGTCGTGCGCGTCTGCGTCGAGCAGGCGGCGGGGCGCGTTCCGGTGATCGCGGGCTGCGGGTCGAACGACACCAAGGTCGCCATCGGGCACATGCTCAACGCAAAGGCCGCCGGCGCCAGCGCAGCGCTGGTCGTGCCGCCTTATTACAACCGCCCCGGCCAGGACGGGGTGCGCGCGCATTTCAAGGCGCTGACCGAGGCGTGCGACCTGCCGATTGTGCTCTATAACGTGCCTGCGCGCACCGTGACCGACATCAAGGTCGAGACCATGGCCAAGCTCTCGCGCTTCCCCACGATCATCGGCGTCAAGGATGCTACCGGCGATCTCGAGCGCGTCAGCGCGCAGCGCGCGCAGTGCGGCAAGAAATTCTGCCAGCTGTCGGGCAATGACGAACTGGCGCTCGGTCATCGCGCGATGGGCGGTGTCGGCTGTATCTCGGTGACCGCCAATGTCGCGCCTGCCTTGTGCGCGCAGTTTCAGGCGGCGCTGGCCAAGGGCGATTACAAGGCCGCGCTCGCGCTCAACGACCGTCTGTACCCGCTACACTCGGCGATGTTCTCAGATGCGTCGCCCGGCCCGGTCAAATATGCGCTGCACCGCGTGCGGCCCGATTTCCTGCCGGATCTCAGGCTGCCGATGACCCCGCCCGACAAGAAGAGCCGCAAGGCGGTCGACGCGGCACTGGTGCACGCTGGGCTTATCTGATGGCGCGGCCCAAGCCCGAGACGTTCGACAAGAAGAAGATCGTCGCCGAGAACCGGCGCGCGCGCTACGATTATGCCATCGATCAGGTGTACGAGGCGGGGATCGCGCTTACCGGCACCGAGGTCAAGTCGCTGCGCTTCGGCGAGGGATCGATCGCGGAAAGCTATGCCGAGGTCAGCGACGAGCAGGTCTGGCTGATCAATTCGAACATCCCCGAATTCAGCCATGGCAACCGCTTCAATCACGAGCCCAAGCGCCCGCGCAAGCTGCTGCTCCACGCGCGCGAGATCGCCAAGCTGCACGGAGCGGTGGCGCGCCAGGGCATGACCTTGGTGCCGCTGTCGATCTTCTTCAACGGAAGAGGCCGCGCCAAGGTCGAACTCGCGCTCGCCAAGGGCAAGAAGGCGCCCGACAAGCGCGCGGCGACCAAGGAACGCGAGTGGAAGCGCGAGCAGGGCCGCCTGCTGCGCGATCGGGGATAAGCAACTCTCCGCCCGTCGAAAATTAACCTCGCTTCATAAGATCGCGTGCGCCAGATCACCGCCGCGCGCTATGGGGCGTGCTCGAACGGGGTCGCAGCCCGATTCGGGTGATTTCGAATCTGGGTAAACGTCGTTTTAATCCGTTGGGGGCTATGGCCTTTTGCGGCGGCGCTCCCACATGGGCCCTGTCGCTTGCAGCGGACAGCAAAGGGCATAGGGTTTTGGAGTTGACGGAAGGCCGTTTCACCCGCTGGGTTGGTCGCAACATGCCGACACGCGAGAGTATGGAGCAGAACCGCTTCATCCGGCCTTTTGCTGCGCGCGTGCTGCGCTCTGACCTGTGGCGATTCACCCGGCGGTCGGTGCCGCGCGGCGTGGCTCTGGGGGTGCTGGTCGGCGTGATCCTGCCGATCGCGCAGATCTTCGGCGCGGCGCTGCTCGCGCTTCCGTTCCGCGCCAATGTGCCGGTCGCGGCGCTGACCACCTTCATCACCAATCCGTTCACGACGCCGCTGCTCTGGGTCGCCGCCTATCATGTCGGCAGCTTCATCCTGCGCGTCGATGCCTCGACCTTCGGCCAGCCGGTGGCGACCGCGCTCAACCAGCCGCATGTCGAGACCTGGATGGAATGGCTGACCGGCGCCGCCTCGATCACCGCCTTTGGCCTTGTCGTGCTGGCCATCGTGATGGCGGCGGTCGGCTATGTCGCCAGCGCGATCGGCTGGCGGATATGGATCGCGGGCAAGCGCCAGCGTCGCCTCGCCAGGGCGCGCCACCGCCTCCCTTGAACGCCTTGCGATTTGTAACGCATCCCGGATTGCGCTAGCGTCGCGCGCGCAACACTGAAGCTGGCCGGACGCGCCATGCCAGGGGGATCCGACGACCTTGACCACCACCCGTGCCCGCCCCGACCTTGACTGGCCGGAATGGCTGCCCGCGCTTCCCGATCCCGACAGCCCCGATGCCCGCATCACCACGCTAATCATCCTCGGCGGACTGGTGGTGAGCGGCGGCCTGATCTGGCTAGCGCTGGGTGACTGGGTGCCGCTGGCGCTGTTCGCGGGTGGTCTGGTGGCGCTTGCCTCGCTGATCCTGCTGGTGCGTCACCAGTTTCCGCCGCGCAGCGACGTGCAGCGCACGATGCCCGACTGGTCGGTGACCTTCGCCGCGACCGACCACCCGACGATCGCGATTGCCATTACTGACGAGGCGGGGCGGATGATCTGCGCCAACCAGCGCTTCATCGACCAGTTCGGCGCCGAGATGGTCCCGCCGAAATTGTCGCTGGCCGGTCAGGGCGGCGACCTGCTCGCCGAGGCAGGACGCGCCGCCTGGCGCGATGGCGAGGGCAGGGCCAGCGGACTGGTCGCTGCAGGCGTTCCGATCGATGCCGAGGTGCGCCGTGTCGGGCGCGGGCAGGACTATCTACTGTGGAAGTTCGAGCCGGTCGCACGGCACGATCTCGCGGTTGAGGCCGATGCGATGCTGGTCGGGCGTCCCGGGCGCGCGCTGGGCGAGGGCGGCTTCATGGCCGCCGCGATCAGCCCCGAAGGTCGCATCCGTGCCGCCAACAGCGCCTTTGCCGCGCGCGCCGCCGGGGCCGAGGCGGGCAATATCGTCGGGCGCGATCTCGCGAGCTTCCTGCGCGCCGACGAGCGCAACCGTATCTATTTCGAGCGCGAGGGCCGCAAGGGCGTCCCGCTGCGCCTGTTCCACCTGCCGCTGGTCGATCCGCTCCACGTCACCGATCCGGCGGAGCGCGAGAAGGCACCTGCGCTGGTCGTGCTGATCGACGAAGACCCGGCTGGCATGGATAAGGGCACCGCACTGGGCTATGTCCAGACGCTGCTCGGGTTGCTGCCGGTGGGCCTGGCGATGACCGATCGCGACGGGCGCTTCCTGTTCGCCAACGATGCGTTCCTGCGCGCGGCAGGGATCACCGAGGCCGAACTGCCGCCCTATCCCGGCGATCTGGTGGTGCGCGAGGACAAGGGCGCGATCGCCGATGCGGTGCGCCGCCATGCCAGCGGACAGGCGATGGCGGGCGATGTCGCGCTGCGGCTACGCAACCAGCCCGACGAGCCGGTGACGCTATCGCTCGCCAGCCTGCGCGGAATGGGCGATGCTGCGGTGCTGCTCTCGGTCAAGGATAACAGCGAGGAAAGCCGGCTCAAGCGCCAGGTCGCGCAGGCAAGCAAGATGCAGGCGATCGGCCAGCTCGCGGGCGGCGTTGCGCATGATTTCAACAACGTGCTGACTGCGATCATCGGCCATTGCGACCTGATGCTGATGCGGCACAGCCCCGGCGACAGCGATTATGACGACATCCAGCAGATCCGCAGCAACTCCAACCGCGCGGCCTCGCTGACCCGGCATCTGCTCGCCTTCTCGCGCCAGCAGACCCTGCGGCCGCAGGTGCTGCAGCTGCCCGATATCGTCTCCGACACGTCCGAGCTGCTCAAGCGGCTGATCGGCGAGAAGATCGTGCTCGAGGTCCAGCACGACCGCAATCTGGGCCCGGTCCGCGCCGATCCCGGCCAGCTCGAACAGGTGATCGTCAATCTTGCGGTCAATGGCCGCGATGCGATGCTCGCCAAGCGCCCGCCCGGCGGCACGCTCACCATCCGCACGCGCAAGGTAACGGCGGCGGACGTGCGCGCGATGAACAGCGACATCCTGCCGGTCGACGATTACAGCGCGATCCTGGTCGAGGATGGCGGCACCGGCATGCCGCCCGACGTGCAGGCGCGCATCTTCGAGCCGTTCTTCACCACCAAGGAGGTCGGCAAGGGCACAGGGCTTGGTCTGTCGACGGTGTACGGCATCGTCAAGCAGTCGGGCGGCTATATCTTTGTCGATTCCGAACCGGGCCAGGGCACGACCTTCTCAATCTATTTCCCGGTCTATCGCGGTGGCGCGGTCGAACAGCGCAGCCGCAAGCAGACCGCCAAGGTCAATCCCGGCCAATGGGGCCATGCGCGGCTGCTGCTGGTCGAGGACGAGGACATGGTCCGCGCGGTCGCCGAGCGTGCGCTGACGCGCCAGGGCTTTACCGTGGTGACCGCGAGCGATGGCGAGGACGGGCTCGAGCGGCTGGGTGATAGCGGCCCGTTCGACCTCGTCGTCAGCGATGTCGTGATGCCCAATCTCGACGGGCCCGGCATGGCGGTGGAGATGCGCAAGCGCATGCCCGGCCTGCCGATCCTGTTCATGTCTGGCTATGCCGAGGAAACGCTGCGGCAGAGCATATCGATCGACCAGGTGCACTTTCTGCCCAAGCCGTTTTCGGTTGCGCAGATTGTCGATGCCGTGCACGGCGCGCTCGCTGCATCGGCACCCCCGCCGAACCAGGCCCCAGCGAATGAAGGAAAGCTACCCACGTGACTGAGTCCAGGACCTTCCTGATCGCCGAGGACGAGGCGATGATTGCGATGCTGCTTGAAGATTTCATCGACCTGGCCGGTCACCAGATCGCTGCCATGGTCGCCAGCCTGGAAGATGGGCTGGCAGCGGTGCAGGCCGGCGGCTTCGATGCTGCGATCCTCGACGTCAACCTGGGACGCGACAAGGTCTGGCCGCTCGCCGATGCGCTGCGCGAGGCCAGTGTGCCCTATATCTTCGCGACGGGGGGCGGCGACACCATACCGTCCGAGCATGCGTCCGCACCCACCTTGCCCAAGCCCTATACGCTGGCGTCGCTCGAGGCGGTGCTCGCGCGGCTCTGACGCGTTTTGCCCTTGCGTTCTGCTGCGATGTTCCCTAACTGTTCCAAAAGAACAGATTGGGTACATCACTGAGTCGTTGCGCCGGAGGTCCGGAGCAATTAGGCAGGAAAGGGCAGGGCTATGGCCGGGCAGCTTAAACTCATCCAGACCGAAAAAGAGGCAAAATCCATGGACAGGCAAAAGGCGCTCGATGCGGCGCTGGCTCAGATCGACCGGGCCTTTGGCAAGGGGTCGGCGATGCGGCTGGGCTCCAAGGAGGCGATGCAGGTCGAGGCGATCTCGACCGGTTCGCTGGGCCTGGACATCGCGCTCGGCGTCGGCGGCCTGCCGCGTGGCCGCGTGATCGAGATCTACGGTCCTGAAAGTTCGGGCAAGACCACGCTCGCGCTGCACGTGATCGCAGAGGCGCAGAAGAACGGCGGCACCGCCGCGTTCGTCGACGCCGAACATGCGCTCGATCCGGTCTATGCCAAGAAGCTCGGCGTCAATATCGACGAACTGATCGTCTCGCAGCCCGATACCGGCGAACAGGCGCTCGAGATTACTGACACGCTTGTCCGCTCGAACGCGATCGACGTGCTGGTGGTCGATTCGGTCGCGGCTTTGGTGCCGCGCGCGGAGATCGAGGGCGAGATGGGCGACAGCCATGTCGGCCTGCAGGCGCGCCTGATGAGCCAGTCGTTGCGCAAGCTGACCGGATCGATCAGCCGTTCGCGCTGCATGGTGATCTTCATCAACCAGCTGCGCATGAAGATCGGCGTTATGTACGGCAATCCGGAAACCACCACCGGCGGCAATGCGCTCAAGTTCTACGCCTCGGTGCGTCTCGACATCCGCCGCACCGGCCAGATCAAGGACCGCGACGATATTGTCGGCAACACCACCCGGGTGAAGGTCGTCAAGAACAAGGTCGCCCCGCCGTTCAAGCAGGTCGAATTCGACATCATGTATGGCGAGGGCATTTCCAAGATCGGCGAGATTCTCGATCTCGGCGTGAAGGCGGGAATCGTCGAGAAGGCGGGCAGCTGGTTCAGCCACGATTCGGTGCGGATCGGCCAGGGCCGCGAGAACGCCAAGAACTTCCTCAAGGAAAATCCCGAGATGATGGCCAAGATCGAAGGCCTGATCCGCGGGCAGCAGGACAAGGTGGCCGAAGAGATGATGACCGGCCCTGATGCCGAGGACGATATCGGCGACGATATGTAATCGGCGCGGCTCTTGCCCGCTGTCGTTTCGCCAGGGCGGGCAGGCAATCGGTTGGAACAGATCGAAGGGGCAGGGCGGCAGCAAGCGGCTCTGTCCCTTCATTTTTGCGCATATATTGCTTCAATCTCGCTTCAACTCGCCTTATGTCGCAGCCATGACATCGACAAATGACATCCGGCGTTCGTTCCTCGACTATTTCGGGGGCAACGGCCATGACATCGTGCCTTCCGCGCCGCTGGTTCCGCACAACGACCCGACGCTGATGTTCGTCAACGCCGGCATGTTGCCGTTCAAGAACGTGTTCACGGGGCTCGAATCCCGCGCCAATGCGCGCGCCACTTCGTCGCAGAAATGCGTGCGCGCCGGGGGCAAGCACAACGATCTCGACAATGTCGGCTATACCGCGCGGCATCACACGTTCTTCGAGATGCTGGGCAATTTCTCGTTCGGCGACTATTTCAAGGAAGAGGCGATCCACCACGCCTGGACGCTGGTCAACAAGACCTGGGGCCTGGCCGCTGACAAGCTGACCGTCACCGTCTATCACACCGACGACGAGGCATTCGGCCTGTGGAAGAAGATCGCGGGTCTTCCCGACGAGCGCATCATCCGCATCGCCACGTCGGACAATTTCTGGTCGATGGGCGATACCGGGCCCTGCGGTCCGTGCAGCGAGATCTTCTACGACCATGGCGACCATATCTTCGGCGGCCCGCCGGGATCGCCCGACGAGGATGGCGACCGGTTCATCGAGATCTGGAACCTGGTGTTCATGCAATATGAACAGCATGCCGATGGCCGCCGCACCAACCTGCCGCGTCCGTCGATCGACACCGGCATGGGCATCGAGCGCATCGCTGCTGTCATGCAGGGCGTGCACGACAATTACGATATCGACCTGTTCAAGGCGCTGATCGCCGCCTCGGGCCAGGCGACCGGCACCGCGACCACGGGCGCCAATCAGGCGAGCCACCGGGTCATCGCCGATCACTTGCGCGCGACCTCGTTCCTGATCGCCGATGGCGTTCTCCCCGCCAATGAAGGGCGCGGCTATGTGCTGCGCCGGATAATGCGCCGCGCGATGCGCCACGCGCATATCCTGGGCGCGGCGGACCCGCTGATGCACCGGCTGGTGCCCACGCTGGTCGCCGAAATGGGCCAGGCATTCCCCGAACTCGTCCGCGCGCAGCCGCTGATCGAAGAGACCTTGGAGCGCGAGGAAACCCGTTTCCGCCAGACGCTCGACAAGGGGCTGAGGCTGCTCGACGAGGCGACGGCCGACCTGTCCGAAGGCGCGGTGCTCTCGGGCGAAACCGCGTTCCGGCTCTACGACACCTATGGCTTCCCCTATGACCTGACCGAGGATGCGCTGCGCAGCCGCGGTCTCGGCGTCGATCGCGCAGGCTTCGACACCGCAATGGCCGCGCAAAAGGCTGCGGCACGCGCCGCGTGGAAGGGTTCGGGCGAGGCAGCGTCAGCCGAGATCTGGTACGACATTGCCGAACGCGCCGGTGGCACCGAGTTCACCGGCTATACGGCGACCGAAGGCGAGGCCGAGGTGGTCGCGCTGGTCCGTGACGGCACCGAGATCGAGAGCGCTTCTGCAGGCGACAGCGTCACCATCCTGGTCAACCAGACCCCGTTTTATGGCGAGAGCGGCGGCCAGATGGGCGACGCCGGGACGATCTCGTCGCTCGGCGGGCTGAAGGCGGTGGTCGACGATACCTCCAAGCCGCTCGGCCGTCTGCACGCGCACCAGGCGCGCGTTGAGGCGGGGACGATCAAGGTCGGCGATACCGTGCATCTCGCGGTCGATGTCGAACGGCGCGACGCACTGCGTGCCAACCACAGCGCGACGCACCTGCTGCATGCAGCCTTGCGCAATCATCTCGGCGGCCATGTTACCCAGAAGGGTTCACTGGTCGCGCCCGACCGGCTGCGCTTCGACTTCTCGCATCCCAAGGCCCTGACCGAGGCCGAGATCGCGGCGATCGAGGCCGAGGTCAACGCTGAAATCCGCGCCAACGAGGCGGTGACGACCCGGCTGATGAGCCCCGATGATGCGGTCCAGGCGGGCGCGCTGGCCCTGTTCGGCGAAAAGTACGGCGAGGAAGTCCGCGTGCTCTCGATGGGCCGCGCCACCGACAAGCATTATTCGGTCGAACTGTGCGGCGGCACGCATGTGCGCGCGCTCGGCGATATCGGCATCTTCCGCATCGTCAGCGAGAGCGCGGTGTCGAGCGGCGTCCGCCGGATTGAGGCGCTGACCGGCGAAGGTGCGCGGCAGTGGCTGGTGGCGCGTGACGAGCGGGTCAAGGCGATCGCCGCGCTCGTCAAGACGTCGCCCGACGAGGTCGAGGCACGCATCGCCTCGCTGGTCGAGGAACGCCGCGCGCTCGAACGCGAACTCGCTGAAGCCCGCAAGGCGCTGGCGCTGGGCGGCGGTGCCGGTAAGGCGGGGCCGGCGGTCGAAAGCATCGGCGGAGTCAGCTTCCAGGCGCAGGTGATCGACGGGCTCGACCCCAAGGAACTGCGCGGGCTGCTCGATCAGGCCAAGTCGGCCCTCGGATCGGGCATCGCGGTGATGGTCGCGACCAATGACGGCCGCGCTGCCTTTGCGGCTGCCGTAACCGACGATCTGACCGGTCGCTTCAGCGCGGTCGATCTGGTGCGCGCAGGCGTCGAGGCGCTGGGCGGCAAGGGCGGCGGCGGCCGTCCGGACATGGCGCAGGGCGGTGGTCCCGATGCCAGCAAGGCGGAAGCCGCCGTCGCGGCGGCGCGCGCACTGGTCGAGAACGCTGCAGCACCTGCTTGATTGATAAATCCCCTGCGAAGGCGGGGCACCTTGTTATAGCTACCACAGCAAACCGGTCCCCTGCGAAGGCAGGGGCCCATCACCTGCACTCGCCTTCTGCGTGGGCGGTCAGCGAATCTGGTAGGCGGTCTGTTGCGAGCGAGCCGGTGATCACATCCTGACAGCTCTGGAGATGGGCTGCTGCCTTCGCAGGGGATCGGCAGAGGGGCTGGCCACAGGAACGCCAACCATAAAAAAGGGCTGCGAAACCATGCGGTTCGCAGCCCTTTTTGATAGCGTCTCTCAGATGAGAGGCGGTTCTCAGCCCTTCTTGAGCGAGATGCCGCCGAAGCGCTTGTTGAAGCGGGCAACCTGGCCGCCCGAGTCCATCAGGCGCTGGTTGCCACCGGTCCAGGCCGGGTGCGAAGTCGGGTCGATATCCAGCTGCAGCGTGTCGCCTTCCTTGCCCCAGGTCGAGCGGGTCTGGTACACGGTGCCGTCGGTCATCTTCACATTGATCATGTGGTAATCGGGATGGATATCGTTCTTCATCGTCTTTGTCCTTGAATATGGCTGGTTCCGACCAGCCCGCAGGATGAATGGGAAGCGGCGCGCATAACGCTGCACGCCGCCAAAAGCAAGGGATTTACCAGAGCCGCCGGATCAGGCGGGCGGATCGGCGATCATTGCGGTAAAGCCGACCTCGCAGGCGAGCTTGCCGTTGATCTCGGCCCGCGCCTTGAACTTGCACACCTTGGCACGCTTCTGTTCGAACTCGGCATGCAGGTCGAGCAGCACGCCGGGTTCGACCGGAACGCGGAACTTCGCGCCGTCGATCGCCATGAAATAGACCAGCTTGCCCGAGCCTGCCAGGCCGAGCGATTCGACCGCCAATATGCCCGCCGCCTGCGCCAGCGCCTCGACGATAAGCACGCCGGGCATGATCGGGCGGGTGGGAAAATGGCCCTGGAAGAACGGCTCGTTCATGCTGACGGCCTTGATCGCGTGGATCGACTGGTCGATGTCCAGCCGCGCCACGCGGTCAACGAGCAGCATGGGATAGCGGTGCGGAAGCGCCGCCATCACCTTGAGGATGTCGTAGTTCACATCGCCTTCAGCCATGGGCCGGACTTACCGGCCTTCGGGCTGCTGTGCGGCAGGGGCTGCCGGACGGGCCTGGCCCTGGGCGGCCTGCTGCGCAGCCTGGGCTTCGCGCTGCTGACGCGGCAGCCAGCCCTGCGGCGGGACCAGCTGGGCGGTCGGGATCAGCGCGTTCAGTTCGGCAGTGATGTCCTTGGTGATGTCATAGCCATCGGCGCGGGCGAGCGTGGCGCCGGCTTCGAACACGATGCTGACCTTGCGCTTGGTCATCGCCTGACGGACCGCCTGGTCGAACTTGTCGCTGATCTGCTCGAGCACATAGGCTTCCGACAGCGCGACCGGCTGCAGGATTTCCTGCACTTCCTGCGAACCCTGCTCGCGCAGCTGCTGGATCTGGCCCAGCTGCTGCTGCAGCGCTGCCTGGTTCTGCTGCGCGTTGGGCGCCTGCACGTCGGTGTTGAACTTGTTCACCAGCGGCTCGAGCTGCTGGCGGATCTGGTTCGACTTGGCCTGGGCGGCGTCATACTGCGCCTTGTAGGTGGTCGGACGCGCGGTGTTGGCGTTGACGAAGGCCGACGATTCGACCACGGCGCGGCGCTGATCGGCCACGGCGATACCGGCCACGGTCTGCGCCGCAACGGGAGCGATCGCGCCCGAAGCCAGGGTGCCGGCAGCCATCAGGGCTGCGGCGGTGCATTTCAGAAAGAGTTTCATCAGAACTGGGTCCCTACGTTGAATGTGAATAGACGGGTGTCGTCGCCAGGCTCCTTGAGCAGGGCGCGGGCAATATCGATGCGGAACGGGCCGAAGGGCGAGTTCCAGTTGACGCCAAAGCCGACGGTGACGCGAGGCTTGGGCGAATCGCCGAAAAACTGTTCGGTAAAGGCGAGGCTCGGCGTATTGGGCTGACCGGCGGCATTGGTCGCATTGGTCACGGTGTTGATCACCTGATTGCCCTGCGTGTCGGTTCCGAGTTCCAGATATTGCAGATTGCCGTTCGCGTCGCGGTTCTGCGGCGTCTGCAGCAGCGGCCGCACCACGCCGAACACGGCGCCGGCATCGACGAACACCGACGGACGCAGGCCAAGTTCGCGGGCGCCGCTGCCCAGCGGGATGTCGAGCTCGGCACGGGCGAGATAGTAATAGCGACCGCCAAGCGCGTCATCGACGCGGTTGCGGCGTCCGGTGACGGGGGTGTTGACGATCGCGCCGTTGACGATCTCGGGCGTGAAGCCGGTACGGATTACGCGCGGGCCGACGCCGCGGATGTCGAAACCGCGGATCTGCGGCTGCCCCAGGAAGAAGCGGTCGGTCAGGCGGATATCGTCGATCCCCTGTGCCGGCGTGCCACGGTCCTCGAACGCGATGATATGGCCACCTTCTGCCGCAATGGTGAAGATGAAGCCGCTGCGGCCGATGCGCCAGTGCTTCGACGCGTTGAGACGCGTGCGCAGATAGCTTACCGCACCGCCAAGGCCGGCAAAGTCCTGCGACAGCGTCACGTTCTGGCCGCGCGTGGGACGGATGCGGTTGTCGCGATTGTCATAGATCAGCGAATAGCCGATCAGCGAGGTCGTGCGCTGTCCCAGGTTGTCGCACAGGAAGAAGCCTGCACGGACCGGGTCGCATTCCAGCGTGCCGTTGCCGTCAAGGTCGGAGAAGAACTGGGTACGGTCGAGCGTGACGTCGTCGACCGTCAACGAGTAGCGCAGCAGCGCCGAGACATATTCGGTCAGCGGCACGCCAAGACGGAACGATGCGCCGGTGGTTAGCTGTTCGAACGTGGTATTGCGCGAATTACCAACGAAGTTGAAGCTGTTGAGGTCGCGGCGGAAAATATCCGCACCGAACGAGATGTTCTTGTCGAACACATAGGGTTCGGTGAAGCTCAGATTGAGCCCTTGCGAGAATTGCGAGTAGTTGATGCTGAGGCCGACGGTCTGGCCCTTGCCGCGGAAGTTGCGCTGACGGATCGACGCCTGAAGGATGAAATTCTCGATCGACGAGAAACCGGCGGAGAGCTGAAGCTCGCCGGTCGCCTTTTCCTCGACATTGGCTTCGAGGATGATGCGATCGGGCGCGCTGCCCTGCTTCTGCTCGATCTCGAACTTTTCCTGGAAATAGCCGAGCGAGTTGATGCGGTTTTCCGAGCGCTTGACCAGGAAGCTGTTGAACGCGTCGCCCTCGTTCAGGCGGAACTCGCGCCGGACGATCTTGTCCTGGGTGAGCGTGTTGCCGTTGATGTCGATCCGCTCGACATAGACGCGCGCCGATTCCGCCAGCTCGAACGTGATGTCCATCGTGAGCGTTTCGCGGTTGCGGTTGAAATTGGGGCGCACGTCCGCGAACGCGTAACCGAACAGGCCAGCGGTTTCGCTGAGCTGTTCCACGGTGTCCTCGACCAGCTTGGCATTGTACCAGTCGCCGGTCTTCATCGGCAGCTGGGCCTTGAGGCCATCTTCGGAAAAGTCGCGAATCTGGCTGTCGACGCCGACATCGCCGAACTTGTAGCGATCGCCTTCCTCGACGACATAGGTGATGATGAAGTCGCGCTTGTCCGGGGTCAGCTCGGCCACTGCCGAGATCACGCGGAAATCGGCATAGCCCTGGGTCAGATAGAACTGGCGCAACTTCTGCTGGTCATAGGCCAGCTTGTCGGGATCGTAGGAATCGCCCGAGCTGAAGAAGCGGTAGAAGCGCGACTGCTTGGTCGCCATCTCGCCGCGCAGTTCTCCGTCGGAGAATTTCTCGTTGCCCAGAATGTTGATCTGGCGGACCTTGGAGCGCGGACCTTCGTTGATCTCGAACACCACGTCGACGCGGTTCTGGTCCTGCTGGACCATCTTCGGCTCGACCGTGGCGGCAAAGCGGCCCTGGCGCTTGTATAGCTCGATGATGCGCGCGACGTCGGCGCGGACCTTGGTGCGGGTGAAGATCTGGCGTGGCGCAAGACGGATCTCGGGAAGGATCTTGTCTTCCTTGATGCGCTTGTTGCCTTCCAGGATCACGCGGTTGATGACCGGGTTCTCCTTGACGTCGATAACCACCGCGCCGTCATTGTTGCGGATGGCGACGTCGGCAAAGAGTTCGGTCTCGAACAGGTCGCGCAACGCCTGGTCGGCCGCAACCTGGGTATAGATGTCGCCGACGCGCAGCTGGATATACGAACGGACGGTATCCGCCTCGATCCGCTGCGATCCGTTCACGGTGATCGACCGGATCTGCTGGCCTGCAGGCGGTACCACGGCAGCGGGAGTTGATGCCTGGGGCGGTGCGGGAGGGGCTGCCGGACCTGCAGCCTGGGCGAAGGC
The DNA here is from genome assembly GCF_013607875.1 of Blastomonas ursincola. Classification (GTDB taxonomy): domain Bacteria; phylum Pseudomonadota; class Alphaproteobacteria; order Sphingomonadales; family Sphingomonadaceae; genus Blastomonas; species Blastomonas ursincola. The sequence continues at coordinate 32,452 of NZ_VDES01000003.1, forward strand.
GGCGCTTGCGGTTCCCGCCAGAACGGTGGAACTCAGCAACAGGCCGAGGGCACGCGCGCCAATGGCGATTTTCTGTTCAGATTTCACGAAAAAAAGACCCACCCTAAGCCAAAAAACATCGGACGGTCCCTGCATTGCCGTCCGATAACCCGCCCCGGTGCGCAAACCCCTGCATCATCCGCCGCAATCAATCAACCCGTCTTTCAGCCGAGCAGGCCGAACGATGCCAGATCGTTGACGGTCACGAACACCATCAGGGCCAGCACGGCCGCCAGGCCCGAACGGAACGCCCATTCCATGACCTTGGGATTCACGGGTTTGCGCCGGATTCCCTCGATCGCATAGAACAGCAGGTGACCGCCATCGAGCATGGGAATTGGCAGCAGGTTGATGAACCCCAAATTAATTGAAATCAGCGCGATGAAGAAGATGAAGTCGTCGAGCCCGGCCGAGAGCTGCTCGCCCGAAACCTGCGCGATTTTGAGCGGCCCACCGAGTTCGGAAACCGAGCGGCGCCCCGTGATGACCTGACCCAGGGTCGCGACCATCAACCGGACGACATCGCCGGTACGCTCGACCGCGACCACGGGCGCCTCGACCAGCGAGACTGGCCGCATGACCGGCTTGGCGGACATGATGCCGAGGCGACCGATGCGATATTCGTTGCCGAAACGGTCCTTCTGGATCTCGACCCCGATCTTGAAATCGAACTCGCGGACCTTTCCGGCGCGTTCGGCGCGCAGCGTGATGCGTTCATCTGGCCGGTGAGCGATGCGGCGTCCAAGCTCGTCGAACCACTCGATCCGCTCGCCATCGACCGAGACGATGCGGTCGCCCGGCAGCAGCCCGGCCTCCGCCGCTGACGATCCAGGGAGCACGCCTGCGACCACCGGCGGGGTGACGCTCTTGCCATAGGCAAAGGCGAAGCCGGCGAGGATCAGGATGGCGAACAGGAAGTTGATCGCAGGGCCCGCGAACACGATCAGCGCGCGCTGCCAGAGCGTCTTGGACTGGAAGGTGCGGTTGCGCTCTTCGGCGGGCAGGGCGGCCCAGTTGGGATCGGCGCGGCTCGAGGGGTCCATGTCGCCCGCGAACTGGACATAGCCGCCCAGCGGCAGCATTCCCAGTTTCCAGCGGGTGCCACGCTTGTCGGTCCATCCGGCAATCTCGCGCCCGAAGCCGATCGAGAAGGACTCCGCCTTCACCCCGAACCAGCGTCCGACCAGATAGTGGCCCATTTCGTGGACGAACACCAAAGGGCCGAGCACGAGGAAGAAGGCGAAGACGGTCAGCAACAAGCCGGGATTTTCGTTCAAGGGTCAGTTCCTGGTTCGCACGGAGGAGGCAGCATGCACGCGTGCCTCTCGATCAATCGCCAGCACATCCTGCAGGCTTTGCGGCTCCTGCGGGCTATAGCCTGCCAGGACCTCCGACACAATTGCGGCAATATCGAGAAATCCGATCTCTTCGGCAAGAAACGCCGCGACCGCGATTTCATTCGCGGCGTTGAGGATCGCGGGCGCGCCGCCGCCCGCTGCAATCGCCTGACGGCAGATGCCGGGGCCGGGAAAGCGTTCGTTATCCAGCGGTTCGAACGTTAACTGGCCGATGGTGGCAAGGTCGAGCGGCGCACAATCGGTCGCGATCCGGTCGGGCCAGGCCAGCGCCGAGGCGATCGGGATGCGCATGTCGGGCGCGCCCAATTGTGCCAGCGTGGAACGGTCGCGATACTCGACCATCGAGTGGATCACCGATTGCGGATGTACCAGGATGCGGATGGCATCGAGCCCGACCGGGAAGAGGTGATAGGCCTCGATCAGCTCGAGCCCCTTGTTGAACATGGTCGCGCTGTCGACCGAGATTTTCGCGCCCATCGACCAGTTGGGGTGGGCGACGGCTTGCGCGGGACCGGCGACGCGCATCTGATCGAGTGTCCATGTGCGGAAAGGTCCGCCGCTCGCGGTCAGCGTGATGCTTTGCACCTGATCGTAGGAGGCGCCTGCAAGGCACTGGAATATCGCATTATGCTCGGAATCGACCGGGAGCAGCGTCGCCCCCGAGCTGCGCGCCGCCTCGATCATCAGCGCGCCCGACGAGACCAGCGCCTCCTTGTTGGCGAGCGCAACGCTGCGTCCGCGCAGCAAGCTGCGCATGATCGGCGCGAGCCCCGCACAGCCGACGATCGCAGCCATGGTCCAGTCGGCGTCGAGATCGGCCGCGTCGAGCAGAGCCTGCGGGCCCGACCAGGCCTGGGTGGCGCTGCCCTCGAGCGCTTCAGCCAGCGCCTGATGCTGCGCCGGGTCGCCGATCACAGCGACCTCGGCGGAGAATTCCCGCGCCAGCTTCGCCAGTCCTGCGGCATCGCTGTTCGCGGTCAGTGCGACGATGCGATAGGCCAAGGGGTTGAGGCGGATGAGATCGAGCGTCGAGGTGCCCACCGATCCGGTTGCGCCGAATATGCTGATCGAGCGCGGCTCAGCGGACGGCGGCGGCACGATCAGGCCGGGAGAGAGCGTTTCGGGGCGCGACATGGAATGTTTATCCTAGCGCCCAAAATGCGTTGGCTGCAACCAGAGTTGCAACGATCGGTGCGACGGGCACAAGTCCGTCGACGCGGTCGAGAATGCCGCCATGCCCGGGGATCAGCGTACCCGAGTCTTTCACGCCTGCCTGGCGCTTCATCCAGCTCTCCAGAAAGTCGCCCATCTGCGCAACGATGGCGAGCGGCGCGCTCGCCAGCACGAGGATATAGGGCAGGTCGAGATGCTCGCGCAGCAGCATCGCGAACAGCAGCGCTGCCGTCATGCCGCCGGCCAGGCCCGCCCAAGTCTTGCTGGGGCTGATCGACGGGGCGATCTTGGGCCCGCCTATGCCGCGCCCGGCAAAATAGGCGCCGATATCGGTCGCCCAGACGGTCGCCATCGTCCAGAAGGCGAGCAGCAGGCCGTTCTCCTGCTGGCGCAGATAGAGCAGCGCCATGACCGGCAGCGCGCAATAGAGCACGCCCCAGGCGAGGCGAAAGCCGCGATCGATCGTCGCGATGAAGAAGGCTCCGCCGATGATGAAGCCCAGCGAAAGAAAGCCGGGGCCATCGGCAAAGGGGGAGAGCATCGAAAGCGGTGCCATCAGCGCGAGCATCGACAGGCGGCGGCGCTCCATCCGCCCGACCAGCCCGGCCCATTCGTGCTGCATCGCCAGCGCACCCGCCATCAGCAGCAGCCAGAAGGCGATGCCGCCCAGCCACAGCGCGGTTCCGGCGATCGCCACCAGCACTATGCCCGAAACCGTGCGGATCGCGAGATCCTGGCCGAACAGGGACCGCTTCACCGGTTCAGCGGCCACCAAAGCGCCTTTCGCGAGTGGCATAGGACTGGAAAGCTTCCGCGAGCGAATTCCCGTCGAAATCCGGCCAGAGCGTGTCGGTGAAATAGAGTTCGGCATAGGCCGCCTGCCAGAGCAGGAAGTTGCTCAGCCGCTGCTCGCCCGATGTGCGGATCAGCAGATCGAGCGGGGGCAGGTCGCTGGTGTCGAGCATGGCATCGATATGCGCCGCCTCGATCGCGTCGGCGTTGACCTCACCGCGCGCAGCCGCAGCGGCAAGCGCACGCGTCGCGCGCACAAGCTCGTCCTGCGCGCCGTAATTGAGCGCGATGACGAGCGTCGTGCCGCTGTTATGCGCCGTGCGCTCCACAATGTCGTCGATCATTTCGACCAGATCGGGCGCGAGCACGCGATAATTGCCGATGATCTTGAGCCGCACGTTATTGGCGATGAACTCGTCGACATCGGCGCGGATGAAGTGCCGCAGCAGCCCCATCAGGTCCGAAACCTCGTCCTCCGGACGCTTCCAGTTTTCCGACGAGAAAGCGTAGAGCGTCAGCGCCTCCAGCCCCATGTCGCGGGCCGCGCGCACGGTGGTGCGCACTGCCTCGACGCCCTGCTTGTGGCCGACAAAGCGGGGCAGGTTGCGCCGCGCGGCCCATCGGCCATTGCCGTCCATGATGATGGCGGCGTGGCGCAACCCGCAGGCAGGCGCCAGCCCCGCATGTGCAGGCGCTGCGGAATGCGCCTCTGCCTTGGACAGCTTGGGGCCGGGCCGAAAGATCACTGGCCCAGAATTTCTTTTTCTTTCTGCGTCGCGGCGGCATCGGCCTGGGCGATCATGTCGTCGGTCAGCTTCTGCACTTCTGTCTCGAAGCGCTTGCGCTCGTCCTCGCTGATCACGCCCTTCTTCTCGTCGGTCTTGAGCGAATCCATGCCGTCGCGGCGGACATTGCGGATCGCGATGCGCGCCTTTTCGGCATATTGACCGGCGAGCTTGGCCAGTTCCTTGCGGCGTTCCTCGGTGAGGTCGGGGATCGGCAGGCGCAGCGTCTGGCCATCGACGATCGGATTGAGGCCGAGGCCGGCCGAGCGGATCGCCTTGTCTGCCGGGCCGACATTCGACTTGTCCCAGACCTGCACCGACAGCATGCGCGGTTCGGGCGCGGACACCGTCGCGATCTGGGTCAGCGGCATGTGCGCGCCATAGACCTCGACCGTCACCGGATCGAGCAGCGTGGTGTTGGCGCGCCCGGTGCGCAGGCCCGAAAGATCGCCCTTGAGCGATTCGACCGCGCCGTTCATCCGGCGCTCGAGATCTTTCTTGTCAAACTGTGCCACTGGTTCAGTCCTTCTGATGTACGGTTGTCGCGGTGCCTTCGCCGCTCAGAACGCGGGCAAGATTGCCCTGTTCGCGGATCGAGAACACCACGATGGGAATGGAATTGTCGCGGCAGAGCGCCACGGCGCTCGCGTCCATGACCTTGAGATTGTCCTGCAACACCCGGTCATAACTCAATGTTTCGTAACGCACGGCGGTGGGATCGAGCTTGGGATCGGCATTGTACACGCCGTCGACGCTAGTGCCCTTGAGCAGCGCATCGCACTTCATTTCGGCCGCGCGCAGCGCCGCGCCGGAATCGGTGGTGAAATAGGGCGCGCCGACGCCCGCGGCGAAGATCACGACGCGGCCCTTTTCGAGGTGGCGCTGGGCGCGGCGGCGGATCACCGGCTCGCACACCTTGTCCATCTCGATCGCCGACTGGACGCGCGTGGGCACGCCCATCTGTTCGAGCGCGCTCTGCATTGCGAGTGCGTTCATCACCGTGGCGAGCATGCCCATGTAATCGGCCTGCGCACGGTCCATGCCCTTGGCTGCGCCTGCCATGCCGCGGAAGATGTTGCCGCCGCCGATGACCAGGCAGATTTCAAGCCCGGTGTCCTTGGCCGCCTTCACCTCTGCGGCCATGCGCGCGACGGTGGCGGGATCGATGCCGTACTGGCCGTCGCCCATCAGGGCTTCCCCCGACAGCTTCAGGAGGATGCGGCGGTAGGATGCGATGGTCATGAATGTTCCGGTATCTGGAATGAAATGCGGCGCTTCTGGCCGAGTGGCGCGCACCATAGTCAGTGCATCCGGCACTGCCAAGCACGTTCCTGCACAGTTTGACGTCACGCGATCGATCGGGCGTCGCGGACGCAAAAACAGCGGGCAGCCCCAGGGGCCACCCGCCGTCTTTTTGCTGAAAGGCTAAAGGCTTAGAGGCCTGCAGCCGCCGCGACTTCGGCTGCGAAATCGGTTTCTTCCTTCTCGATGCCTTCGCCGAGCTGGAAGCGGACATAGTCCTTGAGCACGATCTTGCCGCCCGCATCCTTGGCGGCCTTGGCCACCACGTCGGCGATCGGGGTCTTGTTGTCGATCACGAACAGCTGGCTGAGCAGCGCGTTTTCCTTGGCGAACTTGGCGATCGCGCCATCGACCATCTTGGCCTGCACTTCAGCGGGCTTGCCGCTTTCGGCCGCCTTTTCCTCGGCGATCTTGCGCTCGCGCGCGATCAGCTCGGCATCGAGGCCATCGGCGTTCAACGCCAGCGGGAAGGCCGCCGCAATGTGCATGCCGATCTGCTTGCCCAGCGGCTCGAGCACGTCGGCAGCGACATCGCCTTCGAGCGCGACGAGCACGCCGATCTTGCCGAGGTTCGGCGCGACGGCATTGTGCATGTACGACACGACAACGCCCTGATCGACCGAGACGGTCTTGATGCGGCGGATCGACTGGTTTTCGCCGATGGTGGCGATCGAGCTGGTCAGCTTGTCGCCGACGCTGCCGCCATCGGGATATTCGGCCGACTTGAGCGCTTCGACATCGTCACCGGTGGTCAGGGCGACCGAGGTCACCTTCCGGACGAAATCCTGGAACTGGTCGTTCTTGGCGACGAAGTCGGTTTCGCTGTTCACTTCGACGGCCACGCCCTTCAGGCCGGCGACCTCGATGCCCACCAGGCCTTCGGCGGCGGTGCGGCTCGACTTCTTCTGCGCGGTGGCCAGGCCCTTGGCGCGCAGTGCGTCGACGGCGGCTTCGATATCGCCATTGGCTTCGGTCAGCGCCTTCTTGGCGTCCATCATGCCAGCGCCGGTGCGCTCGCGCAGTTCCTTGACAGTAGCAGCGGTTACAACAGCCATGTTCGTGTTCCTTGTTTTGAATATGGACGCAGGGGCCACGGGTGCGGGCCAATGCCCGGCCCGTAGCCCCTGCATGTGTCAGTTTTGTGCAAGCAGGGCAGGGGCTGGCCCCGCCCGGCTCGATCAGCCAATCCGATTAGGCGGCGTCGCCGGCATCGGCAGCGGCGTCTTCCAGCGCGGCTTCTGCCGGCGGTTCGGCCATCTCGCCGACATCGGCGCCCGAAGCCACGGCAGCGCCGGTGCGGCCCTTGGTGGCGGCAGCAGCAACAGCGTCGCAATAGAGGCGGACGGCGCGCGCGGCGTCATCGTTCGCGGGAACCGGGAAGGCGATGCCCTGCGGGTCGACGTTCGAATCGAGGATCGCGATCACCGGGATGCCGAGAACATTGGCTTCCTTGATGGCGAGGTCTTCCTTGTTCGCGTCGATCACGAACATCACGTCGGGAATGCCGCCCATGTCGCGGATGCCGCCGAGCGACAGTTCGAGCTTATCGCGCTCGCGGGTCAGCTGCAGCACTTCCTTCTTGGTGAAGCCCGAGGTGTCGCCGGCGAGCTGCTCTTCGAGCATCTTGAGGCGCTTGATCGAGCCCGAGATGGTCTTCCAGTTGGTGAGCATGCCACCCAGCCAGCGGTGGTTGACGAAATGCTGGCCGCTGGCGCGGGCCGCTTCGGCGATCGGGGCCTGGGCCTGGCGCTTGGTGCCGACGAACAGCACCTTGCCGCCTGCCTGGACGGTGGCCGAGACGAATTCGAGCGCGCGTGCGAACAGCGGCACGGTCTGCGACAGGTCGAGAATGTGGATGCCGTTGCGCGCGCCGAAGATGTACGGCTTCATGCGCGGGTTCCAGCGGTGGGTCTGGTGGCCGAAATGCGCGCCGGCTTCGATCAATTGCTGCATGGTGACGACAGGTGCCGCCATAGGGATTTCCTTTCCGGTTGTGCCTCTGGAAGACGGGAACCTTGTGGGCCTGACCCTCAAAGGGTGGCCGGGGCACCGGTATGTGTGTCTTCCATGTGGATTGCATGCGGCACAGCGCCGCGTGCGAGCGGGCCCTTAGGCGAACTGGCGCACGAAATCCAGTCTCAAAATGTGCGACGAACCGAATTTTCCGGTTGACGATGCGAAACATAAGTGGAACAAAACACATACAAAGAGAGGCAAGGGCTCCGGATCGTCCCGATATGGAACCAATGGCTTTCCACTGAGTTATCCACAATGTTCCACCGGGCTCCAATCCGGCGGACGCAAGTCAGGATGTAGCGTTATGTTTGCTGTAGCCATTGCCCTGTTCTTCGCCGCCGCCGCAATCGGGGCCGTGCTTGTCATCGCCCAGTCGTTCGCCGGATCGGCGGAGCGCTTCGATGCGCTGTTCGCCGCCTATCGCGCTGCAGGACAGGGGCGGGTTGCCCAGGGCCAGATGCGTGCTGTCGCGACCTATGTTCCAAACCGCGCGCCCGATTACAGCCCGCGCAACGTGATCGCGATGCCGGTTCGCGGCAGCGTCCGCGTCAGCCAGCCGGATTGGCGCGCTGCCGCTTGACCCTGGCGTAGGATGCGATGCCGAACGGGATTAGCGCCAGATAGATCAGGCAAATTGCCGTCAGCGTGATGAACGGCACGGTAAGCAGCGACGCTGCCGTGATCGCGAACACAGCAAGCGCTTCCAGGCGAATGTTCTTTCGTACATTGAGCGACGACCAGCTGAAGGTCGCAACATTCGATATCATCAGGAATGCGATCAGCAGAACCCAGGGGCCGATGACGCTATAGTGTCGGAAGATGTCCTCACCCGTCTCGATCCACAGGTAAAGTGGCAGCATGGCGAGGCCAGCGCCGGCCGGGGCCGGGATGCCGGTGAGATAGCCTGCAGATTTGTGCGGTTGATCCTCCAGATCGATCTGCGCGTTGAACCGCGCGAGCCGCAGCGCGCAGCATACCGCGAGCGTGAGCGCGATAAGCCAGCCGAAGCGCGGCAGCTCGTTGAGCGACCACAGGAACAGGACAAGGGCAGGCGACACACCGAACGCGATCGAATCCGCCAGCGAGTCCAATTCGGCCCCGAACCGGCTTTGCGCCTTGAGCATTCGCGCGACGCGTCCGTCGATCCCGTCGAGCACGCCTGCCAGCACGATCGCGCCCGCTGCCAGCGGCCATTGGTCCTGCAAGGCGAAGCGGATGCCGGTAAGCCCGCAGCACAAGGCGCTGGCGGTGATCGCGTTGGGGACCATCGCGCGCAGCGTCAGTCCTTCGCGGAGGCGAAAACGGCGTCCCGCCAGATAACGGATCGGACCGCGGCGTCCGCGACGCTCCAACGGATCGCGCTCGCTCATGCCGTGATGCTCCTTGAAGGACCGGATGCCGGGGCAGGGGACTGTCGCATCAATGCGCGATCCCTTCGCGCACCGGTGCGTCACCGACAATGCCGAGCACGGTTTCGCCCGCGACAATGCGCTGGCCCTTGACCACATTGGGTGCGGTGCCGCGCGGCAGATAGACATCGACCCGGCTGCCGAACCGGATCAGCCCGACGCGCTGGCCGACCGCAACGAAATCGCCTTCCTTGACGAACGGCACGATCCGCCGCGCGACCAGGCCTGCAATCTGGGTAAACCCGATGCGCAGACCGTCCGACCGCTCGACCATGATGTGCTGGCGCTCGTTCTCGTCGCTCGCCTTGTCGAGATCGGCATTGAGGAACTTGCCCGAGATATAGACGATGCGCCGGATGGTGCCGCCGATCGGTGCGCGGTTGATGTGCACGTCGAACACGCTCATGAAAATCGATACGCGCCAAAGCGGATCGGGGCCCAGTCCGTCATGGTCGGCCAGCTCGATCGGCGGCGCGACCTCCTGGATCAGGGTGACCAGGCCATCGGCCGGCGCGACGACGAAGCGCTCGTCGAGCGGCGTGACCCGGGCAGGGTCGCGGAAGAACGCAAGGATCCACAAGGTGAGCCCGCCCATCGGCCAGGCCAGCGTTTCCCATGCCATCAGCGCGAAGATGAGCGTGATGCCTGCTGCGATAACGGCGAATTTGCGACCTTCGGGATGGACCGGGGGCAGGCTCCAGCTCGCCAGGCCCTTGCCCCGGTTATCCAGTAATTCTTGCGACATGCCCGCCCTCTTAGGGACACTGACCGGGTGTGACAACGGCCAATGGCCCCACAATGCGGTGAATGCTGCGCTGCGGCATAAACTTGCTAGTGATTTGCAATACTGAAAGTGCAGCGATTGCGCTGATCCGCAAGGTTGAAACCTCGCCCGACTTTGCTAAGAGCGTCCCAGATTTCCTGATTCCTCCCTAGCAAGAAGGCGCAAAATCCGCATGGCAAAGATCAAGGTGGCCAAGCCCGTCGTCGAAATCGACGGCGATGAAATGACCCGCATCATCTGGGAGTGGATCCGCGAACGCCTGATCCTGCCCTATCTGGACATCGACCTGAAATATTACGACCTGTCGATCCAGAAGCGCGACGAGACCAACGACAAGATCACCGTTGACGCGTCGAACGCGATCCGCGAGCATGGCGTCGGCGTCAAGTGCGCCACCATCACGCCGGACGAGGCGCGCGTCGAGGAGTTCAACCTCAAGAAGATGTGGAAGTCGCCCAACGGCACCATTCGCAACATCCTGGGCGGCGTCGTGTTCCGCGAGCCGATCGTGATCTCGAACATCCCGCGGCTGGTGCCCGGCTGGACCGACCCGATCGTCGTCGGCCGTCACGCTTTCGGCGACCAGTACAAGGCGACCGATTTCCGCGTGCCCGGCCCGGGCAAGCTGCGCCTGGTGTTCGAGGGCGAGGACGGCACCACGATCGACGAGGAAGTGTTCCAGTTCCCGTCCTCGGGCGTCGCGATGGCGATGTACAACCTTGATGACTCGATCGCCGATTTCGCCCGCGCATCGATGAACTATGGCCTCGATCGCGGCTGGCCGACGTACCTGTCGACCAAGAACACGATCATGAAGGCCTATGACGGCCGCTTCAAGGACATCTTCGAGGAGATTTACGAGAAGGAATTCAAGGCCAAGTTCGAGGCCGCCGGCATCACCTATCAGCACCGCCTGATCGACGACATGGTCGCGTCCGCACTGAAATGGTCGGGCAAGTTCGTCTGGGCGTGCAAGAACTATGACGGCGACGTTCAGTCGGATACTGTCGCGCAGGGCTTCGGCTCGCTCGGCCTGATGACCTCGGTGCTGATGACCCCCGATGGCAAGACCGTCGAGGCGGAAGCCGCGCACGGCACGGTCACCCGCCACTATCGCATGCACGAACAGGGCAAGGCGACCTCGACCAACCCGATCGCCTCGATCTTCGCCTGGACCCGCGGCCTCATCTATCGCGGCCGCTTCGACGAGACGCCCGAAGTGGTGCGCTTCGCCGAAACGCTGGAACGCGTCTGCATCGAAACCGTTGAGCAGGGATCTATGACCAAGGACCTCGCCATCCTGATCGGGCCCGACCAGGCCTGGATGACCACCGAGCAGTTCTTCGAGGCGATCCGGGTCAATCTTGAAAAGGAAATGGGCAACTGGGCATGAGGGGTTGATGGCGCAACGCAGCAGCAAGGCACGGCTGGAGGTCAGGCAGGCACGCAGGGGCGATATTCCCGGAATATCGGCCCTGGTCGAGCGAGCCTATCCCAGCCTGCCGCCGTACAAGTTCGGCGAGCTGCGCGGCCAGATCAACAATTTCCCCCAAGGCCAGTTCGTCGCCATTCTTGACGGCGAGATCGTCGGCTATTGCGCCTCGTCGCGCGTGACCGAGGCCATGGCCTTCGGTCCGCACGACTGGGAAGAGATCAGCGGCAACGGCTTCGGCACCCGCCATGTGCCCACCGGCGAATGGCTTTACGGCTATGAAATGTGCGTCGACCCCGCCCAGCGCGGGGTCCGCATCGGCAAGCGGCTCTACGAGGCGCGCCGGGCGCTGGCCGAACAGCTCGAACTCAACGGCATCGTCTTTGCCGGGCGCATCCCCGGCTATGACCGGGCCAAGCGCACCAAGAAGGCCGAGAGCCCCGAGGACTATCTCGCCAAGGTGATCGACGGCAAGCTGCGCGATCCGGTCATCGGCTTCCAGATCGCCAACGGTTTCACCCCCGTCGGCATATTGAAGCGCTATCTGCCCGAGGATCGACAGTCGCGCGGCCATGCGGCGCACATGGTCTGGCGTAACCCCTATGTGAACGCGGACGAACCACCCAAGCACCGCGTCCCGCGCGGGGTGGAGAGCGTCCGGCTCGCCACGGTGCAGTTTCAGGCGCGTGCGGTCGCGAATTTCGAGGAATTCGTCCGAAACGTCGAATATTTCGTCGATGTTGCAGCGGATTACCGGGCGGACTTCGTACTGTTTCCCGAAATGTTCACCATGTCGCTGCTGTCCTTCGCCAAGAAGAAGATGGGGCCGCAGGAAGCGATCGAGGCGCTGAGCGAGTTCACCCCGCGCATCCGCGACGAGCTCACCCGCATGGCGATGGAATATAACATCAACATCATCGGCGGATCGCACCCGACCCGCGCCGATGATGGCGATATCCAGAACATCGCGCTGGTGGCGCTGCGTGATGGATCGATCCACGCGCAGGAAAAGATTCACCCCACGCCCAACGAGCGGTACTGGTGGAAGATCAAGGGCGGCGACAGCATCGACGCGATCCAAACCGATTGCGGGCCGATCGGCGTGCTCATCTGCTATGACAGCGAGTTTCCCGAACTGGCGCGCCGTCTGGCGGACGAGGGCGCGCGGATCATCTTCGTGCCCTTCTGCACCGACAGCCGCGAGGCCTATATGCGGGTGCGCTATTGCTGCCAGGCGCGCGCGATCGAGAATCAGTGCTATGTCGTGATGTCCGGCAATGTCGGTAATCTGCCCGATGTCGAGAACATGGATATCCAGTACGCGCAAAGCTGCATCCTGACGCCGTGCGACCTGCCGTTCGCGCGCGATGGCATCGCGGCGGAGGCGAGCGAGAATGTCGAGACGCTGACGATCAGCGACGTCAATCTGGATGACCTCAGCTGGGCGCGGCACGAGGGCACGGTGCGCAACCTGGGCGATCGTCGCTACGACCTCTACCACATTGAATGGGACCGCGCCGTTGGGCGCGGCAATGCCGCCGCGAAGCGCGAACGCGCCCGTCAGGCGGCGCCTGCAGGGCCGCAGGGCGGCGGGGGCGGCTGATCGCTCGCATCAGAATGATTTATGGCTGACATGCTGTCCTTTATCCGCCATGAATTGATCCATGCACACGCCCTTTGAGAATCCGGTCTTCAGCGATGCCCTGGTGATCCTAGGGGCGGCTGGCATCGTCATTCCGGCCTTTGCGCGGCTCCGGATCAACCCTGTCATCGGTTTCATCCTGGTCGGCATGCTGGTCGGGCCATCGGGCCTCGGCTCGATTGTCGACCAGTTCCCATGGCTCTATCACATCACCATCACCGACCGCGAGGCGATCGATCCGTTCGCCGAATTCGGCATCGTGATGCTGCTGTTCACCATCGGGCTCGAGCTGTCGTTCAAGCGCCTCTGGGCAATGCGGGTGCAGGTGTTCGGGCTGGGCTCGGCGCAGCTGCTGGCCTCCGGGCTGGTGATCGGCTTTGCGCTCAACCTGATCGGTCAGCCGCTCGCCGGCGCCCTCGGCCTCGGCATGGCACTCGCTTTGTCCTCGACCGCGCTGGTGCTGCCGATGGTCGGCACGACCGGGCCGGTCGGGCGTTCGGCGCTCGCCATGCTGATCTTCGAGGATCTGGCGCTGGTGCCAATCATCTTCGCGCTCGGCGCGCTGGCGCCGCGCGCCGAGGCCGCCGGACTGGACGGGCTGGTCGAGACCTTGTGGCTGGGTGGGCTGACGATCGTCATCATGCTGCTCGCCGGGCGCTATCTGCTGCCTTATCTGTTCGCGCAGGCGGCGCGCACCAAGAGCCCCGAGCTGTTCCTCGCAGCATGTCTGCTCGTCGTCATCACCGCTTCGGTCGCCACGGCGGCGGCGGGCCTGTCGCCGATCGTCGGCGCGCTGATCGCGGGCGTGATGATCGCGGAAACCGAATATGGCGACGAGGTCGAGATCATCACCGCGCCGTTCAAGGGGCTGGCGCTTGGGGTGTTCCTGATCACCGTCGGCATGTCGGTCGATCTGCGGGTGGTTGCGGCTAACTGGCAATCGCTGGCGATCGCCGTGGTCGGCGTGTGCCTTATCAAAGCGGTGGTCACCGGCGGGCTGTTGCGGCTGGTCGGCGCACGGCGCGGGGTTGCGGCGGAAACCGGCGTTTTGATGGCCAGCCCTGCCGAAACCACGCTGATCGTGCTCGCCGCGGCAGTGCAGGCGCAGCTGATCCAATCGAGCACCGCGCAATTCTGGCAGATCGTCACCGCGATCGGCCTCACGATCACGCCGCTGCTCGCCAAGCTCGGCCACGTCATCGCCACGCGCATCGACATGCGCGCGAGCGAAAGCGCTGCTCCGGACGAGGAATCTGCAGGTGCGGGCAGGGTGGTGCTGTTCGGCTATGGCCGCGTGGGCGAGATCGTCTCGGACATGCTGGCCAAGCACAACCAGCCCTATGTCGCGATCGAATCCAATGTCGATGTCGTGGCCGCCGCGCGGCGCAAGGGCGTGCCGATCCTGTTCGGCGATGTCGCCCGGCCCGAACTGCTCGACCGGCTGCGGCTCGGCCATGCCAAGGCGCTGATCCTGACGATGGACGATCCGGTGCTGGCGGTGCGCATCGTGCGCCGCGTCGCCGGCTGGGTGCCGGACCTCACCATCATCGCCCGCGCGCGCGATGCCAATCATGCCGCAGAACTCTACCGCGCCGGCGCTACCCTGGCCGTGCCCGAGGCGCTGGAAAGCTCGCTGCAGCTGTCCGAGGCCTTGCTGGTCGATCTCGGCATCGCCATGGGCCCGGTGATCGCGTCGATCCACGAAAAGCGCGACGAACTGCGCCGCAAGATCATGCAGGAGGGCGAGCTGTCCAAGCAGCCGCTGCTCAAATCGGGTGAGGCGCCGGCGGGGTAGAAACGAATAGCGTCCAGCAGACCGCCTCTCCCTCGATGGGAGAGGCAGCGAGACTTGGCGACGAAGGAGCCTAGTCGCAGCGGTGAGGGTGATGGTGCGGCTGGGTCTGCGGGTCTACGGAAGGACAGAGGGCACGATCTCGCGCGTTCACCCCCACCCAACCCTCCCCCATCAAGGGGGAGGGCTTTGAGGTCTTAACCCAAAGCCGCCTGCTTCTCTTCCGCCAGCCGGTCGAGCTCGGCGCGGCTCTTCTTCTCCGCGGCGGACTTGAGCTGGCCGCAGGCCGCCATGATGTCGCGGCCGCGCGGGGTGCGGACGGGTGCGCTGATGCCGCCTTCGAACACGATGTCCGAAAAGCGCTTGATCCGCTCCGGGTCCGAGCATTCGTACGCCGCGCCGGGCCAGGGGTTGAACGGGATGAGGTTGACCTTTGCGGGCAGGCCATAGGCCTTGAGCAGCCGGACGAGCTCGCGCGCGTCCTCGTCGCTGTCGTTCTTGTCCTTGAGCATCACATATTCGAAGGTGATGCGCCGCGCGTTGCTCGCGCCGGGATAGTCGGCGCAGGCCTGGAGCAGCTGTTCCAGCCCGTATTTGCGGTTCAGGGGCACGATCTCGTCGCGCACCTCCTTGGTCACCGCGTGCAGCGAGACCGCCAGGTTGACGCCGATCTCCTCGCCGCAGCGCGCCATCATCGGCACGACGCCGCTGGTCGAAAGCGTGATGCGCCGCTTGGACAGCGCGAGGCCATCGCCATGCATCACCACCTTCATCGCGTCGCGGACATGATCGAAATTGTACAGCGGCTCGCCCATGCCCATCAGCACGATATTGGTGAGCAGCCGACCATCGGCGGTATAGGCGGCGGCGTCCTCGTCCTCGTCGAGCCGGTCCATCGCGCCCTTGGGCCATTCGCCCAGCGCATCGCGCGCCAGCATCACCTGGCCGACGATCTCGCCCGGGGTGAGGTTGCGCACCAGCCGCATCGTGCCGGTATGGCAGAAGCGGCAGTTGAGCGTGCAACCGACCTGGCTGGAGATGCACAAGGTGCCCCGGTCAGCATCGGGGATGAAGACCATCTCGTAATCCTGGCCGTCATCGGTGCGCAGCAGCCATTTGCGCGTGCCGTCGCTCGATACCTGCGCCTCGATGATCTCGGGCCGGCCGATGACGAAGCGCTCGGCGAGCCAGGGGCGCATCGGCTTGGCGATATCGGTCATTGCGTCGAAATCGGTGACGCCGCGATGGTAGATCCAGTGGAACAGCTGTTTGGAGCGCAGCTTGGCCTGCTTGCGGTCGAGCCCGGCAGCCTCGAGCAGCGCGCCGATATCCTCGCGCGCAAGGCCCATCAGGTCGCTGCGGCCATCGGCGCGCGGCGTGATCGCGCGCGGCACAGGCACGGGGTCGATATGGCCCGGAATGGGCATGGAGATCGGGGTTTCGGCGTTCATGGCGGCGCACATAGTCAAATTCGCCCGCAATTGCTAGCTGTGCCGCTGGCGCAGCACCGTTCCCCGTCTTCAGGAGCCCCCATGGATCGTTTCTTCACCGTGATTGCCACCCGTGTCGCCTGGCTGGTGGGCAGACCCTTTGCCTTTTTCGCGGCGACACTGATCATCGTGATCTGGGGGGTGACGGGGCCGGTGTTCGACTATTCGGATACCTGGCAGCTGGTGATCAACACCGGCACCACGATCATCACCTTCCTCATGGTGTTCGTCATCCAGAACAGCCAGAATCGCGATGCGGCCGCGATGCAGGCCAAGCTCGATGAGCTGATCCGCGCGCAGCAGGACGCGCGCAACGCCTTTATCGGCATCGAGCATCTCACCGATGTGCAGATCGACGCGATCCGCGCCGCTTTGGAAGAGGAGGGGCGCGCCACTGGCGACCATCACAAGGCGGCGCATGCCAGTGTCGAGCGGCTGCTCGATCGTATCTAGCTGCGGCGCGCACATCCCAAAGCTGCCGCGTCCATCGCGGTCGCGGCCCCTTTCAGCAGATACAGGTCGCGTATCGTGTTGCCGCGCGCGTCCTCGCTGCTGGCGGTCATCTCGCGGGCCGAGCGCATCGCGGCGATGATGCTCGCGTCCATCGTCTTGTCGCGCGCCCAGGCATCGCCGCCGCCGCCGGTCAGGCGAAAGCGGCGGATGCCGATGGTCAAGGTGACGGCCTGGCCTTTGGCCATCGCGCGGCTGAGCCGCAGATGGAACTGGCCGCGTACGCCGCGCTTCGGCCAGTAGCCGATGCTGGCAAAGGGGCGATATTGCTGGGTCCCGCGCACCTCGTCAGGCTGGGCGATGGCATAGCAGCGGGGCACCTGCGGATCGCGGAACGCGCCCCAGGCGTCGAACACGCCCAGGCTGTCGCGCGCCTCAGCCGCGGTGGCCAGCGCCGCCAGCAGCAAAAGCGCGGCGGCGTAGTGCCTCACGCATGGCCTCCGCCGGTGCCGGTGACGACGACATGCTCCACGCCATTCTCGATCATCACCACCGATCCCTGCGGAAGGCCGGGCGCGATCGGCGCGCCGAACTCGGGGTGCACCGAAATCCCCAGCAGCACGCCGCGCAGCACCCGGCTCGAAATGCCGTGCATGATCACCAGGCGGTCGCCCGGTTCACCCGCATGATCGGCGAGCCAGCCCGTCACGCGCTCGGCAATCTCGGGATAGCATTCGCCGTCGGGGGCAGGGGTGAGCAGCATGTCGGCGCTGACGATCGGTCCGACTTCCTCGACGACTTCGGCATAATAACGCCCGCCCCAGC
This sequence comes from Blastomonas ursincola, assembly GCF_013607875.1. Lineage (GTDB taxonomy): Bacteria > Pseudomonadota > Alphaproteobacteria > Sphingomonadales > Sphingomonadaceae > Blastomonas > Blastomonas ursincola. The sequence continues at coordinate 49,741 of NZ_VDES01000003.1, forward strand.
AACCCATGCCGATCTCGGCAAGACGGACATCGCGCGCGGCATCGTGCCAGTCGAGCCCGAGATGTTCGGCGATCACCGCTAGCGTCTGCAGCGCGCGGCCCGTATCCGATGCCCAGAGCTTCAAATCCGGCTTTGTTCCCAGCACGCCCGCGAGCGCTGCGCCCATGGCGTCGGCCTGGGCAAAGCCCGCTCGGGTCAGCGGGGTGTGGAGATGGTCGCCCTGCAGCCTTTTCGCGGCGTTGAATACGGTCTCACCATGGCGCGCGATGAACAGGCGACCGGGCACCGGCGGGCAGGCAAAGCGGGAATTTTGCGTCATATCGAACCCGTTTCGGCAAAGGGGCGGGAATAGGCAAGCCTATCCCGTCATTTTCCACAGTTTTGGCGCGTTTCCCCGGCTATCGGCTTGCCCCTAAAGCCAATCTTGTTAATGAAGTGGGTCCGGAATCTGCCTGCGTGGCGGATATGTCATTTGCTGATGAGGCTGCAGCGCCTCGGGGGATTTTCATGAAAGCGACAATCGAACGCGCGACGCTCCTCAAGAGCCTCAGCCATGTTCAGTCGGTGGTGGAACGGCGCAACACGATCCCCATCCTGTCGAACGTGCTGATCGAGGCGTCGAGCGATGGCGCGCTGCGCTTCATGGCGACCGATCTCGACCTGCAGATCGTCGAGACGATGAGCGCCTATTCGGTCGAGACCCCCGGATCGATCACGGTTTCGGCGCACACGCTGTTCGAAATCGCGCGCAAGCTGCCCGATGGCAGCCAGGTGATGCTCGATGCCGCCGACGGCAAGATGCTCGTGCGCGCGGGCCGCAGCCGTTTCACGCTGCCGACGCTGCCGCGCGACGATTTCCCGGTGATCGCCGAGGGCGACCTGCCGACCAGCTTCGAGCTGGCTGCGGCGGAGCTGGTGCAGATCATCGACAAGACCCGCTTTGCCATCTCGACCGAAGAGACGCGCTATTATTTGAACGGCATCTTCCTGCATGTCGCCGATGACGACCGTCCGGTGCTCAAGGCCGCGGCGACCGACGGCCATCGTCTCGCGCGCGTGACGCTCGACCGGCCCGATGGCGCCGAGGGCATGCCCGACGTGATCGTGCCGCGCAAATGCATCGCCGAACTGCGCAAGCTGCTCGACGAGCGCGGCGATTCGCGCGTGCAGGTCGACCTGTCGGCGAGCAAGATCCGCTTCACCCTGGGCAGCGCGATCCTGACCTCGAAGCTGATCGACGGGACCTTCCCCGATTACAGCCGCGTCATCCCGACCGCGAACGACAAGCTGCTCAAGATCGATCCGCGTGCCTTCGAACAGGGCGTCGACCGCGTCGCCACCATCGCCACCGAAAAGACCCGCGCGGTCAAGATGGCGCTGGAAAAGGACAAGATCACGCTCTCGGTCACCAGCCCGGAAAACGGCACCGCGGCCGAAGAGGTCGAGGGCCAGTATGGCAGCGACGGCTTCGAGATCGGCTTCAACGCGCGCTATCTGCTCGACATCCTGGGCGAGATCGATGGCGATGTCGTCGAACTGCACCTGGCCGACAGCAGCGCCCCGACGCTGATCCGCGAGAACGACAAGGCCACCGCGCTCTACGTGCTGATGCCGATGCGCGTCTGACGCGCATTTGTTCTCATCCAACCAAGCTCTTCATTCCCGCGAAAGCGAGAATCCCGCTTCTGCGCCTGTCGTCGAGAAGTAGTGGGATCCTCCAAGGAGCGTAGCGGACCTTCTGAGCGGCGCTCCATTCTTGGCGCAGACGTCCCTCGACTTCGCTCGGGACAAACGGTTTAGGCGTTTGCCTGGGTATTGGCGACCCCTGGCCGCACTCAGAACAATAAGCGATCGTCCAACCACCTCCCGTGTTCCCGAGCCCCTCGGCTGGCTGGCAAGCCAGTGGCTCGGGATGAACTTCCCGGCTTTGCCGGGAAGTCGAGGGACGTTGTAAGACAGCGTTTCCCATCGATGCAGCACCAAAGCAAAACGCCCTCCCGGTGAGGGGAGGGCGCTTCGTTTATCGCGATGGCCGCTGAAGAAGTTAGCGGTCGCCGATCTTCACATAGGGGCGCTGCGTCGGGCCGGTGTACAGCTGACGCGGGCGGCCGATCTTTTGGCCGGGGTCGGAAATCATCTCGTTCCACTGCGCGACCCAGCCCACGGTGCGCGCGAGCGCGAACAGGGCGGTGAACATGGTGGTCGGGAAGCCGATCGCCGAAAGGATCACGCCCGAATAGAAGTCCACGTTCGGGAACAGCTTCTTCTCGATGAAATAGGGGTCGTTGAGCGCCATTTCCTCGAGCTGCAGCGCGACCTCGAACACCGGATCGCTGACCTTGAGCGCGTCGAACACCTCGCGCACGGTCTTCTGCATCACCGTCGCGCGCGGGTCGTAGTTCTTGTAGACGCGGTGGCCGAAGCCCATCAGGCGGAACGGATCGTTCTTGTCCTTGGCGCGCTCGATATAGTGCGGGATCTTGTCGGGCGTGCCGATCTCGCGCAGCATGTTGAGCGCGGCCTCGTTGGCGCCGCCATGCGCCGGGCCCCACAGACAGGCAATGCCCGCCGCGATGCACGCGAAAGGATTGGCGCCCGAGGAACCGGCCAGACGCACGGTCGAGGTCGATGCGTTCTGCTCGTGGTCGGCATGCAGGATGAAGATGCGATCGAGCGCGCGCTCGACCACCGGGTTCACCTCATAGGGCTCGGCGGGGACACCGAAGGTCATCTTGAGGAAATTGCCGGTATAGGACAGCGAGTTGTCGGGATACACGAAGGGCTGGCCGACCGAATATTTGTACGCGGCCGCCGCGATCGTCGGCATCTTGGCGATCAGCCGGTGGCTGGAGATGCGGCGATGGTCGGGATCGGCAATGTCGGTCGAGTCGTGATAAAAGGCCGAGAGCGCGCCGACGACACCGCACATGATCGCCATGGGGTGCGCATCGCGGCGGAAACCGCGATAGAATTGCATCAGCTGCTCGTGCAGCATGGTGTGGCGCGAGATCGTGTAGGTGAAGCTGTCGAGCTCGTCCTTGCTCGGCAGCTCGCCGTTGAGCAGCAGGTACGAGACTTCCATGAAGCTCGAATCCTCGGCCAGCTCGCCGATCGGATAGCCGCGGTGCAGCAGCACGCCTTCGTCGCCATCGATATAGGTCAGCGCGGAATCGCAGCTGGCGGTCGAGGTGAAGCCGGGGTCATAGGTGAAGCAGCCGGTTTCGGCGTAGAGCTTGCGGATGTCGATGACGTCCGGACCGATCGTGCCGGAGCGGATCGGATAGCCGCTTTCCTTGTCGCCGATCTTCAATGATGCGCTGTCTGACACGGTTCTTCTCCTCCAAACGTAGTGACGGTGCGCGTGGGGCCGTCAGGCGGCCACGTGCGTTATATCCTTGATCCGGGCGAGCGATTCCTCGCGACCCAGCAGTTCGAGCACGTCGAATATACCCGGTGAGCGCGCCTGTCCGGTCAGAGCGGCGCGCAGCGGCTGGGCATAAGTGCCAAGGCCGTGCCCCTGTGCCTCGGCAAATTGGGTAAGCTTTTCCTCCAGCGCGGCGCCCGTCCATGACGGTGCTTCGGCCAGAACCGGTTCTACTGTCTGCAAGACCGCGACCCCGGCTTCGTCTAGCAGGGATTTTGCTTTCTCGTCCATGCTTAACGGGCGATTCTTGAAGAGAAACTGCGCTCCTTCCGCGAGTTCGTTGAGGTCGCGCGCGCGCAGCTTCATCACCGGCATCGCGCGGCCCAGCAGATCGATGCCGCCCGCAGGATCGAATTCTGGCATCCGTGCGGCGACGCGCGGCGCGACCAGCGCGGCAAGCGCGGTATCGTCCATCTCGCGCAGATACTGGCCATTGAGGTTGATCAGCTTCTTGGCATCGAAGCGCGAGGGCGACTTGCCGACATTGGCGAGCGAGAACAGCTCGACCGCCTCGGAGCGCGAGATCTTCTCGCGGTCGCCATAACCCCAGCCGAGCCGCAGGAGGTAATTGAACATCGCGTCCGACACCACGCCCATATCGTCGCGATAGGCCTCGACGCCCAGTGCACCGTGGCGCTTCGAGAGTTTTGCGCCGTCATTGCCGTGGATCAGCGGGATATGCGCGTATACGGGCTCCGGCCATCCCATCGCCTGGATCAGCGCGAGCTGGCGGAAAGCATTGTTCAGATGGTCGTCGCCGCGGATGATGTGCGTCACGCCCATGTCGTGGTCGTCCACGACCACCGCGAGCATATAGGTGGGGGTGCCATCGGAGCGCAGCAGGACATAATCGTCGAGTTCGCGCGTATCGACCGTGACGTTACCCTGGACCTGGTCGGCAATCGTCATCTTGCCCGATTGCGGGGCCTTCAGGCGCACGACATAGGGCGCGCCCGCCGGGGCCTCGCTGGGATCGCGGTCGCGCCAGCGGCCGTCATAGCGCATCGGCAGCTTCTTCTCGCGCTGCTCGGCGCGCATCGCCTCCAGCTCCTCCGCGGTGGCGAAGCACTTGTACGCCTTGCCCATATCGAGCAGCTGGTGCGCAACCTCGGCATGGCGCGCCGCGCGTTCGCTCTGGAATACCGGCGTGTCGTCCCAATCGAGACCCAGCCAGTCGAGCCCGGCAAAGATCGCGTCGATCGCTTCCGGAGTTGAGCGCGCCTTGTCGGTATCCTCGATCCGCAGCAGCGCCTTGCCGCCATGGTGGCGGGCGAACAGCCAGTTGAACATCGCGGTGCGCGCGCCGCCGATATGGAGGAATCCGGTGGGTGACGGGGCGAACCGGGTTACGACCTGTCCGCCGGACGCGCCCGCCGGAAGGTCCGATTTTTCGCCGCTTGCACTCACTTACGCTTTCCTTTCAAACTCGCCGATGATGGCAATTTCGACCGCCTCTAGCACGGCTTTCTGGCAGCGACAAATGGCCAGTCTGCGCCGGTTTTCAATGGCCCCGCCTTCCGTCGCGGCCATGGGGCAATGGCTGCTGTCAGAGCGCGATCAGCTGCCGGTATGGATCGTCGTCGCGTTCGGCGCGGGGATTGCCGCCTGGTTCGCGCTGCCTGGCGGCGAGTGGCCGGTAGCGCTGATCGCGCTCAGCCTCGCCGGAGCGCTGGCACTGCTCGCCTGGTGCCGGTCCTTTGGCGCGATGGAACTGGCCGCGCGCTGCCTGTTCGTCGGTCTGCTGATGCTCGCGGCAGGCTGCGCGACCATGGCCTGGCGTGCCGAGCGCGTAGCCGCCGACCCGCTTCCCGCGCCCTGGTTCGGCGTGCTGACCGGGCGGATCGAGGCGCGCGAGACGTTGCCTGCGCGCGACATGGTGCGGCTCATCGTCCAGCCCGGTCCCTCGCTCGGCCTGCCGGAGCGGGTGCGGGTCAATCTCGACCTTGAACTGGATAGCCCCGCGCTGCAGCCCGGCGCGATCATCACGGGCCGGGCGCGGCTGATGCCGCCTGCGCAGGCGGCGCTGCCCGGCGGTTACAGCTTTGCCCAGCGCGCGTGGTTCGACCGGCTCGGCGCGACGGGCAGCATGCTCGACAAGCCGCAGCTGCTCAAGCCCGGTGAAACGGCGGGGGCGCTCGATTCGCTGCGCGCGCGGCTCTCGGCCCATATCCAGGCCTCGGTGCCCGGCGGGGCGGGGGGCATTGCCGCGACCCTGGCGACGGGCGATCGTGGCGCGATCAGCGAGGAAGATGCCGAGGCCATGCGGTCGAGCGGCCTGGCGCATCTGCTCTCTATCAGCGGGCTGCACGTTACCGCGCTGATCGGCGCGGTCTGGCTGCTGACGCTGCGGCTCCTTGCATTGTTCCCGCCGCTCGCCCGCGCCTGGCGGCTGCCGCTCGTCGCAGCCGGAGCAGGGGCGCTGGCCGGGATCGGCTATACTTTGCTCACCGGGGCCGAGGTGCCAACGATCCGATCGTGCGCGGCGGCGTTGCTCGTGTTGCTCGCGCTGGCGCTCGGGCGCGATCCGGTCTCGCCCCGGCTGATCGCGGCGGGCGCATTCGCGGTGCTGCTGGTCTGGCCCGAATCGCTGATGGGGCCGAGCTTCCAGCTGAGCTTCGCCGCCGTTACCGCGATCGTCGCGCTGCACGATCATCCCGCGATGCGGAACTGGGCAGCGGCGGACCTGGGCTGGGCTGGGCGAGTGGCGCGCTTCCTGGCGATGACCTTCCTTACCGGGCTGCTGATCGAGTTCACGCTGATGCCGATCGCGCTGCACCATTTCGGCAAGGCGGGGCTTTATGGCGCGCTCGCCAACATGATCGCGATTCCGCTCACCACCTTCATCATCATGCCGGTCGAGGCGCTGGCGCTGCTGCTCGATCTTGTCGGGCTCGGCGCGCCCTTCTGGTGGCTGTGCGGCATCGCGATCCAGGCGCTGATCGATGTCGCGCATGGCGTCGCCGATACTCCCGGCGCCGTCGCGCTGTTTCCGCGAAGCGGCGCGCCGGTGTTCGCGCTGTTCGTGATCGGGGGGCTGTGGCTGTTCCTGTGGCGCACGCGCGGACGCTGGCTGGGGCTGATCCCGGTGGCATTAGCCACGTTGCTCGCCGCGCTTCAGCCCGCGCCCGACCTGCTGGTGACGGGCGACGGCCAGCATCTCGCGCTCAGCGCCCCCGACGGCGCGCTGGTGGTGCTGCGCCGCAATGCGGGCGATTATGCGCTGCAAAGCCTGAGCGAGAGCGCTGCGTTCCAGGGGCAGCCGATCGCGATCGAGGACTGGCCTGGCGCGCGGTGCAATGCCGATTTCTGCAGCCTGATACTGCGCGATCAAAGGGTGCTCATCGGCAGAAGCCGCGAGCGGATACCAGAGCGCGACCTGGCCGCTGCGTGCCGCAGGGCCGATATTGTCATCGCGGCGCGCTGGCTGCCGAAGAGCTGCCGCCCGCGCTGGTTCAAGGCGGACCGGGCGCTGCTCGACCGGACGGGGGGACTAGCGATCTATCTGGGCGACCGCAGCGTCAGGACGGTGGCCGAGAGCCATGCCGGGCACCCCTGGTGGGACCGAGCGATGGCGCTGCGCCAGGCCGCGCGCGAGAAGGCACGCGCCGAACGGCTCAGCACTCGACCACGTTGACCGCGAGCCCGCCCTGCGAGGTTTCCTTGTAGCGCTCGTTCATGTCGAGCCCGGTGCGGCGCATCGTCTCGATCACCTCGTCCAGGCTGACCCGGTGCGTGCCATCGCCCATCATCGCCAGCCGCGCCGCCTCGATCGCCTTGACCGCGCCGACCGCGTTACGCTCGATGCACGGCACCTGCACCAGCCCCGCGACCGGGTCGCAGGTGAGCCCCAGATTGTGCTCCATGCCGATTTCCGCCGCGTTCTCGACCTGCATCGGCGAACCGCCCCAGGCTGCGACCAAGCCCGCTGCCGCCATCGAACAGGCGACGCCGACCTCGCCCTGACAGCCGACCTCCGCGCCCGAGATCGAGGCATTCTCCTTGAACAGCGATCCGATCGCGGCGGCGGTGAGCAGGAAGCGTTCGATGCCTGCCTGGTCGGCGCCGGGCGCGAAGCGATCGTAGAAACGCAGCACCGAGGGGATGATCCCCGCTGCGCCATTGGTCGGCGCGGTGACGACCTTGCCGCCCGCTGCATTTTCCTCGTTCACCGCGAGCGCCCAGAGGTTGACCCAGTCGATCACGGTCAGCGGATCGGACAGCATCCGCTCCTGCCGCTCCATCAGATGCGCCATCACGAGCGGCGCGCGGCGCTTCACCTTGAGGCCGCCGGGCAAAATGCCGCCGGTGCGGATGCCGCGGTCGATACAGGCCGACATCGCCTGGGCTATGTCGGAAAGCCCGGCCGACAGCGCCTCCGGGCTGCGCGCTGCCAGCTCGTTGGCGCGCATGATCTCGGCGATCGACAGCCCCGTCTCCGCCGCGATGGCAAGCAGATCGGCACCCGAGCGAAAGACATGCGGAACATCCCACAGCCCGCCGCCGCCAGGCGCGTTGCCGCCGGTCTCGCCCTCATCGATCACCGCCCCGCCGCCGACAGAATAATAGGCGCGTCGGTCAAGCTCTTCCCCGTCGGGCCCGAAGGCGGCGAAGGTCATCGCATTGCTGTGATATTCCAGACGCTCGCGCTGCAGGAAGATCAGGTCTGCCGGTTCGTCAAAGGCGATGCGATGGTGCCGGGCGAGCAGGATCTCGCCGTTCGCCCGGATCGTTTCGATCAACCGGTCCGCGGCGTCGGGATCGCAGGTTACCGGCTCCTCCCCGGCCAGGCCGAGCAGGATCGCGCGGTCGCTCGCATGGCCCTTGCCGGTAAGCGCGAGCGATCCATAGAGCCGCGTCTCCACCCGCGCTACCCGATCGAGCTGACCGGCATCGGCGAGCCTGGCGACGAAGCGTCCGGCCGCGACCATCGGCCCCATGGTGTGCGAACTGGAAGGGCCGATGCCGATCTTGAACAGATCGAAGACGGAGGCAACCATGAGCAATCCTTGTGCGAGAAAGGTTCAGTCGGCGGCGCCGGGCTGTGCGCCGAGCAGGTGCTGCTGCCAGAAGGCGAGCGTGGCCCAGAACAGGTAATCGGCATTTTCCTTGCGGCGGAAGCCATGCCCTTCGTTACGCGCGAGCAGGTGCCAGGCCGTGCCGCCATGCGAGCGTACCGCATCGATGATCTGATCCGCCTCGCTCGCCGGAACGCGCGGATCGTTGGCGCCGGTCACCACCATCAGCGGAATCTTCAGTTGATCGACCCGGGTCAGCGGGCTGATCTCCTCGAGCTTGGCACGCAGCTCCGGAACGCGCTCGTCGCCATATTCGATCCGTCTGAGGTCCCGCCTGTATTCCTCTGTATTTTCGAGGAATGTGACGAAGTTGGAGATGGCGACGATACAGCTGGCGGCATTGAAACGGCGGCCATAGCGGATCGCGCTGGCATAGCACATATAGCCGCCATAGCTGCCCCCGGTGACCCCGAAGCGCTTGGCATCGAGCGTCGGATATTTGCCCAGCCGGTCGAGAAAGGCGCCGATGTCCTTGACCGAATTCTCGCGGCGGAACGGGCCGTTGTCGAGAGCGACGAAGCGCTTGCCGAACCCGGTCGAGCCCCGGACATTGGGATAGAAGAGCGCGATACCGAGCTCGTTGATGAGATAGTTGGTCCGGCCCAGAAAGCCCGCAGTTGCCTGACCCTCGGGGCCACCATGGATCGACATGATCAGTGGTCGCTTGCCTGGGTGCCGTTTCGGATCAGGCCGGTAAAGCAGGCCGGAAATCGGCTCGCCGTCGAAGCTCTTGATCTCGACCAACTCGGGCAGGACGTTGGTCGCCGGGTCGAGCCCACCGGTCTCGCTCTCGGTCCAGCGGGTGACCTTGAGCGTCGCGGGGTCGAGGCTATAGGCATCGCCGGGCGACTGGTTGGAATAGACGGTGAAACCGAGATCGCCCCAGGGTGCAAACTTCATTCCCGATCCGATCTCGCCCGGGGGGAGCCCTGTCACCTGACGCTTGGCGCCACTGGCGATATCGTAAAGATAAAGCCTGGAAAAACCCGCTTCATTAACGACATAGGCGATGGTCCTGCCATCTTTCGCGATGTCGAAACTGCTGATGTCCCAACGCCCGCCGTCGATCATCGGGGTGAACATCCCCGTCTCTGTGTCGAGCAGCCCGAGGCGCTGGACGTCCGAGTCCTTGTCGCTGGAGACCCAAAGACGGCCATCGGGGGCGAATTGCAGATTGCCATAGGCGACCGGGGTGGCATCGCGCGTCACCTGCCGGATCGCGCCGGTCTCGACATTGATGATGTGCAACTGGCTGTCGGTGACCGAGATATAGTTGAACACCAGCAGATCGCGGCCATTGGGGGCGAAATCGATCGCCGCCCAGCCGCCGCTGTCGGTGGAAAGCACCATCCGCGCCGATCCGGGCGTACGCGGGTCCATGACATAGATGTCATTATAGACGCCGGTGCGCATGTTGCTGCCATAGGCGACGAGCTTGCCGTCATCGGAAAACGGTCCCAGCGCATGACGGCTCTTGCCGTCGGTCAGCAAAGTCAGCCGCCCTGATTCCAGCGCATAGATCTGCGAGACCTCGTTGCCACCGGCGTCCTTCTCGAGCAACAGCACCTCGCCATCGGGCGACCAGCTGCCGCTGAAGATCGGCTCTTCCTCGAAGGTGATCTGCCGCCGCGCCGATCCGGGGGCTGCGACGCGGTGCAATTGCGCGACATTGGCAAAGCGCGTGGTGATCAGCATCGACCGGTCGACAGGGTGCCAGCCGACAAAACCGGCGGTGCGATATTCGAGATAGGGGCGCGTGTCTGCGACCAGCGATTGCGCGATGGGCGGAACGCCATCGGCCACCATCGCAGCCGGGGGCGGAACTATGGGATCGGCCGGGGCGGCGTCCTCGGCGGCCACAGGGACAGCCAGACCGACCGCCAGCGCGGCCAGCGCCCATGTCCAACTGCGCCGATGCATCCTGCGTCCCTTCATGTCTTGCTGCCCGTCTATGCGGCGCGCGCGCCCTTGGCAACCGCACAGCCAGATGGCCTGCCAAACACCCCTCTAGGCAGTGATGCAGCCAGGCCCTAGAAGCGCGGGCCATGGACCCCAGGCCCGCCCGTCTTTCCCAGCCCTTTGTTCTGCTCGATGATGCCCGCGTGCAGGGGGGTAGCCCGGCGCGGCTGTACCGCGATCCGGTGCGCTGCCTGTCGGCGCACACCGCCGAAGAGCTGGACCAGTTGCTCGACGAGTTGCGCAGCGCGGGGCGGTCAGGGCTGCATGCGGCGGGCTATCTGACCTACGAAGCCGGCTATGCGCTCGAATCCCGGCTGCGGCCGCTGCTCGATGCGCTGGGGCCGATGCGGCTGGCCTGGTTCGGGCTGTTTGAACGTCATGACGTCATGCCGCCAGAGGCCGTGCCCGGCTGGCTCACGCTGCAGGGCGGGGAGGCGCAAGCCTCTCTGACCCCGGCGCGCCCCGAAATGGCCGAGCATGACTATGCGGCGCGCTTTGCGCTGGTGCACGAAGCGATCGCGCGCGGTGACATCTACCAGGCCAATCTTACCTTCCAGAACCATGCTGCGGTTTCGGGCCATCCGCTGGCGCTCTATCGCGCGCTGCGCGCGGGATCGGCGGCGGGCTATGGCGGTGTGGTGTTCGATGGTGCCGACTGGCAATTGAGCCTTTCGCCCGAAATGTTCTTCTCGCTGCGCCAGGGCGAGATGACCGCGCGCCCGATGAAGGGCACGCGCCCGCGCGAAGCCGATCCCGCGCGCGATGCCGAGGCTGCGGAACAGCTGCGCAGCTCGGAAAAGGACCGCGCGGAAAACCTGATGATCGTCGATCTGCTGCGCAACGATCTGGCGCGCGTCGCGGTGCCCGGCAGCGTGCGCGTGACCGATCTGTTCCGCATCGAAAGCTATCCCAGCGTCCACCAGATGACCTCGACCGTACGCGCGGGCCTGGCGCCGGGCCGCGATGCGATCGACATCATTCGCGCGATCTATCCCTGCGGATCGATCACCGGCGCGCCAAAGATCCGTGCGATGGAATTGCTGCACGCAATCGAGGCGAGGCCGCGCGGCATCTATTGCGGATCGATCGGCCGGATCGACCCGCATCGCGAAGGCCAGCCGGGTGACGCCGCTTTCAATGTCGCAATTCGCACCTTGCATCTTGCCGCCGATGCGCAAAAGGTCAGCCTTGGGCTGGGATCGGGGGTGGTCGCGGATTCCGGCGCAGCAGACGAATGGCGCGAATGTCTGGTCAAGGGGGCGTTCTTGAAGGCGGCGACAGGATTGCAGGCAAGGGCGGGGCGGTTCGATCTCATCGAGACCATGGGCTTTGATCCTGCGAGCGGCATCGTCCGGCTGGAACTGCATCTGGAGCGGATGAAGGCAAGCGCGGCGGCGCTGGGTTTCTCGTTCGATCGGCACGCCGTGCGCAACGCGCTCAACCATGCCTGCTTCTTTCTGGAGGTGCCCACGCGCATCCGGCTGCTGCTTGCCGCGACGGGCGATACCGCGATCGAGATGCGCCCGATGCCCGCACCGCTGGGCGAGCCGCTGAAGGTGGCGCTTCGGCCGATGGCGCTGGCTGCCGACGATCTGCGGCTGGCGCACAAGACGACCGACCGGGATTGCTATGACGCTCCCCGTCGCGAGGCTGCAGCGCAGCAGGGCGCGGACGAGGTGTTGTTCACGGATGCCGGCGGCGCGCTGACCGAGGGGAGCTTTACCAGCCTGTTCGTCGAGCGTGACGGTCGGCTGCTCACCCCATCACTTGCCCAGGGCCTGCTGCCCGGCGTGCTCAGGCGCGAGCTGATCGAGCAGGGCAGGGCGGCGGAGGCGCGGCTGGTGCCCGGCGACCTGACAGACGGCTTCTGGCTGGGCAATTCGCTGCGCGGGCTGATGCGGGCGCGGCTGATCGGTTGACCGCTGGGTCACCTGATCGACCTCCATCCGACGTTCGCCGAAAAGCTGAACCATCGCCTGTGCCGTGGTTCACAGCGCGTACAGCCGATTCAGGCACATTGCGGGCACCCCAAGCAGAACTATCCGCAGTGCTGCTTGATTCGCCCGTCGGGGGCACCAGATGGTCCTTCCGATGTAACCCCGCAGGCCATTCCCCCGAACCGGGCCTGCGGACACATGACAAGAGACGAACCATGACTACTATCCTCAAGTCGGATCTGTTCCGCAATTTCCTGGGCGGTTTTGCCATCGGCGCGATCGCGATGTTCGTGCTGCTGCCCGAAGACGGCCGTGCCGAAAGCGCGCGGCCCGCTATCGAGAGTTCGATCCTGAAATGAACCTGCCTTCGCGTCTTCTCCCCATCCTGGCCGGCATCGGCCTGTTCGGCGCGGCCCTGACCGTGCTGGAGCCCGCTGCCCTGGCTGCGGAGGAGGCGAAGATCATTCCCGCGCCCAAGCTCAAGGCAGCCGAATCGGGCAAGCAGGCGGTCGCGATTTTTGCCGGCGGCTGCTTCTGGGGCGTCGAGGGCGTGTTCAGCCATATCAAGGGCGTGAAGAGCGCCGTCTCCGGTTATCATGGCGGCGGCAAGGCTAATGCGACCTATGACGAGGTGTCGAGCGGCAGCACGCGCCATGCCGAGGCGGTCCGCGTGGTCTATGATCCTGCGCAGGTCAGCTATGGCCAGCTGCTGCAGGTCTTCTTTTCGGTGGTCGCTGATCCCACGACGCTGAACCGTCAGGGACCCGATAGCGGCACCCAATATCGCACCGCATTGGTGCCGGTAAGCAAGTCGCAGTCGCAGGTGGCGCGCGCCTATATTGCAGAGCTCGACAAGTCGGGGGCGTGGAAACGCAAGATCGTCACGGCGGTCGAGCCGTACAAGGCCTTCTATCCGGCTGAAACCTATCACCAGGACTTCATGTTCAAGAATCCGGCTCACCCTTATATCGTCCGTTGGGATGCGGTGAAGGTGAGCAATCTCAAGCGGACCTTCCCGGCACTCTTTATTGCCAAGCCCGTGCGCGGCTGAGCCCGGTCGGGCCATTGCAACCTGCGGGCGGGATGCGTAGATAAGCGCCATGTCGACCGTCACAGACCAGGCCCACAAGCATCACGAGCACGAGGGCGAAGACCTTGCCGTCGCCGCGCGGCGTTCGCTCGAAGCAGCGGGCGAGCAGTGGACCGAGATGCGCGAGTCGATCTTTGCCGCCCTGGCCGAGATCGAAAAGCCGGCATCGGCCTATGACATTGCCGATTCCGTCAGCCGCAAGCGCGGCAAGCGGGTGGCGCCCAACTCCGTCTATCGCATTCTCGACCTGTTCGTGCGCACCAATCTTGCGCGCCGGGTAGAGAGCATCAACGCCTATATCGCCAATTCGCACCCGGGATGCGTGCACGATTGCATATTCCTGGTGTGCGATTCTTGCGGAAACGCGACGCATATCGATGATGATGGGCTGTCGCGCAGCGTTCGCAGGACGGCAGAATCGGCGGGCTATGTCGATATACGCCCGGTCATAGAGGTGCGCGGACGCTGCGCAGCCTGTGACTGAAATCCGCGTTTGCGGAACTGTCCAAAAAACTTTACACTCCAGACCGTCATCCGGGTCGATCATTCGACAGAACCCAAAAATGGGTCTAGGATTCGCGGTTGAAAGGGAATTCAATGACCAATCTGCCCGAAACGCCATTGCTGGACACCGTCAAGACCCCGGCAGACCTGCGTCAGCTGAAACCGACCCAATTGCGCCAGTTGGCCGACGAACTGCGCCAGGAAGTGATTTCGGCGGTATCGGTCACCGGCGGGCATCTGGGCGCGGGCCTCGGCGTGGTCGAACTGACCACCGCGATCCATTATGTGTTCGACACGCCCAACGATCGCCTGATCTGGGACGTCGGCCACCAGTGTTATCCGCACAAGATCCTGACCGGCAGGCGCGACCGCATCCGCACGCTGCGCACCGGCGGCGGCCTGTCGGGCTTCACCAAGCGTAGCGAGAGCGAATATGATCCCTTCGGCGCGGCGCACAGCTCGACCTCGATCTCGGCCGCGCTCGGCTTTGCCACTGCCAACCAGATGAGCGGCGCGCCCGGCAAGGCGATCGCAGTGATCGGCGATGGCGCGATGAGCGCCGGCATGGCCTATGAGGCGATGAACAATGCCGAACGCGCGGGCAACCGGCTGGTCGTCATCCTCAACGACAATGACATGTCGATCGCGCCGCCGGTGGGCGGCCTTTCGGGCTATCTCGCGCGCATCGTGTCGAGCCGCGAATTCCTGGGCGTGCGAGAGGCGCTGAAGCGGCTCGCGCGCAAGCTGCCGCGCAGCTTGCACCAGGCCGCACGCAAGACCGACGAATATGCCCGCGGCATGGCGATGGGCGGCACCTTGTTCGAGGAACTGGGCTTCTATTATGTCGGCCCGATCGACGGGCACAATCTCGACCAGCTCGTGCCGGTGCTCGAGAATATCCGCGACGCCGCCGAAGGGCCGTGCCTGGTCCATGTCGTGACGCAGAAGGGCAAGGGCTATGCCCCGGCCGAAGCGGCGGCGGACAAATATCACGGCGTCGCCAAGTTCGATGTCGTCACCGGCAAGCAGGACAAGGCTGCGGCGGGCCCGCCGGCCTATCAGAACGTGTTCGGCGAAACGCTGGCCAAGCTGGCGGAGACCGACCCCACGATCTGCGCGATCACCGCCGCAATGCCCTCGGGCACCGGCGTCGACAAGTTCGCGCAGGCGCATCCGGACCGCAGCTTCGATGTCGGCATTGCCGAGCAGCATGCGGTGACCTTCGCCGCGGGGCTTGCCGCACAGGGCATGCGCCCGTTCTGCGCGATCTATTCGACATTCCTGCAGCGCGCCTATGACCAGGTGGTGCACGATGTCGCGATCCAGAACCTGCCCGTGCGCTTCGCGATCGACCGCGCCGGCCTGGTCGGCGCCGATGGTTCGACCCATGCCGGATCGTTCGACATCACCTATCTCGCAACGCTGCCCAACATGGTGGTGATGGCCGCCGCCGACGAGGCGGAACTGGTGCATATGACCTATACCGCCGCGTGCCACGACAGCGGTCCGATCGCTTTCCGCTATCCGCGCGGCAATGGCGTCGGCGTCGCCCTGCCGGAAGTTCCCGAGCGGCTCGAGATCGGCAAGGGCCGCATCGTGCGCGAAGGCAAGAAGGTGGCGATCCTCTCGCTCGGCACGCGCCTCGCCGAGGCGCAGAAGGCCGCCGATGTGCTCGACGCCAAGGGGCTGTCAACAACAGTCGCCGACCTGCGTTTTGCCAAGCCGCTCGACGAGGAGATGATCCGCAAGCTGCTCGCCACGCACGAGGTGTGCGTGACGGTGGAAGAGGGCGCGATCGGCGGCCTCGGCGCGCATGTACTGACCATGGCATCGGACGAGGGTCTGATCGATGCGGGCCTCAAGCTGCGTACGCTGCGCCTGCCCGACGTGTTCCAGGACCAGGACAAGCCAGAAAAGCAATATGCCGAAGCCGGGCTCGATGCCGATGGCATCGTGGAGACCGTGCTCAAGGCACTGCGCCACAACAGCGCCGGCGTCTCGGTGGTGGGGGATGGCGCGCGGGCCTGATCCCGATCCCATCTCGGCTCCAGAAACAAGAAAGCCCGGCGAATCAGACGATTCGCCGGGCTTTCTTGTAACCTGTCTGCGCGCTTATTGCGGCGGAACGGCAGCCTTGGCGTCCTGACCGTCGCCCTCGGGCGCGGCGACGATGTCGCGGGTGGTGGCACCCTTGTCGGTGGTCTGCGTCTTGGGATCGCCAACCTGCGAACGGATGGCGGCATCGGGCGTGCCGGCGCGGTTCAGGGCGGCGCCCTCGACACCGCTGCGCGGCTGCGGGCCGCCGAACAGCGCATCGAGCGCCTGCTGGCTGGCAGAGACCGACTGCGGACGTGCCGCGCCGGGGGTCGGCGGGGTCAGCGAGAAATCGGGCGGGATCACAAGCGGCGCCTGGCGCGAGACGGCGAACTCGTCCGGCCGGTCGCGGTTGAAGATGCCGCCGCTCGATCCGCAGGCCGAAAGCGTTGCTGCTGCGAGGGAAACACCGGCGATCAGGGCAAGTTTGCGCCCGGAATTAAGCATCATAATTCTCCGTCTTGGCAGCCGTAGCTTCTCCGCTAGGCCCGCCAGCCTGAACCCCCGATTTAGGGGCTTCAGATTTCGCGGCTTTGTCGCCGATTATCAGAACGCGGGCAAGCAATAACAGCACGCCGATGGTGATCGCGGCATCCGCGATGTTGAAGATCATGAACGGCCGGAAGGCGCCGAAATGCAGGTCCGCATAGTCGACGACATAGCCCAGCCGCGCGCGATCGATGATGTTGCCGAGCGCCCCGCCCAGGATCATGCCCAGCGCCAGGATGTCGCCGCGCGCGCGCTCCTTGAACATCCACAGCAACACGATGGTGGCGATGATGCCGGTCAGCGCGACGAGCATCCAGCGCGCGGTTTCGGTCTCTGCGGTGAGAAAGCCCATCGAGACGCCGCGATTTTCCGCCCAGGTGAGGTTGAAGAACGGCGTGATCTCGATCTGCATCCGGCTGCTCAGCGCAAGTGGACCCGCAACGATGAACTTGGCGAGTTGGTCGATAACGAGAATGGAAAGCGCCAGGACAACGCCCTCGGTGCGAAAGCGGGTGAGGGTCATGCCGCGCACTCCCGGCTCGCATCACGCTCGTCACCCTGAACTTGTTTCAGGGCCCATCGGGCACCAAGCGCCTTCACCCTGTCGGCTCCCGGACGGTCGATGGGTGCTGAAACAAGTTCAGGGTGACAGGATACGACCGGCTGCACCATCACGCCAGCATCTCCGAGCAACGACCGCACAGCGCGCCGTCTTCGGTCACCTCGGGCAGATGCCGCCAGCAGCGGCCGCATTTGTGGTGGCTGGTGCGGGTGACGCTGATCGTCTCGCCGCCAGTCGTCGAAACATCGGCGGTGATGAAAAGTTCTGCCAGCTCGGTGGCGCTAAGCTGTCCATCCGGCACGGCATCGGCTGCGATCTTGACTTCTGCCTCCAGGCTCGAGCGGATCACCTTGTCGCGGCGGAACGGTTCGATCGCACCGGTCACGCTGTCCTTGAGGTCGCGCAAGCGGCTCCAGCGGCCCATCAGTTCGCTGCCATCGCCCAGCTCGGGGAGTTCGGGCCATTCCAGCAGATGCACGCTGCCAGCATCGGGATAGCGCGTGGTCCACACCTCCTCGGCGGTGAACACCAGCACTGGCGCGGCATAGCGGACCAGCGCCTCGAACAGCACATTGAGCACGGTGCGATAGGCGCGGCGCTTGAGCGTGCCCTGCGGAGCGGCCGGGCCGATATCACAGTACAGGCAATCCTTGCGGATATCGAAGAAGAAGGCCGACAGGTCGTTGTTCGCGAAATCGGCAAGCGTGCGGACATAGGTGTTATAGTCGAAGTCCTCGACCGCGCGGGCCAGCTTCGCGTCCATGTCGGCGAGCAGGTGCAACACATAGCGCTCGAGCTCGGGCATGTCTGCGACCGCCACCTTCTCGCTCTCCTCGAACCCGGCGAGCGCGCCGAGCAGGTAGCGGAAGGTGTTGCGCAGCTTGCGATACTGGTCGGACACGCCGGCGAGGATTTCCTTGCCGATGCGATGATCCTCGGTGAAATCGACCGACAGCGCCCAGAGCCGCAGGATGTCCGCGCCCGAATCCTTGATCAGCGTCAGCGGATCGATGGTGTTGCCGAGCGACTTGGACATTTTCATGCCCTTGGCGTCCATGGTGAAGCCGTGGGTCAGCACCGCCTTGTACGGCGCGCGGCCGCGCGTGCCGCAGCTCTGCAACAGGCTGGACTGGAACCAGCCGCGATGCTGGTCCGATCCTTCCAGATACAGGTCAGCGGGGCTCTGCAGGTCGGGCCATTTGCCGCTTTCCAGCACGAAGGCATGGGTGCAGCCGCTGTCGAACCAGACATCGAGAATGTCGGTAACGCGCTCGTAATCGGCCGGATCGTAATCCGGGCCGAGCAGGGCAGGGGCGTCCGCCTCGTTCCAGCCGTCCACGCCGCGTTCGCGGATGGCAGCGACGATGCGCGCATTGACGCTCGCGTCCTTCAGATACTGGCCGGTCTTGCGGTTGACGAACAGCGTGATCGGCACGCCCCAGGCGCGCTGGCGGCTGATCACCCAGTCGGGGCGACCCTCGACCATAGACCGGATGCGGTTCTCGCCCTTGGCGGGCACCCAGCGGGTGTCGCTGATCGCCTGCAGTGCGGTGCCGCGCAGCGTGTCGCCGGTTGCCAGCGGTGCATCCATCGGGATGAACCATTGCGGGGTGCAGCGGAAGATCACGCGCGCCTTGGAGCGCCAGCTGTGCGGATAGCTGTGCTGGAACGCACCCGCCGACAACAGGGCACCGGCGGCGCGCAGATCCTCGCAGATCGGGCCGTCGGGTGCGTTGAACTTGGGATTGATTACCGACATCCGCCGCTCGTCCGCGCCGCCGAGCCAGGCCCAGTCGTCGCGATAGCGCCCATCGCCCTCGACCGCGAATACCGGCTCCAGCCCGTGCGCCTTGCACAGGTCGAAATCGTCCTCGCCATGGTCGGGCGCCATATGGACCAGACCCGTACCCGCATCGGTGGTGACGAAATCGCCAGGCAGGAAGGGGCGCGGCTTGGCGAAGAATCCGCCGAGGGCGTGCATCGGGTGGCGAGCGGTGGCGTCCTTCAGTGGCCACGCCCCGCCGACAGATTCAAACAAGCAGCTGTCGCTATTGTCAAACTCGCAGCCGATACGTCGCAAAAAGTCTGGGACCAGCTTCGCTGCAACGACGAAACGCTTATCCCGCATCCATTCGAGATGAGGCTTGCCCTCGATTTCGCCCGACTTTAGCTCGAACATCGCATAATCGACGTCCGGCCCATAAGCGAGCGCCTGGTTCACCGGGATCGTCCACGGCGTGGTCGTCCAGATCACCGCATAGGCACCGACCAGCTCGGGCGCATTGGGCGCGTCGACGATCTCGAACGCCACGTCGATCTGCGTACTCGTGACATCCGCGTACTCGACCTCGGCCTCGGCGAGCGCGGTCTTCTCGACCGGGGACCACATAACCGGCTTGGCCCCGCGATAGAGCTGGCCGCTCTCCGCGAACTTCATCAGCTCCTGCACGATCGTCGCCTCGGCGGCGAAGTCCATCGTCAGGTACGGATTGTCCCAGTCGCCGTTGATGCCCAGGCGCTTGAGCTGCTCGCGCTGGGTATCGACCCAGTGCTGCGCATAGGCGCGGCATTCTGCGCGGAACAGGGCAGGGTCGACCTCGTCCTTGTTCAGCTTCTTCTTGCGATATTGTTCCTCGACCTTCCACTCGATCGGCAGGCCGTGGCAGTCCCAGCCGGGGACGTACGGCGCGTCCTTGCCGAGCAGCGACTGGGTGCGGCAGACCATGTCCTTGAGGATATGGTTGAGCGCATGGCCGATATGCATGTCGCCATTCGCATAGGGCGGGCCATCGTGGAGGATGAACTTTTCGCGGCCGCGGCGCGCATCGCGCAGCTGCTTGTAGAGGTCCTGTTCCTGCCAGCGCGCCAAAATCGCCGGTTCCTTCTGGGCGAGCCCGGCCTTCATCGGAAAGTCGGTCTGCGGCAGAAAGACGGTGTCTTTATAGTCGGCGGCGGCGCTGGCGGATTGGTCAGTCATAGTGGCTGGCGCTTACGGCGCGGCGGCGTTTCAGGCAAGCAATTCCCGCGCGCGGTCGCAGTCGGCATCGATCTGGCGCTTGAGCTCGTCCCAGTCGGCAAACTTCGCCTCGGGCCGGATGAAATGGCGCAGCGCCACCTCGATCGTCTGGCCGTACAGGTCTTCGGAAAAATCGAAGAAATGCGGCTCGAGCAATTCCTTGGGCGGATCGAATTGCGGGCGGATGCCCAGGTTCGCCGCGCCCTTCAGCACCCGGCCGTCGGGTAGATGCCCGGTCACCGCGTACACCCCGTATTTCGGCCGCAAATAGCTGCCCATGTCGAGATTGGCGGTGGGAAAGCCGAGCAGCCGTCCGTTCTTGTCGCCATGCTGGACCACGCCCTGCACCGCAAAGGGCCGGGTCATCAGCCGTTCGGCTTCGTCGGGGCGGCCCTCGGTCAGGCACTGACGGATGCGGCTCGACGAGATGACCGCATCGTCGGTGGTCACCGGGCCGACCGCCTCACTGCGCAGGCCAAGCAGCGCGCCGAGATCGCGCAGCACCTGGATATTGCCGCCGCGGCCCTTGCCGAAGGTGAAATCCTCGCCGGTCACCACGCCAACCGCGCCGAAGCGTTCGATCAGCAGATCGGCGATGAAGCTTTCCGCACGGGTTTCGGCCAATGTCTTGTCGAAGGCGAAGACCAGCATTGCGTCCGCGCCGGCATCAGCGAACAGGCGCTGGCGCTGATCGAGGCTGGTGAGGCGGAAGGGCGGGGTGTCGGGCTTGAAATAGCGCACCGGGTGCGGATCGAAGGTAGCGATGATCGCGGGGCGGCCTTCGCCCTTCGCCCAGCGGATGGCGCGGCCGGCCACGGCCTGATGACCGGCATGAAAGCCGTCAAAATTGCCCAGCGCGATGATGCCCCCGCGCAAACTGTCCGGCAGCCGCTCGCTGCCCTCCACCCTCAACATGTGCGCCCTATAGGCCCTTGCCCGGCAGGGGTTCAATGCCCTGTTTGAGGATGCGCAGCGTATTGCCGCCCATCACCGCGCGGATTTCCGACTCGGTAAAGCCGATATCGAGCAGCGCCTGCGTCACCTGCACGATCTGGCTGGTATCGAAGCGCGTCGTCACCGCGCCGTCGAAATCGCTGCCGAGCGCGACATGCTCGATACCGACGAGGTCGCGCACGTGCTTGATCGACCTGGCGATCATCTTCGGATCGGTCGAGCAGATCGCGCCGTCCCAGTACCCGATGCCGATGATGCCGCCGGTCGCGGCGACGGCGCGGATCTCGGTGTCGGACAGGTTGCGATTGACGCCGCACACCGCCTGCACGCCGCCATGGCTGGAGACGACGGGGCGACGCGCCATCGCCAGGATATCGGCCACCGCCTTGTGGCTCGAATGCGCGATGTCGACGATGATGCCCCTGGCCTCCATCGCGCGAACCATCTTGCGGCCGAACGGGGTCAGCCCGCCCTTGCGCTCCCCGTGCATCGAGCCGGCGAGCTCGTTGTCGAAGAAATGCACCAGTCCCGCCATGCGCATGCCGACGCTATAGAGCCGGTCGAGATTCGCCGCCTTGCCCTCGAGATTCTGCAACCCCTCGACCGAATAGAGCGCGCCGGTCACCTGCTTGCCCGCAGCGCGCGCCGCGAGGAGCTTGTCGATATCGGCAGGCTTGCGGACCAGCATCAGCCTGCCGCCGGAATCCTTGGCCGCCGTTTCGAGCCGCTGGCCATGCCACATCGAGCGTTCGTGCACCGAGAACCAGGTC
Organism: Blastomonas ursincola; assembly: GCF_013607875.1. Classification (GTDB taxonomy): domain Bacteria; phylum Pseudomonadota; class Alphaproteobacteria; order Sphingomonadales; family Sphingomonadaceae; genus Blastomonas; species Blastomonas ursincola. The sequence goes on from NZ_VDES01000003.1 coordinate 71,615, forward strand.
CGCACCGGCTGCAGCTGCGCCATGGCGAGCAGGGTGATATTGTCGGTATCGGCCGAGTTGCTGTCGTAGTTCTGGCCCTTGGGCGTCTTGGAAACTGACGAGAAGACCTGCAGCGCGACATTGCCGGCTTCAAGCCGGGGCAGGTCGATCTGGCCGCGGCTCGCCCTGTCGAGCAGGTCGCGCTTCCAAAGCAGGGTATCGCCGTGCAGATCGGCAATCTGCAGTGTCGCGTGCAGCGCCTTTGCATCGGCGCGGATGGTCGGCAGCGGTTCGTCGGTGACGACGTTCGTCTGCTTCTCGAACAGCCCGGGCAGCACGGTGACGGTGAAGATCAGCCCTGCGACGACGAGCAGGACCAGCCCCAGCAGAAGCTTGCGGATCACCGCCGCACCAAGGTCACGAAACTGAACGCGGGCCGGTCGCGATGCTCGGGATCAGCGGGATGATCGGTGCGTGCGCTTTCCTGCCAGATTTCCGCGTCGAAGGCCGGCATGTGCGTGTCCCCGGGCACGTCGGCATGCACCTCGGTCAGCTCGATACGGTCGGCGTGCGGCAGGAACAGGGTGAAGATTTCCGCGCCGCCGATCACCGCGACATGCGGCGCATTGGCCGCTGCAATGGCTTCGTCCATGCTGTGCACGACCTCCGCGCCATCCTCCGCCCAGTCCTCATCGCGGGTGAGCACGATATGGCGACGACCGGGCAGCAGGCCGGGCAGGCTGTCGAAGGTCTTGCGGCCCATGATCATCGGCCGGCCCTGAGTCAGCGCCTTGAAATGGCGAAGGTCCATCGGCAGGTGCCAGGGCAGGGTGCCGTTCGCGCCGATCACGCCATTGCGCGCGCGGGCGAGGACCAGAAAGATCTCGGGATGGTTCATGATTCCGCCCCTGAAGGTTCCAGCGTGATGCGTGTCACGTGCCCCATCTTGCGACCGGGAAGCGCGCGGTGCTTGCCATAGAGGTGCAGATGGTTGGCGGGATCGGCGAGCAGCTCGGGCCAGCCATGCGCCGCCTCGCCGATCAAGTTGCGCATTTCGGCGCGATCGCAGGCAAGCGCGGTCTCGCCCAGCGGCAGGCCACAGATCGCGCGGATATGGTTCTCGAACTGGCTGGTGAACGCACCCTCGATCGTCCAGTGGCCGCTATTGTGCACGCGCGGGGCCATTTCGTTGAACACCGGGCCATCGCGCGTGGCGAAGAATTCCAGCGTCAGCACGCCGACATAATCGAGCTTTTCCGCGACCTTCGCGGCGAGCGCGCGCGCGGCGGGCACCTGCGCCTCGATCGCCGCGCTGGCGGGAACGCTCGACAGGTCGAGAATCCCTGCGACATGGACATTCTCGGCGCTGTCCCAGAAGCGGATCTCGCCCTGCGGCGAGCGCGCGAGGATGACCGAGAATTCGGCATCGAAGGTCACGAAACCCTCGATGATCGCCGGAACACCGCCCGCCTCATGCCAGCGCGCGACCGGATCGTCGCCGGGCAACACGCGCGCCTGGCCCTTGCCGTCATAGCCCATGCGGTTCGACTTGATGATGGCAGGGGTGCCCGCAACCTGCATCGCGGCGGCGACGTCCGCCTCGGTCTCGGCAAAGCCGAACGGCGCGGTGCGACCGCCGAGTTCGGCGACAAAGCGCTTCTCGTCGATCCGGCTCTGCGCGACCTCGAGCGCACGCGGCGAGGGGCGCAGCGGCACGAGGTCGGCAATTCCATCGAGCGGCGCGACCGGCACATTCTCCCATTCATAGGTCACGACGTCACAGGCCTGGGCGAAGCTGGCGAGCGCGGCGCTGTCCGAATAGTCGGCGCTGGTGGTCTCGGCCGAGACCTCGCCCGCCGGGCTGGTCGTCTCGGGCGCGAAGACATGGCAGCGATAGCCGAGCTGCGCGGCGGCAAGACTGAGCATCCGCCCGAGCTGCCCTCCGCCCATGATGCCGATGGTGCTGCCGGGAGGGATCATGTCGCTCATGCCGGACGTTCGCCCACCGAATCGCTCTGCGCCGCGCGCCAGGCATCGAGCCTTTCGGCCAGCACGGGATCATGGAGCGCCAGGATCGAGGCGGCGAGCAGCCCGGCATTCTTCGCGCCAGCAGGCCCGATGGCGAGCGTGCCCACCGGAATGCCGCCGGGCATCTGGACGATCGACAACAGGCTGTCCATGCCGCTGAGCGCCTTGCTCTGCACCGGCACGCCGAGCACGGGCAGCCGGGTCATGCTGGCGACCATGCCGGGCAGATGCGCCGCGCCGCCTGCTCCCGCGATGATGACCTGAAAGCCCGAATCGACCGCCGTCTTGGCGAAATCCACCAGCCGGTCGGGGGTGCGATGGGCCGAGACGATGCGGCATTCATGCGCGATACCGAGCTCGTCGAGCACCGCTGCGGCGCCCGACATGGTGTCCCAGTCCGACTGGCTGCCCATGATGATGGCGACGCGGGTCGCTCCGGCGGTCTGGCGGTCGGGCGTTTCAAGTGGCTCGGCCACGCATGTCTCTCCGCGTAATTGCTGGTCTCGCCAGGGTCTTAAAGGCAAAGCCTGAGACCCGCAATCACCCTGCACGCGAAAAGCATCGAGCCGCGCCTGGGCGCGCGATTGTCCCGCTTGTGCACAGATTATACATGGTGAATGTGATTTAAATCATGCCTGGCCTGGCCTTGCTTGCTATGCCGGAGGTTCAAGGGACCGCGCCGGGGATAGTTGCAGGCACAAAGATGAAGATGACCGATGTGCAAGGCGGCCCGGGTGGACAACCACCCCAGGCTGACGTGGCGTTGAGCCACGAGCAGCTCGCCCTGTTGTGCGCTGACCTCAAGCACCAGAATGCGCTGCTGATCGCCCGCGTGCGCCAGCTCGAGGACGAGATCTGCCGCGATACGCTGACCCCATTGTTCAACCGCCGCTATTTCGAGCAGGCGGTGGCGAGCGCGATCGCGCATTGCCAGCGTTACCAGAGCCGTGCGGCCCTGCTGTTCGTCGATGTCGACGACCTGAAGCTGATCAACGACACTTTCGGCCACGCGGCCGGCGACGAGGCGCTGCGCTGCGTCGCAAGGGTGCTGCTCGACAATGTCCGTTCGACCGATGTCGTCGCGCGGATCGGCGGGGACGAATTCGCCCTGATCCTGGGCGCGATCGGCGAAGGCGATGTCGAGCACAAGGTCGCGCAGCTGACCGCCGGGATCGCGGCCTGCCGTGTCGGCCATGGCGAGGCGGCGAGCAGCCTGTCGGCGACCTTCGGCCATGCCTTCATCCACCCCGATGACGAGGCGGAAAAGGTGCTGGCGCGGGCCGACGACCATATGTACCGGCTGAAGCGGTCGCGCGCGACCGCGCGCTGATCCTCCTCCGGTCGTCCACGCGGACATTTGCCGTGTCTTAAACCTTTTGCTTTACCGGGTTTTACATGCGCCCGTGGCAAAAGATCCTTCTCGCAATCGCGTTCAGCGTCGTCGCCACGCTTGTGGCGCTGGAAACGCTGGTCCTCGCGACGGGCGAGCCGATCGAATTCATCTACTGGGCCTTTGGCATCATCTGCCCGATCTTCGTCTCGGCGCCGACCAGCTATGTGCTGGTTCGTCAGGCCGAGGCAAACCGGCGGCTCAATCTCGAACTGCTGGTGGCGCAGCGCGAGCTTCTCACGCGGGCGGACCGCGATCACCTGACCGATGTGCTCAGCCGTGCCGCCTTTTACCGCCATGCCGCTGCCTATGCGGGCGACGCGCCGGCGAGCGTGCTGCTGGTCGATATCGACCATTTCAAGGCGATCAACGATGGCCATGGACATGCGCTTGGCGACGCCGCGCTGAGGCTGGTCGCATCGACGCTGCAGGCGGCCCTGCGACCCGACGATCTTCTCGGCCGGGTCGGCGGCGAGGAATTCGCGGTGCTGCTGAGTGAAATGCCGTTGCCGCTGGCGCTGGCGATCGCCGAGCGGGCCCGCGGCGCCATCGCCGGATTGTGCATGCGATCGGCAGATGGCTCGCGGGTCGGCCTTTCGATCTCGATCGGCGTGGCAAGCTATGATGCAGGAGCTTCGCTCGACGCTGCGCTCGCGCAGGCGGATCAGGCCATGTACCGCGCCAAGCGCGAGGGACGCAATCGCGTGATGGTTGCCCATTGAAGCAATCCTTGCCGACCTGGTCATCGCGACCTGAGTGGCGGATGATTGCAAGCTTATCGGACCCTTATCGGTGCTTCGGACCAAGTCAGGGCGCATTTGGTTAGTCTTAAACTTTCCAGATTAACCGGCTTTCCATGAGCCCGCTCAAGAAAATCCTGTTCTGTGTCGCGTTTGGCGTCCTGGTGACTTTGGTTGGTCTAGAGGCGATGGTGCATGCACTGCACGAGAATGTCGATTGGCCGTTCTGGATCTTTGCCGTTGTATCGCCCGCCGCCGTTACGGCAACCATCAGTATCGTGCTGGTGCGACAGATCGAGGCCAATGGCCAGCTCGCGGCGCAATTGCTCGACATGCAGACGGATCTGCTGATCCGGGCCGATCGGGATGCGCTGACCGGGGTGATCAATCGCGCAGCCTTTTATCGCGATGCTGCTGCCTATTCCGATGAGGCTCCCGCCTGCGTGCTGCTGGCCGATATAGACCATTTCAAGGCGATCAACGACGAGCATGGCCATGCTGCCGGGGATGAGGCGCTGAAGCTGGTGGCATCGACCCTGCAGGCGGCGCTGCGGCCCGACGATCTGCTGGGGCGCGTCGGCGGCGAGGAATTCGCGATGCTGCTGTGCGGCCTGCCGTTCGGGCTGGGCATGACGATCGCCGAACGCGCTCGCGGTGCCATTGATGCGCTGGATTTCCGATCGCCCGAGGGGGAACCGATTGCGCTGTCGATCTCGGTCGGGGTTGCGCCCTATCGTGCCGGCTGGTCGCTCGACAATGCGCTCGCGCAGGCCGACGCGGCGATGTACGGCGCGAAGCGTAGCGGTCGCAACCGGGTGCATGCGGCGGCCTGACATCCGGCACCGCCTGCAAGGTTGCAACCTCTTGATTGCGCTGCAATGTTGATCCCTCGAAACAAGAGGGGTTTGCCATGAAGATGAAGTTGCTGGGCGCGCTGATGGGCTGCGCCATGCTTGCGATGCCGGCGATTGCGCAGCCGGGACCGCCCCAGGCCGCGCCGGCGGTAGATTATGCGGTCCAGCTGCAGCAGGGCGATGTCATCCTCAAGGATTTCCGCTTCGGCACCGGCGAGGTGCTGCCCGAATTGCGCATGCATTATGCGACGCTCGGCACGCCGAAGCGCGACGCGAAAGGCCGTGTCACCAATGCGGTCATGGTGCTGCATGGGACCGGCGGTACCGGGCTGCAGTTCCTGCAACCGCAATTCGCCCAGGAGCTGTTCGGGCCCGGCCAGCCGCTCGATATAACCAAATACTACATCATCCTGCCCGACAATATCGGCCATGGAAAGTCGTCCAAGCCCTCGGACGGGCTCAGGATGCGCTTTCCCGCCTATGATTATACCGACATGGTCCGGGCGCAGCGGCAGATGCTGGTCGAAGGGCTCAAGGTCGATCACCTACGCCTGATCATGGGCACCTCGATGGGCTGCATGCACGGCTTTGTCTGGGGCCAGGTCGATCCGGGCTTTGTCCAGGCGATGATGCCGATGGCGTGCCTGCCGATGCCGATTGCCGGGCATAACCGCATGTGGCGCAAGGCCTCGATCGAGGGCATCAAGTCCGACCCCGCCTGGCAGGGCGGCAATTACACCAGCCCGCCGGTCATGGGCCTGCGCGTCGCGGCCAGCCTGTTGCAAGTGGCGGGCTTCGCGCCGCTCTATCTGCAAAAGGCCTATGGCACGCGCGAGGCGGCGGATGCCTATATCACGCAGCGGATCGAGGCTTCCATGAAGGGCATCGACGCCAATGACATCATCTACCAGATCGAATCCTCCCGGAATTACGACCCTTTGAAGACGATCGAGAAGATGACCATGCCGGTCACCTGGATCAACTCGTCGGACGATTTCATCAATCCCTGGGACTATGGCGTCGCCGAGGATTTCGGCAAGCGGCTGCCCGATGGCAAGTATCTGCTGATCAAGGCGACCGACGACACGCGCGGGCACAGCACGCACACCTGGGCCAAGTTCTGGAAGGACGAACTGCTGGCGCTGCTCAAGCGCAGCGAGAAATAGCCGCGCTCAGTCCTTGGGCGCGTAGGTCTGGTCGGCGCTGGGGAAGCTCCGGTTGCTTACTTCCCCGGCATAGCTTTTCACGGCAGTCTCGATGACCTCGGCAAGGTTCTCGTAGCGCTTGACGAAGCGCGCGGTGCGCTCGAACAGGCCGAGCATGTCCTCGGTGACCAGCACCTGGCCGTCGCAGCGCGCCGATGCGCCGATGCCGATGACCACGGCGGAGACGGCCTCGGTCACCGCGATCGCGATCGGCTCGACCACGCCCTCGACGACGATGGCAAAGGCGCCTGCCTCGTCGAGCGCCTGTGCATCGGCGACGATCTTGTCGGCTTCACTGTCCGATCGGCCGCGCGCAGCATAGCTGCCCAGGATGTTGATCGCCTGCGGCGTGAGGCCGACATGGCCGACCACGGGAATGCCGCGTTCGGTGAGGAACTTGACCGTAGGCGCCATCGCCGCGCCGCCCTCGAGCTTCACCGCCGCTGCGCCAGTCTCCTTGAGCAGACGTGCGGCGCTGGCAAAGGCGATTTCGGGCGAGGCCTCATAGCTGCCGAACGGCATGTCGATCACGACGATGCTGTGATAGCTGCCGCGAACCACCGCCGCGCCATGCGCCGCCATCATCTCGAGCGTCACCGGCACCGTGCTCGGCAGGCCGTAGATCACCTGGCCGAGCGAATCGCCGACCAGCAGCATGTCGCAATGCGGATCGAGCAGCTGCGCCATGCGCGCGGTATAGGCGGTCAGCATCACCACCGGCTGCTCGGTGACGCCCGCCTTCTTGCGCCGCTGGATCGCGGGCACGGTCAGGCGCTTCATCGGCGCAGGGGTGGGATTGGCGCGGCTGGTCGACGTGTCGAGCGTGTAGGTGGTGGACATGGACGCCGGTGTAGCGGCGGCGGGGGCAGGGTGCAAACCTAACCTATGTGCAACGCTTGCTTGCCTTGTGCGTCCGACACGGCGACAAGGCGTTGTTTCTTCTGGCTCGGGTGATTTCAGGCATGCTGCGAATCCTGGTTTTCGCACTGGCGGCGCTTGCCGCTACCGGCACGGCGCTCAGTCTGCTGACCAGCTATCGCTGGTATATCCGCATGTGGGATTTCCCGCGTCTGGGGCTGATGGTGCTCGCGCTGATCGCCCTGGTGCTGGCGATCCCCATCCTGTCCGGCTGGGCGCGCGCCATTGTCGTGGCGGCGATGCTGCTCGTGGTCGGCTGGCAGGGCTTTCGCATCTATCCCTATACCCCGCTTGCGAAAACCGAAGTGGCGCAGGCGGTGATCAACAAGGAGAACTGCATCTCCGCCTTCTCGTTCAACGTGCTGCAGACCAATCGCGACTATCAGCGCACGATCGACCTGATCGACCGCGAGGACCCCGACATCTTGCTGCTGCTCGAAACCGACGAGGGCTGGGAAAAGGCTTTGAAACCGGTGATCGACCGCTATCCGCACCGGCAATCGGCCCCACTGCCGAACCTTTACGGCCTGATCTTCCTGTCGCGGCTGCCGGTCGAGGATGCCGAGATCACCTGGCTGATCGATACCGAGACGCCCTCGGTCTTTGCGACCATCTCGACCGGGGCAGGGGCGAAATTCCGCTATATCGGCCTGCACCCGCGTCCGCCCCAGCCCGGCGAGGATACCGCCAAGCGCGACGCCGAGATCGCGATTGCCGCGCGCCATGCCAAGCTCACCGATCTGCCGGTGCTCGCCATGGGCGATTTCAACGATGTCGCCTGGTCGCGCACCTCACAGATGTTCAAGCGGATCGGCGGCTATCTCGATCCGCGCATCGGGCGCGGGCTCTATGCGACCTTCCCCGCGAACCTGCCCGGCCTGCGCTGGCCGCTCGACCATCTGTTCATGTCGCCCGATTTCACGCTGGTGCAGATGAAGGTGCTGGAAAATGTCGGGTCGGACCATCTCCCCGTCGCGGCCACGGTGTGCCTCGCGCCGCGCGCGGCCAAGGTGCTCAACGACGAGCCCGAAAAGCCCGATGCCGCCGATCGCAAGGACATGATCCTATCGATCCGCGACGGCAAGAAGGCGGCGATCGAGGAGGGCACGGCGTCGGGCGAGAAGGCGCCGAAACCCTGATCAGCGTTTCGCGGCGACCGCCTCGGCGACATTGTCGGAGAACAGCCCGTCGATGCCCGTGGCGAGGAACGCCCTGATCTCCGCGCCGACATTACCGACCGCGACCGGGTTCTCGCCAGCCTTGAACTCGGCGGGCAGGAAATAATTCTCGCGGCGGAAGGTCCAGACATGCACCTTCAGCCCGGCGGCGTGCGCATCTTTGACGATGCGCGTCGGCGCGGCCAGCTTTCCGTCGGCGGTACGCGGAATGACCATCGCCTTTTCGAGGCCCACGCCATCGGCATAAAGCGCGATCTCGGCCAGGCCCTCGGGCGTGCTCATCGCGGCATAGGTGACGCCTGAGCGATCCGGCGGACCGGCCACGCTCGCCATCAGCTGGATCAGCGGCAGCGCGGTCATGCCGTTCAGGCGCTTGAGATTGTCGACCTCGAAGCTCTGGATGAACACGGGATCGTCCGCGCCGTCATAACCTGCCTTGGCGAGCGTCGCGACCAGCCGCTCCTCGAGCGGCAGGCCGAGCGCACGGAAATGGCTCGGATGCTTGGTTTCGGGGTAGAGGCCGATGCGCCGCCCGGTCTCCTGTTCGCGCCGCTTCACCAGCGCGATGATCTCTTCGAGCGTCGGCACGTCCCATCGGCCGTCATAGGCGGTGTTGGCCGGGCGGAGCTGCGGCAGGCGTTCCTTCGCGCGCAGCGTCTTCAATTCGGCGAGCGTGAAATCCTCGGTGAACCAGCCGGTAAGGCTCTGGCCGTCGATGGTCTTGGTCGTCTTGCGGTCGGCAAATTCGGGGTGCGCGGCGACATCCGTGGTTTCGGAAATCTCGTTCTCGTGCCGCGCGACCAGCACGCCATCCTTCGTGCTGACCAGATCGGGCTCGATGAAATCCGCGCCCTGGTCGATCGCGCGTTCATACGATCCCAGCGTATGCTCGGGCCGCTCGCCGCTCGCGCCGCGATGCGCGATGATGATCGGTCCGTTCGCAGCCATCGCGAGCGCCAGTGCCGCCAGGATCACGCGATGACCTCGACACCCTTCCAGAAGGCGAGCCGGTCGCGGATTTCCTTCGCCGCATCCTTGGGCTCGGGATAATACCAGACCGCGTCGGTGTTGGTCTTGCCGTCGACCTCAAGCGAATAATAGCTCGCCACGCCCTTCCACGGGCAGAAGCTGGTGGTATCGCTGGGCGTCAGCAGATCAGCGCGCACATGCGCACGAGGGAAATAATGGTTGCGCTCGACGACGACGGTATCGTCGCTCTCGGCGATGACGGTGCCGTTCCAGATGGCCTTGGGCATTTTCGGGTCTCCTTGGCTCGCGATAGTCTCGTCACCCCCGCGATGGCGGGGGTCCCGCTTTTGCGCCGGGATCAGCGATCATAGCGGAATTCCCGCGTTCGCGGGAATGACGATGATCTATCGACAGGCCCTATACGCCCAAGCTGACAGGCATGTGACAGCCCGGCTCAGCCCAGCGCCGCCGCCCAGTCCTCGGGCTTGAAGCCGACCAGCACGCCGCCGGGATATTCCAGCACCGGGCGCTTGATGAGCGAAGGCTGCTCCACCATCAGCGCTATGGCCTTGGCCCGGTCGATCCCCGCCTTGTCGCTGTCGGGCAGCTTGCGGAAGGTGGTCCCCGCCTTGTTGAGCAGCACCTCCCAACCGACCGCATCGGCCCAGGCACCCAGCTTCTCCGCGCTGATCCCGGCCTTCTTGTAGTCATGGAAGTCATGGGCGATGCCCTGACCCTCTAGCCAGGTCCGCGCCTTCTTCATCGTGTCGCAATTGGGTATGCCGTGGATGGTGATCGCGGTCATGGATTCCTCTGGTGTTGTTTCGCTCATGCAGAATGCGATTCCTTCGCATTGTGTGGTGACTTGCGATGACAGCTTTTCATTTCATCGTCAAAAAAGCGATCCTTGCGCAACCGACCCCAAAGCGGAGATCAACTTTGTATGCACGAATTACCGTGCTACATTTTCATGATGTGGACGCTCCGTGTTATGAATTTGTTGCTTGCCGCCTATCTCGGAGGCTTGGCCGCCAGCTACCTTATCCTGTTGGCAACTCCCAATGCCATCGCCTCGCCAACTCTTATCGTCTACCCGTTTCAGTTCGCAGCCGGCATTCTTTTGTTTACCCTACCGGGTGCACTCTGGGTTGCCGCGATTTTTCGTATGGCCAAAAATAAATGGTCGGTAGCGCGATCCTACTGCCTCGCGATTTTTTGTGGAGCTTTGATGGGAGGAACCGTTCTCTTGTTTCTTTCTCCGTCTTCGATGTCAGTTTTTGCCGTTGGAGCGTTTTTTGGCTTTATCACAGCATCCGTGTGGGCCAGCCTCAATCGTTACGTCTTGCGGGCCTTCTAAAGTCTCCAAACCACCCAATTTCGGTCTTTGGACGATCCTATCCCCGAAGCTGAAAGCGGTCGTAAAGACGCGCGCCTACTTCTAGAACGCCCCACATCCGTGTAACCAGCGACCGCCCCCGCGCCGCCGTTCACCGCCGCCCGATAAACGCGCGAATGTCGCGCGACAATTTGCTGAGGTCGGTCTCGTTCACGTACATCATGTGCCCCGCGTCATAGCGGGTATATTCGATGCGGTCGGTGGGGATGCCGGTGCGGGTGAGCGAATATTCCGCGCCGAAGAACGGGGTGGCGAAATCATACCAGCCCTGGGCGACGAGCACGCGTAGGCCGCTGTTCTCGCGCAGGGCGCGGCCGATATAGGGCGCGACATTCTTGTAATAGCGCGATTCGCCGCCATTGCCGGGCAGGTCCCAGTCCCAGTCGCGCACGCCGCCGATGGTGACATATTGCCGCTCGGGGCTGAACTTCAGCTCCTGCCGCACATAGGCGTTGAGCGCGGCGGTATAGCTGCCGTCGATGCCGTAGAAGCTGGGATCGTTGTCGGGCTCTTCGCCGGCATTGTCGTAATCCTTGCCGGTATAGCGCGCGTCGAGCCGCCCGACGACGAGGCCGCGATCGCGCAGCAACTCCTTGTAGAAGCGGCCCGGCGTCACGCGCAGATCGGCATTTTCCAGATATTGCTCGGACAGCCCGGTGTAGCGCGCGAGCTTGGCGCGGATGCGGGCGCGTTCCTCGCCGACCAGCGCGCTGCCCTTCATCAGCGCGGGCAGATATTCGTTGGTGGCAAAGGCGCGCGCCTCCTGTGCCAGCGCATCGGGGCCGGGGCCCGAGGCGGCGGGGGTGGTCTTGCCGTGATAGAGCGCGGTCACCGCCATGCTCGGCACCATCAGCACATAGGGCATCTCGTTGCCAGGAACCTCGGCCTGCGCGCCGAAATCGAGGATGGTCGAAATCAGCAACAGGCCGTTCAATGCGACGTCGTTATATGTGCCCTCCAGCTCGTTCGCGACGGCAGCGGTGCGGGTGGTGCCATAGCTTTCCCCGCCCAGGAACTTGGGCGCGTTCCAGCGGCCATTGTCGCTGAGCCACTGGCGGATGAACTGCGCGACCGACTTGGCGTCCTTGGTGACGCCCCAGAATTCCTTGGGATCGGTATCGCCGAGCGCGGTCGAAAAGCCGGTGCCGACCGGATCGATGAACACGATATCAGTCACGTCGAGCAGGCTGTCGGGATTGTCGATCAGCCGATAGGGCGGCGCGCCATCGTCGCGGCCATCGCTGGGGATGGCGACGCGCTTGGGACCGAACGCGCCCATGTGCAGCCAGAGCGAGCCCGAGCCCGGTCCGCCGTTGAACAGGAAGGTCACCGGGCGGTTGGGTTCGGGCGCGTCCTTGACATAGCTGACCGAGAAGATGCGCGCTTTCGGGTTGCCCTTGTCGTCCTTGAGGAACGTGTCGCTGGCGGTCGCGGTATAGGCGACGCGCTGCCCGCCGAATGTGCCGCTGTGCTTCGTGACCGACACCATCGGTTCGACCTTGGCGGGAGCGGCCTTTTCCGGCGCCTTGCCGCCATCCTGCGCGGCGAGCGGCACGGGCGAAAGACAAAGGCACAGGGCCAGGGCGGACGAAGCAAAGCGGTTCAGCATATGGGGGACCCTCTCAGCGCGGAATCGTTGTTCCGTATACAGTTACGCTGATTGGCATGATCGCCCCATGCTTGGCAAGCAGTGCCGCGTCAGGCTGGCTGCAAGGGTCGCTGGCCGATCGATGTGAAGCGGCGCGGGCCGAGATCGAGCCGCAGCGGGCCGACGCGCGGGCCGGGCGGGTTGCTCTCCTCGCCCAGCACGAACGACTGGGTGACCGCATAGCGCGTGCCATCGGGTCCGTCATAGCCGATCCAGATATGCACCAGCGGCACGAACAGCATGCGGCCCTGCATCGCGATCGGCTCGATCTGGCCGAGCGGCAGGCGGATCTGGCCCTCGCAGCGCTGGGTGCTGCCGGGTTCGATATCGGCGATCTTCTGCAGGTGCGGCAGCACGCTGTCTCCGCGCATCGGGTCGATCGTTGGCGGCATGCCCTTGCGCGCCTGAACGATCGCGCCGTGCAGCGCGATGTTGCTTACGGGCATGTCGGACATGTTGGTGATGCCCAGATGATAGCGCGCGACCGCGTTCACCAGCGTTACGTCGATGCCGAGCGTCGTATAGTCGAGCAGCAGGCGCGGGACCACCGGCGCCGGGGTTTCTCCGCCCAGCTGATGTCGCTGCGGCACGCCCGGAGCAGCGCCGAGCGAGGCCGACGCGCCACCGGCGGAATCGGCGAGCGCCGAATCGGGCAGGATCTCGTCCATGTCCTCCACTTCCGGCTCGGGCGGCGGAGCCATGACAGGCGCACGGGCAGGCGAGGGGGGCGGCGGCGGTGGCGTGGGGGCGGCAGTGCGCCAGCTTCCCGCCATCTGCGCAGCGTCGAATTTCAGGTCCGCTTGCGGCTGCAGCTGAGTTTGCGGCTGTGGCGCAGCGGGGCGTGGCGCGGGGGCAGGCGGCGCGGCCACCTTGGGCTGCTGGCGCAGCGGCGGGGTCGGCACTGTCTCGACCGGCTGCAGGTGCACTGGCGTGTCGGCAGCGACTGCGGGCTTTGGCTTGCGCGCGCGCAGGCCCATGAAAACCAGGCTCGCCAGCGCGACCAGGCCAGCGGCGGCCCACCACCAGATCGAGCCGGCATCTTCAACCTCGGCAGGGTCGGTCTCGGGCGTGGTTGCCGGATCGGGCTCGGAAAGGCCCGGCAGTTCGGGCACGGGCAGAGCGTCGGTTGCAGGGAGCTCGGCGGCGGGAGCCTGAGCGGGCGTCTCGGCCGAGCTGACCGGCGTATCGGGCGCGGGCGAGGGGGCTGGCGTCGCGGCAGGCGCCTGCACGCGGGGCTGCGCTTGCTGCTGCTGCTGCGCCGCCGGGCGTGGGCTGGCGGGGCGTGGACGCGGCGTTTCCTGCGCGCGCGGGGTCTGTTGGCGCGGAGTCTGCTGGCGCGGAACCGGGGTCGGCGCGATCGTCGCCACCGGCGGACGCGGTGCGGGCTCGGCGGGTTCATCCGTCCGGCGCGGCGGGGTCGATTCGGCATCGACCGGACCTTGCACGTCGGATGGCGGCTGGGGGCTCGGCTGCGTCCCTGCCGGGAGCGAGAAGCTGCCAGGATTGTCCTGCGCCATGCCGGGCGCGCTCAGGCCGAGCAGGCCTGCTGCCAATAGCATCCCAATGATCTTGCGGCCGTCACCGTTCATGCCGACGAAATTCCCCGTATAGCTGATGCGGCCGGTGCGCATGCGACCGGTCCGACAAAAGGCTGACCATCCCCAGTTTGATCTGCCGCCACGCTCCTCGCGCGCTTAATCGGCGCTGAATGCGGGGCGGGAGATGACATCAGCCGTGTGCCGCATTAGATGAGGCGCATGACTGATCAACCCCAAACACGCTTTCTGGGCAAAGACAGCCCGATGCCGACCTCTCCCGAAGAGGCGGTGCTGGACTATGTGCCCAATCCCCGCCCCGGCAGACCGTATCTGGTGCGCTTCACCGCGCCCGAGTTCACCTCGCTCTGCCCGGTCACCGGCCAGCCCGATTTCGCGCACCTGGTCATCGACTATGCGCCCGACAAGGTGATGGTCGAATCCAAGTCGCTGAAACTGTTCCTGGGCAGCTTCCGCAACCACCAGGCGTTTCACGAGGACTGCACCGTCGGCATTGCCGAGCGCCTGTTCGAGGAGATGCAGCCGCACTGGCTGCGCATCGGCGGCTACTGGTATCCGCGCGGCGGCATTCCGATCGACGTGTTCTGGCAATCGGGCGAACCGCCTGCGGGGCTGTGGCTGCCGCCGCAGGATGTTCCGGGCTATCGCGGGCGGGGTTAAAGACCGAGCGCGGCGAGGATCGCGGCCCAGCTCACCAGCTTGAAATTCTGCGTGCCGCCGCCATTGTCGCCGTCCTGCGCGATGAACAGCCCCTGCTCGAAACCGGGGCCGTAATCGCCGACCGCCAGTTCAATCCCGTCGGTCTCCGATGTCCCGTCGAGCGAGCCGCCGTTGATGCGGAAGCGGCCGACCAGTCTGCCCGTGGCCGTATCGAACACGGCATAGGCATTGTCACCCTGGCTCGAGGCGACGAGCAGGCTGCTCGCGCCGTCGCGGGTGGCGAGCGCGAGGCCCTCGACATCGGCGACCAGCTGCTTGTTGTCGGCGGCGGCGAACAGCACCGGCGCGGCCTGGGGGCGCGCGGGGTCGACCTTCCAGATGCCGACATCCTCTTCGCCGACATAGAGCGCGCCGGTGGCGGGATCGACCACGCAGCCCTCGATCTGGGTCTTGAGCTTCCAGGTTGCGCCCGGCTCGTGCTCGACCTTTCCATTTTTGTGCGTGATCCGGATCTCGCGGACAGTGCCGTCCTTGATCGCAGCATAGGCGGTCATCGCATCGGGCGCGCCGACCATCGCGATGCGCGGGGCAGGGGCAACGCACACGCCATAGCCTTCGCCCGCACCGCTCGGCACGCTCGCCAGCGGCGACAGCGAACCGGTTGCAGGATCGAGCAGGAACAGCGCGAGCTTGGAATTGACCGGATCGGTCCGATCGCTGGCGATGACGACGATGCCATGCTCGCCCGCGAACAGCGTCACGTTGTTATACCGCCCGGTGAGCGACGATCCGCGCACCTTGCCGTCCAAGCCATAGACATAGAGCCCGGCCTTCTTGTCGGTGCCGACGATCAGGCTGGCGGCGGGATTGGCCGGGTTGCGCCAGATTGCCGGATCGTCCGCCGCATCCGCATTGGCGGTGCCGACGGGGACGGTCTCGACGGTCGCGGGCACGTCGATGGCGGGCAGCGCATTGGCAATTCGCACCTCGAGCGGGATTTCCTTGGGCGCGCAGGCGCTGGCCAGCAAGGCGAATAGGCTCACCCCGACCAGGGTGGCGGAAGAACGAGCGGCCATGACAGGAAATCCTTTTTCGAAGTCAAATTGCGGTCGAGGGCCGCTGCCACGTCGATATGGCGCGTTGATGACAGTTTTGTGCAAGAAGTGACGCAAAACTGAAACCTGAATTTCATCCACCCGTCTTGGAGCGCTGTTAGCGGGCCCGGCAACGGCCGATGGTGTGCCGGTTGAGTCGGGGGCATTTCATGAAAATTGTTACGGGTTGTCGCTCGCGCGCCGTGTCGCGCGCACGTTGCGCTCTGCTGGGCAGCATTGCAGCGGTGGCGCTTTTTCCTTCGGTAGCACTGGCGCAGGACGCACAGGCGCAGCCGGAAGCCGAAAATACCGAGGGCGACATCATCGTGCGCGGCTCGCGCCCGATCGCCGAATCAGAAGCCGCCGCGCTGATCGTCCAGCGCAACTCGGATTCGCTGGTCAGCGTCGCGGCATCCGACGCGATCGGCCGTCTGCCCGATCAGAACATCGCTCAGGCTGCCGGGCGCCTTCCGGGCGTCGCAGTGCAGCGCGACCAGGGCCAGGCCCGCTACATCAGCCTGCGCGGAGCGCCGATCAACTGGACCACGCTCGCCATCGACGGCATCTCGATCGTCAGCCCCGAAGGCCGCGACACGCGCTATGACAGCCTTCCTTCAGCGCTCGCCTCGCAGATCATCGTGCGCAAGGCGGTCACTCCGGACATGACTGGCGAGACCGTTGCCGGCCAGATCAACATCCGCACGCGCTCAGCCTTCGACTACAAGGGGCTCCATGCCCAGGCCAAGCTCGGCGGTGGCTATGTCGAACTCGGCAGCCGTCAGGAATATGAGGGGCAGCTGGTCCTCTCCGATCGTTGGAGCACCGGCATCGGCGAGATCGGCGTGCTGCTTTCTGGCAGCTATTATCAGCGCGACATGGTCACCGACAATTTCGAGAACGACTGGGAACCGGTGGCGCAGGACGTGCAGCCTGGCAATGCGAACCGCATCTGGGCGCGCGAGACCGAAAACAAGCTCTACCGGCTGACGCGCAAGAATTACAGCTATTCGGGCCGTCTCGACTGGGAGCCGGTGTCGGGCCAGCGCTTCTTCGTGCAGTCGATCTTCACGACCTTCACCGATGACGAAGCGCGCGACAACTATATCTTCGACCTCGACGACCGTCAGGGCGACCTGAACCGTCCGGCGACCTCGGCCTGCGCGATCGTCCCGAATGCCCAGCCGACCACCAGCGGCTATGCCGATGTCTGTATTGGCAACACGCCGCTGCTCGGAACCGTCTATGGGATCGACATCAATCAGCGCGCCACGCTCCGCGCGTTCGAACAGTCGATCTTCACCACCACCATCGGCGGCGATCAGGAATTCGACAATGGCTGGAACCTCTCCTGGCGCGCCAACTATACCCGCGCCAAGGACGACCGCAGCGTCGTCGGCGAAGCGCGCTATGACAGCCCGAGCACGCGCAACCTGCGCCCGACGGTGAGCTATGACCTGCGTGATCGTGACTTCGCGCGCATCCGCCTGTTCCGCACCATCACCACGACCAACCCGACGACTTTCCGCGCGGGCGATGCCGTGGTGGACATCGATCAGTTCCAGCGCCCGCTGACCTCGCTGGTCTCGAATGACTTTGTCGACATCACCAAGGCCTATACCGGCAAGTTCGATGTCACCAAGGAGCTCGACCTGTTCGGCGGCGAAGGCAAGCTGATGTTCGGCTTCCAGTTCGACCAGCGGACCAAGGAAGCCAATGAAATCCAGTATGCCGCGAATACGGCGCAGGCGACCGCGCTGGGCATCAGCACAACCTTTGCCGACCAGTCACTGAACATCCCGTTCAAGGGCGAGATCCCGCTGGGCTACAGCTTCCGCTATTTCGACCTGGAAAAGATGCGCGCCAACGTCCGCGTGCTGCGCCAGAACCGCCCGGCGACCTTCCTCGCCAACAATTTCTACAATGTCCGCGAGCAGGTCTATGCGGGCTATTTCGCGGGTCGGGTCGGCTATGACTGGGGCAGCGTGCTCGCCGGCGCGCGTGTCGAGCATATCAAGAACCGTGGCAGTGCGTTTGCCAATGGCAATCTCAACCTGCCGGTGACGGTCGAGAATGACATCACCCTGGTTTATCCCAGCCTGCACGTGAATTACGATATGGCAGAAGACAAGAAGCTGCGCGTGTCGTTCAATACGGGTGCCGCGCGTCCGGACTACGACCAGTTGCGTCCCAACTTCACCTTTAACGACCAGAACCTGACGATCTCGGGCGGCAACCCGTTTGCAAAGCCTGAAAAGGCCTATGGCGTCGATGCCTATTTCGAATGGTACATCCAGCCTCAGGGCTATATTTCGGTCGGTGTCTTCTACAAGCGTATCGAGGACGTCCTGTTCGATCAGACCCGTACCTTCAATTCGGACGCGCTGGACAGCGGTGGCGTGGATCGCTCGCAATATCTGTTCACGACGATCGGCAATGGGGGCAAGGGCCATATCTTCGGTGCTGAAATTGCGGTGCAGACCCAGCTCGAGCCATATACCGAGGATCTCGGTCTGCCCGACTGGATGGGTGGTTTCGGTCTCAGCACCAACTTTACCTTCAACGACAGCAGCGCCACCACGCCGGATGGCGACAAGGTGCCGCTGCCCGGCACCTCGGACATCGTCTATAATCTGGGCGTCTATTACGAGAAATACGGGCTTTCGGTCCGCGCCAACTACCAGAAGCGTACCGACTGGCTTGATGGCCTGGGTTCGGTCGCGGATGGCGGTGATTTCTACTGGACGACCGATGACGAGCTCGACGTTTCGGCGCGCTATGCAATCACGCCCAATGTCGAAGTCTATTTCGATGCCTCGAACCTGCTGAACCAGCCCGGACGGCGATTCGTGCGCGATCGGCAGTTTACCATCGAGTGGGAGCGCTTCGGTCGCCGCTATACCGGCGGTGTTCGCGTTACCTTCTGATTGCTCTGGAGCATTGCCGGAGGCTCGCTGCAGCCTCCGGCAATTGCCGCTTTCGTAAACCTGCACAAATCGCTACATTGCGGCCATGCCTGACTCCGCTGCCATCCGCCATGACCATCCCATCAGCGTCGACGCGTCCGAGATCGACTTCATGGGGCATGTCAACAATGCCCATTATCTCAAATGGGTGCAGGATGCCGTCATCGCACACTGGCAGAATATCGCGCCGCCCCAGGCGGTGGCCGAGCATCTGTGGGTCGCGCTCAAGCACGAGATTACCTATCGCAAGCCTGCCTTTCTTGACGATCAGGTGATTGCGTCGGTGATGCTCGAAAAGGTGCACGGCGCGCGCGCCTTCTACGAGACGATCATTCGCCGCGGCGAGGATGTGCTCGCCGAGGTCAAGTCAAGCTGGTGCTGCCTTGATGCCGAAACGCTGCGCCCTGCGCGGCTGGCCGAGGATATCAAGCGGCGCTTCTTCGGCAGCTGAGCTTCAGCCGATCAGCCCCAGGTTGATCAGGATCGTCAGGAACAGCAGCACGACGATGCCGGTGCAATTCAATAGCAGGAACAGGCGGAAGACCGCGCCGATCCGCGATGTGCCATAGGCGTGGCGCAATTGCCGATACATGTGGAACGGCGCGTAGAACAGCGCGGCGGTGATGACCAAGCCGGGCACAATGTTGAACTTCCACGACAGCGTCACGACGATGAACAGCAGCGACATGAACGCGATCGAATAGGTCGTGAACACCGCATGGTCGTAGAACCGATGCCCGCGCTTGCCGATAGTGGCGAGCCAGACGAACGGGATCGATAGCGGGATCAGCAGCCAGGCGAACTTGTAGCCGTTCGACTGGATCTTGTAGAGCAGCAGCTCCGGGTTCTTCTTGGCCTTGGCTGCAACCTTGTTGATCCAGGCGTCGAAGGCAGGAAAGCCGGTATCGACATCGGTATTGAATTCAAACGGCACAGAGTCGGGAGCGCCCTTGTCCGACAGAAAGTCGGGATAGCGCGGCTTGCCCGTGGTGGCATAAGACAGCGCGTTGATCTCTCCCTTGAGGTCCGAAACTTCGGCCTCGAGTTCCTTGCGAGCGGCACTGTCGGCGGGCAGCGCGGCGAGCTGCTTGACCTTGGGAGCGAGCTCGCCTTCCAGCTTGAGCATCTCCCGCTGCATGCCCTCGCGCCAGCCGGTGACCTTGACGCCTTCCTTTTGTGCTTCGGCCCCCGCTTTCCCGGAGAAATCGGGCGAGCCGACATAGGAGAAGATCGCGAACATCAGGAAGATCGCGAACAGGAACAGCGCCATCGGGCTGATGAACTTCGCCCGCTCGCCATGGATATAGCGGCGGGTGAGGTGCCCCGGCTGCCAGGCGAGCAGCGGCAGCGTGTTCCAGAACTTGCCGTCGAAATGCAGCACCCCGTGCAGGATGTCGTGCCAGAAGGCCGAGATCGAGCGATGCACATGCGCCGCCTGGCCGCACTGATGACAATGCGGTCCAGCGAGGAGCGTCCCGCAATTAAGGCATTTGCCATGGCCTTCGGCATGCGCCTCGCCGGCCTCGGGCTCGGCGACGCGCGCCCACATTCCGCCCTCGGCAATAGCGCCTGCCATTTCGAATTCGCCGCTCATTGCCGTCGCTGCCCCGCCGCCCTGTGTCTCGGCTGCCAGTGTACTGGCCATGGCAAAACCGGCCAAGCAAATTGTCCCGATCAGGCGCCGGACTTTTGCCGTTGCGCGGGGCAATCGCGTGCGGCTAGGGCAGGGGAATGGCCCATTTCGATCCCAAGACCTATCGCAATGCGCTGGGGCAGTTTGCCACCGGCGTCACCATCGTCACCACCCGCGATGCCAATGGGGCGCCTGTCGGGGTGACGGCGAACAGCTTCAACTCGGTGTCGCTCGATCCGCCGCTGATCCTGTGGTCACTGGCCCGCTCGGCCCGGTCGATGGCAGCGTTCGAGCAGGCAGGCCAGTTCGCGGTGCACATCCTGGCGAGCGATCAGGACGATCTTTCCAACCGCTTCGCCTCCCGGATCGAGGACAAGTTTGCCGGGCTCGATATCGGGGAGGAGGGGTTGCCCAACATCCAGGGCTGTTCGGCAAGGCTGATCTGCAACACGCGGCATCTTTATGAAGGCGGCGATCATGTGATCATGGTCGGAGAGGTCGTCGATTACGAGAGCGAGGGCAAGCCGCCGTTGCTGTTCCACGGCGGCGGCTATGCCGACCGGGTCGCCCGCACCGCAAGCGACACGCCGCCGCCCGTGCTCTATGCGGTCGAGGGCCGGATCGCGACGATCACGCTCAACCGGCCCGAAACGCGCAATGCGCTGGCCGAAGAGGTGATCGCGGCGCTGGTATCCGCGCTGGAGGCCGCCGACGCCGATCCGGAGATCGACTGTGTCGTGCTCACCGGCGAGGGGCCGGGCTTCTGTTCGGGCGGCAATATTAAGCAGATCAAGGCGCTGACATCCGAGCAGCATATGAGCCCGATGCAGCTCGAGCATTGGTACAAGACGCAGATTCAGCGCATCCCGATGACGATGGAGCGGCTTTCGGTCCCGGTTATTGCGGCGATTCGCGGGCATGCCATCGGTGCCGGTTGCGACCTTGCCTGCATGTGCGACATCCGTATCGCGGCGGAGGACGCGGTCTTTGCCGAGAGTTTCCTGCGGGTCGGCATCATCCCGGGCGATGGCGGTGCCTGGCTGCTGCCGCGGATCATCGGTCATGCCAAGGCGACGCAGATGATGCTGACCGGCGAATTCATCGATGCAGCCAAGGCCGAACACTATGGCCTGGTGTCCGAAGTGGTGCCGGGCGACGCGCTGATCGGGCGTGCCATGGAGCTTGCGAACATGGTCGCGCAATTCCCGCCTGCCGCGATTCGCAAGACCAAGCGATTGATCAAGGATGCGCGTGACGTGACGCTCGCCGAGCATCTCGATCAGGCGGCGATCTGGCAAGGGGTGCTGCAGCAGATGGACGATCATCGCGAGGCGATCGATGCCATCCTCGAAAAGCGCCCGCCGCGCTTCGAAGGCAAGTAACGAACGACAACGCTGAATATTGCGGCCTGTGCGGCCACGAATTGCACAGCTCCGGCATTAACCTTTTCGAATCGCCAGTCACCTTTGACTGACGATCGGCGGATGGTATCTGCACGACGATGCTGCGTTTCGTCGGTGCCGCTGGCGGCGTAGCCCGGCGATACGAAAAATGGCCCCGATCTTGCGATCGGGGCCACCTGATCGAAGTCCTTGAAAAGGAACCCCTAAATCAGTTGCTCCAGCCGCCGCCCAGGAGCCAGTCCCAGAATCCGCGCACGGGCTGTTTGGTACGCTTTGCCATTTTTAGCACTCCATTTAGGGCGCGAAATACGAGACACGCCCAGAAACAAGGTTACCAGAATGTAAAATGGTCAACAAGCCATTAACCAATGACATTGCGCAACGCGGCACGCGGCGATTCGCCACGGGCTGGAAAGCTTAGAATTTTCAAGGATTTGTTGTTCAGGCAGCCTTGGCTGTCGAGTGATCTGCCAGATAGTCGACCAATGCCTCATAGGGCATCGGGCGTCCGATCAGATAGCCTTGGGCCTTGTCGCACCCCATCTGACCAAGCAGCTGGAGCGTCTCATTGTCCTCGACGCCCTCGGCTACCACCTCTTCTCCGAGCGAATGAGCGAGTTCTATCGTCGAATTGACCATGATCCGGTCGGACCGGCTCGATACCAGCATGCGCACGAAGCTGCGGTCGATCTTGAGCTCCGTCGCCGGACAACGCTTGAGATAGTCGAGCGTCGAAAAACCGGTGCCATAATCGTCGATCGACAATTGCAGCCCGATACTGCGCAGATCGCGCAGCTCCTGCATCGCTGCTTCGGCGCTGGACATGGCCGCGGTCTCGGTGATTTCCAGTATCAACCGCTCGGCAGCAAGGCCGTGGCGGCGCAGCGTCTGGACCACCATCGGCTTGAGATTCGCATGACCGATGAGCCGCGGCGACAGGTTGACCGCCATGTCGAACTTGCGCCCGCCCTTGTTCAGGCTGGCTGCGACCTGCACCGCGCGGTTGAGCACATGTTCGGTCAGCTTTTCGATCCGGTCATGGCGCTCGGCCGCAGTAATGAATTCCTCGGGATTGATCGGCCCCTTTTCGGGATGCGTCCAGCGGACCAGTGCTTCCGCGCCGCAGATTTCGCCGGACAGCAGATCGAGTTTCGGCTGGAAGGCGACCCAGACCTCGCCATTGTCGATAGCCGCATCAAGTTCGCCCAGCATGGTGACGCGCCATTCGGTCGCTTCGAGCTTGGTCGGATCATAGACGCGCCAGTGTTCGCCCGCATTCTGCGCTTCCTGGCAGGCGAGTAGGGCGCTCGACATGCGGCTCTGGATCGAGCGGCCGGGATCGGCGTCGACCCCGAACGCAACACCCAGGTCGATCAGTCGGCCCGAAACATTGGCGGGGCTCCTGAAAATCGCACTCAGCCCGGCGAGCTGATCACCCACATTGTTGATCGATGTACCCGGCACCAGCCACATGAAGATGCCTTCGTCGCCGTGATACACCTTGCAACCGCCATTCCCGAGGGAGAGCCGCAGAATGATCTGCTCGACAAGCTCTTTCTCAGCGGCAACTGGCAGGGCTGTGGCCGCTTCAGCATAATTGTGGATTCGGGCAGCGATCAGTCCGTCCTGGGTCTCTGCCCCTTCTGCACGCAGGGCGTTGAGATTGGGGTGGCCGGAGACTTCGTTGAGCATGCCTCTCTCGTCGAAGCGCTGACGGTGCAGTTGCCAGGCAAGATGGCCCATTGAGCCGAGCATCAGGACGGTGGCCGGCATGATTGCTGTGTAATACCCGGCAGATTCGAGCAGAAACGGCAGTCCCAGTGCACAGGTCGGCAGGAGAACAAGCATGCCGAGAACGAGCGGCGTTCTGGACACCCGCATCATCATCGCAGTCACCGCGAGGGCAAGAAGAAAGGGTAGCCACCAGCCATATGTGCTCGGAGCGCCTGCCAAGAGCGTTTCGGCCGCCAGCGCGCTTACAAAAACGCTGGCCGACGGGCCGTGGCCGGGAACCGAATAACGATTGCCTGCGCCACTTGCGTTGGTGCCGATGATGATGTCGCGGCCGGCTACGCGCGACAGCACAGCATCGCCGCGAAGGATTTCGCTGGCGCTGACATACGGGATGGAGCCCATCGCGATCGAATAATCGATGGGAAATTCCTGCTCCGCGCCACCTCGAATGTCGGAAATCTCTGACGCGATCGACGGAACGATGAGATCGCCAACCTGGTTGGCATATCGGCCTGACCAGACGACGTTATAGCCGTTGATCCAGACATTGGAATTCACAAGACGCGAGAACCGCCTCGCGTCCGGCGGTGGTATCATCGGTACCCGTTTGCCCGTTGCGCCGTCCTCCGAAAAGGCTGCGGAGAGATAGACCTTGCCATCATGCTTCTTCAATGCCTCAACCAGGCGGCGGGCACCCGGGTCGTTTGCCAGGCCCTTGATCGTGAAATCGAAAAATATGCGATTCGCGCCGGCTGCGTTCAGGTTGTCGACCATGCGGGCGTAGCGATCAGCCTTCCAAGGCCAATCGCCTATCTCCTGCTGCGCCAGATCGTCGATGCCTACAACGACCACCTGGCCGCTCGCATTGTGTTCGCGCATCTTGTTCCGCGCGATCCGGAAAATGTCATCCAGCGGCTCACCGAATTCCGCGACCCCGAACAACAGGCCCGACACCAGCGTCCAGATGAGCAGGATGCGCATCGGGCTGGCCGGTCTCTTGCTGTTACGAGTGGTGACGGGCTTCATGTGGTTACTTCCTCGTAAACCGTCATATCCTGCAGGCGGTTAACCAAATGCAAATCTGCCTCGGATCGAAGGTTTCATCGGTCGTTTGCATCCGACTCTGGAAGCAGCCCCGGATGCGACGATCGCGAGGCCGAGCCAGAGCGCCAAGTTACAGAAAACAGGACGATTTTTTCGCGCCTCCCATGGCTTTCGAATCCGAACGGCCGACAGGCCTTGCTGGAGGCCCGTCCCAATTCGGGACAAGGCCGAGCCGACAGGCCTGCAGAGTGCCGATGATAGGATAGCAAGTGCTAAGCACGGTTTCGCGAAGCTGGTTGGCAAAGCTGGTTAACGCCAGCGCAACGCCATATCCTGCGCTTGCCTCAGGTGCCGGGCTGACGGATCCACTGGCCGGAATTGCGATATTCGGGGCGTATCTGGCTGTTGTCGGGCAGGTTGCTGCCGCGCAGTGCATTCTCGCCGCCCCGCCGTGCGATCTCGGGGGCATAGGCGGGCGCCGGGCTGGCCGATATGGCAGGATTGGCAACGGCAGAGGGGCGGCCGAGCCGCTGGGCTTCCAGCGCGCCCGCATTTTCGGCCTCGGCCTTCAGCCGCGCTGCCTCATAGGCCTTGGCCAGCACCAGCGGGTCGAGCGGATCGACGCCGCCCGCCAGCGTGAAGACGGTGCGCGGCTTGGGTCCCGGAAAGGGTTCGCCGCCCAGGTAGCGCGCGTTGAAGGCGATGCTGCGCCCCGCCGCGCCCTGCCAGCGATAGAAGCGATGCGCACCGATGGTGCCGATATAATCGAGGCTGGGTGCCCAATAGGGCGAGACTTCGGTGGTGTGATAATGCGTTGCCGTGCCGACCGGGCGATAGACATAGCCGGCCAGCGCGCGTTCGGCGACGCGGCGCGCCCGCGCCCAGTAGATCGGGCTCGGTGCACGCGCCATTGCGCCATCACAGCTGAAGGTGAACTGGCAGCCGCTGGCGCGTTCCGACCCCTGATAGACGACGCCGCACACGGTGTTGGGATAGCTCGGATGCATGACTCGGTTGAGCACGACCTGTGCGACCGCCTGCTGGCCGGCATCGGGTTCCATCGCCGCCTCGTAATAGATCGCGGCAGTCAGGCATTGCAGCGCGCGGGCATGATCAAGCGGCGATCCGGTCAGGGCCATGCCGCGCACCATGTAGGTGGCTGTGCCCGGGCCAGGCTCCTGATCGATGAGCACCGCAGGCGCGGGCGGCGCGAGCGAGCCTGCATCGTCGAGATAATAGAAGGCCGAGCCCGGAAAATTCTCGCCAGCGTGCTCGAACGCCATGCCGCCTTCGGGCTGATAGCGGGGTGCGCGCTCGATCTCGTCGGCGCGCTGGGCGCGCACGATCTGCGAAGCTCCGACCGAAAGGACCAGCGCCAGCAAAAGCCAGGCGATCCATTCGCGCAGACCCATCGCGCCATGGGCTCTCAAAAGGGGGGCAAGGCGCGAAAGCATGGGGAGGAGCGATATCCTGACGGTGGGGGAGGCGTTATGATCGCCGTCACATGCCCCGATAGCGCAAAACTGTTACCAAATCAGCGCCCAAATTGCGCTGTCTCGCACAGGGACACGCATGGCAGCAGGGGTTAACAGCCTGAAAAGCCGGGGTGTCTCGAAAGCGTCAGTAGCGCATCAGGTCGAGCGAGAGGGTGAGTGCCTGCGGGATCATCCCCATCTTCACCATGCGTCCTGCCGTCCGCCAGAAACCCTGTTTGGTTCCCCCGTCGCGCAGATGCGCCTGCATCAGTTCCAGTCCGCCGCCGCTCATCGCTTCGGGCGAATATTTGATGCTGTCGATCACCTCGAGCCGCATCCGCGCGCCCACGCCGCTGCTGCCCAGCACCGCATCGATCTGGTCGAGCGAGGGGAGGCTGGTGGCGCCTTCGAACGGATCGGGGAGGCCTGCGCGGCGTTGCTGCGCGGCATAGCGCGCGCATGCCGCCCCGATCGCCTGCACCAGAATGTGCTTCTCGCTCACCTGGTCGGGCGAACGGCGATAGAGAAACAGCCGGTCGGGCAGATTGTACAGGTCGTGGCGTTCGCTGACCCGCAGCCACAGGTCATAATCCTCGCAATGCCGGAACGCGGCGCGATATCCGCCGAGCGCCCGGATGACATCGCGGCGCATCATCACCGAAGGATGGCACATCGCGCTCGCCGCCATCAGCCGCTCGCGAATATCGGCGGGATGTTCGGGATGGAAATCGCTGCACGGAAAGAACGCACCGTCGGCGTCGAGTTCGTCGGTATTGGTGCCCAGCACCGCAATATCGGGATGTGCCTGCATCCAGGCGAGCTGCACGGCAAACCGCTCGGGCCGCGAGACATCGTCGCTGTCCATCCGGGCCACCAGAGGTGCACGCGCCTCGTCGAGCATGCGGTTGAGGCTGACGATCAGCCCGCGATTTTCCTGGTGGATCGCCCGTATGCGGCTGTCCTGCGCGGCATAGCGATCGATGATCGACCCCGAGGCATCGCGCGACCCGTCGTTGACGATCAGGAATTCGAATCGGCCCTCGGTCTGGCCCAGGATGCTCTGGATGGCCTCGGCAACGTACCGCTCCGCGTTGTACACGCTCATCATGACCGAAATCAGGGGAGTATCGGGCGAAGACATGATCAGCGTAAAACCGGATTAGAGAAACTGACTTGCACAAATAGCTGCAACATCGCCTATCGCCAAACGGGTTAACCTATAATTGCCGCAGCTGATTTACCCTGTACCGGGTGAGCCAATAGGCGCCCAGCCCGAACAGCACGCCGCCCACCGCCTGGCCAATCAGCACGCCCGGGGCTCCGGCCATCTGGCTGCCCAGCATCGCGAGTGGCAGGACGCCCAGCGTGTTGCGCCCCCAGTTGGTCCAGGTCGACCACGAGGCACGATCGAGATTGTTGAAGCTGGCATTGGCGATGAACAGCAGGCCGTTGAAGAAGAACAGCGGCACGACCACCCAGGCAAAGGCGTGGATCAGGTCCATGCCGCCTGTCGGCAGATCGAACAGCCAGCCGATGGTATCGACGCCCAGGATCAGCAGCGGCCAGATCAGCAGCGTGAATCCGGCGGCGAAGATCACCGCGCGGTCGATGGTGCCGCGCACCCGGTCCAGCTGACCCGCACCGTAATTCTGGCCGATGATCGGGCCGATCGATCCCGACAGCGAGAAGAGCAGGCAGAAGGCGAGCGGGATGATGCGGCCGATCACCGCATAGCTGGCCACCGATGCCTCGCCATAGACCGCGATCAGGCGGAAGGCGATGATGCCGCCCACCGGCGTCGCCAGATTGGTCAGCACCGCCGGCACCATGATCTTGCGAATATCGGTGAGATTGGCAGCGAAACTCTCGCGCGAGGGCATGGCAAAGCCGCCATAATGGCGCAGGATCGGGACGACGCCGGTGATCGCCATCAGCATGATCGAGATCACGGTCGACCAGGCCGCGCCGACAAAGCCCCAGCCCAGGCCGAAGATCAGCAGCGGATCGAACACCGCATTGCCGATCGCCATGGCCAGCGTGGTATTCATCGCGCGCCGGGCATCACCATAGGCCCGCAGCAGCCCCGAACACACCATCCCGGTGACGGTGACGGGGCCGAAGGGGGCGACGATGCGGATATAACTGACCGCGGCGTCCTTGGCGGTGCCGCTGCCCCCCATCAGATCGACCCATTGCGGTGCGAAGGTCCAGAAGATCGTGGCGATGATGGCCGACAGCACGATGCCGAGCAGCAGCACCTCGCCCAGCAGCGCGCGGGTCGTTTCCGCCCGGCCCATGCCGATGCGCCGCGCCGCGAGCGCGCTGATCGTGATCATCAGTCCGATATTGAGCGAGGAGTTGAGGAAGAGCAGCGTGCTGGCAAAGCCGATGCCTGCGGTCAGTGCCGGATCGCCGAGGCGCGAGATGAAGAACAGGTTGACGAAATCGACCACGAACAGCGCCAGCAGGCCGATGCTCGAGGTGAGCGTCATCACCGCGACATGGCGCATCAGGCTGCCGGTCAGGAACTTTGCGCCCCCAGGGCGCCCGGCTGCCGCAGCGGGTACGGCTGCGGCGCGGACACCGGTCTCCTCCGATCCGGCATCGGTGGGGGTCATCTCGAGCGGGGCGGTGGCGGAGTCAGAAATGGCGGCGTGTCCATGCTGTGGGCGAGCGAAGCTGGCTGCCCCGCGCCGTCCATATAGGGCATAAGCGCGCCAGCAAAAGCGGGTTTCGAACAGAAACCCGCTTTTGCTCCGCCGCGCGGTCAGCCCTGGCTGCGCCTGATCCAGTCATCGACCCTGCGTTCGAGGATCGACAGCGGCTGCGAACCCGATGCGATCAGCAGGTCGTGAAAGCCCTTGATGTCGAACTTGGGACCCAGCGCCTTTTCGGCCTTCTGGCGCAGCTCGACGATCTTGAGCATGCCCATCTTGTATCCGGTCGCCTGGCCCGGCAGCGTGATATAGCGCCGGATTTCCGAGCGCGAGCGCTCGATCGGCTGGCGTCCGGTGGTGTTCATGTATTCGACCGCCTGGTCCTCGGTCCAGCCCTTGGCGTGCAGCCCGGTATCGACCACCAGACGCGCCGCGCGGAAGAGCTCGGCATCGAGCCGCATGAAATCGGCGGCGATATCGGGAAAGGCGTTCATCTCCTTGCACAGCGATTCGGCATAGAGCGCCCAGCCTTCGCCGAACGCGACATATCCGGTCACCGCGCGGAACTGCGGTCCGCTCTTCTGCCGGACCTGGATGTCGCCCTGCATGTTGTGCCCCGGCACTGCCTCATGGCACATCAAAGTGTACTTGGCCGCCGGATCGGGGACGGTGCCGACCAGATGCACATAGGTGCGCGCGGGGCGCGCGCCATCGGGGCTGGGGGCAGAGGCATGCGCAGCGCCGCCTGCCACTTCGGAGAACGCGGGTTCGCGGACCACCTCGATGCCATAGGCGGGCAGCGTGTTGAAATAGGGGCCAAGCAGACCGCGCGTGTGCTTCACGAACGCATTGGCGCTGTCGAGATACTCCTTGCGCGCGGCATCGTCGAACTGGCGCGGTGGATTGAGGCGCGCGCGCTCGGCATAATAAGCGCTGCGATCCTTGAAGCCGGCCTTCTGCGCCAGCGCATCCTGTTCGGCCTCGATCCGCGCGACTTCCGACAGGCCGATCTGGTGAATCTGCTCGGCGGTATAGTCGGTCGTCGTGTTGAGCCTGAGCTCATTGGCATAATAGGCTGCGCCATCGGGCAGCGTCAGCGCGCCCACCTTGCCGCTGGGGGCGTTGGGCAGGCTTGCCCTGGCCCAGGCGATGACCCGCTCATAGGCGGGCTTGAGCGCGACGATCGCCGCGCGCGCCTCGGCCAGATGCTTGTCCGCAGCAGCGCGCGGCAGCTTGCCGGCACTGACCAGCGCCTCGGTCTTGGCCTTCACGTCGGCCCAGAGTGCGGCATCGGGGCCGTCTCCGAAAGGCGCGCCGCTGGTCAGCTTCTCGCTGCCCGCGACGATGGTTTCGACCTGGAATTTCGGGGCACGGATGCCGGCTGCCTCACTCGCCTTGGTCCGCTCGATCGCCACGTCGAGCACCGCAGGCATTCCCTTGATCCGCGCGATATAGTTCTTGAGATCGGTCTCGTCGGCGATCGTGTGCGTGTTGATCAGGAAATCGGGCAACTGGCTGTGCGCCGAATAGAGCCGCGAATAGAAGGGCGGGCGATAGAGGCGGTTGGCATGAGACAAGGCGGCACGCTCGGCCTCGAGTTCCCAGATATCATAGTTGACCTGCGCTTCGGGCGACAGCTTCGCACGGTCGAACTTTGCCTTCATCCGCGCGACGCTGTCCTGCCGCCATTTGAGCTGCGCTGCGGCGGCAGCTTCGCTCGGATCGTTCCACTTGTCGCCGCCGTCCTTGCGGCCGAGCCGCGTGGCGAGCTGCGGCTGCATCTTCACCCACGCCTCGAACTCGGCATCGAGAAAGGCGGTGAGCGCGGCATCCTGGGTGGTTTCGGCCGTCTGCGCAGCGGCATCACCGGCGATGGTGACCGAAGCGGGCAGCGCCAGGGCAAGCGAGAAGGCGGAAACGGCGAAACGAAGCGACATTTTCATGATGATTCCCCTTGGTTTGGCGCGGACCATAAGTGCATGATTGCAAACGGGGAAGCCTGTCTTCGACGAACGGTATACGAATGGCCAGCGTTGCCGACCCGGCATTGCGGCATCGATCGAACCCAGTCCTATGGAAGTACCTTGCCGGGCGCCGCGATCTGACCGAGCTCAGTTCAAATGGGCGGATGCTGCATCCGAGAGCTTTTGCGCCACCAGGACGGCAGTAGGCGCACTGGGGGCTGTCGCGTCGGCACCGACGGCGGCAACCAGCGAAGGATCCTCCGCAAAAAGCGGCCCGCCGACCATGATCCCGATATGCGGGTTTTGCGAGCGCTTGCGGATCAGGCCGATGGTCTCGGAAAGGCTGTCGATCATCTGGGTGGAGCCGGCGGTAAGACCGGCAACCGCAAACCAGCGTGTCCTCGCAGCTTCGGCGATCTCCTCGGCGCACGCGGCTGTTTCGGTCTGCACTTTCCAGCCCGACGCTTCCAGAAACCGCTCAACCATTGTCACGCCGAAAAAATGCTGATCGCCGGGCGTCATGGCCATCAGGACAGTGCGCCGCATGTCGAGCGCATCGCAGCTATGCGTGTTGTTGAATGCGGCAAGCAGCTTCTGCAGCCGTGCAACGCCGAGCGTCACGTCGATGAAGTCGCACGCATCATTGTCCCACATCTCGCCCAGGTGACGCGCCGTTGGCTCGAGCAGTTCGATGAAGAGCGTTTCCATCGAAAGCCCACGGTCGCGGAGCACAATCACATAGCGCACCGCCGCTTCGAGATCGTCGCCCAGAACAATGTCGGCCAGTCCCGCAATGTCCACGCGATCGGGCGCCAGCACGGAGAGCACCGCCTCCACCGACGGTGCTTCGGGCACGATCTCGTCGTGCAGGCGCAGCAGCTGCGGTATCACCCGATCGGAGACCATCTGCGCAAGCTGGCTCTGGCGCAGCGCGAGGTCACCGCGCCGGTAAATGTCCGGCGCAACGAAATGCGTTTCCAGCTGCCGCAAGCTGTGTCGATCGATCTGCGGGATCGGTGCCTGCGCGCCTCGCCCCATGGCCCTCTCCTATGCGTTCACTGCTTCGGAATTCTATGGACGAACAACATCATGGCCGGACCGGAATGTCGAGAACTTCCTGTTGGTGGGATGAACGACAATCATCAGCGGCTTTCGGAAAGCCGAAAATGTCCGACGCGCTCCAAGTCCGTGCATTTATGGAAATGGTGAGCCCTGCTGGGTTCGAACCAGCGACCTACTGATTAAAAGTCAGTTGCTCTACCGACTGAGCTAAGGGCCCCCTGGGGGTGGCGCGAGGTCTGCGCCATCGGTGGCCGGGCGGACCCGGGTGCGGGCATCCCCCTAGTCGGGCCGGTCCATCGGGTCAACCCCGTGCCGCACGATGGCAGAGCTGCGCGATACTGAGCCCGGTCAGCGGGTCGCGCCAGTTTGCGGCGATTGTCGCCGCCGGGCGCAGCACGAAGTCGCGGGTGCGAAAGGCGGGGTGTGGCACGACGAGCGGCGGGGAAGGGGAATACCAGCTGCCGCCCGACCAGAGAATGATGTCGAGATCGAGCGTCCGCGCCGACCAGCGCTGACCGCGCCTTCTGCCGAAGCGCGCCTCGATCCGCTTGAGCAGTGCCAGCAGCGCGTCGGGCATCAGCGGCGTCGCGATGATCGCGGCGCCATTGGCGTAGCGGCGCTGCGATGGGCCGATCGGCGGCGTCTCGATCACCGGGGCGATTCCCAGCACGTCCGCGCCCTCGCTCGCAAGCGCGAGCAGGGCAGCTCCCAGCACCTGGCGCGGCGCGCCGATGCGATGATGCCGGCGGTTCGATCCCAACGCTATCAGATAATGCTGTATGCTTGCCTCATCCATGCCCAGCGCCTAGCGCGAGGACATGATGGAGTTAAGCCCCATTGCGCATACCGAACCGCCGGTCGACTGTCTGCTATGTCCGCGTCTGGTCGCGCTGCGCCGCGAATGCCAGTCCAGGCACCCCGGTTGGTGGAACGCGCCGGTCCCCGCCTTTGGCGATGCGAACGCCTGGCTGGGCATAGTCGGGCTGGCCCCCGGCATGCACGGTGCGAACCGGACGGGCCGCCCCTTCACCGGCGATTATGCGGGCGACCTGCTGTTTGCGACCTTCCTGAAGTTCGGCCTGTCGCGCGGCACATACCAATCGCGGGTCGATGACGGGCTCGAACTCGAGGGCGTGATCATCATCAATTCGGTCAAGTGCCTGCCGCCACAGAACAAGCCGACTCCGCAAGAGATCAATACCTGCCGCCGCTTTCTATCCGCGCAGCTCGATGCGCTGCCCCAGCTTCGCGTGTTCATCGCGCTCGGCCGGATCGCGCATGACAGCTTCCTGCGGCATCTGGGGCTGCGCGCGGCGAGCCATCCCTTCGGGCACAACGCCCTGCACGATCTGGGCGATGGCCGGGTGCTGATCGACAGCTATCATTGCAGCCGGTACAACACCAATACGGGGCGGCTGACCGAAGCGATGTTCGAGGCGGTGTTCGAGCGCGCGCTGGCTGCACGCGATCGGATCACTCCGCCGGGGTAAGCGCGGGCACGTCCTTGGCCGCGTCCTCGGGCGAGATGCCCGGCGGCGGCGCGGCGGCGATCGTTTCCTGACGCCGCATCACCCGGCCTGCGCGCTTGATCGCGGCGCGGACGCGGGGATAGGTGCCGCAGCGACACAGGTTGCGGATCGCGGCGTCGATTTCGGCATCGCTGGGATCGCTGTTCTTGCGCAGCAGCACGCTCGCCGCGATGATCATGCCGGGGGTACAGAAGCCGCATTGCACCGCCTGTTCGGCGACGAATGCCTGCTGCACCGGGTGGCTGCGATCGCGGCTCAGCGCCTCGATCGTGGTGACATAGCGCCCCTCGACCTCGGCGATGCTGACCAGGCACGAGCGGATCGCCTCGCCATCGACCACGACCACGCATGCGCCGCAATCGCCATTGCCGCAGCCATATTTGGTGCCGGTGAGGTTCGAGGCATCGCGCAGCGCCCAGAGCAGCGGCGTCTCCGGGTCGAGCCGGTACTGGACCGGGCGGTCGTTGACGGTGAACTTGGTCATGGGCTCAGCGCTTATCCGAGCCGCGCTTGCAAGTCACCCATGCACAGACCGCCCGGATGCGGATCAGTCGCGCCAGCTCGGGTCGATCTTGTCGACCTTGCGCACCATCGCGGCAAAATCGGGCACGCCTGCGCCCATCGGCAGTTGCACCTGGCTGAGATCGCGCTGGTGCACCGCGACGACCTCGTCGGGCACGATGATCGGCTTGCCCATCGACATGGTGGCGAGCTGGATCTCGCACGCGCGCTGGAGCGACCAATAGGTGATGAACGCCTCTGGCAGGGTGCGGCCCATGACGACGGGGCCATGGTTCTTCAGCATCAGCACGCGCTTGCCGCGAACGGCCTCGACCAGGCGCGCGCCCTCTTCGGCGCGCACGGTGACGCCCTCGAAATCATGATAGGCGATGTTGCCGATGAAGTTGCAGGCATAGAAATTGGTCGGCTGCAATCCACCTTCGGTCGAGCAGACCGCCATGGTCGCGGTGGTGTGCGTGTGGATGATGCAGTGCATGTCCGGCAGTTCCTTGTGGAACACGCTATGCTGCGTGAAGCCCGCCTTGTTCACCGGATAGGGCGAGCCGTCGAGCTTTTCGCCATCGGAGTTGATCTTGACCAGGTTGGAGGCGCAGACCTCGCTGAAATGCAGGCCATAGGGGTTGATCAGGAAGGCGTCTTCCTCGCCCGGCACCTTGAGCGTGATGTGGTTGTAGATCATTTCCGACCAACCCACCATGTCAAACACGCGGTAGCAGGAGGCGAGCAGCTTGCGCGCTTCATGCTCCTCGGTGGTCATCTGGGGGCTCGGCTTCAACGCGGTGGCCATCACGCTCTCCTGTCTCTATCTTGGGTGGCTATGTGCAACCTGTATCGCATGACAAGCAACGCCGATGCAATCCGCCAGTTGTTCGGCGCGGCGCTGGGTACGGTCGATCTGGGCGGGGCGAACCTGCCGCCGTTCGAGGGCATCTATCCCGATTACGATGCGCCGGTGCTGGTGGCGCAAGGGCAGGGCGCTAGTCTCGCGACGATGCGCTGGGGCTGGCCCCCATTTGGCGAGGTCAAGCGGCCGATCACCAATGTGCGTAACCTGAACTCGCCGATGTGGCGCGGCGCATTGCGCGATCCGGCGCGGCGCTGCCTGGTGCCGGTGACCGCGTTCTGCGAATATGGCGCCGCCCCCGATCCGGTCACGAAGCGCAAGCGGCAGCACTGGTTTGCGCTTGCATCGGGCGAACCCTTCGCCTTTGCCGGGATATGGCGCCCGGTGGAGGAGGGCGCACGCTTCGCCTTTCTGACCTGCGAGCCCAATGCGCTGGTCGGTGCGGTGCATCCCAAGGCGATGCCGGTGATGCTGGCGGGCGAGGGGCTGGGTCAATGGCTGCGCGCCGAATGGGACGAAGCCGAGCGGCTCGTCGCACCCTTTCCCGATAATGCCATGGCCGAGCTGCCATCAGTGTCACCAACCGATGCAAGCGAGGCACAGCCCGGGCTTTTCGGCTGAAACGCGGCGAAATTCCTTGAAAATGCCGCGATGCACTGGTATCGGCCCCGCGTGACCGACAGCCATGCGGCTGGCGTGCCCTATTTTATTGGCCTTCTAGCTTTGGCTTTGCTGTCCGTTTTCCGCGCCCCTCGGCGTGGCGCGAGCGGGTTTGCAGGCCGTGAATCGAAATGGAGCTGACGTAAGTTTATGCAGATTCTCGTACGCGATAACAATGTTGACCAGGCGCTGCGGGCGCTCAAGAAGAAGCTGCAGCGCGAAGGTGTGTATCGCGAGATGAAGCTGCGTCGGCATTACGAGAAGCCCAGCGAAAAGCGCGCGCGCGAAAAGGCTGCTGCCGTGCGTCGTGCACGCAAGCTGGAGCGCAAGCGCATGGAACGTGACGGCGCGAAATAAGCCGGTTATAGCATCGCTAACCTGACGGATCGGGGACGCCGATTCGTCGCAACGACCCCTGATGGGACTGGAAGGTGGAGGCCTTGCAGTGCTTTTCAGGGGTTTGTGGTACGATAACCGGAGGCTTCCATGTCCGTTACCCGCGTTCCCATTCCGCCGCTGGCCAAAGGCTCGCTGACCAAATTGTGGCTGGGCGTCGCCGCAGCCGTCGCGATCGCGGGCGGTACGGCCTGGGCCGGACTGCAGTCGGTGCCGCAATCGGCCGCCGGTTTCCTGTCGAGCAATGCCGACGAGCCGGGCGTGGTGACGACCGAGAGCGGGCTGCAGTTCAAGGAACTGGTCAAGGGTAATGGTCCGTCGCCGACCGATGCGGACGTCACGCTGATCAACTATCAGGGCACGCTGATGGACGGCACGCCGTTCGATGCCAACCAGCGCGTGCCGATGCCCGTCGCCGGATCGATCCCAGGCTTTTCCGAGGCGCTGAAGAAAATGCAGCGTGGGGGCAAGTACCGCCTCTGGGTCCCGCCCGAGCTTGGCTATGGCGCGGAAGAGAAGAAGAATCCGCAGACCGGCGAGGTCGTCATTCCCGCCAACAGCCTGCTGGTGTTCGACGTCGATCTGATCGAGTTCATCCCCGAGATGCAGCTGCGGGCCATGCAGCAGCAGCTTCAGGGCCAGGGTGCGCCCGGTGGTCCTCCGGGGGCACCGCCGCCGGGAATGCCGGGCAACTGATCTGGGAACATGAAAAAGCCCGGTGGCAACACCGGGCTTTTTCTTTGGCTGGCGTTGCTGGCGGTCAGACGCCTTCGGGGCGGACTGGCTCGAACGCGGCGACCATGTCCTTGAACCATTGCGGCACCGGCGCGGGGCGACGGGTCGCCATCGCGAAATGGACATAGCTGATCGTCACCACGGTGAGCAGCTCTTCACCGCGAAAGATGGCGCACTCGCTGGTCAGCGAGCTCGAACCGAAGCGCTTGATGCGCACCGCGAGGTCGATGATGTCATCTGCGACGGCGCTGCCGCGGAAATCGACATCCGCATGGCGCACCATCATGTCGTGATCAGGGCCGAACAGGTTGAAGCCGGTGCTCTCGGGCTTCCCGCTCGCCAGATTGAGCGCGCGGAAATATTCGGTGATGCCGACATCGGCGTACATCAGATAGTTCGCGTTGAAGACGATATTCTGCATATCGACCTCGTGATAGTGCACGCGCTTGGGCGCGATGCTGCGATAATGGGCGCGGATGGGCGCGTCCGACATGCTGTTCCCCTCTCTTGTTCTCGTTCCGGATCGTCTGCTCCGCATACACAATGCTGGCCACAAAAAAAGGGGGGCACGAAGCCCCCCATTTCCCTGTTTTCAATCGGTTGGGTCTTTTGCCAACCTGATCGTGACCAAGCCCGGTCAAACCGTGATTGGATCAGAACTTGAAGCGGACCGAACCGCCATAGGTGCGCGGCAGGCTCGGATAGCCCGAAATGCTGCCGCTCTGGGCGACCGAGTCGAACACGGTCGAGATGAACCGGTCGTCGAGCAGGTTGCGTGCCCACGCGCTGATCTCGAAGCCATTGGTCAGCTCCAGCGTCGCCGAGACGTTGACCAGGTCGGTCTGGCGACGGAACTGGCGGGCAATGTCCAGGGCAGGCTGGAAGTTGCGCGTGCCGTTGGCGTTGGTAACGATGAAGCCCGGCAGACCTTCGGCGATCTGCACGTCGCTTTCATAGGCATAGTCGCCGCGCACGGTGAACTTGGTGCCGCCTGCGAACTCGTAGGTGTACGAACCGCCCATCGATGCCGACAGGGCAGGGATGCCCGCCGGGGTTGCGCCGGTCAGATCACCGACCGCCGAGTTGAGGAAGCTGTCATACTTCGGATCGAGATAGGTGAAGGCGACGAACAGGTTGAGGCCGTCGGTCGGACGGACGGTGCCGTCGAACTCGATACCGAAGGTCGACTGCTTGCCCGCATTGGCGAGCGCGAAGCCGGTGCCGGTGAAGACGTTGCTCTGGAAGCCGCGGATCGACTGCTTGAACACGGTCAGGTTGAATGCGACCAGCGGCCACTGGGCCTTGATGCCGGCTTCATAGACTTCCGATTCTTCGGGACCCGCAAAGCGCGAACCGGTGGTCAGGTTCGGCAGCGCCAGACCGGCATTGCGGATCGGCGAAGCAGCCGGATTGTTGACCGGCGAGCCGGGGATGAAGTCGGTCGGGAACGGACGGCTGTCACGCGACAGGTTGAACGAGGTCGCCTTGAAGCCGGTGGCATAGGTGGCGTAGATGTTCAGATTGTCGGTGATCTCGTAATTCGCGCGGATGGTGTACGAGAAATCGTCGTCCTTGGTACGGCCGCTTTCCACCGCGTTGGGGAAGTTGAGGAACGGCGGCAGGAACTGCAGCGCGCGCAGGCCGAGCAGCGGGTTCACCGCCGGGTTGGTGTTGTTGGCGCGGGCAAAGGCAGCGGCACCGGTCTGGATCTGGCCGAAAGCGGCGGGCTGTGCCGCAGCGAACGCAGCGATCTGCGCCGCATTGGCCGGTCCGGGCAGGCGCAGCGCCTGGCCGACGGTGGTGGCGATGCCCTGCTGGGTGATCAGCGTGTTGCCGATGGCGACGAAATCAAGCGCCGAGAACGGGTCGGTGCTGACGACGTTCGAACGGACGCGCTTCTTGTCTTCGGTATAGTTGAAGCCGAAGGTGAAGGTCAGGCGATCGGTCGGCTTCAGGTCGAACTGGCCGAACAGCGAGAACGCATCGTTGCCATAGGTGAAATCGTCGAAAATACCCTGGCCCTGGCGGAAGAAGGTGTTGTTGGGCACGCCCAGCAGCGCTTCGACACCGGCGGCGCCGCCGACGGCGGGGCCGATCAGCGCGCTGGCATAGCCGCGGAAGTCGCGACCGAAGAGCAGGTCGTTGGTGAACTTGATGTCTTCGTTGAAATAGAAGCCGCCGAGCAGGAAGTTCAGCGGGCCGTCAAAGTCCGATGCGACGCGCAGTTCCTGCGTGAAGGTGTCGATCGAGGTATTGGCGAGGTTCTGGCCGATCAGGTCGGCGCTGGTGAAGTCCGAATCCTGGTTGGTGGTCGAACGCACCTCGCGATAGGCGGTGATGCTGGTGAAGGTCAGCGCGCCGACATTCCAGTCACCCTGCAGCGATGCGCCATAGTTCTCGATCTCGTTGGTCGAGGGGATGTTGTTACGCACGCGGTACGAGAACGGATCGGCCGCCTCGAGCGGACGCGCCTGACCGCTGGCAGCGCGCAGCGCCGCAGTGATGGCCGGGTTCTCGCGGACATTGGCAGCGATACAGCAGTTTTCGTCGATCTTGTCATAATCGCCGATCACGCGGAACGACAGGTCGGCGCTGGGCTCCCAGAGCAGCTGGCCGCGCACGCCCCAGCGATCGCGGTTGTTGAACTTGGTGCCGAGGTTCAGGTCGCGAGCATAGCCGTCACGCTTGTTGATGTTGCCGGCGAGGCTGAAGGCGAGGGTCTCGCTGATCGGGCCGGTAATGTCACCGCGCAGGATGCGCGCGTTGAAATTGCCATAGGTCGCTTCGACCTGGCCGCCGAATTCGAACTGGGGGCGCTCGGTCACGATGCTGATGATACCCGCCGAGGCATTCTTGCCGAACAGGGTCGACTGCGGGCCGCGCAGCACTTCAACGCGCTGGATGTTGGGCAGGTCGCCGATCTGGGCAGCCGAGCGCGAGCGGTACACGCCGTCGATGAACACGCCGACCGAAGGTTCGATGCCGGGGTTGTTCGCGCCGTTACCGAAGCCGCGGATGATGAAGTTGGTGTTGGCCGAGCTCTGCAGCTGCGAGACGCGCAAGCTGGGGACCAGGGTCTGCAGGTCGATCAGGTCACGGACCTGTGCGTCCTCGATATCTTCACCGCTGGTGACCGAAACCGCGATCGGAATTTCCTGCAGCGTGGTTTCGCGCTTGGACGCGGTCACGATGATGACGTTGCTGTCGGCGTTCTCGGCGTCCTGGGCCGCGTCCTGCGCAAAGGCAGCGGCGGGCATGGCGAGCGAGCCGAGCGCTGCACCCGAAAGCAGAATCGTTTTCAGGCGGGTGTCGGTGATGATCATCGGGTGTTCTCCCCTAAAATGGCTGACAAAAACGGCCCCGTCCCAGGGCTCGTATGGCTTTGGGATGTCCTTATGACTGACACCCGACTGTCACAAATGAAAAGCTAGGAAACGCAGGCGATTCCGCTACCTGCGTGACATTCTTGCAACGCAATTAACCTTTGCCGCGACGTCAATTGCATGGGCGGCAATTGTGCGTCGCAGCATTCCGTTGGCGTAAAGCGGCAGGATCGCCCCAAATTGACGCGGACGTCAACCGATCGGGGCGCAGGCGGCCTCCAGCCAGGCCAGTGCCTCGCCATCAAGCTGCGGCGCGACCACCTCCAGTACCTTGGCATGATAGGCATTGAGCCAGCCGAGTTCGGCGGGGCTGAGCAGTTCGGGTTCGATGCAGTTGCGGTCGATCGGCGCGAAGGTCAGAGTCTCGAAGCCGAGCATGTCGAGCTCGGCACCGGCGATCTCGAGCGGTTCGACCAGCACCAGATTCTCGATGCGGATGCCGAATTCTCCGGCCTTGTAATAGCCGGGCTCGTTCGAGCAGATCATGCCGGGGCGCAGCGGCTCGCCCTGGCCGCCGAACGCGGCAATGCGCTGCGGTCCTTCATGCACCGCCAGGAAACTGCCGACGCCATGGCCGGTGCCGTGCGCATAATCGACGCCATCGGCCCAGAGGAATTGGCGTGCGAGCGTATCGAGCTGCCCGCCGGTCGTCCCCTTGGGGAAGCGGATGGTGGCGAGCGCGATATGGCCCTTCAGCACCTGGGTGAAGCGCCGCTTCATTTCCGCTGTCGGCGTGCCGATGGCGATGGTGCGGGTGATGTCGGTGGTACCGTCGAGATACTGGCCGCCGGAATCGACCAGATACAGGCTGTCCGTCACGATCGGCAGGTTGGTTTCCTCGCTGACCCGGTAATGGCAGATCGCGCCGTTCGACGACGCGCCGGAGATGGTGTCGAACGAGGTGTCGATCAGCTTGCCGGTCGCTTCGCGGAATTCGAGCAGCTTGGCTGCGGCGGAAAGCTCGGTCTCGCCACCTGCCGGGCCGGCGATCGAGAGCCAGTGGAGGAAGCGACTGACCGCCGCGCCGTCGCGCGCCTGCGCGGCGCGATGGCCTTCGATCTCGGTCTGGTTCTTCATCGCGCGCGGCAGCACGCTCGGGTCGCGCTTGGCCACGATCCTGGCGCCGGCGGCTTCGAGCCGGGCAAAGATCGCCGCGACCGCGCGTTCGGGATCGACCGCGACGGCCTTGCCGCTCAGCGCGTCGAGCCCTGCCGGAAAATCGTCATAGCCATGCAGCGCGACCTGGTTGCCCAGATGCGCGCGCAGATCGTCGGTCACCTTTTCGGGGGCGACATAGAGATCGGCGCTGCCGTCCCGATGCACCACGCCATAAGAAAGCGTCACCGGCGTGTGCGTCACGTCGCCGCCGCGCACGTTGAACAGCCAGGCGACCGAATCGAGTGCGGTGATGACCGCGGCATCGAGCTTCTCGTCCGCCAGCCAGGCCGCGACATCTGCGCGCTTGTCGCCCGCATCCTTGCCAGCATATTCGAGCGCATGCGGCTTCATCACCGCATCGGGGCGCGCGGGCTGATCGTGCCATACCGCATCGACGGGATTGCTCGCGACCTCCCTGAGCGACGCGCCGACCTTGGCCAGCTTCGCGCTCGCCTGTTTCACCCAGTCGCGGGTGTGCAGCCAGGCATCATAGCCGATCACGGCCCCTTCGCCGACGTTCGCCCCCAGCCAATCCGCGACGCTCTGTTGCGCGGTGCCGACATATTCGAACAGCCGTCCGTCTACCTGATCGCGCACCTGGATCGTATAGCGCCCGTCGACGAAAATCGCCGCCCGGTCGGATAGCACCACCGCGCTGCCCGCCGATCCGCCAAAACCGGTCAGCCATTCCAGCCGCTGCGCATAGGCGCCGATATACTCGCTCATATGCTCGTCACAGATCGGAACGACAAAACCATCCAGCCCCTGACGCTTCAGTTCTTCGCGCAAGGCGGCGAGGCGGGCTTCATGGGTGGACATCAGCATGGCGGGGTATCAACTCCTTGCAAAAGCGGTTGGGCGGCAAGATAGAGACAATCCGTGACCAGCGCCAGTCTGGCGACCGGAACGTTCTGTCGTGATCCAGTTCGAAGGGAGCCGTACATGCCGATCCGACCCAGTTTCTCATCCGTGATTGCCCGCGCCGCGCTGGTGGCGGCAATGGCCCTGTCATCCCCTGTTCTTGCTAGCGAAAGTGCATCCATGTCCGACAAGCCCCAGCCGCCCATCGCCGAGCAGCGGCCCTATAGCTACGAACGCCACGGCGTGACCGTGCAAGATCCGTGGCACTGGCTGCGCGACCAGGGCTATCCCAAGGTCGATGATGCCGATGTGCTGGCCTATCTGGAATCGGAGAACCGCTGGTTCGAAGCCGCGATGAAGCCGCACCAGGCGCTGACCGACGCGTTGTTCGAGGAGATGAAGGGCCGCATCAAGGAGGATGACAGCTCGGTCCCGCAAAAGGATGGCGACTGGCTCTACTGGGTCGAGTACGACAAGGGCGCGCAGTACAAGAAATGGTATCGCAAGCCGGTTGCGGGCGGCGAGAAGCAGCTGATCCTCGACGAGACCGAGCTTGCCAAGGACAAGGACTATTTCCGCCTCGGCGCCTTCTCGGTCAGTCCCGACGGCAGGCTGCTCGCCTATTCGGTCGACGACAACGGGTCGGAGCGGTTCGAGGCGCGGTTCAAGGACCTGACCACCGGCACCATCCTGCCCGATGTCATCCCGGGGACGCTCTCCAGTCTGGTCTGGACCGCCGACGGCAAGTCGCTGATCTATGGCCTGGCCAACGAGAACTGGCGCACCGACAATGCCCGGCTGCACGTGCTGGGCCAGCCGCTGGACAAGGATGTCGAGCTCTACAAGGAGGCGGATGAGGGCTTCCGCGTCGACGTGGGCATGACCTCGAACGAGAAGTACATCGTGATTGCCACCGGCGACAACGAGACCAGCGAGATCCGCCTGCTGCCTGCGGACAATCCGCTGGGCGAGCCGATCCTGATCAGCCCGCGCAAGAAGGGCCGCGAATATGACGTCGAGGAGCGCGACGGCACGCTATTCATCCACACCAATGACGAGCATGTGAACTTTCGCCTCGCCACTGCGAGCATCGACAATCCGGGCGAATGGACGACGCTCATCCCCGGCAGCGACGATTTCTACATGACCGACATGAATGCCTTCAAGGACTTCTATGTCATCGAAGGGCGGCGCGGTGGCCTCGATCAGATCGAGATCCGCGATTATGCCGACCCCAAAAAGGTCCAGCCGATCACCTTCCCTGAGGCGAGCTATTCCGCGTCATTAGGCGACAATCCCGAATGGGACATGAAGGTGCTGCGGCTTTCTTATGAATCGATGGTCACGCCCGACACCGTCTATGATTATGATGTCGCGACGCAGAAGCTGACCGTGCTCAAGGTGCAGGAGGTGCCGTCGGGCTATAACGCCGCCGATTACGAGACCGAGCGGCTTATGATTGCCGCGCGGGACGGGACCGAGGTTCCAGTTTCGGTTATCTACCGCAAGGGCTTCAGGAAGGATGGCAGTGCGCCGCTGCACCTCTATGCTTACGGCGCCTATGGCTATGCGGTTCCACCGAGCTT
Source organism: Blastomonas ursincola (assembly GCF_013607875.1). GTDB lineage: Bacteria > Pseudomonadota > Alphaproteobacteria > Sphingomonadales > Sphingomonadaceae > Blastomonas > Blastomonas ursincola. The sequence continues at coordinate 114,839 of NZ_VDES01000003.1, forward strand.
CTCGGTCACGCGGCTCAGCCTGGTCGATCGTGGCTTTGCCTATGCCATTGCGCATATCCGCGGCGGCGACGACCTCGGCCGCAAATGGTATCTCGATGGCAAGCTGACCAAGCGGACCAACACGTTCAACGATTTTGTCGATGTCGCCAAGGGGCTAATCGCCAAGGGATATACTGCAAAGGGCAAGGTGACCGCGAGCGGCGGCTCGGCGGGTGGCGAGCTGATGGGCGTGGTCGTCAACACCGATCCCGATCTGTGGGGCGCGGTCGTGGCGCATGTGCCGTTCGTCGACGTGGTCAACACGATGCTCGACGAGAGCCTGCCGCTGACGCCGGGCGAATGGCCCGAATGGGGCAACCCTATCACCGACAAGGCGGCGTTCGACCTGCTGCGATCGTACAGCCCCTATGACAATGTGAAGGCCCAGGCCTACCCGCCGCTGCTGGTGACCGCAGGGCTCAACGATCCGCGCGTGACCTATTGGGAGCCCGCGAAATGGGTGGCGAAGCTGCGCGTCACCAAGACCGATGACAACGCACTGCTGCTCAAGACCAATATGGGCGCAGGCCATGGCGGCAAGTCGGGCCGGTTCGACTCGCTCAAGGAGACGGCCGAGGAGTTCGCCTTCATCCTCTGGCAGATGGGCATGGCGGGCAAGTAACCGGGTCGGGGCCGGGGCAGGGCGGATGCGCTCGGCCCCGGTGCCGGCTCAGCGGCAGGGACCGAGCTGCTCGAGCACGAAATTATAGTCACGCCGCGCCAGATCGTTGTCCGCAGGCGTGTCGGAGACAAGCGCCCGCGCAGGGATTTCGCGGGGGAGCGAGCAGGCGAGCCGATACCAGAGCAGCGTGTTGCGCTTCGGCGGCGCGGCAGCCTCGTCGACGATCTCGGTGAGCGAAACTGCCCAGCGCGCGGCAAGGCCGGGACGGCGCAACACGGTGATCGACACCGGGTCCCCGGTCGACGTCGCCAGAAAGACCTGCGTCTCGCCTTCACCCTGCAGATTGCCGCGTACGTGCAGCGCCTCGCGTATGCCCTTGATCGCTGGCGGCGCGCCGGTGCTGACCAATTCGGTCACGATGTCACGCACTTGCTGTTCGGTGGCCGCCGTCCAGGCGACTTGCGCGTCCTTGGAGACAAGCTGGACCTCACCGGGGCGCGTGCCGGGCCGGGCGAACAGCAGGAACTGTTGCTTTTTCAGCTTGGGAACGTTGCCCTTGGCGTTACGCGGCACGTCAACCAGATAGCGAATCGATTCGCTGACGCCCTGCTTTCCGCGAATGAGATTCAATACCTGCGCCTCGACGAACAGCCGTGCCATAGTGGGTGCGACGTCGGGCGCGCGCGCCGGATCGACGACGGTGGTCTTCTTAACCTGGACCCGCAGCACCTGCGGAGCGGCATCCGCAAGGCGTGCCAGAGCGACATAGCCCGGTCCCTCCGTTTCGGATGAAACCTGTGCATTCGCGGCGTATACGATAGGAAAACCGCCACTAATTGCGATGGTTAAGGCGGTGGCGGCAGCAAGCGATTTGAGCGCGTGCGGCATGGGGGAGTCTCCTCGTTTTCGCTGTCCGGAAGGGCGGCTGTCGGGGCTCAAAGGTTAATTCAAACTGAATCCATTTAAGCGATTGCCTGCTGATAAGTTGCGCGTTAAATCCCCTTTCGGGCAAGAGAAAAACAAACCAGAGGCTGGAACACAGCGGGGGAGCGGGAAGCAAGCCGGAAGGGTTGCATTCCGCAACTTGCATGTTTCATGCACCAGCTGCGGTCATCGGCTGGTTTGTCCGGGTGTCGTGGATTGCAATGTCGGCGCTCCCCGGATGACGGGTTTCAATAGGGTAAGGAGCGTCGTTTCTGAATGGCCTATGCTGATCAACAGGCAAGCGGAAACAAGATAGTTTCCCTCGTTATCGTGGCATTGATCCACATTGTGGTGATCTATGCCCTGGTAACAGGACTTGCATATAGTGCGGTCAAGACGGTGGCTGAAAAGCTGAACGTCGTTGACGTTGAGGAAGAGGTGATCGAGCCGGAAGAGCCGCCGCCACCTCCGCCGGACCAGCCGATCACGCCGCCGCCGGTCGTAACGCCGCCGCCGATCGTTCGGACGCCGCCAACTACGGCGCCGGTCATCACCACCACCAACACTCCGCCGCCGGTGTTCATCCCGCAGCCTGTCGCTGCGCCGCCGCCTGCGCCTCCGGCACCGCCGCCGCCGCCTTCCAAGGCTTCGGGTGCATCGCCGCGTGGCAACCCGGGCAGCTGGGCAACCCCCAACGATTACCCCGCTCGCGCACTGCGTGAAGAGCGTGCTGGTACCACTCGTTTCCGCGTCACCATCGGCCCCGACGGCCGTGTGACGAACTGCGAGATCACCGGATCGAGCGGCCATGCCGATCTCGACGAGGCGACCTGCAAGAACGTGACCCGCAGGGCACGCTTCAAGCCGGCTCTCGACGCTGCCGGAAACGCGATTTCGGATACCTATTCGAACGCGGTTCGCTGGGAAATTCCGAAGTAACATTTGGACTGGATGCCGCTGCGGCGGATTGGGTTTTGGTTCTAGACGCACCGATTTTTGGACGGCGCTCTATCTATTTTCTGAGAGGAAGTTTTGATGTTGATTGAAATGCTGGCTGCGGCTGCAGGTGAAGCGCCGAAAAACGCTTTCGGTTTCGCGGAAGCTCTCGAGCAGGGCGGTGTGATCGCTTACGCCACCGTCGTTATCCTGGGTATCATGTCGTTCGGTTCGTTCTTCATCCTGTTCACCAAGCTGTTCGAACAGCAGAAGGTGCTCTCGCAGGGTGCCAAGGTTCGTGAAACCTTCTGGCGCGCTGGCAGCATGAAGGAAGGCGCCAACAAGCTCGAGAAGAACACCGCCTATCGCCAGATCGTCGACGACGGCCTGAAGGCACAGGAAGAGCATGCCAAGCTGACCGACCCCGTCGAAGCCCATGACTGGCTGCACGGTTCGCTGAGCCGTTCGGAAGCTGCCATCAACGCCAAGCTGGCTGGTGGTCTGCCGTTCCTGGCAACCGTGGGTGCGACCTCGCCGTTCATCGGTCTGTTCGGTACCGTTATCGGTATCTATCGCGCACTGATCAAGATCGGCATCGCCGGTCAGGCATCGATCGACCAGGTCGCCGGCCCCGTCGGTGAAGCTCTGATCATGACCGCACTGGGTCTGGGCGTGGCCGTTCCCGCCGTGCTTGCCTATAACTGGCTGCAGGCTCGCAACAAGCTGATCGCTGCTCAGCTGAGCGCCTTCTCGACCGACGTTCTGGGCTACATGGCTTCGAACGGCGCTGTGGTCCCGGCGACCAAGGCTCCGGCTGCTCCCGCTGCCAAGCCCGCCGCTCCGGCCGCCGCACCGATCAAGAAGTAATCCGGCACAGGGCAGGGATGCGGCCAGCCTTTCCGGCACCGCATCCCTCCCGCGCAGCCCGGCCGATAGTGCCGAAGCTGCATCGGATAGACTGGCCGTTCCGGATTTTCCCGGCCGGCCGGTGACACAGCCACCGCTCTTTCGGGCTAGTGGCATGACAGAATAGGATTTGTTGCGATGGCAATGAGCGTTGGAGGCGCCGGCGGCGAAGAGAAGCCGATGTCGGACATCAACACCACGCCCCTCGTGGACGTGATGCTGGTGCTTCTCATCATCTTCCTGATCGCGATCCCGGTCGTGATCCAGACGGTGGATGATCTGGAAATCCCGGTCGTCGAATTCGAACCGACCGAGACGAAGAACGAAAACATCCTGCTTTCGGTTTCCTCGACTGATGCCAATGGCCTCAGCCCGGGTGACGAAGGCTTCGCGGGCGCAAGCCCGAACGGCGAATGCCGCGTCTATGTGAACGTGACGCCGGTGGACAATGCCGAGCTTCAGGAACTCGCTGTGAAGCGCCTGGAATCGATCATTGAAAATGCCGGTGGCGTGGAAAACCTGAAGGAAGAAGATCTTCCCGAAGTGCACATCCGCGGCGACGTCAATGCACCCTATCGTTGCATCGGTGGCGCAATCTTCACCGTGCAGCGCGCCGGTTTTGCCAAGGTGGGCTTCATTTCCTCGCCCATCGCGCTGGTTGAAGCAGGTTAAGCGCTTCGGTGCGCACACAGGAATTGGAGTAGCTTGATATGGCAATGAGTGGCGGCAAGGACGATGGCGAGCCGATGATGGAGATGAACACGACGCCGTTGATCGACGTCATGCTCGTGCTCCTCATCATGTTCATCATCACCATCCCGGTCCAGACCCATGCGGTGAAGATCGACCTGCCGGTCGACAGCCAGACTCCGCCGGATGTCCAGATCGAACCGGTCAAGAACAAGCTGACCGTCGATACCAACGATACCATCGCCTGGAATGGCACCCCGGTATCGCAGGGACAGCTGGCCGGGATTCTGGCACAGACCCGCAACATGGATCCGGAACCCGAACTGCAGTTCCAGCCGGATGCCCGTTCGCGCTATCAGATCACCGACGAGGTTCTCGCCGTGATCAAGCGCAGCGGCGTGACCAAGCTGGGCTTCGTGGGTAACGAACAGTACGGCACCTTCCAGAAGCCGCCGGGCCAGTAATGGACCGGCAGCCCTGGTGCTGACACAGAGAAGGGCGGCGTAGCGATACGCCGCCCTTTTTCTTTGCCTGCAGTGCGGCGATCAGCTGCCGCGCTGGCGATCCGAAAGCTGACGCAGCGTCGCAAGCGCATCGCGCAGCGCGGCGTCCATGTCGTCCTCGGTGGCAGCCGGTGCCGCAGGAGCGGCTTCGACAGATCCGGCCGCGTCGGTCGTAGCTTCATCGACCATCGGCTCCGCGGCGCTCGTCGAAACCGAAGGCGGCAGATATTCAACATCCTCGTCCCAGAGCGGCTGCGCCCGGAAACTGGCCGTCTCCGCTTCAGCGCTGTCCTCGACCACCGGGACTTCGGTGGGTTCGTCCGCAGCGACGGCCTGTTCTTCGAAGCGCGGAACACCGCCAAGGCGGAGGCGAAACGGACGGACGGCCTCGCCTTCGCCGGTTTCGTCGACCGACGGCTTGCCAAGCGCGAAAATCTGCGCCCCAGTCCCGTCAGCAGCCATACCGGTCCGATCGGTTTGCGCCTGGTGCCGCCGCCGCGCCAGACCGGCTTCGAGCCGCGCCAGCAATTCGGCCACGCTGAGATGGTCGAGCTCGTCCGCTAGCCCGGTTTCGGGCAGAGCGTCGACCGGCATGGCATCCAGCACGGGATGCGCTGCAGCGGCGACGGACCATGCCGCTTCGGCTTGTTTGGGTTCGGCGGCGTGTTTGAACGGTGCGTCGGCAGTCGGTTCTTCCGATGCTTGCGCCAGTTCGACAGTAGGTTCGGGTTCGGGCGCGTCCGGCGCCGCGAAGCGCGTTTCGGCCTCCTCTTCGATATCAGGCTCGATGAACGGCGCTGCAAAGGGCGGCGGCGCAAAGCGCAGCGACGGGGCAGGGGCCGGCGCATTCGGCGCGGGAGCGTTCACGGGCGCGATGACCGCCATGCTTTCACCCAGCTCGAGCGGAGCTGCCGCGACCGGCTCGCTTTCGGTCAGCGGTGCGCCCAGGTCTTCGCTGGCGCGGATCGGCGCACGGACCGGAGCATCGGGATGCTGGTCGCCATTGCGGATGCGCGGCGCGGCGAGGTCAGAAAAGTCGGTGATCGTGCCGGGAGCGGGCTCGCTCTTGCCGAAGCGCAGCGTGCGCAGCCAACTGGCCAGCTTGCCGCTCTTGGCCACCGGCGCGCCAGGCTGGCTCGCGTCGTTGCCGGTGTTGTCGGCTTTCCGGATGGAAGTTTCAAAACCCATTTCGTCGCTCTCCGCACGCGGCAGCAGCGACAGCAGCGCTCCTGCGGTCAGTGTGCCAATGCCTGCGCTCAGCGCCAGCCTGGCGGTATCGCCCAGCGGCGGGGCGGCCGCGGGCAGCAATTCGGCGATGCCATAGGCGGTGACAAAGCCTTCGATGGCATTCATCGGGATGAAGCTGCTGCCGAACGCTGCAGCCACCCCTCCACCCAGCGCAATCGCTGAAGGATGGCGCGCGAGGACGCTGGCTCCGGCGGCGCCGGTGCTTTCCTGTTCGTCCGCTTGCGGTGTCGCCATGCTGCTAAGACCCTGGTGCCATCGTCATCAGGCCGCGCTGGAAATGCGCCCGCCCATGGTCCGTTCTAGCATGCGTTGGTAAACGGGTTGATAACGCTCTACATTTCGCGCCCAGTTGCGTTCCTCGCCAACAAAGCGCCGGGCTGTGGCGCGTCGCTCGTCCCAGCCCTCGCGCCCCGCGATGAGCCCGGCCAGCGCATCGGCCATCGCCTGCGGATCATCGGGCGCGAAAAGCGTGCCGGTGACGCCATCGGCGATGAGCTCGCGGTGGCCACCGACATTCGAGGCCGCGACCAGCCGCCCCTGGGCCATCGCTTCGAGCGGCTTCAAGGGGGTCACGGTTTCGGTGAGACGCATGGCCTTGCGCGGGTAGACCAGAATGTCGGTCAGGCTGTAATAATGCTCCACCTCCGAATGCGGCACGCGGCCGACAAAGCGGATGGCGTGTGCCGCAGGGGAGGCCTCGGCTTGTGCGCGCAGCGCCGCCTCGGCAGGGCCTCCGCCGACCATAAGCAGGCGGATGTCGGGATCGCGCGCGATCAGCATCGGCATGGCGGCGATCAGGTCATCGAGCCCCTCATAGGGGTAGAAGCTGCCGATAAAGCCGAGCACGGTCTTGCCGGTCAGCCCCAGCGCCTCCGCGCGCGCCGGGTCCGCAGGGACGGGCGTCCCGAAAAGTTCCAGATCCACCCCATTGGGCGAGACCATGATCTTGTCGGCAGGAAAGCCGCGCGCGATCAGGTCGTCGCGCAAGCCTTCGCAGATCACTGCAACGGCATCCGCCTGGGCGACGACGCGATTCTCCATCTGCCGGGTAAGCCAGTATTTGGCGGACGTCTCGCTGCCCGTGCCATTGCCGACCGCCGCATCTTCCCAGAAGGCACGGATCTCGTAGAGCACCGGCAGGCCCAGCCTGCGCCCGGCGCGGATCGCGGCAAGCCCATCGAGCGCGGGCGAATGCGCGTGCAGGATGTCGGGCTTCCAGATCGCCGCCGTCGCTTCGGTGGCACGGGCAAGCGCGGCGATGTCACGCCATTCGCGTAAGCCGGGCGGACCCGATACCGGCTCCATCGTGCGATGAAAGGTCAGGCCGTCATGCTGCTCGACCGCCTCGACATGCGAACCGGTGGGCAGCGACGCCTGGTGCCGGACGCTGGTCACGCCGCGCACCTCCAGCCCGGCGCGATGCTGCGCGGTCAGGATCGCGCGCGTGCGGAAGCTGTAGCCGCTGTGCAGCGGCAGGCTGTGATCGAGAACGTGCAGGATCCGGGTCATGGCGCGCAAGCCTATGGCGCAAAAGGATTAACGCCGCGTCAACCCATTGCGCTTATGGCTGTAAACCGCAAGCCGGCTGTTGCATAGTCGGTGCATCACCATTCGGGGCAGGGCCGCAGGTTCATGGTCGACAATTTTGCCATTGCGATCTCGCACCTGCTGATTGCCGTTGCGGCATGGCGGCTCGTCTGGCGCGCCGATCTGGACAAGGAAGATCCGCCCGAGAAGGACAAGCTGGGCTCGGGCTTCTTCCAGCCGAAACCACGGCCTCGCCAGCAGGAGCGCAGCGATGCGTGACCTTGCCTTTGTCGCATTCCTGGCCGCATTTCTTGCGCTGGGCTTCAAGCGGCCGTTCCTGTTCGTGCTGGCCTATGCCTATATCGATATCGTCGCGCCGCAGCGCCTGTCCTACTGGATGCTCAATGCGGTGCCCATCTCGCTGATCGTCTTCGGCCTCGCGTTTCTGGGCTGGCTGATCGCCGACGACAAGAAGGACATGCGCGTCTCGTTTCGCCAGGGCGTGATGCTGCTGCTGTTCCTGTGGTGCGCCTATACCACGCGAACGGCAGACTTTCCGATCGACGCGCAAGGCAAATGGGAATGGGTGTGGAAGGCGCTGGTTTTTGCGATGTTCCTGCCGCTGACCTTGCGCACCAAGCTGCGCATCGAGGCGCTGGGGCTGATGATGGTGCTGTGCGCCAGTTCGATCATCATCACCGGCGGCATCAAGACGCTGGCCTCGGGCGGAGGCGGCTATGGTGTCATGCAGCTGCTGATTTCGGACAATAGCGGGCTTTATGAAGGTTCGATCATCTCGACCGTCGCCATCTGCATCATCCCGCTGATCCTGTGGCTGGCCAATTACGGCACGGTGTTTCCGCCCGACTGGCGGGTGAAGACCTTTGCCTATGCGCTGATCTTCGCCTGCCTGCTGATCCCGATCGGCACCCAGGCGCGAACCGGGCTCGTCTGCATCGGGGTTCTCGGCGTGCTGATGCTGCGCTTCGTGCGCTATCGCTTCCTTTATGCCGGAGTGGCGGCTGCGCTGGCGGTGGCAGCGGTACCGTTCCTGCCGCAAAGCTATACCAACCGCATGGCGACGATCGGCGAATACAAGGCGGATCAGTCGGCCTCCACCCGGGTCGCTGTCTGGGCCTGGACCTGGAAATATGTGCAGCAGAACCCCGGCGGGGGCGGTTTCGAGGCCTATCTCCAGAACAGGGTCAAGTTCGATACGGTGGCGGCCAAGGGCGATGGGCCCAACACCCTGATCGAGAAGAACGAGATCGTCGACAAGGGCCGCGCCTATCATTCGAGCTATTTCGAGATGCTGGGCGAGCAGGGCTTTTTCGGGCTCTTCCTGTGGCTGGTCATCCATTTCGGCGGAATCGTGCGGATGGAGGTCATCCAGCGGATCCACCGCAAGCGCGATCGCGAGGACGAGAAATGGGTCGTCCCGCTCGCGCTGGCGTTGCAGAACGGGCAGATCATCTTCATGGTCGGCTCGGCCTTTGTTGGCATCGCGTTCCAGCCCTTCGTCTACATGCTGATCGCGATGCAGATCGGGCTCGACACCTATCTGGCGCGTCGTCGCAAGGAGGCAGCCTTCCGTCCGCTGATCGACGGGAAAGCCGCGCCCAAACTTGCCTAATGCGCGGCGCAGCCCTAACTCGGCAGCATGACGACCAAGAAGACCGCCGACGCAACCCCCGTCCTCGCCGAACCGATCACCGCTGAAGATGTCGAGCAGAAGCTGACTGGGCTATGGGCCTGGATCAGCGCGCATGCGGTCGAAATCGCCATTGCGGTGGGTGTCGGCACGGCGATCTATCTGGCGCTCGCCTATGTCCAGCGACACGCGCGGCTCTATGCGGAACGCCAGCCCGATCGGCTGTCGCTTGCTGCTATCATCGGACGCACCCTGTCCAAGACCAAGCAGTATTTCCTGATCATGGTCTCCGCGCGGCTCGTCGTCGGCTTTTCCGAAGCGCCCGACGGCATCTTCCGCATCGTCACCTTCCTGTTCACCGTTGCCGCCGTGTTCCAGGTCGCCATCTGGGCGCGCGAGATCATTCTGGGCATGATCGAGCGCCGTGCCTCTGGCAGCGACGATGCGGGCAGCGAGACCCTCGCCAACGCGATGTCGCTGATCCGGCTGCTGGTCACGGTGGTGCTGTTCGCCATCGCCGCGATCATGGTGCTCGACAATCTGGGCGTGAACGTCACGGGCCTGATCGCGGGCCTGGGCATCGGCGGTATCGCCATCGGTCTGGCGGCGCAGGGCATATTCTCGGACCTGTTCGCGGCGCTGTCGATCATCTTCGACAAGCCGTTCAAGCGTGGCGAGACGATCGGTTTCGATACCACCACCGCGACGGTCGAGAAGATCGGGCTGAAAAGCGCGCGGCTCCGCTCGGTCAATGGCGAGGAGATCATCATCTCGAACACCAATCTGCTCGGCAAGCAGATCATCAATTATACCCGGCTCAACCGCCGCCGGACGCGCTACCGCATCGGCCTGGTCTATCAGACCGCGCCTGACCGCGCGCGGCTCGTCCCGGGCATGCTGCGCGAAATCGTGGAGCAGGGCGGCGGCATCTTCATCCGCTGCGGCTTTGTCGGCTTCGGCGCGAGCTCGATCGACTTTGAACTCGATTTCGACGTGATGAGCGCCGATTTCGAGGTGGTGTTCGAAACCCGCCATCGCATCGGCATCGCCATTCTCGAGCGCTTCAACGCCGAGAAGCTGGAATTTGCCTATCCTACACAGACATCGTTCACTGCCGCGCCTGATGGCCGGTTCATCATGCCCTATCCCGAGGGCGGCTATCAGGTGACGATGCAGGATCACGAATGAGCCCTACCCGGTGCGCCCGACCCGAGTCGGGTGACCGGATTTCGCTTTCCGTTTCCGTAAACTGCGCCGCATAACCCGCTTGCCGTAGCGGCGCGCAGTCTTGCCTTGTATGACTGGCGGAAAAGCGCCAAAAGACGCGCATTCCAAACGACAGCGGCGCGCCGCGGCGGCTGCTGCACTATCGACAGGAGGGATAGAAATGAGCGCAATTTCCCCGCAGGAAATGAAGGACATGGTGGGCCAGAATCTGGGTACATCGGAATGGCTGCTCGTCGATCAGGAGATGATCAACAAGTTTGCTGATGCCACCGGCGATCACCAGTTCATCCATGTGAACGAGGAAATGGCCAAGATGACGCCGTTCGGCGGCACCATCGCGCACGGCTTTCTCACGCTCTCGCTCTTCCCGGTGCTGATGGCCAAGTCGGATTGCCCGCGCGTCGAGGGCGTGAAGATGGGCGTCAACTATGGCGGCAACAAGGTTCGCTTCCTCGCCCCCGTCCGCTCGGGCAAGCGCGTTCGCGGCCATTTCAAGCTGCTCGAGCTCGAGGAGAAGCGCCCCGGCCAGTGGCAGCAGACGCTCGAGTTCACGGTCGAGATCGAGGGCGAAGAGAAACCCGCCGTGATGGCCGAGTGGATCAGCCAGTTTTTCGTGTGACCCGTTTCCGCTCGCCATCGAACAGCGGCGAGCCTTTGAAGGAGAATTTCCATGCGTGATGCAGTTATCGTTTCCACCGCACGTACGCCGATCGGCAAGGCCTATCGCGGCGGCTTCAACGCCACGCCGTCGCCGACGCTTGCGGCGCATTCGATCCGCGCTGCCGTCGAGCGCGCCGGTATCGAGGGCGCTGAGGTCGACGATGTCGTGATGGGCGCCGCGCTCCAGCAGGGCGTGCAGCACACCATCGGCCGTACCGCCGCACTGCGCGCCGGTCTGCCGGTGACCGTCGCGGGCATGTCGATCGATCGCCAGTGCTCGTCGGGCGTGATGTCGATCGCGACCGCCGCCAAGCAGATCATCGTCGATCGCATGGACGTTGTCGTCGCAGGCGGCGTCGAATCGATCTCGATGGTGCAGACCCCCGAAATGCGCGTCGGCCCCGATCCGGAGCTGCTGGCGATGCACAAGGACATCTACATGCCGATGCTGCAGACCGCCGAAACGGTGGCCAAGCGCTACAATATCAGCCGCGATCGTCAGGACGAATATGCCTATCGCTCGCAGATGCGCACCGCCGCCGCCCAGGCTGCCGGCAAGTTCGACGACGAGATCGTGCCGGTTAAGGCGAAGATGGCGTTCAAGAACAAGGAAACCGGCGAGGTCACGATGACCGATGTCGAGGTGACCAAGGACGAGGGCAACCGCGCCGACACCACGCTGGAAGGCCTGAAGGGCCTGCAGCCGGTCATGGGCCCGGGCATGAACATCACCGCGGGCAATGCCAGCCAGCTGTCCGACGGCGCATCGTCGTCGGTGCTGATGGAAGCCAAGCTTGCCGAGCAGAAGGGTCTGCAGCCGCTGGGTCGCTATGTCGGCATGGCTGTCGCAGGCACCGAGCCCGACGAGATGGGCATCGGCCCGGTGTTCGCCGTGCCGCAGCTGCTCAAGCGCTTCGGCCTGAAGATGGACGATATCGGTCTGTGGGAACTCAACGAGGCGTTCGCGGTGCAGGTGCTGTACTGCCAGGACGTGCTCGGCATTCCTGACGAGCTGCTCAACGTCAACGGCGGCTCGATCTCGATCGGTCACCCCTATGGCATGACCGGCGCGCGCTGCACCGGCCACGCGCTGATCGAAGGCAAGCGTCGCGGTGCGAAATACGTGGTCGTCACCATGTGCGTCGGCGGCGGCATGGGCGCGGCGGGCCTGTACGAGGTCTTCTGATCGCGCACCCGCCGCTAAGGCATCCGGAACCCGCCCTGGCAGCGATGCCGGGGCGGGTTCTTCTTTGCCTTCGGCAGAGGATAGCTCGGGAACGCGCTTCGCGGTCCGTCGTATCCCCTGTTACCAAGACAGGAGCACGATATGACCCCCGACACCCCCCATGCTTCCAACGAAGATACGTCCGAGGCGCTCGACGCATTCTGGAGCGCGCTCGAGAGCAGCCCGTTCCTGATGCTCGGCCTGCCCGCGCAGGTTGCGCACAGCATGCCGATGACCGCGCAGTTCGATGGCCGCCACGGTCCGATCTGGTTCTATGGCTCGCGTAAGAGCCGCCTCGCCGAGGGGCTCAGCTCGACCAACGATGCGATGGCGCAATATGTCGGCGAAGGGCACAAGCTGTTCGCGTGCATCGCGGGCATGCTCACCATCGACAACGATCCCGCGATCATCGACAAGTTCTGGTCGAACGCGGTCGAGGCCTGGTACGACCAGGGCAAGGCCGATCCCGATCTGGTGATGTTCCGCTTCGACCCCAGCCATATCGAAATCTGGCAGGCGGACATGTCGCTGATGGGCAAGCTGAAAATGGCTTTTGGCGGCACGATGTCGCCCAAGGACCTCGAGGGCAAGCACGTCGAAACCGCGCTGTGACCTGAAAGTTTCCGCCGTCTGCCCATCGCGTCCGGGCAGGCGGCGGATTAACCCTGATCAGCCGAGGCTGATAATTCCGTTTTCGAAGCGGAAACCGCCTGCGCGGTCCTTCTTGAGCAGCGCCGGGCCGTCCAGATCCACCCAGTCAGCGGTCTGGGCCAGATGGAAGGCGGGGCGGATGCCGAGGCTGGTCGAGAGCATGCAGCCGACCATCGTTTTCAGCCCGCGCGCCTTGGCGGCCTCGCTCAGGCGCAGCGCTTCGGTCAGACCTCCGGCCTTGTCGAGCTTGATGTTGACCGCCTGGAAGGTCGCCGCGACCCGGTCGATATCCTCTGCGACATGGCAGCTTTCGTCGGCGCAGAAGGGCAGGGCGCTCTCGATGCCTTCGAGATCCTCCTCGAAACCGGCTTCGACCGGCTGCTCGATAAGCTCGACGCCGAGCTTCTTCAGCGCGCCCGTCATCTCTTCCAGATCGACCTCTTCCCAGGCCTCGTTGGCGTCGACGATCAGTCGCGCATCGGGGGCGCCGACGCGCACGGCGGCGACGCGCATCAGGTCATCCTCGCCGTTCAGCTTCAGCTTGAGCAGCGGATAGCCCTTGGCCGCCGCCTTCCTGGCATCGGCCTTCATCACCTCGGGCTCGTTGAGCGAGATGGTATAGGCGGTGACCAGCGGCTTGGGCTGGGGCAGGCCCGCCAGCTGCCAGAGCGGCTTGCCGGTCGCCTGCACCTCGAGGTCCCAGAGCGCGGCATCCAGCGCGTTGCGCGCTGCGCCTTCCATCATCGTCTTGAGCAGGTCCTCGCGCGTCAGCGGGCGGTTCTGCTTCGCGCGCATGTCGATGGCTTCGGCGCACAGGTCCGCCGTTTCGCCCTCGTAATAGATGGGCGTGCCCTCGCCGCAGCCGACATGCGTGCCATCGGTGACTTCGCAATACACGACGTCGACGTCGGTCTTGGCGCCGCGGCTGATGATGAAACTGCCGTCAACGGCAAAGCGCTCGACGCGCACGGTCTTCAACTTGATCATGGTCGCGGCGATAAGGGCCGGGGGCCGGGGCGGCAAGCCCGAAACGCCGCTCCCGGTCCGATCATGCGATCAATCGTGGCTCGCAATCCAGTCCTCGACCACTGGCGCGATCCGCTCGCGCCACTTGCTGCCGTTGAAGATTCCGTAATGGCCGACGCTTTCGGCCATCAGATATTTCTTCTTCGCCTTGGGCAGCTTGGGCGTCAGCGTCAGCGCCGCGCGGGTCTGGCCAAGTCCGCTGATATCGTCGCGTTCGCCCTCGATCGCCAGCAAGGCGATGTCGGTGATCGCGCATGGATCGATCCGCTTGCCCCGGTGCATGAACTCGCCCTTGGGCAGGCTGTGCGTCTGGAACACGTTCTCGACCGTCTGCAAATAAAATTCGGCGGTCATGTCGCAGACCGAACGATATTCGTCGTAGAAGTCTTTGGTGGCATCGGCGCTTTCGCCGTCGCCGTTGACCAGATGCTTGAACATCTCCCAATGGCTCATCATGTGGTTGCCCAGGTTCATCGTCATGAACCCGGTGAGCTGCATGAAGCCCGGATAGACCTTGCGGCCCGCGCCCTTGTACTGGAAGGGCACCTTGGCGATGACATTATGCTCGAACCAGGCGAGCGGGCGCTGGGTCGCCATGGTGTTGACGGCGGTGGGCGCCTCGCGGGTGTCGATCGGCCCGCCCATCATCGTCAGCGTCTTGGGGCGGCAGGGATGCTGATCGGCCGACATCAGCGCAGCGGCGGCAAAGCACGGCACCGAAGGCTGGCATACCGCGAGCATATGCGCGCCGGGGCCGACATGCTCGAGAAAGCCGATCAGATAATCGATATAATCGTCGAGATCGAACCGGCCTTCCTTCAGCGGCACGTCGCGCGCATCGGCCCAGTCGGTGATATACACTTCATGGCGAGGGATCATCCGCGCGACCGTGCCGCGCAGCAGAGTCGCATAATGGCCCGACATCGGCGCAACGATCAGCAGCCGCGGCGCATCCTTGGCCAGCCTTTCGTGGCGGAAGCGGATCAGGTCGCCAAACGGGCGCTTGAGAACGATCTCCTCGTGGACAGCGCTGGGTGCGCCATCGATATCGACCGTGGTGATGCCGAAGGCCGGCTTGCCATAGGGCGCGGAGGCGTGCGCAAACACCTCGAGCGCCGAAGCCATGATCGGCTCGCCTCCGAAAAATGTCATGGGATTGAGCGGGCTATTCAGCATGTTCGCGCCGATCGTCGCGATGGCGCTGGCGCTCGAAAGGAACGAGCGTTGAAGTTCATAGGCGTGGTAAAGCATCAAATTCCCCTGCAAACCGCCGTGTCCGCTTGGTGCGGCTCTGTCCGGCGGCCTCTCACCTGCCAATGTTGCGCTGCACCACCGAAAATACAAGCGATTAACGCAGGTGCGGCGTGCGTGGTTGCCGGTAAAAAGCATCGCATGCACGGGTTAATCAATCGGTTACAGGCGTTTAGGCAGATGTAAATCTGACGTCCCGAAACGGTGACGTTGCCGGTGGCGGGCAACCCAAAAACATTGAGTGCAGCCGGATGGCCTGCTAGGCGCACAGCCATGGCGGAAACACACAATCCAGCGGTAGCTGCGGCGGCTGCAAACGACCCTGCGGGCATCGACGAACCGGTCGCAGACCTTGCGGATAGCGGCAAGGGCAAGCGCGGCAATCCTCGCCAGCTGGGCAATCTTGCGATGCTCGCCAAGTTTGCGGCTGCCTATCCGCGCCAGATCGCCTTCGCGCTGCTCGCGCTGACGGTGGCTGCTGGCGCGACGCTCGCCATTCCCGCAGGCTTCAAGCTTGTCATCGATCGCGGCTTTGGCGGCGATGGCGGCAGCACCGAGGATATCGGCCGCTGGTTCCGCTATCTGTTCATGATCACCGTGATCCTGGGCGTTTCCACGGCGCTGCGCTTCTACTTCGTGTCCTGGCTCGGGGAGCGGGTGGTGGCCGATATCCGCCT
Organism: Blastomonas ursincola; assembly: GCF_013607875.1. Classification (GTDB taxonomy): domain Bacteria; phylum Pseudomonadota; class Alphaproteobacteria; order Sphingomonadales; family Sphingomonadaceae; genus Blastomonas; species Blastomonas ursincola. Next base: position 130,602 of record NZ_VDES01000003.1, read on the forward strand.
TGCGGTGCAGCGGAATCTGCTGGGCCTTGCCCCGTCATTCTTCGAAACCAACCGGCCGTCGGAAATCGCCTCGCGCATGACCTCGGACACCGCGATCGTCGAGCAGGTGGTCGGTACCACGGTCTCGGTCGCGCTGCGCAATCTGGTCGTGGGCATTGGCGGCATCGTCTATCTGTTCTCGCTCGCGCCCAAGCTGACCGGCATGCTGCTGCTCGGCATCCCGCTGGTCGTGCTGCCGATCGTGTTCATCGGTCGTCGGCTCGAAAAGGTCGCACGCTCGAGCCAGGACCGCGTCGCGAATGTCGGCGCGACCACAACCGAGGTGCTTGGCGCGATGAAGATCGTCCAGGCGTTCGGCCAGGAAGCGCGCGAGGCCGCGCGTTTCGGCGAGGCAGTGGAAACGACCTTTGCCACCGCGCGCCGCCGCATCACGCTGCGCGCCAGCCTCACCGCTGTCGTCATCACGCTGATCTTCGGCGCGATCACCGCGATCATGTGGCAAGGCGCGATCGACGTGATCGAGGGGCGGCTCTCGGGCGGCGACATTGCCGCGTTCGTGCTGACCGGCGGTCTGGTCGCGGGCGCCTTCGGCGCGCTGACCGAGGTGTATGGCGACCTGCTGCGTGCAGGCGGGGCCGCCGGACGGCTCAACGAGCTGCTCAACGAGCAGCCTGAAATCCGGGCTCCGGCCAATCCTATCGTGCTGCCGGTGCCCCCGCGCGGCCAGCTGAGCTTCCAGAATGTGAGCTTTGCCTATCCCACCCGGCCCGAAACGCTGGCGCTCAAGGATTTCTCGCTCCAGGTCTCGCCGGGCGAAACCGTCGCGATCGTCGGGCCTTCGGGTGCTGGCAAGTCGACCCTGTTCCAGCTCGCCCAGAGGTTCTACGATCCGCAGGCCGGATCGGTGCGGATCGATGGCGTGGCGCTGTCGTCTGCCGACCCGAAGGAGATCCGCCAGCGGATGGCCTTCGTGCCGCAGGACAGCGTGCTTTTCGCCGCCAGCGCACGCGACAATCTGCGCTACGGCAACTGGGCAGCGAGTGACGAGCAGATCTGGGAAGCGGCGCGCGCGGCCAATGCCGAGGAATTCCTGCGCAAGCTGCCTGAGGGGCTCGACAGCTATCTGGGCGAGGGCGGGGCACGGCTTTCGGGCGGTCAGCGCCAGCGTATCTCGATCGCGCGCGCGCTCTTGCGCAACGCGCCGATCCTGCTGCTTGACGAGGCGACCTCGGCGCTTGATGCCGAGAGCGAGAAACTAGTGCAGAATGCGCTCGAGCATCTGATGCAGGGTCGCACGACGCTGGTTATCGCGCACCGGCTCGCGACCATCCGTTCAGCTGACCGCATCGTCGTGATGAGCGATGGTAGTATCGTCGAGGAAGGCACGCACGACCAGCTTTCGGCGCGCAATGGCCTGTATGCGCGGCTTTCGGCGCTGCAGTTCAATGAAGGGCCGCTCGCTGCCGAGTGACGGGGAGGACCGGGCGGTGGAGCCGATCGAAGCCGAACCGCGCGGGCGCGTCGCGCTGCGGCGCGCTCTCGCGCTCACCTCGCTGCTGTTCTTCCTTGGTACCGGTGCGTTCGTTGCCGATTCGCCGATCCCCGGCAATGACAGCCAGCAAATTACCGTGCGCACGCCGCGCGACCTGCCGCGCCTGCCACACCAGCTGGGCAATGGCCCGTTGACGCTTGTCGGAGGCTGGGAGCTGCAGAGCGACAACAGCGAGTTTGGCGGCTTTTCCGCGCTGCATGCTATGGGCAATGGGCGGCTGATCGCGCTGAGCGATGCCGCCATCCTTGCGGGCTTCACGATCACGGCCAAAGGCAGGGCGCAGGACAGCTTCATTGCACCGCTGCCGGTGCGCAAGGGGGAACCCAGCACGAAAAAGGACCAGGATTCGGAAAGCCTGACCTTCGATCCCGTGTCGGGCCGATATTGGGTGGGGTTCGAGCAGCGCCACCGCATCCGGCGCTATGCCCCGGGCTTCGCGCGCGCCGAGGCGACCGGTAAGCCGCTGGCGATGCAGGAATGGCCGAACAACGGCGGGGCAGAGGCGATGGTGCGGCTGCGTGACGGTCGGTTTCTCGTGTTTTCCGAATCGCGCTCGATCCGTCCCGGTGTGACGGTGGGGCTCATCTTCCGGGGCGATCCTGCCGAAACAGGGGCTAAGGCCGTGTCGTTCGCCTATCAGCCACCACAGGGCTATCGCATTACCGATATCGCACAGCTGCCCGATGGTCGGCTGATCGCGCTGCACCGGCGATTCAATCTTGCCGAAGGCGTGAGCGCCAAGATAGCGCTGATCGACACGAACACGGTCAGGGCCAAAGCACTGGTGCGCCCCCGCGTCATTGCGACGCTGAAACCCCCGCTGCCGGTCGACAATATGGAAGGCATTGCGGTCGATCGCGAAGGCCGGCGAACGATCCTGTGGGTGATTGCGGACGACAACTATCTGCTGCTGCAGCGCAGCCTGCTGCTCAAGTTCGAGCTCAGCGAACCGCCTTCTTCGCCACGATCTTGATTTCGGTGACTCCGCCAGGTGAATAGAGGCGCGTGACCTGCACGGCGGTCCAGGCAGCAAAGGGCGGGGTGATGAACTGCTTCTGCACTTCAGACATAACCGCAACTTGCGGCTCTATATCCGTGTGATAGCTGGTGATTTCGACCACATCTTCCCAGGTCGCGCCTGCGCGCAGCAGGATGTCGCTGATGCGGCGATAGGTGCGCTCGAACGCAGCCTTGTCTGCCGTCGGACCAACCACCACGCCTGACAGATAGATGGTGCCGTCGCGCAGGATCACGGCATCGCTATAGCCCGCGCTCTCCTGGAAGGCGCGTTCCTGCGGATTTTCGGAGTATAGGACTTCGGCAGTCGTGCGCGTTCCTGCCAAAACAGGGCTCGCCAACGCTGCAAGGCCCAGCGCACCGGCATAAAGCGCGGTGCGCTGGCGGTCCATCAGGCCGCAGCCTTGTGCAGCTCGCGCTTGATCTTGGCGGCGCGGGCCGACAGCTTGTCTTCGCTGGTCTTGAGCAGCCAGTTGTCCAGGCCGCCGACATGCTCGACCGAACGCAGGCCTGCGGTCGACACGCGGAGCTTGAAGCTGCGCTCGAGCTTTTCGCTCATCAGCGTGACGTTCTGCAGGTTGGGCAGAAACACGCGCTTGGTCTTGTTGTTGGCGTGAGACACATTGTGGCCCACCATCCGGCCCTTGCCGGTCAGTTCGCAGATGCGCGACATGATAAAGAATCCTGATGCAATAGGTTTGCTAGAAGAACGGGGCGGTTAGCGTCAGATGACCTTCAAGTCAACCGCCTGCGCGCCGATAACCCGTATCTGCCGCGAATCCTCTGGCGGCGCAAGACGCATTGCGGCAAGGCGGATGGCATGACGCTGCAAACCGCCCGCCAATATGCCGCTCTAGCGCTTGATCTTGCGCGCAAGGCAGCAGAGCTGGGCGAGGTGCCGGTGGGCGCGATCGTCGTCCGCAAGGGCGAGGTCATCGGCCGGGGCCATAACCAGCCCCGTGCCCTGCACGATCCCACCGCGCATGCCGAGATCATGGCGATCCGTGAGGCATGCGCAACACTGGCGAGTGACCGGCTGACGGGATGCGATTTATGGGTGACGCTGGAACCGTGCGCGATGTGCGCCGGGGCGATCGCGCATGCCCGGATCGCGAGGCTGCACTATGCGGCCAGCGACCCCAAGGGCGGGGCGGTGGAACATGGCCCGCGCCTGTTCCATCAGTCCACGGTGCTACACAGGCCGGAGGTCTATGCAGGCGTTGGAGAGGAAGAGGCTGCGCTACTGCTGAAGGCATTCTTCGCCGCACGGCGATAATGCCCTGGCCGTCATTCCCGCGAAAGCGGGAAACCCGCTTTTTCATTAACGTCGCGTGATAAGCGGGCCCCCCGCCTTCGCGGGGGTGACGATTTCAGACGATCAAACTTTCGGAGCGATCAGTGGACGAACCGCGCCACCACGTCGCGATAGCTGCGCGAGACCTTCACCTGCGCGCCCGATTCGAGCACCAGGAAACATTCGCCATTGGTGTGCGGCTTGACCTGGCGGACCAGCCCAAGATTGACGATGGTCGAACGGTGCACGCGCTGGAAGTTTCGCGGGTCGAGCCGCTTTTCCAGATCCTTCATCGTCTCGCGCAGGATCAGCGAATTGTCGCCGGTATAGATGCACATGTAATCGCCGGCGGCATCGATGCGCTCGATGGTATCGACATCGACGCGGAAGATCTGGCCGCGATCTTTGATGTTGATGAGCTTCTCATAGCGGTTCGACGAAGCGGCTTCGTCTTCCTCGCCCAGATCGAGATTTTCCACCGCGTCGGGGGCCACCTCGTTCAGCACGTTCATCAGCTTGACGGCTTCCTCGCGGCCCTTCTTGTCGCGGATGCGTTCGCGGATGCGATCGATCGCATCGGCCAGGCGCACGTCCTCGACGGGCTTGAGCAGATAATCGACAGCCTGCGCCTCGAAAGCCTTGATCGCGTGCTCGCTATAGGCGGTGCAGAACACGACCAGCGGCGGCTCGATGTCCATGATCCCCTGCACGACAGAGAATCCGTCGAAGCCGGGCATCTGGATGTCGAGAAAGATCAGGTCGGGCTTGAGTGTCTTTATCTTGCGGATGGCCTCGCGTCCGTTGAGGCAGGTATCGATAATCTCAATGTCTTCGAACTTTTCCAGCCGGAGCTGCATGCCCTGGATCGCGAGCTTCTCGTCATCGATCAGGATGGTGCGGATGGTCATGCCTGTAATTGCCTTTGTTCGCGTGTTTCAAACGGAATTTCGATAATCACGCTATAGCCGCCCCCGGGTGATGATCGTGTCTCAAACCGGTGATTGTCTTCATATGCCTGGGACAGTCTGTCCCTGATATTCGCCAGCCCGACCCCGGTTGATGCATTGGCTTTCTCGCCCTGCTTCTTCAATCCGGGCCCTGTGTCGGTTACGGTGATACGCAGCAGAGGTCCGATGAGTTGCGCCGAGATGTTGATATCGGCCCCATCCTCCTTGGGTGTCACCGCGTATTTAATGGCGTTCTCAACCAGTGGTTGCAAGAGCAACGATGGGAGAAGCGCCTTGGCCGCATTGGGCTCTATGTCGAAATGCGCGCGCAACCGCTCCTCGAAGCGCATCTTCTCGATGTCGAGATAGAGCTTCAAAGTCTCGACTTCCTGCTCGAGCGTCACGCGCGCCGTCGGCTCGTTGGCGAGCGTGTAGCGCAGGAACGAAGAAAGGCGCGAGAGCATCGCGTTCGCGGGTTCGGTCTGCTTGAGCAGCACCAGCGTCGAGATGCTGTTCAGCGTGTTGAACAGGAAATGCGGGTTGAGCTGATAGCGCAGCATCGCCAGCTGCGCGCTGGTGGCCTGGTTCTCCAGCCGCAGCATCTGGTCCTGCTGTTCCTCGATCCGCAGGAAGAAGTTGATCGCGTAATAGAGCGCCGACCACGCGCCGAGCAGGGTGAGGTCGAGATAGAAGGCGCCGAGCAGGATCGCGGTGAAGTTGCTGTCGGTGCCGGGGCGATAGAGCGTGGCGACCCAGGCGTCGACAAAGGCCCAGAGCGCGGATCCCGTCAGCAGTACGATCAGCGTCACGCCCCAAGTGACCAGCGGCTTGCGGTCGATCAGCGTCTGGTAGATCACGCTCATCACCAGCGAGACCGAATAGCCGGTGATCGTCGCGATGATGATCGGCACCAGGAACGAGATCGGCTGGCCATTGGCGAGCCCGGAGATACCGCGCAGCGCCAAGGCACCTGCCCAGCCCAGCGTCTGCAGGTTCCAGAAGGCCCGGTTCTTGTTGGCAAAGAACGGTGTCGGCTTGATAGGCAGCATCGCCATGGTGAACCCGGTCTAGCCGGTTTCGCTCCCGCACCCCACAATTTTTTGCATCCGCTGGCAGGCTGGGTTACGCTTCGTACAAACAGACAAGAGAGGATGCCCATGACGGATACGCTGGCGCCCGAGGCTCGGGCCAAGTTCACCGCGATGACCAACGGGACGCAGGAAGACTGGGCGATCATCGCCGGGCAGTATCGCGAATTTGCCGGGGGACTGGCCGACAGGGTGCTGGCGCATCTGCGGCTGCTCGATGGCGATTTCGGCGGTTTTCCGATCGATCGGCTGCAGCACAGCCTGCAAACCGCAACCCGCGCGCACCGCGATGGCCGCGACGAGCAATATGTCGTCATGGCGTTGCTCCACGATATCGGCGACACGCTGGGCAGTTTCAACCATCCCGATGTCGCGGCCGCCATCATCAAGCCGTTCGTGTCGGAGGAGGTGCACTGGATCTGCGCCAATCACGGCGCGTTCCAGGGCTATTACTATTTCCATTTTATCGGCGGCGATCGTGACGTGCGCGAGAATTTCCGCAGCTCGCCCTATTTCGATGCCTGCGCGGAATTCTGCGAGAAATACGACCAGGCAGCCTTCGACCCGGATTACGAGAGCGAGCCGCTCGAGTTTTTCGAACCGATGCTGCGCCGGGTGATGGCTCGCCCGATCAACTCGATGTACGCCAAGGTGGCAGAGCAGACCTAATTGCCGTGCCCGGATGGCGAGTTGCGCCATGCATGCTGCTGGCGCTCGCGGCCTGCGCCCCTGACGAGCGTGCTTCTCCGCAAGTGCCCGGCACAAGGCAGGACCCCATGACCAATCCCGTCGTCCATTTCGAGATTCCCGTCGAGAACATGGACCGGGCCGTACGCTTCTATGAGGCGGTGTTCGGTTATCGCCTTCGCAGGGAGACGGTCGATGGTTATGCCATGGCCTTCTTTCCGCGTGCCGATGGCGGGGCAGGGGCGAGCGGTGCCTTGGCCCAGGGGGATGTGTACAAGCCCGCCAAGACTGGTCCCATTCTCTATTTCGACGTTGACGACATCGACGCCACGCTCGCTCGGGCCACAGCCCTGGGAGCCACCATCCTCTATCCCAAGAAGGATATCGGCGAGGCAGGCTTTGTTGCTGAGATCGAGGACAGCGAAGGCAACCGCATTGCGCTCAGCGCGCCAAGGGATTGAGGCGAGCAGACGAAGAGGGGGCACCCGCATATGGCGGATGCCCCCTCGTTCTATCCAAGCTGTTGAATAGGCCTCAGCGCGCCGAATTTTCGGCGTAGAGACCGTCCACCGCCTTGCTGACCAGCACATTCACCGCAACGCGGCGGTTCTGCGCCTTGCCCTCTTCGGTCATATTGTCTGCGACCGGATCGGCCTCGGCCATCCCAGCAGGCGTCAGCATGCGATAGGGCTTCCACTTGCAGACCTGCTGCAGATAGTTGATCACGCTCGCAGCGCGCTTCTCGCTCAGCGTCTGGTTGAACTCCTCGTCGCCATCGGCATCGGTATAGCCGACGACCAGCAGCAGCGCATTGTCCATCTGCTCGGCAGAGCCTGCGGCCGCGCACAGCTCCGCCTTGGCCTGATCGCTGAGCTTCGCCTGGGCGGTGTCGAAATAGACGTTCGTCGTCGCCTTGACGTTATACTGGTCGATATCGCCCATGCGGCCGCGCAGCGCCTCGGTCGCTGCAGTCTGTTCGGCAAACTGCTGGGCGGTTCCGGTGCGGATCATCGACGCGGTCTTGAAGTCGGTATTCTTGAAGGTGATCTGACTGGCCAGCAGCGTGTCGCCCGACTGCAGTGTCTTGATCGTCAGCGGCAAGCCGTTGAGCAGCGCGCCGGTATCCAGCTGGGTGCGGCTTGCTCCGAAGAGACCGCCGGTCGCGCGGACCTGGGTCTGGTCGTTGACGAACAGGATCGTGCGGCTGCCATCGGCGGTCTGAACCTGGATGCGGTCACCCTGGCGCGCGGTGAGCACGCCCTTGATCTCGGGCCCCTTTGTCATCGTCGCGGGATCGGGAAGCGCTTCGGCTTCGCTCGCGACATCGGCGCGCAGCGGCGTGTTCTGCTGGGCGACAAGCGCAGGCGAGGCGGAAAGCGCGAGCGCGGCCAGGGTCAGACGAATGCCCGACGTGGTGGCATGAAAAGGCATAGATGCTCCTTGAGGAAATGAAATTCGTCCCTGTTCCTCGGGAGACTGACAAATGGGGCTATCGGTTCCTGTTGCGACTCGAAGCGTGCGGCAAGACGACGCAATGCGTGCGGCGAGGCGAGGAACAAACGGTCCAGGACCGTTACTCGAGCAGCGCTGGTGGTTCAGCGAGCAGCGGCGGATACCAGCCCCGGGCGTCTCTGGGAGCAGTCTGCATCTTCGCAATCTCGGCTTCGAACAGCCCGACGCGCTTCTTCCAGCGGTAATGGGTAGGGGCAGAAAATATGCCCTTGCCGCGTTGCTTGCCGTAGCGCGTCCAGAATCGCACCGACGCTTGCGCATCATAGCCGGCATTGGCCATCAGCCAGATCGACAGCCGGTCCGCCTCGATCTCGGTCGCCAGCGTCAGCCTGGCGTTTCTTCCGAGCTGCTGCAGCAGCCCGCGCTGCACCCCCGCCTCGTTGAGCCGCCTGCGATGCTCGAGCAGATTGTGCGCCAGTTCGTGCGCCAGGATGGCCGCGAGTTCATCATCGTCGGCCATGAACGAAAGCATCGGTACGGTGATGCCGACGATATCGCCGTCTGCGGACGCGCCATAGGAATCGCTCGGACGCAGCTCGAACCGACTGCGGCAGGCAGGGGTGCCAGTCACCGTGATCGCCATCGGTTGGCCACCCCGCAGGATGCCCAGCACCACCGGTCCCTTGTCCAGTGCTGCCCGCATCCGCGTATCGGCCCATGCTATCGGGCGATAGGCCGCGACCTGGTCGATCGCCGCGAGTTCCGCGGCAGGTGGGGCAAGGGGGATGCCATTGAGCGAGACGATGGCATCGTCGGTGCGAAGGCCTGCACGCGCGGCCGGGCCATCGGCGACCAGCGCAAGCACGGCATAGTCGCCGCCAAAGCCGAAGGTCGCGCGCGCCGCAGCGGCATCGGGATACTGCCCGATATGGTGCAGCGTCATTCCGGCAGCATTCTCGATCGCGCGACAGAATGGCGCGTTGGCCGTAGCGAGCCGGTAGCCGACGCTGAGCACCCGGACATCGGCCGCGCGCAACGCATCCAGCGACCATTCGGAAGCCTTGGGCGATCCTGAAGCGGCAATGGCGGGCAGCGGGACCGCGAGCGCCATCAGCCCCGCCATGGCCCAGGCGCACGCAGCCCTTCGCATGAATCAGCCGACCGGCTTCTTCACCGATCGGGCATCGGCGATCGCCGATTTGAGCTCGTCATAGCCGACCGCGCCGTTGAGCACGCGGTTGCCCACGACCCAGCTGGGCGTCCCGCTGAACTCGAGCTGCTGCGCGATGCGGATATTGCCGTCGAGCACCGCCTCGGCTTGCTTGCTGGCGACGAAACCTCGCGCAGCAGCCATATCGAGCCCTGCGGTCTTTGCGGCCTGCTCGATCGTCGCCTGGCTAGGGCGTCCGGCGGCGAACATCGCCTTGTAGAACGGATAATATTTGCCCTGCTTTGCGGCGGCCAGGCCCCAGGCGGCGGCGACGCGGCTCTCGTCCGACAGGATGGGGAGCTCGTGGAACACGATCTTGAGATTCTTGTCCTCGCCCAACAGCTTCGCGACATCGGCCACGCTCTGGCGGCAGAATCCGCAGGCGAAATCCGAATATTCGACCAGCACGACATCGCCTTCGGGATTGCCGGCAAAGGCGCTGGCATAGGGCGTTTCGACCTCCTTGCGCACCGAGGTTATGCGCGTGGCCGCCTGCTTGCCGCGCAGCTTCTCGACCGCCTCGGGAATGATCTCGGGATTTTCGAGGATATAGGCGCGCACGATCGCCTCGATTGCCGCCTTGTCCTGGGTGTCGAACCCGGCTGCGGCCGCCGCCTTGTCGGCATCCTGTGCCGCCGCGCCGCCCGAGGTCACGGTCGCGCCGCTCTGCCACAGAAGCGTGCCGACACCTGCGGCGATGGTGAGCAAACCGGCACCGATCATAAATGGAAGTTTCCCTGAACGGGCCTCGCCGGAAGAAGACGATTGCGATGTCATGGCGGGCCCTTGGTTGGTGAAATGCAATGGATCGATGCGGCTTAGCGGCGGCGGCGCTGGCGTTCAACCGCATCGCGGGCGAGGATCGCGATATCCTGCGCGCGGATCCAGTCGGCGCTGCCCTGGGGCAGGGTGGTCATCGCCTGTTCGGCGCTCTGTAGCGCCAATGGCGCATTGCCCTGAAGCACATAGCGTTCCGCGCTGGCCAGCGCCGCGCGCGCGGTGTCGCCGCGATCGGCATAGACGACGCCGAGCTGATACCATGCAAACGGATTTTCCGCATCGCGTGCCACCGCCGCCTTCAGCACGCGCTCGGCCTCGGCGAGGTTCGACGGATCCTCGGTCGCGATCAGCGCATGGCCATAGACGCCGGCGATCAGCGACTGGGCGTTGGTGCTGGCCACCGCCTTTTGCAGCGGGGCGATCGCTTCCTTGGGGCGCCCCGATTCGAGCAGGATCTGACCGTAGATTTCAAGGAAATAGGGGTCGTCGGGCGCCTGGGCGAGCAATGAGCGGACCTCTGCCAGCGCCTTTTCAGGGTACGCGCTCTTGTGCCAGGCATAGGCGCGGGCGTAGCGCGCGGGCACGCTCTGGTCGGTCTCGGGATAATCGCGCAGCGTCTCGGTGGGCTCTGCGACATAGCCGACCAGCTTGGCCTTGACCCGCTGGAACCGCGCCTCGAGCTCGGGATCGAGCGGATTATCATAGGCCGGGTCGTTCTGGTAGATTTCCTGCAACAGCGTGATGCGCTCGCCCGACAGGGGGTGAGAGCGGTTGTAACTGTCCTCCTGCGGGATCGCGAGACGGAATTCCAGATTCTGCAGCTTCTTGAAGAACGCGAGCGAGCCCTTGCCGGTTAGCCCAGCTTGCGAGAGATATTTCGCGCCCGCGACATCGGCCCCCGATTCCTCGCCACGGGTATGTGCCAGGAACTTGCCCAGAGCCGCCTGCTGTCCGGCGCCGATGATGCCAAGCCCCGCTTCGCCCGCGCCAGCGGCCACCGCCGCCAACCCGAGAAGCAGCGACAATATGGTGATGTTGCCCGCCTTGGAGGCGTTTTCCGACCGGGTGATCGAATGGCCGAGCGCGATATGCCCGAGTTCGTGCGCGATGACGCCCTGGACCTCGTTGGCATTGTCCGCCGCCTCGATCAGCCCGCTATGGATGTACACGTCCTGCGTCCCGGCCACGAAGGCGTTGATGCTGCGGTCGTTGATGACGACGACATTGACGTTCGACGGCAGGAGCCCTGCGGCAAGGATCAGGTCGCGCGACATGTCTGCGAGCAGCGCCTCAGTCTCCGCATCGCGCAGGATCGATTGCGCCGCAGCAGGCTGGATCGCCAGCATGACAGCCGCGCACAGCGCCAGCATCCTGGCAAACAGCCGGGCTATCGCAGGAGGCTGAGGCTGGGAGCGGTGCTGCATGCGCTGCCGGTTTCCATGGCTAAAGGCTTGATCGAACGCGGGACAGGTGAAGCCCCGCCGATGAACATGCGATGAAACCGCACGCTCGGGGTCAAGCTTAGCGTGGTGCGGACGATATGCCCAGCGGGGCGGCAACAAATGCGACGACAGGTGGTTCAGGCGGCCCTGAGTTCCGCGAGAAACGCGCTGCTGGCCTGGCGCAGCGCCAGCGCCTGCTCCTCCAGTTGCGAGGTGACGCGCCTCATGTCGTCGGAGACCGACTTGACCCGCTGGGCATTCCGGCTGACCGCCTGTGCGGTTTCTTCCATTGCATGCGCGTCGCTGGCGACCTGTCGCGTGGTGGCGTGAATGTCGCTGGTCGCCTCGCCCTGATCGGCAATCACCTTGGAAATATGCGCCGCCCCCTCGGTCACCACATCGATCTGGTCGGCAATGGAATCGATGGTCATTTCGGTCAGGTCCATGCGCGCGCGGATGCCCTGCACGGTATCGTCGACGGACTGGATCGCGCCGCGCGTCTGCCCCGAGAGCTGCTTGACCTCGTGCGCCACGATGGAAAAGCCGCGACCAGCCTCGCCTGCGCGCGCGGCCTCGATCGTGGCGTTCAGCGCGAGCAGGTTGGTCTGCGAGGCGATCTCGTTGATCAGCGTGGTGATTTCCGAAACCTTTTCCGCCTGGGTGGCAAGCGCACTCACGGCCACGCTGCCTGACATGCTGGCGCTTCGTGCGGCCGCTGCTGCCTGGTGCTGGGCATCGACGCGCTGCGCAATCGCCTTGGCCGATTGGTTGAGCTGCTCGATGGCAGTGGCGACATGCTGCACCGACAGGCCGACATTGCTTGCACGCGCGGTCACCTGGGTCGCGCTGCTGTCGGTCTCCTCGCCGATGCTGTGCAGCGCCGCTGCGCTCTTGCCCAGCTGCGCCAGCGCATCGGTCAGCCGATCGATGGTCTGCACGACGGAAAGCTCGAACCCTTCGGCCAGCGCTGCCATCGCCTTGCGCTGCGCAGCCATATGCTGTTCGCGTTGCGCAACCAGCGCCGCCTGGGCACGTTGATCGCGTTCGGCGACTGCGGCCACCTCGCTCTGCCGCAAAGCAAATTCGCGCTCGCGCGCCCTGGCGAGTTCATCCGATTGCAGCAGATAGCTGGCGAAGTTGCTGCACAAGGCTGCTGTGTTGCGCCACATGATGATGGCAAAGATCGCTGCGAGCGGAAAGAAGAAGACGGTGATGGCGTATCCGGTCGCCATGATCCCCGTGAACAGACCGCAGATCATTGCGCTCAACCAGAACAGATTGGCAGAGGGCAGGGGCAGGAAGTTGAGCGCGCCGATCGCGGCGATCCCTATGCCCAGGGGAACGGCCAGATCGATCAGATGGCTGTTTTGCGAGTGCATCAGACCGCCAAATGCCAAGGCCCAGCTCAGCCCCGAGACCAGCGCATTGATGCAGAACAGCAGATGCAATCTGGCGAGCCGGTCCTGGTCGGCACGGTCCTGGCCCTCTGCCAGCCGCGTCAATGCACCGCCCAACGGGACAAGGCTGAACACGCACAGGACGCTCAGGCTTGTGCCGGTCAGCGTCAGCATCTGTCCCGGCGTGCCCAAGGCCGCCCAACTGAGGACCAACGCCACAATGATCGCACTGGGCAGCATGTGCACGCTGCAGGTGCAGATGCGCTGCATATGGTGGACGGCGATAGAGATCGATGCGAGTTCGGGATGCCGGTGGCTATCTATGCCATCGCTCAGAGTGGGTTGCGCACGGAATCCTAGCTGCCCCATAATTCGGGCCAGTTTCTGCCGAGATCGCAAGCTTGTCATGCGAATCACTTGTCACGTTCGTGGTTAACACGCCGCTAAAATGATTCGCAGACAAGGCTTCCGTCGATCAAACCCCCGATAATTTACAGCACGTATTTGCTGAGATCGGTATTCTTGGCGATACCGGTCAGCTGCGATCGAACGTAATCGGCATCTATATTGATCGTCTCGCCGCGATGATCTTCTGCATTAAAGCTGATATCTTCCAGTAACTTCTCCATCACGGTCTGCAGACGGCGGGCGCCGATATTCTCCACCGTCTCGTTGACCGAGGCGGCAATCCGCGCGACCTCGCGCAGCGCGTCCTCGCTGAATTCCAGCTTCAGCTCCTCGGTACCCAGCAGCGCGCTGTATTGCTGCGCCAGATTGGCCTTGGTCTGGGTGAGGATGTGGAAGAAATCCTCCTCGCTCAGTGCCTTGAGCTCGACGCGGATCGGCAGGCGGCCCTGCAGCTCGGGCAGCATGTCGCTGGGCTTGGCGATGTGGAACGCGCCCGATGCGATGAACAGCACATGGTCGGTCTTCATCGGGCCGTATTTGGTCGCAACGGTCGTGCCCTCGATCAGCGGCAGCAGATCGCGCTGCACGCCTTCACGGCTGACCGATCCGCCGCGCACATCGGACACCGCAATCTTGTCGATCTCGTCGAGGAACACGATGCCATTGGCCTCCGCATCGGCCAGCGCCGCGCGCGCGACGTCATCCTGGTCCATGCGCTTTTCCGATTCCTCCTCGATCAGCTTGTCCCACGCATCGGCGAGCCGCATCTTGCGCGGCTTGGTGCGCTTCTGGCCGAACGCCTTGCCCATCATGTCGGACAGGTTGATCATGCCCACCTGGCCGCCCATGCCGGGGATTTCCATCGGCATGTTGGGCGCGGCCTCGACCTCGATCTCGACCTCGGTATCGTTCATGTGATTGTCGACAATGCGCTGGCGGAAGCTCTGGCGCGTTGCCTCGCTGGCATTGTCGCCGACCAGCGCGTTGAGCAGCCGCTCCATCGCCGCTTCGGACGCCGCCTCGCGCACCTTCTCGCGGCGGCGCTCCTTTTCCAGCCGCACCGCATCTTCCACCAGATCGCGCGCAATCTGATCAACGTCGCGGCCGACATAGCCGACCTCGGTGAACTTGGTCGCTTCGATCTTGATGAACGGCGCATCCGCAAGCTTCGCCAGCCGGCGCGAGATCTCGGTCTTGCCGCAGCCCGTGGGGCCGATCATCAGGATGTTCTTCGGCGTCACCTCGTCGCGCAGCTCGGCGGGGAGGCGCTGACGCCGCCAGCGGTTGCGCAGTGCCACCGCGACAGCGCGCTTGGCGTCCTGCTGGCCGATGATATGCGCATCGAGCGCGGCAACGATGTTCTTCGGGGTAAGCGTATCGGTCATTCAGTGTCTTCTCTGGAAGGGAGTATCGCGCTCACAAATTGGGGTGTGGCCGCGCTGGCTTCAAGCGCAGCGCCATCCCGCCATCAGGCTGCGGTGCGATTCGACGATCGCGGCGATGTCATGCGGCTGAGGCTCGGCGAGATATACGCCGCGCTCATAAGTGCCTCCGAGCAAAATGCCGTCGCCGCGCGGGAACATGTATCCGGCGGGGAAGGCATAGGCATAGCGGATTTCGGGTTGGGGGATCAGCACCGCGAGCTGTCCGCGCACCGGCACCAGTTCGGGATCGCCGAACAGCTTGGCCGCGCCCAGCCCGGTGCAGTTGAACACCAGGCGCTCGGGAAGCGCCGCGACCTCCGACGGCGTGTTGAAGCTGCGCAGTTCGACCTTGCCGCCAGCCAGGCGAATGTCGCGCAGCAACCGCTCGAGAAAGTGCCCGGTCTCTACATACATGGTCTCGTACCGGACGACATTGTCGAGCGCGAAGGGGTGTTCGTCCGGGCCAAGCCGCACGCGTCCGGGAAAGCGAGGATCGGGCGGCAGCGGACCGGTCCGCCGCGTCTGGTCGTAAGTGGGCAGCCAGCGGATCCCATAATCGTCACCCGCCATGATCTGGAAACGGCGGCGGCTGTAATCGGCGGCGGCATCGGCCTGCGCGCGGAATTCGGCCGTTGCCACATCGTCGTCGAAATAGCCGGTCGGGAAGATCTGCCCGCCGGCGATGTTCGATGTCGTCTGCGGTGGCAGCGCGGCGGTGTAGATGGTGACCGGATAGCCGGCTTCCTGCACCAGCCGTGCAGTGGTCAATCCCATGATGCCGGCCCCGATCACCGCAACGGGACCCGAATGGCCGGGCAGGCCGAGCGAGGTGGCGAGGCGCGAACTGCCCCAGCTCAGCGAGATGCCGCCGCCGCCATGGCCGTAATTGTGCACCAAGCGCGTGTCGCCCAATGCCTCGGCGCGCACGACGAAGCCGGAGGGGCGGAACGGACGCAGCCCGGCCACGGTGCGGATCACGCGATTGGCATCGACCTGCACCTTCGGCAAGCACATAGGCGGGGTGGGGCGCGCGACTATCGGGCGCGTCGTCGCGCCTGTCGTGCATCCCCCCAGCAACAGCGCGGCACCGCCGCCCGTCACCAACCCCCGCCTGTTCGTCTGCCACAGCATGGCTGCAGACCCTAGGGCATCAGGCGCCGGTGTCGAGCGTCTCGATCGTCAGCTGGTCGTTCGTATAGACGCATACGTCGCTGGCGATCTTCATCGCCTTGCGCGCGATCGTTTCGGCGTCCTGCTCATATTCCATCAGCGCGCGGGCAGCGGCGAGCGCGAAATTGCCGCCCGATCCGATCGCGGCGACGCCGTCCACGGGTTCGAGCACGTCGCCATTGCCGGTGAGGATCAGCGTCACTTCCTTGTCGGCGACGATCATCATCGCTTCCAGGTTGCGCAGGTACTTGTCGGTCCGCCAGTCCTTGGCGAGTTCGACCGCGGCGCGCATCAGTTGGCCCGAATGGCGCTCGAGCTTGGCTTCGAGCCGCTCGAAGAGAGTGAACGCGTCGGCGGTCGCGCCTGCGAACCCGCCGATCACCGATCCGTCGCCCAGGCGGCGCACCTTGCGCGCATTGGGCTTCATCACCGTCTGGCCCATCGATACCTGGCCATCACCTGCGATCACCGCCTTGCCGTTCTTGCGAATGCCGACGATGGTGGTTCCATGCCATACGGGCATGCTGCTGCTGTCTCTGCTCATGGCGCGCGATATGGTGGAGCGGGGCAGGGGCCGCAAGCCCTACATGATGCGGCGGACCTCTTCGCCGTCATAGAGCCGCACGTCCGATCCCAGCCGCTCGACCTGCGCGAGGCCCGCGCCGAATGCGGCCATGTGCGGCGAGGCGAAATGCGCATCGAGCGCGGCCTGATCGGCCCAGCGTTCGGAGATGCGGATGATGTCGGGATCGTTCATGTCGCGGGCAAAGGCATAATGCAGGCAGCCTTCTTCCTGCCGCGTCGCCTCGACCATCTGCCTGGCGGCCTCGGCAAACTTGTCGATTTCACCCGGTGCGAACTGCAGCCAGCCTTCGATGATGAGCATGTCGCTTGGTCTCCTGCCTTGCCGGAGCTTCGTCCGGTACGACGACAGGGTTACGGTGCTTGGGCGGCGGCCGCAAGTCAGCTGCCGGTATAGCTTCGATACCAGTCGACGAAGCGGGGAATGCCAATATCGATTCCGGTGGTCGGTGCGTATCCCAGATCGCCCTGGATCGCGCTGATATCGGCATAGGTCTGGTAGACATCGCCCGGCTGCATCGGCAGCAGGTTGCGGATCGCTGGTCTGCCGCACGCAGCCTCGATCACGTCGATCATCCGGCCCAGCGGCTCGGGCTGGTTGTTGCCGATATTGTAGAGGCGGTGCGGCGAGACGCTCCCGCCGGGCTTGACCGCGCCGTCATCGGCCGGCGGGCGGTCGATCACGGCGAGCACGCCGGCGATGATATCGTCGATATAGGTGAAGTCGCGGCGCATATCGCCATGGTTGTACACGTCGATCGGCTTGCCCTGCAGGATCGCGCTGGTGAACTTCCACAGCGCCATGTCGGGCCGGCCCCAGGGCCCATAGACGGTGAAGAACCGCAGCCCCGTCATCGGCAGGTGATAGAGATGGGCATAGGTCTCGCTCATCAGCTCGTCGGCCTTCTTGGTGGCGGCATAGAGCGAGATCGGATGGTCGACGCGCTGGTCGACGCTGAACGGCACGGTATCGCTGTTGCCATAGACCGATGAGGACGAGGCATAGACGAACTGGCGCACGTCACGGTGGCGCGCGAGCTCGAGCAGGTTGAGATGGCCGACCAGGTTCGACTGCACATAGGCGCGCGGATTGTCGATGCTGTAGCGCACCCCCGCCTGCGCGCCGAGATGCACGATGGTCGTCAGCTTATAGGGTGCAATGGCGGCCTCGAGCGCGCCATGATCGGCGAAATCCAGCTCGAGAAAATCGAAATGTCCCGCGTTGATCGTGCCCAAGTCGGCCAGTCGCGCATGCTTGAGCGCGGGATCGTAATAGGCATTGAGATTGTCGATGCCGACGACATGCTCGCCGCGCTGCATCAGCGCGCGCGTCAGGGCATGGCCGATAAACCCGGCGGCTCCGGTGACGATGATGGTCATGGGATTTGGTCTGCCCGATCAGCCGGCGAGACGCAAATGGCCGCTCGGACGCTCGGGCGAGGCAGGCTGGTCGGGCCAGATTCCGCGCGTGTCGTAGACGATCTTGCCCGCGCGTTCGGCGAGCGGGATCGACTTGAACACGTCATGGTCGACCAGCACGATGAACAGGTCGCAGCTTTCGATTGCATCGTCGACATCGATCAAGCTGGCGCCCAGCCCGTCATAGGCGGGTGGCAGCGTCTGCGCATAGGGTTCGACGATGCGGATCCGTGCGCCGAATTTCTGCGCCAGCGCCAGCGCGACCTTGTTCGCGGGGCTCTCGCGGAAGTCGTCGATATTGGCCTTGAACGCCAGCCCGAGGCACGCGACCTTCGCATCCGGATTGGCCTCGATCAGCGCGCCCGCCTTGCCGAGCACATGATCGACCTTGCCGTCATTGACCCAGCGGGCGGTGCGGATTAGCGGGGTTTCATCCGGAGCGCCATGGATGATGAACCAGGGATCGACCGCGATGCAATGGCCGCCGACGCCGGGGCCGGGCTGCAGGATGTTGACGCGCGGATGGCGGTTGGCGAGACGGATCACCTCCCAGACGTCGAGCCCCATGCGATCGGCGACGATCGACAGTTCGTTCGCAAAGGCGATGTTGACGTCGCGATAGGCGTTCTCGACCAGCTTGGTCATTTCAGCCGAGCGGGCATCGGTGGTGATGCACTCGCCGCGCACGAAGCGGCGATAGAAGGTCAACGCCTTGCGCGCGCAGCGCGGGGTAATGCCACCGATCGAGCGATCGTTGTTGGTCAGTTCCTCGAGAATGCGGCCGGGCAGCACGCGCTCGGGGCAATAGGCGATGGCGATATCGGGAATGTCGCTGGTCAGGCCCGGTACTTTCAGATCGGGGCGCAGCTTGGCGATCAGGTCGCGCATTTCCTCGGTGGTGCCGACGGGCGAGGTCGATTCGAGGATGATGCAGTCCCCGGCCTTCAGCACCGCGGCGATGCTGCTCGCGGCCTGGAGCACATAGCTGATATCGGGGGCATGCTTATCGTCGAATGGGGTCGGCACCGCGATGACGAACACGTCCGACGGCTCGACCTGGAGCGAGGTGCGCAGCATGCCGCGCGCGACCACGCCCTGGACCAGGCCGTCCAGATCGACTTCCTCGATATGGATTCGGCCCTCGGCAATGGTGCTGACGACATGTTCGGACACATCGACGCCGAGCACCCGGCAGCCCGAGCGCGCGATGATCGCTGCTGTGGGCAGGCCGATATAGCCCAGTCCCAGAACGCAAACTTCAGGCTTCTTTTCGGACAGCATGCTCAATCCCCGATCGTGGTCGGCCCGGCGGTGCAAAGCGGCGAACCATAGAGGCCTGCTCTAGTCGCGTCCCGGTTAAAAAACCGGTAAGCAGTGGCTGCATCACCCGCAAGAGTGGCAATTTCAGGGCCTGATGCGCCAAGGCTGCTGCGTGCCCTTATCGCCTTTCCCATGCCGACCCGGACCCTTCGGCATTGGCCACCCTCAGGCAATCAAACGGTACGCCCCCGCTCGACACAACAAAAAAGGGCGGCCCTTGGGAGCCGCCCTTTTCCGTTTCGCGTGCGCCTGATGAAATCAGGGGCTGTTCGGCTCGTCGTCGTCAGCGATGACGATGATGCCGCCGATGACGGCCGCAGCTGCGACGACACCGATGATGATTCCGGTGCTGCCTTCAGCTTCGCTCTCTTCGCTCGACGTAGCGGCCACACGACCGGCAGCCTGAGCGAGGACCGGTGCGCCGACCATGGTGGTCAGAGCGATCGCGGCCACAGTGGCTTTGAACATTTTCATTTTGATATTCCCCATAAGGAGTTTTTGCGTTCAACGGTCAGAGGGCACAATCAGGCGTATGTTGCAAGTGCGAAATGGCCATATCGCACCATAACGGTGGCGAAAGTTTGCGATCGGTCGAGACTGCCGAATATCCTCAAAATGCCGCTTTTATCGGACGTCCGGGTACATGTCCTTGAGTCGGTGCCGCATGCCGAAGGTCCAGGCGAGGCCGACCTTGAGATAGATAAAATTGGCTTTCAGGGGCCCCCATGCTGCAATGCGGCGGTCGGATGTGATGACCGGCTTGCGTGTCATCCTCAGCTTGCCGAGTCGCGCAAAGCCGATGCACAGATCGGCCTCCTCCATGATCGTGGCGTCCGCCGGAATTCCCCCTATGCGCAGATAATCGGTGCGGCGGAAGAACATCGCATGGTCGCCGAACAGCAGCCGGACACCGCGCACGAACAGGTGGGGGTGGGTGACGATGGGATAATAGGTCTTCCACCAGTTGTGCGCGGTGGTGAACCAGCGCGTCTTTTCGCCCCGGATGATCGGCAGGAAGGTGGCCAGCGCGATTCGGCGGTCTGCCAGCACCCGGCGAATGTGCGTGATCGCATCGGGCGGTAGCAGACTGTCGGCGTGCAGGATGCACACGAGATCGCCGCCGGCCTGTTCCACCCCGAAATTGATCTGCGGGCCGCGTCCGCGCGTCGGCGAAAGCTCGGTCCGCCAGCCTGCCGCTCTCGCCAGTGCAACCGTTTCGTCCTCGCTGCCGCCATCGACAAGCAGGATCTCGTCGGGCTGCGGATCGAGCGCGGCGACATTGGCGATCGTTGCCGGCAGGGCCTTGGCCTCGTTCAACGCCGGGATCATCAGCGTCACGCGCATTGGCCAGACTCCGCGAGATGCGGCCAGCGCGCCAGGTCCTCGGGCCGGTCGCAATCGGCGAGCGTTGGCAGCAGGGCCACGGCAAGGCCGAGAGCATCGCACCGTCGCAAGGTCTCGGGCAGCACGGCTTCGGTGCTCCACGGCATATCGACCAGCAATTCAGGGCGAGCGCTCTGCATTCCGATGAGATAATAGCCACCGTCCTCTGCGGGGCCGATCACAACATCATGGCTTTCCAGCGCCGCCATGGCGGATGCGACAGTCGCTACATCCAGATCCGGCGTGTCTGCGCCGAAGAAGATGTGCGGATGGTCGCGCGCGGCATCAATCAACCGCTCGGAAAGCCCGCCCTCCACCTGCTCGATCAGCAGGACCCCAACGCCGAGCCAGTCGCGGAATTGATTTTCATCTGCCCCGGCAAAACGAACTTCCACGGGCGCTCCCGCCTGCAACAGGATATCGACGGTCCGCCCTGCGAGGTGACGATGGACTGTTGCCGCTCCTGCCGCGCCCAGAGCAGGAATCAGCCGCGTCTTGGCATAGCCCGGCACCGGATATTTGGCGAACAGCACGAGATCGGGCAGGGCGGTCATCGCGCAAGGCTTAACGCTCCGCGAAAGGGAAACAAGCCTTGCATCGCTATCCTGCCGCCATATGGTGCGCGGCCCGGCCAACCGACCTCGAGGAGCCTCGCGCATGTCCGACACCATTCTGTTCGATTACTGGCGCTCGTCTGCCAGTTACCGCGTCCGCATCGTGCTGAATCTCAAGCGGATCGCCTATCGGGCAGTGCCGACCGACTTGCTGACCCGCCAGCAAAAGGCTCCCGATTATGTCGCGCGCAACCCGCAGGGGCTGGTGCCGATGCTCCATATCGACGGGCAGGACCTGACCCAGTCACTGGCGATCATCGACTATCTCGATGCGACGCGCCCCGAGCCGCGCCTGATCCCCGCCGATCCGGTCGCGCGCGCCGCCACACTCGCGCGCGCCATGGTGATCATCGCGGACATCCACCCGGTCAACAACCTGAGGATGCTGCATTATCTCAAGAACGAGATGGGCCAGGACCAGGCGGCGGTCGATGCGTGGTACCGCCACTGGATTGCCGAGGGCTTCGCCGCGCTCGAGCTGATGGCACCCGAGAACGGCCTGTTCGGCTGTGATGCACCCGATCTGACCGATGTGTGTCTGGTGCCGCAGGTCGCCAATGCCAGGCGGTTCGAACTCGACATGGCACCCTATCCGCGCCTGACGCGGATCGATGCCGCGCTGCAGGCGATCCCGGCCTTTGCCGCTGCCCATCCGGAAAGGGTGAAGCCCGCGTGAAGGTTGCCATCCTCCATCTGGTCTGCGGCGTCGGACTGGCGGCACTCGCATCTGCCCCAGCGCATGCGCAGGATGCCCAGCCGCAGGGCGACACGATCAGCTGGCCTAATGCGCCGATCACGGTGGTCGGGCGCCCTCTCGATGCGCCGATCGGCGACCGCGCCTATAGCGTCACCACCATCTCGCCCGACATGCTGGCCAACGAACCCAGCCAGCGGCTCGAAAACGCGCTGCGGTTGGTGCCGGGGCTGCAGCAGTTCCGTCGATCGGATGCGCGCAGCGCCAATCCGACCAGCCAGGGGGTGACGCTACGCGGGCTCGGCGGCAACGCCTCAAGCCGTGTGCTGATGCTGCTCGACGGCGTACCGCAGAGCGATCCGTTCGGCGGCTGGATCAGCTTTCCCGGCTATGACGCCATCAACCTCGCCAGCGTGCGCGTGCGGCGCGGCGGCGGCACTGGCGGCGATGGCCCCGGCGCGCTCGCCGGAACGATTGAGCTCGACAGCTCGGGGATCGCGCCCGGCCAGTCGAATGTCTATTCCGACCTTGCCTATGGCAGCCGCCAGTCGCTCGAGGCGAGCATCGGCACGACGCAGGCGCTCGGGCAGGGGGGGCTGACGATCTCCGCGCAATATGTTCGCGGCGACGGCTTCACCCCGGTGATAGCGCGCCAGCGCGGCCCGGTAGACCGCCCAGCTCCCTATGAGCAGCTGGGTGTCAACCTGCGCTTCGTCGCCCCGCTCGATGCCAGCACCGAACTGCAGGCCAGTGGACGCGTCTTCTCCGACGAGCGCGAGCGCGGCTTCGCCTTCAGCGACAACCGCAACGACGGCGCTGACGCCAGCCTGAGGCTGGTCGGGCGCGGCAACCTGCCCTGGTCGGCGCTCGCCTATGTGCAGATGCGCCGCTTCGAGAGCAGCTTCGGTGCGATCAGCGCCGACCGCCGTACCGTCACGCAAAGCCTGGACCAGTACAACACCCCTTCGACCGGCATAGGTGCGCGCGCCGAAATCCGCCCTTCGCTGGGCAGTGCGGGCGAACTGCGCCTCGGCGCCGAGTGGCGGCGCACGACGGGCGAAACGCGCGAGCTGTTCACCTTTGTCGCGGGCGCGCCCACGCGGCTGCGCCGGGCCGGCGGGGCGAGCGAGACGCTCGGCGCCTTTGCCGAGGCGAGCTTTCAGGCTTCGCCCGATCTGCTGCTCACCGGCGGCGGGCGGGTCGATCATTGGCAATTGAGCAATGGCCGATTGCGTGAAACGGTTCTCGCCACCGGCGCGCCGGTGACCTCCGCATCGTTCGATGACCGCAGCGGGTGGGAAGGGACGGGCCG
>NZ_VDES01000003.1:153803-456034 GCF_013607875.1 Blastomonas ursincola
TACACCATTCGGCTSGGCGCAACTGTCTTCTGGAACCGGCTGGACAATGCCATTGCCAACGTGACACTGGCGCGCGGACCCGGCAATTTTCCCGGAGTAGGCTTCGTTTCGGCGGCGGGTGCGTTCAGCCAGCGGCAAAATCTCGACGCGGTCGAGGCGAAGGGTGTCGAGATCGAAGCGAGCGGCGATATCGGCGATGTCCGCCTTGCCGCCGCCTACAGCTATGTCGATGCCAAGGTGGAGGCTGCTCCAGCTCAGGCAACGATCGATGGACGCAGGCCCGCGCAGGTGCCGCGCCACTTTGCCACCGGCTCGGTCGGGTGGTTCCCGCGAGGCGGTGACAGCGGCGTGAATATCACGGCGCGCTATGTCGGATCGCAGTTCGAGGACGATCTTGGCCAGCTTGCGCTCGACGATGCGCTCACGCTCGATGCGCGTGCGGCGCTCCGGCTGAACCGCAATCTGCTTGTCGAACTGCGCGGCGAGAACCTGTTCGACACGACCGTGCAGGCGGGCATCAGCGGCCCCGGTATCATCGAACGTGCCCTGCCGCGCACGATTTGGCTTGGCGTGAAACTGGACATTGAATAGCCTGACCGACGCAACATGACCCGCAGCATAACTCGCCTTGCCGATTTCCTCCCCTATCGCCTCTCGATCGCGTCGAATGCGGTGAGCGATCTGATCGCGCGCGAATATCGCACCCGCTTCGGCCTGAAGATCCCCGAATGGCGGGTCATGGCGGTGCTGGGCGATGTCGGCGAGGCGACGCAGCGCGAGCTGGTGGCGGCGACGCGGATGGACAAGGTCGCCGTCAACCGCGCGACGAAGACCCTGGGCGAGCGCGCCTTGATCCAGCGTGCGCCGAACATGGCGGATGGGCGGTCGCACCATCTGGCGCTGACGGCGGCAGGGCAGGCGCTCTATGCCGAGATCATGCCGCTCGCACTCCAGATGGAGGCGCAGATCATGACCGTGCTCGACGATGACGAGCGCGCGCAGCTCTCCGCGCTGATGAACAAGCTGCTGGCGCGCGCGGATGCCCTGACCGATGACTGACCCGCGCCGCCCGGGTCTTGCATTCAAGTTTCATTTGATACTATGCTGCGTGCAGCATCTCCGCATTCCGGCAACAGCAAAAGGCAGCCGCATCCCATGAAGCTTGCATCTCTCAAGAGCGGCCGCGATGGCCATCTCGTCGTCGTTTCGAACGATCTCGCCTGGTATGCCGATGCCAGCCATCTGGTGCCCACGCTCCAGGCGGCACTCGACGATTGGGACCGCATGGCGCCGTATCTCGAGGTGCTGGCGCGCGATCTCGAACATGCCGCCATTCCGCGCGAGCGCTTTCACGAACATGATGCCGCTGCGCCGCTGCCGCGCGCTTATCAATGGGCGGACGGATCGGCCTATGTGAATCACGTCGAGCTGGTGCGCAAGGCGCGCGGGGCGGAGCTGCCCGAAAGCTTCTGGACCGATCCGCTGATGTATCAGGGCGGATCGGACGACCTGATGGGCGCGCGCGATCCCATATTGCTCAAGGATGAGGCCTGGGGCTGCGATCTGGAAGCCGAGATCGTGGTGGTGACCGGCGACGTGCCCCAGGGCGTGACGCCCGAAGAGGCGCGCGGCTATATCCGGCTGGTCGGCCTGGTGAACGACGTGTCGCTGCGCAACCTGATCCCCGACGAGCTCGCCAAGGGCTTCGGCTTCGTCCAGTCCAAGCCAGCCAGTGCGTTTTCACCGGTGTTCGTGACGCCCGGTGCACTTGGCGACTATTGGAAGGACGGCAAGCTGCACCGCAAGCTCTTGGTCGATCTGAACGGCGAACCGTTCGGCCGGGCGGTGGCATCGGACGACTGCACCTTCGATTTCGGCGTACTGATCGCGCATCTGGCCAAGACGCGGCGTGTGCGCGCGGGCTCGATCATCGGATCGGGAACCGTCTCCAACCGCGACAGCGATGGCGGCCCCGGTCGCCCGGTCAGCGAGGGCGGCCTGGGTTACAGCTGCATCGCCGAAGTGCGCATGGTCGAGAAGATCACCACCGGAGAAATGAAGACCCCGTTCCTCAAGCATGGCGATACGGTGCGCATCGACGTGCACGACGACAAGGAACACACAATTTTCGGCGCAATCGAGCAGGTGGTGAAGGTCGGCTGAGCAGGCTTGGGAGCGTCAGTCCTGATCGTCACCGGCAGCGGAAGGATTGAGGATCGCGCTGACGAGCATGCGGCGCTGCTTCCAGCCGGCGCGGGCGTGCGGCATGCTGTAGAGCGTTCGCAGCAGTGCGATGTCCCAGTCGGTCGGGTTCGTATAGACATTGCCGGCGTCGAACAGGCCCAGGATCGAATTCGGCATGGGCTGGCTGGTCGGAGTGGTTTCGGCAAAGGCGACCATGGCAGCATAAGCGGCCACGGCATCGAGCGAGCGCCCCTGCGCAAGCTTGACGTCGATGACAACCGTTGCCTTGAACAGCGCGCGAACAGCCAGCGTGCCGATGATGGTCGAGCGATAGGCCTGCACCGTCTCGTTGCCATGGCCGATCGCAGATTGGCCACCAATTCCCGTGCTGAAAGTATTTCCGTCGGTCGCCTGCGCGCCGGCCAATAGCGAATCCGAATTGGCCGTCTTCATGCCATCGGCACCTTGGCTGCGGCTGTTGTACCACCAGCGTATCGGAGCGTCGCCCGTCAGCAACTGGTCGCGCTGAACAGGTGTGAGTCCGGCGAGACGGCTCGGTGCCTTTTTCGCCAGCTGGCGCATCAACGCACGCGCGTCGTTGGTAAATGTCACCGCGATATTGCCCTGGCAGCCTAGAGGGGCGGTCTTGATTCCCGATACCTGCGCAATTTCGCGCATCCGCGCTTCGACAATCTGAGCATGGTCGGCATTGATGCCCACGACCTTCGGGCAAACTGGTTCAAGCCAGCGCGCAACCGGATCGGAGCTGTTGGCGATGCCCGTACGCCGGACATAATCATTCGCCTGCTTGCGCAGCTCGGTCGGGTTGGCGGCGGGGGCGATGACGTGGATTTCCGGTTTGGGCTCCGATTGCGCGATCGCCGGTGCGTGGCCTAATGCCAGCATGCAGACAGCTGTGGTCAGGAACACGGTCGTGCGTTTCATTGTCACGCTCCAACAGCTGCCATTTCTGGCGGAAAGGCTCTTGCAAACGGCCGGGACAGGCTGCCCCTGCTGGGCTCCGGGTGCTGACTCACGGCTTTTCCAAGATTCGCCCGGCCTGTTCGGCATCCTGAACCAGCCTGGCCACCAGCATGCGCCGCTGCTGCCAGCCGGCGCGGGCAGCGGGTATGTCGTAAAGGCCCTGCAGGAAGCTGATGTCGAAGCTGGTCAGCCTGGCCTGGGTTCCGCCGCTGGCGAACAGCCCGAGCAGCGAATTCGGCGGAGGAGTGCCGGGCTCCAGCTCTGCCAGAGCGACCATCGCGGCATAATCTGCAACGCTGTCGAGCGGCAGGCCATGGGCACGATTGATATCGACGATCACCGTCGCGCTCTGCAGCGATCGGATCACCTGTGTCTGCACCACGCCGGACCGGAATGTCCGGATGCCTGGGACACTCAGCAAAACCCCAGACGGCTCGGAGCCTGACCCGAGCGTTTCTGCCGCGGATATCTGCGGAGCGACGCTGACGCCGTCGCTGGTGCCGAGGGTCGTGGCATACCACCAGCGGACGGGCGCGTTGCCGTCCATCAGTTCGCTGCGGGCATGTTGAGGAACGTCGTTGAGCAAGGTTGGATTGCGCGACGCCACGCGCCGGGCGGTTGCCTTGCCATCGGTCACGAAGCTGATGAATATGTTGGCCCGGCAAGGTGCATCGGCCGCCTCGACACCAACCCGCTTCGCCAGCCCGCGCAGCCGGTCCTCCACTATCCGCCCATAGACGTCATGCAGGCCGATCACTCTGGGGCATATCGGCACGTTCCATCGCGCCACCGGATCGTCATTCCGGATGATGCCGGTCTTGCGGATATAGTCGTGCGCGTCCTTGCGCGCTTCGGCTTCGGTCAGGCGTTCGCCCAACACCTCGATCTGTGTGTCGGCGCCATGGCTGGCGATGGCGGGGCCCGGACTATTCTGGCCCTGTGCGGTGCCGGTAGCAGGAAAGGCAAGCAAGGCAGAGCATGCAAGAATAACGGAATGGCGCAGTTTCGGGCTCGGAAACATCTCGGCCTCCTGATGACGCATCCGTTACATCATGCAGGGATTCTTCGACTTATTCAACCAAACTAATACATTCATAATGGTTTGAATAATCCGGCTATCGAAAAGCATCGATATTCAGTTACGGATCGACCATGTATCGACGCGACGCGTGGGCGCGCCTCGCCCGGTTATTTGACCGTGTCTGCCAGCCCTTCGGTCAGATCCTCTTCATCGTCAATCTGACCGGCCGCTTCCGAATCCTTCAGGATCCTGCCCACGAGCATGCGCTTCTGTTTCCAGCCCGCTCGGGCCGCGGGGATGCTGTAGAGTGCCCTGAGGAAACTAATGTCCCAGTCGGTAGCGCTTGCGACCGGGGTATCGGGCGCAAACAGCCCCAGGATCGAATTGGGAGGAGGGGTCTGTGCTGGCTTCATCTCGGCAAAGGCGACCATCGCGGCATAAGCAGCGACAGCGTCGAGCGGGACACCCTGCGCAAGATTGACATCGATCACCACCGTCGCGCTGCGCAGCGCGCGGACGATCTGGGTGCGGACGATGCTCGAGCTATAGGCCTGCACCGTCGGCAGCCCATTGCCGATCGACGAGCCTCCGCCCTCTGCCGTGCCGCTGTTGGCAGCAAGGCTGTCAGATGTGACCGCACCCACCCCGTCAACGCTGGCTTCTTGCGTCGTATACCACCAGCGCACCGGCGCAGTGCCATTGAGTAGCGCGGACCGATCAGGAATCTGGACTTCACTCAGGCGGCGCGGCGATTTTTTCGCGATGCGCTGAACAACTGCTGGCGCGTTGGTTGTGAAGCTGACGACGATATTAGTCTTGCACGGAGCCTGTGCTGTGTCGATTTCTGCCACTTTCGCGAGTGCACGGATCTTGCGTTCGACAATCGCGGCATATTCGGGCTGAATGCCCAGCACCACCGGACAGATTGGAGTGACCCAGCGCGCCAGCGGATCATCACTGCTGGTCGACACCGTCCGCCTGACGAAGTCGTTGGCTTCCCTGCGCGCCTGCTCCTCGGTCTGGCGCCGGCCGATGACCTCGATTTCGCTTTCCGGGGACGCTTGCTGGGCCTGGGCAGAGACCGGCCCCACGCCAGCCGAGACAATGATGGCCAAAAACAGCGAGAGTCTGGCGGATCTGGCAGACATGCATTGCCCCCATGAAATCATGTGGCATGACATTGCAGCAGGACCGATCTGCATGCCATCGCAATTCGACCAAGGCACGCAGATATCCGGCCAGCGCCGTCACCGGATCGGCGAATCCGGGGCTAGGCGCATGTCGAGATAATTGTCGACCGAGTGCATCAGATCGTCGAGCTCGTGCTCGAAGAAATGGTTGGCGCGGCTGATCTCGTCGTGGTGGATGGTGATGTGCTTCTGCGTGCGCAGCTTGTCGACCAGCTTCTGCACCGCGCCGGGCGTCACCACCGTATCGGCGGCGCCCTGGACGATGATGCCCGATGCGGGGCAGGGCGCGAGGAAGCTGAAATCGTACATGTTCGCGGGCGGCGCGACCGAGATGAATCCGCGGATCTCCGGGCGGCGCATCAGCAGCTGCATCGCGATCAGCGCACCGAAGCTGAAGCCCGCGACCCAGGTGGTCTGCGCTTCGGGATGGAAGCTCTGCACCCAGTCGAGCGCAGCGGCAGCATCGGAAAGCTCTCCGATGCCGTTGTCGAAAGTGCCCTGGCTGCGGCCGACGCCGCGGAAATTGAAGCGCAGCGTCGCAAAGCCGCGGCGCACGAAGGTCTTGTAAAGCGCCTGGGTGATCCGGTCGTTCATCGTGCCGCCGCCCTGCGGATGCGGATGCAGGATCATGGCGACCGGTGCGCGCGGGCGAGGGGCGGGGCTGAAGCGTCCTTCAAGGCGGCCTTCGGGACCGGGAAAGATGACGGCGGGCATGTTTTGCGCTCTTTCGGCTGAAACGACACTAATGTCGGCATGTTGAATATCAGGGCGGCAGAAGCATCAGATAGGGTCGCAGCGGCTGCCGGGAAGGGGCGCTATACGCAATCCGCTCGGGCAAAAGCAACAAAATGCGTGGATTCGCGCCTGACTGCGGTTAGAGGAACGCGATGAGCCGTTGTTCTCTTCCTCACGATCCGCTGCCCCGATGAACCAGCCGCGCATCTATCTGGATCATGCCGCTACGACGCCGGTGCTCGCCGAGGCGCGCGCGGCGATGATCGCGGGGATCGAGCGCTGGGCCAACCCGTCGTCGCCGCACAGCGACGGGCGTGCGGCGCGCGCGGCGCTCGAAGAGGCGCGGCGGCAGATTGCAGGCGCGCTGAACTGGGACGGCGAGGTGATCCTGACCAGCGGTGCGAGCGAAGCCATCTCGCTCGCCATGCTGGCGGGCAAGGCCGATGGCTGGATCGTCAATCCGACCGAGCATGACGCGGTGCAGCGGCTGACGGCGCGCATCCCGGCAGGACGGTCGCTGATGCGGCTCGCGGTCGATCTCGACGGACAGCTGGTGATGGCGAGCCTCGCGCGTGCGCTCGAAACCTGCGGCGGACGCCCGATGGTGGTGGTGCAGTCGGTGAATAGCGAGACCGGGGTGATCCAGGATAATGCAGCGATCACCGCGATGGCGCGCGACGGCGGCGCGCTCAGCCTGTGCGACGCCTCGCAAAGCGCGGGCAAGCTGCCGCTGCCCGATGCCGACATGATCGTGGTCTCGGCGCACAAGCTGGGCGGTCCGCCGGGGATTGGCGCGTTGCTGGTGCGCGATCTCGGGCTGCTCGAACCGCCCGGCGGGCAGGAAAAGGGCTATCGCGGTGGGACGGAGAATGTGCCTGCCGCCATGGGCTTTGCCGCTGCGCTGACGCACGCGCGCTACTGGACCGACCGGGCGGCGGACCTGCGCCATCAGCTCGACAGCGCCATTCGCGGCGCGGGCGGGGAGGTGGTCGCGCAAAATGCGCCGCGCCTGCCGAGCATCGGTAGCTATCGCATGCCCGGCATGGCGGCGAATGCGCAGCTGATCCAGTTCGACCTCGCGGGTGTCTCGGTTTCGGCGGGCAGCGCCTGTTCGTCTGGCACGCTCAAGACCAGCGCGGTGCTGACCGCGATGGGCTGGGACGAGAAGGCGGCGGGCGAGGTGGTGCGGGTGAGCTTCGGCCCGTCGACCACGCGCGCGCACGTCTATCGCTTCATCGAATTGTGGCGCGACATGGCGGCACGGGCAAAACGCTGATGACAAGCGGACCGATCTATCTCGATTATCAGGCGACGACCCCGCTCGCGCCCGAGGCTTATGCCGCGATGCTGCCCTGGCTCGGCGGGCCGGAGAGCGCGGGCGGATGGGCCAATCCGCACAGTGCGCACCTGCTCGGACGCAAGGCCTCGGCCGCGGTCGAGGTCGCGCGCGGGCAGATCGATGCGCTGATGCCCAAAGGCGGGCGCGTGATCTTCACCAGCGGCGCGACCGAGGCGCTGAACCTGGCGATCCGGGGGGCGCTGCCCGCGCTCGCGCCGCGCCGACGGATCGTCACGATCGCGACCGAACATGCCGCCGTGCGCGATACGTGTCTGTGGCTGGAGGCGCAGGGCCATGATGTCGTGCTGCTGCCGGTGGACTGCGACGGGCTGGTCGACATGCCCGCGGCGCGCGCTGCCATCACGCCGGACACCGCGCTGGTCGCAGCGATGCTGGTCAATAACGAGATCGGCGTGATCCAGCCGATCGAGGTGCTCTCCGATCTGGCGCACGCGGCGGGCGCGCTGTTCGTGTGCGATGCGGTGCAGGGCTTCGGGCGCGTCGCACTGCCGCAAGCGGCGGACATGATCGCGGTCACCGCGCACAAGATCCATGGCCCCAAGGGAATCGGTGCGCTCTGGGTGCGCGAGGGCACGGCGCTCGAACCGCTGATCCATGGGGGCGGGCAGGAGCAGGGGCTGCGATCGGGCACGCTCTCGCCCGCTTTGTGCGCCGGTTTCGGCGCGGCGGCGAAGCTCGCGGCGCAGCGGGCGGAGGAGGATGCCGCGCATGTTGCATGGCTGCGCGATCGCGCGCTGGAGCTGTTCGCGGGCTGGCAGGTCAACGGATCGCTGAGCGAGCGCTATCCCGGCAATCTCAACCTGCGCCGTGACGGGCTGGATGTCGCGCGGCTGATGTCCGATGTGCGCGGCGTCGCCTTTTCCGCAGGCTCGGCCTGTGCCAGCGGTTCGGGTCGGCCCAGTCATGTGCTGACCGCGCTGGGCCTGTCGAGCCGGGAAGTCCGTTCGTCGATCCGGCTCGGCTTCGGGCGCTATACCGGCATTGACGAAATCGAACGCGCCGCGCATTTGATCGTTGATGCGGCCAATCGGCAGATGGGGTGATCGATGATCGAAGTGACGTTCATCAGCGCGGACGGCAAGACCCGTCAGACGGTGCAGGCGAGCGAAGGCGACCGGCTGCTCGATGTCGCGCAGGCCAATGGCCAGCCGCTCGAAGGCACGTGCGAGGGGCAGATGGCCTGCTCCACCTGCCACCTGATCATCGATCCGGCGGATTTCGCCAAGCTGCCCGATCCGGTGGAAATGGAAGAAGACATGCTCGACCTCGCCGTCGCGGTGACCCGCACCTCGCGCCTGTCGTGCCAGATCTTCCTGCGCGAGGAATGGGGCAGCCTGACCTGCCGTGTCCCGGCAGAAAGCTATGACATGCAGGGCGTCTGACCGCGTTTTCAGCCCGGCTTGCTTTTCCGTCATCAACTCGCCATATGGCGCTCGGGAGTCGGGCGGACGTAGCCGTCGCCAATCTGGTCAGGTCCGGAAGGAAGCAGCCACAACGATTTTCGCCGCGGGTCGTCCGGCTCCTACCATCCTATAGCGCCGCATCCTTCACAGGCCCTCTGTTTTGAACAAGCGGGCGGTTTCGGTTTGATCCACCGGCGGCAGCGGCTAATCAGCATCCATGGACGATTCCCGGCCCCAAGATATCGACAATGACGCAGGCGAAATGCCCGGGCTCGGGCTGGACCTGCCAGCTGTCGCCGTACCTTCTGCCGCCAGTGGCCAGGCCTATCGCGTGCTCGCGCGCAAATATCGCCCGCAGACCTTTGCCGAGCTGATCGGCCAGGATGCCATGGTGCAGACGCTGGGCAATGCGATCCGGCGCGAGCGGCTGGCTCATGCGTTCCTGATGACCGGGGTGCGCGGGGTGGGCAAGACCTCGACCGCGCGGCTGATCGCCAAGGCGCTGAACTGCATCGGCCCCGACGGGCAGGGTGGCCCGACCATCGCGCCCTGCGGTGTGTGCGAGCCGTGCGTCGCGATTGCCGAGGGGCGCCATATCGACGTCATCGAGATGGACGCCGCCAGCCATACCGGCATCGACGACGTTCGCGAGATTACCGAGGCGGTGCGCTATGCTGCCGTATCCGCGCGCTACAAGATGTACATCATCGACGAAGCGCACATGCTCTCGAAACAGGCGTGGAACGGTCTGCTCAAGACGCTGGAGGAGCCGCCGCCGCATGTAAAGTTCCTGTTCGCCACGACCGAGGTGAACAAGGTGCCGATCACGGTGCTGTCTCGCTGCCAGCGCTTCGACTTGAAGCGCATCCCGTCCGAACTGCTCGCGAGCCATTTTGCCGAAATCTGCGTCAAGGAGGCGATCACCGCCGAGCCCGACGCGCTCGCGATGATCGCCGATGCCGCCGAAGGCTCGGTGCGCGACGGCCTGTCGATCCTGGACCAGGCGATCGCGCATGCGGATCTGGGCGGCGATGCCAGCAAAGGCGCACCGCAGGTCCGCGCCGAACAGGTCCGCGCGATGCTCGGCCTGTCCGATCGTGGCGCGATGCGGCGGCTGTTCGCGCATCTGATTGCGGGCGATGCCGACGCGATGCTCGCCGATCTCGATGCGCAGCACAGCCTGGGCGTCGATCCGGTCGCCGTGATGCGCGGGCTGCTGGCAATGGTGCATGCGATTACGCTGCAGAAATCGGCGGGGCGAGTGCGCACCGTGCATGGCGAGGAAGACCGCGCCGCGCTCGCCGACTGGGCGGGCAAGCTCGGCCATGCCAGCCTGCACCGGCTGTGGCAGCTGCTGCTGAAGGGCCATGATGAGATCGAGAGCGCGCCGGTCCCGCGCGAGGCGTGCGAGATGGCGCTGCTGCGTGCGCTCTATGCTGCGACCATGCCCGATCCGGGCACGCTCGCCCGCAGGCTGGGCGATGCGCCGGCGGGAGGCACCGCACCCTCTCCCTCCGAGGCTGCAGCGCCGCCGCCGCCGCCGCCTGCCGAGGAAAGCCCGCCCTGGAATGCGGCTCCCGCCGAGCCGGTAGCGCCTCCGCCACCCGCCACGCCGCGGACCATGGCCGATCTGGTCGACATGCTCGACAATGCCAACAAATGGCTGATCGCCGCTCAGGTCAAATCGGACATGCGGCTGATCGAGCTGGGCGAGGACAGGCTGGTCTATCAGTCCGCCACCGGCCGCGACGATTATGTCCCGCTGCTGCGCGAGGCGCTCGCCTCGATCACCGGGCGGCGCTGGGAGGTCGAACGGGGCGAGGGCGAGGCGCAGCCTACGCTGGCCGAGCTCGAGCAGCAGGCCGAAGCGGCGATGCGCGACGAGATTCTGAACCATCCGCTGGTCAAGGCGACCCAGGCCGCCTTTCCCGATGCGGAAATAGACTGGACTGCGGCGGAAATCTCCCCACATGGGGACGAAACCCTGCCAACACGGAGTGCCAAGGCATGAAAAGCATGGAAGAGATGATGGCGGCTGCGCAGGAAGCGGCGCAGACCGTCCAGCGCCAGATGAACGAGGCGCAGGCCAAGCTGGAATCGATCGAGGTCGAAGGCGCAGCGGGCGGCGGCCTGGTCAAGGTGCGCGCCACCGCCAAGGGCCGCATCCTCGGCGTGTCGATCGACGACAGCCTGATGGTGCCTGCCGACAAGCAGATGCTGGAAGATCTCATTGCCGCCGCGTTCAACGATGCGCGCACCAAGGCGGATCGCGCGAGCGAGGAAGAGATGGGCAAGATGGCGCAGGGCCTGCCGCTGCCGGCGGGTTTCAAGCTGCCGTTCTGAATGCGTTAACCTGGGTGGGTGCAGGATCGCTTGTCGTGGATAGACCCGGCAACCATATAAGCCGGTGAGATGCCACCGGACGGCCGGTGACTAACCCCAGATGGATTGAACCGAATTGACCATGTCCCAGACCTATCCCCTGCTGCCCTTGCGCGACATCGTGGTGTTTCCGCAGATGATTGTGCCGCTGTTCGTCGGCCGCGACAAATCGGTCGCTGCGCTCGAGCGTGCGATGGAGCAGGACAAGGAAATCTTCCTCGTCGCGCAGCTCGACCCGGCGCGTGACGATCCTGATCGCGATGATCTCTACGATATCGGCGTAGTCGCGACCGTACTGCAGCTGCTCAAGCTGCCCGATGGCACCGTGCGCGTGCTCGTCGAGGGCGGCGAGCGGGCACGGCTCAACCGGCTCGAAACGAGCGGCGATCATGTGCTCGCCGAGGTCGAGACCATCCCGGCGCGCGCTGTCAGCGGTACCGATGTCAACGCGCTGATGCGCTCGGTGGTCGAACAATTCGAGAATTACGCCAAGCTCAACAAGAAGCTGCCGGCGGAAACCGCGGTGCAACTCGCCGAGATCGACGATGCCTCGAAGCTCGCCGATGCGGTCGCCGCGAACATTTCGGTCAAGGTCGCCGACAAGCAGAGCCTGCTGACCGAGGACGATCCGGTCAAGCGGCTGGAAATGGTGTTCGGCTTCATGGAAGGCGAGCTCGGCGTGCTGCAGGTCGAAAAGAAGATCCGCGGCCGCGTCAAGCGCCAGATGGAAAAGACCCAGCGCGAATATTATCTCAACGAACAGCTTAAGGCGATCCAGTCGGAGCTGGGCAACGGCGATGGCGATGACGGCAATGGCGTCAACGAGTTCGCCGAGAAGATCGAGAAACTGAAGCTCTCGCCCGAGGCCAAGGCCAAGGCGACCGCCGAGCTCAAGAAGCTGCGCGGCATGGCGCCGATGTCGGCCGAAGCCACGGTCGTGCGCAATTATCTCGACGTGCTGCTCGGTCTGCCCTGGGGCAAAAAATCGAAGCTCAAGAAGGATATTGCCGAGGCGCAGACGATCCTCGACGACGACCATTTCGGGCTCGAAAAGGTCAAGGACCGGATCATCGAATATCTCGCCGTTCAGGCGCGCACCAACAAGCTCAAGGGGCCGATCCTGTGCCTCGTCGGCCCTCCGGGCGTCGGCAAGACCTCGCTCGGCCGCTCGATCGCCAAGGCGACGGGGCGTGAATTCGTGCGCCAGTCGCTGGGCGGCGTGCGCGACGAGGCGGAAATCCGTGGCCATCGGCGCACCTATATCGGCTCGCTGCCGGGCAAGATCGTCAACAATCTCAAGAAGGCAGGCACCAGCAATCCGCTGTTCCTGCTCGACGAGATCGACAAGCTTGGCCAGGATTTCCGGGGCGACCCGGCCTCGGCGCTGCTCGAGGTGCTCGATCCCGAACAGAACACCAAGTTTCAGGACCATTATCTGGAGATCGACATCGATCTTTCGGACATCATGTTCGTGACCACCGCGAACAGCCTGAACTTGCCGCAGCCGCTGCTCGACCGCATGGAGATCATCCGGCTCGAAGGCTATACCGAGGACGAGAAGGTCGAGATCGCCAAGCGGCACCTGATTGCCAAGCAGATCGAATCGCACGGTCTGAAGGCGGGCGAGTTCGAGCTGACCGAAGAGGGGCTGCGCGACCTGATCCGCTATTACACCCGTGAGGCGGGCGTGCGCACGCTGGAGCGCGAGATTGCGCGGCTGGCGCGCAAGTCGCTGCGCCGCATCCTCGAGGGCAAGGACAAGGCCGTGGTCATCACGCCCGAGAACCTGTCCGAGTTCGCAGGCGTGCGCAAATATCGCCACGGCATCGGCGAGGCGGAGAACGAGATCGGCGCGGTGACGGGACTGGCCTGGACCGAGGTGGGCGGCGAGCTGCTGACCATCGAGGCGGTGACCGTACCCGGCAAGGGCGCGATCAAGACCACCGGCAAGCTCGGCGAAGTGATGCAGGAATCGGTGCAGGCGGCGTTCTCGTTCGTCAAGGCGCGGGCGCCGGCTTATGGCATCAAGCCCAGCATCTTCGCGCGCAAGGATATCCATATCCACCTTCCCGAAGGCGCAGTGCCCAAGGATGGTCCGTCGGCGGGCATCGGCATGGTAACTTCGATCATCTCGACGCTGACCGGCAACGCGGTGCGCCGCGATGTTGCGATGACCGGCGAGGTCACGCTACGTGGCCGCGTGCTGCCGATCGGGGGCCTGAAGGAAAAGCTGCTCGCGGCGCTGCGTGGCGGCATCACCACGGTGCTGATCCCGCAGGAAAACGAGAAGGACCTGGCCGAGATCCCCGAAAACGCCAAGCAGGGGCTCAAGATCATTCCGGTGTCCCATGTCGACGAGGTGCTTCGCGTCGCCCTGGTCGATCCGCTCGTGCCGATCGACTGGACCGAGGCAGACGAGCTTGCGGCGCAGCCGCCGGTGGCCGCCACGGACATTGCGGAAGCAGCAGTGAAACACTGACTTGCATGGTGCATTGCAGCATCTGAAAGAGAAGCGCGCATCCGGGATCGCATTACGGTAACATTGCGACAAAACGCCCGGAAATGCGCGCTTTTCCCTTTGACAGTCCGGTCAAATCGGTTCTTACTCAGCCCCCTCAAAGCCGCGATTCAGCAATATTCAACAAAAATCAGGGGGTTCCCACGGCATGAACAAGAACGATCTCATTTCGGCAGTTTCCGAACAGGCTGGTATCACCAAGGCCGACGCCAGCAAGGCGGTGGAAGCGGTGTTCGATTCGATCAGCGGCGCGCTGGCAAAGGGCAGCGAAGTCCGTCTCGTCGGTTTCGGCACCTTCTCGGTGAGCAAGCGCAAGGCATCGACCGGACGCAATCCGCGCACCGGCGAAAAGATGGAAATCAAGGCATCGACCCAGCCCAAGTTCAAGGCCGGCAAGGGCCTGAAAGACGCGGTCAACTGATCGTATCCGCCCTGCCTCTTGGGCGGGGCAGCGCAGACGCTTTGAGCGGGCAGGGGTCGCAGCTAACCCTCCCCGGTTGAAATGCTAGAAACAGGGGAAGGCGGCGCGCACAGTGCCGCCTTTTCTTTTGCCCGTTTTCAGTTGCCGGCCTTGCGGATGGCTGCGGTCACCCTGTCTGCCCGGCGGGTCGCCTCGCGCTCGATCGCGCGCCAGTCGGTAATGTAGGCGGCGGCGAAGCCATCCACGCCCATGCGCCGATATTGCTCGACATGCGCGAGTTCGTGCGCCCACATCCAGACATTCTCGGTCAACCGCGTGCTGGAGAAAACGACCTGACGGTCCAGCGCGATCGCGCCCTCGTCCATGAACTGTTCGGTGATAATCGCGCCCAGATCGACGCGACCCGTGCCAATCGTCCAGCGCGTCGCAGACAGCGTCTCGGGCTTGAAATGCGGCATGAGCAGCTTTCGCATGTCGGCGGGAATGGGCTTGGCGCCCGCACGGGCAGCCTGGCTTTCGCCATGCCGGATCGCGCGCGCGAGCACGGGGGCGGTCAGTCTCGCCGATCGCCGTGCAAGCTGCTCGGACCCGCGCCGCGCCTCTCCGGCAATGGCGCCTGCGGAGCGTCCCCCCAAGGCCTCCATGACGCGGTTCAGTTCTGCTGGCGGGCGAAGCAGTTTCTCGTCGGGACGCTCGATGCATCCCGGAAGAGTGCAGGCTGTCAGCGCCGCCAGCATTCCCATCACGTGTCGCGGTCCGATCATCCGCGAACCGCTACGCGACCGCTTACTGACCGGCAAGCCCGATCAGCGCTTCCGGCCCCTTGGACAGGCGGCTGTTGACGACCCATTTCAACGTCGCGTTCGCGCCCGCCATGGTGGGCCCGTCCTCGGTATTGTTGGTGAGGATGCGGCCGTCGGTCGTGATGGTGAACGTGCCTTCGGGCTTGGGCTGTCCAGGCTTGCCCTTGGCATCGGCTGCACCCGCCATCGCGCCCAGCGCCGCCATCTCGCCGCCGCCCGCTTCGCCCGAATAGGCAGGGGCAGAGACCTTCACGCTGCCGTCCTTGCGGCCGATGATGGTGACGAAAGGCATGATCGCGTTGCCGCCATCGACCAGCGGGAAGGCGAAACCATGCGCGCTGTTGCCGGTGATCGAATATTCGACATCGATGATGCGGTTGCCGCGATAGCTGACCTTATTCCAGCCGCGCTGCTTTTTCAGCTGCTCGACCAGATCGGCAATGCTCTCGTCACTGCCTAGGCCGCCCATCTCGCCGCCCATGGCATTGCCGACCATTCCGGTCTCCGCCTTGCTTTCGGCCTGCGCCGCGTCGAAATCCTTGCGCTGTTGCGCCAGTTCGGCCTCGGTGCATTCGCGCTCGTCGCCTGTGTCGTCGCTATAGCAGGGGCTCGCCGAGAACTCGGCGGGCGGCGGCGACATGTCGGTCACCACGATCTCGCCGACATAGGTGAAGGTGAAGCTGCCATCGCGCCGGAGATCCAGCGAGGAGGTGAACTTGCCCGGCGACAGCAGGCAGCCGGTGAGCAGCAGCGGCGCTGCCAGCGCGGCGAGGATACGCATGAATCTCATGTCTCGGTCCTTTGTCCAGGTGCGACCCGTTTGAACCAGAAAGCGCCCCGTCTCAGGCCGGGTTGAGCGATATCAGCGCCTCGGGCGCGCGATCGCGCCGGGCATTGACCTTCCATTCGAGCACGCGCATCGCACCCGACACGCTCGGGCCGTCTTCGGTGTTGTTGGTCAGGATCTCGCCATCGGTGCGGATGGTGAACATGCCGTCGGGCTTGGGCAGGTTGGCGAAGATCTTCGCCTCCTCGCTGTTGCTGGAGGACCCCACCGCCTGCAGGATCGACATCAGACCGCCCATATTGCCGCCCATGAAGCTGGTCTGGCCGCCAGCAGCAAAGGCGGGCGCGTCGATGCGCACGGAATTGTTGGTGCGCGCGGTGGCGACGATGAACGGCGTGATGCCCTGCACCTTCTCTATCGTCGGGAAGCTGTAATCCTGGTCGATCCGGCCCGAGATCGCATAATCGACGGTAAACAGGCCGTCGCCCTTGTGCGCGATCTCGCGCCAGCCCTTCTGCTTCTTGATCCGGGTAATGAACTCGTCGATCGCGTCGGGCGCGGTGGGGTCGATGCCACCGAGCATCGCCTTGAAGATCTCGATATTCTTGGCGTCCTCGGCCTTCTTGGCGGCGCGCTGCTCTTCCCAGGCTTCCTTCTGGCTGTCGATCTCGGCGGGGGTGCATTCGCGTTCGAGTGCTTCCTCGGCCCAGCCTTCGCCGTCCTGCTCGTCCTGGGCATAGGCGGTCTTGAGCACCGCCGCGTCGACCTCGGCGGGCTCGCCATAGCAGGGGCTGGGGGTGAACTCCGCCTTGTTGTCGTCGAGCGCTGCGCCCATCGCGATCAGTTGCGACAGGCCGAGTAGGTGGATGTCGCCCTTGTAGGTGAAGCTGAAACCCCCGCCGCGCAGCACGGTCATGTCGGCAGCGAACTTGCCGGGCGAAAGCAGGCACCCTGTCAGCATCCAGGCGGCGGCGGCAACCGCCAGTATCCGCAGTCCCATCCGCCCCCCGGTACGCATCAGCCTTCCCCCCGGTCCATGCGAATCGCGTAGAGCGAGATGGCCGCCGCATTCGAGACGTTGAGGCTTTCCATCGCACTGCTGATCGGCAGGCGCGCGAGTGTATCGCAATGGCCGGCGACATTGTGGCGCAGGCCTTCACCCTCGGCTCCCAGCACCAATGCGACCGGGCCGGTGCCCAGCACCTCGGCCAGGGTGTCCTCGGCCTCTCCGGCAAGGCCGATGCGCCAGTATCCGGCATCGGCCATTTCCTCGAGCGCGCGCGACAGGTTCACGACTCGCACCCAGGGCACGATCTCCAGCGCGCCCGAGGCGGCCTTGGCGATGGTGCCCGATTCGGGCGGCGCGTGCCGATCCTGGGTGATGATCGCGGCGGCATCGAAGGCGGCGGCGGAGCGGAAGATCGCGCCGACATTGTGCGGATCGGTGACCTGATCGAGCACCACCAGCGGGCGCAGCGGATCGCCCGAGAGCACATCGCCGAGCAGCATGTCGTCGAGCGGCTCGACCTCGATCACGATTCCCTGGTGCGGCGCATCGCGCGCGACAAGCCGGGCAAGATCGGCGACATCGGCATATTCGACCGACACGCCCGTGGGCAGATCGAATTGCGCCAGCGCCTCGCGCGTGCCGCGAATCCAGCGAATCTGCCGCTCGGGATTGTTGAAGGCCGCCTCGCAGGCATGCGTCCCCCAGAATCGCGGCAGCTTGCCGCCCTCGAGTCCCGCCTTGCGGTTGCGGTTGCGTGCGCCGCGTTTTGCCATGTTGGTGTGTATCTTTCTTGGGCGAACGGGTCGCCGGGGTGGTCAGATCAAGCTTTTCGTCCTGTCGGCATTGACAGGCAAGCGCGAATTGTTCAAGGGACCGCCTCTCGGCAGAGACGGCCCTCTTCGGAACGGCCAAACGCACTGGGAAACGTGTGGACAGGTGGCCGAGTGGTTAATGGCAGCAGACTGTAAATCTGCCCGCGAGAGCGTACGCTGGTTCGAATCCAGCCCTGTCCACCACCTCCCTTTTCATGATGCATCGGGTGCCACGTGCCCTTGGCAAGCGCAGTGCGATTGGGCACAACGCTTGGCATGATCGAAATTGCCCGCATCCCCGCCCTGTCCGACAATTACATCTGGCTGGTGCACGAGCCGGTGAGCGGTGAGACCGTCGTCATCGACCCTGCCGAGGCCGAGCCGGTGCTCGCCGCGGCCGAGGCGCGTGGATGGGCGATCACGCAGATCTGGAACACGCACTGGCACCCCGATCATGTCGGCGGCAATGCCGCCATCAAGGCGGCGACCGGCTGCGCGATCACCAGCCCGGAGGCCGAGCGCGATCGGATCGCAACCTTTGACGTGACGGTGAAGGGCGGCGACGTGGTGCATCTGGGTGCGCTGAAGGCGGATGTGATCGATGTGCCCGCGCATACCGCAGGCCATATCGCCTATCATCTGCCCGATGAGCAGGCGATCTTTGTCGGCGATACGCTGTTCGCGATGGGCTGCGGGCGGTTGTTCGAGGGCACGGCCGAGCAGATGTTCGCCAACATGACGCGGCTGGCGGCGCTGCCCGGCGAGACTGCGGTCTATTGCGCGCACGAGTATACCGAATCGAACGGGCGCTATGCGCTGGTCGCCGAGCCCGACAACCAGGCGCTGGCCGAGCGGATGGAGCAAGTGCTGGCGATGCGCGCGCGCGGCGAGCCGACCGTGCCGACCACGATCGCGCTCGAACGCGCCACCAATCCC
The DNA here is from genome assembly GCF_013607875.1 of Blastomonas ursincola. Lineage (GTDB taxonomy): Bacteria > Pseudomonadota > Alphaproteobacteria > Sphingomonadales > Sphingomonadaceae > Blastomonas > Blastomonas ursincola. The sequence goes on from NZ_VDES01000003.1 coordinate 172,349, forward strand.
TTCATGCGCGCCCGCTCCGCCGACGAGCTCGCCGAGCGCCGCGCCGCCAAGGACAATTTCCGGGGCTGAGACCACCGGATCGATACCTGAGAGGACCTGCCATGACCGAAGCCTTTATCTGCGACGCGGTGCGCACGCCGATCGGACGTTATGGCGGCGGGCTGGCGAGCGTCAGGCCCGACGATCTGGCGGCGGTGGTGCTGCGTGCGCTGGTCGGGCGCAATCCGGGGCTCGATGCAGCCGCGGTCGACGATGTGCTGATGGGCTGCGCCAATCAGGCCGGTGAGGACAATCGCAACGTCGCGCGGATGGCCGCATTGCTCGCGGGCCTGCCGGAGAGCGTGGGTGGGGCGACGATCAACCGGCTGTGCGGATCGGGGCTCGACGCGGTGGGCAGCGCCGCGCGCGCGATCCGTTCGGGAGAGGCCGATATGATGATCGCGGGCGGCGTGGAAAGCATGACCCGCGCGCCGTTCGTGATGCCCAAGGCAGGCACCGCCTTTGCCCGCGACAATGCTGTCTATGACACCACCATCGGCTGGCGCTTCGTCAATCCGCTGATGAAAGCGGTGCATGGCGTCGATTCGATGCCCGAGACCGCGGAGAATGTCGCCGAGGATTTCGGCATCGCCCGCGCCGACCAGGACGCGTTCGCGCTGCGCAGCCAGCAGCGCGCCGCCGGAGCGCAGGAATCGGGGCGGTTGGCGGCGGAGATCGTCCCGGTCAGCATCCCGCAGCGCAAGGGCGAACCGCTGATCGTCGATACCGACGAGCATCCGCGCATGACCTCGATCGAGGCGCTGAGTGCGCTCAAGCCCATCGTGCGCCCCGGCGGCACGGTGACGGCGGGCAATGCCAGCGGCGTCAACGATGGCGCGGCAGCGCTGATCGTCGCGTCCGAAGCCGCTGCGGTGCGCCATGGCCTGACCCCGCGCGCGCGGATCATCGGCACGGCGGTGGCGGGCGTGCCGCCACGCATCATGGGCTTTGGTCCCGCCCCCGCTGTGCAGAAGCTGCTTAGCCGGGCGCGGGTGACGCTAGGCGAGGTCGACGTGATCGAGCTCAACGAGGCCTTTGCCGCGCAGGGCCTCGCCGTGCTGCGCCAGCTCGGCCTGCCCGACGATGCGGCGCATGTGAACCCCAATGGCGGGGCGATCGCGCTGGGCCATCCGCTAGGCATGTCGGGCGCGCGGCTCGCGCTCACCGCCACCGAAGAGCTGCAGCGCACCGGCGGACGCTATGCGATCGCGACGATGTGCATCGGCGTGGGGCAGGGGATCGCCATGCTGATCGAGCGGGTGTAACCCGAGGCGTCAGACCCCACCGTCATTCCCGCGAACGCGGGAATCCCGCTTTCTTGCAGACGCTGAATCAGCAAAGCGGGACCCCCGCTTTCGCGGGGGTGACGGGCCAGTTTCGTGCTATCACTCCCCAGCCACCTTGGGCACCGGCTGGAAATCGCGCACGAAGCGCTCGAGCAGGCGCACGCCATAGCCGGTCGATCCCGCAGGTTTCAGATCGTTCGCGCCGCCCCAGGCCATCCCTGCGATGTCGATATGCGCCCAGGGCGTTTCGGGCTTCACGAACGCGCCGATGAAATGCGCGCCCGCGCCGGCTCCGGCGCCACCTGCACCCGAATTCTTGATATCGGCGATGGTCGATTTGGTGTCCTCGGCATAGCTCGGGTGCAGCGGCATGCGCCAAAGCGCGTCGCCGCTCGCGTCGCCTGCTTTCATCAGCTGATCGGCCAGCGGATCGTGGCGGCTGAACAGCCCGGCATAATCGTCGCCCAATGCGGTCATGATCGCGCCGGTCAACGTCGCCATGTCGACGATCGCTGCTGGGTTGAGCTTCGCATCGGCATAGGCAACCGCATCGGCGAGGACGAGGCGGCCTTCGGCATCGGTCGAGATGATCTCGATGGTCTTGCCGTTCATTGCCTGCAGCACGTCTGCGGGGCGCGCGGCATTGCCGTCGGGCATGTTTTCCGACAGCGCCGCGATCGCGACGACATCGACCGGCGCGCGCGATTTGGCCAGCGCCAGCGCTGCGCCGACCACGCTCGCCGCGCCCGACATGTCGAACTTCATGTCGCCCATGCCGGCCCCGGCCTTGAGCGAGATGCCGCCGCTGTCGAAGGTGATTCCCTTGCCCGCGAGCACGACCGGACCGGTCGAAGGTGCACCGCGTCCGGTATAGCGCACGATCAGCATGCGCGGCGGCCGCGCCGATCCGCGTCCCGAACCCAGGATCGAGCCCATTCCGAGCTTTTCCATCGCAGGCACGTCGAGCGCCTCGATCGTCACGCCGGGGACGCCCGCAAAGGCTGCGCGGGTGCGTTCGACAAAGCTTTCGGGATAGATGACGTTGGCCGGCTCGTTCGAAAGGTCGCGCGCGAAGGCCATCGCCTCGACCAGCGGCTTGCCGCGTCCTTCATAGGCGGCGCGGGCGGCCTCGCCGCTTTCGGTGACGATGGTCGTCGCGGCCATCGCAGCGGCCTCGCGCGCCTTGGCCTGATAGAGGTCCGAGCGATACTCGCCGATGCCCATGCCGGTGGCGAGCTCGGCCACCGCCTCGGCGGGCAGGCCATTTGCCAGCACGGTGATCGGGCCCTTGTCCTTCAAGATCGCGCGCCCGGCCGCGACGCCAAGCTTCTGCACGGCTGCCGCGCTGAGGTCCGACCCTGTGCCGACCACATGGATACGATCCCATCCGCCGATCCCGCGCAGGCTGAGCGTGCCAGACTTATAGTCGAACTCCGCTGCGGCGAGCGCACGCGCGATCGCGGTGCGTTCGGCTTCAGAGATGGCGCTGGCGCGGCTCGCGAGATCGGCTTCGCTGGCGAGCGGCAGCACGAGCGTTCCCGAAGCGGCGGGCAGGGTGCTGCTGAAGCTGACTGGGCGGAATTGCGCCTTTGCAGCCTTGAGCGTCAGCGAGGGCTTCACCGCCTCCTGTGCGTGTGCGGCCAGGGGCAATGCCATGGTCAGTACGGCGAAGCTGCTGGCGACCAGCAGGTGACGGATACGCATCAGGAAACCCCTTTTGTCTTCGTAACATTGGCAACCATATCAGCAGCTTGAGCCGCTGGCGGCAAGCAAAGATGCGCGCTGAGAGCCGATGGCATTGTCTTGTCTGCCCCTCAACCCCATGTGCTGACCCATGTTCAGCACCCCCGTCATCGCCGCAATCGCCTGGGCCGTCATTCTGGGCGGCGCCGGCGGGCTGCTGACCGAGATCGGAGCGTGGTACAGGAACCTTAGGAAACCGAGCTGGCAGCCGCCTGACTGGCTGTTCGGTCCGGCCTGGACGATCATCCTCGGCCTCGCCGCCTGGACCGCCGTGCTGGCGTGGAACGGCACGCAGACCGAGGGCGACCGGATGATCGTTATCGCGCTCTATGTCGCGAATTTCGTGTTTCACCTGCTCTGGTCGCCTCTATTCTTCAAGTTCAAGCGGCCCGACTGGGCGCTGGTCGAGGTCGTCTTCCTCTGGGCGTCGGTGTTCGCGATGTGCGTCTGGCTGCGGCCCTATTCGGTGCTCGCGAGCTGGCTGATCGTGCCCTATCTCGTCTGGGTGAGCTTTGCAGCGATGCTCAACGCCAAGATCGTGCAGCTCAATCGCCCGTTCCGCCGCGCCTGAACTTTATCGGATGGGGTGCGCCAAATCGCTTGGTGACCCGATAAACTGTGTTAACTTTGCTTGACACTATTCAGGGGACCGGTGTGAGCGACCAGAAGACGCAGATTGTCGTGGTGGGCGGAGGCGCTGGCGGGCTCGAGCTGGTACGACGGCTCGGCAGCAAATACGGCCGCGACAAGCACGACATCATCCTGGTCGACCGCAACCTCACGCATATCTGGAAACCGCTGCTGCACGAGGTCGCCGCAGGCTCGCTCGACGCCAATCTCGACGAGGTCGGCTATGGTGGCCATGCGGTGCGCTGGGGTTATCGTTTCTTCAACGGGGCGCTCGAAAGCATCGACCGCACGACGCGGCATATCACCACCGCGCCGCTGCTGGACGATGCTGGCAAGGAGGTGATCGGGCGGCACCGCATCCGCTATGATTATCTGGTGCTCGCCTTTGGCGGTGTCTCGAACGATTTCGGCGTGCCGGGCGTGCGCGAAAATGCCCAGTTTCTCGAGCATCGCGGCCAGGCGGACAGCTTCCGCCAGAAGCTGCTCAATGCGTGCCTGCGCGCCAATCACGAGCATAACACCGGCAATCCCGAAGCGCGGGTGCGCATCTGCATCATCGGTGGCGGGGCGACCGGGGTCGAGCTCTCGGCCGAGCTGTACAACGCCGCCAAGTCGCTGCGCTATTACGGCCTCGAGGTGTTCGACGAGAGCAAGCTCGAGGTCACGCTGCTCGAGGCGGGACCGCGCATCCTGCCGCAGATCGATGCCGAGCTGGCAGGCACGGCGCGGCACGAGCTCGAGCAGCTCGGCGTCAGCGTGCGCGAGAATACCCAGGTCGTGCAGGTCAACGAGCATTCGGTCGAGACCAAGGCCGGAGAGGCGATTCCCGCCGACCTGATCGTCTGGGCTGCCGGGGTGAAAGGTGCCGATGGCGTCACCGAGATGAGCGATCTCGAACTCAACCGGCTCAGCCAGTTCGTGGTTCGGCCGACACTGCAGACGACATTGGACGACCATATCTTCGCACTGGGCGATTGCGCCTCATGCCTGCTGCCCGGCCAGGAGCGACCGATCCCGCCGCGCGCGCAATCGGCGCACCAGATGGCAAGCCATGTCTTCGACAATCTGTGCCGGATGCAGGCGGGCAAGCCGCTCAAGGATTTCGTGTACAAGGACCATGGCTCGCTGGTGTCATTGAGCCGTTTCTCGACCGTGGGCAGCCTGATGGGCAATCTGGTCGGCGGGCGCATGGCGGTGGAAGGCCGACTGGCGCGCTGGGCGTACCAATCGCTCTACCGCATGCACCTGATCGCGATCCACGGCTGGTGGCGCGGCATATCGCTGATCGTCATCGGCCATGTGAACCAGATCGTGCGGCCCAAGCTGAAGCTGCACTGACCAGCGCGGCGACGCCTTCAGCCGCTGCGCTGATCCACCAGCCTGCCGCCCTTGAACAGCGCAAGGCAGCGGCCCTGCACCGGCAGCTTGTCGAACGGCGTGTTGCCGGCAGCCGCCGCCATCTTGCCCGAATCGACCTGCCAGGGCCGATCGGGATCGATCAGCACGATATCCGCCTCATGCCCGGTGCGCAGCGCGCCCGCTTGGACGCCGAGCAGCTTGGCCGGGTTGGCGGCGATCAGGTCGAACAGCCGTCCTGTCGAAATCAGGCCATCGCGCACCAGCCCCAGCGACAGCGGCAGCAGCGTTTCGGCCCCCGCCATGCCGGGCGCGGCATCGGCAAAGGGCAGGCGCTTGTCCTCGGGGCCGCGCGGATCGTGACCCGAAGCGATGACATCGATCGTGCCGTCCTTGACCGCTTCGAGCGCGGCCTGGCGATCATCCTCGCTGCGAAGCGGCGGCGACAGACGCGCGAAGGTGCGGAAACCGCCGAGCGCCACATCCGAGAGGAACAGGTGCGCTGGCGTGATCCCTGCGGTGACGCTCAGTCCTTCGGCCTTGGCCGCGCGGATCAGCGCGAGGCCCGCGCGCGTCGTCACCTGGCGGAAATGGACTTTGCAGCCCGTCATCCGCACCAGCGCAAGATCGCGCGCGATGGCGATGCTCTCGGCCTCGGCGGGGGCCTGGGGCAGGCCCAGCCGGGTCGCCATCTCGCCTGAAGTGGCCACCGCCGTGCCCGACAGGCCATGGTCCTGGCTATGCACGATCAGCGGCAGGTCCAGCATCGCGCAATATTGCATCAGCCGGTGCATCACGCCGGTATCGACGATCCAGCGTCGCCCGGTGGCGACGGCGCGCGCGCCCGCCTCCTGCATCAGCGCGATCTCGGCCATCTCGGCACCCGCCAGGTCGCGCGTCGCGGCGGCCAGAGGGTGCACCCAGAAATCCGGCTTGCCCGAATAGGCGGCAAAGCGCACGCGCGCCGGGTGATCGAGCGGCGGATTCTGATCGGGCATCAGCGCCGCACGGCTGATCCCACCGAAATGGAAGGCGGGAAGGTCGATCGCGAACACGCCGAGGTCCACCAGGCCGGGCGCGATCAGCGCGCCCTTCGCGTCGTGGACGCGGTCGTCCGCGCTCGGCGTGATCCTGCCGATCTCGGCGATGCGGTCGCCCAGCACGCGGATACCGCCCTCGACCGGCTCGCCCTCTCCCGGCAGGATCAGGCGGCCATTGACGATGCTCAGCGGAGCCAGCGGGGTCTTGCTCATGCCCAGCCCTCCACGCCGCGCCGTCTGCGCGTCAGCACGTCCAAACACGCCATGCGCATCGCCACGCCCATCTCGACCTGATCGGTGATCGCCGAGCGCTGGACATTGTCCGCGATATGGCTGTCGATCTCGATCCCCCGGTTCATCGGCCCGGGGTGCATCACCAGCGCATCGGGCTTGGCCAGCGCCAGCTTCGCATCGGTCAGCCCGTAGAGATGACGGAATTCGCGCGGCGAGGGGATGAACTGGCCCTGCATCCGCTCGTTCTGCAGCCGCAGCATCATCACGACATCGGCGCCCTCGAGCGCCTCGGCAAAATTGCGACAGGGTGTGCCGCCCATCGATTCGACCGCAGGCGGCATCAGCGCCGGGGGGCCGGCGACGCGCACGTCTGCGCCCAGGGTCGAAAGGCAGATCATGTTCGATCGCGCGACGCGGCTGTGGAGGATGTCGCCGCAGATTGCGACCCGCAGCCCGGCGATCTGCCCCTTGCGGCGGCGGATGGTCAGCGAATCGAGCAGCGCCTGGGTCGGGTGCTCGTGCGTGCCGTCGCCTGCGTTCAACACCGGACAGCCCACCTTGTCGGCGATCAGTTGCACCGCGCCCGAGCTGCCGTGGCGAATGACGATAGCATCTGCGCGCATGGAATTGAGCGTCACCGCCGTGTCGATCAGCGTCTCGCCCTTTTTCACGCTCGATTGCGCGGCGTGCATGTTGACCACATCCGCGCCCAGGCGCTTGCCCGCGATCTCGAACGACAGCAGCGTGCGCGTCGAATTTTCGAAAAACGCATTGATCAGCGTGAGGCCTGCGAGCCGGTCGTCATGCTTGGTCGCCTGGCGATTGAGATCGACCCATTGCTCGGCCTCGTCGAGCAGGAACTCGATCTCCCAGGGCTGGAGCCCCGCGATTCCCAGCAGATGCCGGTGCGGAAAGGCCATGCTGCCGGGCGGATAATCGCTGGCAGGGCGGCGGGCGGAGGGGGTGTTCGGCGATGTCATTAAAGGCGAGCGTCTAGGACCGAATCGGCTTTGGCTCAAGCGTGTGTTTTCAGCTGTGGACAGGGGAGCTGACTGCCGCAATGATGCGCTGACAAGAATGTAAGCGAGAGGGATTCTGGATGAAACTGGTAACCGAAGGGCTGCGCTTTCCTGAAGGGCCGGTGGCGATGCCAGATGGCAGCGTCGTATTGGTCGAGATCGAGCGCGGCTGCGTCACGCGCGTCGCGCCTGATGGCACGCAGCATGTCGTGGCGCAGCTGGGCGGGGGCCCGAATGGCGCGGCGATCGGTCCCGATGGCAAGCTCTATGTGTGCAACAATGGCGGCTTCCATTATGTCGAGCGCGCCGGACTGCTGATCCCGCATGGTCAGCCCGACGATTATTCCGGCGGAAGGATCGAGCGCGTGGACCTCGAGACCGGCGCGGTCGAGACGCTCTACAAGTCGGGCGATTTCGGCTGCACGTTGCGCGGGCCCAATGACATCGTGTTCGATGATGCCGGCGGCTTCTGGTTCACCGATCACGGCAAGACCCGGCGGCGCGAGCGTGACGTGACCGGCGTCTTCTATGCGCGCGCCGATGGCTCGCTGCTCAAGGAAGTCATCTTTCCGATGGAAAACCCCAACGGCATCGGCCTCTCGCCCGACGGCAAGCGGCTCTACGTCGCGGAGACCTATACCTGCAAGCTCTGGGCCTATGACATTGCCGCGCCCGGCGAGATCGCGTTCAGCCAGGGGCTGCTCGGGCCGGGCGGCACCTTTCTCTACAGCCCGTCGGGATACACGTTCTTCGATTCGCTCGCGGTCGACGGCGCGGGCAATATCTGCGTCGCGACCATCGGGCAGAGCGGCATTTCGGTGGTCTCACCGGAAGGCGAACTGGTCGAGTTCGTCGCCACCGACGATCCGTTCACGACCAATATCTGCTTCGGCGGGCCGAACCTGAAGACCGCGTACATCACGCTTTCAGGCACTGGCAGGCTGGTCAAGATGGACTGGCCGCGCGGTGGGGCGAAGTTGCATTATCTGAACGCTTGATCGTCATCCCCGCGAAGGCGGGGGTCCCGCTTTGCGGTCGTGCACAATGGGACAAGCGGGACCCCCGCCTTCGCGGGGATGACGAAGACTGGAATTCTTGGATTGAGGGAAAACGCCATGACCGACCAACGCTGGGCGATCGATATCGACCGTGACACCATCGCTGACGCTCGCATTGTCGAGGAGCCGCAGGCCGACCTGCCCGAAGGCGCGATCGAGGTGAAGCTTGACCTCTACGCGATGACCGCGAACAACGTGACCTATGCCGTGTTCGGCAAGCCGCTCGGGCTGTTCGGCAACGATCAGGGCTATTGGGATTTCTTCGCCGAGCGCGAAGCGCCGGGGCGGCTGCCGGTCTGGGGCTTTGCCACGGTGAGCCGCAGCAACCATCCCGACGTGCCGGTGGGGACGCAATATTACGGCTATTATCCGATGGCGAGCCATGCGCTGCTGCATCCGGGCCGGGTGAGCGCCAACGGCTTTACCGACACGACCCCGCGCCGCGCGACGCTGCCGATCATCTACAACCAGTACCAGCGGCTCGACGCGCTGGGCGATTATCGCGCCGAGCACCATGATTATTGGCCGGTCTTCCGTCCGCTGTTCCTCACCGGCTGGTTGATCGCCGATCAGCTCGAGGACGAGGGCGATTATGCTGCGCAGCAAATTCTGGTCGCCAGTGCGTCGAGCAAGACCGCGATCGGCCTTGCGCATGCGCTTAAGCAGCGCGGCAGCGGTCCGCAGGTTGTGGGCCTGACGAGCGGGGGCAACGCCGCCTATGTCGAATCGCTCGGCCTGTACGACCGCGTCGTCGCCTATGACGATATCGGCGCGATGGACGCCTCCGTTCCGAGCGCGATGGTCGATATGGCGGGCAACCCGAAGGTCGCAGCCGCAGTCCACAACCATTTCGCCGATGCGCTGAAGGCCTCGATCGTGGTTGGTAAGTCGCATTGGGATGCGAATGATGACCCCGGCGCGATCGCTGGCCCGCCGCGCCAGATGTTATTCGCACCGGGCCGCAGCGAAAAGCGCATCGCCGAATGGGGCCCGGACGGCTTCCGCCAGAAGCTCGAAGCCGCCTGGCTCGGCTTTGCCGATCTGGCCCCGAAACTGCTGTCGATCGACAAGCGCCAGGGCGCCGAGGCCGCGCTCGCCGCCTATGCCGAAACGGTCGCGGGCAAGGCCGATGCGAGGACGGGGCTGGTCATTATTCCATGAGCTTCCAGGCGGTCATTTTCGATTTCGGCGGGGTGATCACCTCGTCGCCATTCGAGGCGTTCAATCGGCTCGAGGCGGAGCGGGGGCTGCCGCGCGATTGCGTGCGGCGGATCAACGCGACCAATCCCGACTACAATGCTTGGGCGAAGTTCGAGCGCGCGGAGATCGATGCCGCCGCTTTCGATACTGCCTTTGCCGAAGAAGCGGCGGCGCTGGGTCTGGCGATCCGGGGCAGCGATGTCATCTCCTGCCTGGCAGGCGATGTGCGCCCTCGCATGGTCGCGGCGCTCGATGCGCTCAAGGAAGAAGGGCTGACCATCGGCTGCATCACCAACAATGTCCGCGCGGGCAAGGGATCGGCGATGGTGTTCGACGATGCGCGCGCGGCCGAGATCGCGGCGATCATGGCGCGGTTCGACCATGTCATCGAAAGCAGCAAGGCTGGGGTGCGCAAGCCCGATCCGCGCATCTATGCGATGATGTGCGAGGCGATCGGGATAGCACCGGATGCGTGCATCTATCTCGACGACCTGGGCGTGAATTGCAAACCCGCGGCGGCTTTGGGCATGGCCGCGATCAAGGTGAGCGGCGAGGATCAGGCGCTGGCCGATCTGCGCGCACTGCTGGGCCGTCCGGAAGGCTGGCCCGGCTGATGCGGTTTTGGGGGGCAATCCTGTTGGCGATGGTGGCGGTCCCGGCTCAGGCCGAGCGGGGAACCGTTGTCGTGGTCGGCGGGGCATTGGCGGACGACAATGCCGATGTGTATCGCGCGATGATCAAAGCCATGCCAGCCGACGCGCCCGATGTGGTCATCATCCCCGCTGCTTCGGGCATTATCGGTCGATCGGTTCCGCGCGCTGCCAAGGCCTTTGCCGCACATGGCGTTGATCCCGCCCGCATCGTCACGGCGCACATAGCCTTGGTCGATGATCCCGATACGCCGGACGTCGACGAGTCGCGCTGGAATGCGGGCGGCAGCGATCCAGCAGAGATTGCCAAGATCGAGAAAGCAGGCCTGATCTGGATGCTGGGCGGCGACCAGCTGCGGATCATGGCAGCGCTGATCAAGCCCGATGGCAGCGATACACCTATGCTGGCCGCCATCCGCAAACGGCTGGATAAGGGAGCGGTGATCGGGGGCACCAGCGCGGGTGCGGCTGTGATGGGCGAGCACATGATCGGATGCGGCAGCCCCGAGGTGGCGCTGACGGCTCCGGTCTCGCGCGATTTCAAGGATTGCGACGGCAAGGCCGAGGATGCCCGCGACGTGCCACTGGTGTTGGGGCGTGGCCTCGGCTTTCTTCCCGGGATCGTGTTCGACCAGCATTTCAGCCAGCGCGCACGGCTGACGCGGCTCGTTCGGGCGGTGGCCTGTATCGAAGCGGACGCGGTGACCGGGATCGGGATCGACGAGGACACAGCCTTTGTCTTCGACATCGGGCACGAGACCGGCATTCCGGTGGGGCGTGGCACCATCACTGTCGTTGATCCGTCAGAGGGGCATCGGTCCTGCGACAATGCGGTGATGGAAAATGTCCGCTTCGCGCGCTTCCCGGCGATGAAGGAATAACCGCATGGACAATTTCACCCACAGCCTCGCCGGATGGGCGCTGGGCCAGGCGGGACTCAAGCGCCTGACCGGGCTCGGGGTGCCGACGCTGATCATCGGGGCAAACCTGCCCGATATCGATGCGGTGCTGAGCGTGCTCGGCACCCAGTCGCTCGCGCTGCGGCGCGGGGTTACGCACGGGCCGATCGCGCTGCTGGTGCTGCCGATCCTGCTCACGGTGGCGATGGTCTGGTTCGACCGCTGGCAGGTACGGCGGCGCAAGCGTCCGCGCGACCGCCTGCCGGTGCGACCAGGGGCGCTGCTGCTGCTCGCCTATATCGGCACGCTATCGCATCCGGCGCTCGATTATCTCAACAATTACGGCATCCGCCTGCTCGAACCCTTCGCGCCGCGCTGGTTCTATGGCGATACCCTGTTCATCGTCGATGCGGCGCTGTGGACGATCCTGCCGCTCGGCATCTGGCTGTCGCGCAAATGGGAGGCGGCAGGCCGTCCGGGCTGGGAACGGCCCGCGCAAGCGGTGCTGGTTCTGGCCTTGCTCTACATCTCGGGCAACTATGCGCTCTCGAGCCATGCCGAAGCGCAGGTGGCGCAGAGGCTGGAGGCCGAACGCGGCATCACTCCCGATCTGGTGATCGCCAATGCGGTACCGGTGCTGTTCTGGCAGCGCGCGATGCTGTGGCGCGGCGATGCGATGATCGGGCGCGGGGCCTATGACGCGCTGGGCACCCCGGCGCTGACGCTGCAGCCGGGCAGCACTGCGACCAACATGGCCAGCCCGTGGGTCGCGCGCGCCGCCGCACAAAATGCTGATGCGCGGGCCTTTTTGTTCTGGGCGCGGATGCCATATGCACGGCTGACCGACATATCGGGGGGCAAGAGGGTGGTGCTGCGCGATGCGCGCTTCGACAGTTCGCCGATTGCTGACCGGTTCACGGTCACAGTCGATGTGAAGGATGTTCGATGACCCGCCCCGTGATCGTCTGGCTGCGCCGCGACCTGCGCCTTGCCGACCAGCCTGCTTTCGCCGCCGCCGCCAAGGCCGGACCCGTGATCCCGGTCTATGTGCTCGACGACGAGACGCCCAAGCATCGCAAGATGGGCGGGGCGTCGCGCTGGTGGCTGCATCATAGCCTGGCGTCGCTGGCGACCGATCTGGAAAAGATCGGCTCGCGTCTGATCCTGAAGCGCGGCGTCGCGGCAGAGGTACTGGCGAAGCTGGCGAAGCAGACCAACGCGGCCGCGATCCACTGCCTGCGCCATTACGAGCCATGGTGGCGCAATGCCGAACGCGCGCTCAAGGGGCAGTTGTCCGAGGGCTGCGCGCTCGAATGCCATCACGGCAATTACCTGATGCCGCCCGGATCGGTCACCACCGGCAGCGGCCAGCCTTACAAGATCTACACGCCCTTTTGGCGCGCGCTGGCGCAGCACATGCCGCCACCCGAGCCGGTGCCTGCGCCGAAGAGGCTCGACGCGCCCCAAAGCTGGCCCGAGAGCGACACGCTCAGCGACTGGGACCTGCTGCCGACCAAGCCTGATTGGGCCAAGGGCTTTGCCGAGGAATGGACACCGGGCGAGGCAGGCGCGGCAGAGCGGCTCAAGGCCTTCCATGCGCGCGCGCTGCATTACGAGGCATGCCGCAACCTGCCTTCGGTCGAGGGCACCTCGCGCCTGTCGCCGCATCTGCATTTCGGCGAGATCTCTCCCGCCACCGTCTGGCACGCGACGATGGAGGCGGGCGGTTCGGTCGAGACCTTCCTCAAGGAACTGGTCTGGCGCGATTATGCGCAGAACGTGATCCTGCAATATCCCGATTATGCCAAGGCCAATGCCCGCGACGGCTTCGACAAATTCCCCTGGCGCGATCCGTCCGACCCGGACGTGGCGGCGGATATCAGGGCGTGGCAGCAGGGGCGCACCGGCTATCCACTGGTCGATGCCGGGATGCGCCAGCTCTGGGCGACCGGATGGATGCACAACCGCGTGCGCATGGTCACCGCCTCATTCCTGATCAAGCATCTGCTGGTCGACTGGCGCGAGGGCGAAAAGTGGTTCTGGGACACTTTGGTCGATGCCGATTACGGCTCCAACGCGACCAACTGGCAATGGACATCGGGCACTGGCGTCGATTCGAACATGTTCGTGCGGATCATGGCGCCGCTGACCCAGTCGGAGAAGTTCGATGCGGCGGGCTATATCCGGCAATGGGTGCCCGAGCTCGCCGGTCTGTCCGACAAGGCGATCCACGATCCCGAGGCTGCGGGCAAATATGTGAAGGGCTATCCCAAGAAACTGATCGGGCATAAGGAAGCCAGAGAACGAGCGCTCGCAGCGCACGGAAAGATAAAGGCATGAGAGGAGAGAAGGTTATGCGGGTCTGGAAAACTCTGGCGGCGGCTTGTGCGCTGGCGATCGGCGCGGGCGGTGTGGCGCTGGCGAAGGATGAGGCGGCCCCGGCGGTCAAGCCGATCACGCAGATGAGCGCGGCGGAGCTGGAGAAGGTGCGCACCGCCGGCGCGCAGATACTGTTCTGGTCCGATGCGCAGCGCGCTGCCAATTTCCGCGCCATGGAGGCGCAGTTCCCCGGCACGACCGCGAAGCATGGCACCCCGCGCGCGCTGCCCAAGGGCGAACCTCTGGCGATCAGCGATGCCGATGTTGATGCGTTTATGGCCGCGCAGAATGTCGCAGGGTTGATGGTGATCCAGGACGGCAAGGTCCGGCTGGAAAAATACGGGCTGGGGATGAAGCCTGAAGATCGCTGGACCAGCTTCTCGGTCGCCAAGTCCTTCACCTCGACGCTCGTCGGCGCGGCGGTGAAGGACGGGTTTATCGCTTCGATCGACGATCCGGTGACCAAATACGTCCCCGAACTCAAGGGCAGCGGCTATGACGGCGTGACCGTCAAGCAGATCCTGACCATGACCTCGGGGGTCAAGTGGAACGAGGATTATACCGACCCGAACAGCGATGTCGTGAAGATGCTCTCGGTACCCGTTGGGCCGGGCGAGGACCCCAATACCGCTTACCTCAAGACGCTGCCGCGCGAGGCCGAGCCGGGTACCAAATGGGTGTACAAGACGGGCGAAACCAACCTGATCGGCGTGATTGTCCAGCGTGCGACGGGCAAGACGTTGACCGAATATGCGCAGGAGAAGATCGTCAAGCCGGCGGGCTTCGAGGGCGACCTGTTCTGGATGGTCGATTCCGCTGGACAGAATGTCGGCGGCTGCTGCCTGTCGATCCGGCTGGCCGATTATGCCCGCATGGGGCTGTTCGCGCTCGAAGGCGGCAAGGGCCAGGTTCCCGATGGCTGGTTCGCCGAAGCGGGCAAGGAACAGGCGCCGATCGGTTTGCCGGGCTTCGGCTATGGCTATCAGTGGTGGACCTATCCGGGCGGCGCCTGGGGCGGGCAGGGCATTTTCGGCCAGGCGATCCTGATCGTGCCGCAGAAGAACCTTGTCGTTGCGGTGGTGAGCAACTGGCCCAAGGCAAGCGGTGGCGATCTGCGCGTGCCGCAGTTGCAGTTCTTCCAGAAGCTCGCCATGGCGGCGAATTGAGGATCGCAGAATGACCGATGACAGCCGCCTCCATGCCGAACTCCAGTCTGCGGGCATCGCCTTCGACCAGGTCGAGCATGAGGCGGTGTTCACCGTGCTCGAAAGCAGCGCGATCGAGCGCGCCATACCCGGTGCGCACACCAAGAACTTGTTCCTCAAGGACACCAGCGGCCAGTTCTACCTGGTCACCGTGCTCGCCGAAAAGCAGGTCGATCTGGGTGCGCTCCGGCATCTGGTCGGGGCAGGGCGGTTCAGCTTCGGCTCGGGGGACGAGATGGTCGAACTGCTCGGCATCACACCCGGTTCGGTGACGCCGCTTGCGGCGTTCAACGACAAGGCGGGCAAGGTGCAGCTGGTGCTCGACGAGGTGCTGGCGGCGCAACCGCGCGTCAACGTCCACCCGCTGCGCAACACGGCGACTCTGGGGCTTTCGGGGCTCGATCTGGTGCGGCTGCTGGTGCGCTGGCGGCATGCGCCGCTGATCGTCCCGGTGCCGAACAAGGCGCCCGCAGCCGAGCCGTCACAAAATTGATGGTGGGCGCGGACGCAAGCATGCGATAACGATGCCAACATGAACGAGGTCGCCGCCCGCCCGTTGATCGACGGCTTTGCCCGCCGCATCAGCTATGTCCGCCTGTCGGTCACCGACCGGTGCGACCTGCGCTGCGCCTATTGCATGCCCGAGCGGATGCAGTTCCTGCCCAAGGCCGAGGTGCTGAGCCTCGAGGAATTGCACCGGCTGTCGCTGGCGTTCATCGAGCGCGGCGTCCGCAAGATCCGGCTGACCGGGGGCGAACCGCTGGTGCGGCGCGACGTGATGACGCTGGTGCAGCGGCTGGGACGCGAGATCGGCCACGGTCTCGACGAGCTGACGCTGACCACCAATGGCACCCAGCTCGCCGAACATGCCGCCGCCTTGGCCGATGCCGGCGTGCGGCGGATCAACGTCTCGCTCGACACGCTCGACCGCGACCTGTTCGCACGGCTCACCCGGCGCGATGCGCTGGACAAGGTGCTTGCCGGTATCGATGCGGCCGATCGCGCGGGGCTGAAGGTCAAGATCAACGCGGTGGCGCTCAAGGGGCTCAACGAGCACGAGCTTCCTGCGCTGATCGCCTGGGCGCATGGCAAAGGTCATGACGTGACGCTGATCGAGGTGATGCCGCTGGGCGAGGTCGAGGAAGACCGGTTCGACCATTATCGGCCACTGCCGCAGGTGCGCGACACGCTCGAGCAGCGCTGGACGCTGACGCCGAGCGATCACAAGACCGGCGGGCCGGCGCGCTATTTCGACATTGCCGAGACCGGCGGGCGGCTAGGCCTGATCACCCCGCTCACCAACAATTTCTGCGCCGGATGCAACCGGGTGCGAGTCACCGCGACCGGTCAGATCTACATGTGCCTCGGCCAGAACGACCGGGTCGATCTGCGCGCGGCGATGCGCGGGCCGGACAGCGATGCGGCGCTCGACGCGGCGCTGACGCGCGCGATCCGTGCCAAGCCCGAGCGGCATGATTTCCATATCGATGCCCCGGGCGCCGCACCCGCGCTTGCCCGGCACATGTCGATGACCGGCGGCTGAGCGCACCATGGCGAAACTGCTGTTTTTCGGGCGGCTGGGTGATCTGGCGGGAGGGATCGAGCGGTCCGTCGGCCTGTCCGAGCCGCACAGCGTGGCCGCGCTGATCGGCGTGCTGGAGGCGGGCGACAGGCTGCTCGGTAGCGCGCTGCTGGAAGGCCGGGTGCGCTATGCGCTGAACGGCACGATCGTCGATCGCGATGCGATGGTCGCGGATGGCGACGAGCTCGCCTTTCTGCCGCCGGTCAGCGGAGGGTGAAATGCTGAGGCGCGTCACGATCGCCTCTGGCCCGTTCGACCCGGAAGCCGAGATTGCCGCGTTTCGCAAGGCGCTGCACGATTCCGGGGCGATCGTCACCTTTACCGGGCAGGTGCGCCCCTCGAACGGCGATGGCAGCGTGACCACGCTGAGCCTGCAGCATTATCCAGGCATGACCGAGCGCGGCATCGAAGCGATGCTTGATCAGGTTGCCGAGCGGTGGCCGCTCGAGGCGGTGCTGGTCATCCACCGCGTCGGCGACATGCGTCCGCACGATCCGATCGTGCTGGTCGCGACGGCAAGCGCGCATCGCCGGGCCGCGTTCGAGGCGGCGGATTATCTGATGGATTATCTGAAGAGCCGCGCGCTGTTCTGGAAGAGCGAGACGAGTGCGAGTGGCAGGGCCTGGATCGAGCCGCGCGACGAGGACTATGCTAATGCCGCGCGCTGGGATGCCTATCCGGGCGGGGGCTGACAGCTCAGCCAGCCCGCCCGGATAGGATTGGCAGATCAGTTGACCGCAGCAGGAACCTGAAGGTTCGGCACCTTGCCGTCGGCAGCCTGCTGCGCGAACAGGTCGCGCATGTTCTGCAGCGAGAACAGGTGCGCATAGATCAGCGGCAGCGCGCCGTTCTGGTTCATCTTGCGCAGTTCGTCTCCGCGCAGCTCGCGCAGCTTTTCCTCGTTCACCATCTGGAAGCCCTGATAGACGAAAGGCTGTGCCAGCGTCGGGTGCTCGATCTTCAGCTCGCCGTCCATCAGCAGGTCGTGCTTCTTGAGCTCTTCCATGAAGAAGGCGGTTCCCTGAACGGCGCGCTCGAAATCCTCGCAGAACTGCAGGATGTTCTTGGTGGTCTGGCTCGGCTGATCACCGTCGAACAGTGCTTCGCCTTCCTCGAACTCGCCCAGCGCTTCGCAGGTCGGATCGAAGCACAGCGACAGCTCTTGCGAATCCGGACGCAGGCGCGCGAGCATGAACGGATAGCGGCGCACATAAGCAGGCACATAGGCCGGCTTGCGATACTTGCCATCGTCGTCGAGGAACACGTTGACGCCTTCGTTCATGCCCATCAGCGCCAGCGGAACCGGGTCCGGACCAGCCGAGAAGATGATCGGATAGTGGCGCTGCGCCTGGCTGAATTCCTCGGCCGTCAGCGGGATCGCGTGCTGGTTCTTCAGGAAATGCGCGCCTTCCAGCGTCCGCGAGCGGAACTTTGCATGGTCCTGGGAATTGAGCGGCACCAGGTCGTTGAAAAGGACCGGCAGGTTGGTGGCTTGCGGCGCACTGGCCATGAAATATTCTCCGCTGACATTGTGATTTTCTCGGTAAAACCGGATTACGCGCCTTAAGTGGCTGGCAGGCGACGCGCAAGAGGAACTCGCCGCCAGCGCGGCGTCAAAGCGGAACGAGCTTGCCCGGATTCATGATCCCCTTGGGGTCGAAGGCCTGCTTGATGGCCTTGAGTGCCATCAGGCGCGCAGGATCGCTCAGCCGCCCCAGCTCGTCGCGCTTCATCTGGCCGATGCCATGTTCGGCGCTGATCGATCCACCCGCCGCCACGACCAGATCATGGACGAAACCACTGATTTCCTTGCCAGGGTGCTCAGGCCAGGTGGCACGGTCCGATCCCCTGGGGGCAGCGACGTGGAAATGGACATTGCCGTCGCCCATATGCCCGAAGGCAGCCACTTCGGTGCCGGGGAAGCGGTTCTCCACCTCGGCGCCCGCCTCGATGATGAAACGCGCCATGTCGGCCACCGGCACGCTGATGTCGTGCTGCATCGCAGGACCTTCGGCACGTTCGGCCTCGGAGATCGAATCGCGCAGCTTCCAGAAGGCCTCGGCTTGCGATTCGCTCGACGAGATCGCCGCGTCCTGCACCAGGTCGCGCTCGAAGGCTTCGGCCATCAGCGCTTCGGCCAGCTCCTGCGGCGGGGGTGCGGCGGCATTGTCGCGCGCGAACTCGATCAGCACATGCCAGGGATGCGCGCTGGCCAGCGGCGCCCGGGTGCCGGGAATGTGGTGCAGCACATTGGCGAGGCAGCGCTGGGGGACGATCTCGAAACCTTCCATTTCGCGGCCCGCGCGCGCCTCGAGCATCAGCAGAAGTTCGCGCGCTGCGAGCGGCGAGCGCACCCCGGCCCAGACGACCGCACGGTCGATCAGCGCCGGAACGAGCTTGAGCGTCGCGGCGGTGACGATGCCGAGCGTGCCTTCGGCACCGACGAGCAGATGCCGGATGTCGTAACCGCGATTGTCCTTCTTGAGCGTGGCGAGGCCGTTATAGATCGAGCCATCGGGCAGCACCGCCTCCAGCCCCTCGACCAGCGCCCGCATCGTGCCGTGGCGCAGGACCTGCGTGCCCCCCGCATTGGTCGAAACGAGTCCACCCACGGTCGCCGAGCCCTTGCCACCCAGCGTGAGCGGGAATCGCAGCCCCTGCGCGGCGACCGCCTCGTGCAGCGTCTGCAGCACCACGCCTGCTTCTGCCACGACAGTGCGCGCGGCAGGGTCGATAGCGCGGATCGCGTTCATCCGCCGCGTGCTGAGCAGCAGGGCGCTGCCACCGGAATCGGGCGTTGCGCCGCCGACCATACCGCTATTGCCGCCCTGGGGCACGATCGGCGTCCCGGTCTCGCTCGCCAGGCAGACAATCTCGGCGAGTTCCTGAGTATTGGCGGGAGCGACCATCGCCATCGCCGCGCCGTGATAGCGCCCGCGCCAGTCGGTCAGCCAGGGGGCCAGGTCGTGCGCATCGGTGGTGAGTCCTTTCGGGCCAAGCAGCGCGGCAAGCCGATCGGTCAGTTCGGGGCGTTCAAGGGCGTCGTTCATGGCCCGCCTGATACACCTGCTGCTTCATGCCGACAATCGGCTGGGATACCATGGCGTCGGTGGTAAAAATGACACAGTACCCGACAAAACGAGGGTTGATCAGGGCTAGACGGCATCGTTAATCCACCGTTCAATCGCTCGGACTAACCCGGGCGCCAGGGGCTAAACGGGTCTGGAGGTTCGCCGCGCGCGGCCATGGCATATGTCGAATCCTTGCTGGGGTTGCTGTTGCTGAGTTCGCTGCCATTGGCAGACGAGCGGCGCAGTCCCGTGGGCGACACGGAGCCCTTCGTTCCGGCGCAGCTGGGGGAGATGCTCGATCCGCGGCCCGAGGTGCTCGCGCAGGTCCGCATCGAGCAGCGGATCATCATCCGCGTTCCGCGCCAGTCGCTCTCGCGCTCTTCGCTGATGGCCGACATTGCGCCGCCCCGGCGCGCGCCGAGGCCCGAGCCGCCGAAGTTCGAACGGCGCAAGGTCGGCAAATGCCTGGCGATGCGCGATGTCTCGGGCGTGCGCGTGATCAACGACGACATGCTGGTGCTGTTCATGCGCGACCAGCGGATGATCGAGGCCGAGCTGGAGAAATCGTGCAGCGCGCGCGAATTCTATCAGGGCTTTTACATGGAACGCAGCGGCGATGGCCGGCTGTGCGTCGATCGCGATCTGCTGCAGGCCAGGTCGGGCAGCAAGTGCGAGGTCAACAAGCTGCGGCAGCTGGTCCCTGAGGATTGATTTCGCCCCGTAATTCCGGCGCAGCAAGGTTGACTTTCGGGCATTGTTTGCGCATGGCGCGTGCGTGGCTGATGGCCCGGCATGAATGGCGTGACGAGAACTGACGCGCCGCTGCCCTTATTTCGGATATTCTATGATATTTGCCGATCTCGGCCTTTCCGACAAGTTGATCCAGGCCGTAACCGATTCCGGCTATACCACCCCCACGCCCATTCAGGCGCAGGCCATTCCCCCGGTGCTGATGATGCGCGACCTGATCGGCATCGCGCAAACGGGGACGGGCAAGACGGCGAGCTTCGTGCTGCCGATGATCGACATTCTGGCCGAGGGCCGCAGCCGCGCCCGTATGCCGCGCTCGCTCATCCTCGAGCCGACGCGCGAGCTCGCCGCGCAGGTCGCCGAGAATTTCGAGAAATACGGCAAGTATCACAAGCTCTCGATGGCGCTGCTGATCGGCGGCGTGTCGATGGGGGATCAGGTCAAGGCGCTGGAAAAGGGCGTCGATGTGCTGATCGCGACCCCGGGCCGCCTGATGGACCTGTACGATCGCGGCAACATCCTGCTCACCGGCTGCAACCTGCTGGTGATCGACGAGGCCGACCGGATGCTCGACATGGGATTCATCCCCGATATCGAGACGATCTGCACGCGGCTGCCCGCACAGCGCCAGACTTTGCTGTTTTCCGCGACCATGCCGCCGCCGATCAAGAAGCTGGCGGACAAGTTCCTGAACAACCCCAAGTCGATCGAGGTTGCGCGCACCGGCAGCGCCAATGCGTCGATCGAGCAGGGCAAGGTGCGCGTCGCATCGCGGCGAAAGCGCGACACGCTGTTCACTATGCTTGATGCTGGCGTGCAGACCGCGATCATCTTCTGCAACCGCAAGACGACGGTACGCGATCTGAACAAGGCGCTGCGCCAGGGCGGGTTTGACAGCGGCGAGATCCATGGCGACATGGAACAGAGCGCGCGGCTGGCCGAGCTGGAAAAGTTCAAGAACGGCACGATCAACATCCTGGTCGCCTCGGACGTTGCTGCGCGCGGTCTGGACATCAAGGGCGTGAGCCATGTGTTCAACTATGACGCGCCCTGGCATCCGGACGATTATGTCCACCGCATCGGCCGTACGGGTCGTGCAGGTGCGACTGGCAAGGCATTCACCTTCATCACCGAAGACGATGCCGAAGCGCTGGCCAATATCGAAAAGCTGATCGGCACGACCATTCCCGAAGTCGTGATCGAGGGCGTCGAAGCGCCGGTGCAGGATGATAAGCCGCGCGAAAAGCCGGCCAAGGGACGCGCGCCCCGCAAGAGCGAGGAGCGCAAGCCCGCAGAACGCAAGGCGCGCGAGGAAAAGCCGCGTGACGAGAAGCCGCGTGCGGAAAAGACGCGCGACGATCGCCGCAAGCCCGCACGGGCGCGCCGCGAGGAGCGCGACGACGGTCCCGACGATGGGTGGAACGGCCCGATGCCCGACTTTCTCTCGGTTGGCTTCGGCACGACCTGAGCGCAACCGCTCTCGATCTTATTCTCCCGCGTCACCTTTGCGTGCCTTGTCGAGTAGCCCCGCGAGCGAGGCGGTCGCGCTGCCGCGCCGTGCGGGTTTGGGCTGATCGGGCGAGGGGGCCCAGCCGCTGAGATACAGCATCTCGAACCGCTCGGGCGTCTTGCCGTCGCTGTCGGCATCCTCGGCAAAGCGCTGCATCGCCGCGACTAACCCAAGTTTTCCGATCGCCGGGCCTGAAATGGCGAGCGTGTTGGTCCAGCCATGCGCACGAAGATCGGCGATCAGCGCGGGCAGCGAGGAATAGCGCACGGTCAGCGTGTCGCTGTCCGCCACCGGCATGGCAAAGCGCGCGCGCTGCAGCAGATCGCCCGCCGCACGCACGTCGATCTGCGGATGGATGCGCGCGGCGACACCGCGTCCGCCAGCCTCATCCGCCGCCAGCATTGCGGCCTTGAGACGCGGCAACGAGCCTGCACCGATCATCGCCGCCATCATCAGCCCGTCGGGGCGCAGCGCGCGGTTGATCTGGATGAGCGCGCCGGGAAGATCGTTGACGCTGTCGAGCGTTCCCAGTGCGATCACCAGATCGAAGCTCGCCGGTTCAAAGGGCAGCAGGTCCTCGTCGCACTGCACGTTGGTCCCGATTGGCCCTGCCCGCGTCACGCGAATGCCCCGTGCGTCCATGGCTGCCATCAGGCTGGGCGGGGCCATGCCCAGCACCAGCGCCTCGCCAAAATCGCGCGTCACCCACGAGAGTCGCTCGACGATCTCGTCCGCCATATGCTCAGCAAGGAATGCGCCGGTCTGCCGCGCCAGCCGTTCGCCGCGCGCCATCGCGAGGCGGCGGCGCTGCGGCGAGAAGAGCTGGCGGGGGGCGCTATCCTGGTTCATCGCGGCCTTGTGCCGATGCGCGCGCCGCGCGACAAGGGGGCATGTCGCTTGCCACCGCCCTGCGCCCGCTGGTCGATCTGGTGCTGCCCCCGCGCTGCCCCGGCTGCGGCGTGCTGGTCGAGGACGACCTGCAATTCTGCCCTGAGTGCTGGAATGCCCTGCGCTTCATCAGCGATCCCAGTTGCACATCGTGCGGCAAGCCCTTCTCCGAAGGGCGCGATGCCGACCTCGCTTGCGCCGAATGCCTCGCCGATCCGCCGCTGCACGATGGCATCAAGGCGGCGGTGCTCTATGACGACCTGTCGCGCTCGATCGTGCTCAAGCTCAAGCATGGCGGCAAGATCGGCCTGGCGCGGCTGGTCGCGCGGCATCTGCAGCGGCATATCCCCGAAGACACGACCGATCTGGTGCTGATCCCGGTGCCATTGCACCGCTGGCGGCTGTGGCGGCGGGGGTTCAACCAGTCGATCCTGATCGCGCGCGAACTGGCGAGGCCGCATGGCCTGATGGTCGAGACCGATGTGCTGCGCCGCATCCGCGCCACGCCGCCGCTCAAGGGCATGACGCGCAAGCAGCGCGGACTGGCGGTGCGCGGGGTGTTCGATATCCCCAAGGACAGGCGCGAGCGCATCCGGGGCAGGCACGTGCTGCTCATTGACGATGTCTATACCACCGGCGCGACCTCGCGCGCATGCGTGCGGTTGCTCAAGCAGGCGGGCGCGGCCAGCGTGACCATCTTCTGCTGGGCGCGGGTGCTGCGCGAGGGCGACGAGGCTGCGGATATGTGACAGGTCCGTTGCGGGGCTGTTGCATTTCCGCGCAAAACGCCCAAATATCGGGGGCGGAGGACGCATTCATGGCCAAGGTCGAAATCTATACCAAATTTACCTGTCCCTATTGCTTCAGGGCGAAGTCGCTGCTGAGCAAGAAGGGGGTGGACTTCGACGAGACCGAAGTGTCGATGGGCGGCGAGCCCAAGGCCGAGATGATCCGCCGCGCCGGTGGGCGCACCACCGTGCCGCAAATCTTCATCGACGGGCAGCATATCGGTGGATCGGACGACCTGGCGGCGCTCGACCGCGAGGGCAAGCTCGACCCGCTGCTGGGGCTGTGACCACGGACCGATTGCGATGAAGATTGCTGTCCTGCAGATGACAGCAGGGATAGACCCTGCGGACAATGCGCGCACGCTGGTGCAGGCGGTGCGCGATGCGAAGGCGGGCGGCGCCGAGATGCTGTTCACGCCCGAAATGTCGAACCTGATCGACCGCAATCGTGCGCGCGCAGCCGATACGATCCGCAGCGAGGGCGAGGATCCTGTTCTCGCCGAGGTCCGCACCGCTGCTGCCGAACATGGTCTGTGGGTGCATCTGGGCTCGCTCGCGGTACGGGGCGATGCGCCCGACGCAAAATGGCGCAACCGCGCGTTCGTGATTGCGCCCGATGGCAGCATCGCCGCGCGTTATGACAAGATCCACCTGTTCGATGTTGACCTCGCCTCGGGCGAAAGCTGGCGCGAATCCGCCGTCTATGAAGGCGGCGAGCAGGCAGTCGCGGTGCGGCTGCCGGAGGCGGTGCTGGGCCTTTCGATCTGCTACGACATCCGCTTTTCCGCGGTGTTCTCGGCCCTGAGCCGCGCCGGAGCCGACATTATCGCGGTCCCGGCGGCGTTCACCGTGCCCACCGGACAGGCGCACTGGCATGTGCTGCTGCGCGCCCGGGCGATCGAGAATGCGTGCTTCGTCGTCGCCGCCGCGCAGACCGGCGATCATGCGGACGGCCGCAGCACCTATGGTCACAGCTTGGTGATCGACCCCTGGGGCGAAATCCTGCTCGACATGGGCGAGGCACCCGGCTTGGCCTTTGCCGAGCTCGACCTGGCACGCATCGCCGATGTGCGTTCGCGCGTCCCCGTCATCGCCAACCGCAGGCCTGTCGCGGAGGCGGTGTTGCCGTGATCGTTTACGACCTCAAATGCGCGAACGACCATGTGTTCGAGGTCTGGTTCGCCTCCAGCCAGGCCTATGAGGACCAGCGCGCGCGCGGCCTGATCGCCTGTGCGTTTTGCGGATCGACCGAGGTCGGCAAGGCGGTGATGGCACCACGGCTGAATGCCAAGGGCAATCAGCGCGATGTCAGCCTGCCTGCGGTGATCGATGCTCCAAGCACGCCATCGCCCGTCAGCATCAGCAATGCGCCCGCTTCCGCGCCAGCCCCCGCTGAGGTCGCCAAGCTGCAGGCGGTGCTGCACGCGCTGGCCCAGGCGCAGGCGAAGGCGCTCGAACAATCGACCTGGGTGGGCCGGGATTTTGCCGACCGCGCGCGCGCGATGCATTATGGCGAGGAAGACCATGCGCCGATCCACGGCCAGGCCGATCCTGACGAGGCCGCTGCGCTGGTCGAGGAGGGCGTCGCCGTCGCGCCGCTGCCGTTCCCGGTCATCCCGCCCGACGCCAAGAACTGACGCGAATATCGTTCGAAACCGGCGCTGCCGAAACGATTGCCTTGCCGCCCCCGCTTGGCTAAACCGCACCGCAGTGCGCCCGTAGCTCAGCAGGATAGAGCATCAGATTCCTAATCTGGGGGCCACAGGTTCGAATCCTGTCGGGCGCACCATCCTCTCATGTGCCGCATCAGTCCACCCGCCGCGCCAGCTCCTTGGCGGCATGGGCGACCGGGTCTTCGACATCCGCCGGTATCAGGACATCGGGCGCGATGCCGTGCGGGTCGACCGGATCGCCCGGCAGCCGCAGCGAGCGCGTGGTGGCCCAGTGGAGCTCGAACCGGCCCGAGGGGGCGGGCATGCCCATCATCTCGCCATAATCGATCACGCCGGCGGAATTCTCCTGCCCCATCAGCACGACCTTGCGGCTCTGCCGCGCGTCCATGATGAAATTCTCGGCCGAGCTTCCGGCGCGGTCGATGAGCACCGCGATGCGTGCCGGATTGGGCAGCACCCGGTCCAACCGGAGGATCTCCACCGCCGGTTCGCGCGGCAGGAACGCCTGGCTGGCCGATTGCATCCGCTGGCTCTCGCTCGCCAGCAGCCGCGCTGCCTCGGGCGAGGCGCTTTCCAGCGTCCGCGCCGTTTCGCCGCGCAGCCGGGCATTGTCGGCGCTGACGCGCAGTTCGACCCCGATCCGCCAGATCGGGCGGGTGTAGAGATAGGGCAGCACCGGATCATAGGTGAAGTCAGATCCGCCGCCATTGCCGCGAATGTCTATGATCAGCTGCGGTGTCCGCTCCAGTTCGGCGGCATTGTCTGCGATCAGCTTGCGGATCGCATCGAGATGGCTGGCATGAAATGAGGGGAGGCGCAGATACAGGGTGGCGTCGTCTATCCGCTCGAGCAGAAATGCGTCGCCGGGCCATCGGCGTTCTGCCGCCTTCTGCGCTTCTGGGGTCGCCTGCACGCGCCGCCACTGGCCTAGCTCGTCGACGTCCAGCACATCGCCGTTGCTGCGAAGGCGCGCCTGCAGCGCAACCTCGGTTCGGTCGCCGGCACCATAGAGCAGGGCATAGCTGCCATCGGCAGCGCGCGTCAGCACCGCCTTGACCTCGCCGGGGGTCCAGGTCTCGGCCGCAGTGGACAGGATGACGGCATCGAACACCTTTGCCGATCGGTCGCGCCGCAGCACGGCCAGACGATAGCGATCGTCGATCAACCACAGCCCCTCGACCGGATCGGCCGCTGGGCCCAAGGCGTTCAGCCTGGCCAGCGCGCTCTGCTCGTCGAGCGCGCGCCGCCGGGTTTTCCATGGCGACGACTCCGGCGCTGCGGCCCATTGCAACTGAAGATGACCATCATCGAACCAGGCGAGCCAATGTTTCAGGCTCTGTCGAAAGACGGCCTCATCGCCTGATGCGACCTGCGCCCGGAGACGAGCCGTCAATGCATCGAGTTCGGCCTTGCGTTCGCCCCCGGTCTTGGTGGGCCAGCCTGAATAGTTGCGCTCGATCGCTGCGGTCATCCAGTCGAAATCGGCGAGATTGGCCGAAGGTGTCGCGGCCTCGAGCGGGCCGCCAGCAAGCGCCATCAACCCCAGGAGGAGCGACAGGCGGGCCAGGAAAGGATGCAGGCGGCGGTGGAGAAGAGGGGGTGGGGTGAGCATCGTCGTCCATCATCCGGATAGCGGTTTTGTATCGCCGCAGCGCCGATCGCGTGTCAACCTGGGCGCGCGAGCCGGGTTCAGCCCGGAGGCCAGCCTTTTTCGCAGACCGGCAACCGCCCGGCGGGATCACGCTTCGTGCGCCGCCGCCTCTCGCCGTGCCGACACCTCGCGCGAGCGACAGCCAGGGCGCCTCGAAACGGCGCTGGCGGCACGGTCCGGCGATCCTGTCCGTTAACCCATATTCCTCCCCTGCGGGCGTACCGTAGTTATACCGTATTTAGGGTTTTGTTTACGACACAAGCACTTATTCGACCCCATAGTTTAATGGGGATTGGGCCATGGACACGGCATCGGCAAATCAGGACAGGCTTTCTTTCTTCGGTATCGATAGTAAAGACTATAAGAGCTTTCCACGCATACTGAAACTGCTGCAGAAGCACGCGCCGGAGGCTCTGGCCGATTTTTACGAAAAGATCGCCGCAACGCCCGAGGTCGCCAAGTTCTTCAAGTCGAAGCAGAACATGGACCATGCTCGCGACAAGCAGCTTAACCATTGGGTTCAACTTTTCTCGAACCAGATCGGCGAGAATTATTTCGGAAAGGCCGAGCAGATCGGCAGCGTGCACGCCAGGATCGGACTTGCGCCGACCTGGTATATCGGCGGCTATGCCATGGTGCTCGAACAGCTGATCCATGAGGCTGTCGCCAGTTCGCCGCTGGCGCGGCTTGCAGGCAACAATCTGGGCAAGGTGATCGGCACGCTGGTCAAATGTGCCCTGCTCGACATGGATATTGCCCTTTCCAGCTACTTCCGTGCGGAGGAAGCCCAGCGCCTGGCCGTCATCTCCCAAGTCGGCCAGGCGCTGGAATCGCTTGCAAAAGGCGATTTCACCGTCCGTCTCGAGGGCCTGCCGCCCGCCTTTGCCAAGGTGGAGCAGGACTTCGACTTCATGCGCACCCGGATCAGCGAAACGCTGACCCAGGTCTCGCAGACCGCAGAAAGCATCAACACCGGCTCGATCGAGATCAGCCAGGCGTCGGACGACCTGTCTTCACGCACCGAGCAGCAGGCGGCCTCGCTGGAGCAGACCGCCGCGGCAATGGACCAGCTGACAGGGGGCGTGCGCGAAACCGCCGATGGCGCAGCGCATGTCAACCGCTCGGTGGCCGAAGCGCATTCGGACGCGACGCGCGGCGGTGCGGTCGTCAAGGAAGCGGTCGCGGCCATGGACGATATCGAGCGGTCCGCGCAGGAAATCGCCAAGATCATCAACGTGATCGACGGCATTGCCTTCCAGACCAACCTGCTGGCGCTGAACGCCGGGGTGGAAGCGGCGCGAGCCGGTGATGCGGGCAAGGGCTTTGCGGTCGTCGCCAACGAGGTGCGCGCGCTGGCGCAGCGCTCGGCCGATGCCGCCAAGCATATCAAGGAACTGATCAGCGAGAGCTCGCGACAGGTCAATCGCGGGGTGGAACTGGTCGGTCAGTCGGGCGAGGCGCTCGACAGCATCGTCGGCAAGGTGGCCGAGATTGCTAGCCTCGCCGCGAACATTTCCGAGCTCGCCGCCGCACAGTCGAACAGTCTGCAACAGGTGAACACTGCGGTCAGCGAGATGGACAAGATGACGCAGCAGAATGCCGCGATGGTCGAGGAATCGACCGCCGCTGCGCGCAGCCTGGCGACTGAGGCCGATCAGTTGACGGGGCTTGTCTCGCGCTTCTCGCTGGAGGGCGGCCCCGTCGCGCGGGGATCGACGGTGCGTGAAATGCCCCGGCATGCCATATCGCGCCGTCCCGCCAGACCCGCTGCTCGGACAATGACGCAGGGCAATCTTGCCATGGCCATCACCACCGATCCCTCCGAGGATTGGTCGGAATTCTAAGGGGCCGATGGCAGGGGCAGATGCACCATGCGTCATCCCATGTCGCCAACGGCGCCCGGTCGATGTGCCGATAGCGCTATCGGCACTAGCCCTTGCAGATCGCGGAGCCTTGAAAGCGGCGTGCCCGAGACAGGCTTTCGCTGGAACGGTGCCATGGTCGCCATCGCAGCCTCCACCGGCGGGGTGGAGGCGATCCAGCGGATCGTGACAGGCTTCCCCGCCGATTGTCCCCCGACACTGATCGTCCAGCACATGCCCTGCGGCATAACCCCTCTGTTCGCCGATCGGCTGGACCGGCACAGCCTGCCGCACGTCGTCGAGGCGCAGGACGGCATGCCGATCAGGCAGGGCATGGTCTGCATTGCACCGGGCGGTGCGCAGCATCTCGTCGTGGAGCACGCCTCTCCGTTGCGCTGCCGACTGCTCGATGCGCCCCCGGTCAACGGGCATCGACCCTCGGCGGATTGCATGTTCGAATCGTTGACCCACCGGCCTGCAGGCCAGGTGGTCGCGGTCGTGCTGACGGGGATGGGCGATGATGGCGCGCAGGGGCTTTTAAAACTTCGTAACCTCGGCATGCGCACAATCGCTCAGGACGAGTCCAGCGCGCTGATCTTCGGGATGCCCAAGGTTGCAGCCGAATGCGGAGCGGCCGAACAGATCCTGCCGTTGGACAGGATTGCGGAGAGGATATTGGAGCTATGCCAATGCTGAAGACGGCTGGGAATGCCCCGATGACGATCCGCCGCAATGTGCTCCAGGGCGAGTTCGAAGTGTCGCGCGACCCCGATGTGGTGCTGACCACCGTGCTCGGGAGCTGCATCGCCTGCTGCCTGCACGATCCGGTGGCCAGGATCGGCGGCATGAACCATTTCCTGCTCGCCTCGCCGCCGAGCTCACGATCAGGCCTGGGCGACGATGCACGGCGTTATGGCCTGTATGCGATGGAACTGCTGGTCAACGAGATGATCAAGCTCGGGGCTGTCAGGGCGACCATGCGCGCGCACCTTTATGGGGGTGCCAATATGCACAGCGGGATGCGCGCGATAGGCACCGAGAACACCCGCTTTGCCGAGGAATTTCTGCGGGCGGATGGCATCGAGCTGGTGCGCTCGGACACCGGCGGGGTGCGGGCTCGGCGGCTCGATCTGCAGCCTGCAACCGGCCGGGTGCGCTGCCGGTCGGTACAGGGCGATGTCCCGCAGGCGCCCGTGGCGCGGGTGCCGGTTACCACCGGCGATGTCGAACTGTTCTGATGGGGGAGGGGGTAGGATGACCAAGGCGATACTCACCGTGGATGACAGCCCGAGCCTGAGGATGGTGTTGCGCGAGGCGCTGACCGGAGCGGGCCACAAGGTCGTGGAAGCCGAGGACGGGCTCGCTGCGCTCGAATGGCTGGAGACCCATCAGCCGCAGTTGGTCATTACCGATATCACCATGCCCCGGCTCGATGGCCTGGCGCTGATCGAGCGGCTCAGAAGCCGCGAGACCATGCGCGATCTCCCCATCCTGGTCCTCACCACCGAAAGCGCGCCCGCCAGCAAGGCGCGGGCGCGGGCAGCAGGAGCCACGGGGTGGATCGCCAAGCCGTTCGATCCGGAAAAGCTCAACTCGGCCATCCGCCGTGTGATCCATTGAGGCAGAAAACCGATGCAGATTCAGCTCATCACGTTCGAGATCGATGCCAAGATGCTCGCCGTCGACATCATGGCTGTTCGCGAAATCCGCGCCTGGACGCCGACCACACCGATCCCCAATGCCCCACCGTTCGTCCGCGGCGTGGTGAACCTGCGCGGGTTGGTCCTTCCGGTGATCGACCTGTCCGAACGGCTCGGCTGGGGCAGGGTCGAGCCCAACGAGCGTAACGTGATCATTGTCGTCGAGATTGCAGGACAGATGACGGGGCTCATTGTCGGGAGCGTCAACGATATCGTGACGGTCGACGATTCGGCGATCCAGCCGCCGCCGAACATGGGCGGGCCGGATACCGAAAACATGCTGGAGGGGCTCGCGAGCGTGGAAGACCGCATGGCCATGATCCTGAAGCTCGGATATATGGGCGCGGGGGCCGATATGGCCGCAGTTCTGGAGGCTGCCTGAGGCTGGATCGAGAGGGATGGCTGGACGATGATCACGCCCAATCACAAGCGAGCCGGGGCTCGCCGCTGCTGGGCTCACCTGGTGCACCAGGGCCTGACGACTAGGGCTGCAGCATGAGCAGGGCGGCACTCTCGCACAAGCTGCGGTTGCAGATCGCGGACGAGCTCGATTGCGCCCGGCAAGAGATCGAACGACTGGGCGCGTTGCTGTGCAGCGACCCTACGCTGGTCGCCGCACACATGAACAGCCTGCAGGCGCTCGACATGATCGGCCAGCAACAGCTTGCGCTCGCGGCCGTGCTGCGTGCCGAGGATCCGCAGTCGGCAATCGCCCATACCCCGCTGGAACAGCTGCGCGAACGCCTGGAACAGGCGCTCGATTAACCTTTGGTCAACCATCTTTGGTAAGGGTAAACAGCGTGCACACGCCGAATATCCTTATCGTCGAAGACGATGACGCCTTGCGGGGCGAACTGGTCGAGCTGCTCAGGGCGCTCGGGGCGATGGCCATCGGCGTGCCCGACGGCACACAGGCGATGCATGCCTGGAAGCTGCAGCCGTTCGATCTGGTGCTGTGCGACTACAAGCTGCGCGCCGAAAGCGGGCTCGACGTGCTCAGGGCGCTGGGCGATCTGGCCGCTGCCCCTGCGGCCGGCCGTTGCTATCTGATGACCGCGCATGTCGATCTGACGGCGGCGGCGCAGCGCGATATCGCATCAATCACCACAGGCCTTCTGCACAAGCCGATCGATGCAAAGACCCTGCGCCGGATCGTTGCCGATGCAGCGGAGGCAGTGCGATGCTGAGCGTCAACTATCCCCAGGGCTTTCGTGTTGTGCTGCCCTATCTGTGGCCGATGGCGCTGCTGGCGCTTGCCGCCGCTACTGGTCTTTCGGCGATCAGACTGATCGCCGCGCCGGGGTTCGAATTCTATTTCGGCCCGCTTTTCTACCTGCTCGCCTATCGCTGGTTTGGATTGAGGGCAGGCCTGGTCACGGCAGTCGCCACCATGCTGCCTTCGCTATGGTGGTGGGGGCATCCGATGGCGGTGCTGCTGGCCATCGGGCATATCCTGGCGATAGACCGTTTTTCCGGCGAGGACCGCAGTCTTTCGACGGTCACGTTTTTCTATCAGCTCCTGGTTGGGGCGACCGCCAGCCTGATCTGGCTAAACCTGCCCGAGCCGCTGGCCCCCGAGATCGTGCTCGATATCGCGGTGCGCCGAATCCTGTGCGAGACGCTGCTCGCGGCCTGCGCTGACCTGGTTCTGCTCGCGGTGCTGGTCGATACGACCCGTGGCCGTGTTCGGCGGGTCCGCAAACTGGGTCTTCAGCAGTCGATCGAGGCGCTCGTTTCGATAGCGGTGGCCGGCGCAGCGATGCTGTTTCTGCTGGGCGAACTAAATCATGTGAATGAGCGACTGGAACTGCATCACGAGGATGTCGTTTCCGCGGTCCACGCCTTGCCCGATCGCAACGCGTTGCAATCCGGCAGGACCTATTGGTTGAACATGCACGGCGTCGATACACCCATGCCCTTCATGAAGGTTGCGTCGAGTGCGATGGGGCAGGCTGGCCCGAGCCTCGGATGCCATGTATTCGATGATGGCCGCGGCGATGGCACCGGGCGTCAGTCGCTGCGCTATTGGCTCGACATGTGCTATGCGGTCCCGCTTGGCGCAGGCAAGATTGTGCTCGTTTCGCCGCATGGGCATGTCATCGATCTGTATCGCAGTGTCTTGCACGGCATCGCGCCGCTCATGGCGTATCTGGGCCTTGCCCAGATCGGGCTGATGATGTTCGGCGCGTCGGTGCGTCGCTCCTCGCGCGTGCTCAGCCAGGCGCTGCTGGGCTTTGGCCGAGGCTACGTTACCACGCGCCCAACCGCGCCGTTCCGCGAAGCCGATCGGTTGGTTGGCGCGTTCATCGCTGCCAATAACGAGTTCGTGGCGTTCGAACGTCAGCGCGTGCACCTGATGCGGACAGTCGAAGAGCTCAGATCGGCGATCGATCTCAGGCTACTCAGCGATATCCGGTTCGACGCCCAGCGCGGCGAACTGCGTTATGCGAAGATCGATCCCACGTCGGGACGGCGCGGCGCAAGCCTGGCGGTGCACTCCGGCGATAGTGCGCATTTCCAGTCGCTCGCGGGGCAGAGCGAGATCATGGTGGAGTTCCGCCGCGGGCGCGACCAGGATGATCAATGGTATCTGCTGATCGCGCGCGATTACGATCAGGAGAGCGACAGCTGGCGTTACGGCTGCCTCATCCGCTTGCGCACCGCCAAGGCTTTTCAGACGCAGATGCGGCACAGCGCACGCCTGATGGAATTGGGCGGCATGGCCTCAGCGCTGAGCCATGAACTGCGCCAGCCGCTGTTCACCATCTCGCTGGCGGCGGAAAACGCCCAGTTGCTGATGCACAGCGGGCAGATGGATCCTGAACGCATGGCGGCCAAGCTTGGGCGGATCGTCGAGCAGGTCGAACGGGCCAACGCCATCATCCAGCGCACCTCGTCCTATGCCAGAACCGAGCGGGACGAGCGGGTCGACATGGATATCTGCCAGGCGGTCCGGAATGCCGTTCGGTTCATGCGACCGGTGATGACCGAGCGCGATATCGACCTGCAGATCGTGATTCCGGATGCGCTTCCCGTGATGTCGCTGCCGCGGATCGGGATCGAGCAGATTATCGTCAACGCCCTGCAGAACGCTGCAGACTCGATCGACACGCGGCGCGAGAATGAGGAGGATTCGTCGATCATGGGCGCGGTAAGGGTGCAGGTGGAGCAACTTGACCAGACCATCGTGCTCAACGTGCAGGACAACGGTGCCGGGCTTGATCCGAGCATCCGCAGCAATGCCTTCAATGCGTTCTGCACCACCAAGCCCGAAGGCAAGGGAACGGGATTGGGATTGTTCGTCTGTCGGCAGATCATGGACGAGGTTGGCGGATCGATCGCAATTGCCGATAATGCGCAAGCGCCGGGGGCCACGCTGACCCTGCGCTTTCCCTTGGCCGAAGGAGGTTGAACGATGGACATGCGCGAAGCACGCCACGTTTACATCGTCGATGACGATGCCGAGGTGCGCGCAGAACTGAGCGAAGCACTGGAATTGCGGGGGTTCGTCGTCCAGGCTTTCGACAGTGGTGATGGTTTTGTTGCGCAGCAGGCCGAGCTGACACCGGGCTGCGTGGTGCTCGACCTCAACATGCCGGGCCTGGGTGGCATGGACGTGCAGCAGGCTCTGGTCGATCGCGGCAGTCCGCACAAGATCGTCATGCTGACCGGGGCCGGATCGGTCTCCACGGCGGTGCGTGCGATCCACGCCGGGGCAATAGACTTTCTCGAAAAGCCTTTCCATGTCGACGATCTCGTCCGGTCCATCGGCAGCGCGGTCAACCGTCAGTTGCAGGAGGTCCAGCAGGACAGCCGCCGCCGCCAGGCCGAGGAGCTGATCGGGCGCCTTTCCGATCGCGAGCGCGATGTGTTGTGCGGGATGGTGCTGGGACTGGCCAACAAGATCATTGCTTATCGGCTCAGCCTGTCACCGCGCACGGTGGAGGCGTATCGCGCGCAGCTGATGAGCAAGCTGGGCGTACGCAGCCTGGCCGAAGCGGTGCAGATCGCGATGGAGGCCGGGCTGGAGCCGCGCGGCGCGATCCTCCGCACGCATCCGGAAGCCTGAGCCGCCTCCGCCACCGGCAAATCAGCAGGCGATATCGCGCCGGACAAAATCGGTCGCCAGCGCCTCGGTCAGCGCCGGGGCGATCAGAAAGCCCTGGATGCAGTCGCATTCGAGCCGTCTGAGCAGCCGGGCCTGCGCAGCCTGCTCGACCCCTTCCGCGACCACTTTCAGCCCCAGCCGGTGCGCCAGATCGATGACGCTTTCCACGATCACGCGGTCCTTGCCTTCGACGCAGATCGCTTCGATGAAGCTGCGGTCGATCTTGACATGGTTGATCGGAAGCTGGCGCAAATGGGTGAGCGAGGCGAACCCGGTGCCGAAATCATCAAAGGCAATCTCGACCCCCAGCGCATTGAGCCGGTCGACCGCCTCGCGCACCGCCCTGGCGCCGCGATCGAGCAGCATGCCTTCGGTAATCTCGATGCACAGCTGCTCGCCGCTGATCCGGCCGCTTTCGACCGCATCGGCGATCCTGTCGACAAAGGCGCGCGCGCGAAAATCGCCAAGCGTCGCGTTGATCGCGATCCACTGGAATGGAACGCCCTCCGCCTTCCAGCGATCGATCTGACCGAGCACCTCGGTGAGCACGAAATTGCCGATCTCCGCAGCGATCTGCTCGTCTTCGAAAACCTCTCCGAAGGTGGCGGGCGTCTGAATGCTGCCATCGGCGCGTCGCCAGCGCAGCAGCGCCTCGAACGCCATTGGCTGACCGCCGACGAGGTTGACGATCGGCTGATAGAGGATGAACAGCTCGTTGCGTTCCATGGCATGCGTGATCGCAGTGCGCAGGCCAGCGCGCTGGTCGGCCGCCTCGCGATAGGATGGCTTGAAGCGGCGCGCGCAACCGCGTCCCGATTGCTTGGCCGCATAGAGCGCAAGGTCGGCGCTCTTCAGCAGGCTTGCAGCGTCCTTCCCGTCGCGCGGGAACAGCGCAGCGCCGATGCTGGCATGGATGGTGCAGTCGTCCATCTCTGCGACCGGCTTGCGCCGCAGCGCGGCGAGAATGCCGTCGAGCCGTTGCTGGAGGTGCGTGCCATCCTCATCGTGCAGGATGACCGCGAATTCGTCGCCGCCAAGCCGCCCGATGGCATCGCATTCGCCCAGTTCTGCTCGCAGCGCCTGACCAACCGCGATCAGCAGCTGGTCACCGGCATGGTGCCCGGCGCTGTCGTTGATGTCCTTGAAATGATCGATATCCAGGATCGCGGTGGCGAACGGCGTACCCTTGCATGTCGCCGTGACCATGAGTTCGAGGAAGCGGCGGCGGTTGGCCAGCCGGGTCAGCGGATCGATATTGGCCAGCCGCCAGAGCCTCTGCTCTGCCTCTTTCTGGGGCGTGACGTCGAAGCGGATCGCGGTATAGCCCGACCGGTCGCGATGCGGGACGATGGTGGTATCGACCCAGTAGAGCCGCCCGCACTTGGCGCGGTTGCAGATCACGTCATGCCAGACATTGCCGCGCGAGATGGTGCGGTAAAGGTTCTGGAAAAAGGCACGGTCATGCGCTCCGGAGGCAAGGATGCGATGGTTCGCACCGATCAGCTCGGCCTCGGAATAGCCGCTCAGTTCGCAGAACTTGGCATTGACCGAGGTGATCCTGCCCGCCCGGTCGGTGACGGCGACGATCGCGGCGGCGTCGAGCGCCTCGCGCTGGAAATTGGCGAGATCGGCAAGCTCCTGCAACTGCCCGCTCTGCAACAGGCTGCGGCTCTGCAGGATAGCCAGTTCACGGTCGAGCCGCTGGCCTTCCGCCTCGCCAACGGGGCTGCTCCCGTTCCGAAATTCGCTCGCATCCCTTTGAACCGACATAGAATTTTCCTGCATCTTGCTCTGTCGAGTCAGCGCCTGGCCGCTTAACAAAGGGTGAAATACAGGGTTTCTACGGTACGTGTGCAACCGGGGGGCAGCGCCTCAGAGACGCGCAGCCCCGGCCCGATTCAGGGCGCCTGCGTCATTCGGCCGCGACGCGCTGCTCGACATTTTGCGGGCCGCGGATCAGCGTGCCGGGCCGCGCTGCCGTCACTTCGCCGTCACGGAAGGTAATCTCGCCAGACTTGATCGTGGCGACATAGCCATCCGCCTTTTGCAGCAACCGCTTGCCGCCGGCGGGCAGATCGAACGCGAGCCAGGGGCGCGACAGGCGCAGCCGCTTGAAGTCGATCACGTTGAGGTCGGCCAGATAGCCGGGCTTGAGAACGCCGCGATCGTTGAGGCCATAGAGCCGCGCAGTATCGTGGCACTGGCGCTTGACCGCGAGCTCGACCGGGATCGTGCCCGCCTTGCGGTCGCGTGCCCAATAGCTGAGCAGGAACGTCGGTGCTGCGGCATCGCAGATGGTGCCGCAATGCGCGCCGCCATCCGAGAGCGAGACCACGGTATCCTCGCGCTCGAGCAGCCCCTTGATGAATTCCAGGTTCCCGTCCTGGTAATTGAGGATGGGCAGATAGATGAACCCGGCGCCTTCGTTCTCCATCAGCACGTCATAGGCATATTCCGCCGGATCGCGCCCAGCCGCATCGGCAACGAGCGCAATGCTCTCCTCGCGGGTCGGTTCGTAGCTGAAGCCGTCGACGAGCGGGAATTGCAGCGCCCATCCGGCGGTGACCAGCATGAACAGCGCAGCGGTATCCATCGAGGGCGGCGGCAGATTGTCCTCGGCGAGCAGCTTCGCCTTGAACGCGGGGTCCTTGAGATGCGCCAGCTGCTCTTCCCATGGAAGGCCTGCGATCGCCTGCCAGCTCGGCCGCTGGACGAAGGGATGCACGGTGCCGCGCCAGGCCATGACCACGCCGGTGCCGCGCAGCGAGATCTGCGCGACGACATGACCACCGGTGCGGTTGGCCTCCTCGCAGGCGGCCATCTGCTCCGTCCAGTGCATCTGCTTCATCGGCGATTGCAGCATCGCGAAGGTCACGGGCAGCCCGGTCTCCTTCGACAGCGCGGTCATCCAGTCGAACTCCTTCCATTCGGGAACGAGGTCGGACGCCATTTCGAACACGCCATAGCCGACATTGCCCATCGCGCGGCCGATGCCGATGAGCTCGCGCGCGGTGGCTGTCGTGCCCGGAACCAGCTCGCCATCGACTGACTTGTGCAGCACGGTGCGCGACGAGGAAAAGCCGAGCGCGCCTGCGCGCAGGCCATCCTCGACGATTCTGGACATCGCAGCGATATCGGCGTCGGTCGGCTCCTCATTGGCCGCGCCGCGCTCGCCCATCACATAGGCGCGCACAGCGCCATGCGGCACGTGCGTGCCGATATCGATCGTCCGCGGCAGGCGCTCGAGCGAGTCGAGATATTCGGGGAAAGTCTCCCAGTCCCAGCTCATACCTTCGGCCAGTGCGGTGCCGGGTATGTCTTCGACCCCCTCCATCAGACCGATCAGCCATTCGTGCTTGTCGGGCGCGGCGGGCGCGAAACCGACGCCGCAATTGCCCATCACCACAGTGGTCACCCCGTGCCAGGACGATGGCGCCATGACGTCATCCCAGGTCGCCTGGCCATCATAATGCGTGTGGACATCGACAAATCCGGGGGTGACGATCAGCCCTTCGGCATCGATTTCTTGGCGTCCCGGTCCGTTGACCTTGCCCACCACCGCGATGGTGTCGCCGGTGATGGCGATATCGCCGACAAAAGGCGCTCCACCCAGGCCATCGTAGATCGTGCCATTGCGAATGATCAGGTCGTACATCGGTTCAGGCTCCTCATCCTTGCAGCTGCGCCGGGTCTGCTGCCCGGTCGTCTGGCGGTTTGGTGAGGATGCTACGCGAGTTTCGGCGAAAGGAAAGGGGGTAGCGGTATGGTTGCGCAACCGCTCAGGTCGTCTCCATCGCCCGCGCCACCGACAGGAACTCCTCCACGCTCAGCGTCTCCGCCCGCCGCGCCGGATCGATGCCCACGGCTTCCAGCGCCGCGAGCGCGCCGGGCAGCCCCTTGAGGCTCTGCCGCAGCATCTTGCGCCGCTGGCCGAACGCGGCGGCCGTGATCGCCTCGAGCCGCGCGGCCCTGATCCCGTCGGGCATGTCCGCAGGCGTCAGATGCACGATCGCCGACATGACCTTGGGCGGCGGGGTGAAGGCGCTGCGATGGACCTTCATCGCCAGCCGCGCTTGGCAGCGCCACTGGCTGAGGATAGCGAGCCTGCCATAGGCATCGCTGTCGGGTGCGGCGACGATCCGGTCGGCGACCTCGCGCTGGAACATCAGCGTGAGCGATCGCCATTGCGGCGGCCAGTCCTGGCCGCTCAGCCAGCCGATCAGCAGCGCGGTTCCGACATTATAGGGCAGGTTCGACGCGATATGGCACGGACCGGGCATCACGCTCGCGAGCGGGATCTCGAGCGCATCGCCCTCGATCACCTTCAACTGACCCGGAAAGGCCTCGCCCAGCTCGGCGAGGGCCGGCAAACAGCGCCGATCGCGTTCGATCGCGGTAACGTTCGCGCCCGCGCGCAGCAGCGCCCGTGTCAGCCCGCCAGGTCCGGGGCCGATCTCGAGCACATCCTGCCCATCGAGGTCGCCGGGCACCGCCGCGATCCGGTCGAGCAACTGTTCGTCGAGCAGGAAATTCTGCCCGAGCGCCTTGCTCGCGGCCAGGCCATGACGCGCGATCACCTCGCGCAGCGGGGGCAGGGCAGTGACGGGCGTGCGCATCAGCCCTCGTACGACTGGCGATGCGTCCAGGCCGCTCGCGCCATGCGGATCGCGGCGATCATCGAGCGCGGGCTGGCCAGCCCCTTGCCCGCGATGTCGAACGCGGTGCCATGGTCGGGCGAGGTGCGCACGATCGGCAGGCCCAGCGTCATGTTGACCGCATCGTCGAAATGCAGCGCCTTGACCGGGATCAGGGCCTGATCGTGATACTGGCACAACGCGACATCATAGCGATCGCGCGCAGCGGCGTGGAACATCGTATCGGCGGGCAGCGGACCTGCGACCAGAAAGCCCTCGTCGCGCAGCAGGTCGATTGCGGGCTGGATGATCTCCATCTCCTCGCGGCCCATGCTGCCTTGTTCGCCCGCATGCGGGTTGAGCCCGGCAATGGCGAGGCGCGGGCGCTCGATCCCGAAATTGCGCGCCATGCCCTTGGCCGCCGCGCGCGCCCGGTTGACGATCAGCTCGGTCGAAAGCGCCCCCGGCACATCCGCGATACCGATATGCACCGTGATCGGAATGACGCGCAGATCGGGACCGGCGAGCAGCATCGCGACATTCTGGCGCGAAACGCCGCAGGCCTCGGCGATGAATTCGGTCTGGCCGGGAAAGTTGAAACCGACCTTCTGCAGCTGGATCTTCGAGATCGGCCCCGTCACGATGCCGCATGCGGTACCTGCGCGCGCCAGACCCACGCCCATTTCCAGTGCTTGCAGCGCGCAGCGCGCGCCGTCGAGATCGGGTTCGCCGGGGATCACCGGGCCGCTGTCGATGACCGGCAGCACGGGCAAGGCAGTGGCAAAGGCATCTCGCGCCTCCCCGGGGTCGCCGATCACCTCGATCGGTCCGTGCCAAACAGCCTCGAACGCGCGTGGGTCGCCTACCGCGAAAAACGGCGTCAGACCCTCGGCCTCGCGCGCGTCCCAGCTCTTGCCGATGATTTCCGGGCCGATACCGGCAGGATCACCGGCCGAAATGGCCAGCAATTGCGTCACGCGAGGCACCGACCGGGGTGCATCAGTTATACTCGATCACGGCGTCGCGGCGAAGGTCGCGCAGATAGATCTGCGCGCGACGATTGACCTTGTCCTCTTCCATATTGGCCATCAGCTGTTCGGGGCTGGGGCCGCCATCGGCCGAAGGATCATCGCGGCCGCACAGGACGAGGACGCGCACGCCGTCCTTGACCGAGC
Organism: Blastomonas ursincola; assembly: GCF_013607875.1. Lineage (GTDB taxonomy): Bacteria > Pseudomonadota > Alphaproteobacteria > Sphingomonadales > Sphingomonadaceae > Blastomonas > Blastomonas ursincola. The sequence goes on from NZ_VDES01000003.1 coordinate 212,479, forward strand.
CGAAGGGCTGGGTCGCTTCGCCGATCGACAGCGCGATCAGCGTGTCCTGCAGCGGCGCAGGCAGTTCGCGCACGGGCACCTGATCGTTGTTGGTGACGGTGGCGCCGAGCTGCTTGGCGATCTCGTCGGCCGCGCCGCAACCCTTGATCTGCCGTGTGGCCGAGGCGAACTCGGACGCGCGCCTGGTCGCTTCAGCTTCGGAGATGCCGGGCGGAAAGGCGATCGACAGCTGCTTGAGGCCGAGCAGGGCATCGCGCGGGTTGGCGGTCAGCACCTGGCGCTTGTCGATCAGATAGATCAGCGAGAAGCCGCCGGGAATTTCGATCGGCCCCGCGAGCTGGCCGACCTGCATGTCGCGTGCAACGACGCCCAGCGCTGGCGGCAGCTGTCCAAGCTGGATCCAGCCGAGATCGCCGCCCACCGCTGCGGTCGACGCTTCGGAAAACTGGCGAGCATAGGCGACGAACGATCCGCCCTGCTGCAGCTGCTGCACGATCTGTGCGGCGTTCTTTGCGACTTCGGCGCGGTTCTGCGAGTTGGCGGAGAGGTAGATCTCGCCGATGCGATATTCCTCGGTACCCTTGTTCGCCTTCAAGCGCTCGATGACTTCCTTCACCTCCTCTTCGGAGACGTTGATGAAGGGTGTGACGTTGCGGCCGAGCAGGCGCTGCCACGCGAGTTCGCCGCGGATCTGGCGCTTGAGCGAGCGCGGCGAGGAGCCGATGCTGGCCAGATACTTGTCGAGCGCGCCGGTATCGCGACGGAAATTCTGCTGCGCGACCTGCGCATAGGTCCGCTCGACCTGGTTCTCGTCGACCTTGATGTCGTTGGCGGCAGCTTCCTGGATCTGCAGTGTCTCGTCGATCAGGTTACGAAGGACCTGCAGGCGCAGGCGTTGACGCTCTTCTTCCGATACGGGCGCATCGTTGGCTGCGAGGATCAGCGCCACGCGCTCGTCGATATCGGTACCGGTGATGATCTCGCTGTTGACGATCGCGGTGGCGCGGCGGACATTCGGGTCCTGCTTGCCGAAGATCGTCAGCCCCTCGGGCACTTTGAGCGAGGTGTCGGGCATCGCCGCCGCGTCATCCTGCACCGTCTGGCCGGTGGCGGGGAGGGCGAGGCCGGCGATCAGCGCGCTGGCCAGCGTGGTCCGGGCCAGCTTGCGGGTACGGATCGCGATAGTGTTCAATGCGTGCAAGCTCATATCTTCCTGAATGGGACAAAGCGACCCCTTGCCCAAAATCGGCTTAACCGTGGCTGAGCGGGGCGGTGAATATCGCCTTTGCGATCAAAAGCCAAGGTTGCGCAGGGCGACACGCAGCAGAAAGGTATCACCGCGCTGGGCATCGCCCACCGGGATATAGTCGCGCCGCCAGGTAACGCCGAGCTCGAGGCAGTCATCCTCATAGGCGACGCCCAGCCGCGTGCGGATCGGCTGGAAGCCGTCCGCCTGCAGCGCCGGGTCTTCCTCGCGGTCGCTGAGATCGAACACGCCTGCGCCGAAGATCGACCAGTAGCGCGCGATGCGCACCCGGCCTGCAACACGCAGTTCCTCGCGGTCCTGCAGGTCCTCGATTTCCGGACCTATATCGCGGTTGAGTCTGAGATAGCCGACCTGGACATAGGTCTGGCGACCACCCACGGTGACATCGACTTCGTTCCGGCGCACGGCCAGGTTGTCCTTGTCGAGCCGGAAGCGGTGGGTGTAGCGGATGAAGTTGCGCAGCTTCAGGTCGAGCCGGCCGACCACGTCCGACGTGCGGTTGCCGAGGCCCGTGCCTTCGGGCAGGAAATCGCGCTCGTCATCGAAGCGATAGCTCTGTCCGACGACGGCATTCAATTGCATGCCCGGGCGCTGGAGCGACCATTCGACACCGTAGACGACGCGCACGCCTTCTTCCATCCGGTCATAGCCGGGCAGGCGATTGAGCGAGAAGAGGTTGCTGTCTTCCAGTTCGATCGCGCGCGAATCCTCGTTGGGCAGTTCCAGATTGCCCGTGGTGGGAGTCGCTACGACCTGCACGCGCGGGCTCAGCACCTGGGTGCCGCCAAAGGCCTCGCCGACGAACGGCCAGCGCATGTCCGCCGCGATCGATCCGCTGGCGCGCGCCCTGAGTCCGGACTCGCCGCGATAGATCAGCGTGTTGGTGAGCGCATTGTCGCTGCTGTTGTAGACGTCGCCGCGCGCCAATGCGGTCAGCGTGAATTCCTGGCCCAGGCCGGTCAGGCGGCGCATGTCCCAGCGGGCCTGTGCAAAGGCCCGCTGCGTGTCCTGGCCCGAGGTGCGGCCGATGGCGAGCGTGTTGAGCTGGAACTCGACCTTCCCGCCTGCAACCTGGTTGGGCATGCGATAGCGCCAGTCGACCACCGGCAGCGCGATTGGCACCTGGCCCTGCGGATCATTGACGCGCAAGGTCTGCGTCGCCCAGCCAGCCAGCGAGAAATAGCTGTTCGGCCCGATCCGCTCCGCCTCGATCGTCGAGCGCAGCCGGTCTTCGCGGCTCACGTCATAGCGGCGCAGGAAGGTGCGGTCGGTAACCGCACGGATCGATCCGCTGATGCTCCACGCCTCGTCCAGCTGGAACCGCCCGGTCGCATCGAAATAGCCGCGAAAATCGTTCTGGCTGTCCGGCGCGACATTGCCGGCACCCACGGGAATGCGCGATCCGGCAGTGGCATAGCCGGTGATCTGATAGGCGCCGCGATCGGTGAGCGCGCGATAGGTCGCATTCACCATGGGAAGCGCTTCGGTGAACACCGATCCGGTGACGGTCAGGTCGCGATTGGGCGCCAGGCTAATATAATAAGGCAGGCTGAGCTGAACGCCATTGGCCTGGCTGAAGCGGATATCGGGAACGAGTATGCCCGATCCGCTGCCTTCGCCGACCGGGTGGCTGAGCCCTGGCATCGGAATGACCGGAAGGCCGAACAGCTCGAGCCGCGCGCCATCATAGCGCACGCGCTTGTCGGCAGGGTTGTAGACCACCTTGATCGCGCGGAGCTGCCAGCTCGGCTTCTTGGGCTTGCCGGTGGGGGTTTCCACCAGACAGGCCGAATAGGCGGCATTTTCGAGCGTGATGACGCCATCGGTCCGGGTGCCACGGCTGGCGACCATGCGGCCGCCGGCTTCGAGCACGACCAGGATATTCTCGATCACGCCGTCGCGGATCGATTCGGTCAGCTCGATCGAATCGCCATAGAGCTTGTTGCCTTCGGCATCGGTGATCTGGACGCCGCCATTGGCGCGGACCTGGCCGGTCTTGCGATCCCAGGTGACGCTGTCGGCGACCAGCGACTGGTCTGCGCGGACCAGCAGCACGTTGCCGGTGGCAGTGACGACATCGGCATTGCTGTCGTAATCGAGCCGGTCGGCGGTAAACTCGATGACCTGCTGTTCTTCGCCGGCGGCGCCTGCGGCAGGCGCGTTCTGTTCATCGGCATATTGCACGATGTCCTTGCGCGTGAACGTCAGATTTTCGCCGAGCAGATAGCTGGTGCGCGTGCAGACGGGTTGCGCTGCGGCCTGATCGGCGGCGAGCGCAGGGGCTGCCTGCGCTGCGAGCAGCGCTGATCCCAGCAACAAACCTGTCCGTGAAAAGCGCAAGCCAGCCATCCGTCGATTCATGCGGTGGTTGTCATCGCCCAGAATCACGGGCCGTCCACGCGCCAGAATCGCGCCTATTGCACTGCAAAAGCCCGAGCGCAAACCGCTTTCGATGGTCCGTTTAAGGCTGCGGCAAATGCTGGCAAACAAACCGAACCTGTCCTATCGCTTGCAAGCTGCGATCTGCCACCAATATGGCACGCAGCGCCGTGTCGCCCCTTTGCGCCGCTCCGTCTTAGGCGCGACATGGTTCACAATCGATTAACCGGCCGACCGGCCCGCCTTTCGGGGACCCTTTGATGAACATTGTTTTCGACGCTTCCGCAGACGCTTATGCCGTGATCGCCTATCCGGTCGCCAAGGATGAGCTGGCCAGCCTCAACCTGCCGCTCGAATCCGGCAAAGTGGTGATCGATGGCGCGAAAGCGGCGCGTTTCGAGGGCGGCGCGGGCGAGGTGTTCGACATTTTCGTGGGCGAAGGCGGCAAGACGCTGCGCGTCGCGCTGGTCGGCACTGGCGGTCAGTCGCGCACCGATCTGGAGCGAGCTGGCGGTCAGCTGGTCGCCAAATATCAGCGCTCGGGCGTGGTCTCGCTCGCCGTCGACATGGGGCTTGGCGCGCTGGGCGGCAATCGCGAGGGCGCGAGCCAGTTCCTGTTCGGTGCGACGCTGCGCAGCTGGGCGCACGATCATTATCGCACCAAGTTGCCCGCGAAGCAGAAGGTGAGCCTGGGCGAGATCGGCGTCGTCAATGGGCCAGCGGGCCTTGGTGCGGTGTGGACCGACCAGGCCGCGATTGCCGAGGGCGTCGCCTTCACCCGCGATCTGGTGACCGAGCCGGCCAATGTCATCTATCCCGAAAGCTTTGTCGAACGCTGCAGGCATCTGGAATCGCTCGGCGTCGAGATCACCGTGCTGGGCCAGGAAGAAATGGCCAAGCTGGGCATGGGCGCGCTGCTCGGCGTTGCGCAGGGCTCGGTCCGTCCGCCGCGGCTGATCGCGATGCGCTGGAACGGCACCGGCGACGCAAAGGCCAAGCCGGTGGTTCTGGTCGGCAAGGGCGTGACCTTCGACACCGGCGGCATCTCGATCAAGCCCGCTGCCGGCATGGAAGACATGAAATGGGATATGGGCGGCGCAGGCGCGGTCGCGGGCACGATGAAGGCGCTCGCCGGACGCAAGGCCAAGGCGCATGTCGTCGGCATTTGTGGGCTGGTCGAGAACATGCCCGACGGCAATGCCCAGCGCCCCGGCGACGTGGTGACCAGCATGTCGGGCCAGACGATCGAGGTGATCAACACCGACGCCGAAGGCCGTCTGGTGCTGTGCGACGCGCTGCACTGGGCGCAGGAGAATTACGAGCCCGAGTATATCGTCGATCTCGCGACGCTGACCGGAGCAATCATCATCTCGCTGGCGGACCAGCATGCCGGGCTGTTCAGCAATGACGATGGCCTTGCCGAAAAGCTGACCGCAGCAGGCAAGCTGGCGGGCGATCCGCTGTGGCGCTTCCCGCTGAGCAGCGCCTATGACAAGATGATCGACAGCCCGATTGCCGACATGAAGAATGTCGGGGCCAAGGGCGGCGGGTCAATCACGGCGGCGCAGTTCCTCCAGCGCTTCATCAAGCCCGGTGTCAAATGGGCGCATCTTGACATTGCCGGCATGGTCTGGGCGGACAAACCCGGCCCGGTCTGGGACAAGGGCGCGACCGGTTATGGCGTTCGCCTTCTGAATCAGTGGATTGCGGATAATTTCGAGAATTGATCCGAACTCTCGAGTGGTGGTTTTCGAGGTCACCCCCGCGAAGGCGGGGGGGCCGCTTTTGCACAAGGGTCACTGCCTGATCAGGATTTCCGCTTTCGCGGGAATGACGATGCATGATGCGAAGGGGCTGAAATGCAGGTCGATTTCTATCACCTGACGCGCGATCCCGCCGAGCGGGTGTTGCCGCTTCTGGCGGAGCGCACGCTGGCGCTTGGGCAGCGCATGCTGGTGCTGTCATCCGATGCCGCGCATCGCCAGGCGTTGAGCACCGCCTTGTGGTCGCTCAAGCCCGACAGTTTCCTCGCGCACGGGGAGATCGACGGGCCTAATCCCCAGGTGCAGCCGATCCTGCTCGCCGATCGGGTGGAGCCCGCCAATGGCGCGCGGTTCATCGCGCTGGCGGACGGGCAGTGGCGCGACGAGGCGCTGGGCTTCGACCGGGTGTTCCTGCTGTTCGGCGAAGCGACGATCGCCGATGCGCGCAAGGCCTGGGTCGCGCTGGGCGAACGCAAAGGGCTGGAGCGGCATTACTGGAAGCAGGATGGCGGCAAATGGGTTGAACAGACCCCCGGCAAGCGTCAGGATGCGCGCGAACCATAGGAGACGGTGGAATGCGCAACTCTTTGATGGCAGTCGCAGCGGTGGTGCTGCTGGCAGGCTGCGGCGGCGAGAAGACCGTCTATAGCGATGCCGAGGGCAACGAGGTGAAGGTCACCCGCGAGGGGGACGGCGACGCGTCGGAGGTCAAGATCACCAGTGCGGACGGCTCGGCTACCGTCAACATCAACGCCGGCCCAACCGATGCCAAGCTGCCGTTCGGGCTCGAAGTCTATCCGGGCGCCAAGGTCGTCTCGACGATGAACAGCAACAGCGATGGCAACAAGGGTGCCATGGTCGTCATGGAAAGCAGCGCCAAGCCCGATGCCGTCATCGCCTGGTATCGCAAGTCGGTCGAGGGCAAGGGCTTCAAGGTCGAGACAGAGATCACCACCGGTGACATGCGCGCGATTGCAGGAGCCAAGGACGGTGGCTCGTTCACCTTGCAGGTTGCCCCTGCCGATGCCGGATCGTCGATCACGCTGATCGCAGGGGCCGGCTGAACGGGCGTACCCGACCGGTCTTTCGGCGGTTTTTCTTGCAGCGCACCATACGGCCCGCTAGGGGCGGCGGCGAATCGCGCCGTGCGTGCGCGAGGCATATCACCTAAAGCAGGAGCATCCCCATGGCCGTCACCCGGACCTTTTCGATCATCAAGCCCGACGCCACCCGTCGCAACCTGACCGGCGCGGTCACCAAGATGCTGGAAGAAGCCGGCCTGCGCGTCGTCGCTTCCAAGCGCATCCACATGACCCGCGAGCAGGCCGAGGGCTTCTACGCCGTCCACCGCGAGCGTCCGTTTTTCGGTGAACTGGTCGAGTTCATGATCTCGGGCCCCGTCGTCGTGCAGGTGCTGGAAGGCGAAGACGCCGTGAAGCGCAACCGTGACATCATGGGCGCCACCAACCCCGCCAATGCCGAACCCGGCACCATTCGCAAGGAACTGGCCGAAAGCATCGAAGCGAACTCGGTCCACGGTTCGGACAGCGAAGAGAATGCCGCGATCGAGATCGCCTATTTCTTCAAGCCGGAAGAAATCGTCGGCTGATCATCATGCCACGCGCTGCCGGGCCCGACCTGAACCCGGCAGCGCTGGCATCGCCGCCCATGCGCGCCACCCGCGATCGCCTGGCCAGGCTGCGGATCGCGATGACCTATTTCTGGCGGCACCATCGCCTGCCGGACCTGGAAGATCCCCGACGCTTCACCGAATTCGTCCAGCGCCGCAAGCTGATCGACCGCGACCCGCGAATGCCGGTCTGCTCGGACAAGGTCGCCGCCAAGGCCTATGTCGCCGACCGGCTCGGACGCGAATGGACCACCCCGACGCTCTGGCAGGGTGACGTGCTGCCGAAAATTCCAAGCTGGCCCCTGCCGCTGGTCGTCAAGTCGCGCCATGGCTGCAATCAACGCGCCTTTGTCCGCAGTTTGCGCGATGACTGGGAGGCGGTGCGACGCAGGAGCAAGGCCTGGATGGCCCAGCCCTATGGCCTCTGGCTCGATGAATGGCTCTATCTTGAGATCCCGCGCGGGCTGCTGGTCGAACCCTTTATCGGCACAGATGGGCAGCTCCCCATCGACTACAAGCTCTATGTCTTCGGCGGCGAGGTGGCGTGCATCCAGGTGCATCTGGAACGCGAGACGCGGCATCGCTGGATGCTGTTCGACCGCCAATGGCGGCGCTTCTCGTCGCCGACACGCGATCCCGACCCTGCCAGGCCAAGCTCGCTGGACCGGATGATCGAGGCTGCCGAAACGCTGGGGCAGGGCTTCGATTTCGTCCGCGTCGATTTCTACGAGATCGACGGAGCACCGCGCTTCGGCGAGATGACCTTCTATCCGGGCTCGGGGCTCGATCCGTTCGATCCGCCGGAGATCGACCTGATTCTGGGGCGACTCTGGGCGGAGGCCCGCAGGTAACGCCGCCGATCAGAATTCCGCCGCGATGTCCATGAACCTGGTCAGCCGCTTCGGCGCGACGCTGCGCCAGCTGCGGTGCAGCCAGTCGGCAATATGGTCCCAATCGGTGCGGCCCGTGTCCAGCCGGATCGCGATCCAGCCCGACGGCGCGTAGAATTTGGGCAGGTAATAAAGTTCGGGGTCCTGATCGACCAGCGCGGCCTGTTCGTCCGCGCCGCTCGTCTTGACGAGCAGCGCGATCGCTTCCTCGCCATGATGGTGGATCGAGACATAGGCGAAATATTTGCCGGCCTTCTCGCCGCCGACGCGCCAGCCGGGCGCGCCGTGCGAGGGGCGCGCGTCGGTCTCGGGCAGCGCCAGCGCCAGTTCGCCGACCTTGGCGACGATCCAGTCGGGATCGCTCTCGCGCGCGACATAATCAGCGAGCGTGCGCGAATAGAGCTGATGCTCGGCGATCAGCACGCGCGCGGCGAGGCTCTCGGCGCTGTCGCCGGGCAGGATCGCGACCTCGGTCTGGCCGAGCACCGGGCCGTCATCGAGCTCTGCCGTCACCAGGTGCACGCTGCACCCCGCGACCTTGTCACCGGCGTCGAGTGCGCGCTGGTGCGTGTGCAGCCCCTTGTACTTGGGCAGTAGCGAGGGGTGGATGTTGAGCATCCGTCCTTCCCAGCTGCGCACGAAGCCCGGGGTGAGGATGCGCATGTATCCGGCCAGCGCGACATGGTCCGCACCCGATTGCCGGATCGCCTTGTCCATCGCCCCATCATGGCTCTCGCGGTCCATGCCCTTGTGCGACAATGCGAAGGTCGGGACGCCTTCGGCCTCGGCGAGCTTCAGCCCGCCCGCGTTCGGATCGTTCGAGGCGACGAGCACCACCTCATAAGGACAGGCCGGTGCGCGCGAGGCGTAGAGCAACGCGGCCATGTTGGTGCCGCTACCGGAAATCAGGATGGCGACGCGCGCCTTAGCCGGCATGGGTGGCGCTCCAACCCGATTTCGCGCTCCAGGTCTCGATCGATCCGCTGACGGTGCAGCCCTTGTCGCCTGCATCGATGCGGCCGATGCGGTGAACGGTCTCGCCCGCCGCTTCCAGATCGGCGGTCACGCTGGCGACATCGCTTTCGGCCACCACCAGCACCATGCCGATGCCGCAGTTGAAGGTGCGCGCCATTTCCTCGGGCTCGATATTGCCCTGTGCCTGGAGGAACGCCATCAGCCGGGTCTGCGCCCAGGCATCGGCATCGACATGCGCATGGGCGCCCTCCGGCAGCACGCGCGGGATATTCTCGAGCAACCCGCCGCCGGTGATATGCGCCATCGCGGCAATGCGGCCCGATTTTACCACCGGCAGCAGTGAGGAAACATAGATTCGCGTCGGCGCGATCAGTGCGTCGATGAGCAGAATCTCCTGGTCGAACAGCGCGGGGCGGTTCATCTTCCAGCCCTTGTCCGCTGCCAGACGGCGGACAAGCGAATAACCGTTCGAATGCACGCCCGACGAGGCAAGGCCCAGCAGAACGTCGCCCGGCTTCACGCGGTCGCCGGTCAGCACCTCGTCGCGCTCGACCGCACCGACGCAGAAGCCCGCGAGATCATAATCGCCCGGCGCATACATGCCCGGCATCTCGGCGGTCTCGCCGCCGATCAGCGCGCATCCGGCGAGCTTGCAGCCATCGGCAATGCCTGCGACGACACGCTCGGCCACGCCCGTATCAAGCTTGCCGGTGGCGAAATAGTCGAGGAAAAACAGCGGCTCGGCACCCTGTACGATCAGATCGTTGACGCACATCGCGACGAGATCGATGCCGATCGCATCATGCCGGTCATGATCGATCGCGAGCTTGACCTTGGTGCCCACGCCGTCGTTCGCGGCGACCAGCAGCGGGTCCTTGAACCCGGCGGCCTTGAGATCGAAAAAGCCGCCAAAGCCGCCCAGTTCGGCATTGGCGCCGGGGCGGGCCGTCGCCTTGGCCAGCGGGCCGATCGCCTTGACCAGCGCATTGCCCGCGGCAATCGAAACGCCCGCCTGGGCATAGCTGTACGAAGTCGGATTTGGCGCGTCGCCGGTCTTGTCAGTCATGGCCAGAGCGGTTAGCGACTTCTCGCTTGGATTTCCACGCCATTGTCGCCAAAAGAGCGGCCACGCCGCCGCCGGAGACGGGCAGGGGGCGACAAGCTCGTTTTCGCGCGGTTGTTTGAAGCTAGGATACATTGATCACCAGCCTGCCCCTGCAACGTCCGGCGCCCCGATTTTCCCGCGTCTGGATCGCCTTCGCCCTGTTCGCGCTGCTGCTTGGCGCGGGCGCGCTGGTCTATGCCCAGATCGAGGGCGATCGCGGCATTCCGCCGATTGCCAGCGGCGGCGATTTCGAGGTGAGCGGGGTCAAGGTCGATGGCTCGGGCAAGAATGCCGATGAGGCGCGCTCCAACGCCTGGCGCGACGCGCAGCGCAAGGGCTGGCAGAAGCTGTGGTCGCAGATGAACCGTTCGGGCGCAGCGCCCAAGCTCAGCGATTCGGCTCTCGACGGCATCGTCTCGGCGATCGTCGTGGAGAACGAGCAGATCGGCCCGCGCCGCTATATCGCCACCCTGGGTGTGCTGTTCGATCGTGCGCGTGCCGGTGAGCTGCTCGGTGTCAGCGGATCGGTGCTGCGATCGGCGCCGATGCTGGTGGTGCCCATCTATATCAGCGGCGGCTCGGCGCAGACCTTCGAGAACCGCACGCCCTGGCAGGCAGCCTGGGCGCGTTATCGCACCGCCGAAAGCATTGTCGATTATATCCGTCCTTACGGATCGGGCGCGGATTCGCTGCTAGTCAACGCCGCGCAGACCGGACGCCGCAGCCGCACCTGGTGGCGCCTCATTCTCGACCAGTTCGGCGCTGCCGATGTGGTCATCCCGGTGGTGCAGGTCGAACGGCAATATCCCGGCGGGCCGATCACCGGGCGCTTCGCTGCGCGCTTCGGCCCGGATAGCCGCCTGCTGGGTAGCTTCACGCTGAAGGCCCGCAACAGCGACGGGCTGGCCGCGATGCTCGATCAGGGCATCAAGCGGCTCGACCGCATCTATGCCGGCGCCGTCCGCTCCGGCGAACTCCGCCCCGATTCCTCGCTGATCATCGAGAAGCCGGTCGAAGTGGTCGAGGAGATGCTCGACGACAGCCTGGCCGAGGATATGCCCGTCGAATCGGGCGGTCTGACCACGGGCACGCAGATCATCTCGATCCAGTTCGACACCCCCGATGTGGCGGCCGTGCAGGCGGGCGAACGGCTCGTGCGCAGCATTCCGGGCGTCAATTCCGCCAGCACCGCCAGCCTTGCCCTGGGCGGCACGTCGGTGATGCAGGTCAATGCGCAGATCGATATCGATGCGCTGCGGGGTGCGCTCGAGGCGCGCGGTTTCCGCGTCCAGCAAGGGGCAGGGGTGCTGCGCATATCGCGCGCGGCCCCGGCGCCCGGCGGCGGATGACATGACTCGCCAGTTCGCTCTGCCCTTTGCGGCAGCCGGACCGGACGGTGACAGCGAATTCCTGGTCACTGCCGCGAACCGTGCGGCGATCGACCGGCTGTTCGACTGGACCCGGCTGCCCTTTGGCGCGGCGGTACTGATCGGCCCGACGGGATCGGGCAAGACCGTGATCGGCAGGGCCTTTGCCGCAGGCTCTGGCGGTGACTTTATCGACAATGCCGATGGCGAGAGCGACGAGGCACTGTTCCATGCCTGGAACCGGGCGCAGACTCAGGGGCTGCCGGTGCTGTTTGCCGCGAGCACGCCGCCGGGCGAATGGGGCATTAAGCTGCCCGATCTGCTGTCGCGCCTCGGGGCATCGTTGCTGATCGAGATTCCGCCGCCCGACGAGGAGATGACGCAGCTGCTGTTGCAGAAGCTGCTCGCACGGGCCGGGCTCGCCTTGCCCGATGGCCTGGCGCATTATGCCGCGTTGCGCACCGAGCGATCCTATCCCGCCATTCGCGACCTGGCGCGCACGATCGACGAGATGGCGCTGGCAATGCAGCGCCCGATCGGCCAAAGACTGGTGCGCGAGGCACTGGTGAAACTGGCAGGAACCGATGGCAGCCCAACCGACTGAGATCGAAGCGAAACCGGCGGGTTCTATCGAATCGCAACGCCGCTATTTCAACCGAGAGCTGAGCTGGCTGGCGTTCAACGATCGCGTGCTCGAAGAGGCGTGCAATCCGCGCCATCCCTTGCTCGAACGGCTGCGTTTCCTGTCGATCTCGGGCAACAATCTCGACGAGTTCTTCATGGTCCGCGTCGCCGGGCTGGTCGGTCAGGTCGCGCAGCATGTCGAGGAGCGCTCGGCCGACGGGCGCACGCCGGTGCAGCAGCTTGCCGCGATCGAACGGGCCGTCGACCGGCTGAATGCCGAGCAGCAGCGCGTGTGGAGCGAATTGCGGACGCTGCTTGCCGATACCGGCGTGGTCGAAGCCAATGTCGAGGATCTGGGCGAAACCGACCGCGCCTGGCTGCGCGAGCATTTCGTGACGCAGATCTTCCCGGTGCTCACCCCGCAGGCGCTCGATCCGGCGCATCCCTTTCCGTTCATCCCCAACAAGGGGCTGAGCCTGATCTTCGATCTCAAGCGCCGGTCGGATGGCAAGACGGTGCGCGAACTGGTGATGCTGCCGGCCACCATGCCGCGTTTCCTGCGCATTGCCGGGGGGCGGGGCCTGTATCTGGCGCTCGAGAAGATCGTCGTGGCGTTCGCCGACAAGCTGTTTCCCGGCTATGATGTGCGCGGATCGGGGCTGTTCCGCATCATCCGTGACAGCGATATCGAGGTCGAGGAAGAGGCCGAAGACCTGGTGCTCTATTTCCGCACGGCGCTGAAACGCCGGCGGCGGGGGCAGGTGATCCGCCTGGAGACTTCGCGGCTGATGGACAAGGGGCTGGCGCAGCTGCTCGACGACAATCTGCTGCACGAGGGCGGGACCAAGTCGTCGGATGACGGCTTTCTGGGTATCGGCGATCTTGCCGCGCTGGTCGACGAGGATCGCCCCGACCTGAAATTCCCAGCCTATACGCCGCGTTTTCCTGAACGAATTCGAGAGCATAACGGCGATTGTTTCGCAGCTATCCGAAGCAAGGACATCGTCGTCCACCACCCTTATGAAAGCTTCGAGGTCGTCATCGCCTTCCTCAAGCAGGCCGCGGCGGACCCCGATGTGGTGGCGATCAAGCAGACGCTGTATCGCGCCGGCAAGCAGTCGGCGGTGATCAACGCGCTGATCGCTGCGGCGGAGGCGGGCAAGTCGGTCACGGCCGTGGTCGAACTCAAGGCCCGGTTCGACGAAGAACAGAATCTGCTCTGGGCCAGCGCGCTCGAACGCGCCGGAGTGCAGGTCGTCTATGGCTTTATCGAGTGGAAGACCCACGCCAAGATCTCGATGGTGGTGCGGCGCGAGCCCGAGGGATTCCGCACCTATTGCCATTTTGGCACCGGCAACTACCACCCGATCACCGCGCGCATTTATACCGATCTGAGCTTCTTCACCGCCGATCCGCGCGCCGGACGCGATGCCGCGCAGCTGTTCAATTACATCACCGGCTATGTCGAGCCTGAGCAACTCGAACTGCTCTCCATGTCGCCGCGCGATCTGCGCAAGGATCTGATCGCGCTGATCGATCACGAGATGGAAGAGGCGCGGGCCGGGCGGATCGGAGCGATCTGGGCCAAGATGAACTCGCTGGTCGACCCCGCCATGATCGAGAAGCTCTATGCGGCGAGCAGCGCCGGGGTTCAGATCGAGCTGATCATCCGCGGCATCTGCTGCCTGCGCCCCGGCGTGCCCGGTCTGTCGGACAATATCCGGGTGAAGTCGGTCGTCGGGCGGTTTCTCGAGCACAGCCGCATCTGGGCCTTCGGCAATGGCGATGCGCTGCCCAATGACAAGGCGAAGGTCTTCATCAGTTCGGCCGACTGGATGCCGCGCAATTTCGATCGGCGCGTCGAGTACATGCTGCCGATCGAGAACCCCACGGTGCACGATCAGGTGCTTGAACAGGTCATGGTTGCCAATCTGCTCGACAACGAACAGAGCTGGGAACTGGATGCCGATGGTTGCTATCATCGGATAAAAACCGAGGACAAGCCATTCAATCTGCACCGCTATTTCATGACAAATCCGTCGCTTTCGGGCCGTGGCAAGGCGCTCAAGCATAGCGAGGACGTGCCCAAGCTCAGCCTGCATCGGCGCGCCGCGAAGATCGATTGAGCCGGACGTCCCCGTGAATTTCTTCATTCGCAAGCAGAACCAGCCGGTTCACCTCTATCGTACCGCGATCATCGATATCGGCTCCAACTCGGTGCGCCTGGTGGTGTTCTCCGGACCGCGGCGCAATCCGGCGCTGATCTTCAACGAGAAGGTCATGGCCGGGCTAGGGCGCTCGCTTGCCGAAACCGGCATGATCGACGAGCCATCGATGGCGCGCGCCATCCAGGCGCTCGAACGTTTTCGGATCGTCGCGCGCGAAATGGATGTCGACGAGACCGTGTGCGTGGCGACCGCGGCGGTGCGCGATGCCGGCAATGGCGAGGAATTCACCCGCAAGGTCGAGGCGCTGGGTCTGGATATCACGATCCTGTCGGGCGATGACGAGGCGCGCACGGCGGGCTTGGGCGTGATTTCGGCTATTCCCGATGCCGACGGCATTGTCGGAGACCTGGGCGGTGGCAGCCTCGATCTTGCGCGCGTCGCCGGCGGCGAGGTGCTCGATACCGCCACCCTGCCGCTCGGCGTGCTGCGCGCGGCCGCCATCCGGCGCGGCGATTCGGCGGCGCTGTCGCGTACGTTCAAGAAGATGGTGGCGGCCTATCCATGGCTCGCCACGCATCCGGGCAAGCCCTTCTATCTCGTCGGCGGCTCCTGGCGCGCTTTCGGGCGGCTCGACATGCACCTGACGGCCTATCCGCTCAAGGTTCTGCACCAGTACCGGATCGATGTCGCACGGCCCGAAAAGGTGCTGGCGGGCTATCGCAGCATGGAGCGGGATGCGCTGCGCCAGGCGACCGGGCTCGCACCGTCGCGCATCGAGACGCTGCCCGATGCGATCGCGCTGCTCCGGATGATGCGAGACCTGGTGAAGCCAAGCGCCTTCGTGCTGTCGTCCTTCGGCCTGCGCGAGGGCCTGCTCTACGCCCGGATGGACCCGGAGGTACGCCAGCGCGATCCGCTGCTCGTCGCCACCGAACGTTTCGGCCAGCTGCAGTCGCGCTTCGGTGAGGATGCGCGCCCGCTCTTCGACTGGATATCGCCGGTGTTCGGCGACGACCCGCCCGAATGGCAACGCTGGCTGATGGCGGCGTGCCACCTGTCCGATGTCGCCTGGCAGGCGAGCCCTGATTTTCGCGCCGAACGCGGGCTGGAGATCGCGCTGCACGGCAACTGGGTCGGCATCGATGTCATCGGGCGGTCGATGATCGGGCAGGCGCTCTATACCAATTTCGGCGGTGGGCCGCGTCCGTTCCCGCTCGAACGCCATGTCGCATCGGATGCCATGCTCAACCGGGCGATCGGTTGGGGACTGGCGATGCGCCTGGCGCAAAGGCTCGCGGCGGGCACGCACGATGTCTTGCGTCGATCGCGATTGCAGCGCAGCGGCGATGCGCTCGAACTGGTGCTGGAACCGCGCGACAAGGCCCTGATGGGCGAGGTGGTCGAGCGCCGCCATCGGCGTTTGGCGCAGTTTCTCGGGCTGCGGGCAACCGCAATCTGAGCGGCCCTACTGGTAAAACGCCAGACCAGGGTTTATCTAGCGGCAAACGCAGCTGCAAAGGGATGGCGCATGTTCGGCGCACTGAGCGAATATCTGGACTCGATCCGCGTGCGCGACCCTGCTCCGCGCTCCCGCTGGGAAATCCTGCTTTATCCGGGTGTGCTTGCGCTAGGTCTGCACCGCGTGGCGCACTGGCTGTTTACCGGAGAGCTGTATTTCCTCGCCCGGTTGGTCAACCATATCTCGCGCTTCCTGACGGCGATCGACATCCATCCGGGCGCGCAGATCGGCAAGTTCTTCTTTGTCGATCATGGCTTCGTCGTCATCGGTGAGACCGCCGTCATTGGCGACAATGTCACAATTTATCAGGGCGCGACGCTGGGCGGGCGCAACCCCACCGATGGCGTAGGCGGCAAGCGTCACCCCACGATCGAGGACGATGTCATCGTCAGCCTGGGCGCGGCGATCCTGGGCCCGGTGACCGTCGGCAAGGGCGCCCGCATCGGCGCCAATGCGGTGGTGACCAAGGATGTCGCTCCGGGATCGGTGATGGTCGGCATTCCAGCGCGGCCGACGCCGGTCGACGCTGCCGAAAAGCAGCGCGGGTTCGTGCAATATGGCACGCCGTGCAGCCAGACGTTCGATCCCAATACGCAGAAGCTCGAGCTGCTGCAGTGCGAGATCCGCCAGATGCAGGAGAGGATCGCGCAGCTGATCGACGAGCGCGACGAGGCTCGTCGCGCCGCGCTGCCTGCCGAGCCTGATCGTGACAGCGGGACCGCTGCTTGAGCATCGGCGGCAACGTTTCGCTCTTTCCGGTGCCGGGAGCCCCGGGCCAGGTCGGTTTCGACCGAGAGGAGCTTGGCCGCATTCTCGACCTGTATGGCCGTATGGTCGCAGCCGGCTTGTGGCGCGATTATGCGATGGACCTGGGCCGCGATGCGGCGGTGTTCTCTGCCTTCCGCCGGGCGACCGAGCGGCCCGAATATCGCATCGAGAAGCGTCCTGCGCTGCGCCGCAAGCAGGGCCAATGGGCGCTGGTGGGAGAAGGCGGTGCGGTGCTCAAGCGCGGACACGAACTGTCCGGCGTACTCGCCCCGCTCGAGCGCAAACTGGTAAGGGTCGTCGACTGACCCCGGCTCAGACGTCCATCTCGTGCTCGCCGTGCGGCTCGAGACTGGCCGTGTGGAGCAACTGGCCGAGCCAGGCCGCAATCACGCACATCGCGGCACTCAGCAGCAGCTGGTAGATCACGTCGAGCCCGGCGACGCTGAGGCCGATCGCGATCAGCGAGCCGATCACCATCGCGCCCGAATTGACGATATTGTTCGCCGCAATCGTGCGCGCCGCCTCGCTCTTGTGCACGGTGGTTGTAAGAAACGCATAGAGCGGCACCACGAACATGCCGCCGGCGACCGCAATGCCGAGAAGCGAGAGCAGCAAGGGGATCGCCATCGGATGGGTGACGAACTCGCCCACGCTGAACAGCGATCCGGGCTCGTCGGGCACCCATTGACGGCAGACGAAGAAGAACGCGACGACGAACAGACCCATGACGATCACCGATACCGGCGAATAACGTGCCGACACGGTGCCCTTGAGCAGCGCGTTGATCGCGACCGATCCGATCGCGACGCCGATCGAGAATACCACGAGAAACAGGCTCGCGACCTCCTTGCTTGCGGTCAGCACGTTCTTGGCGAGCGGCGGGAACTGGATGAACAGCACCGCGCCGATCGTCCAGAAGAAGCTGATCGCGATGATTGCCAGGAATACGCGACGCACCCGGGTGGTCGCCTTGATCAGCGCGATCGAAGCGCGGATGAAGTTGAAATCGAGCTTGGTCGCTTCGGTCATCGGCGGGGCGGGCGGCACCTGGCGTCCGGTGAAATAGCCGATGATCGCGGTCAGCACGACCGCGATGCCTGCGACCTCGACCGGAATCCAGCCCGCCAGGATGGTGCCGAGCAGGATCGCGATATAGGTCCCCGCCTCGACCAGCCCGGTGCCGCCGAGCACCTCTTCATCGTTCAGGTGCTGCGGCAGAATAGCGTATTTGATCGGCCCGAAAAAGGTCGAATGCACGCCCATGGCGAACAGCGCCAGCATCATCAGCGGTATGGCGACCGTGTGCACCGCGGTGCCCGCCCAGGCCATGTATAGCCCGGTTCCGCCGACCAGCATGATGATGATCTCGCAGAACTTGACGATGCGGATGATCACCGCCTTGTCGCGTGTATCGGCAAGCTGTCCGGCCAGCGCGGACAGCAGGAAGAACGGCAGGATGAAGATCGCGGTCGCAATCGCGCTAAACCAGGTTTCCGCCGTCTCGTCGTTGTACACGCTGTACACGACAAACAGAACCATGGCGTTCTTGTAGAGATTGTCGTTGAACGCGCCGAGCAGCTGGGTCACGAACAGGGGGAGAAAGCGCCTCTTGTTCAAAAGCGCGCCAGCTGAAGCCATGCTGAGTGTTCCTCGGTGGTTTGCCCGCAAGGCCCTCCGCCATCCGGCCCGCCCGGTGCGGGCGAGCGGCGATACGAAAAGCCTTGGCCGCCGTATCGGGTTCATGGGGCAGACGGTCAAGCCATTTCCATTGTCGGATAATCCGGTTATGAGGCGCACAGCCTATGCTCACCGTGCCCAACATCCTCACGCTCTCGCGGATCGTCACCGTGCCCTTGCTGGCCGCCCTGCTATGGTGGCCCGAATGGGCGACCGGCTATCTCATGGGCTTTGTCGTCTATTGCCTGATGGGCATTACCGACTATTTCGACGGCTATCTGGCACGTGCACAGGGCGCGGTCTCCAGGCTCGGTATCTTCCTCGATCCGATTGCAGACAAGATCATGGTCGCGGCGGTGATCCTGATTCTGTGCGCCAATGGCAATATCCACGGTCTGCACGTCATCGCCGCGCTGATCATCCTGCTGCGCGAGATCACCGTTTCGGGCCTGCGCGAATTTCTCGCCGGATTGCAGGTTTCGGTGCCGGTGTCGCAACTCGCCAAGTGGAAGACGACGCTGCAGCTGCTCGCGCTCGGCACGCTGATCTTCTCGGGCGGCTTTCCCGACCAGCCATGGATGCAGCAACTGGGCCTGGCCGCGCTATGGACCGCAGCGATCCTGACGCTGATCACCGGCTGGGACTATCTGCGCGTCGGTATCAAGCACATGGATTGACCGCTTTCTCCGCTCGCGCAAGCGGGAGGGGAGAAACGCGTTTCAACCCGCGCATTTCCCCTCGGCATGGCCGCGCCGCAGGATGTCAGCGAGCATGCGGAATTCCTCGGCGCGGGGGCTGTTGCGGCGCCAGATGATCGCGATGTCGCGCGAGGCATGGTCTGCGAGCAGCGGGCGCGCAACAACATCGGTGTTGTTCAATATGCCCGCATCGATCGCGATCTGCGGCAGCAGGGTCAGGCCCAGCCGGTTGTCGACCATCTGCACCAGCGTGTGCAGCGAGGTGCCGAACATCATCGCGCTCGCGCGCAATTCGGGCCGGTTGCAGGCGGCGAGCGCATGGTCCTTGAGGCAATGGCCGTCCTCGAGCAGCAGCAGCCGCGATTCGTCGATCAGTTCGGGCGCGACCTTTTCCGGCGGGTCGCGCGGATCGTCCTTGGGAAAGGCGACATAAAGAGCATCGCTGAACAGGATTTCATGCTCAACATCGCCCGCCGGAAAGGGCAGCGCCAGCAGCACGCAATCGACCTGGCCGTGGTGCAGCGATTCGACCGCTGCGCCGCTGACCTCCTCGCGCAGGAACAGCTTGAGCTCGGGCTGCTCGCGGCGCAGACCCGGCAGCAGCCGTGGCAGCAGGAACGGCGCGATGGTGGGGATCACGCTCATCCTGAGGTCGCCCGACAGCGGCTTGCCCGAAGAGCGGACGAGATCGGCAAGCTCCTCGGCCTCGCGCAGGATGCGGTGTGCCTTGGCGACCACCTTGTTGCCGAGCGGGGTGAAGCGCACCACGCGCCGCGTGCGTTCGACCAGCACCACGCCGAGCAGAGTCTCCAGCTCGCGTAGGCCCGCCGACAGCGTCGACTGCGTCACGAAACAGGCGTCTGCTGCCTTGCCGAAATGCCCATGCTCCTCGAGCGCAACGAGATATTGCAGCTGCTTGAGCGTGGGAAGGTACGAGGTCATGGCTGCTCCGCGAGCGCGGCGGTCACCACCACCTCTTCGGGCTCGACGGCGAGTTCGGTGCGGGTCATCTTGATCCGGCCATCCGCGATCGCGAAGGCCATGCGCCCTTCGACCAGCGCCAGCGCATCGCGCCCGAACTGCTCGAACCGCCAGCCTTCCAGGATCGGCAGTCCCTTGCGCACGCCTGCCGCCAGGGCCTCCAGATCGTCGCTGCGCGCCAGCAGCCGAGCGGCCACGTCGATCTCGCGCGAGCGGATTTTGAGCAGCAGCTTGAGCAGGTCAGCGACGAGCGCGCCTTCCTTTCCCAGCGCGGGGCCACGCGGGCTCTTCGGCGGCATCTCGGCAGCGGTCAGCGGGCGCGCCGCGAACAGCGCGTCCATCATTCGCGCGCCAATGTCATTCTCGCGCCAGGCGCCGGACAGCCCGCGGACCTTGCCGAGTTCGGCCTGGGTCGAGGGCGGATGCGCGGCGATATCGGCGAGCGTCTCGTCCTTCATGATGCGGCCGCGCGGCAGGTTCTTGTCCTGCGCTTCGGTCTCGCGCCACCAGGCGAGCGCGCGCATGCGGCCCAGAATCTGCGCGCTGCGGCCCGGCGGGCGGATGCGCTGCCACAGGGTGTCGGGATCGGGCTTGTACTGGCGCGGGTCGCCCAGCTTCTCCATCTCGATATCGAGCCACGCGCCGCGTCCGGTACGGCGGAGCTTGTCGAGCATTTTGGGGAAGATCTTCGCCAGATGCGTGACATCGCCGATCGCATAGTCGATCTGCCGCGCCTCGAGCGGGCGGCGCGACCAGTCGGTAAAGCGCGCACCCTTGTCGACGGTCAGCCCCAGCCAGCTTTCTACCAAATTGGCATAGCCAATCTGCTCGGCCTGACCCAGCGCCATGGCCGCGATCTGCGTGTCGAACAGCGGGGACGGCGTCTTCCCGGTGAGGTTGAAGATGATCTCGATATCCTGCGGCCCTGCATGAAACACCTTCAGCACATCGTGATTTTCGGTGAGCAGGTCGAGAAGGGGGCCAAGGTCGATCCCGGGCGCCTTGGGATCGATTGCCGCTGCCTCTTCCAGATTGCCGATCTGTACCAGGCACAGTTCCGGCCAATAGGTGTTTTCGCGCATGAATTCGGTGTCGACCGCGACGAAATCGGATTGGGCGAGGCGATCGCACAGCTGCGCGAGGGAATCGGTGTCGGTAATCAGCGGATGGATTTTCATGGGCAACCTATACAGCCTGCGCCTGCCGCCGCAAACCATCGCGCAAGTCCACAATCAATCCGTATTGGATGAGAATAACAAATTGGTATCTTTGAGAATCATGGGCTCTCCGTCTATGTAACGCACCGTATTCGCGGATGCCGGGGGCAAGCATGTGGGTGTATCAGCTGATCATCGTTGTTCTGGCATTGGCATTGTTGGGCCAGTTGCTGGCTCAGGGCGGTGACGCGTTTCTCGTGCTGGAAAACTCTCGGCCCGTAGGTGGCGATCGCGAGGTGCTGACAATATTGGCCTGGGGCTTTGCAACGCGGGCCGGGCGAAGCGCCTGTATCTCCGATCCGGTCGGGCACGGGATCAACGATATGCGCTTTTCGATGAGCATGGGGCAGATTCTGCTGTCGCTGATCACGCTGGGTTTCGTGCGTCGGGTGAACATCGATTACCGCCTGCATTCGGGCAACAGCCCGGTCGGTGGAACCTGATGCCTCGTCCCTTGCGCCATGGCCCGCGTCACTGGGTCAATTATCATGGCACGGAATCGGCAGAGCTCGGCGATCTGATCGAGCTGCTGAACAGCGAACGGGAGGGCGGGCGCAACGTCCTGCACGAAGTGGCCACTGACGTGCTGGCCTTGTTGCAGGATGCCAGCCGAAGCGGGGCGAGGCTGCGCCCGCTGGGTGCGGGCTGGTCGCCATCGCCGATCGCGATCGTGCAGGGAGGCTGGCTTGTCGAGACGCGGCGGATCAACCGTTGCTTCGGCCTCACCGCGCAGGATGTCGTTCGGGGGACCGATCCGTCACGATTGATGCTGGTGCAGGCGGGGGCCACCGTCGACGAGGTCAATGACTGCGCCGAGGAACTGGGTCTCAGCCTGCGGACCGGTGGTGCGAGCAATGGCCAGACCTGGGCAGGAGCCTGCGCCACGGGCACGCATGGCAGCGTTCTGGATGCAGGGGGCATTCAGGATCATATCCGTGCGTTGCAGGTGGTGACGCCTTCCGGAATATTCTGGGTGGAGCCGCACAGGCCCGTCATGTCGCCGGAATTCGTTGCGGCGACCGGGAGCACGATCTTTCGCGATGATGATGTCTTTGCGGCCTGCCAGGTCGCCGTCGGTGCGATGGGCTTCATCACCGCGATGGTGATCGAATGCGTGCCCATATACATGGTGCGCAACATCCAGAAGCGCGCGCGCATCGAGAGGGAGGATATCTCGCGCCTCGCCGAGGGCGACTTTCGCGGCTTCTCCCGCGCGTTCGGGCTGAACGAGGAGCCGCATTTCCTGCAGGTGATCCTCAACCCGTTCGCCCCGTTCGAAAAGGATGCGCTGCTACGCATGCTCTATCTGCGCGATTTCGACCCCGCTATCCCGCCGCCCCCGCGTCCGCTGACCGGCGCGGGCTATGATGCGCTTACCCTGATCGGCAAGGCGATGGCGGGCATCGATCTGCTCCGTGCCGACATCCTGCAGCTGGCGATGCGTGCGGGCTATGCGGTGCAGCGCGACATTCATGATCCCGAAGCGGTCGCCACCTGGGGACACACCACCGAGCCGCACAATCCGATCGCCAATCTGTTCAACGGTTCGGTGACGATGCAGCGGTCCGATCTGGAACGCGCCTTCGATCCGCTGATCGAGGCGTTTCTGAGCGGTGGGGGAGGAACGGTTGTCACGCTGCGCTTCATGCAGCGTGCTGCCGGTCTGCTCGCCCCGGCGCGGTTCGACAGCAACGTCGTGATCGATTTCGATGGCCCGCGCAGCGACGTCAGCCATCGCAGCTATCGCGCGGTGGTGGCGAAGCTCGATGCTCTGGGCATCCGTTTCACCCGTCACTGGGGCAAGACCAACGATCTCGATGCCGTGCGCGTGGCCCGCGATTATGGCGACGACTATCGCCGCTTCCGCGTTGCGCAGCGCCGCCTGATGCCCGATTCGGCAGATATAGCGGTGTTCCGCTCCGACCCATTGGTGCATCTCGGGCTGATCGACTGATCCGGTTCGGGGCGCGATCGCGCTGAAAGCTTGACAAAAGCGCACCGGCACGGTGTTAGCCGCGCTATCGGCTGGCCTTGCTATCGGGCAGGCTCATCATCGCCCATTTTCGATCAGGATCCATGGTTCTCATGCACGCATATCGCACTCATAGCTGCACCGCGCTTCGCGCTTCCGATGTTGGCCAGCAGGTCCGCCTGTCGGGCTGGATCCATCGCAAGCGCGACCATGGCAACCTGCTGTTCATCGACCTGCGCGACCATTACGGACTCACCCAGATCGTTACCGACAGCGACAGCCCGGCCTTTACCGCGCTCGAGCGGCTTCGCGTCGAAAGCGTCGTTACGGTGACCGGAACCGTCGTCGCGCGTTCGCCCGAGACGGTGAACGCCAACCTGCCGACCGGCGAGATCGAGGTCCGCGCTGCCGAGGTCGTGATCCAGTCCGCCGCCGAAGAGCTGCCGATGCCGGTCGCGGGCGAGCAGGAATATCCCGAGGATATCCGGCTGCGGTACCGCTTCCTCGATCTGCGTCGCGAGCGGCTGCACCGCAATATCATGCTTCGTTCGCAAGTGATCGCGTCGCTGCGCCGCCGGATGGTCGAACAGGGCTTTACCGAGTTCCAGACGCCGATCCTGACCGCATCCTCGCCCGAAGGCGCGCGTGACTATCTGGTCCCCAGCCGCGTGCATCCCGGCAAGTTCTATGCGCTGCCCCAGGCACCGCAGATGTTCAAGCAGCTGCTGATGGTGGCGGGCTTCGACCGCTATTTCCAGATCGCGCCGTGCTTCCGCGACGAGGATGCGCGCGCCGACCGCAGCCCCGGTGAATTCTATCAGCTCGACCTCGAGATGAGCTTCGTGACCCAGGACGATGTTTTCGCGGCGCTCGAGCCCGTGCTCGCGGGCGTGTTCGAGGAATTCTCGGGCGGCAAGCATGTCACACCCGCTGGCACCTTCCCGCGCATTCCCTATCGCGAATCCATGCTGAAATATGGCTCGGACAAGCCCGACCTGCGCAACCCGCTGGTGATCAGCGATGTGACCGATCATTTCGTCGGATCGGGCTTCGGCCTGTTCGACAAGATTGTCGGCAGTGGCGGCAAGGTCCGCGCGATCCCGGCTCCGGGTGCCGGCGCGATGAGCCGCAAGTTCTTCGACGACATGAACGACTGGGCGCGCAGCGAAGGGCATGCGGGCCTGGGCTATATCAACATCAAGGATGGCGTGCCCGGCGGCCCGATTGCCAAGAACCATGGTGAGGAAGGCACGGCCAAGCTGATTGCCGAACTCGGCCTCGGCCCGAATGATGGCGTCTTCTTCGCCGCGGGCAAGGAACTTCAGGCCGCCAAGCTGGCCGGCGCCGCGCGCACCCGCGTCGGCGAACAGCTCGGACTGATCGAGCAGGGCGTGTACAAGTTCTGCTGGATCGTCGACTTCCCGATGTTCGAATATGACGAGGACGCCAAGAAGATCGATTTCAGCCACAACCCCTTCTCGATGCCGCAGGGCGAGATGGAAGCGCTGGAAACGATGGACCCGCTCGACATCCTCGCCTGGCAGTATGACATCGTCTGCAACGGCGTCGAGCTGTCCTCGGGCGCGATCCGGAACCATCGCCCTGACATCATGTACAAGGCGTTCGAAATTGCTGGGTACAGCAAGGAGGATGTCGAGAAGAACTTCTCGGGCATGCTCAACGCGTTCAAATATGGCGCGCCGCCGCACGGTGGATCGGCGCCCGGCGTCGACCGCATGGTGATGCTGCTCGCCGACGAGCCGAACATCCGAGAGGTCGTGCTGTTCCCGATGAACCAGAAGGCCGAGGACCTGATGATGGGCGCGCCGTCGCCGGTCAGCCTCAAGCAGCTGCGCGAACTGAACATCCGCGTGGTCGAGCCCCAGAAGAGCTGAAGCCGGGCTGATTGTGAAAACTGTGAAACTGTGATACTGCGGTGGTCATGAAAAACGTGACCATCGCGCTTGATGACGAAACGCACCGGCTCGCCCGCATTCGTGCGGCCGAGCTGGGCACGTCGCTGTCGGCCATGGTCAAGGCGTATCTGCAGGGTATTGCAGCGGGCGATGATCCCGCATTTGTGCCCCCAGCCGGAGCGCGTGAAATGCCGATGCCCTATGCCGCCGTTCCTCCCGCCGATGATTTCGTGCCGCTGAAAAAGCCCCGGCAGCCGGGCGCGCTGCGCGGCAAGATCCATATGGCGGACGATTTCAACGAATGGCCGGAGGACATTCTGGCCAGCTTTGAAGCCTGGGATTACGGCAATGGGCCGAAAACGGCCTGACGCTAGCCCTGCATGAAGCTCATCATCGATACCCACATCATGCTCTGGTGGCTGGACGATGATTCCAGGCTTTCCCGTCGGTCGCGGGCCGTCATCGCCGCTCCAGACAATTGCGTGCTGGTGAGCCAGGTTTCGCTTTGGGAGATTGCAATCAAGCATCGCGTCGGCAAGTTGCATGTTGGACCTGCCGATATCTTTCCCCGATTGACAGAATTTGGTTTCGAGCTGTTGCAGCTGGCCAACGCCCATTTGTTCGCCCTGGAACGATTGCCGGTTCTGCATGGCGATCCCTTTGATCATCTTCTGCTAGCGCAGGCCGTCCACGAAGAGGCGGTGATGATGAGCGCGGACCGGATCATGCAGCAATATGGCGTGCCCTGCTTGCCTGCCTGATCCCGTCTTTGCAGTGACCTCTGGCACAGCTTTGCCGCATGACTTGGGCAAGGATTGTGTTACATTTCAACGGAATCGCGCTGCCATGGCGGCGCTGCAATCTGGGGCGAAAGGCATGGGGACTAAGTTTGGATCACGGGCGCGCAAGCTGCGCCTGGCGATGGTCATGGCCGGGCTGGCATGGTCAGGCGTCGGTCATGCCGAGACGCTGACGGTCGACGCGCTCTATCCCGCGCGCGACCGGGACGCCGCGCAGGTCGGCTCGCTGGTGGTCGAACGCTTTGGCGGACGCGATGGCGCGGAACTGTCGTTCGCTCTGGAGGGCGTGCTGAACGAGGTCATCGTCTATGGTCAGCCCTATTTCAAGGTGGTCGCCGAACGATCCTCGGCGCCGGCCGACGCGGTGCTTTCCGGTATCGCCACCGCGCAGGTGCAGAACCAGCCGGTCGAGGAAAATCGCAAGGAATGCGTCGAGCGCGACGGTAACGACAAGTGCATCCGCGAGGAGCAGGTGAAGATCCGCTGCAATCGTCGGATCGTCTCGCTCAACCCGTCGCTGCGCATGGCGCGGATCGACGATGGCGCGATCGTCTATCAGCGCCAGATATTCAAGAGCGACCAGGTGGTGACCTGCCCTGACCGCCAGGCCAATCGCAGCCTGCCCGATACGGTGTCGATGCTGGTGGAGCAGGTCGCGGATGAGGTGCGCGATGACATCGCCCCGGTGTTCCGCAGCGACGCCATCCGCGTGCTGGAAGGCCGCAAGGGGCTCGACAAGGACCAGTCGAACCGGTTCAAGGATGCGCTCAAGGCAACCTTCCGGGACCCCGGCCAGGCCTGCTCGATCTGGCAGTCGCTCGATACCGAGGCGCCGGGACAGAGTTCGGTCGTCTTCAACCTCGCACTGTGCGCCGAGCAGCGCGGCGAGCTTGATGAGGCCATGACGCGCTATCGCCAGGCGCAGACGCTGCTGCCGCGCGAACCGGCGATCCGCGCGGCGTTTGACCGGATTGCCGCCCGGCAGGCTGCAGAAGCCGATTACAACGCCCGCGAGGCGCGACTGGGGGGAACGGGCTCATGACCATCAAGCTATCCGACTATGAGAAGGGCGCCGGCTTTGATGGCGACTACGTTGCCGCTTTGAAGGACCTGCAGGAACGGCTGTCGCATGCGCATGCCCGGCACATCGTCCATGGCCACCGCGCGATCATCGTCATGGAGGGCTGGGACGCGGCGGGAAAGGGCGGCATCATCAAGCGGATGACGGCGGAATGGGACCCGCGCTACTTCCAGGTCTGGCCGATCAGCGCGCCGACGGCATATGAAAAGGACCGGCATTTCCTCTGGCGCTTCTGGCAGAAGCTGCCGGGCAGCCGCGAGATATCGGTCTTCGATCGCTCCTGGTACGGGCGCGTGCTGGTCGAGCGCGTTGAGCAGTTCGCGAGCGAGCGCGAATGGAAGCGCGGCTATGACGAGATCAACGAATTCGAGGCGCAGCAGGTCGATGGCGGCACCGCGATCATCAAGATCTTCCTGCACGTGACGCAGGCAACGCAGGACAAGCGCCTCGCCGACCGGCTGTCCGTCCCCGAGAAGCGCTGGAAGGTGACGCACGACGATTTCCGTAATCGCGCAAAACGCGCGGATTATCTCGACGCGATGCACGACATGTTCCGCCAGACCGACACCCGCTGGGCACCGTGGAAGGTGTTCGACGGCAACAGCAAGAAGGCCGCGCGCATTGCGGTGCTGACGCATATTGCCGAGCGGCTCGAGGCCAGCGTGCCCAAATCGCTGCCCGATGCCGATCCCGAGCTGGTGGCGCTGGCAAAGGAGGCGTTTGGCTACAAAGGCTAGAACAGCTCGCCCTGGGTCCCGTCTGCCGGGGCGCGGAAGTGCGAGGTGTCCAGCACCCATTTGTGCTGGTTCAGTCCTGCGCGTTTCACCGCGAGGCGGAAGCGGGTGCGGATCAGGTCGGCCCAGGGGCCCTTGCCGCGCATGCGCGAGCCGAAATCGGGGTCGTTGTCGCGACCGTCGCGCATCTGCTGGATGATCGCCATGACCTTGCTCGCGCGATCGGGGAAATGCGCGTCGAGCCAGGCGCGGAACAGCGGCGCGACCTCGTGTGGTAATCGGACCGGGATATAGGAGGCCGAGAGCGCGCCGGCCTCGGCCCCGGCGGCGACCAGCGCCTCGATCTCGTGATCGGTGATCGCCGGGATGACAGGCGATACGTTGATATGCGTCGGCACGCCCGCTTTGCTCAGCGCCCGGATCGCGGCGAGGCGCTTGCGCGGAGTGGCCGCGCGCGGCTCGAGCGTGCGTGCCATCGCGCTGTCGAGCGTGGTGACCGAGAGCGCGATGGCGACCAGATCGTACCTGGCCATCTCGGCAAGCAGGTCGATATCGCTGAGCACGCGGTCAGACTTGGTGGTGATCGAGACGGGATGGCGCGCCTCGAGGCAGACCTCGAGGATCGACCGGGTGATACGATAATCCGCCTCGATCGGTTGATACGGGTCGGTATTGGTGCCGAGCGCGATCACCTTGGGCACATAACCGGGCTTGCGCAGCGTCGCGCGTAGCAGCTTGGCCGCGTCGGGCTTGGCGAACAACCGGCTTTCGAAATCCAGCCCGGGCGACAGGTCGAGCCAGGCATGGGTGGGCCGGGCATAGCAGTAGATGCAGCCATGCTCGCAGCCGCGATAGGCGTTGATCGACTGGTCGAACGGCAGGTCGGGGGAGCTGTTGCGCGAGATGATCGAGCGCGGGTGTTCGATCGTTACCGTGGTGCGCAGCGGGGCAGGGCTATCGTCGATCGCGGCGCGCTGGTCGAGCCAGTCGCCATCGGCCTCGCGCACCGGCAGGTTGAAGCGCGCCGACTCGCGGTTCAGCGGTGCGCCTCGGCCTTTGATCGGGGGCAGGTGGGCGGACATGCGCCGAGAATAGAACAATACAGGAACAAATGCCACTGCTTTGGTCATTCCCGCGAACGCAGGAATCCCGCTTAGAATCTCGCAGAAACCAAGCGGGAGCGCTGCTTGCGCGGGGGTGAAGACAGCTGCGATGGATCGAAACGCCTATTTCTCGCGCAGCCTCGGCATCAGCTCGATGAAATTGCAGGGCCGGTTGCGGCTGTCGAGTTGCTCGTTGAGGATGCCGTTCCAGCCATCCTTCACGGCGCCGTTCGATCCGGGCAGCGCGAAGATATAGGTGCCGCGCGCGAGCACCGCGCAGGCGCGCGATTGCACGGTGCTGGTGCCGATGGTCTGATAGCTGAGCCAGCGGAACAGCTCGCCAAAGCCCGGAATGTCCTTATCCTTCACCCGGTCGAGCGCCTCAGGGGTAATGTCGCGTCCGGTGAGGCCCGTGCCGCCGGTCGAGATGATTGCGTCGATTTCGGGATCGTCGATCCAGTTGTTGAGCCGGACGACCAGCCTCTCGACATCGTCCTTCTCGATCGCGCGCGTGATCAGCTTGTGGCCCTTGCCGGTGATCAGCCCGGCCAGGATATCGCCCGATGTGTCGTCGGCGGCGGTGCGCGTGTCCGAAATGGTCAGAAGCGCGATGTTGATGGGCTTGAACGCCCGCGATTCGTCGATGGCCATCGCTCAGTTGTGCTGCACCGTATCCAACCGGACAAGCTCGATTCCGCCAGCATGCGGAAAGCGTGGCCACATGCCCTGGGCCAGGCCCGTCGCACTCTTCGAGTTCACGCCAGCCTGCTTTTCGTACATCCAGTAGTTGCGCAGGATGATGCCCACATAGGCGCGTGTTTCCCAATAGGGGATCGATTCGATGAACAGCAGCGGATCGCCATTATCCCGTACCTTCTCGTTCCAACGGCTGACCGGCAGCGGACCGGCATTATAAGCGGCGATGATCTTGGGCAGCAGCCCTTGGGTCTCGGGCCGGGTGTTGAGGAATTCGAGATAGCGTTGGCCATATTCGAGGTTCACGGCGGGCTGATAGAGCGCGCTGGCATCGAGCGACTGGCCGCGCGCGCGCGCCATGTCCTGCGCCGTGCCGGGGCGAACCTGCATAAGCCCGCGCGCATCGGCAGGGCTGCGCGCATCGCTGCGGAAGTTCGATTCCTGCAGCGTATGTGCATAGACCAGCGCCGGATCGACGCGCCAGCCTTCCACCGGCACCCAGCGAGGCGAGGGGAAGCGTGCGAAGCTGTCCGGGCGGCTGCCCTGCGGTCCGTTCTGCGCGAGCCACATCTGCGTCTGCGGCATCGAAAGATCGCGCGCGAGACGCAGCAGGCAATCGTGCGCGCTGTCGCCGGCAATCTGCGCTTCGTGGCGCAACACCTGGTCGGCCAAGGTCGATTCGCCGATCTGCGTCAGCGCGATGGCACGGCGGACATTGGGTCGGTCCTTGAGCAGTTTCCAGTCGTTGGTGCTGAAATCGGGCGCGCGAACCGAGCTGTCGGCAAGGCCCAGCTGCTCGGCCGCGAGCACGCCATAGAGCGTCTCGCCATATTGGCTGGCCGCACGCAGATTGGCCTGGACCAGATCGGGGCGTCGGCAGCGCGTCGCGGCGCGCGAGGCCCAGTAATATCCGGCAGCGCGCTGTTCCTCGTTCCAGGCATTGGCGGCGGCGCCTTCGAAGCCCTGGAGCGCAGCGGCGCAGTTGCCCAGGCGCCATGCTGCAAGCCCGGCGGTCCAGTGCGCCTCGCCCAGCCACTCGCCCGAACCCAGCGTCGCGGCGCGCGCCATGTCGAGTGCTTCCTGATCGCGGTTCTCGAGATAATAGGACCAGGCGACCCGCTGCTGCAGTTCGGTGCGCGCCTGAGGGCTGAGGAAATCGACCTGATCGGCCAGCGCCGCTGCCGCACCGGCGGGATCGTCGGCGACGATGCGTTCCTGGATCGTCGCGGCAAGCGTGGGTGGCACCGTGCCGTCTGCAACG
Organism: Blastomonas ursincola; assembly: GCF_013607875.1. Lineage (GTDB taxonomy): Bacteria > Pseudomonadota > Alphaproteobacteria > Sphingomonadales > Sphingomonadaceae > Blastomonas > Blastomonas ursincola. The sequence continues at coordinate 243,070 of NZ_VDES01000003.1, forward strand.
CTGCGCGGCTTGCCCCGCCGGGTCAGCCCGCCAAAATTCGCCATGCGCACCATCTGGGGGCGGTCGGGCAGGATCGTCGCACCGCGCTTGGTGGCAAGCGACGCCAGACGTTCGGCATGCGGGAGGTCTGGTGCGGCATTGAGCAGGCTGAGCAGCGGTCCCATCTCGACACGCGGCGAATTGGCGGCAAGGAACAGCTCGGCCCGCGCGATATCGTGCAGCACGCCCTTTTCGCGGCTGTCGAGCAGTTCGCTCGCCTTGGCCCAGTTCTGCCCCCTGATCGCGCCGAACACCTGCGAATAATAGTCGCGCTCCGACGAGGAGAGCAGATCGGGCACCTGCGTCTTGGCGACGCGACTGGAAAAATAGCTATAGGATGATTCTTCGGCCATGGCTGGCTGGCAGGAGATCAGGGCCGCACCCCCGGCGATGATCAGCGCTTTCTTCAGCAAGGTCTTACTCCACGAGCAGCTTCTGCCATTGCTGCCACGCCATGCCTTTCTCTTGCGCGATGCGATGAAACATCAGGCTGAGCTTGCGCGTGACCACCGTTTTGACAGTTCGGTCACCATGGTTAAGAAAATGCAAATCGGTTGGCTTTTGCGATGGGTCGTGGCTGAGCAGCGCCCTGGCGGTGTCTTCGCCTGCAACCACCAGCATTTCCGGGGCTGCGAGCCCGATGTGATGCCGGGCGATGCGAGTCCAGGTACCAAGATGCGGCAGCGCCGCCTGGTTGTCGAGAACGACCCGCGGGAACAGCGAGGCACGGTAGACATCCTCCGGCGCAAAACCGCACGCGCGCGCGATCATGTCGAGCAGCCGGCCCGAGCGGCCCGATAGCACCGTGTCCTGGTCGTCACGCTCTGGCGCGCCGGTCAGGACCATCACCCTAGCACCTTGCCGTCCCGCTGGCACAATATGGCGGCCGTCGCCGCCGTCTGCCGCGAGCGACCCGCTGCGCCATGCCGCGGCAAAGGCATCGAGCGTCTCGGGCAGGACAAGTTCTGCGGGCGCCTTGGCAACGGGTGCGCCGGGCGCACGCGCGCCAGCCACCGGCGCTTGCTGAGGCGCGGGGCGCTGCGCCGGCGCTGTACGCACCGGCGGCGCATCATCGGCTAGCCAGTCGTTGGGTGTATCGGCAAAGTCCCAGTCCACGCCGGCCAGCTGCCACCAGTCGACCAGGCTTTGTGCCTCGCGCAGGGGATCGTTCACCGGTGTCAGCACGTTGATGCCCCAAAGCGGGTTGACTTGCGCGCTGCGGCGCTATTGGAGTGAACGGGAGAGGGCATGCCATTGCCTTATGGCACAGGCCCCATCCTGAGCAACGGGGAAGACGAGATGACTGAACGCGAATCCATGCCATTTGACGTCGTGATTGTCGGCGCGGGCCCTGCCGGCCTCGCTGCGGCGATCCGGCTCAAACAACTGGCAGCGGAAGCGAATGCCGAGATCGAGGTGTGCGTCATCGAGAAAGGCTCGGAAGTCGGTGCGCACATCCTGTCCGGCGCGGTGTTCGATCCGCGTGCGCTCGACGAGCTGATTCCCGACTGGCGCGAGCAGGATTGCCCGATGGCCGCCACCCCGGTGACCGAGAACCATCACTGGGTGCTGACCAAGACCAGGAAGATGGCGATCCCGCATATCGCGACGCCCTCGTTCATGCACAACAAGGGCACCTATACCGGCAGTCTCGGCAATCTGTGCCGCTGGCTGGCGGAAAAGGCCGAAGAGCTGGAAGTCCAGATCTTCCCCGGCTTCGCTGCGGCGGAAATCCTGTACAACGAGGACGGCTCGATCAAGGGCGTTGCTACCGGCGACATGGGCATCGGCAAGGATGGCGAGCACAAGCCCGACTATACGCCGGGTCTGGAACTGCATGCCCGCTACACCTTCTTTGCCGAAGGCGCGCGCGGCCATCTCACCAAGATCCTCAAGCGCCAGTTCGATCTGGAGGCCAATTGCGAACCGCAGGTCTATGGCATCGGCCTCAAGGAACTGTGGGACATCGACCCCAAGAAGCACGTGCCGGGCCGCGTGATCCATACCCAGGGCTGGCCGCTCGACGACGCCTGGGGCGGCGGTTTCCTCTATCACCAGGCCAATGGCCAGGTGGCATTGGGCTTCGTGGTCGCGCTGTCTTATCAGAACCCGCATCTATCGCCCTTCCAGGAATTCCAGCGCTGGAAGACGCACCCGGAAATCCGCAAGATCCTCGAAGGCGGCAAGCGCGTGTCCTACGGCGCGCGCGCGATCAACGAGGGCGGCTGGCAGTCGGTGCCCAAGCTCGCCTTCCCGGGCGGCGCGCTGATCGGGTGCAGCGCTGGCTTCGTCAACGTGCCGCGCATCAAGGGCAGCCATACCGCGATGAAATCGGGCATGCTCGCTGCCGAAGCCGCGTTCCGCGCGATCCAGGCCGATCGCACGTCGGATGAGCTCTCGGATTATCAGGAAAATCTCAACGCCAGCTGGATCGCCGAGGAACTGAAAAAGGTCCAGAATGTCGAACCTTGTGTCGACAAGTTCGGCGGCACCATCGGCACCGTTCTCGGCGGCATCGACATGTGGATGCGTCAGCTGGGTATCGGCCTGCCGATCACGATGAAGCACGACCCCGATTACAAGCATATGGGCCGGGCCGATCTCTACAAGCCGATCGATTATCCCAAGCCCGATGGTGTGATCACCTTCGACCGGCTGTCGTCGGTGTTCCTGTCGAACACCAATCATGAGGAAGACCAGCCGGTCCACTTGCAGCTCAAGGACCCCAGCATCCCGATCCAGGTCAACCTGCCGCTCTATGACGAGCCGGCGCAGCGCTACTGCCCTGCGGGCGTGTACGAGGTGGTCGGGCAGGAAGAGGGCAACCCGCGCTTCCAGATCAACGCGCAGAACTGCGTCCACTGCAAGACCTGCGACATCAAGGAAATGAGCCAGAACATCAACTGGGTGGTGCCCGAAGGTGGCGGCGGCCCGAACTACCCGAACATGTGACCTTCGAAATTCCTCCCCTTGCAGGGGAGGATTTGAGGAACGGAAGCCCCGGTGCTGACCGAAACCGCCTATGCCAAGGTCAACCTCGCGCTGCACGTCCGGCGGCGGCGCGAGGATGGCTATCATGATCTCGAGAGCCTGTTCGCCTTTGTCGATCGCGGGGATGAACTGAGCGCGAACGCTCGCGCGGATGGTGGGCTGTCTCTGACGATCAGCGGGCCATTCGCGCATGGCCTCGATAGCGACGATGACAATCTGGTGCTCCGCGCCGCTCGGTCGCTGCAAATTTCCGTTTGTCCCGAGCGAAGTCGAGGGACGTATGCGCAACGTCCCTCGACTTCGCTCGGGAACTTGGCGGGGGTGGGTGTTCATTCTAGCGGAAAACTTGGCGCCAATCTGCACCTCACCAAGAATCTCCCCGTCGCTTCCGGAATAGGCGGTGGCTCTGCCGATGCCGCCGCCGCGCTGCGCCTGCTCAATCGGCTCTGGGGCTGCAACCTGACCGACCGCGCGCTGTGCGTGATCGGCGAGACGCTCGGCTCCGATATCCCTGCCTGTGTCATCAGCCAGAGCCTGCGCGTCGAGGGCAGGGGCGAAGCGCTGGAACCGCACGATCTGCCGGGCCTTTCGGGCATGCCGATCCTGCTGGTCAATCCTGGCATTCCGCTCGGCACTGCGCCGGTGTTCCGGGGCTGGGATCAGGTCGATCGAGGCCCGCTCGATACGTCCTGCCTGGAGGCAGTCATCTCAAGTGGTCGCAATGATCTGGAAGGCCCCGCGCGCGCGCTCGTACCCGAGATCGCGGATGTGCTCGAACGGCTGCGCTCGACCTCCGGCGCCACCCTGTCGCGCATGTCGGGCAGCGGCGCGACCTGCTTTGCGCTGTTCGATTCGCCAGCGGCCTGTGCCACCGCCGAACAGGCGTTGGCGGCCGAGTACCCAGCATGGTGGCTGATGTCAGGAATGCTGCGATGAACGGCTTTCAACCCTATGAAATCATTGCGCCTCGGCTAGGGTCCGCTGGCGAGAATATCGTCATCATCGCCGACCATGCCAGCAACCATGTGCCCGATGGCATCGACCTGGGCGTCGCGCCGGACGTCATGATGCAGCATGTCGCGATCGATATCGGCGTTGCCGATGTCACGCGGGTGCTGTGCGAGACCATCGGTTGCGGCGCGGTGCTGGCGCGCGTCTCTAGGCTGGTGATCGATTTCAACCGCGAGGAGAATGCGCCTGGCCTCATTCCGCTGACCAGCGACGGCATCGCGGTTCCGGGCAATGCCGGAGCAGACCCCGAAGCGCGCCTTGCCGCCTACTATCGGCCGTATCATGACGCCGTGACGGAGACGTTGGCGGACATGCGCAATCCCTTCATCCTCTCGCTGCACAGTTTCACGCCGCAGCTCGCGACGCGCCCAAACGAGGCAAGGCCCTGGGATATCGGGATATTGTACAATCGCGACGACCGCGCCGCGCGGATCGCCATTCCGCTGCTGGCCAAAGCAGGGCTTCATGTCGGCGACCAGCTGCCTTATGCGGGCACATTGCTCAACGCGACGATGAACCGCCATGCCGAAGAACCGGGGAGGCCCTATCTGGGCGTCGAGATGCGGCAGGACCATGTGTCGCACCCCCAAGGCGCGGTCCGAATGGCGGAGATATTGGCACCTGTCGTCCTCGCGTGCCGCAATAGCCTTGCGTAACGCGCGGCTTTTTGGAAAGAGCGCGGCCAGAGAAAGGCCCGATCATGACACATAATTTCGACAAGTCGAAGCTCCCCAGCCGCCACGTCTCCGTGGGGCCCGAGCGCGCGCCGCACCGCAGCTATTATTACGCGATGGGCCTGACCGAGGAAGAGATTGCGAGGCCTTTCGTTGCAGTGGCCAGCGCCGGCAATGACAGTGCGCCGTGCAACACCACGCTTGATGCCCAGGCCGATGCCTGCCGCGAGGGGGTGAATGCCGCAGGCGGCATGCCGCGCCGCTTCAACACCATCACCGTGACCGATGGCATCGCCATGGGCCATCAGGGTATGAAGAGCTCGCTCGTCAGCCGTGAGGTCATCGCCGATTCGGTCGAGCTGTCGGTGCGCGGCCATTGCTACGACGCGCTGGTCGGCTTTGCCGGATGCGACAAGTCGCTGCCCGGCATGATGATGGCAATGCTGCGGCTCAACGTCCCTTCGATCTTCGTCTATGGCGGCTCGATCCTGCCCGGCCATTATGACGGCCGCGACGTCACGGTGAAAGACGTGTTCGAGATGGTCGGCCAGCACGCGGCGGGCAATTGTCCGCTCAAGGACCTGATCGCGCTCGAAAAGGTTGCCTGCCCCGGCCATGGCGCGTGCGGCGGACAATATACCGCAAACACCATGGCGTGCGTCGGCGAGGCGATCGGTCTTTCGCTGCCCAACAGCAACATGATGCCCGCGCCCTATGAAAGCCGCGCCGAAATCGCGGTTGCGGCGGGACGCCAGGTCATGGAACTGCTCGCGCGGAACCTCAGGCCACGTGACATCTGTACGCGTGAAGCCTTTGAAAATGCTGCTCGTGTTGTCGCCGCGACCGGCGGGTCGACCAATGCCGGGCTTCACCTTCCCGCCATGGCGAGCGAAGCGGGGATCGAATTCGACCTGTTCGACGTCGCCGAGATCTTCAAGACCACCCCCTATATCGCGGATCTGCAACCTGGCGGCCGCTATGTCGCGCGTGACATGTACGAGGCAGGTGGCGTCTACATGCTGATGAAGACGCTGCTCGAGAACGGCCTGCTGCACGGCGACTGCATGACGGTCACCGGCAAGACGCTGGGCGAGAATATCGACCAGGTCACCTGGAACCCCGACCAGAAGGTCATCTACGATGTGAAGACCCCGCTGAGCCCCACCGGCGGCGTCGTCGGCCTCAAGGGTTCGCTCGCGCCCGATGGCGCCATCGTCAAGGTGGCAGGCATGGCGCGGTTGCAATTTACTGGCCCCGCCCAGGTGTTCGACTGCGAGGAAGAGTGCTTCGCTGCGGTCGAGGCACGCCAGATTCGCGAAGGATCGGTCATCGTCATCCGCTATGAAGGCCCCAAGGGCGGCCCCGGCATGCGCGAGATGCTGTCGACCACGGCGGCGCTCTATGGCCAGGGCATGGGCGAGAGCGTCGCGCTGATCACCGACGGACGCTTTTCTGGCGCGACGCGCGGCTTCTGCATCGGCCATGTCGGCCCCGAAGCCGCCGATTGCGGCCCGATCGCGCTGGTCGAGGATGGCGACATCATCGCGATCGATGCCGAAGCGGGTACGATCGACCTGCATGTCGACGAGGCGGTGCTGGCCGAGCGCCGCAAGACCTGGCAGCCGCGCACCAACGACTATCAGGCGGGTGCGCTGTGGCGCTATGCGCAGAATGTCGGCCCCGCGAGCAAGGGCGCGGTGACGCATCCGGGAGCCAAGGCGGAACGCCATGTCTATGCGGATATCTGAGACATTGGTCGTTTCCGCTGCCCTGGCGGTGCTGGCGGGGTGCTCCGGCGAAACCCAACCAGATCCGGTGGCAGGGGCGGACGACAGCCGCGTCGCCTGCGCGCTGGGCAGCGATACCGAATTTGCTCAGAAATGCGATGTCGAGCGCGTGCAGAATGGTGACAGGCGCGAATTGGTGTTGCGGCACCCCGATGGCGGCTTTCGGCGGTTCGAGATCGTCACCGACGGGCGCGGACTTATCGCGGCCGATGGGGCAGAACAGGCGGTCGTAACCCCTCTGGCAGACGGTCGCATCCAGCTTTCGGTCGGCGATGACCGCTATCGTATCCCCGCCACGATCAAGCCTGGCGCTGGCGGTGGCTGATCGCGGATCAGCCGTGCTGACGGTCGCCGAGATGGTGGCGGCCGAACAGGCGATCTTTGACACCGGCGTCTCGGTTGATGCGCTGATGCGGCGCGCGGGCGAGGGGGCAGGCCAGATGATCTGGCGGATCGGCGGCACGACGCCGACGCTGGTGCTGTGCGGTCCTGGAAACAATGGCGGCGATGGCTATGTTATCGCAGAGTTTTTGCGTGCAAAGGGCGTGCGGGTCACCGTTGCCGCATTGTCCGAACCGCGCACCGACGCCGCGCGCAATGCGCGGGCGCGCTTTTGTGGCGAGGTTGTAAGGTTCGATGAGGTCGAACCCGCTACGCAGGTCGTCGATTGCCTGTTTGGTAGCGGTCTGACACGCCCGCTCGACGGTGCCGTCTGGCATCGTTTTGCCGAACTGGTCGGCCAGGCACGGCGCAGCTTCGCCATTGATCTGCCCAGCGGCGCGGATGCCGACCGCGCGGTCTGGCTCAACGAACCGCTGCGCTTCGACCATGTGCTGGCGCTGGGCGCGTGGAAATATGCCCATCTGCTCGAGCCCGTCGCGAGCGATTGCGGCGCGCTGAGCCTGATCGAGATCGGAGTCGATACCGAAGCCGCCAGGGTGCGCAGGATCGCCCGGCCCTCGATTGTCGCGCCCGATGCGCGTTCGCACAAGTACCGCCGCGGGCTGGTCGCGGTGTTGGTTGGCGCGATGCCGGGTGCGGCGCTGCTCGCGGCACATGCAGCGCAGGGGGCAGGGGCCGGGTATGTGAAGCTGATCGGCGAGGGCGATCCGCCGCCACAGCTTCCTGCCGATATTGTCTGGCAGCGCACAGACGGCGCGGGCTCGGTCGCCGAAGCGCTGCAAGACTCGCGCATCGGCACCGTCGTGGTCGGCCCGGGCCTGGGGCGGGACGATCAGGCGCGCGCGCTGCTCGAGACCGCGTTGGGGTGCCCTCATCCTCTGATCGTCGATGCCGATGCCTTGCATCTGCTGCCCGGTTATTTCGCGAGCCTGAAGGGGCGGGGCGCGCCGGTGCTGCTGACCCCGCACCAGGGCGAATTCGATGTGCTCGCGGGCGAGACCGGTGCCGATGCGATCAATAAGGTCGCTCGGGCCGAGGCGCTTGCCCGGACGCTGGATACGTTCGTGCTCTACAAGGGTGCGGATACCGTCATCGCCGCGCCCGATGGCCGCGCGGTCATTGCCGACCGCCGCTATTCCTGGCTGTCGGTCGCGGGCACCGGTGATGTGCTTGCCGGCTGCATGGCGGCGCGGCTTGCGGGCCATGCTCAGCCGTTCGACGCCATGACCGAGGCCGCCTGGCTGCACGACCGCGCCGCGCGAATCGCAGGACCGGCGTTCAGCGCGCTGCAGCTCGCCAACGCCTTGCCGCGAGCGCTGGAGACCTGTCTTGAACGATGATCTGATCGTGCGCCTCGCGGCGCGCGGCGATGGCGTCACCGCCGCGGGCCGCCATGTCGCCGGAGCCGCTCCGGGAGACACGATCGCGCCTAATGGCAGCATCATGCCAGGCCCGCATCACGCGGTGCCGCCATGCCCGCACTTCGGGTCGTGCGGCGGCTGTCAGCTGCAGCATGTCGACGATGCCGCGCTCGCCGATTTCGTGCGCGACCGCGTCACTGGGCCGCTGACGGCCAAGGGCATTGTCGCGCGTGACGTTCGACCGGTGCACCTCTCGCCACCGCGCAGCCGCAGGCGAGCCTCATTGCGCTATGTGCGCAAGGGCGGGCAGGTGGTGCTGGGCTTTGCCGGGCAGGGCAGCCACGATCTGGTCGATATCCGTGCCTGCGAGATCGTGACGCCACGGCTGCATGACGTCATGATGGCGGTGCGCGGCCTGATCGTGAAATGGCCGGAATCAAGGCTTTCCGGCAGTGTCGAGCTGACCGAGATAGACCAGGGCGTCGATGTGCTGATCTCGGGTCTCGCGCCGACGACACTGGCGCAGCACGAGCTGCTCTCCGGCTTTGCCGAGGCGCAGAAGCTGGCGCGGCTGTCGATCGACCAGGGCTTCGGACCCGAAACGCAGTACGAGCCGGTGCCCGCCACGATCAGCTTTGGCGACATTGCGGTTCGGTTTCCGCAGGCGAGCTTCCTGCAGGCCACGCGCGATGGCGAGGCAGGACTGGCCGCGGCCGCGCGCGAGGCGCTGGACGGTTGCCGGATGGTAGCGGACCTGTTTGCGGGGCTGGGCAGCTTCGCTTTCCACCTGATCGCGCCGGGCCGCCGCATCTATGCCGCTGAAGCCGCGCGCGATGCGATCCTGGCACTCAAGGCCGCGGCCGATGCGCGCCAGCTGCCGGTATTCACCGAGCATCGCGACCTGTTCCGAAATCCGGTGCAGCGCGACATGCTCGACCGGCTCGAAGGCTTGGTGCTCGATCCACCGCGCGCAGGGGCCGAGGAGCAGGTGCGCGCCATCGCCGGATCGTCGATCAGGCGGGTCTGCTATGTCAGCTGCAACCCGGCAACCTTCGCGCGCGATGCCCGCATCCTGTGCGATGCCGGGTTCGCGCTCGATACCTTGTGGCCGGTGGGTCAGTTCCGCTGGTCGACGCATGTCGAGCTGGCCAGCCTGTTCCTCCGTCAGCCCTGATCGCTCCACACGACGCCATCGCGCGGGCGGGTGTCAACGCGAAGCTCGAACACGTCCGGGCGCGCATAATGGCCATCGGTGTCGAGCGCAGCCAGCCCCTGGCCGATGCTGGCAAGGTCCAGATCGGCGACCAGCGTTTCGGGGCCAGACCCGGCTTGAGCGAGCACCATGGCATCGGGCGCGATGATCGCACTGCCACCGAACTGCAACTGCCCCTCGGGCATGGCCTCGAGCAGTGCGCGCGCGGCCTTGCGGGCTGTGGTGTCAAGGTTGCAATGATCGAGGCCCAGCAGAACATCGTCGCGGCTCTGGATCGTTCCGGCGGCCAGCACGAAACACCGGCCTTCAAAGGCATAATGGCGTGAGGCCATGGCGTAAGTCTCGCGCACCGTTGGCCAGGCGGCGATGTGCACCACCTCGCCCTGGTTGTGCATCGCGGCGCGTGCGAGCGGCATCCAGTGCTCCCAGCAGATCAGGCTGCCCACAGGTCCGAAGGGCGCGTCGTGCGTGCCGAGCGTCGACCCGTCGCCGCGCGCCCAGATCAGCCGCTCGCCATGCGTGGGCACCAGCTTGCGGTGGAGCAGCGGCTGCAGACCGGGGCGCAGCAGCAATTGGCAGTTGTAGAGGCTCGATCGCACGCGCTCGTGCGCACCGATGCTGACCAGCGCGCCCGAGCGATCGACCAGATCCTGTACCGGCGCGAGGCGCGGATCGCCGATGCGGATCGCTTCCTCAAGCAGCACCGCATGCAGCGCGCGCGTACCCGGGTGGTCCCACAAGGCCGCTCCCGGCGCTTCGTCGAGCCAGAGCGGATAGCCGCCAAGGAACGTCTCGCCAAAGGCTATGATTTGCGCACCCTGATCGAGCGCCGGTTCAATCAGGGCGGGCAGGGCGGCAATGCCCTGCGTCACGGAGAGCGGAATAGGCGCGGCCTGGACGATCGCCGCACGGATGCGGCGCGGATCAGCCATGTAGGTGCAGGTCGAAGATTGGAATCGCCGCGTGGAAGATCAGCACCATCAGGCACAGGCTTGACGAGGCGAACAGCAGGAAGCGCACGGCGACGCGGTTGACCGTCGCCTGGACGAGGCTGTGTGCAATACGAAGCGCGACATAGAGCCAGGCGACCGCGACGTTGATCCCTTCGCCATGGCCGATGATCGCCAGCACGATGCACACTGCATAAAAGATTGTCGGTTCGTCGAGCAGGTGATTGTAATTATGCGCTTTCCACTGGATCGGTTGCGGCAGGACAGCATCGAGGTCCTTGCCCGTGCCGCCCTTCAGGTTGGCGACATCGATCTTCGCCTGCTGCATTGCCGGGATGCGGGTGACATACATCCATGCCCACATCACCATGGTCCAGGCGAGCAGGATGACGACGGGTTGCAGAATTGTCTGGATCATGGTGGCGGCTCCCTCAAAGCGTGGCGATCAGTGCACGGATCGCGAGCACGATCAGGCAGAAGGTGGAGGCTAGGAACAGCAGGAAACGCGTTTGCACCTTGTTCACGGTGGCCTGCCAGATGCTATGCACGATGCGGATCAGCACATAGCCCCAGGCCAGTGCGACATTCAGGCCATCGGTGCCTGCGCCGGCGATCGCCACGATCGCGATGGTGGCGTAGAAGATGGTCGGCTGCTCCATCAGATGCGCGTAATTGTGCGATTTCCACGCGGCTTGCGGCGGGAGCATCGGATCGAGATCGCTGCCACGCCCTCCGACGGCCTTGGAAATATCGACGCCCAGCTTCTTCGCATTGGGCAGTCGTGCGCCCGCCATCCAGAAGAGCATGACGAGCGACCAGAGCACCAGCACGGCGGCTGGCGTCAGAACATTGGCAGACATGAAGCAGTTCCTCCCCCGCTTTACGGAGGAGGAAACTGCGGCAGCGCTATTAGATTGTCAATCGCAACCGATCGGCGCGATCAGCGGTTGATGCTGACCACATTGTCGGCGCGCCAGTGCGGGCGGGCCTCGCCGGTGTACATGGACTGCATCGGCTCGTCGGCGACGGTATAATGCTCGCTCGTGCCGAAGCCGTTGAAGCCGGTACGCATCGCCGCACCATAGGCGCCGATCATGCCGATCTCGATATAGTCGCCGGCCTTGATGTCCGCGGGCAGCGGGAAGGGACCTGCCATGTAATCGATATCGTCGCAGGTCGGGCCGAAAAAGCTGAAATCCTCGGTCGTGCTGCTGCGCTGGGTGCCGAGATAGCGGACCGGGAAGCGCCAGCCGATATGCGCGGCATCGAACAGCGCGCCATAGGCGCCATCGTTGATGTACAGTTCCTCGCCGCGGCGACGATCAACGCGCACGATGATCGAATTGTACTCGGCGCAGAGCGCGCGGCCCGGCTCGCACCACAGTTCGGCCGAATAGCTGATCGGCAGGCTTTCGAAGGTGCGCTCGATGATCGCGAAATAGTCTTCCAGCGGCGGGGGCTGCATGCCCGGATAGGCGGAAGGAAAGCCGCCGCCGACGTCGATCACGTCCACGGTGACCGATGCGTCGACGATCGCCGCGCGCACGCGATCGAGCGCCTGCACATAGGCATGCGGGCTCATCGCCTGGCTGCCGACATGGAAGCAGATGCCCAGGCTGTCCGCCGCCTGGCGGGTCGCCATCAGCAGTTCGCGCGCATCGATCAGTTCGGTGCCGAACTTCGATGCGAGGCTCAGTTCCGAATGCTCGGACGATACACGCAGGCGCACGCACAAAGTCAGATCGTCGGGCGCGCCGGTGGCGGCGACGATCTTGTCGAGCTCTTCACGGCTGTCGAGCGAGAACACGCGCACGCCATGAATGTGATAGGCTTCGGCGATCGCTTCGGGGGTCTTGACTGGGTGCATGAAGCACAGCGTCGCATCCGGCAGCGTCCCCGCGACCAGCCGAACTTCGGCGATCGAGGCGACGTCGTAATGCGTGATCCCCGCGTTCCACAGCACGCGCAGCAGGTCGGGCGAGGGATTCGCCTTGACCGCGTAGAGCGACTTGCCAGGAAAGCGATCAACAAAGAAACGCGCCGCGCGGGTGGCCGCTTGCGGACGGTTCAGCGTAACCGGCTGTGCCGGGTTCAGAGCCTGAATCAGCTCCAGCGCATCAAGATATTCGTGCAACTCAAGGGACCCCCAAAAAACAGTCAAACAACAAGGCTGCCTTGCGGTTATTGGAAGTCCCCATGGGGCAGCGGACCGCGTAAATAGGGTCCACAGCCCCGGGTGTAAAGCGGAAAATTGCTACCGAATTGCTAACCCAGCCGGTCGCGGAACGTCTCGTAACCGAACGAGGCAATCTCGCGCAGGCTGTCGTCATCGCTGTTCCACAGCCAGATCGAAGGCAGCGGTACGCCGTTGAAAGTATTGGTTTTCACCATCGAATAATGCGCCTGGTCGAGGAACGCGAAGCGCTGGCCCGGCTCGAGCGGGACGGGCAGGCCATAGTCGCCGATAATGTCCCCGGCGAGGCATGAGGGGCCGCCGAGCCGTATCGGCTGTGCGTCGGACCGTTCGTTCAGCATCGCCGGGCGATAGGGTGCCTCGATCACGTCGGGCATATGACAGGTCGCCGAAATGTCGGTGATTCCCACCTTCATTCCGTTGTCGAAGACATCAAGCAGCTCGCCCACCAGGATGCCGGCATCTAGCGCAACCGCCTCGCCGGGTTCGAGATAGATGTCGCAGCCCGTGCGTGCCTTGACCGCGATCAGGAACTCGACCAGCTCGTCGCGCTGGTAATCGGCGCGGGTGATGTGATGCCCGCCGCCAAAATTCAGCCATTTCAACTGGTTGAAATAGGGTTCGAGCAAGGGTTCCAGCTTGGCCCAGATCTGCTGCAACGGGACCAGGTCCTGCTCGCACAGCGAGTGGAAATGGATGCCGGACACGCCTTCGAGATGCTCGGGGCGCAATTGGTCGATAGGATGGCCGAGGCGGCTATGCGGCTGGCTGGGGTCGTATTTCTCGGTCTCGCCCAGCGGCAGCGCGGGGTTGATGCGCAGGCCGATATCGAAGCTCTGGCCCGCAATGCGCGCTTCTTCGATCAGCGGGGCGAATCGCGCGATCTGGCCGGGGCTGTTGAAGATGACATGGTCGGAGAGCTTGAGGATCTCGCGCAGGTCCTCGGCCTTGTAGCCCGCGCAATAGGTCGCGATCTCGCCATGATAATGGTGCGAAGCGAGCTTCGCCTCCCACAGGCCGGACGAGCAGGTGCCGTCGAGATAGTCGCTGACCACATCGCCCAGTTGCCAGAAGGAGAACGCCTTGAGCGCGGCGAGCATCTTGATGCCCGCCCGGTCGCGCACATCGGCGAGCACCGCCAGATTGCGCCGCACCGCCGCCTCGTCCACGACAAAGGCGGGCGAGGGTACGCGGTTCAGGTCGAAATGCCGAAAGGCACCGGGATCACCGGCCTTGGTTTCCATTGAATGCCTCCCCCTCTCCCCTTGAGGGGAGAGGGCCGGGGAGAGGGGAACACGCTCTCCAGGTTGTCAGACGTTCGAGAGGCCGTAGCCCCTCTCCCAACCCTCTCCCCTGAAAGAGAGAGGGCTTTATGTTGCATCAGAACGCCAGCGGCGCGTCCAGCTCCTTGACCTGCCAGGGCAGGCCGTGCTGGTTGAGCATGTCCATGAACGGATCGGGATCGAACTGTTCCATGTTGAACACGCCTTCGCCCTTCCACGCGCCGGTGAGGATCATCGCTGCGCCGATCATCGCGGGGACGCCGGTGGTGTAGCTCACCGCCTGGTTACCGGTCTCGGCATAGGCATCCTCGTGGTCGCAGATATTGTAGACATAGACCGTCTTTTCCTGGCCGTCCTTCACGCCGGTGGCGATGTCGCCGATATTGGTCTTGCCCTTGGTCGTCTCGCCCAGCGAGGCGGGTTCGGGCAGCACGGCTTTCAGGAACTGCAGCGGAATGATCTCGCGGCCTTCGTACATCACCGGATCGATCCGGGTCATGCCGACATTCTGCAGTACTTCCAGATGCTTGAGATAGGCATCTCCAAAGGTCATCCAGAAGCGGATACGCTTGATCTCGGGATAGTGCTTGGCGAGCGATTCCAGCTCCTCATGGTACATGAGGTACATGTTCTTCTCGCCGACGCCCTCGAAATCGAAAACCTGCTTGTGGCTGAGCGCGGGGCCTTCGACCCATTGCCCATCCGCCCAGTGGCGCGAGGGCGCGGTCACTTCGCGGATGTTGATCTCCGGATTGAAATTGGTCGCGAAATGCTGGCCATGGTCGCCGCCATTGCAGTCGAGAATATCGAGCGTGTCGATCCGGTCGAGCAGATGCTTCTTGATATAGCTCGCGAACACGCTGGTGACGCCGGGATCGAAGCCCGATCCGAGCAGCGCCATCAGGCCTGCGTCCTTGAAGCGGTCGTGATAGGCCCATTGCCAGCCATATTCGAACTTCGCCTCGTCGCGCGGTTCGTAATTGGCGGTGTCCATATAATGCACGCCGGTCTTCAGGCACGCATCCATGATGCTGAGGTCCTGATAGGGCAGGGCGAGATTGCAGACCAGATCGGGCTTCACCTTTTCGATCAGTGCGGCGGTCGCCTCAACATCGTCGGCATCGACCTCGGCCGTCGCGATCTTCACGCCGGTGCGCTTCAGCACCGATTCGGCGATGGCATCGCATTTGGCGATCCGGCGGCTCGCCAGCGTGATCTCGCTGAAAATGCCGGTGTTCATCGCCATCTTGTGCACCGCGACCGAACCCACGCCGCCCGCACCGATCACCAGAATCTTGCCCAAAGTCCGTTTTCCCTTATTGCTGGAATTGCTGTCAGCGGGTGCATATAGAGGCTCTGCATGACAGAACCAAGTGATCCCCTTTCCCCGGACCGCAAACCCAGCCGCGAAGGCATCGAGCGCGCCGCGAAGAAGATCTCCGCGATCCTGCCGCCGACGCCGCTGATGCCCCTGAAGCATGAGGGCATGACCTTGTGGTGCAAGGCCGAGTGCCTGCAGCCGATCGGCGCGTTCAAGATTCGCGGGGCATGGCACCGTCTGTCCGATCTCACCGAAGACGAGCGCGCACGCGGTGTCGTCGCCTTTTCGAGCGGCAACCATGCGCAGGGCGTCGCCTGGGCGGCCAAGCGCCTCGGTATCCGTGCGACGATCGTGATGCCCGCCGATGCGCCAAAGCGGAAAATCGAATCCACCCGCGGCTATGGTGCCGAGGTCATCACCTATGACCGCCGCGCCGAGGACCGCGTCGAGATAGCCAATCGCATCGCCAGCGAAACCGGCGCGGTGGTGGTGCCGAGCTTCGACGATCCGTGGATTATTGAAGGGCAGGGCAGCACCGGGCTGGAGGCGCTGGTGCAGATCATCGCGCAGGCGGGGATCAATCCGCACCGCGTCGTCTCTTGCTGCGGCGGCGGCGGTCTTTCTGCCGGGATCGCACTGGCCATGCCCGGCGCGAAGATGACGATCGTCGAGCCCGAAGGCTGGGACGATATGGGGCAATCGCTGCGCAAGGGCAAGATCGTCCCCGTGCCCGCAGATGCCCCGAACACGGTGTGCGATGCGCTGCAGACCCCGGTGGTCTCGCCGCTGACCTTCGAAATCCTCAAGGAACGCAAGGCCGATGCGGTGAGCGTCTCCGACGAAGAGGTGTTCCGCGCGATGCGCCATGCGCACGAGCGGCTGCGTCTGGTGCTCGAACCCGGCGGCGCGGTCGCGCTTGCGGCGGTGCTCGCCGGCAAGGTCGAGGTCGACGACCGCACCTTGATCATCCTGTCGGGCGGCAATGTCGATCCGGCGCTCTTTTCGCGGGCCCTGGCCTCGTGAGCGCCCGTTGACCCCCGCCAGCCTCGAACGCCGCGCCGATCTGCAGGCCGCGCTGCTGCGGGTGGCCAAGCAGGACCGCGATGCGCTTCGCACGGTCTATGCGATGACGTCGGCGAAACTGCACGGCGTTTGCCTCCGTATCTGCATCGACAGGGGCGCGGCGGAGGACGTATTGCAGAACGTGTATCTGAAGGTGTGGCAGCGTGCCGGGTCGTTCGATCCGGCCAAGGCGAGCGCGATCGCCTGGCTGTGCGCCATCGCACGGAACGCCGCGATCGACTGGCGTAGAAGCCAGCGTTATGAGGACCCGCTGCCTGCCGATCTGGCCGAAACACTGGTCGACGACGATGCCGATCCCTCGGCAGCACTGTCGCAGGACAGCGAGCGGGCACAGATCTACCGCTGTCTCGACGAGCTGGAACCCGCGCGCGCCAGCGCGATCAAGGCGGGATTTTATCAGGGCCTCAGCTATCCCGAGATCGCCGAGGCAATGGACAAGCCGGTGGGGACCGTGAAGAGCTGGATTCGCCGGGGATTGATGCAGTTGAAGGAGTGCCTGTCGCGTGAGCAGTGATGCCATGCCTGACCGGTCTGCCATGGCCGCCGAACTCGCTCTGGGCCTGCTCGAAGGCGCCGAGCGGGCGGAAGCCCTGCGCCTGATGCTCGCCGACCCCGCTTTCGCCGCCGAGGTCGAGGCCTGGCGCGCACGGCTCGCCCCCCTGTACGACGGTTTCGCCGAGACGCCTGCGCCTGCCGGGCTGATAGAGCGGATCGACAGCCTGATCGATGCCGAGCAGGCGGCGGAACGGCCCGCGCCGGTGGTGGCTCCGCTGTCGGCCAAGGCGGGCGGCAATGGCTGGAAGATCGCGACCTTTGCCGCCTCCGCTGTCGCAGCCGTTCTGGCGCTGGCCCTGGTGTTGCCCGGTCCTGCGGTCAAGCAGACGCCGCCTGCCAATCCCGATATGGCGGTGGCGCAGCTCACCGGCCCGATCGAGGGGCTGCTGCTCACCGCGCGCTATGACAGCCGCACCTCGCAGATGCTGGTCCGGGTCGAGGGCATGCCGGTCACCGATACTGAGCCCGAATTGTGGATCGTCCCCAAGGACGGCCAGCCGCGCCGTCTGGGTCGTCTGATGCGCGGCGGGGTCACGCGGATCGAGATTCCCGAAGGGCATCGCAAATTCATCGACCCGCTGAGCAATCTCATCCTGACGATGGAACCCAAGGTGCTGCCCGATCCCGACAAGCCGAGCGCGCCGACCGTGGCGCAGGGCCGCCTGCAGCGGATTTGATCGCGCTCATCGATAGTCATCTCCATTCGTCATTCCCGCGAACGCGGGAATCCCGCTTTGCGCTGCCGTCGTTGGAAAAGCGGGACGCCCGCCTGCGCGGGCTGACGGAGCAAAAGACCGCAGGTGATCAGCCCCGATTCCACTTTTGTTAATCTCCGCCGCATCCGGCCCTGAACCCGCTCCGTAGCTGCCCCCGTATCCAGACTTCCCCATGAGGATACGGAAAAATGACGGAGAAACAGATGCTCAAGACTCTTGCCCCCAGCCTTCTTGCTGCCACCGCCGCTGCGACGCTTGCGCTCGCCGGCCCTGCCATCGCCAACCACCACAAGAGCGGTGAAGGCCATTCGATGGTTGGTGGCGCCGCAATGTACCCCGCCAAGAACATCGTCGAGAACGCCAGCGCTGCGCCGAACCTCAAGACGCTGGTCGCTGCGGTCAAGGCTGCCGGCTTGGTCGAGACGCTTGCCTCGCCCGGACCGTTCACCGTTTTCGCACCGACCGACGCTGCCTTTGCCAAGTTGCCCGCCGGCACCGTGGAAACGCTGGTAAAGCCCGAGAACAAGGCCACGCTGACCAGCATCCTCACCTATCATGTCGTTGCCGGCAAGGTGACCGCTGCCGATGTCGTCGCGCTCATCAAGAAGGGCGGTGGCAAGGCGCAGATCAAGACCGTGCAGGGTGGAACCCTCACAGCCTCGCTGCAGGGTCAGAATGTCGTCCTGACCGATGCCAAGGGCGGCAAGTCGATCGTGACCCAGACCGATGTCATGCAGAGCAACGGTGTGGTGCACGTGATCGACACCGTGGTGATGCCGGGCTGATCCCCTCCATTTACCTGGCACATCACAGGCCCGCTGGTCCCCCCAGGCCAGCGGGCCTTTTGATTCGGGGGCCCGCGCAAATGTGACAGCGGCTGACGCGGTTCCGTCATGCACGGGTCACGCAACCGTCCTAGCGGCGCGATTGGAACGACCGTTCCACGCAACATGCAGCGAGGGAGATGGGCAGCATGGCCGGACCAGTGCGCAACACC
Source organism: Blastomonas ursincola (assembly GCF_013607875.1). Classification (GTDB taxonomy): domain Bacteria; phylum Pseudomonadota; class Alphaproteobacteria; order Sphingomonadales; family Sphingomonadaceae; genus Blastomonas; species Blastomonas ursincola. The sequence continues at coordinate 261,647 of NZ_VDES01000003.1, forward strand.
AAGATCGTCGAAGCCGTCACGCAATCGGGAACGACGACCAAGCAGGGGTTTCTCGACCGTGCCTTTGCCTTCGCCTTCAAGGGCCTGGTCTATGCGCAGATCTGGGAAGATCCGGTGGTCGACATGGAGGCGCTGCAGATCCAGCCCGACAGCCGCATCATCACGATCGCCTCGGGCGGCTGCAACGTCCTGTCTTATCTGGTGGCCGATCCCGCCCAGATCATCGCGGTGGACCTGAACACCGCGCATGTCGCCTTGGGCAAGCTCAAGATCGCGGCGGCGAAGCATCTGCCCGATCATGCGCATTTCCACCGCTTCTTCGCCGAAGCCGACAGCAAGCAGAATATCCGCGTCTACAATCACTTCATCCGCCCGCATCTCGACGAAACAAGCCGCCGCTATTGGGAGGGCCGCGATCTTGCCGGGCGCAGGCGGATCGGCGGGTTCGGCAGCGGGTTGTACAAGCGCGGCTTGCTCGGCGGGTTTATCGGCACCGCGCACCTGCTCGCCAGGCTGTACAAGATCGACCTCAAGCGCATGCTCGGCGCGAAGTCGCTCGAAGAGCAGCGCGCGATCTTCGAGCAGCATCTGGCGCCGGTGTTCGACAAGAAGTTCATCCGCTGGCTCACCGATCAGCCGCCTGCATTATTCGGCCTAGGCATCCCGCCCGCGCAGTTCGATGCGCTAGCAGGCGATGAAAAGATGGCCGATGTGCTGCGCAAGCGGCTCGAGAAGCTCGCCTGCGATTTCGCGATCCGTGACAATTATTTCGCCTGGCAGGCGTTCGGACGCGGCTATGGCAAGGGGCCCGACCAGCCGCTGCCGCCCTATCTGCAGGCGCAGCATTACGCCGCCGTGCACGCCCGGGTCGATCGGGTCAGCTTCGAGCATGCCAATTTCGTCGAGCGGTTGCAGGCGAGCGCAGATGCGAGCCTCGATCGCTACATCCTGCTCGATGCGCAGGACTGGATGAGCGACCAGCAGCTCACCACGCTGTGGACCGAGATTACCCGCACTGCCCGGCCTGGCGCGCGCGTGCTGTTCCGCACCGCTGCCGAGCCGAGCCTGCTGCCGGGTCGCATCCCCGATGAACTGCTGGCGCGCTGGGACTATCGCGCAGACGAGTCGCTCGGCTTCACCGCGCGCGATCGGTCGTCGATCTATGGCGGGGTGCACCTCTATGTCCTCAAATGAGGGGGCGGTGCAGCCGCGCAGCCATGCCGAGGCGATGGACGCGATCTACCGGACGCAGCGGCATATCTACGATCTGACGCGCAAATATTATCTGCTTGGGCGAGACCGGTTGATTGCCGATCTGGCGCCGCCGCGCGGCGGCACGGTGCTGGAACTCGGCTGCGGTACCGCGCGCAACCTGATCCTCGCGGCTAGGCGTTATCCCAATGCACGTTTCTTCGGCTTCGACATTTCCGAAGCGATGCTCGAGGCCGCGCGCGAGTCGGTGCGCAAGGCGGGGCTCGAAGGGCGGATTTTCCTGACGCGCGGCGACGCCACCGCGTTCAGCGCGCAGCACCTGTTTGGGCTGCAGGGCTTCGACCGGGTGTTCTGTTCGTACACGCTGTCGATGATCCCGGGCTGGGAGAGGGCCATTGCTGCCGCAGCGGGATCGCTCGCTCCGGGTGGTCGGATGCACATTGTCGATTTCGGCACGCAGGACGAGTTGCCGCGCTGGTTCGCCGCAGGGCTGCATGCGTGGCTGGCGCGCTTTCATGTGACGCCCAGGCGCGATCTCGGGCCGATCGCCCGCAGCATTGCCGAGGACGCTGGGTTGGCGATCGACCACCGCCCGCTCTATCGCGGCTATGCGCAATATGCGGTGATCGGCGGCTAATTTCCCGTCATTCCCGCGAACGCGGGAATCCCGCTTCTGCTCTCGATCGCCGAAAAAGCGGGACCCCCGCTTTCGCGGGGGTGACGGGCAAGGATGGCTTAAGTGATGAACGCCCGCAGGGCCGACACCGTATCCGCTTCTGCCGCCGGCTTGTCGCGCCGCAGCCGCGCGATGCGGGGGAAGCGCATCGCGATGCCCGACTTGTGCCGCTTCGATTCATGGATCGAATCGAATGCCACTTCGAGCACCAGCGACTTTTCGACCTCGCGCACCGGGCCGAAGCGGTTGACCGTGTTCTGCCGGACGAACTTGTCGAGCCACTTCAATTCACTGTCCGAAAAGCCGGAATAGGCCTTGCCGACCGGCACCAGCTCGCCCTCGTCGTTCCAGCAGCCGAAGGTGTAGTCGCTGTAAAAGCTCGACCGCTTGCCGCTGCCGCGCTGGGCATACATCATCACGCAATCGGCGGTCAGCGGATCGCGCTTCCACTTGTACCATAGCCCAACGCGGCGACCGGGGACATAGAGGCTGTCGCGGCGCTTGAGCATCACGCCCTCGATCGCGGCATCGCGCGCGCCGTCGCGGATTCGGCCGAGCTCTGCGAAATCGGCCGCCTCGATGATCTGCGACAGGTCGAACCGATCGGCGGGAAGGGCAGGCAGCTTCGCCTCGAGCCGCGCCCGGCGGACATGCCAGGGCTGGGTGCGCAGGTCCTCGCGGCCGTCGATCAGCAGGTCGTAGAGCCGCACGAACGCCGGAGCCTCTGCCAGCATCTTGGCCGACACCGTCTTGCGACCCAGCCGCTGCTGCAGGGCGTTGAAGCTCGCCGCCTCGCCCATCTGCGCTTCGCCGCGCACCAGCAGCTCGCCATCGAACACGCCTTCGACCGGCATGTGCTGCGCGATATCCGGAAAGGCGAGGGTGATGTCGTCGCCGCCGCGGCTGAACAGTTTCACCTGCTCGCCGATCCGCACGATCTGGATGCGGATGCCGTCCCATTTCCATTCGGCAGCATAATCGGCGAGATCGACTGTGCCGTCCTCGAGCGGATGCGCGAGCATGAACGGGCGGAAATAGGGCGTGCCCTCGGGATCGGGGCGCGGCCCGCCTTCGCCCCAAGCGAACAGGCTGGCATAAGGCGGGGCGAGCGCATGCCACACTTCCTCGACCGCATCGACTTCGAGCCCGAAACCTTGAGCGAACGCGGTCTTGGCGAGCCGCGCCGAGATGCCGACGCGCATCGCGCCGGTGGCGAGCTTGATCAGCGCATAACGGCCATCGCTGTCGAGCCGGTCCATATATTCCGCGAGCAGGGCAGGGGCGCGGGCGCGGCTGACGTTCGCAAAGCTGTCGACCGCATCGGCGAGGCGCAGGTCGTTGCTCGGCGTGCCGGTCTCGGGCCAGATCAGCGCGACGGTCTCGGCCGTATCGCCGACGAAATCGCGGCTCAGGCGGAACAGCTCGGGATCGACCCGCTCCATCGCCATCGCGCGCACCGCCGAGGCCTTGACCGCGGAGAAGTCCGCCTCGCCGGTCAGCGCCGCAAGTGCCCAGCCGCGATCGGGATCGGGCGTGGCCCGCAGATAGTCGGCGATCAGCGCCACCTTGGCATTGCGCGAGCGGGTATAGCCCAGCTGCGTGACGAGCGCGGCAAAGGCGCGCATCAGGCGTCGTCCTCGTCTTCGCGCCCAACCAAAGCGAGCGCGCGCGCGCGAATCTGGTGCAGCTGGCACCAGCGCAGCAGCGCCTCCTCGCGGCCATGCGTGACCCAGACCTCGCGCGGGGCGACATCGCGGATGGTTTGGGTGAGCTCGTCCCAGTCGGCATGGTCGGAGATGATCAGCGGCAGCTCTACCCCGCGCTGACGCGCCCTTGCACGCACCCGCATCCAGCCCGAGGCCATGGCGGTGACCGGATCGGGCAGCCGGCGGCTCCACCTGTCGGCCAGTGCTGAGGGCGGGGCGAGGATGACCCGGCCCATCAGCTCGCTCTTGTCGGTTCCCGCCACGGGCCGCAACTCGCCCAGATTGACGCCATGCTCGCCATAGAGCGCGCACATCTTTTCCAGCGCGCCATGCAGATAGATGGGGTCATGAAAACCGGCGTCACGCAGTTCGGCGATGACACGCTGCGCCTTGCCCAGCGCATAGGCCCCCACCAGCACGCAGCCCTGCGGATGCGCCTCGAGCATGGCGAGCAGCTTGGCGATCTCGTCGGGCGTGGGCGGATGGCGGAAGACGGGCAGGCCGAATGTCGCCTCGGTGATGAAGATGTCGCAGGGGACAAGTTCGAACGGCGCGCAGCTGGGGTCGGGCCGCCGCTTGAAATCGCCGGTGACGACCACGGTCTCGCCCTGATATTCGAGGCGGATCTGCGCCGATCCCAGCACATGGCCCGCCGGATGGAAGGACACGCTGACACCGTTCAGGTCCACCGCATCGCCATAGCCGACCGCATTCTCGCCTGTGTAGCGGCCATAGCGCAGGTTGATGATGTCGAGCGTTTCGGGCGTCGCCCAGACCGAGTCATGCCCGCCGCGCGCATGGTCGGCATGGCCGTGTGTGATCAGCGCGCGCGGGACGGGTCGAGAGGGATCGATCCACGCATCGGCGGGCCGCACATAGATGCCATGGGGAAAGGGTTCGATCCAGTGCGGGGAAGCGGTCATTCGGGCGATATGGAGTCGCCCATGCGCCGGTTCAATCGCGCGCCGTCGCCTGGAGGTCGAAACTCACCGCAACCGGCCCTGCGATTTCGGCGGTGCTGGCATAATCGCCTTGGCCGACCCCGAAGCTGGTGCGGTCGATCGTCGCGGTGCCCTTCGCGCGCGCCTTATCGCCGGTGATATCGAGCGTGAAATTCAGCGGCACCGACTTGCTCACGCCGCGCAGCGTCAGCGTGCCATCGGCGCGATACCGGCTGCCGCCAAGCGCCTTGAACTTGCTGGCCCGGTACGTCGCCTTGGCGAACTTGCCGGTATCGAAGAAATCGCTGCCGGTGAGCGTACCGTCGCGCTGGCCATCGCCGGTATCGACCGAGCCGAGGTCAATGCTGACATCGATCTTCGAGGCGTCGAGCGCCTCGGGCGAGAACAGGATGTTCGCTGTCCAACGCGCGAAGCGGCCATCGACCGGCTCGCCATTCCAGCGCGCGGAAAAACCGAGCGTGCCGCCCTTGGCCACGACCCAGTTGCGCGGCTCGGCATTCGCTTCGTCATCGGTTGCCACGTCTTCGGCTTCTGCCTCTTGGCCTTCAGGTGCGGCGGCAGGTGTCGCGTCCAGCGCCGGTTCCGCGACCGGCGTGGTCGCGACGGCAGCGGGCTTGGCGGCTTGTGCAGCACCCCTGGGATCAATGACATTGCCCAGCACCACCGCGCCCAGCATGATCGCTGCGGCTGTCACCAGCGCACCGATCGCTTTGCCCTGTCCCCCGGGCAGCATCCGCGCGAGGATCGGCGTGCCGAGCAGATACTGGTGCCTCAGCGCCCCTGCGACATGCAGCACCAGCAGCGCGATCGCGATATTGGGCATGAAATGATGGAGGAATTCCGCCGGTTCGCCCCAGCTCGCAGGCACCGGCAGATGCGGCCAGGGGATGGTGCCGAACAGCAGCGTATCGACCTTGATCTTCGAGGTAGATACGATGATCCAGCCGGTCACGGGCGCGGCGATCATGAAGAAATAAAATCCGAAATGGACCAATCCCGACAGCGTCATCGCCCATTTCGGGCCGGGCACCGGGGCAGGGCGCGGCGCGACGAAGCGCCAGCCTAGGCGCAGCACGCTGAGCAGCAGGATCGTGATGCCGACCGACTTGTGCAGTTGATAACGCGCGAACAGGTCCGGTCCGCGCGGCCCTTCGAGCGATTCGGCAAAGACGATTTGGAAAACGAGCGCCGCCGCGATCAGCCAGTGGAGAACGATGGCCCCAAGGCTGTAGCGTTGCGGCAGCATCCGGTCAGGCAGCCTTGCGCAGTTCCAGCCGGTCCCAGATCTCGACCAGCGCGGTGGTAAGGTCGCGCATCATCGCCTCGTCATGGCTGGGCCCGGGTGTGAAGCGCAGTCGCTCGGTGCCGCGCGGCACGGTCGGGAAATTGATCGGCTGCACGTACACGCCATATTCGGCGAGCAGCATATCGCTGATCCGCTTGGCCTTGACCGGATCGCCCACCATCAGCGGGACGATATGCGTGGTGGTGTCCATCACCGGCAGCCCGGCATCGCGGAACAGCTGCTTGAGCGTCGCGGCGGCGGCCTGCTGGCCCTCGCGCTCCTCGCTCGACTGCTTGAGGTGCCGGACGCTTGCCAGCGCACCGGCCACGAGTACGGGCGACAGCGAGGTGGTGAAGATGAAGCCGGGCGCATAGCTGCGGATCACGTCGATGATCTTCTGGTCGGCCGCGATATAGCCGCCCATCACGCCGAAGGCCTTGCCCAGCGTGCCCTCGATGATCGTCAGCCGTGCGGCCGCCTCGTCACGCTCCGAAATGCCGCCGCCATGCGCGCCGTACATGCCGACCGCATGCACCTCGTCGAGATAGGTCAGCGCATTGTACTTGTCGGCCAGGTCGCAGATCGCATGGATCGGCGCGACATCACCATCCATCGAATAGACGCTCTCGAACGCGATCAGCTTGGGCACGTTCGGGTCTTCGGCGGCGAGCAGCTCTTCGAGATGCTCGACATCATTGTGGCGGAAGACGCGCTTCTCGCAGCCCGAATTGCGGATGCCAGCGATCATCGAGGCGTGGTTGAGCTCGTCCGAAAAGATGATGCAGCCCGGCAGGATGCGCGCCAGCGTCGAGAGCGTCGCGTCGTTCGAGACATAGCCCGAGGTGAACAGCAGTGCGCTGTCCTTGCCGTGCAGGCTGGCCAGCTCCTGCTCGAGCTCGATATGATAATGCGTGTTGCCGCCGATATTGCGTGTGCCGCCCGAGCCTGCGCCGACATTGTGCAGCGCCTCTTCCATCGCGGAGATCACCTTGGGATGCTGGCCCATGGCGAGATAATCGTTCGAGCACCAGACGGTGATCGGCTTCGGGCCATTGTGACCATGGAAGCACCGCGCGTTGGGATACGCCCCTTTGTTGCGCAGGATGTCGATAAAGACCCGGTAGCGACCCTCGGCGTGCAGCCGGTCAATCGCCGCTTCGAAAATCTGGTCGTAGTTCACGCAGCCACCCTGGTCCTGACATATGATGTTGCAGCTAGTTGCGCCTCACCCATTTCGCGACCATCTGCGTGCGCATCTGCTGCCGTCTTCATAGCAACTAAATCCCGCAATTCCAGCGATAATGGCTCGCAACTGATGGGACAAAACGTCCTATAGCGTGCGTCGGTTAAGCATTCGCGTGCGCCTCCCGCCAATGGAAAATCGGCGTCAGCTTGATCGTGCGGGTCGATCAGAGGCTTTCGAACGAGGCAAAACCGCGCGCCCTGAGCGCGGGTTCGTAAGCGATGATGGCAGCGGCGGGCCCGGTCGCGACGAAGCGCAGGCCATTGCCCTCGAACCGCTGCTCGCGCGTCAGCCAGGCGATGCGCCGCGCGATCCCGTCCGCGCCGTGCACGAACTGCATGGGGCGCGCAAAGGCGCGGGCGAGTTCATCCTGTACCAGCGGGAAATGGGTGCAGGCGAGCACCACGGTATCGATCGGCACCGCGCGCTCCTGCGAGGTGAGGCCCGCCACCGCGCGATCAAATATCGCAGCATCAGGCTTTTCGCCGCGCAGCTTCATCTCCGCCGCACGCACCAGTTCGGGCGCGCCATAGCGCAGGATCGTGGCGTCGCTGGCAAATTCGCGCGCCAGATTGGTGACATAGGGTTGTCGCACTGTCGCCTCGGTGCCGAGCACGCCGATCACCCGGCTTGCCGAGATCTCGGACGCAGGCTTGATCGCGGGCACCGTCCCCACCACGGGCAGGTCGAGCGCGGCGCGCACCTGGGGCAGCGCAATGGTCGATGCGGTGTTGCAGGCGATGGTGATCAGCCGCGGGCGATAGCGTTCGACCAGCCGCCCGAGCAGCGCGGGCACGCGCGCGCCGATTTCAGCCTCGGTCTTCTCGCCATAAGGCAATCCTGCAAAATCGGCGGCATAAACGATCGGCGCATCGGGCAGCAGCTTGCGCGCCGCATCGAGCACGGTCAGCCCGCCGACGCCGGAATCGAAGAACAGCAAGGGGGCTTTGGGATCGGTCTCGCTCGCGGGCGATGGGCTCTGCGTCATGCCGCACGCTTAGCATTGCCGGGCTTACGATCAACCATGCTTGCCAAAAACGTGCGCCAGCCTATCACGCATGGCACGCGGATGAGCCGCGCGGAAATGGGAACGGGAATGTGATGAGCGATCTGGCGGGCATGGCCGTGGCGACCCTGGGCGCCCTGTTCCTGATGGGTTATCTGCTGGGCTCGATCCCGTTCGGCATCATCCTGACAAGGCTGGCCGGCGCAGGCGATTTGCGCAGCATCGGATCGGGCAATATCGGCGCGACCAACGTGCTGCGCACCGGGCGCAAGGGGCTGGCCGCTGCAACCCTGTTGTTCGATCTGGGCAAGGGCGCGCTCGCCATCGCGATTGCCGAGGCGGTCGCTCCGGGCAGCGGGCCTATCGCCGGGCTTGGCGCTTTCCTCGGCCATTTATATCCGATCTGGCTCAAGTTTGCCGGTGGCAAGGGCGTTGCGACCTTGCTTGGCATCGCGATAGCGCTTTACTGGCCGCTGGGCGTCGTCTTCGCGGCTGTGTGGCTGAGCACCGCCTTCGCCTTTCGCTATTCGTCGCTGGGCGGGATGCTCGCGGCGGCGGCGATGCCGGTGGCGGCCTGGTGGTTTGGCATGGAGCAGGCTCTGTGGGTATTTGTCGTCACCTTGGTGTTCGTGCTGTGGAAGCATCGCGGCAATATCGAGCGGCTGATGGCGGGCACCGAGCCGAAGATCGGCAAATCTTCCGCCGCCTGAGGCCCATCACATGCTGAGCGCCGAGCATCTGGCGCGCATCCGTCTGCTGCGCAGCGAACGCATCGGGCCGATCAGCTTTGCGCAGCTGATGCGCCGCTTCGGCTCTGCGCTCGCCGCCATCGAGGCGCTGCCGGATCTGGTCCAGCGCACTGGCGGGCGTGCACTGCGGATCGCGACATTGGCGCAGGCGGAGCAGGAAGCGCGCCGGGTCGAGGCTGCAGGCGCGCGTTATCTCTTTGCTGACGATGCCGATTATCCCGAGTTGCTGGCGCATATCGACAATGCTCCGCCGATCCTCACCGTTCGTGGCGATACCCGGCTGATGCAGCGACCGAGCATCGCGACGGTCGGCGCGCGCAATGCCTCGGCATCGGCATGCCGATTTGCCCGGCAGATTGCGGGCGAATTGGCAGAGGCCGGGTTCCTCGTGGTTTCGGGGCTGGCGCGCGGCATCGACACGAGCGCGCATGAGGGCGCCTTGCGGATCGCGGGCACAGGCGCCGCCAGCACCGCCGGGGTGATCGCATCGGGCATCGACATCAGCTACCCGCCTGAGAATCGCAACCTGCAGGCCGAAATGGGCGAGCGGGCGCTGGTGATCGCCGAACAGCCGCCCGGCACCGAGCCGCTGGCGCGGCATTTCCCCTATCGCAACCGCATCATTGCCGGAATGGCGACGGGGACGCTGGTCGTCGAGGCCGCGCCCAAATCGGGGTCGTTGATCACCGCCCGGCTCGCGGCCGAGGCCGGGCGCGACGTGATGGCCATTCCCGGATCGCCACTCGATTCGCGCTCGCGCGGCTGCAACGAGCTGATCCGGGGCGGGGCGACCCTGGTCCAGGGTGCCGATGACATAATGGAGCTGGTTTCGCCGATGACCGGTGCCAGGCCGCGGCATGTCGCAACGCCCATCCAAAACTATGCCGCGCAACCGCAGCCCGAGCCCGATGATGCTGCGCGCCGAACGCTGGTCGATCTGCTCGGACGCTCGCCCATCGGCATCGATGAACTCGTGCGCCAGTCGGGGCTGGACAGCGGCGCGGTCCAGATGATCCTGCTCGACCTCGAACTCGGCGGGTTGATCGAACGGCATGCGGCGGGGCGCGTGTCGCTGGTGTGATCGGTTTCACGCCCGCACTGGACGGTCTTGACGAATGCCGATAACGCCGCCCAGCTTACGCGTACACGTGAGAGCTACCGGGAAATTCATTACATGCAACTGGTTATCGTCGAATCGCCCGCCAAGGCAAAGACCATCGAAAAATATCTCGGGTCCGATTACCGGGTGCTGGCCAGCTATGGCCATATCCGCGATCTCGCCCCCAAGGATGGCTCGGTCGACCCCGACAATGATTTCGACATGGTCTGGGAGGCCTATGGCGACAAGACGCGTCAGCTCAAGGCCATCACCGACGAGGCGAAGAAGGCCGACCGGCTGATCTTGGCGACCGACCCTGATCGCGAGGGCGAGGCGATCAGCTGGCATGTGCTCGAGGTGCTGGGCAAGCGCAAGGCGCTGCCCAAGGCGGTCGAGCGGGTGACGTTCAACGCGATCACCAAGAAAGCGGTGACCGAGGCGATGGCTGCACCGCGCGAACTCGACAGCGATCTGATCGACGCCTATCGCGCCCGCCGCGCTCTCGATTATCTGGTGGGGTTCACGCTTTCGCCGGTGCTGTGGCGCAAGCTGCCCGGCGCCAAATCGGCGGGTCGCGTGCAGTCGGTCGCGCTGCGCCTGATCGTCGAGCGCGAGCGCGAGATCGAGGCGTTCACGGCGCAGGAATACTGGTCGGTCAGCGCGCAGATGGAGCAGGACGGCCAGGCGTTCACCGCGCGGCTGGTACGTCTGGAAGGCGAGAAGCTCGACAAGCTGTCGCTCGGCAATGCCGGTGCTGCCGAAGCCGCCAAGGCCAAGGTCGAGGCCGGGCATTTCACCGTCGAGACGGTCGAGACGCGGCCCGTGAAGCGCAATCCGCCGCCGCCCTTCACCACCTCGACGCTGCAGCAGGAAGCCGCGCGCAAGCTGGGTTTCTCTGCCAGCCATACGATGCGGATCGCCCAGTCGCTCTACGAGGACGGCGCGATCACTTATATGCGTACCGATGGCGTGCAGATGGACGGCGGCGCGATCATGGAGGCGCGCAAGGCGATTTCGGAGCGGTATTCGGGCCATTATCTGCCCGAAACTCCGCGCCAGTACCAGACCAAGGCCAAGAATGCGCAGGAGGCGCACGAGGCGATCCGCCCCACCGATTTCAGCCGCGACCGTGCCGGGTCGGGCGACCATGCGCGGCTCTATGACCTGATCTTCAAGCGCGCGCTCGCCAGCCAGATGGCAACCGCCCTGCTCGAGCGCACGGTGGTCGAACTGGTTGATGGCACGGGCCGCACCGCGCTGCGCGCCAACGGCCAGGTGGTGAAATTCCCGGGCTTTCTGGCGCTGTACGAGGAAGGGCTCGACGATCCCGATAGCGAGGATGGCGGCCTGTTGCCGGTCATGGCCAAGGGAGATAGCCCGGCCAAGAAATCGGTCGATGCGGTGCAGCATTTCACCCAGCCGCCGCCGCGCTTTTCCGAAGCGTCGCTGGTCAAGCGGCTCGAGGAACTCGGCATCGGGCGGCCCTCGACCTATGCCTCGATCATCCAGGTGCTCAAGGACCGCGCTTATGTGCGCGTCGAGAAGAACCGTTTCTTCGCAGAGGAATCGGGTCGGTTGCTGACAGGCTTTCTCGAACGCTTCTTTGAGCGCTATGTGGCTTATGACTTCACCGCCGGGCTTGAGGAAGAACTGGACGACGTGTCGGGCGGACGTGCGGAATGGCGCGCGGTGCTCGAGGCTTTCTGGCGCGATTTCAAGCCCAAGACCGCCGAGGTGATGGAACAGAAGCCGTCGGAAATCACCGCCGAGCTCGACAAGTTCCTTGAACCTTATCTGTTCCCGAAAAAGGCCGATGGCGGCGATCCGCGGCTGTGCCCGAAATGCGGCGAGGGGCGGCTTGCGCTGCGTGGCGGCCGCTTTGGCGCGTTCGTCGCGTGCTCGAACTATCCCGAGTGCAAGTACACTCGGCGCTTTGCGCAGGGCGGCGGCGAGGCCGATCAGGGCGATAGCGGCCCCGAGGAGCTCGGTACCGATCCGGTGACCGGCGAGGCGGTGACCAAGCGGTCGGGTCGCTTCGGGCCCTATGTCCAGCTGGGCGACGGCAAGGACGCCAAGCGCGCCTCGATCCCCAAGGACGTGCCGGGCGAGGATTTCGGGCTCGAATGGGCGCTCAAGCTGCTGTCGCTGCCGCGCGAGATCGGCGAGCATCCCGAAACGGGCAAGCCGATCACCGCGAGTATCGGCCGCTATGGGCCGTATCTGGCGCATGACGGCAAATATGCGCGGCTTTCGGGCACGATGGAGGTGTTCGAGACCGGCATGAACGCGGCGGTGGTCAAGCTCGCCGAAGCCGCCGCCGGGGGCGGTCGCGCGCGGCGCGGCACGCCCGAGCCGCTCAAGGTTCTGGGCAAGAACCCCGCGACCGATACCGATGTCAAGATCATGGACGGGCGCTATGGGGCCTATGTCACCGACGGCAGCGTCAACGCGACCATCCCCAAGGACAAGAACAAGGACGAGCTGACGCTCGACGAGGCGCTGCTGCTGATCGCCGAGCGCGCCGCCAAGGCCCCGGCCAAGAAGGGCAAGAAGGCTCCGGCCAAGAAGGCGGCGCCGAAAAAGGCGGCGGAGAAGGACAAGAAGCCTGCCGCCAAGAAGGCGCCCGCGAAGAAGGCCGCAGCGAAAAAGCCAGCCGCGAAGAAGCCCGCCAAGGCAGAGGGCTGACGCGGTAATTGCGGATCGGCGGACGGGACTTGAACCCGTCCGCCGCCGCTTGTCGTTTTCCGGTTGCGCTTGGCGACAGCGCGGCTAGCCTCCCCGTATACGAATAAGATTCCGGGGAACATCATCATGAAAGCACTGCGTTTTTCCGTCGCACTTGCGGCGCTCGCCATCGCCATGCCTGCGCTGGCGCAAAAGGCCCCGTCGGACAAGCCCGCCGCCTGGGATGTCAACGCGCCGCCGATGAAGACCCGCGCCATCCCGATCAAGGTCGACGAGGGCACCTGGATGAACCTGGATGTCAGCCCGGATGGCAGCCGCATCGTCTTCGACCTGCTCGGCGACATCTACACCATGCCGATCAGCGGCGGCGCGGCGACCCGGATCGCCGAGGGGCTGGCCTATGAACAGCATCCGCGCTTCTCGCCCGATGGCAGCCGCATCGCCTTCACCTCGGATCGCGGCGGAGGGGACAATATCTGGATCATGAACGCCAACGGATCGGACAAGCGCCAGTTGACCAAGGAAAGCTTCCGCCTGCTCAACAACCCGAGCTGGAGCCCCGATGGCCAGTATATCGTCGCGCGCAAGCATTTCACCACCGGGCGATCGCTCGGCACCGGCGAGCTGTGGCTCTATCATGTCAGCGGAGGCAACGGCGTGCCGCTCGTCAAGCGCCCCAGCGAGGCGCACCAGAAGGAGCTGGGCGAACCGGTCTTCGCGCATGATGGGGCGGGCATCTATTACAGCAAGGACGCGACCCCCGGCCCGATCTTCGAATATGCGCAGAACAGCAACGCGCAGGTCTTCGTGATCGACCGCTATGACATGGCGAGCGGCAAGATCGAGCGCGTCACAGGAGGCCCCGGCGGCGCGGCGCGGCCCCAGCCTTCGCCCAATGGTCGCTATCTCGCCTTTGTCCGCCGCGAACGGGCCAAGACCAAGCTCTATGTCCGCGACATGCAAAGCGGCGAAGAGCGCAAGATCTATGACGATATGGACCGCGACGTGCAGGAAACCTGGGCGGTGCACGGCGTGTATCCGAACATGGGCTGGATGCCCGACAGCAAGCGGCTGGTGTTCTGGGCGGGCGGCAAGATTCGCTCGATCGATGTTGCCAGCGGCCAGGCGAGCGTGATCCCGTTCAGCGTCAACGATACGCGCACGATCGTCGACCCGATCCGCCCGCAAAAACCGGTCGCGCCCGATCTGGTGACGGTCAGCATGCCACGCTTTGCCAGCGTCTCGCCCGATGGCAGCCGCATGGTGTTTGAGGCTTTGGGCAAGCTGCACCAGCAGCCGGCATCCGGCGGCACTGCGCAGGCTCTGGTCACCAATGGCGGCGGCGATTTCGAGCTCTTCCCGGCCTTTTCGCGCGATGGCAGCCAGATCGTCTATGTCAGCTGGGATGATGCGCGGCTCGGCGAACTGCGCGTGGTCGGCGCAGGCGGCGGCGAGGCGCGCACGATCAGCAGGACGCCCGGCCATTATCGACGCCCGCAATTCTCGCCCGATGGCCGGTTCGTGGTCTACGAAGCCGGCAGCGGCGGCGGGCTGACCTCCGACGCCTGGGGCGTTCAGCCGGGCATCTATCTGCTCGACATCGCCAGCGGCCAGACCCGGCGGATCACCGATGAAGGCAGCGAGCCGCATTTCGGTGCGACCGGCGACCGGGTCTATTTCAGCAAATATGCCGGCAACAAGCTGGCGCTGGTCAGCACCGACCTCAGCGGAGAGGCCGAGCGCACCCATGCCAGCGGCGAGCTGGTCAGCGGCTATGCCGTTGCGCCCGACGGCAAGATGCTGGCCTTCCGCCAGAACTACGCTGCGTTCGTCATGCCGTTCATGGCGGGCGCGGTCGATCTGGGCGCGGGCAAGGGCGGCGGCGCGCTACCTGCGGTGCAGGTAAGCGAGGGCGGGGCGACCTTCCTGCAATGGTCGCATGGCGGTCGCCAGCTCAACTGGTCGCTGGGGCCGGAAGTCTATTCCGCCGATGCGAGTCGGGCGATCGCCAGCGGGCCAGTCAGCAAGACCGACGCCAGGTTCGCGCCGCCGAAAACCGGCGTGGCGATCAATGTCAGCGCACCTGCGGACAAGCCCAGCGGAACGGTCGCCTTCACCAATGCGCGCATCGTCACGATGGCGGATGACAAGGGCGGCATTATCGAGCGCGGCACGGTGGTGGTGCGCGACAATCGCATCGTCGCGGTCGGCGCGAATGTCGCGGTGCCGGCGGGCGCGCAGACGGTTGATGTCGCGGGCAAGACGATCATCCCCGGACTGGTCGATGCGCATGCGCATGGCCCTCAAGGGTCGGACGATCTGGTGCCGCAGCAGAACTGGAGCGCGGTAGCGCATCTCGCGATGGGGGTGACGACGATCCACGATCCCAGCAATTCGGCGGCGGAGATATTCCCGGCGGCAAGCTATCAGCGCGTCGGCAAGTATCTCGCGCCGCGCATCTTCTCGACCGGCGAAGTCGTCTATGGCGCCAAGGCGGCAGGAATCTTCGCCGAGATCGACAGCCTGGCCGATGCCCGCGCGCACACCACGCGGCTGAAGCTGCAGGGCGCGCAAAGCGTCAAGAACTACAACCAGCCGCGCCGCGAACAGCGCCAGCAGGTGGTCGCCGCTGCGCAGGCCGATGGGCTGGCGAGCGTCGCCGAGGGGGGATCGCTGTTCAGCCAGGACATCACGATCATCGCCGATGGCAACACCACGCTCGAGCACAATATTCCGCAGGAGCGATTGTACGAGGACGTGCGCAGCTTCTTCGCGCAGAGCAAGGTCGGCTACACGCCGACGCTGGTGGTAACCTTCGGCGGCATGGGGGCGGACCCTTATTGGCGTTCGCACACCGATATCTGGCAGCACCCGATCCTCAGCAAGCACGTCCCACGCCGCAAGCTCGAAGCATCCAGCGTGCGCCGCGAGATCGGGCCGGAAGAGGATTATGCCGACACGGCCTCGGCGCGCGAAGCCGCTGAGCTGGCCCGGCGCGGCGTTCCGGTGGGCATCGGCGCGCATGGCCAGGAAGAGGGGCTCGCCTCGCACTGGGAGCTGTGGAGCTTCGTCAAGGGCGGCATGACGCCGATCGAGGCGCTGCGCACCGCGACCATCAGCGGCGCACGCTCGCTGGGCTTCGATAAGGATATCGGCTCGATCGAGCCGGGCAAGTTGGCGGACATGGTGCTGATCGATGGCGATCCGGTGTCGGATATCCGCCAGTCCGACCGGATCACGCACGTGATGCTCAACGGGCGGCTGTATGAAGTGCCGACGATGAACGAGACGCTGACCGGCACGGCAAAGCTGCGCAAATGGTATTGGGAGAAGTGAACATATAAATTCCTCCCCGGGCTTGTCTCGGGGAGGGGGACCACCGACCAGGGGTCGGTGGTGGAGGGGAAGCGGGATCACACGATGGGTGGTCCGAAACGCGCACTCCGCTGCCCCTCCACCACCCGCTGCGCGGGCGGTCCCCCTCCCCCAGCGAGCTGGGGGAGGATTTCCCGAATGCGGATTTTCTCCACAGCCCGTTTTGCACCACCCCCAATCTGCGCTACGGCCCATCACAATGACGCGGACGCCTGTTTCACCCCCTGAATCAATGAGTCGCCTATGCTGGTGAGCAATGGCGGGCTGTTCGTCATCGCCATCGTGATGGCGGCGTGGACCGGCGGCGCGATTTGGGCGTTGGTCACGGGCTTGCAGATGCGCCGCGCCGCAGGCACCGCGCGCCGGCAGTTGCGGCGGCTAACCCGGCTGATCGATTCCGGCCCGGCGATCCCGCTGATCGTGCGATCAGATTCACGCATCGAGGGGCCTGAACGCGTGGCACGCTGGCTGGGGCTGGAAAAACTGCCGCCCTATCTCGCCGAGCTGAGCCAGCAGGCGCGCGGCCTGCCGCGCGAAACGCTCGACCTGCTCGGCCAGAAGATCACGACCGCACAGAAAAGCGGTGCACCATTCGCGATGGCGGTGACCGCTGCCGGATCGAACCGCAGATTGCGCATCGAAGGTCGGCTTGCCGATCCGCAGACCATCGCCCCGGGCGCGGTGCTGCTGTGGTTCTACGACGCGACCGAGAGCGAGACGCGCATGGCGGCGCTGGTCGAGGCCGAGGCCGAGGCGAAGCGCGCGTTCGACGCGCTGTCAGGGCTGATCGAGGCCGCGCCGATCCCGATGTGGTTCCGCCGCGAGGATCTGTCGCTGCTGCTCGTCAACAGCGCCTATGTCGAGGCGGTCGGCGCCAGCAGCGCCGCCGATGTCGTCGAAGCCGGGCAGGAGCTGGTCGAGACCGTCGATGGGCTCACCCCGCTCGCGGTCGCTGCACGCGCGTTCGAGAGCAACACGCCCTCCCGCCGCACGGTGACCACGACGATCGCGGGCACGCGGCGCGCGATGGAGGTGGTCGATCTGCCGATCAAGGGGCGTGGCATTGCGGGCTATGCGATCGACGTGCACGATCTGATCCAGGCGCGCCAGGCGACCGAGCGCTTCCGCGATGCCCAGCGCGACATGCTCGACAATCTGTCGGCGGGCGTGGCGCAATTCGATGCGCAGCGCCGCCTGATCTTCGTCAACCAGCCGTTTGTGCGCATGTTCCAGCTCAAGCCGCAATGGCTGCAGGACGGGCTTGAGTTCGAGCGGCTGATCGACCGGATGCGCGAGGCGGGCCGCGTGCCGCAGGTGCGCGATTTCCCCGCCTGGCGCGACGAGAAGCGCGAATGGTTCCAGTCGGCCGCACCGATCGAGGACAGCTGGCTGATCGCCGACGGCACGCATCTGCGCGCCATCGCCCAGCCGACGCCCGATAATGGCCTGCTGCTGATCTTCGAGGACCGGACCGAGCAGGTCCAGCTGGCGAGCGCGCGCGACACGCTGCTGCGGGTGCGCACCGCGACCTTCAACAATCTCTACGAGGCGCTGGCGGTGTTCACCTCGGACGGCCGCCTGCATCTTTGGAACACGCGCTTCGGCGCGGTGTGGGAGGTGGATGAGGCCGAGCTCGCCAAGCATCCGCGCGCGGACGAACTGCTGAAAGCCATTGCGCCGCAGCTCAAGCGGCCTGCGCAGATTTCGGCGCTGCGCGAGGTGATCCGCTCGGCCACGCTCGACCGGACCCAGCGCGCCGGGCAGCTGGTGATGAAGGACGGGCGCGTGTTCGACTTCGTCGGCATTCCGCTGCCCGATTCGAGCGCCTTGTTCACGATGATCGATGTGTCCGACGCCAAGCGGATGGAAGATGCGCTGCGCGAACGCAACGAGGCGCTGGTCGAGGCGGACGCGATCAAGACGAAATTCCTCGCCAACATGAGCTACGAATTCCGCACGCCGCTGACCTCGATCGGCGGTTTTGCCGAGCTGCTGGCGAGCGGGGTGGCGGGTCCGCTGTCCGACCAGGGCCAGGAATATGCCAAGGCCATTATCGACTCGGTCGAGCGACTCTCGGCACAGATCAACATGGTGCTCGATCTGAGCCAGAGCCAGGCCGGCACATTGCCGCTCAAGCGCGAACCCACCGATATCGGTGCGTTGCTGGTCGATGTCGCCAAGGGCGTCGCCGGGCTGGCGGGCGGGCGCAACATCGCGCTCGAGGTCGACGTGAACGGTGGCCCGGGCATGGCCGAGGTTGATCGCCAGCGCTTTGCCCAGGCGATCACCGCCGTGGTCGACAATGCGCTGCGCTACACGCAGGAGGGCGGGCGTGTGCTCCTGCTCGGCGACCGGTTCCGCAACAAGCTGCGCATCGTCGTCTCGGACAATGGCCCTGGCCTCGATGCGCGTGCACAGGCGCGGGCGCTTGATGGCGTGCTGCAGGCTGACGAGGCGGGCGGCAAGCCGGTGGCCAAGCGATCGGGCCTGGGCCTGCCGCTGGCGAAGAACCTGATCGAGGCGCATGGCGGGCGGATGGAGCTGGTGAGCGAGCCCGGCGCGGGCACCATCGTCACCATATTGATGCCGTGATGCTGACCATCGGTTCGACCGATGCGATGCAGCGCCTCGGCCAGCGGCTCGCCGATGCCGCGCGCCCCGGGGATACCATCGCTCTGTCGGGTGACCTGGGCGCGGGCAAGTCCACGCTCGCGCGCATGATCCTCAACGCTTTGGGCTTTGCAGGCGAGGTGCCCAGCCCGACCTTCGCGCTGATCCTGCCCTATGACCCGCCCGAGGTGCGCATCCCCGTCATTCACGCCGATTTCTACCGCCTCGATGGCGCGATGGAGCTCGAGGAACTGGGGCTCGATGCCGGCGATCCGGCGTTGCTGATCGCCGAATGGCCCGAGCGCGTCGGCGGGCTGGCGGGTCCCGATACGCTGGAATTGCGGATCACCGGAAGCGATGCTAGCGAGCGCCGGATTGATGCGCAGCCCGGCCATAACTGGCAGGCGCGCTGGCAGCAGATTGCAGGTGAATTGTCTTGAGCGAGCGTGAACAGCTGATCCGGGCCTTTGTCGATGCACAGGGCTGGGGATCGGCCGAAATCCTGCCCATTCCCGGTGATGCCTCGTTCCGCCGTTATTTCCGCGTGGTCGAGCCCGATCGCCGAGCGATCCTGATGGATGCGCCGCCGCCCGAGGAAGACCCGCAGCCGTTCGTCCATGTCGCGCGCTATCTCACCGCGCAAGGCCTGCGCGCGCCCGAGATCTTCGGTGTCGATGCAGGGCACGGGCTGGTGCTGCTCGAGGATTTCGGCGACCAACGGATGCGCGAGACTGTCGATGCCGGCGATGCCGAAGCCGAGCGCGCGATCTACCGCCAGGCGATCGAGACCCAGGTGGAATTGCACCGCCGCGCGCCCGCCGATGTGCCGCCTTATGACCGCGCGGTCTATCAGCGCGAGGCAGCGCTGTTCACCGAATGGTACTGCCCCGCGCGCGGTCTGGATGTCGATGCCGAGGGCTATGCGAAGGCCTGGGATGCGGTGCTCGACGGGATGGACCCGTCAGCGCCCAAGGTCACGGTGCTGCGCGACTATCATTCGGAAAACATCATGCTTCCGCCCGACGGATCGCAGGGGCTGATTGATTTTCAGGACGCGCTGGTCGGCGATCCGGCCTATGATCTAGTCTCCCTGCTGCAGGACGCGCGGCGCGACGTGTCCGAAGAGGTCGAGGCCGAAATGCTGGCGCATTATCGCGACCTGGCGAAGCCCGCGTACGATCTCGACACGTCCTATCATGTGCTGGGCGCGCAGCGGAATGCCAAGATCATCGGCATTTTCGTGAGGTTGTGGAAGCGCGACGGCAAGCCGCGCTATCCCACGATGATCCCGCGCGTCTGGAAGGCGATGGAGCGCGACCTGAGGCACCCCGCGCTAGGCCCCGTCACCGAGTGGTTCGAAGCGAACATCCCTGCCGATCTGCGCGATCCGGCAGGCGTGCTCGGCGGAAAGTTCGACCTGTGAGCGATACTCCGTCCTTTGCCCGCACCGCGATGGTCATGGCCGCAGGGCTGGGCAAGCGCATGCGCCCGCTGACCATCACCACGCCCAAGCCGCTGGTGCGCGTCGCGGGCAAGCCGCTGATCGACCATGTGCTCGATCATCTGGGCCAAGCCGGGATGCAGCGAGTCATCGTCAACGTCCATTATCTCGCCGATGCGCTCGAAGCGCATCTGAAGGCGCGCGAATGGCCGTTCGAGATCCTGATCTCCGACGAGCGCGATCTCCTGCTCGAAACCGGGGGAGGTCTGGTCAAGGCGATGCCGATGATCGAGGAAGACCCGTTCTTCTGCCTCAACAGCGACAATGTCTGGCTGGAAAGCGCGCGGTCGTGCTTTGACGAGCTGCGCGCGGCCTGGGACGACGATCGAATGGACGCGCTGCTGCTGCTGGTGCCGCACAGCCGTGCCAACAATTACAAGGGCGTCGGCGATTTCCATCTCGATCAGATGGGCCGCATCCGCCGCCGCAAGCCGGGCCATGTGGCACCCTATATCTATACCGGCATCCAGCTGCTCTCGCGCCGCCTGCTCGCTGATCCGCCGCAGGGCGCGTTCTCGACCAACGTGCTGTGGAACCGTGCGATGGCCGAAGGCCGGGTTTACGGCATATCGCATCTGGGCCTCTGGTTCGATGTCGGCACGCCTGCTGCCATTCAGCCAACCGCAGAGGCTTTGCTGGATGCCTGAGCCGCGCAACCCCGCAGTCTATGCCATCGGGGCGCAGCGCGGGTTTGCGGATGTTCTGGCGGATGGCCTGCTTCGGCGCTTCGGCGGCGATCCGATGGGGCTCGCGCGCGCGACGCTGCTGATCCCGAACCATCGCGCCGGGCGCGCGATCACCGAAGCACTAGTGCGCCATGCCGCCGACGGGCTGCTGTTGCCGCGCATGGTGCTGATCGGCGATATCGATCTCGACGAGAGCCTCGGCGCGCTGCTCGACCCGCTGGGCGAGGGGGCGGAGGTGCCGCCTGCGGTCGATCCGCTTGAACGGCGCTTCCGGCTGGCGGCGCTGATCGCGCGCGAAGGGGTGGGCCGGGCAGGGGCCGATGATCCCGCCGAAACCCTGAGGCTCGCTTGCGAATATGCGCGCGTGCTCGACCAGCTGCAGGTCGAGGAGAAGACGCTCGACCAGCTCGATACGATCGATGTCGAGGCGGACCTGGCCGAGCACTGGGCTGCGGCGCGCGACCTGTTCCTGCGCGTCGGACGGGCCTGGCAGGGCGAGCTGGCCACGATGGGCCGCATCGACCCGGCAGACCGCCGCAACCGGCTGCTCGACAAGGCAGCATCGCGCTGGCGCGAGCAACCGCCGCTGACGCCGGTGATCGCAGCGGGGATTACGACGTCCGCCCCCGCCATCGCGCGGCTGCTGCGCAGCATTGCCGATCTGCCGCAGGGCATGGTGGTGCTGCCGGGGCTCGATCTGGATATGGACGAAGCGCTCTGGGAAGCGCTGGGGCATCCGGTGACCACTCCCCCGCAGCCGGGGGCAGAACCGGTCGAGCGGCCCGCTATCACGCATCCGCAATATCACCTGAAGCAGCTGCTCCATGCGATGAGCGTCAGCCGCGCCGAGGTGGAGCCCTGGCAGGCCGAACCCAGGACCGGGCTGGCTGCCGACCGCGCACGATTGCTGCGCAGCATTTTCCTGCCCGCAAGGCTCAGCGACCGCTGGGTCACGCTCGATGCCGCCGACCGCAGGACGAAGGGCATCCGCATCGTCGAGGCGGAAAATCCCGACGAGGAGGCGCAGGCGATCGCGCTACTGGTGCGCCAGGCGCTCGACATCCCCGCACGGCGCGTCGCCATCGTCACGCCCGATCGCAGCCTCGCGGCGCGCGTGATTGCGCATCTGCGGCGCTGGGAGATCGAAGCGGACGACAGCGCCGGCGAGGCTTTGCCAGTCACGCCGCCCGGGCGCTTTCTGCTCGCGGTGGCACAATGCCTGGCCGATGATTTCGCGCCGGTGCCGCTGCTCGACCTGTTCAAGCACCCGCTCGCGCAGGCGGGCGAGACGCGAAGGGGCTGGCTCGACGAGGTGCGCGCGCTCGACCGGCTGCTCCGCGGCCCGCGCCCCGCGCCGGGGCTTGCCGGGATCGCAACCAGCATCGACAACCGCCCGCTCAAGGCGTGGTGGCAAGAGGCGAGGGCGCTGCTCGATTCCATCGCCCGATGGCCGCGCGAGCCGCAGCCGCTGTCCGCAACCATCCAGGCCATCGCCGCTGCCGCCGATGCTCTGAGCAACCAGGCGGTCTGGACGGGGCTGGCGGGACGTTGCGCCTCCGATCTGGTGCAGCAATTGCTGGCGCGCACCGGCACGCACGATCCTCTGGTGACGCCATCGCAGGCGGTCAACATCCTTGCCCGACTGATGCGCGAGAAATCGGTGCGCCCGCCTTATGGCAAGCACCCGCGCGTCGCGATCTACGGCCTGCTCGAGGCACGGCTGCAGAGCGCGGACCTGGTGATATGCGCCGGGCTCAACGAGGGCGTCTGGCCGCAAATCCCTTCGCCCGATCCCTGGCTCGCGCCGATGGTGCGCAACACGCTGGGCCTGGCACCGCTCGAAATGCGCGTCGGCTTGTCGGCGCAGGACCTTGCCGGAGCGCTTGCCTCGGCTGAGGTGGTGCTGACACGGGCCAGGCGAGATGGCAGCGCACCAACGGTAGCCTCGCGCTTTCTGCTGCGCCTGCAGGCGGTCGCGCCCGACCGGCAGATGGAGGATCACGAAACGCTGGCGCTGGCGCGCAGGCTCGACCGCCGCCTGCCCATGGAGCGGATCGAGAAGCCCGCACCGCGCCCCAGCACCGAGCAACGGGTCAAGCGGCTGTCGGTGACCGAACTCGACCGTTTGCGCGCCGATCCATATGCCTTTTACGCCAAGCGCATTCTCGCGCTGCCCTCGCTCGACCCGGTCGATGCCGAACCGAGCGCGGCCTGGCGCGGGACACTGGTGCACGAAATCCTGGAGTACTGGCATCGCGAGGACGGTCTCGATGCCGCCAGCCTGGTGCCACGCGCCTGCCGATATCTCGACGAGGCCAATGTCCATCCGCTGATCAAGGCCTTGTGGCGGCCACGCCTGGTCGCAGCATTGAACTGGATCGCCGAGGAAACGCTGGCGCTCGCAGGCGAAGGGCGCCGGATGATCGATGCCGAACGCAGCGGCACCTTCATGATCGAGGGCGTCGAGATTCGCGGCAAGGCGGACCGCATCGACCGTCTGCCCGATGGCACGCTCGCGATCGTCGACTACAAGACCGGCAAGCCGCCCAGTGCGCGCCAGGTCGAGGCGGGCTATGCACTGCAGCTCGGGCTCCTCGGCATGATGGCCGAGCGTGGCGGATTTGCTGCCAAGGACAACCAGCCCGAGATCGCGGGCAAGGCCGCAGCGTTCGAATATTGGTCGCTAACCAGGAGCAAGTCCGGGGATTTCGGATATCGCGAGACGCCGGTGGGCCGCAAGAACAGCGAGCTGACCGCCGAGACCATGCTGCCGACCGCCGAGCATTTCCTGCGTGAGGTGCTGCACGCCTGGATCCTCGGCGATGCGCCGTTCACCGCCAAGCTGGTGCCCGATCAGGCAACCTATACCGAATATGATCAGCTGATGCGGCTCGCCGAATGGTATGGCCGCCAGGGGAGCGGACAATGAGCGGCGGCAAGCCGGGCCTCCCGCCGCTGCAGGGCGATCAGGCGCTCGCGGTATCGCCCGCCGATCAGGTGTGGCTCAGCGCATCTGCCGGCACCGGCAAGACGCAGGTGCTGACCGCGCGGGTCTTCCGCCTGCTGCTCGAGCCGGGGGTGAACCCCGACGCGATCCTGTGCCTCACCTTTACCAAGGCGGGCGCGAGCGAGATGGCGAACCGCATCAATGCGCAGCTCGCCGCCTGGGTACGGATGAGCGACACGGCGCTGGGCACAGATCTCCGGAGCATTGGGGCGAATTTCGATCCCGAGACGCTGACGCGCGCGCGCCGCCTGTTCGCCCGCGTGCTCGATGCGCCGCAGGGCGGGCTTCGCATCCAGACGATCCACAGCTTCTGCCAATCGCTGCTCGCGAGCTTTCCCGAAGAGGCGGGGCTCGCCCCCGGTTTCCGTCCGATCGAGGACCGCGACCGCATTCAGCTGGCGCGCGACACGCTGGGCGAGATGCTGGTCGATGCCGCGCAGCGGGGTGACATGCGGCTGTCCGCAAACCTCGAGGCGCTCAGCTTGAAACTGGGTGCAGAGGCGACCGAGGCCTTCCTGATGCGGTGCGCCGCCCGTCCCGATGCCATGGACGCGCTCAGGGGAGATATCCGCCCCTATCTCAACGCGGCGCTTGGCCTGAAAACCGACGAGGACGGCAGCGACCTCGCCCGGCTGTGCAGCGATGCGCTGTTCGATATCGCCAATCTCGAAGCACTGCAGGACAGCAATGTCCGCTGGGGCACCAAGACCGGGCTGGAGGTCGCGGCGAAGATCCAGGCCTGGCTCGACATGGACGAGGTTGCGCGGCTGCAGAATCTTGACCTGATCTGGCTCGCCGTCGCCAAGGCTGATGGCGATCCGCGCAAATGGGAGAGCTTTTCCGCCAAGGTCGATCCCGATTATTTCGACAAGGCCGAGAGCCTGTACAGCGACTGCAAGGCGCTGAAGGACCACGCCGCGCTCGTCGCCTTTTCGGGCGAATATGCCCGCGCACTCGAGGTCGGGCGCGATTTCGCCTGGCGCTTTGCCGAGGCTAAGCGGCAGGCCGGGCTGCTCGATTTCGACGACCTGATCCGTGCAGCGGCCGATCTGCTCTCGGGCCGGACGATGGCGCAATGGATCGCGTTCAAGCTCGACCAGCGCTTCGACCATGTACTGGTCGACGAGGCGCAGGATACCAATCCCAGCCAATGGGCGATCGTGAAGGGGCTGATCGACGACTATTTCAGCGGACAGGGCAGCAAGCCGGACCGGTTCCGCACCCTATTCACCGTAGGAGATTTCAAGCAGGCGATCTTCGGCTTCCAGGGCACCAGCCCGCAATATTATGCCGCCGCGCGGCTGCGCATCGGCGCGCAGGCGGAAGATGCCGGGCAGCCGTTTCTCGACCTCAGCCTCGATCGCAGCTTCCGTTCGACCCAGCCAGTGCTCGACATGGTCGATGCGGTGCTTGGCGATCTGGGGCCTGCCGCGCTCGGCATCATGGACGACACGCTCCCGCTGCACGAGGGACGCCAGGGACCGGGCATGGTCGAGCTGTGGCGTCCGATCGGCGAGGGGCTGGAAGAGCAGGACGAGGGTGGCGAGGGCGAGGATGCCGAGGAATGGCTTTCGGGTGCCGATCGCAAATTCGCGCAGGGGCTCGCCGAGCGCATCGCGGGCTGGCTGAACCCGGAATCGCCGAACCGGCTTTGGCTCGAGCGGCGCTCGGATGGCAAGCCGGGCTGGGCGGGCGCGGGTGATATCATGGTACTGCTGCGCCGCCGCGGCGATCTCGCCTCGCTGATTGTCGCGCGGCTTTACGCGTCGGGCGTGCCGGTGGCGGGGATCGACCGGTTGCGGCTCGGCCAGCCACTGGCGGTGCAGGATCTGATCGCCGCGATCCGCTTCGCGCTGCAGCCGCTCGACGACCTGACCTGCGCGGCTCTGCTGGTCTCGCCGCTCGGCGGGTGGACGCAGGACGAATTGCTGGCGCACGGCTACCGGCCCGAGAAGCGCGCGCTCTGGCCGCATCTGCGCGATCTGGCCGAGCATGACGAAGCGCTGCGTGCGAAGCTCGACCCGCTCTACGCGCTGCTCGGCATGGCGGATTTCGGCACGCCGTACGATTTTCTCGAACAGGTGCTGACCGGGCCGATCCAGGGGCGCGCAAAGCTGGTGTCGCGGCTCGGCGAAGAGGCGCTCGATCCGATCGCCGAACTGCTCGGCCTGGCCCAGAAATTCGCGTCCAGCCATGACGGCGGCTTGCAGGCGTTCCTGCACTGGTTCGATGCCGGCGACGAGGAGATCAAGCGCGAGCTTGCCGGGCAATCGGACATGGTGCGCGTGATGACCGTGCACGGCTCCAAGGGCCTGCAGGCGCCGATCGTGATCCTCGCCGATGCCTGTGTCGATCCGACGCGCAAGGTCGATTCGAGCTTCGACTGGCCGATCGAGATCGTCGGGCGCGACGCGAGCATCACCCTGCCGGTCTATTCGCTGCCCAAGGCACAGCGGATCGGGCCGCTGGCCGAGGCGCACGACATCGCGCGCGAAGCCGATATGCAGGAGCACTGGCGGCTGCTCTATGTCGCGATGACGCGCGCGGCCGAACGGCTCTATGTTGGCGGCACGCTGGGCAAGAAGGCCAAGGAGCCGCCCGAGCAGAGCTGGTATGCCGCGATCGAGCGAAGCTTCATGGCGCTCGGCTGCGACTGGATCGACATGGGCGAGGGGGCCTGTCGGCGCTTTGGCAGCGACGCCGTGCCGGTGCCCCGCGCGGATGCGCCTCAGGCAGTGGAAACAGCCCCGGCGGAGGGCCTGCCCGACTGGGCGCTCAGGCCTGCCGCGCCCGAACAGCGGCCGCCGATCCCGCTCGCGCCCTCGTCGCTCGGCAAGGACGATGTCGCCAGCCCGCCGCTGTCCGGTCCCGATCGCGAACGCGCCGCGCAACGCGGCCTGATCATGCACAGCCTGTTCGAGCGGCTTCCGGCACTAGCGCCCGAGCAGCGGCGCGAGGCGGCGCGGCGCTGGCTGGAGCGGCAGCATGGCATCACCGATGTGGCCGAGGCCGATGCAATCATCGATTCCGTTTGCGCGGTAATCGACCATCCCGATTTCGCCGATGTGTTCCGCGAGGATGCGCTCGCCGAAGCGCCGATCGCGGCGGTGGTGGGACCGAATGTCGTCTCGGGCACGGTGGATCGCTTGCTGGTGGATGAGACCCGGGTGCTGGTGGTCGATTTCAAGACCGGCCGCCGTCCGCCCGCCTCGCTCGAGCAATTGCCGATCGCGCATGTCCGGCAGATGGCGGCCTATGTCGCGGTGTTGCGCCTGATCTTTCCGGGCCGCAGCGTTCAGGCAGGGCTGCTCTATACCGCCAGCCCGCGCCTTTTCCTGCTTCCAGACGAATTGCTGGCAGCCGCGAAGCTGGATTGAATCGACCGATATGAATAGTTTGGGCCGCGTGCGCTTGAGCCGCAGGACGCGACGGCCTACATCCACCCTTAAGTCACGAACAAGGAGTTTACCCCCATGGCAACCACTGCAGTCAGCGATGCGAGCTTCGAAGCCGATGTGCTGAAGTCCGACAAGCCCGTCCTGGTCGATTTCTGGGCCGAATGGTGCGGTCCGTGCAAGATGATCGGCCCGGCTCTCGAGGAGATCAGCGACGAACTCGCCGACAAGGTCACCATCGCAAAGATCAATATCGACGACAATCCCGATGCCCCGGCCAAGTACGGCGTGCGCGGCATTCCGACCATGATCCTGTTCGACAAGGGTCAGATCGTCGAGACCAAGGTCGGCGCCGCCCCCAAGAGCGCCCTCAAGAGCTGGCTCGAAGGCGCGCTTTCCGCCTGACAGCTTAAATGATGATCGCCGCTGCTTTGTTCCACATGGCTGGGCTGGCGGCGGCGAGCATGCCCCTGCGCTGGTCGCCGGGGCGATAGGGCGAACCGTCGAGCCGCGCGGCATGGCCGCCGGCCTCGAGCGTGAACAGCACGCCGGCAGCATGGTCCCAGGGCAAAGTGCGCTCGAACAGCGTCACGTCGTTCTGGCCCAGTACCAGCCGCGGATATTGCTCCGCAGCGCAGCGGGGGATGTCGACCATCGCGAACTTGCCGTCGATAGCTGCAGCGAGCGCGGCGCGGCGCGGCTCGGGAATGTACATGGTCGAGATCGCGGCGATGGGTAGCGCCTCACCGCTTTCGCGCGCCAGCACGATTTCGTCGTTGATAAATGCACCGCCGCCGCGCACCGCGTGGCACATGCGGTCGGCCAGCGGGTCATAGAGCCAGCCCGCCACTGTCTCGCCGCCCTCGACCAGCGCGATGATGATGCCGAACGGCGGGTGGCCGTGCGCGAAATTGTGCGTGCCATCGATCGGGTCGATGATCCAGGCGGTGCTGTCGTTGACGCGCTCGATCAGCGCCGGATCGGCCGCCACCGCTTCCTCGCCGACGATACTGGCACTCGGCAGAATGTCGGCTAGCCCGGCGCTCAGCCGCTTCTCGCTTTCCTTGTCGGCGATTGTGACAAGATCGCCGGGCGTCTTCTCGGCAATCTGGTGCTGGGCGAGGTCCTGATAATGGTGCAGCACCACCTCGCGCGCGACGGTGCGGATCAGGGCGGAGACGGGGGCGTGGAGGGAATGGGTCATGTCAGCGGGATCATCACGTTGCTGGCATAGCCGGGGCGGACGATCAGCCGTTCGTACCAGCCGCGCAGATGCGGATAGTCGCCGCGCGCCAGATCGAGCGCGTACCAGGTATGCGCATAGGTGCCCATCGGAATGTCGGCGATGCCGAAACTCTCGCCGGTCAGCCATGGCTGGCGCGCCAGGCAGTCTTCCAATATGGTCATCATCCTGCCGGTCTCCTCGATGCCGCGCGCGATCACGGCAGGGTCATGCGCTTCGGGCGGTTTGCGCACCAACATAAGGAAGACTTCGCGCTGGGCATCGGCATAGGCGAACTGCCAGTCCATCCACTTGTCGGCTGCGGCGCGCGTGCGCGGATCCGCAGGCCAGAGATGCGGTGCGTAAGCCTCGGCCAGATAGCGCAGGATGGCGTTCGATTCCCACAGCACGAAGCCATCATCCTCGATCGTTGGGATGAGCGCATTGGGATTGCGCGCGAGATAGGCCGCATCCATGCCGAACCTGCCGCCGACATCGTGGCGCACGTACTCGAGGCCGATTTCCTCGGCCGCCCACACGACCTTCTTGACATTGTGCGAGTTGAGGCGGCCCCAGATGGTCAGCATGGCTCAGCTCCGGTAATCGGCGTTGATCGAGATGTATCCGTGCGTCAGATCGCAGGTCCACACCGTGGCGCGGCCCTGGCCCAGCCCGATATCGGCCTCGATCAGGATGTCGCTGCCCTTGAGATGCGCGGCCACCGGCGCCTCGTCATAGCCCTGTACAACCATGCCTTGCGCGGCAACCTCGACCCCGCCGAAGCGGATCGACAGCAGGTCGCGCTCGGCAGGCTCTCCGGCCTTGCCGACCGCCATCACGACGCGGCCCCAATTGGCGTCCTCGCCCGCGATCGCGGTCTTGACCAGCGGCGAATTGGCGATCGACAGCGCGATGCGGTGCGCGCTTTCGTCCGACACCGCGCCGGTAACGCGGACTTCGATGAACTTGCTCGCGCCCTCGCCATCGCGCACCACCAGATGCGCGAGCTGGCGGCACAGATCGGTCAGCGCGGCGGCGAACGCTTCGGCTCCGGTGCTGTCGATGCTTTCGATCCGCGCATGGTCCGCCTGGGCCGTAGCGAAGGCGAGCACGGTGTCGCTGGTCGAGGTGTCGCTGTCGACGGTGATGCAGCTGAAGGTCCGGGCATTCGCGGCGCTCAGCATCTGCTGGAGCAGCGCGGGCGCGATATTGGCGTCGGTGAACACATAGCCCAGCATCGTCGCCATGTCGGGCGCGATCATGCCCGACCCCTTGATGACGCCAACAAGCTGCACCTTGGTGCCCCCGATCATCGCGCTCGTGGTCGCGGCCTTGGGGAAGGTATCGGTCGTGCCGATCGCATCGGTGAGCGCGCGCCAGTCGCAGGGCTCGGCGGTGAAGGCCGCCTCGAGCCCCGCGCGCGCCTTGTCCTGCGGAAGCGGTACACCGATCACGCCGGTGGCCGAGACGAAAATTTCCTCCGCAGCGCAGCCCAGCCGCGCCGCGGCGGTTTCGACCAGTAGCTGCACCGCCGCGCGGCCCTTGCCGCCGGTAAACGCATTGGAATTGCCCGCGCTGACGATCAGCGCGCGTGCCTGGCCGTGGGGCAGGGCGGCGCGGCACCATTCGACCTCGGGCGAGGGGCATTTGCTGGTGGTCGTGACCCCCGCAACGCTGGTTCCAGGTACCAGCTCGACATAGCTCAAGTCGCAGCGGTCCCATTCCTTGTAGCGCGCGCGGGCGACGCGCGGCGTCACGCCGGCAATCGCCGGAAGATCGGGATAGGGGAGCGCTAGCGGGGAAACCGGGTGAGTCATGTTGCCGTCCAGACCATGTAAGACTGGATGCGGCCCTAATCGCTCTCCGGGCAAGTGCAAGCGCTTTGCCGGTGCATCCGGCAAAAGCGCTATAACTGCATCGATGTCAGGAAGCTGGTGCGGGCGGTCGGACTCGAACCGACACTCCTTGCGGAACCGGATTTTGAGTCCGGCGCGTCTACCATTTCACCACGCCCGCGTGTGGAGCGGCAGCCTATAGCGCCTTGCCCGCGTCAGGCAAGGCGCAAAAGCCTCCGCTCGATACGCGTCAGAGCTTCAGATCCCGCGCGATCGCCTTCTTCGTCGCATCGCCATAGGGCGGCAGGAAGCCGCCCAGCTTGGCGACATCGATGCGCGGCTGGCTATAGATCGCCTTGGCATGGCTGAACGTGCGGAATCCATCGATCCCGTGATAATTGCCCATGCCCGAGGGGCCGACGCCGCCAAAGGGCAGGTCTTCCATCGCGACATGGAAGATCGTGTCGTTGAGCGTCACCCCGCCCGAAACGGTCCGATCGGTGACCTTCTTGGCCTCGTCCTGGTTCTCGCCGAAATAGTAAAGCGCGAGCGGACGGTCGCGACCGTTAACGAAATCGATCGCCTCGTCGACCGTCGAATAGGTCTTCACTGGCAGGATCGGGCCGAAAATCTCGTCCTGCATCACCTTCATGTCGTCGGTGACGTTGCGAAGGATGTGCAGCGGCATCTTGCGGCTGTTGGCGGACTTGAAATCCTCGTTCGCCGGGTTGACCTCGATCACCTCCGCACCCTTTTCGCGCGCGTCGTCCAGATAGCCGGTCAGCCGCTGGTGATGTCGTTCGTTGACCACGGCGGTGTAATCGTCATTGGTCAGCAGCGTGGGATAAAGAGTTGCGGCGGACTGCTGGATGTTCTCGATGATCTCGCGCTCGTCCTCACGCGGAACATAGAGATAATCGGGCGCGATGCAGATCTGCCCGGCATTCATCATCTTGCCCATGGTGATGCGCTGGGCGGCCTTGGCCTTGTCTGCACCGCGTCCGATGATAGCAGGCGACTTGCCGCCAAGTTCGAGCGTGATCGGAACCAGGTTCTTGGCCGCAGCGCGCATGATGTGGTGGCCGACACTGGTCGCGCCGGTGAACAGCAGATGGTTGAACGGCAGTTCCGAAAAGGCCTGGCCGACCTCGGGGCCGCCGGTGAAGAACGCGACTTCGCTGGCATCGAAATAGCGAGGTCCGAGCTCTGCGAGCAGGTTTGATGTCGCCTCGGTATATTCGCTGTTCTTGATCATCACCCGGTTGCCTGCCGCGAGAGCGCCGATTGCGGGGGTGAGGCAGAGCTGCACGGGAAAGTTCCACGGCGCGATGACTCCGACCACACCCAGCGGCTGATATTCGACGCGGGCGCGTGCGCCGAGCAGGCCGAGCGGGAACTGGACCGAACGCTTCTCGGGCTTGGCCCAATCGTCCATATGCTTGAGCGTGTGGCGTGCGACATTGAGAACGCTGACAATGTCGGTCATCTTGGACTGGTCGGGGCTGCGATGACCGAAATCTTCGCTCATCGCGGCGACCAAGGCATCGGCATTGTCATGGACCAGTTTCATCAACCGCCGGATGCGGTCCTTGCGTGCTGCCATCGGCACGGGCAGTTCGGCGAGAAAGGCTTTTTTCTGCCGCTCCAGAATATCTTCGAGTTGATCCGCGCTGAGCGGTGCGTCTGCCAAAGTCGCCATTCATCGTCTCCCGGTTAGCTGTTTGCCCCAAGGTGTATCTTGATAGGTTGCGAATTGAAATCGCTTTTCGGCCCGTCTTGCAGGCGGAGGCTTATTTCGGTGGAGTGAGCTTGAGCAGCCGGCCCTTCGACCCGCGTGCGCCGTCCTCGAGCAGCCATATGGCGCCATCAGGACCCTGTTCGACCTCGCGGATACGGCCTTCCATCGTCCAGTTGTCCGCCTTCTCGGCCGTATCACCGTCGAGCTTCACCCGAACCAGCGCCTGCCCGCCGAGCGCGCCGATGAACGCGCTGCCCTTCCAGGCGGGGAACAGATCGCCCGAATAGATCATCAGGCTTCCCGGCGAGATCGCGGGGGTCCAGAACACCTTGGGCGGCTCGAAACCGTCGCCGGGGGCATGATCGGGAATGTCCTTGCCGTCATAATGATCGCCATTCGACACCTTGGGATAGCCGTAATTGGCCCCGCGCTTGACCAGGTTGAGTTCGTCGCCACCCTTGGGGCCCATTTCGAGCTCCCACAAATTGCCCGCGCCGTCGAACGCGAGGCCCAGCGGGTTGCGATGGCCCCAGGACCAGGCCTGCGCCTTGATGCGCCCCTGATCGTACATCGGATTGTCCGAAGGGATGCCGCCGGTCGGCGTTAGCCGGATGACCTTGCCGAGATTCTGGTCGAGATCCTGCGCGGGATCGAATTTCTGCCGTTCTCCGGAAGAGATGTACATCATGCCGTCGGGACCGAAGGCGATGCGGTGCCCATAATGGCCCTTGCCCGAAACCTTGGGCTCCTGTCGCCAGAGGACCTGCATGTCCTTGAGCGAGGCCGCGCCGTCATTGGCCATCACCAGCTTGGCGCGCGCGACCGCGGCGCCGCTGGTATCGCCATCGCCCGCCTCGGCGAAGCTGAGATACACATAGCCGTCATTGACGAAATCGGGCGAGAGCACGACGTCGCCCAAGCCGCCCTGGCCGCCATAGGCCACGGTCGGCATGCCGCTGACATCGACGCTGCTGATCTTGCCGTCGGCAGCGAAGGTTACGAGCTTCAGCTTGCCCTTCTTCTCGGTCACCAGCGCGCGGCCATCGGGCAGGAAGGTCATCGCCCAAGGTTCGTCGAACTGGCCGACCACGGTGGTTTCGAACGGAATGGTATCGACCGGCGAGATCGCCGCGACCGCTTGCGTTTCCTCTCCGCTGGCCTCGGCCTTGTCGCTGCTGTTGCAGGCGATCAAGGCAAGCGGCAGCGCCGCGCAAAGGGTCAGTCGGTGCATCTGGGTCACTCCGTTCATCATGAATTGGATCATCGCCATCCGGGGGGAGATTGCAAACGATTCGGGTAGAGTTTCTGAATGGTGGCCGGGTCTTGCGGTCGCAAGGGGCATGCGGCACAGACGCGCCATGACGACAGCCGGTTCCCCAACATTTGATAATCTGACGATCGTCGCGGGTGTCGACGAGGCGGGCAGGGGGCCGCTCGCCGGACCCGTCGTCGCCGCAGCGGTGATCCTGTGCCCCGATGGCATAGCGGGCCTGGCCGACAGCAAGACGCTGAGCTTCGCGCGGCGCGAGAAGCTCGAAGCGCTGATCCGCCAGCGTTGCACGTTCGGCATCGGCCTGGCGAGCGTCGAGGAGATCGACAGCATCAATATCCTGCAGGCAACGATGCTGGCCATGACCCGCGCGGTCGAGGCCTTGGGGCAGGAGCCGCAGGACGTGCTGGTCGATGGCAACCGGCTGCCCAAATGGCGCTACCGGGCACAGGCGGTGGTCAAGGGCGATGCGTTGCACCCATGCATCTCGGCCGCGTCGATCCTGGCCAAGCAGGAGCGCGACCGGGTGATGCGCGCCGCCGCTGCCGAGCACCCGCATTATGGCTGGGATCGCAACATGGGTTATGGAACCGCCGAGCACTTGGCGGCATTGCGTCAACATGGCCCCACGCCGCTCCACCGCCGCAGCTTCGCGCCGGTGGCGCAGGCCTGCCTGTTGTGATCTGAAAAAAATTTCCACCCCGAGTCTTCGCGGCAACACCACCAGTGGTTGAGTCCCGCATCGTTAACGGGACTCAATATGTGGATTTGGACTCATATTGTTCCGCATGGCAAACCCCTCGTTAACCATTTGAACACCCGGATTCCCTAGGGTTTTTGCCTTGACCGATGGTCGCCAAGGACTCATTCAGGGCCTCGTTCCACGGGGTTAGCGGGGGTTTAATATGGTTCAGATCGGCGAAATGCTTGCGCCTGTAAAGCGCACTCTCAAGGCGCCGCCGCGTGCCCGGGTCGCGGCGCGTCCGCCCTTGCCGCTCAACCAGATCCTGAAGGGCGACTGCATCGAAGAAATGCGCCGCCTTCCCACCGCATCGGTCGACATGATCTTCGCCGATCCGCCCTACAACCTGCAGCTTGGCGGCGACCTCTACCGCCCCGAAGGCAGCCGCGTCGATGCGGTCGACAATGACTGGGACAAGTTCGACACCTTCGCCGCCTATGACCGCTTCACGCGCGAGTGGATGACCGAGGCGCGCCGCATCCTCAAGCCCGATGGATCGCTCTGGGTGATCGGCAGCTATCACAACATCTTCCGCTGCGGCGCGACGCTGCAGGATCTGGGCTTCTGGATCCTCAACGACATCGTCTGGCGCAAGGCCAACCCGATGCCCAATTTCCGCGGCACGCGCTTCACCAACGCGCACGAGACGCTGATCTGGGCCTCGCGCGACGAAAAGTCGAAATACACGTTCAACTATCGCGCGATGAAGACGCTCAACGACGAGCTGCAGATGCGCTCCGACTGGGTGCTGCCGATCTGTGGCGGCCAGGAGCGCTTGAAGCGCGGCGGCACCAAGGCGCACCCGACGCAGAAGCCCGAGGCGCTGCTCTATCGCATCCTGCTTGCCTGCACCAATCCGGGCGATGTGGTGCTCGATCCGTTTTTCGGCACCGGCACCACCGGCGCGGTCGCCAAGCGGCTGGGGCGCGACTGGATCGGTTGCGAGCGCGACCCGATCTATTGCGAGGTCGCCGAAGAGCGCATCGCCGCTGCGCTGCCGCTCGATGAATCGGGCTTGAAGACCATGCAGTCGCCCAAGAGCCAGCCGCGCGTCGCCTTTGGCACCCTGGTCGAGACCGGCTATGTGGCCGTAGGCACGAGGGTGTGCGACAAGGCGCGCAAGCATTTCGCCACGATCCGCGCCGATGGTTCGCTGCTGTCGGGCGATCAGAGCGGATCGATCCACAAGCTCGGTGCGCTGCTGCAGAACGCGCCGTCGTGCAACGGCTGGACCTGGTGGCACCTGGAAACCGACGATGGCTTGAAGCCGCTCGACAGCCTGCGCCAGACCTATCTGCTCGCCACCGAACCGTGATGAACGCCGCGCGCGTCTATGTGCGGCCCGTGGGGCTGGCGGAAAGTCCGCAGACCTTTGACGGCGCGACGATCCGGCTCGGTCACAGCCTGGTCTGGTGCCATCTGTTGGCGCTGGAAAGCTATGAGGGGGGCAGTCTGGTCGCGCGGCAGATCGTGCCGGTCGATCGCTTTGCCGAGGCGCTGAACGCGCTTCCCGCCGATCAGGCCGAGCGCGCGCAGACCCAGTTCGTCAACCTGTCGCGGATGCACGCCCCGCTGCAACTGGGCGTGCGCGTGCTGCGCTTTGATCAGCCACAGGTCATGGGCATATTGAACGTCACGCCCGACAGCTTTTCCGATGGCGGGCGCTTTACCGACGATCCCGCGCAGGCGGCGGACGCGGGTTTTGCGATGCTGACTGCGGGCGCCTCGCTGATCGATATCGGCGGCGAATCCACCCGGCCCGAAGCGCCGGTGGTGTGGGAGGGCGACGAGATCGCGCGCGTCGTCCCCGCAATCAGGGCGCTCGCGCATAGCGGCGCGATCCTCTCGGTCGATACGCGCAAGGCGGCGGTGATGGAGGCGGCGCTGGCGGCGGGCGCACATATCGTCAACGATGTCTCGGCGCTGCTGTACGATACCCAAGCGCTCGATGTCGTGGTGCGTTCGGGCTGTCCGGTGGTGCTGATGCACGCGCCGTCGCAGGGCGCGAACCCGCATGCGGGCGGCGGCTATGGCCATGTCGTGACGGATGTCTTCGACTGGCTCGAGGCGCGCGTTGCCGCCGTGGTCGCGGCGGGCGTGGCGCGCGAAAAGGTGATCGTCGATCCGGGCATCGGCTTCGGCAAATCGCTCGCCGACAATCTCGCGCTGATCAACGCGCTGCCGCTGTTCCACGCGCTCGGCCAGCCGATCCTGTTCGGCGCAAGCCGCAAGCGGATGATCGGCGCATTGTCGAACGAGGCCCCGGTCGATGCCCGGCTGGGCGGATCGGTCGCGCTGGCGATGAGCGCGATCGGCAGCGGCGTGCAGATCGTGCGCGTCCACGACGTCCCCGAAACCGTCCAGGCCGCCCGCGTCTGGCGCGGCCTGCGCGATGCCGCCTTGACGGTGCCGGGGCTGGGCTGACACAGGAGCGGCATGACCAGCTTCGTCCTCTCCATCGCCATGCTGACCTCAATCGCGCTCGTGTTCGGCGCGATCGCACTCTTCCGCCGCGGCCAGCGCAAGCAGCCCGCCTTGATGCTGGTGCTGGCGGTGGTGATGATCGCGAACGTCGTGATCTGGTCGATCCCGACGAAGAGCGGGCAATCGCTGGCAGAAACGCAAGCGCCAGAGTGAGGCACGCATGCTCTCTCCCCCATGGGGGAGAGATGCGAAGGCTTATCAGCTTGTCTGATTAGCCGTAGCTGAGAGGGGCATGAGGTGCGCATTCCCCCCTTCCCAAACCCTCCCCCCTGAAGGGGAGAGGGCTTATTCCGCCACTCCAGAACCTGCACCACCCCCTGCCTCTCCCTGCAAGGGAGGGGGCAGGGGGTGGGTAGCGCGCGCAGCGCGTCAGCAAGCTCGCACTAAGCCGCCGACCCACCCCTAACCCCTCCCTTCCAGGGAGGGGAACGCGCATTATCGAAGTCTCTCGCTACAACAACCATAACCACCCCCGCTCACCCCTGAAATGGGTTCAGCGCAGGCTCTGATCAGCGAGCGAAGCCCGCAGCATCGAAGTACCCGCGCCTACGCCGATGGTATGGCGGGGCCTTCGACAAGCTCAGGTAGAGCGGAGAAAACTTGCTTTTAAAAAAATTACTCACCATTTTCATAATGAAGAACCTGATCTCCATTTTTACGAGAATAGCAAATAGTTGTATCGCCACCTACATTGCCAGGGCGTAGATTAAGACCGACACAGATCATCGTTGGAAGCTCAACCACCACCGGACTCACTTCGCGCAAAACCTGATCACGTGAAATTCTACCATTTCCTGAATAAATTGCCAGTGCACGATCAACATACGGTTGATCTGACATCCGATAATCTATCGAGATCTCCTCGTTTTCATCAGGCGGCGTAATCGTCGTGCTACGCGAGCCACAAGCCGCAAGGAGCGTAGCGCAAAGCAAACAAGAAGATAATTGACGTCGCATTGCTGTAATCTACAAAACCCAATCAGTATTGCAACAAGGACGTCGTGACCTCTCCTCGATGACATCTGAGGGTCTGTGTTTTTTCCCAGTTTCGGTAATCAGCCACACGGCGGCGCCGTCGGTTAAGGAGGCAATTCGGGGGTCGGCGACGGCCGAGGGACAATCGTAACGATCTAACCAAAAAGCCCCGGACATCGCTGCCCGGGGCTTTCTCATTCATCTAACGCACCACCCGCTCACTTCACATCGAACCGGTCGGCGTTCATCACCTTCACCCAGGCGGCGATGAAGTCCTGCACGAACTTCAGTTCGTTGCCGCGCTCGGCATAGACTTCGGACACCGCGCGCAGTTGCGAGTTGGAGCCGAAGACCAGATCGGTGCGCGTTGCGTGCCAGCGGGTTTCGCCGGTGGCGCGGTCGGTCCCGATGAACTCCTCGTCACCGCTCTCGTCGACGGTCTTCCAGGCCGTGCGCATGTCGAGCAGATTGACGAAGAAGTCGTTGGTCAGCAGGCCCGGACGGTCGGTGAGCACGCCCTTGCTGCTGTTGCCGGCATTGGCCCCCAGCACGCGCAGACCCGCCACCAGCACCGCCATTTGCGGGATCGACAGGCCGAGCAGATGTGCGCGGTCGAGCATGATCTCCTCGGTCTTCACCGTCTGCTTCGTGGCGAGATAGTTGCGGAAGGCATCGGCGCGCGGTTCGAGCGGCTCGAAGCTCTCGGCATCGGTCTGCTCCGCGCTCGCATCGCCGCGACCGCCAAGGAACGGCACCGAGACATCGAACCCGGCATCGCGCGCGGCCTTCTCGACCGCGGCGCTGCCCGCCAGCACGATGGCATCGGCCACCGACAGCTCGCCCCGCAGTTCCTCGATCTTGGCTAGCACCGTCGCCAGTTCCGCCGGATCGTTCACCGCCCAGTCCTTTTGCGGGGCCAGGCGGACGCGCGCGCCATTGGCACCGCCGCGATGGTCGCTGCGGCGATAGGTCGAGGCCGAGGCCCAGGCCGCCTTGATCAGCGCGCTCATCGGCAGCCCGCTCGCCAGGATCGCCGCCTTGAACGCTTCGACCGCCGCGTCCGAAGGCATCGTGCCCGCAGGCACCGGGTCCTGCCAGATGAGATCCTCTGCCGGGACTTCGGGGCCGAGATAGCGGACCTTCGGCCCCATGTCGCGATGCGTCAGCTTGAACCAGGCGCGGGCAAAGGCATCGTCGAGCGCCGCCTGATCGTCGCGGAAGCGTTCGGATATCTTGCGATAGGCCGGGTCCATCTTCAGCGCCATGTCGGCGGTGGTCATCATCGTCGGCACCTTCTTCGAAGGATCGCGCGCATCGGGCGCCATGTCTTCGGGGTCCGGGTTGATCGGCTGCCATTGGTGCGCACCCGCCGGGCTGCGCACCAGCTCATAGTCGTATTTGAACAGCAGGCGGAAATAGTCGCCGCCCCATTGCGTGGGGTTGGGCGTCCAGGCGCCTTCGATGCCGGAGGTGGTGATATGGCCGCGCTCGATCTGCTCGGCATCGGTCGCCCAGCCAAAGCCCATCAGCTGCATCGCCTCGGATTCGGGCGCACCACTCAGCTGGTCGGGAGGCACCGCGCCGTGCGCCTTGCCGAAGGCATGGCCCCCGGCGGTCAGCGCGACGGTTTCCTCGTCGTTCATCGCCATGCGCTCGAACGTGATGCGCATGTCGCGCGCCGATTGCAGAGGATCGGGCACGCCGCCCGGACCTTCGGGATTCACGTAAATGAGGCCCATCTGGATCGCGGCGAGCGGTGCTTCGAGCTCCCATCCCTTGTCGGGCTGGATGCGGGTTTCCGCGCCGGTATCGACCCAGGCTTCCTCGGTGCCCCAATAGACGTCGCGCTCGGGCTCGAACACGTCGGCGCGGCCGCCGCCAAAGCCGAAGACCGGACCGCCCATCGATTCGATCGCGACATTGCCGGTCAGGATGAACAGGTCCGCCCAGCTGATATGCTTGCCGTATTTCTGCTTGATCGGCCAGAGCAGGCGGCGCGCCTTGTCGAGATTGCCGTTATCGGGCCAGCTGTTGAGCGGGGCG
Organism: Blastomonas ursincola; assembly: GCF_013607875.1. GTDB lineage: Bacteria > Pseudomonadota > Alphaproteobacteria > Sphingomonadales > Sphingomonadaceae > Blastomonas > Blastomonas ursincola. The sequence goes on from NZ_VDES01000003.1 coordinate 301,153, forward strand.
AAGCGCTGCTGCCCGCTGCTCGATCCGCCGCGCCCGTCGGCGGTGCGATAGGTGCCTGCAGAGTGCCAGGCCATGCGGATGAAGAATGGGCCGTAATGACCGTAATCCGCCGGCCACCAGGGCTGCGAGTCGGTCATCAGGGCATGCAGATCGGCCTTGAGCGCCTGGTAGTCCAGCTGCTTGAACGCCTCGGCATAATCGAAATCCGGGCCCATCGGGTCGGGCGAGGTGCCGTTCTGCGTCAATATGTCGAGCTGCAAAGCATCGGGCCACCAATCGCGGTTGGTTCGCCCCAGCAGGGCGCGAACGCCGCCATCCTTGCCAGAAAACGGGCAGTTTCCGCCCATGCCACTTGTCTTCATGTCCATCGCGCATCTCCTTCATCGAACGAATGACGCTAACATAGGAAAGTTCCATGAACGGCTGAAACGATCAAACTATGTCAGTTCAATCGACATGGTCGATCAAAACCGGACGACGACGCAACGCGGCGATGCCCGGCAAGCCGGGTTCGACACGAATATCAGGATCGATACGAGGAAATGGTCGGGGAGAGAGGATTCGAACCTCCGGCCCCTGCCTCCCGAAGACAGTGCTCTACCAGGCTGAGCTACTCCCCGACCCAGACTTCATGGTGCCTTGCGGCGCCTGGGAGGCAGGGGCGTGCCTATAGCCACGGGTTTCGCAGACTGCAAGCGGCCTTTTGCGCTTTTCTTGTCGGCCCCGCGTTGGCGGAGCTTCGAGGCCCGTGCTAGGCATGGGCGCATGGAAACAGCAGTGCAGAGTCGCGCGCCGCAAGCCGCCGCGCAGGATCATTTCGAATGGCAGTATCTCGACCTGATGCGCCAGGTCTGGACGCGCGGGCATGAGCGATCCGACCGCACCGGCGTCGGTACGCGCTCGGTCTTCGGGGCCAATATGCGCTTCGATCTTTCGGACGAGGCGGTTCCGCTGCTCACCACCAAGCGCGTCTACTGGAAGGCCGCCGCGCGCGAGATGCTGTGGTTCCTGACCGGCGAGACGAATATCCGCCCTCTGGTCGAACAAGGGGTGCATATCTGGACCGACTGGCCGCTCGATGCCTATCGCAAGGCGACGGGCGAGGCGATCGATCGCGATGCTTTCGAGGCGCGAATCATTGCCGACGCCGATTTCGCGGCTCGCTGGGGCGATCTCGGCCCGGTCTATGGCAAGCAATGGGTCGACTGGCCGGTCTACGAGCCGGTGGGCGAGGGGCTGTTCCGCCAACGCGAACGGGGCATCAACCAGATCGCCGAGCTCGTCGAGAGCCTTCGTCACAATCCCGGATCGCGCCGCCATATCTTCGAGGGCTGGAACGTCGCCGAGCTCGACCGGATGGCGTTGCCGCCCTGCCACAAGACCTATCAGTTCTTCGTCGCCGACGGGAAGCTGACCGGTCTGCTCTACCAGCGCTCTTGCGATCTGGCGCTCGGCGTTCCGTTCAACATATTCTCCGCCGCGCTGATCACGCGGATGCTGGCGGAGCAATGCGATCTGGAGCCGGCCGAACTGATCTGGAACGGCGGCGATGTGCATCTGTACCTCAACCATCAGGAACTGGTCGAAACCCAGCTGTCGCGCACGCCCTCCGGCGCGCCGAAGCTGTCGATCGCCCGACGGCCGACAAGCATTTTCGACTACCGGATCGATGATTTCGAGGTCCGCGACTATGCACCGCAAGCGCATATCGCCGCGCCCGTCGCGGTGTGAAGGGCAGCACTATTGACCTATCGCGAATCTTGAAATAATATGTCCGGGTAGGGCAATTAGTCGAAAGGCCAGCAAGAGCCGCCCCGACCCATTGCCCGCCAGCCCGAGAGGATATTTGATGGCCGATGGTCCCGCCCGCACGAACCTGCAGCCGCTTGCGCTGCACGTTCCAGAGCCCCGCTCGCGCCCCGGCGATCCGGTCGATTTCAGCGATGTGGTGATTCCCGCTGCCGGCAGCATGGCGCGTCCCGACGAGACGATCTCTCCGCACGACATGCGCGATGCCGCCTTCGGCCTGGTCCGCGTGCTCGACGAACAGCATCAGGCGGTCGGCCCCTGGGATCCGCGGCTGTCGCCCAAGACGCTCCTGAAAATCCTGCGCACCATGGCGCTGACCCGCGCGTTCGACGAACGGCTTTATCGCGCGCAGCGCCAGGGCAAGACCAGCTTCTACATGAAGTGTACCGGGGAGGAGGCGACCTCGGTCTCCGCCGCGGCCGCGATGCAGGGCGACGACATGGTCTTCCCCAGCTATCGCCAGCAGGGCATTCTGATGTGGCGCGGCTATCCGCTGGTCGAGATGGTCAACCAGATTTACTCCAACGCGGGCGACAAGCTGAAGGGCCGCCAGCTGCCGATCATGTATTCGGTGCCCGAGCTCAGCTTCTTCACGATCAGCGGTAACCTGACCACGCAATATCCGCAGGCCGTGGGCTGGGCGATGGCCAGCGCGATCAAGGGCGATACCCGCATCGCCAGCTGCTGGTGCGGCGAGGGATCGACCGCGGAAGGTGACTTCCACAGCGCGATGACCTTCGCCTCGGTCTATAACGCGCCGGTCATCCTCAATGTCGTGAACAACCAATGGGCGATTTCGAGCTTCTCGGGCTTTGCCGGCGCCGAGCGGACCACCTTTGCCGCGCGTGCGCTGGGCTATGGCATTGCCGGGCTTCGCGTCGATGGCAATGATGCGCTGGCGGTCTATGCCGCGACGCGCTGGGCAGCCGAGCGCGCGCGCGCCAACAAGGGGCCGACGCTGATCGAGCATTTCACCTATCGCGCCGAAGGTCACAGCACCTCGGACGACCCGTCCGCCTATCGCAGCGCGCAGGAAAGCGCCGAATGGCCGCTGGGCGATCCGATTCACCGGCTAAAGCAACACTGCATCGTGCTCGGCATCTGGGACGAGGAGCGCCACGCGGCGATGGACCTCGAGCTGGCTGAGATGGTCAAGCAGGCCACCAAGGAGGCCGAGAAGAACGGCGTCCTCGGGCACGGCATGCACCAGCCGTTCGAGACGATGTTCGAGGACGTGTTCGAGGAACTGCCCTGGCATCTGCAGGAACAGATGGCGCAGGCGCTGGAAGAAAGGGCCGCAAAATGGCCGAAGTGATCGAGGCTCAGAGCGACACCCGCACCATGAACATGATCGAGGCGATCAACAGCGCGCTCGACGTGATGATGGAGCGCGACGACAATGTCGTCATCATGGGCGAGGATGTCGGCTATTTCGGCGGCGTCTTCCGCTGCACCGCTGGCTTGCAAAAAAAATACGGCAAGACCCGCGTGTTCGACACGCCGATCAGCGAATGCGGCATTGTCGGCGTCGCGGTCGGCATGGGAGCCTATGGCCTGCGCCCGGTGCCCGAGATCCAGTTTGCCGACTATATCTATCCCGGCATCGACCAGCTGATCTCCGAAGCGGCGCGGCTGCGTTACCGCTCGGCAGGCGAATATATCGCGCCGATCACGGTGCGCTCGCCCTTTGGCGGCGGCATTTTCGGCGGCCAGACGCACAGCCAGAGCCCCGAGAGCCTGTTCACCCATGTTGCGGGGCTCAAGACGGTGATCCCGTCGACCCCTTATGACGCCAAGGGGCTGCTGATCTCGGCGATCGAGGACAATGACCCGGTCATCTTCTTCGAGCCCAAGCGCATCTATAACGGCCCGTTCAGCGGCTATTACGACCGTCCGGTCGAGCCCTGGTCGAAGCACGCGGCCTCGGCAGTGCCGACCGGCCATTACCGCATCCCGCTGGGCAAGGCGAATGTGGTGCGCGAAGGCGAGGGGCTGACCATCCTGGCCTATGGCACGATGGTGCATGTCGCGCTGGCCGTGGTCGAGGCGAACAAGGTCGATGCCGAGGTGATCGACCTGCGCACGCTGCTGCCGCTCGATATCGAGACGATTGAGGCCTCGGTGAAGAAGACCGGGCGCTGCCTGATCGTGCACGAGGCGACGCGGACCAGCGGCTTCGGCGCCGAGCTTTCGGCGCTGGTGCAGGAACGCTGCTTCTATCATCTCGAAGCGCCGGTCGAGCGTGTCACCGGCTTCGATACGCCGTACCCGCACAGCCTGGAATGGGCGTATTTCCCGGGCCCGATCCGCATCGGTCGCGCCATTGCCAAGATCATGAAGGACTGACGCCATGGCCACCTATACCTTCAACCTGCCCGATATCGGCGAAGGCATTGCCGAGGCGGAAATCGTGGCATGGCATGTCAAGGTCGGCGACCGGGTCGAGGAAGACGGCCGCATCGCCGACATGATGACCGACAAGGCGACGGTTGAGATGGAATCGCCGGTCTCGGGCGTGATCCGCAAGGTCGCCGGGGCCGAGGGCGACGTGATCGCAATCGGATCGATGCTGGTCGAGATCGAGACCGAGGGCGAGGATGCGTCGGCGGTCGAACCCGCGCCTTCGCCGGAGGTGATCGAGGCCGAAACCCCCAAGGCTCCGCCAGCTGAGGTTGAGGCTACCGCACCGGCGCCGACCCCCGCGCCGATTGAGCCCAAGGCGGCTTCCGGAGATGCGCCGCAGCCTTCGCAGGGGAGCGCTCATGGCGGCGAGAAGGTGCTGGCATCGCCCGTCGTGCGGCAGCGCGCGCGCGATCTGGGGATCGATCTCGCCAAGGTGCGCCCCGCCGAGGGCAACCGCATCCGCCATGCCGATCTCGACGCCTATCTGAACTATGGCGGCACCCGCGCCGGGCCTGGCCGCGCGGCGGACGAGGAGATCCGCGTCATCGGCATGCGCAAGCGTATCGCGCAGAACATGGCCGAATCGAAGCGGCACATCCCGCACTTCACCTATGTCGAGGAAATCGACGTGACGAAGATGGAGGAGATGCGCACCGAAATGAATGACTCGCGCGGGGCCAGGCCCAAGCTGACCGCGCTGCCGATCCTGATCGCCGCAATCTGCAAGACGCTGCGCGAATACCCGATGCTCAATGCTCGCTATGATGACGAGGCGAATGTGGTCACCCGCTTCGGCGCGGTGCATCTTGGCATCGCCACGCAAACCGATGCCGGGCTGATGGTCCCCGTGCTGCGCGGTGCCGAGAGCTTGAGCGTCTGGGACATGGCGAGCGAGATCGCGCGTCTGGCCGAAGCCGCGCGCAGCGGCAAGGCGAAGAGCGAGGAGCTGTCGGGCTCGACGCTGACGCTGACCTCATTGGGCCCGCTGGGCGGGATTGCGACCACCCCGGTGATCAACCGGCCCGAGGTCGCGATCATCGGACCGAACAAGATCGTCGAGCGGCCGATGGTGGTCAACGGCGCCGTCGTCATCCGCAAGATGATGAACCTGTCGATCTCGTGCGATCACCGCGTGGTCGACGGCTATGACGCCGCCAGCTTCGTCCAGGCGCTCAAGCGCCGGATCGAAACGCCGATCTATATCTTCGCGGATTGAGTTCGATCTGACAGAGGTCTGCCATCGTCACCCCCGCGAAGGCGGGGGGCCCGTTTTTCTTGTGGCCGCCTGCAGACAAGCGGGATCCCCGCGTTCGCGGGAATGACGTGTGAGAGGTCTTTTAAATCCTAACGCACGATTGCCCGGAACGTCACCCTGCGCGTCTCGCCCTGCATCAGCGTGTCGCCGACGCGCCAGCGCAGATGGGTGACGTCTTCCGGATTGGCCGGGCGCCAGCTGCCATTGCCTAGCGGCACGCGCAGCGCCGACAGCGGTCCCCAGCTGCGGCCGCCGTCGATCGAGACGAGTTCGCTGCCATCGACCGTCTCGTCGAGCCGCACGGTGCGGGGCAGGGGGTTGGTCACGGTAAATCCCTGGACGGGCCGGTTGCCGGTGTTGCGATATTCGACGACATAGATGAGCCGCTCGCCCGGGCTCACCTGCCGCGCGGGTTCGAGCCGTACGCGGCGCACGCCACCCGCCTGCGATGCGATTCGCTCTACAAAGATGGAAGCCTTGGTCATGACATCGCTTGATGCCAGGGCCGCGCCAGGCATCAGCATGGCGGTCAGCGCGAGTGCAGTGCGCAGAAGCATTCAATTCCCCGATTTGCCCCCACCGGGATGGTCCGGCTGCGGTCACGGGTAAGTGCGATCTTCCAACATATGGTTAATGGTCCAGCAGGAAAGATGAATCGATGCCGCTGGATTGTGCGCGTCATAACGGGCAGATATAGGCCGAGAACGCCCGGATCTTGGGCCGAGGGCCTATTTGCGCATGTCTTTACCTCCCGCCGAACGTACCGAAACCGATGAGCTGCGTCGCGATCGACTGTTGGCAGCGCTTGCACTGATCGCGGGTGTTGCCCTGTTCCTGGCTTTCCCTTTCGCGATGCGTGCCGGTTCCGAGTTCTTCCTACCGCTGGCGGTAGCGATCGTGCTGTCGATCGCGCTGGTGCCGGCGCTCGAATGGATGGAGCGGCGCGGCCTGCCCTCGATGGCGGCGGCCTTTCTGTGCCTTGTGCTGTTCCTGACGATTGCCAATGGGGCGCTGGCGGTGATCGTGGTGCCGGCGACTGACTGGTTTCTGCGGCTTCCTGACCGAATCCCCAAGATCATGGAGAATCTGGCGCCGTTGATCGACCTTTATTCGGACCTGCAGAAGTTTGTCGACGATACGACTCGGCTGGTTTCGGGGTCGATGGTGAAGGCGCAGGCAGCGGCAACCGCGTCGCCCGAATCGCTGCTCGACCTGTTTGCCAGCGCCGCGCCGGCCGTCGCGCTGCAGATGGCGTTCGTCATCCTGCTGATTTTCTTCTTCCTCGCCGGCTGGACCAAGCTGCGCGAGAACGCGATCAACAGCCGCGGCAGTTTTACCGGCGCCATGGCGACCGCCCGTGTCATCCAGAACGTTGTGTCGGCAACCTCGGCGTATCTCACCACCATCACCGTCATCAACCTGCTGCTGGGTCTGTCGGTGGGAATCGTGGTGTGGATGCTGGGCATGGAATCGCCCGCGATGTGGGGTGGCATCGTCGCCCTGCTCAATTTCATCCCCTATCTGGGACCAGTCTTGGCGGCAGTGCTGCTCGCGCTGGGCGGATTGATGACGTTCGGCGATCTCGGCACCGCTCTGATTCCCGCAAGCGTGCAGGTTGTCTTTCACCTGGTCGAGGCGAATCTCATCACGCCAGCCGTGCTGGGGCGCCGACTGACGATGAACCCGCTGCTGATTCTCGTGTCGCTGAGCTACTGGGCCTGGGTCTGGGGCACGACCGGCGCGCTGCTGGCGGTGCCGCTGCTCATCATCATCCAGACCGTCGTGGCGGCGGCTGGCAAGCCGGATATCGCCGGATTCCTGTTCGAATCGGGGACGCTCACCCGGCAGCCGCGCGATGGAGAAACCGCAGCGACCGAGCCACTTGCGCCGGTTCGTGGGAAAAATTGAAAGAGGCTGTTGACAGGCGGCGAGACCGCTTCTAGTGGCAGCGCTCCAACGCGATGCGGGTGTAGCTCAGTTGGTTAGAGCGCCGGCCTGTCACGCCGGAGGTCGCGGGTTCGAGCCCCGTCACTCGCGCCATTGCCCTGGTGAGGTTTCACCGCAATGGTCACTTGCATGCGTTGGAAATCATTCGGAAATAGATGAAAAGATCAGGCCCGCCAGCGGCCTGTTTCCATCCATATCATCAACGGTCGCATCGGTGCGATCCAGATGATCCCGGCGATGCAGTAGATCACCGATTGCACTGCGATGTGCCAGTTGCCGATAACGCTGGAGAAGCTGGCGACGATCACCGCCCAGAGGGTGATGATACCCAGGATCGCGAAAATGCCCACGGGCTTGCGCATGGTCGGCTTCATGGCAGAACTCTCTCGTTGGTCGGCAGCAGGACCTGCTGCTCGGTAATCACCGCGTCGAGCGGCATGTCGTGATCGTCGGTCGGGACGCGCTCGGCCTGCTGCACGGTCCAGCCCAGACCGATTCGGCGGGTAGCCGGATGCTGGGCGCACCAGCCATCATAATGCCCGCCGCCCTGGCCCAGCCGGTTCAGCGAGGCATCAAAGGCGACTAGGGGCATGAACAGTGCATCGGGCACCACTTGGGGCATCGCCATATGCGGCTGCGGCCCCCAAGGGCCTTTTTCGAGCGTTTCTTCGGACCCGGTCCACAGCCTGAAGGCCAGCGGACCTGCATGCTCGCGCGTCCAGGGCAGGGCGATCATCTTGCCAATGTCGAGAAGATGCATCGCATAACGCGTCGTCGGCACCTCGCCCGGCACGGCATGGTACAGGCCGACGATCTCGGCGCTCTCGATGAGCGGCAGGATCGCGCGCGGCGGGCGGCCGAAGATCAGCGCGCGGTGCGCCTGCGGCAAGGCCTGCCAATGGTCGAGTCGCGCGGCGCGCATGGCCCGCCGCATTTCGCGCTTCTGGCTGATGATATCGGTCAAGCGCGCACCCAATGGTCAGGAAGGGAAGGGGGACCCGCCTCCGGGCCATGGTTGGAACCGCCTTGGCCGTTTGCTGGAATATCCTCTGACGCCAGTAACGTCAGGTGGGCGCCGTGTGCCTCTGGCCGGAGCCAGGACAGGGACAGCTCCCTTGAAAGATGTATCGCCTCAGGGATGTTCTCTGCAGCTCGTACCAGGCAGTCCCAGGTAGAGATTTAGGACGCGGCGCCCTGGTTCTCAAGTCCCGCTGCCAGATTCTCGATCCGTCTGGCCAGCTTCTCGATCGCACGTGCGGCCAGCTCGGTGTCGTTGTCGTGCGCCAGCAGGTCGCCCTGCTGCGGCGGGGCGGGCTCCGCCTTGACCTTTTCCGCCGCCTTGGCCGCGAGCGCTTCTGCGGCCCGGTCCTGGGTCTCGGCAAGTTCATCGGCGAGCAGCAGCCCGGCAAACAGCAGGGCGCGGGTCTCGGTCAGTCCGCCAGAGGCACTGGCCTTGCGCGCCGCAGTGTCGAGCATCGTGCCCAGCCGCGCCAGATGCTGTTCCTCGCCGGGCTGGCAGGTGACGCTGTAGATTCGTCCGCCGATGGTCAGGCGCATATCGGGCATGGTACTTACTCCGCCTTGGCCAGCAGGGCGTCGATCCCGGCCAGCGCTTCGGCAGCGGCGGCCTTGAGCACCGCGTGGCGCTCCAGCAACTCGTCGCTGGCGGCAATGGTGTGCGACTGCAGATTTTCGGCAAGGCCGACATGCGCCGATTCCAGCCGTGACAATGCTCGCTCCAATTGTCCGATAGCCAGGATAAGTCGTTCATTTGCCATGGAATGAGCTTATCAACAAATGGCGCAAAATCAACTTTCGGACAAAGTGAGGCTTTTGCGGAACTTGACGCGGTGCACCATGGACACCAAAGGGTGACGCCAAAGCCGACTCGGCCTGCGCGGTTGCATATGCAAAATCCTGTTTTGGCGCAGGCATCTAGGCTCTGATCGAGGATCAGCAGGGAGTTTCAAGGGGCGATGTCCGTTCAGTTTCAAGATCTCGCCAATGCCATTCGCGCCTTGTCGATGGATGCGGTTCAGGCTGCGAATAGCGGCCATCCGGGTATGCCGATGGGCATGGCCGATGTCGCCACGGTGCTGTTTGGCGAGTATCTCAAGTTCGATGCCAGCGCGCCCGACTGGGCCGATCGCGATCGTTTCGTGCTTTCTGCCGGACACGGATCGATGCTGATCTATTCGCTGCTGCACCTGACAGGCTATGCGCGCCCGACGATCGAGGACATTCGTAACTTCCGCCAGCTGCACAGCCCGTGCGCCGGTCACCCGGAGAATTTCGAACTGCCGGGTGTCGAGTGCACCACCGGACCGCTGGGCCAGGGCCTCGCGATGGCGGTCGGCATGGCAATGGCCGAGCGGCACCTGAACGCCGAATTTGGCGACGAACTGGTCAGCCACCGCACATGGGTAATCGCTGGCGACGGATGTCTGATGGAAGGCATCAACCACGAGGCGGTAGGCCTTGCCGGGCATCTCAAGCTCGGTCAGCTCAACGTTCTGTGGGATGACAACCGCATCACCATCGATGGCGCGACCGATCTGTCGACCAGCGAGGACATCCGCGCGCGCCATGCCGCCGCTGGCTGGCACGTCGTCGATTGCGACGGCCACGATCCCGAATCGATCCGCGCCGCGCTTGACGCCGCAGTAGCCGATCCGCGCCCGTCGCTGATCGCCTGCGCGACCGTGATCGGCAAGGGTGCGCCTAACAAGCAGGGGACTTCTGCAACGCACGGATCACCGTTGGGCGCTGCCGAAGTCGATGCCGCGCGCGCTACGCTGGGCTGGCAGCACGCGCCTTTCGTGGTGCCCGACGACATCCGCGCTGCCTGGACCGCCTTCGGCCAGCGCGGCGCTGCCGAACATGCCGCCTGGGCCGATCGTCTGGCCGCGTCGGACAAGGCCGCCGAATTCAAGCGCCGCATGGCCGGCGAACTGCCCGCCGGGTTCAGCCTGTCGCAGCATGTCGCGAGCCTGCTCGCCGAGCCGCAGAAGGTCGCGACCCGCAAGGCATCGGAACTCGCGCTCGAAGCGATCAACCCGCGGCTGCCCGAAACCATCGGCGGATCGGCCGACCTTACCGGATCGAACAACACCAAGACCGCCGGTCTCGGCGTGTTCAATTCGGCCAATTATGGCGGCCGCTACGTCAATTACGGCATCCGCGAATTCGGTATGGCCGCCGCGATGAACGGCCTGGCGCTGCACGGCGGCGTGATCCCCTATGGCGGCACCTTCCTGGTGTTCGCCGATTATGCCCGCGCCGCGATCCGCCTGTCTGCTTTGCAGCGTCAGCGGGTTGTCTATGTGATGACGCATGACAGCATCGGCCTCGGTGAAGATGGCCCGACCCATCAGCCGGTCGAGCACGTCATGAGCCTGCGCATGATGCCCAATCTGCTGACCTTCCGCCCCGGCGACGCGGTGGAAACGGCGGAGTGCTGGGAACTCGCGCTGCAGGCCCAGTCCACCCCGACCGTGCTCGCGTTGACCCGCCAGAACCTGCCGCAGTTCCGCCGTGTCGAGGCCGAGGGCAACCAGTGCGCGCGCGGCGCCTATCGCATCAAGACCGCCGGCAACAAGCGCCAGGTGGTGCTGATCGGCACCGGTTCGGAAGTCTCGCTGGCGCTTGCCGTCGCAGACCAGCTTGAAGCTGCTGGCATCGGTGCGGATGTCGTTTCGATGCCGTGCTGGTCGCTGTTCGACGCGCAGCCCGAAAGCTACCGCGCCGATCTGCTTCCCGCCGATGTTCTCAAGGTCTCGATGGAAGCTGGCGTGACCTTTGGCTGGGAACGCTATGTCGGCCGTGATGGCCTCGCCTTCGGGATCGACAGCTTCGGCGCATCGGCGCCGGCAGAGGCGCTGTTTGACCATTTTGGCCTTACGCCTGACAAGATCACTCCCGCCGTGCGCGCCGCACTGGGGCAGGGTTGAACTGGGTCTGACCCCAAACACAACGAATTGTAAGCAGGAGAATTCCCATGGCAGTCAAGGTTGCAATCAACGGTTTTGGCCGCATCGGCCGTCTGGTCGCGCGCGCGATCCTGGAGCGCACCGACCATGACCTCGAGCTGGTCGCGATCAACGATCTGGGCGATGCCAAGGCCAATGCCCTTCTGTTCAAGCGCGACAGCGTCCATGGCGCGTTCCCGGGCACGGTGAGCGCCGAAGGCGACAGCATGATCGTCAACGGCAAGGCGATCAAGGTGACCGCCGAGCGCGACCCCGCCAAGCTGCCGCATGGCGAGATGGGCGTCGACATTGCGCTCGAATGCACCGGCTTCTTCGCAGACAAGGCCAAGGCCAGCGCGCACCTCACCGCAGGTGCCAAGCGCGTGCTGATATCTGCCCCCGCCACCGGCGCCGACAAGACCATCGTCTATGGCGTCAACCATGACGTGCTGACCGCCGATGATCTGGTCGTCTCGAACGCCAGCTGCACCACCAACTGCCTTGCGCCGATGGCCAAGGTGCTCAACGATCTGGTCGGCATCGAGCGCGGCCTGATGACGACGGTGCACAGCTATACCAACGACCAGAAGATTCTCGACCAGATCCATGGCGACATGCGCCGTGCACGCGCCGCTGCGATGTCGATGATCCCGACCACCACCGGTGCGGCTCGTGCGGTCGGCCTGGTGCTGCCCGAGCTCAAGGGCAAGCTCGACGGCTCGGCGATCCGCGTGCCGACGCCAAATGTCAGCCTGGTCGACCTGACCTTCACCCCGGGCCGCGACACCACGGTCGAGGAAATCAACGGCGCGCTCAAGGCTGCCGCCGAGGGCCCGCTCAAGGGCGTGCTGGCCTATACCGACGAGCCGCTCGTCTCGATCGACTTCAACCACGATCCGGCGAGCTCGACCATTGACAGCCTGGAAACCGCGGTGATCGACGGCAAGCTCGTCCGCGTGATCAGCTGGTACGACAATGAATGGGGCTTCTCCAACCGCATGGTCGATACCGCAGGCGTCATCGCCGGGTTGATTTGATCGCGGCAGACAAGACAAGGAGAGGACGCCAGCGCATGTTCAAGACCCTCGATGACCTGATTGCCGACCGCCACGGACTGGCGGGCAAGCCCGTCCTGGTTCGCGAAGACTTGAATGTGCCGATCCACAAAGGCCGGGTGTCCGATGACACCCGGCTGCGGGCGGCGATGCCGACGCTGGCGGAACTTGCCGATCATGGCGCCAAGGTGCTGGTGCTTGCGCATTTCGGCCGCCCCAAGGGCAAGGTCGATCCCGAGTTGACGCTGCGCCCGATCGCGCATGCGCTGTCCGAGGTGATGGGCCGTCCGGTCGGCTTTCTCGAATCGCCCGATCGCCACGCGATCGACGTGCTCGATCCCGGCAGCATCACCGTGCTGGAGAACAGCCGCTTCTTCCCCGGCGAGGAGAAGAACGATCCCGTGCTGGCGAAGCAGATCGCCTCGCTCGGCGATTTCTATGTCAACGATGCCTTTTCCGCCGCGCACCGCGCGCATGTGACCACCGAAGGCCTGGCGCATGTGCTGCCCGCCTTTGCCGGTCGGCAGATGGAAGCGGAACTGAAGGCATTGGAAGCGGCGCTCGGCAAGCCCGAGCATCCGGTCGCGGCGGTGGTCGGTGGCTCCAAGGTCTCGACCAAGCTCGACGTGCTGACCAACCTGGTCGGCAAGGTCGATCATCTGATCATCGGCGGCGGCATGGCCAACACCTTCCTCGCCGCGCGCGGGGTCGATGTCGGCAAGTCGCTGTGCGAGCACGACCTGGCTGATACCGCCAATGCCATTCTCGATGCCGCCGACGCGGCAGGCTGCACCGTGCATCTACCCTATGACGTGGTGGTGGCGAAGGAATTCGGCGCGAACGTGCCGTGCCGCACCGCCAATGTGCACGAGGTCGAGGCCGACGAGATGATCCTCGATGTCGGCGCAGCGGCGGTCGAGGCGCTGTCCGACGTGCTCAAGACCTGCCGGACCTTGGTTTGGAACGGCCCGCTCGGCGCATTCGAATATCCGCCGTTCGACACCGCGACCGTGGCCCTCGCACGCACCGCAGCCGCGCTCACCCGCGAGGGCACACTGGTCTCGGTCGCGGGTGGCGGCGATACCGTAGCCGCGCTCAACCATGCCGGCGCAGCGGACGATTTCTCTTTTGTTTCAACCGCAGGCGGCGCTTTCCTCGAATGGATGGAAGGCAAGGAGCTGCCCGGTGTCAAGGCGCTAGAAAGCTGAGCGCCGATCGGCAACAATCAACCAATAAGCCTAAAATCAGGGAAGAGTGACAATGACCGACACCGCCGTTTTCAACGAGATGCTGGCCAAGATCGAATCGGGTCAGGGTTTCATCGCCGCGCTCGATCAGAGCGGTGGTTCGACGCCCAAGGCGCTCAAGGGCTATGGGATCGAGGACGGCGCCTGGGCCAATGACGAGGAAATGTTCGCGCTGATCCACGGGATGCGCAGCCGCATCGTCACCTCGCCCTGCTTCAACGGCGACAAGGTGATTGGCGCGATCCTGTTCGAACGCACCATGGACGGCGAGGCGGGCGGCAAGCCGGTCCCCGCTTTGCTGTGGGAGCGCGGCGTGGTGCCCTTCCTCAAGGTCGACAAGGGCCTGGAAGACGAAGCGGACGGCGTCCAGCTGATGAAGCCGATCGGCGGTCTGGGTGACCTGCTCGAACGCGCCAAGGGCCTCGGCATTTTCGGCACCAAGATGCGCTCGGTGATCAACTCGGCATCGGAAAGCGGCATCGCGGCGATCGTTAGCCAACAGTTCGAGGTCGCGGGCGAGATTCTCGACCATGGCCTGATCCCGATCATCGAGCCCGAAGTGAACATCAAGAGCGAAACGCGTGCTCAGTGCGACGCGATCCTCAACGCCGAGCTCAAGAAGGCGCTTGATGCGCTGCCCGAAGGCCGCCGCGTGATGCTCAAGCTCTCGCTGCCGGCTGAGCCCGGCCTGTTCGCCGATCTGGTGGCGCACCCGGCGGTGATCCGCGTCGTCGCGCTGTCGGGCGGGTTCAGCCGCGCCGAGGCCTGTGTCGAGCTCGCCAAGAATCCCGGCGTGATCGCCAGCTTCTCGCGCGCGCTGCTCAACGATCTCAAGCACCAGATGACCGACGAGGAATTTGATGCCTCGCTGGGCGGTGCGATCGACGAGATCCACGCCGCATCGGTGGCCTGATGCCATGACTGACCCCGGTTGCCAGCTCTATCTGATCTCCCCGCTCGATGTCGGGGGGGATTTTCCGGATCGGCTGCGCGCCGCCCTGGAGGCGGGCCCGGTGGCGGCGTTCCAGTTCCGCGTCAAGGATATCGACCAGCACGCTGCGGCCAGGCTCGCCGCGCCGCTCCAGGCGATCTGCGTCGAGCATGACTGCGCGTTCATCGTCAATGACAGCATCGCGCTCGCCAAGCGACTTGGCGCAGACGGCGTGCATCTGGGGCAGGGCGATGGCGACCCGCGCGAGGCACGTGATGTGCTGGGTCGCGATGCGCAGATCGGCGTGACCTGTCATAACAGCCGCCATCTCGCGCTCGAGGCTGGCGAGGCGGGGGCGGACTATGTCGCCTTCGGCGCCTTCTATCCCAGTGAAACGAAGCAGGCCAAATACCAGGCCGAGCCCGAGATCCTGAGCTGGTGGTCTTCAATGATGGAACTGCCCTGTGTCGCGATCGGCGGGATTACCACGGCGAATGCCGTACCGCTGGTGCAGGCGGGGGCGGATTTTCTGGCGGTATCAGGTGGGGTGTGGAGCCACCAGGATGGCCCGGCCTCAGCCGTGCGAGAGTTCCTTGCGATCATGGCCGAACACCGCCGTACAGACGCGGCCTGAGCTTTCCAACCGGGTCAGATAGCTAACAAAATCTGCCTCGAATTCCTCGACATCGGGCGTCCCTTCACCACGCCCCGAATGCGCCGAGGCAATCTCGTTGCGGGTGCGGCCGAAAATGCCGGCGGCGGGTGTCTTGATGCTGAACAAAGGCATGGTCGTCTGGTCCAATCCCCGGCGGCTTCATAGCAGCTTTGGGGCTCTCGTTGCTATACTATCTGCGATCTGCGTTAGATAGGAAGAAACCGTCATCTTGACGTCATATCGACAGGGATGCGTCTCCGCACGACCGATGCGATCTGTCCGCACTGATCGTATGCAAACGCGAGCCAAAGCGCTTGCCATGCCCGCATCATGCGCCTAGAGGGCCTGTCCATTCCCTGAAATCCAACGGAAACGAGCCTCGCATGAAGATCAGCGGTGTCGATATTCGCCCCGGTAACATTCTGGAACATGAAGGTGGCATCTGGAAGGTTGCCAAGATTCAGCACACCCAGCCCGGCAAGGGCGGTGCCTTCATGCAGGTCGAGATGAAGAATCTCGAGGACGGCCGCAAGACCAACATCCGTTATCGCAGCGCCGACACGGTCGAGAAGGTCCGGCTCGATACCAAGGATTTCCAGTTCCTGTTCGCCGATGGCGACGATTATGTCTTCATGGACCAGGAAACCTACGACCAGATCACCATTGCAGCCAAGTTGCTGGGTGATGAAGCCGCGTTCCTGCAGGATGGGATGCAGGTCACGCTCGAGCTCTATGACGAGCGCCCGATCTCGGTTCAGCTGCCCGATACGATCGAAGCGACAATCGTCGAGGCCGATGCGGTGGTGAAGGGGCAGACGGCCTCGTCGAGCTACAAGCCTGCGATCCTCGACAATGGCGTGCGCGTCATGGTGCCGCCGCATATCAGCAGCGGTACGCGCATTGTCGTCGACGTTTACGCCAAGGAATATGTCCGCAAGGCGGACTGATCGGACCTGTATTCATGCCTGCCATTTCAGCCATCATCCGTGTCATGGAAAGCGCCGCGCGCAAGGCCGGCGGCCGCCTGCGGCGTGACTTTGGCGAGGTGGAGCATCTCCAGGTCTCGAAAAAGGGCCCGGCGGATTTCGTGTCCAAGGCCGACCAGCATGCCGAACGCGTGCTCTATGACGAACTGAGCAAGGCGCGTCCGGGCTGGGGTTTCCTGCTCGAAGAGGGCGGTGACATCCCCGCCGAGCCCGGCAAGCCGCGGTTCATCATCGATCCGCTCGACGGCACCAGCAACTTCCTGCACGGCATTCCGCATTTTGCGATCTCGATCGCAGTCCAGGAACCGGCGCTCGACGGCAAGGGCTGGGGCGAGATCAGCGCAGCGCTGATCTATCAGCCGGTCACGGACGAAAGCTATTGGGCCGAAAAGTCGCGCGGTGCGTGGCTGCACGATCGCCGTCTGCGCGTGTCGGGCCGCCGCAATCTGAGCGAGGCGCTGATCGCCACGGGTATCCCGTTCCTCGGCCATGGCGACATGGCGGAATGGACGCGCATCTTCGGCGCGATTGCACCTGAAGTGGCAGGCATCCGGCGCTTTGGCGCCGCCTCGCTCGATCTTGCCTGGCTCGCCGCCGGCAAGTTCGACGGCTTCTGGGAAAGCGGTCTCAAGCCGTGGGACGTCGCTGCCGGCATATTGCTGGTGCGCGAAGCGGGCGGTTTCGTCACCGACTTCCGCGGCGGCAGCCAGCCGATGGAACGCCAGCAGGTGATTGCAGGCAACGACGCGCTGCATTCGCGCCTGCACAAGCTGCTGGTCGGCGCGCTGCGCTGAGCCTTCCCTGCAGGCAGTTTCCCGTCATTCCCGCCAACGCGGGAATCCCGCTATTGAATCCGACCGGGTGATAGTAGTGGGCCCCCCGCTTTCGCGGGGGTGACGGGTCAGAGCAGTCCGAACTATTCGGTCACGAAGCGTCGATATTGCTGCATCTGGTCGAGCCAGACGCTCAAATTCTCGTTGAACACCGCCTGCGGAATGCCGCCCTTGTCGGTGTCGACGTCCATCACCAGCACCGGATCATCCTCGTCGTCGCGATAGGCACGCACGAAGCGCTTTTTCGCGTTCCATTCGTTGAGCTTCTCGAGACTGAAACCCTTGCGGTCGTTGAAGCCGAAATAGAATTGCAGCGTCGCGCAATTGGTGCGGGCGTCATCGCAGTTCATCAGTGCGACCAGAAAGGGCATGTCGTCATAGGCGCTGCGGATATAGGGATTGCCCTCTCCCTGCTTCAGTTCGCTCGGCAGACCGCGCGCCTTCAGCACTGCCTCGATGCTCTGTGGACTGCTTGCCATCACATTCTGCGCCTGAGCGGGCAGGGCCGTGACCGCCGCGAGCACGGCGGCTGCAAGAACTCCCGAACGATACCCCTTCATTATGCCGATTCCCTCCATTTTGCCGGTGCATGCTGCGGCGCAACGATGCACTAGCCCGGCAACCCTGTTCCGATTGTGCCGAAACGCACAGAAATGCGCAACTTTTCGTCGCTTTCTGCCCTGTAACCTGTGCGTCAAAAAAGGGGGTGATCCGGCTTGCGATAGGCGGTCCGCTGGCCTAAAGACGCCCCAAGCAACACGCACGAATGGGACGCGCGCATGGCCGAATATCTGCCGATCCTGCTGTTCCTGGCGGTCGCTCTGCTCTTGTCGGTGGCATTTGTCTTTCTGCCGATCGGGGTATCGCGGCTCACAGGAGCGCACAAACCGACTGTCGCCAAACTGAGCGAATATGAATGTGGCTTTCCCGCGTTCGAGGATTCGCGCAGCCAGTTCGACGTCCGCTTCTACCTCGTCGCCATCCTGTTCATCATCTTCGATCTTGAAGCCGCGTTCCTGTTCCCCTGGGCAGTCTCGCTGGAACAGATCGGCTGGGCCGGCTGGCTCACGATGATGGTGTTCCTTTTCGAACTGGTCATCGGCCTGATTTACGCATGGAAAGTGGGAGCACTCGATTGGGAGTAAATCCGCAAAATCCGGCGCTCGTCACCGGCACCTCCGGCGCGGTCGTTCCGCCTGCCGGGACGCTGCCTGACGCCGGTTTCTTCAACGACATCAATGCCGAAGTGTCGGACAAGGGCTTTCTGGTCACCTCGACCGAGGAGCTGTTCCAATGGGCGCGCACCGGATCGCTCTGGTGGATGACCTTTGGCTTGGCCTGCTGCGCGGTGGAGATGATCCACGTCAACATGCCGCGCTACGACATGGAGCGGTTTGGCGTCGCACCGCGCGCTTCGCCACGCCAGTCGGACGTCATGATCGTCGCGGGCACGCTGTGCAACAAGATGGCCCCGGCGCTGCGCCGCGTCTACGACCAGATGTCCGAACCGAAATACGTGATTTCGATGGGCAGCTGCGCCAATGGCGGTGGCTATTATCATTACAGTTATTCGGTGGTGCGCGGCTGCGACCGCATCGTGCCGGTGGACATCTATGTTCCCGGCTGCCCGCCGACTGCCGAGGCTCTGCTCTACGGTGTGATGCAGTTGCAGCGCAAGATCCGCAGGGTCGGCACGATCGAACGCTGATTTGATTGGTGAATGGCCCGCTGTGGAGGCGGGCCGCGAACGATACGCACGTTAAGGGACGCACATGGGACATTCGGCGCCACGCTATGCCGTTCTCGATGGCCTGGGCGATGCTGTCGCCGCCACGCTGGGCAACCGGCTGCTGGCGACGCGCTTCACCCAGGGCGAGTATTGCTTCACCGTCCGCCGTGAGGCGGTGGCGGAGGCGCTCGACCTGTTGCGTGACGTGCACGAGTATCAACAGCTCATGGAGATCGCGGGCGTCGATTATCCCGACCGTGCCGAGCGGTTCGAAGTCGTCTACTGCCTGCTCAGCCTGACGAAGAACCACCGCATCCGCGTCGCGTGCACCACCGACGAGGACACCCCGGTGCCGACCGTCACCCATATCTGGGAAGTCGCCGGCTGGCTCGAGCGCGAAGTGTACGACATGTACGGCGTGATCTTTGCCGGAAACCAGGACCTGCGCCGCATCCTCACCGATTACGGCTTCCGCGGTCACCCCTTCCGCAAGGACTTTCCGCTCACCGGCTATAGCGAGATGCGCTATTCCGAAGAACAGGGCCGGGTGGTCTACGAGCCTGTGAAGCTGGCGCAGGACTTCCGCAATTTCGACTTCACCTCGCCCTGGGAAGGTGCCGACTATGTGCTGCCGGGCGACGAGAAATCGCTGGGCGGGCCGCCGCAATCGCCGACGCCCAAGACGACCGACAAGCCTTCGGATACCGGCGCAGGCGCGGCTGCCAACAAGGAAGCCGCCAAGCCCAGCGAGAACGCACCCAAGGAGGATAAGGCGTGATGGCCGAGTCGCTTCAGGACATGACCGTCGACGGTCTGGTCGAACAGGATTCGACCACCGGCGATCTGGAAATCCAGAATTACACGATCAATTTCGGGCCCCAGCACCCGGCGGCGCACGGCGTGTTGCGCATGGTGATGGAGCTGGATGGCGAGATTGTCGAGCGCATCGATCCGCATGTCGGCCTGCTCCACCGCGGCACCGAAAAGCTGATCGAATACAAGACCTATCTGCAGGCGCTGCCTTATTTCGACCGGCTCGATTACTGCTCGCCGCTGGCGATGGAGTACAGCTATGTGCTGGCGATCGAGAAGCTGCTGAACCTCGAGGTGCCGCTGCGTGCCCAGTATCTGCGCGTGCTGTTCGCCGAGCTGACCCGCATCTGCAACCACATGCTCAACCTGGGCGCGCACGTGATGGACGTGGGCGCGATGACGCCCAACCTGTGGTTGTTCGAAATCCGCGAGGATTGCCTCAACTTCTTCGAACGCGCCTCGGGCGCGCGCATGCACAGCGCCTGGTTCCGTCCCGGCGGCGTGCATCAGGACGTGCCGCTCAAGCTGCTCACCGATCTGGCCGACTGGCTCGACACCTTCCCCAAGCTGTTCGAGGATTCGATGAGCCTGGTGGTCGACAACCGCATCTTCAAGCAGCGCAATGTCGATATCGCGGTGGTGTCGAAGGACGATGCGGTGCGCTGGGGCTTTTCCGGGCCGATGATCCGCGGCAGCGGCATCCCCTGGGATCTGCGCAAGTCGCAGCCTTATGATGTCTATGACCGGATGGAGTTCGACGTGCCCGTCGGCACGCGCGGCGACTGCTATGACCGGTTCATGGTCCGCGTCGAGGAAGTGCGCCAGTCCGCGCGGATCATGCGCCAGTGCCTCAACGAGATGCCCGACGGCCCGATCGCCTCGCTCGACCGCAAGGTGGTTCCGCCCAAGCGCGGCGAGATGAAGCAGTCGATGGAAGCGCTGATCCATCACTTCAAGCTCTATACCGAGGGCTTCCACGTTCCGGCGGGCGAAGTCTATGTCGCGACCGAAAGCCCCAAGGGCGAATTCGGCGTGTATCTGGTCAGCGACGGCACCAACAAGCCCTATCGCTGCAAGATCCGCCCGACCGCGTTCAGCCATCTCCAGGCGATGGAGTTCATGAGCAGGGGGCACATGCTGTCCGACGCGACCGCCATTCTGGGTGCGATCGACGTCGTGTTCGGGGAGTGCGACCGGTGATGGAACGGTTGGCCGTGGCAGAGGCGATGATTGCGCATTACAACGCGCAGGACGCGGATGCCTATGTCGCGCTGATGACCGAAAATGCCTGCGAGGCAGGCTATCGCGGTGCGGTGCTGCGCGAGGGGCGTGAAGGCGTGCGCGCGGGGCTCAAGGCCATGTTCGCCGAGTTTCCCCAGAACCGCGCGGAAATTCTCTCGGCACACCTGCTCGGCGAGACGGTTGTCCTGCACGAGAAGGTCTCGCGCTCGGCCGATGCCGAGCCGTTCGAAGTCATGTCGATCTACAGTTTTGAAGGCGACAAGGTGTCGCGTGTGGAGTTTGTCCGCTGATGGCTGACGCAGCCCATATCCCCGATGAAGCCGAAACCCGCGCCCGCTGGGGTGCGTTCGCGTTCACCGACGAGAATCTTGCCAAGGCGAAGACGATCATCGCGCGCTATCCCGAAGGGCGCCAGCGCAGCGCGGTGATGCCGCTGCTCGATCTGGCCCAGCGCCAGGTGGGTGCAGAGACGCAGACCCAGGGCTGGCTGCCGGTCCCGGTGATCGAATATGTCGCCGCGATGCTCGATATGCCGTATATCCGGGCGTACGAGGTCGCGAGCTTCTACACGATGTACAATCTGGCGCCGGTCGGCCGCTATCATGTGCAGGTGTGCGGCACCACGCCGTGTCTGCTGCGCGGATCGGACGATGTGATGGCCGCCTGCGCGAACAAGGGTCTCGTCAAGGGCAAGACCACGCCCGACGGCCTGTTCACGCTGACCGAGGTGGAGTGCATGGGCAATTGCGCCAATGCGCCCATGGTGCAGATCAACGACGACAATTTCGAGGATCTGGACTACGATCGCACGATCGGCATCCTGGAAGCCTTGGCAGCGGGTGAGAGCCCCAAGCCGGGCACACAGATTCCGGGCCGTCATACCAGCGAACCCGAAGGCGGGCCGACCACGCTCAAGCAGATGGTCGATGCCAATCACGACTATCGGGGTGAATGGGGATGACGACGCCGGTCAAGGCCGGGGTCCCGCTGCTCGGCATCATCTTTCTGGCGCTGGCGATCTTCAAGTTCGTCCAGGGCGACGGATGGGTGGTCTGGGCGATTTTGGCGTTTTTGTTCGGCGGTTTCGGCATTTTCAGCCGCAGCCGTTCTGGAGGTAATCAGTCGTGAGTCTCGCTGACAAGGATCGCATCTTCACCAATGTCTACGGGTTCCAGCCCTGGAACCTGAAGGCGGCCGAGGCGCGTGGCGATTGGGACAAGACCAAGGACCTGATCGCCTGGGGTCAGGACCGGATCATTGACGAGGTCAAGGCATCGGGCCTGCGCGGACGCGGTGGTGCGGGCTTCCCCACCGGCATGAAGTGGAGCTTCATGCCCAAGGAATCGAAGGACGGCCGTCCGAGCTTTCTGGTCATCAACGCTGACGAATCCGAGCCGGGCAGCTGCAAGGACCGCGAAATCCTGCGTCACGACCCGCACAAGCTGATCGAAGGCGCGCTGATCGCCGGGTTCGCGATGCGTGCGCGCGCCGCCTATATCTATGTCCGCGGCGAATATATCCGCGAGGCCGAAGTGCTGCAGGCTGCGGTCGACGAGGCCTATGAGGCTGGGCTGATCGGCAAGAATGCCGCCAAGTCGGGCTATGATTTCGACGTGTTCGTCCATCGCGGTGCCGGCGCCTATATCTGCGGTGAAGAGACCGCGATGATCGAGAGCCTCGAGGGCAAGAAGGGCCAGCCACGGCTCAAGCCGCCTTTCCCGGCGGGTGCCGGGCTTTATGGCTGCCCGACCACGGTTAACAATGTCGAATCGATCGCGGTGGTGCCGACGATCCTGCGCCGCAGCGCAGCCTGGTTCGCAAGCTTCGGTCGCGAGAACAACAAGGGCACCAAGCTGTTCCAGATCAGCGGGCATGTCGAAAAGCCCTGCGTGGTCGAGGAAGCCATGAGCATCCCGTTCCGCGAACTGATCGAGCGGCATTGCGGCGGCATTCGCGGTGGCTGGGACAATCTGCTGGCGGTGATTCCCGGCGGATCGTCGGTGCCGCTGGTGCCTGCCGCGCAGATCATCGACGCACCGATGGATTTCGACGGCCTCAAGGATGTTGGATCGGGCCTCGGCACCGCCGCGATCATCGTCATGGACAAGTCGACCGACATTGTGCAGGCGATCAGCCGCCTGAGCTATTTCTACAAGCATGAGAGCTGCGGCCAGTGCACGCCGTGCCGCGAAGGCACCGGCTGGATGTGGCGCGTCATGGAGCGCATGCGCACCGGCGATGCCGATCTCAGCGAAATCGATACGCTTTACGAAGTCACGAAACAGGTCGAAGGGCACACCATCTGCGCTCTGGGCGATGCCGCCGCCTGGCCCATCCAGGGCCTGATTCGGCATTTCCGCCCCGAGATGGAACGCCGCATCATCGAGAAGCAGGGTACTGGTTCAATGATGGAGGCTGCAGAATGAGGAAGTTTGCAAAGGCGACACTGGCCGTGCTGGCCATGGCATCGATGACGTCTCCGGCACTGGCGACCGGCGCTGGCTGGTGGAACATGCCTGACGAGGCGGTCAAGACCGCGCTCAAGCGCACCGCGCTGGGCGGGGCGGACACGATGCGCGCCTTTGCCCTCTGTGCGGTCAAGCGGAACCCCAAATATGTCGAGGCGCTGCTGGCCACGACCCAGGGCAGCCTGGAAGAACGGGCCGCTTCGCGCAGTCTGACCAATGCCAATTTCGATTGCATGCCCTCCGGCGAGTTCACGCTGGGCGGTCTTTCGGTGCGCGGTAGCCTTGCCGAAGCAATGTTCTGGACACGCTATGCCGACGCCAATGTCGACGCGCTGAAGGTGCGCAGCGACGAGAAGGGCGAGAAGGAACGGTTTGCCGACTGCGCAGCCGATGGCAGCCTGGACGATGTGCGTGCGCTGATCGCGACCGCGCCCAAGAGCAAGGATGAAGGCGAGGCGCTCAACGCGCTGATGCCGCGTCTGCGCGATTGCATTGCCAAGACCAGCTTCAGCTCGATGGACAATGCCTCGGCGCGTTCGTTGGTGGCAGAGGCGCTGTATCGCGCAGCCAAGCGCGGTGCGGTGAGCTGATCGTTATGCCGCGCCTCGGCTTTTCCCTGATGGTAGCCTCAGCGCTTGCCGTGCCTGCTCAGGCAGGTGCGGCAGAGCCTGCACTGGTGCCCAAGCAACAGGTCGTGTCCGAATTTGCCGCCTGTGTGCTGGAGCAGCAGCCCGAGCGCGTCCGCGCGCTGCTGGCGAGCGAGCAGGGGAGCGACGAAGAACGCAGCGTTGCCAAGCGTCTGATGGAAGGCACGGCCAGCTGTACGCGCGGCCGCGCTTTCATCACCATGCGCACGGGAGAGGCACGCGGCGCTTTGGCTGAAGCTGTGCTCAAGGCGGATGCCGGACTGGCGGGATATGCCGATGGTCTGGCCGTGCAGGATTTCGCCCGCCCCACCGAAACCACCGGGCGGAAGTTCGTGATCGCCTATGGCCAGTGCCTTGCCGCGCGGTCGCCTTCGCAGGCGCGTGCGCTGATCGCGACCGATTATGACTCGGCGGCGGAACGCGACGCCATGATGGGCTTCGATGCCGCGCTCAAGGACTGCATGCCCACCGGGCTTGCCTATCAGATCAACATCCGCGACGTGCGCAATCACGTCGCCTCTGCATTGTACGACCGGGCGCTGGCCGCATCCGGTGGTGGAGACAAGAATGCCTAAGCTTACCGTCGATGGGATCGAGGTCGAAGTCCCCCAGGGGGCGACCGTGCTGCAGGCCTGTGAGGCCGCGGGCAAGGAAATCCCGCGCTTCTGCTATCATGAGCGGCTCAGCATCGCCGGCAACTGCCGCATGTGTTTGGTCGAGGTGAAGCCCGGACCGCCCAAGCCGCAGGCGAGCTGCGCGCTGCCCGCGATGGACAATCAGGAAGTCCGCACCAACTCCGACATGGTGAAGAAGGCGCGCGAAGGCGTCATGGAATTCCTGCTGATCAACCACCCGCTCGATTGCCCGATCTGCGATCAGGGCGGCGAGTGCGACCTGCAGGACCAGTCGGTCGCTTATGGCCGCGGCGGATCGCGCTATGACGAGAACAAGCGCGCCGTCACCGAAAAATATATGGGCCCCATCATCAAGACGGTGATGACCCGCTGCATCCACTGCACCCGCTGCGTGCGCTTTGCCGAGGAAGTGGCCGGCACCGAGCAGATCGGGGCTATCGGTCGCGGCGAGAACATGCAGATCACCAGCTATCTGGAAAAGGCGGTCTCGTCCGAGCTTTCGGGCAATGTCATCGACCTGTGCCCCGTGGGTGCGCTGACCTCGCGGCCCTATGCCTATGAGGCGCGGCCGTGGGAGCTGAAGAAGACGCTGGGCATCGACGTGATGGATGCGGTCGGCACCAATATCCGCTTCGACAGCCGGGGCAGGGAAGTGCTGCGCGTGCTGCCGCGCGTCAATGACGACGTGAACGAGGAATGGGCGCACGACAAGACCCGCTATGCGGTCGACGGCCTGATGCGTCGCCGTCTAGACCGGCCCTATGTGCGCCGCGACGGCAAGCTCGTCCCGGCGAGCTGGGCCGAGGCGTTCCAGGCGATTGCCGATGTGCAGGCCGGATCGAGCGTCGCGGCCGTCGCCGGCGATCTGCTCGATTGCGAAACCATGTTCGCAGCGCGCGAACTCCTGGCCAAGATGGGCTCGACGCTGATCGAGGGCCGTCAGACCGGCCTGAAATATGACGTGTCGAGCCTGGCTGCGGTCAATTTCAACTCGACGCTGAACGGCATCGAGACTGCTGACACCATCCTGCTGGTGGGGACCAACCCGCGCTGGGAAGCGCCGCTGGTCAACACCCGCATCCGCAAGGCGATCAAGCATGGTGCCAAGGTCTATGGCATCGGTGCCGAAATCGACCTCACCTACAAGGTTGAATGGCTGGGCAATGACATGGGCCTGCTGGCGAAGCTGCCCGGTGCGGTGGCCGATGCGCTGAAGGGCGCCAAGCGGCCCGCGATCATCCTGGGCGGTGGCGCGCTGGCGGTCGAAGGCGCGCATGGCGCGGCACTGGCGCTGGCCGATAGCTTCAACCTGGTCCGCGATACCGAAGATGGTCCGTGGAACGGCTTCAACGTGCTGCACATGGCGGCATCGCGCATGGGCGGGCTGATGCTCGGATGGGCACAGCCCGGCGGCATCGCCGATCTGGTCGCCGCCAAGCCGAAACTGCTGTTCGCGCTGGGAGCGGACGAGGTGGATTTTGCCAAGTTCGATGGCAGCTTCAAGGTGTTCGTCGGCCATCATGGCGACAAGGGCGCCGCGGCAGCGGATGTCATCCTGCCCGCTGCGGCTTACCCCGAAAAGAACGGCACCTATGTCAATGTCGAGGGCCGTGTGCAGATGAGCGACAAGGCCGTGTTCGCGCCGGGCGATGCCCGCGAGGACTGGTCGATCCTGCGCGCGCTGTCCGAAGTGCTGGGTCACAAGCTGCCCTTCGACAGCTTTGCCGAGTGTCGCGCGGCGATGATCGCGGCGGTTCCGGCACTGGGTGTCGAGGGTCTGGCGAGCTATGACTGGGCGCCGCCCAAGCTCGCCGCCAGCCCGTCGGGCGAAGTCGGCTATCCGATCAAGGATTTCTATCTCACCAACGCCATCGCGCGCGCCTCGGCGACGATGCAGCGCTGCTCGGCTGAACTGCTGCACGGCGAAGAGATGCTGGAGGCCGCAGAATGACCGAGTTTTTCCAATCCGCATTGGGCACCGGCTGGGGCTGGTTCGTTGCCAATCTCATCCTGATCCTGCTGATCGCGCTGCCGGTGATGCTGTCAGTGGCGATCGTCATCTATTTCGACCGCAAGATCTGGGCGGCGATGGCGCTGCGGCGCGGGCCGAACGTCGTGGGCCCCTTCGGCATCCTGCAGAGCTTTGCCGATGCGGCCAAGGTGTTCCTGCAGGAGACGATTATCCCCTCGAGCGCCAACAAGGGCCTGTTCCTGCTCGCGCCGATCATTACCTTCACCGTGGCGCTCTTGAGCTGGGCGGTGATCCCGTTCGACCAGGACATGGTGCTGGCAGACATCAATGTCGGGCTGCTCTACATTCTCGCGGTGAGCTCGCTCGGCGTGTACGGCGTCGTGATCGCCGGCTGGGCGTCGAACTCCAAATATCCGTTCTTCTCGGCGCTGCGTGCGTCGGCGCAGATGATCTCTTACGAGGTGTCGATCGGCTTCATCATCGTGACCGTGGTGCTGTGGACTGGCAGCTTCAACCTCAACGCGATCGTCGAGGCGCAGCGCGGCCATGGGCTGGGCTTCATCAACTGGTACGGTTTCAACCTTCTGCTCTTCCCGATGGCGGTGATGTTCCTCATCTCCTCGCTCGCCGAAACCGCGCGCGCGCCGTTCGACCTGACCGAGGCGGAGAGCGAGCTGGTCGCCGGATACCAGACCGAATATTCGTCGATGGCCTTCGCTTTGTTCTGGCTCGGCGAATATGCCAATGTGCTGCTGATGTGCACGCTCAACGCGGTGCTGTTCTGGGGCGGCTGGCTGCCGCCGGTGGATTGGGCGCCGCTCTATGCCGTGCCGGGCATCCTCTGGCTGATCCTCAAGATTTCGGCCTTTTTCTTCATCTTCAGCTGGGTCAAGGCGACCGTTCCCCGGTACCGCTATGACCAGCTGATGCGGCTGGGCTGGAAGGTGTTCCTGCCCATCTCGCTGCTGTGGATTTTCCTGGTGTCGGGTTACCTGATGCTGACGAGATACGGGGTCTGATAGACATGTTGCAGACGATCAAGGCGTTCACGCTCTATGAGTTCGTGAAGGCCCATGCGCTGACGCTGAAGTATTTCTTCAAGCCCAAGGCGACGATCAATTATCCGTTCGAGAAGAACCCGCTGAGCCCGCGTTTCCGCGGCGAGCATGCTCTGCGTCGCTATCCCAATGGCGAAGAGCGCTGCATCGCGTGCAAGCTGTGCGAGGCGGTGTGTCCGGCCCAGGCGATCACGATCGAGGCCGAACCGCGCGAGGACGGATCGCGGCGCACCACGCGCTACGATATCGACATGACGAAGTGCATCTATTGCGGTTTCTGCCAGGAAGCCTGCCCGGTCGACGCGATCGTCGAGGGGCCGAACTTCGAATATGCGACGGAAACCCGCGAGGAGCTGATCTACGACAAGGGCAAGCTGCTTGAGAATGGCGACAAATGGGAACGAGCCATTGCCGCCAACCTTGAAGCCGATGCCCCTTATCGTTAAGGCGCACTCGAATTCGATTCACGCATGGTTCCGTGTGTCCGCTGGGAGAGGCGGGCAGGGGCCTGAAACAAGACCAGCTCGATTGGGCGCATCGGGGGCTGTAAAGCTTTGATCCAGATTTTTGCCTTTTATCTGTTCGCATCGGTGGTGATTGCCAGCGGTGCGTTCACGATCCTCGCGCGTAACCCGGTGCACTCGGTGCTCTGGCTGATCCTTGCGTTCTTCAATGCCGCGGGCCTGATGGTCCTGATCGGCGCGGAATTCATCGCGATGCTGCTGGTCATTGTATATGTCGGCGCGGTCGCGGTGCTGTTCCTGTTCGTCGTGATGATGCTGGACATCGACTTTGCCGAGTTGCGTGGCGGTTTCATGAAGAACCTGCCGCTCGGCCTCGCGCTCGCCGCCGTATTCCTGGCCGAATTGGTGTTCGGCATCGGGGCTTACCGGGCGGGCAATATCGCGCTTGGCGAGCATTCGCTCAATCCTGCGCGCATGGGCGCCAGCAACATCCAGGCGGTCGGTGAACTGCTCTACACCCGCTACATCTTCCTGTTCGAAAGCGCGGGTGTCGTGCTGCTGGTCGCCATGGTCGGTGCGATCGTGCTGACGCACCGCAAGCGCGCCGGCGTCCGTCCGCAGAATATCGGCTCGCAGGTCCGTCGTCGTCCCGAAGACGCGACGCGCAATACCCAGCCTGCGGTTGGCCAGGGGGTCCAGCTATGATCGGCATCGAGCATTATCTGGTGGTCAGCTCCATCCTGTTCGTGATGGGCGTGCTGGGCATCTTCCTGAACCGCAAGAACGTGATCATCATCCTGATGGCGATCGAGCTCATCCTGCTCGCGGTGAACATCAACCTCGTCGCGTTCAGCGTCTTCCTGGGCGACATGGTGGGGCAGGTTTTCGCGATGTTCGTGCTGACCGTCGCCGCAGGCGAAGCGGCAGTGGGGCTGGCGATCCTCGTCATCTATTTCCGTGGCCGCGGCACGATCGCGGTTGACGATATCAACCAGATGAAGGGTTGAGGCACATGAGCATTACCCTCATCGTCTTCCTGCCGCTTCTGGCAGCGATCATCGCGGGCCTGGGCAACCGCATCATCGGCAACGTCCCGGCCAAGCTGGTGACGACCGCCGCGCTGTTTGTGGCCTGCGGCCTGTCCTGGCCGATCTTCCTCGGCTTCCTGTCCGGGTCGAGCACCGAATATGTGGTGCCGGTTCTGTCGTGGCTGCGTTCGGGCGACCTGCAGTTTGACTGGGCGCTGCGCGTCGACACGCTGACCGCGGTGATGCTGGTCGTCGTGACCTCGGTCTCGGCGCTCGTCCACCTCTATAGCTGGGGCTATATGGACGAGGATCCGGATCAGCCGCGCTTCTTCGCCTATCTCTCGCTGTTCACCTTCGCGATGCTGATGCTGGTGACCGCCGACAATCTCGTCCAGATGTTCTTCGGTTGGGAAGGCGTGGGCCTCGCTTCGTACCTGCTGATCGGCTTCTGGTTCCGCAAGCCAAGCGCCAATGCGGCCGCGATCAAGGCGTTCGTCGTCAACCGCGTCGGCGACCTCGGCTTCATGATGGGCATTTTCGGCACCTTCCTGGTGTTCGGCACCGTTTCGATCCCCGCGATCCTCGAAGCCGCACCCGGCATGCAAGGCGCGACCATCGGCTTCCTTGGTGGCCGTTTCGACCTGATGACCGTCCTGTGCCTGCTGCTGTTCATCGGCGCGATGGGCAAGTCGGCGCAGCTTGGCCTGCACACCTGGCTGCCCGACGCGATGGAAGGCCCGACCCCGGTTTCGGCGCTGATCCATGCCGCTACGATGGTTACCGCAGGCGTGTTCATGGTCTGCCGCCTGTCGCCGATGTTCGAAACCAGCCCGACCGCGCTCACCGTCGTCACCGTCGTGGGTGCGTGCACCGCGCTGTTCGCGGCGACCGTCGGCCTGGTGCAGACCGATATCAAGCGCGTCATCGCTTATTCGACCTGTTCGCAGCTGGGCTACATGTTCTTCGCGGCGGGCGTCGGCGCCTATGGCGCGGCAATGTTCCACCTGTTCACGCACGCCTTCTTCAAGGCGCTGCTGTTCCTTGGCGCAGGCTCGGTGATCCATGCGATGCACCACGAGCAGGACATGCGCTATTATGGCGGCCTGCGTAAGCATATCCCGCTAACCTTCTGGGCGATGATTGCAGGCACGCTGGCGATCACCGGCGTCGGTATCGTGGGCGTCGCAGGCTTTGCCGGTTTTTATTCGAAGGACGGCATCATCGAGGCTGCGTTCGCAAGCGGGACCCAGGTCGGCCAGTTCGCCTTCACTATCGGGGTGTTCGCGGCGCTGCTGACCAGCTTCTACAGCTGGCGCCTGATCTTCCTGACCTTCTTCGGAACGCCGCGCTGGATCCAGTCCGAGCATATCCAGCACAGTGTCCACAAGACCCCGGCCCAGGCCGGCGCGGACACCACGGGCGGCTATCATCCGCATGAAAGCCCGCTGCCGATGCTGATCCCGCTGGGCGTGCTGACCGTGGGCGCCGTAGCCGCAGGTTTCGTCTTCCACCATGCGTTCATCGATGCCGAGCACGGCGCAGCGTTCTGGAACGGCAGCCTGTTCTTCAACGCGCACCTGATGCACGAGATGCACGAGGTTCCGCTCTGGGTGAAGCTCGCCTCGACCGTTGCGATGCTGATCGGCCTGGTTACCGCGATCCTGATGTATCTGGTGAACAACAGCCTTCCGGCGAAGCTCGCCAGTGCGCTGTCGCCGCTCTACCGGTTCTTCCTCAACAAGTGGTATTTCGACGAATTGTACAACCACATCTTCGTCAAGCCGAGCTTCGCGCTGGGCCGCTTCTTCTGGAAGGTCGGCGACGAGGGCACGATCAACCGCTTCGGTCCCGATGGGGCGGCGGTGCTGGTCTCGTCGGGCAGCCGCGTGGCGATGAAGCTGCAATCGGGTTTTCTCTACAGTTATGCGCTGGTGATGCTGATGGGCCTTGTGGCCGCGCTGACCTGGCTGATGGTGCGCTGACATGAACGAACTGGGCTTTCCTATCCTGTCGCTGATGCTCGCCGTGCCGATGGCGGCGGCTGTTGCGTGCCTGTTCGTCAGCGCCAATGCCGCGCGCTGGATCGCGCTGCTCGCAACGCTGGTTGATCTGGCGCTGGGCATTGTACTGTGGATGAATTTCGATATCGGCGGCGCGCAGTGGCAGTTCGTCGAGAAAGCGGCTTTGTTCGACCGCTTCAGCTGGGCGCTGGGCATCGACGGCATCGCCCTCATGCTCATCATGCTCTCGGTCTTCCTGATGCCCATCTGCATCGGTGCGAGTTGGGAAGCGATCGAGACGCGCGTCGGCGAATACATGGCCGCGTTCCTGCTGATGGAAGTGCTGATGATCGGCGTCTTCGCCGCGCAGGACATCTTCCTGTTCTACATCTTCTTCGAGGCCGGCCTGATTCCGATGTACCTGATCATCGGCATCTGGGGCGGTGCGAACCGCATATACGCCAGCTACAAGTTCTTCCTCTACACCCTGCTCGGATCGGTGCTGATGCTGATCGCGATGTTCTGGATGGTGAACGAGGCGGGTACGTCGGACATCCCGACGCTGATGGCCTATGACTTCCCGGTTGAGGCGCAGGCCTGGCTCTGGCTCGCCTTCTTCGCCAGCTTTGCGGTCAAGATGCCCATGTGGCCGGTGCACACCTGGTTGCCCGATGCGCACGTGCAGGCGCCGACCGCCGGTTCGGTGATCCTTGCCGGCGTACTGCTCAAGATGGGCGGCTATGGCTTCATCCGCTTCTCGCTGCCGATGTTCCCGGAAGCCTCGGTCGATTACATGTGGCTTGTGCTCGCGCTGTCGATGGTCGCGGTCGTCTATACCTCGCTGATTGCGCTGGTGCAGAGCGACATGAAGAAGCTCATCGCCTATTCGTCGGTCGCGCATATGGCGATCGTCACCGTCGGCCTGTTCGCGTTCAACCGTCAGGGGCTTGAAGGCGCGCTGGTGGTGATGCTCAGCCATGGTCTGGTTTCGGGCGCGCTGTTCCTGTGCGTCGGCGTGATCTACGACCGTCTGCACACCCGCGAGATCGACCGGTACGGCGGCCTTTCGATCAACATGCCGCGTTATGCGCTGTTGTTCCTGCTGTTCACCATGGCCTCGATCGGCCTGCCGGGCACCAGCGGTTTCGTCGGCGAATTCCTCTCGCTGGTCGGCGTCTACGAGGTGTCGAGCTGGGCGGCCATCGTCTGCACCACCGGCATCATCCTGGGCGCGGCTTACATGCTCTATCTCTACCGCCGCGTAGCCTATGGCGTGATCAAGTCCGATGACGTCGCCGCCATGCCCGATCTCAACAAGCGCGAGATTGCGCTGCTCCTCCCCATCGCGCTCGTCGTGCTGTGGATGGGCGTATATCCCGAAAGTTTCATGGCGCCGATGCGCAAGGATGTGGGCGCGCTCGAAGCGCGGCTCGCCTCGGTCAAGCCTGCGGGTGACGCGCAGGTGAAGATGGGCAAGGCGCCTGCGCTGATGCCCGCCGCCCATGCTGAAGAAGGCCATCACTGATGAATTACGAACTCTGGTTCCAGCTGGCCTCGCCGGAAATCGTCCTCAGCCTTTCCAGTCTCGTCCTGCTGCTGATCGCGGCCTGGGGCGGCGTGCAGTCGTCGCGTCTGGTCAGTGTGCTGACCGTCGTCGCGCTGTTCGGCGCGCTGGCGCTGTCGTTCAACTTCCTGCTGAACCCGTCGTTTGCTGAAGGCGCCGACGCATTTTACGGCCAGTATCGCATGGACCGCTTCGCCTCGCTGTCGAAGATCCTGGTGTTCCTCTCCGCGATCGGCTGCATCATCGTCGCGCCCAAGTTCTTCGCGCGCGGCAATCTGATGCGCCCTGAATATCCGGTCCTCATCCTGTTCGCGTCGATCGGCATGGGGCTGATGGTCTCGGCGGTCGATCTGCTGACGCTCTATGTCGGCCTCGAGATGCAGAGCCTTGCCGCCTATGTGCTGGCGAGCTTCCTGCGCAGCGACGATCGCTCGGCTGAGGCGGGGCTCAAGTATTTCGTGCTTGGCGCACTGGCGAGCGGCATCCTGCTGTTCGGCATGTCGCTGCTCTACGGCTTTACCGGCACCACCAGCTTCATCGGCATCCAGACCGCCTTTGCCGATGGCGTATCGACCGGCGCGCTGTTCGGGATCGTCTTCGTGCTCTCGGGCTTGGCGTTCAAGATCAGCGCGGTGCCGTTCCACATGTGGACCCCCGACGTCTATGAAGGCGCGCCGACCCCGGTGACCACCTTCTTCGCCACCGCACCCAAGGTCGCCGCGATGGCGCTGACCATGCGCGTCGCGATCGAGGCATTCGGCGGCCAGCAGGCGGTGTGGCAGCAGATCGTGATCTTCGTCGCGCTCGCCTCGATCATCCTTGGCGGTGTCGCGGCGATCGGGCAGACCAACATCAAGCGCCTGCTCGCCTATTCGTCGATCAACAATGTCGGCTTCATCCTGATCGGCCTTGCCACCGGCACGCCCGAGGGCGCGTCGGCGATGATGACCTATCTCATCATCTATGTCGCGATGACGCTGGGCAGCTTCATCTGCGTGCTCGATCTGAACGATCGCGAAGGCCGCCCGGTGGAAGAGATTGCCAAGCTGGCTGGTCTGTCGAAGACGCGTCCGGGCCTGGCGGCTGCGCTCGCCGTGTTCATGTTCAGCCTTGCAGGCATTCCGCCGCTGTTCGGCTTCTGGGGCAAGTTCGTGGTGTTCGATGCTGCGGTAGCCGCCGGCCTGATCCCGCTCGCCGCTATCGGTATCGCCGCTTCGGTGATCGGCGCGTTCTATTATCTCAAGGTCGTCAAGGTCATGTATTTTGACGAACCCGCCGACGTCATCGCGCCGAGCGATTCCACCGCGCGCATGGCGCTGGTAACGCTGACCGCGCTCTTCGTCTCGCCGCTCGGCTATTTCGCCACGCTCGCGCTCAGCCCGGTCACGGCTGGTGCTGCCAAGGCACTGTTCTGGGCAGCGTGATCGAAACGGTCGCGCTGACCGGCTCCACCAATGCCGATATGATGGTGCGCGCCGATACGGGCGCGCCCGAAGGCCTTTGGCTGCGTGCCGAGCAACAGGACGGGGGCAGGGGACGGTTGGGCCGGCAATGGCTGAGCCCGATCGGCAACCTGTACTGCAGCACGCTCGTGCGGCTTCGCCTCGACGATCCGCCGGCGCATCTGCTCGCCTTCGTCACCGCGCTCGCGGTGCACGATACCGTGCTCCAGATCCTGCCCGATTGTGGTGCACGACTAAAATGGCCCAATGACGTGCATGTCGATGGCGCAAAGCTCGCGGGCATCCTGCTCGAACGGCGCGGCGATGCGGTCGTGGTCGGGATCGGCATGAATGTCGCGCTTGCCCCGGATGTGCCCGGACGCAAGGTCACCTGTCTGCGCGATCTTGGAGCCCTGGCGCAGATCGATGCGGCGGCAGTCATCGAGCTGCTCGCCGATCGGTTCGCCACCAGGCTCGCGCAATGGCGTTCGGTGTCGTCTGCAACGCTGCTTGATGTCTGGTGCGCCGCCGCGCATAAGCCCGGCGAGGCGATGGCGGTCCAGCGCGGACCTGGCGACCGCCTGGAAGGGGTTTTCGATGGCCTGGCTGCCGATGGCGCATTGCGACTGCGCCTGGCCGACGGTCGATCGGAGACGATCAGCGCCGGAGATGTCGATCTTGTCGGTTGATACCGTGGGTTTCTAACGAGGGGTGTGCGAAATGCTGCTTGCGATTGATGTCGGCAACACCAATGCCGTGTTCGCCCTGTTCAACGGCCTTACGATCAAGGCGCGCTGGCGGATTTCGACCGATCCTCGGCGGACAGCGGACGAATATGCGGTCTGGCTCAACCAGCTGCTCGCGATCGAGGGCTTTGTCCGTCAGGACATTGCCAATGTCATCATCTCGACGGTAGTGCCGCGCGCGCTGCACAATCTGCAGATGCTCTCGCGCAAGTATTTCGATGTCGAGCCGCTGGTCGCCGGGGTGGAGCCGGCGGACTGGCGCATCCAGATCGATGTGGACGAACCGCGCTCGCTGGGGGCGGACAGGGCGGTCAACACCATCGCCGCGCACGCATTGCACCCCGGTGATCTGATCGTCATCGACTTTGGCACCGCAACCACCTATGACGTCGTGGATTATACCGGCGCGTACAAGGGCGGCATCATCGCGCCAGGCATCAACCTGTCGCTCGACGCCCTGGTCAGCGCAGCGGCCAAGCTGCCGCGCATCGCCATCGAGATACCGGATACCGACGGATCGGTGATCGGACGCAATACCGAAGACCAGATGCAGATCGGCGTTTTCTGGGGCTATGTCGCGATGATGGAAGGGCTGGTGGCCCGGATGCGCGCGGAAATCGGCCGACCCGCCAAGGTGATCGCCACCGGCGGGCTGGCAGTGCTGTTCGATCGGCACACGACGATATTTGATGCGGTCGAGCCGGACCTGACGCTTCAGGGTCTGGCGATGATCGCTGAAAGGGCTTTTTGACTAGATGACACCCGGTAAAGAATTGTTGTTCCTGGCCCTTGGCGGGTCGGGCGAGATCGGCATGAACGCCAATCTCTATGGCTGTGATGGCAAATGGGTCATGGTCGATCTGGGCATGACGTTCAGCGATCCCGCCTATCCGGGTGTCGAACTGGTGTTTCCCGATCTTGAGTTCATCGAGGAGCGCGCCGAGGACCTGCTCGGCATCGTGCTGACGCATGGGCATGAGGACCATATCGGTGCGCTGCCCTATCTGGCGGCGGACCTGGGCGTGCCGCTTTTCGCCACGCCGTTCACCGCCGATCTGATCCGCCGCAAGCTGGAAGAGCAGGGACTGGTCAACGACGTCACGCTCAATGTCGTCGAGAATGACGGCAGCCTGCAGCTTGGCCCCTTCGGTTTCCGCTATCTGCCGCTTGCGCACTCGATCGCCGAAGGCAATGCGCTGCTGATCGACACGCCTTATGGCCGCGTCTTCCATACCGGCGACTGGAAGCTTGACGACGAGCCGCTGATCGGCGTGCCCTCGACGCCGGAGGCGCTGACGAAGCTGGGCGACGAAGGCGTGCTCGCACTCGTCTGCGATTCGACCAATGTGTTCAATCCCGAAAGCTCGGGCTCCGAAGGCGAGGTGCGCGATGCGCTGATCGCTGCGGTCAAGCCGCTCAAGGGCCGGGCGCTGATTACAACCTTCGCCTCGAACGTCGCGCGGCTGCACACGCTGGGCGAGGTTGCGCGTGCGACCAACCGTCAGCTGTGCGTCGCCGGGCGCTCGCTCGACAGGATCATCGCCGTCGCCAAGGCGAACGGCTATCTGCTCGACCTGCCCGAACTGGTCGATTTCGACACCGCCATGGGCCTGCCGCGGCGCGAGATACTGATCGTCGCAACCGGCGGGCAGGGCGAGCCGCGTGCCGCGTTGGCGCGCGTTGCCGAGGGCAATCATCAGATCAAGCTGGAAGAGGGGGACACCGTGCTCTTCTCGTCCAAGGTCATCCCGGGCAACGAGATCGCGATCGGCCGCATCCAGAACCGGCTGGCGGCGGACGGCATCCAGATGATCACCGACCGCCAGGCCGATATTCACGTGTCCGGCCATCCGGGACGCCCCGAACTGGCAGAGATGTACCGCTGGATCCGTCCGAAGGTGCTGGTGCCGGTGCATGGCGAAATGCGCCACATGGCCGAACAGGCGCGGCTTGGGCTCGAGCTCGGCATTCCGCATGCCGTCGTCCAGAAGAATGGCGATCTGGTGCGACTGGCACCGGGCGAGCCGGGCGTGATCGGGCACGAGCGCGCCGGGAGGCTGGTGCTCGACGGCGATGTCATCCTGCCCGCCGATGGGCTGACCATGGGCGAGCGGCGCAAGCTGGCGCTGAACGGGCAGGTTAGTGTCGCGGTTGCGCTCAACAGCAAGGGCCGCCTGGTCGGTGACCCGGTGCTGCGTCCGTTGGGTCTGCCGGTCGAGGATGATCTCGACGTGTTCATTGCCGAGGCGGTGGAGGACGTGCGCGAAGCGATTGAAAAGCCGTCGCCCAAGGGCAAAGGCAAGGGGCGGGGACCGCAGACCAGCGATGACGTGCAGGAGGCGATCCGTCTGGCCGTGCGCCGCGCGGCGACCCGCTGGACGGGCAAGAAGCCCGTGGTCACGGTCTTGATGATCGAGGCGGGCTGACCCATTTTGAGCGCGGTGATCAGGGGCATTTCGACATGAGTTGGACGAGCATTCTTGCCATCTATCTGTTGTTCTGGGTCATCACGGCCTTTGTGGTAATGCCTTTCGGCGTGCGCACCGCAGACGAGATGGGTGTTGAGAAAGTGCGCGGCCAGGCGGACAGTGCGCCGGCCAATTTCAAGCCGCTCAAGGTCATGGCGATCACCACCGTGATCTCCGCAGCCGCCTTCGGGCTGTTCTATGCCAATTACATGAATGGCTGGATCAGGCCCGACGATGTCAATATTTTTGGCAAGCCGCCCGGGGCAGAATAAGCGCTTCGTCGCACAATTTACAGTTTCTGCAATTGGTGCGCGACTTTTGCAGGTTTTGCTGCTAAATCATGCCCATCGCGCGATCCTGATCCCAAGCCTACGCGCGACTGAGAGACCTGCGGCATCGCTGCTCCACGCTCTTGCTTGTACAGCAAATTGAGCGACAGCCTTGCCCGACATCAATCAGCTCTTCCAGAATCTCCACATCGCGCAGCTGCGCGCGCTTTACGCCCCTACCGGCGGCGAGCGCGAGACGCAGCGCGGGCATGTGCGGCATCATCGTGCGCAATTGCACGTCCACGCTTACCCTCAGCCCGGCAGCTTCCTGCCCTGCTGACGCCATCGGAGCGTGTCCTTCATGGGCGCGCTCTTCTTCCCTCGCAATGGCCGGAGCCGGGCGTTGCAGGGGTCGCAATCGAACTTCCGGCTCCAACCGCGCGGCAAGGATTGTCCACAACATTCGTGGCCTGCTGCGTTCTACTCTTAAGGAAATGACTATGCCTATTGGCACCGTAAAGTTTTTCAACGCCGACAAGGGCTATGGCTTCATCCAGCCCGATGACGGCGGTAACGACGCGTTCGTGCACATCAGCGCGGTCGAAGCGTCGGGCATGCACACGCTCGATCGCGACCAGCGCGTGAACTTCGAGCTGGAACAGGACCGTCGTGGCAAGATGGCGGCTGTCCGCCTGTCCTCGGCAGCCTGATCGTCTGCGTGCAGCCTGCGGGGCGGCTCTGCCGCTCCGCAGGCCCACTGGACTCTGCGGATACCATCCGCAAACGTTTACACTGACTTAATGTGTCGGTGCTATGGTGGCTCATCCGGAAGGGGCTGCCTGCATGCTCGACAAATTTTTGCAAGATCACGCCGTATTGCGGCAGATGGGCGAAAGTCTGATCGCCCTGCTCGACCTTCCTGAAATGCCCGACCCGCAGGAACTTGCGGAGAGACGCTGGCGGCTCAGCAGCCATGTCATGCAGCATCTCGCGCTCGAAGACCGCTATCTCTATGCCAAGCTTCTCAGCGATCCGCGGCCCGATGTCCGTGCGAAGGGCGAGTGCTTTCAACAGGATTTGTCCTCGCTGTTCGGCGACTATGTCGAACAGGGCAAATACTGGACGCAGGAGCGTATTGCCGCCGACTGGCATGGGTACCGGCACAAGGCCAAGCAACGCGTCCTGATCATGTTCGCTCGCGTCGACCGCGAAGAGACCGAACTGTTCCCGTTGATCGAGGACGCGACGATCGATGCCAGCACGAAGGTGCCGCACAGCACCAACTGGGCGCGCGATGCGTTTGCCATCAAGGATGCGATGGTCAACACGGCGGGCATCAACGCCGCCTGATCCTGGCTGTCTGATCCCAACCGCCGCTGCACGGTTTTCCCCGCGCCGCTTATCGTCTAAGCGCAGCCGCATGTCTGAAGCGAATCCCGATATCCTTCCCGCAGGTCTCGCCGATCTGCTCCCCCCGCGCGC
Organism: Blastomonas ursincola; assembly: GCF_013607875.1. Taxonomy (GTDB): domain Bacteria; phylum Pseudomonadota; class Alphaproteobacteria; order Sphingomonadales; family Sphingomonadaceae; genus Blastomonas; species Blastomonas ursincola. The sequence continues at coordinate 340,269 of NZ_VDES01000003.1, forward strand.
CGAACAGGCTGCCTGGCTGACCCGCAACGCGATGCAGGTTTTCGCCGCGCACGGCTATGACCGGGTGTCGCCGCCGCTGGTGGAATATGAGCGCTCGCTCGCCACGCGGATGCAGGGCACGGGGCGTCAGCATCTTTTCCGCATGGTCGATCCCTCCTCGATGCGCACGCTCGCCATCCGCTCGGACATTACCGTGCAGGTGGGGCGCGTCGCGACGACGCTGATGGCGTCGGCACCGCGTCCGCTGCGGCTGAGCTATGCAGGACAGGTGCTGCGGATCGCGTCCGACCAGCTCGCGCCCGAACGCGAGCGGTTGCAGATTGGCGCGGAGCTGATCGGGCATGACAATATCGCCGCCGCGCAGGAGGTGGTGCGGATCGCGATCGAGGCGCTGGTCCAGGCGGGTGCCACCGGCATCACCGTCGACCTGACCTTGCCCGATCTGGTCGATACACTTGCCAGCAGTGCGTTTCCCTTGCCGCCGGGCATGATCGGAGCGGTCCGGCGCGAGCTCGACATGAAGGATGCCGGCGGCCTGACCGCGCTGGGCGCGGACGCCTATCTGCCGCTGCTCTACGCGATGGGGCCGTTCGAGGCCGCGATCGACGCACTGGCGGCGATCGATGCCGGCGGCGCGCTGGCCAGCCGCATTCGCGCGCTGCGCGAGATCGTGGCCGCCTTGCCCGACACGGTGACCGTCACGCTCGACCCGACCGAGCGCCACGGCTTCGAATATCAGAGCTGGTTCGGCTTTTCGCTCTATGCCGACGGTTGCCCCGGCGCGCTGGGTCGCGGCGGCACCTATGCCATCCCGAACGGCAAGGGCGGCGAGGAGGTCGCGACCGGCTTCTCGCTCTATCCCGACGCGCTGCTCGATCTGGGCGGTGCGGGCGAAGCCGCAGGCGCAGGCAAGCTGTTCCTGCCGCTTGGTCATGATCGCGGCACGGCGGCGCGTCTGCGCGCGATCGGCTGGCGGACGGTTGCCGCGATCACGGCCGAGGACGATGCCGCTGCGCTGGGCTGCACGCACCGCCTGATGGGTCAGGACACCGTCGCGATCTAGAGGGATTTCAGGAACGCCTCGACCGAACGGGTCTGGGGATTGTCCGGTACGCCGAGTTCGCGGTTGATCGTCATGTGCGATTCCCCGTCCACACCCTCGAGCTGTACCTTCGCGCCGGCCTGTTGCAGCGCTCGGCCGAGCGCATTGGATTGGGCGGTGGCGTCGGCCCGCCTCGAAACGTAGAGGATCAGCCAGCGCGGTGCATTCGGGGCGGCGGCGTGGAGCGTCGGCGACAGTCTGGCCTGCCGTGCCGGTTCGGTGCCGAAGGCAGGCTCATAGGTCCGCTTGGTCATGAAGCTGCCCTGGCGCATCTGTTCGGCGACGTCATAGGCGGCCCCGTCGAGCAGGATGATGCCGGCCAGGTCAGTCATGTTCGATCCCAGCCATTGCGGATCGGTGCCGACCAGCGCGGAAAGGTGCGCTCCGGCGCTATGGCCCATCAGGACGATCCGGCTGGCGTCGATGCCCAGCGTCGCGGCGTCGCGCTTCAACCGGGCAACCGCAGCGGCCACATCGGCCGCCTGCTGCTCGACCGGCGCTTCGGGCAGCAGGCGATAACCGACCGAGGCGAAGGCCCAGCCTTGCGCGTTGAAGAAATCGGGCTTCTGCTGGACCATGTCCTTGCTGCCCTTGCTCCACCCGCCGCCATGGACGAAGACGGCGATGGGATAGCCCCGGGCGGGGCGCGCGGATTCGGGCAGGTACAGGTCCAGCTTCTGCGCTCCGTTGCTGCCATAGGCGATGGTACGGGCGCGGGCGGTCGTTTCGGTGCTGGTGTCGCTCTGCTGCATGCGCCTCGCCATCGCCTGCATCATCTCGCCCTTGCACGGCTGCGACAGCTGGTCCTTCTTCTCGCGCAGGCACTCGCGCATCTCGCCGCGGTTGAAACCGCACAGCTGGACCACTTCGCGTCGGCATTCGCGCGACAGCATCCGTCCTCCTTCGCGCGCCTGTTGCGCCAGCACCGGCGCGATCAGCAGACCCGCGCCCAGAATGACAAGTCCTTTCTTCAGCATGTGTCGTCCTCCAACCCTTGCTGACGGGCAATTTGCCGCGCCCGGTTCGTCCAGGTCCATCCTCGAAGTGCATCAAATTGTATCGCGGATGGGCGCAACGGACTGGACGCCAGCGCCTGGCGTCACTAGGACATCCCCGCTTTGCGCGTGGCGGCCCCATGCGCTCCACCATCAAAAAGGGTTGGTTTGTGGCCAATGTAACCGTGATCGGCGCCCAATGGGGCGATGAAGGCAAGGGCAAGATCGTCGACTGGCTCGCAGAGCGGGCCGATGCGGTGATCCGCTTCCAGGGCGGCCATAATGCCGGGCATACGCTGGTGATCGGTGAAAAGGTGTTCAAGCTGTCGCTGCTGCCTTCGGGGATCGTGCGCGGCACGTTCAGCGTGATCGGCAATGGCGTCGTGCTCGATCCCTGGGCGCTGCGCGACGAGGTCGAGAAGCTGCGCGGTCAGGGTGTCGAGATCACCCCGGACAACCTAGCGATTGCCGACAACTGCCCGCTGATCCTACCATTCCACCGCGATCTCGATGCGCTGCGCGAGGATGCCAGCGGCCAGGGCAAGATCGGCACGACGCGTCGCGGTATCGGACCCGCCTATGAGGATAAGGTCGGCAGGCGGGCCATTCGCGTGTGCGATCTGGCGCATCTCGACGCGCTCGATCCGCAGCTCGATCGTCTGTGCGCGCACCATGACGCGCTGCGCGCCGGGTTTGGCGAACCGCCGATCGACCGTGCCAAGCTGATCGCCGAACTGGCCGAGATCGCGCCGTTTGTGCTCGAGTTCGCGCAACCGGTATGGAAGCGCCTGGGCGAGATCCGACGCGCCGGCGCGCGGATGCTGTTCGAAGGCGCACAGGGCGTCTTGCTCGATGTCGATCACGGCACCTATCCCTTTGTCACCTCGTCGAACACGATCACGGGTTCGGCCTCGGGCGGCAGCGGGCTTGGACCGCAGGCAAGCGGCTTCGTGCTCGGAATCGTCAAGGCCTATACCACCCGCGTCGGATCGGGTCCGTTCCCGACCGAACTCGAGGACGAAACCGGCCAGCGGCTTGGCGAGCGCGGCCATGAATTCGGCACCGTCACAGGGCGCAAGCGCCGCTGTGGCTGGTTCGATGCGACGCTGGTGCGGCAGAGCTGTGCCGTCGCCGGCGTGACCGGCATCGCGCTCACCAAGCTCGACGTGCTCGATGGATTTCCCAAGCTCAAGATTTGCACTGGCTACCGGCTCAACGGCAAGGTGCTCGACTATTTCCCGGCGCACGCAGGCGACCAGGCGGCGGTCCAGCCCATTTATGAGGAAATGGAAGGCTGGCATGAATCGACCGCCGGCGCGCGCAGCTGGGTTGACCTGCCCGCTCAGGCCATCAAGTATATCAAGCGTGTCGAGGAACTGATCCAGTGTCCTGTGGCGCTGGTATCGACCTCGCCCGAGCGCGAAGATACCATATTGGTCCGCGATCCCTTCGCGGATTGAGGCATTCCAGGGGGGCTGGGACAGGCATGTCAGAAGACGCAGGGCTACGCTTGACCGACTGGCCTGCGTCTTCCCGCCCCCCATTGACGCTCGTCACCGACAGTGCGGAAACCGCAGCGCTGGTGGACGCAGCAGGATGGCGCGCCACGGGTTTGGGCATAGGCGAGGCCGAAACGGCAGATATTCTGGTGCTTGACTGGCGTTTGCAGGTGCCGGTGGCACTCCCCGCGCTTCCAACGGACTGCGGATTGCTTGCGCTGGTCAGCCTGGAGACGATGGATGCTTCCGACGCCATGCTGGCGGGCCATAGTGTCCGCTTTGTCGTCGGCGGCAATCCCGTGCTGATTGCGACCGAGCTTTCCGAGCTTGGCGCGCTGGTGCAGACCCGGCAGGCGCGCGATCCGAGCAGCGATGAACGCGCACGGCTCCAGTCGCTGGCGAGCGAACTTGCGCGGCTGGCCGAACAGCTCGGCGCGCTGTCGGAAGAGGGCAGCGATGACCAGGACGGCGCGGCACTCGCCGATCGCAGCTATGCCTATCAGGCGGAAGAGCCGCTTGACCCGATACCTGCCAAGCCGCCCAGCGCGCAGCGCATTCGTCATCTCATCGCGATGCGACGGTTGCGAGACCGCTTTTTCCGATCCGATCTTTTCGCCGACCCGGCCTGGGACATCCTGCTTGATCTGACGGCATCGCGGATCGAGAAGAGGCAGGTTTCGGTTTCCAGCCTGTGCATTGCTGCGGCGGTGCCGCCGACCACGGCCTTGCGCTGGGTTCGCATGATGACTGACCAGGGACTGCTCGAGCGCCGCGCCGATCCTGCCGATGCGCGGCGGATGTTCGTCGATCTGTCGGATGCGGCCTTTGCCAAGGTGTGCGGCTGGTTCGCGACGGTTGAACAGCGCGGCGGTTTGGGCGTTTGACCGCTTCCATGCATGCCATCTTGGCAGCGGGGACGGTTCTCCCTAGTTTGCGGGCATGACCAGCCCGTTCACCGAACTGAACGACCGCGCGCGCGACGTTTTCCGCATCGTTGTCGAGAGCTATCTCGAAACCGGCCAGCCGGTCGGATCGCGCACGATCTCGAAAACGTCCGCGGTCAATCTGTCGCCAGCCTCGATCCGCAACGTGATGCAGGACCTCGAGGAGCTGGGTCTGCTCGCTGCGCCACATACAAGTGCGGGGCGCATGCCGACCGAGCAGGGTCTCAGGCTCTTTGTCGATGGGATGATGCAGGTCGCCGAGCCCTCGGCCGAAGAGCGTGCGGCGATAGAGAAGCAGCTGGAAAGCGCAGGACCGATCGAAGCCGCGCTGGCCGCCACGACCCAGGCGCTGTCGGGCCTGTCCGCCTGTGCCGGGATCGTCATGGTGCCGCGTCGCGAACCGATCCTGCGCCAGATGAACTTCGTCCGGCTTTCGGACAACCAGGTACTGGCGGTGCTTGTCGGGCATGACGGCAGCATCGAGAACCGCGTGCTCGAAATGGACCGGCGCGTGACGGACAGCATGCTTGTCCAGGCAGGCAATTTCATCAGTGCCAGGCTTTCGGGGCGCAGTCTTCCGCAGGCGCTGGCGGCACTTGAGGCCGAGATTCTGAGCGAGCGGGCTGCGCTGGACACTGCGAGTTCCGATCTTGTCCGCCGCGGGCTCGCCATGTGGTCGCGCGACGGATCGGATCGCCCGGTGCTGATCGTTCGTGGCCAGGCCAACCTGCTGGACAACGAGGCGGTGGCTGATCTGGAACGCGTGCGCCGCTTGCTCGACGAGCTTGAAGCGATGCAGGACATTGCCCATCTTCTCGACAGCGCGCGCGAAGCTGGATCGGCCCGCATCTTCATCGGAGCGGAAAACAAATTGTTTTCGCTTTCCGGGTCATCCGTGATAGCGGCGCCCTATCGTGACGGCGAGGGCCGTGTTGTCGGCGTGGTCGGGGTCATTGGTCCCACCCGCCTCAATTATGCGCGTATTGTGCCGATGGTGGACTTTACCGCGCAGAGCCTGACCCGATTGTTGAAATGAGCAGGAACACCGTGATTCAGGACGAAACCGTGACGCAGAACGACACCAGCAAATCCGCCGATATCGACGCCGAAGCGGCCGCCGAACTCGAGGGCGTGCCGGACAGCCTGAAGGAACAGGGCGATGGCCAGGCGGCGCTGGAAGAGCGCATCGCCACGCTCGAGGCCCAGCTCGCCGAAGCGAAGCAGGACGTGCTCTATGCCCGCGCCGACACGCAGAATGTGCGCCGCCGTCTCGAGAAGGACGCGCAGGATGCCCGCGCTTATGCCGCGACCGGTTTCGCCCGCGACATCCTCTCGGTCTCGGACAATCTGACGCGCGCGCTGCAGGCGATTCCCGAAGATGCCCGCAATGACGAGGCGTGGAAGGGGCTGGTCGTCGGTCTCGAGGCGACGGGCCGCGAGCTCGAAAGCGTGTTCGGCAAGCACGGTATCTCGCGCATCGCCGCGATCGGCCTGCCGCTTGATCCCAACCAGCACCAGGCAATGATCGAACTGCCCAGCGACGAGGCAGAGCCCGGCACCGTGGTGCAGGAACTTCAGGCCGGCTACATGATCAAGGACCGGCTGCTGCGCCCCGCGCTGGTCGCGGTCGCCAAGAAGCCGGATTGATCCACCTACCCGATTGAACTTCACGTCATTCCCGCGAACACGGGAATCCCGCTTTGTTCCGATCTTGCCTCAGAAGCGGGACCCCCGCCTACGCGGGGGTGACGAAACATGGCATAGGGTCGGTTATACCGGAAACGGCAGGATCTGGCGATAGGTCTCGATCGATGGCGCCCCCGGGACCCTTGCCCCCTGGCGCAGCATGAAAGCGTGGCGGACCAGCTCGGCCTGCTGCTCGATGCCGTACTTCCCAAAGCGCTGGCCCGGCTTGATCGCATAGTCATAGCGGCAGAAAGGGTGGCGCTTCAGCGGCAGGAAGATACCCTGCTGATACTGCCAGACATGCACCATCTCGTGGATGAACAATGCCTGGCGCGACAGGCTGGCGCAGCTGAAATCGTCGCAATAGGCGCTTCCACCAGGGTGAAAATGGATATGCCCCATGGGGGCCATGATTGTGCGCTTGGGCTGGAAGAAAATCCATTTCTTCAGCCTTATGCGCACACGATCATAGGCGATCGCGTCGCCGAAGACCGAACGCGACAGATCGATCTCCGTCTTCGTCAAAGGGCGGTCGATCGGCGCGGTCGCCATCAGTGATGGGCCATGCCGTCTTCGGGCTTGATCGCGTTGAGCGTCGCATCGACCTCGATCTTCTCGCCATTGGAGAAGGAGAACAGGAAGGTCGCCTTGCCCGCCTTGCGCGAGGCATTGTCGAAGCCCCAGACCATCACATGCTTGCCGCCCGGCTTGAACTCGACCTTGCCCCGCGTCGGCACCGCGACCGCCGTAATCGGCTTCATCATCGACATGCCGTTCTCCTCGACCGTCTCGTGCATCTCGAGCCGCAGGATGTTGGGCGAGGTGATCGAGCGCAGCACAGTGTCGCTGGGGCCCCCCTTGATGGTGAAATACAGCACCGAAGGGCTGCCTTCGACGGGCGAAAGCTTCACATAGGCCTTTTCGACCAGCAGCTGTGCGGGCGGCTGGCACGCGGCGAGCAGTGCCAGCGCAAGCCCAGTGACCATCAGCGTAACTATGCGCAGCATCGGTGAATTCTCCCTCATCATCCTGTGCCGGAACGGGCCGGATCGGCCATGGCCGTGATGTAGATACTGCGATGCCTTGTGCCAAGCGAAAGCCATCCTATATCCGCCGACGGGGACGGAATTGCCGGATGCTTGGGGGCATGACGGCGGTTCGTATTCTTTCATCTGCATATCGAAAGTTACGTGGGAAAAGCATTATGGCAAAAGTAATCGGTATCGACCTTGGCACCACCAACAGCTGCGTGTCGGTGATGGATGGCGACAAGCCCAAGGTGATCGAAAACGCGGAAGGCGCGCGCACCACGCCGTCGATCGTCGCCTTCACCAAGGATGGCGAGCGTCTCGTCGGTCAGCCGGCCAAGCGCCAGGCCGTTACCAATCCTGAAAACACCGTGTTCGCGGTCAAGCGTCTGATCGGCCGTCGTTTCGACGATCCGCTGACCAAGAAGGACATGGAGCTGGTGCCCTACAGCATCGTCAAGGGCGGCAATGGCGACGCCTGGGTGAAGGCAGGCGGCAAGGATTATTCGCCTTCGGAAATCAGCGCGTTCACGCTGCAGAAGATGAAGGAAACCGCCGAGAGCTATCTGGGCGAAACCGTGACCCAGGCGGTCATCACCGTACCGGCCTATTTCAACGACGCCCAGCGTCAGGCGACCAAGGACGCAGGCAAGATCGCCGGCCTTGAAGTGCTGCGCATCATCAACGAGCCGACCGCAGCAGCGCTCGCTTATGGCCTCGACAAGAACGACGGCAAGACGATCGCGGTCTATGACCTTGGCGGCGGCACGTTCGACATCTCGATCCTCGAGATCGGCGATGGCGTGTTCGAGGTGAAGGCGACCAATGGCGACACCTTCCTGGGCGGCGAGGACTTCGACTCCAAGCTCGTCGAGTTCCTGGCCGACGAGTTCAAAAAGGCCGAGGGCATCGACCTGACCAAGGACAAGCTCGCGCTGCAGCGTCTGAAGGAAGCCGCGGAAAAGGCGAAGATCGAGCTCAGCTCGGCGCAGACCACTGAAGTGAACCTGCCCTTCATCACCGCCGACCAGAACGGTCCCAAGCATCTGGTGAAGACCATCAGCCGCGCGGACCTCGAGAAGCTGGTCGCCGATCTGATCAAGCGCACGCTCGATCCTTGCAAGAAGGCGCTCGAGGACGCTGGGCTCAAGGCCGCCGACATCGATGACGTCGTGCTCGTCGGCGGCATGACCCGCATGCCGCGCGTGCGCGAAGTGGTGAAGGAGTTCTTCGGCAAGGAACCGCATACCGGCGTGAATCCCGATGAAGTCGTCGCCATGGGCGCGGCGATCCAGGCGGGTGTGCTGCAGGGTGACGTGAAGGACGTGCTGCTGCTCGACGTGACCCCGCTGTCGCTGGGCATCGAGACGCTGGGTGGCGTGTTCACCCGCATGATCGACCGCAACACCACGATCCCGACCAAGAAGTCGCAGACCTATTCGACTGCTGACGACAACCAGCAGGCCGTGACGATCCGCGTCTTCCAGGGCGAGCGCGAAATGGCTGCGGACAACAAGCTGCTCGGCCAGTTCGACCTGGTCGGCATTCCGCCCGCACCGCGCGGCGTGCCGCAGATCGAGGTAACGTTCGACATCGACGCCAACGGCATCGTCAATGTCTCGGCCAAGGACAAGGGCACGGGCAAGGAGCAGCAGATCCGCATCCAGGCTTCGGGCGGTCTCAGCGATGCTGACATCGACCAGATGGTCAAGGATGCCGAGCGCTTTGCCGAGGAAGACAAGAAGCGCCGCGAGACGGCCGAGGCCAAGAACAATGCCGAGAGCCTGCTGCACAGCACCGAAAAGCAGCTCGAAGAGCATGGCGACAAGGTCGATGCTGCGGTCAAGGGCGAGATCGAGACCGCGATTGCCGAGCTGAAGACCGCAGTCGAGGGCGGCGAGGCGGATGCGATGAAGTCGAAGACCGAAGCGCTCGCCCAGGCCGCGATGAAGCTGGGTCAGGCGATCTACGAAAAGGAACAGGCGGCAGCTGCCTCTCCTGCGGCCGAGGCTGCTCCGGCTGAGGACAATGTCGTCGACGCCGAGTTCTCGGAAGTTGACGGCGACGCGAAAAACTGATTGCCGGATTGATGTTCGACAGTCCGGCCGGGCGGGACTGCGGGGCAGGGGTGGTTAGTGCCACCCCGGCGCCGCGATCCCGCCCGGTCGATGCATGATGAATCGCGACCCATGACCATGACCACAGCCAAAGATTATTACGAGCGCCTGGGCGTTTCGCGCAATGCGGACGATGCCACGCTCAAGTCGGCGTATCGCAAGCTCGCGATGCAATGGCACCCGGACCGCAACCCCGGCGATGCCGAGGCCGAGGCGAAGTTCAAGGCGATCAGCCAGGCCTATGACACCCTGAAGGATCCGCAGAAGCGCGCGGCCTATGACCGTTATGGCCACGAGGCCTATGAAAGCGGCATGTCAGGCGGTGGCGGTGGTCATGGCGCTGCCGGCGGCTTTTCCGATCTTGGCGACATTTTCGATACGATCTTCGGCGGCGGCTTTGGCGGAGCAGGCGGTCGCCGCGGCCCCGTTCGCGGCGCGGACCTGCGCTACGACATGGAGATCACGCTCGAAGAGGCCTATCACGGCAAGGCGAGCGAGATCACCATCGATGTCGCCGCGACCTGCGACACTTGCGACGGATCGGGCGCGGAGCCCGGCACCAAGGTGCGCACCTGCAACCTGTGTGGCGGCAGCGGCAAGATGCGCGCGCAGCAGGGCTTTTTCGTGGTCGAGCGGACCTGCCCGAACTGCCATGGCAGCGGCCAGGTGATCGAGAACCCGTGCCGCACCTGCCGGGGCGAGGGCCGAGTGGACAAGCAGCAGACGCTCTCGGTCGACATCCCGCCGGGCGTCGACAATGGCACGCGCATCCGCCTGTCAGGCAAGGGCGAGGCGGGGCCCAAGGGCTCGCCCCCGGGTGACCTCTACATCTTCATCCATGTCGCGCGGCACCGCATTTTCGAACGCGACGGCACCACGCTGATCACGCGTTGTCCGATCAGCATCACGACCGCTGCCCTGGGCGGCGAGCTCGAGATCCCCGGGCTCGACGGCAAGCGCCACAAGATCAGCATCCCGGCTGGCATCCAGTCGGGCAAGCAGCTGCGCCAGCGCGGCGCAGGCATGCCGGTGCTGCAGGGCCGCGGCACGGGCGACATGGTCATCCAGATCGATGTCGAGACGCCGACCAAGCTCAGCGCCCGCCAGAAGGAATTGCTGCGCGAATTCCAGGCGACCGAGACCGGTCAGGAAAGCCCGGAAAGCACGGGGTTCTTCGCCAAGCTCAAGGAAATGTGGGACGGGATCGGCGAATAAGACGGGACTTTCACCGCCTTATCGGTCAGATATCCTCGGCGAGCCGCCCGTAGAGCTGCGGGCGGCGATCGCGGAAAAAGCCCATGCCCGCGCGGTGCTTGCGCGCCTGCGCCAGATCGAGCGTCGCGACGAGCACACCGGTTTCCTCCGCGCCATAATCCAGGATCAGGTCACCCCATTCGTTGGTGATGAAGCTGTGGCCGTAGAAGCTCTGATTGCCTTCGGTGCCGATGCGGTTGCTGGCGATCACGGGCATGCAGTTCGATACCGAATGCCCCTGCATCGCACGCCGCCACATGCGACTGGTGTCGAGGTCCGTGTCATAGGGTTCCGATCCGATAGCGGTGGGGTAGAAGAGCAGCTCCGCGCCCATCAGCGCCATCGCGCGCGCGCATTCGGGATACCATTGGTCCCAGCAGATGCCTACGCCGATCCGTGTGCCGCACACGTCCCAGACCTTGAAGCCGGTATTGCCCGGGCGGAAATAATATTTCTCCTCATAGCCCGGCCCATCCGGGATATGGCTCTTGCGGTAGACGCCCATGATCTCGCCATCGGAATCGATCATCGCCAGCGAGTTGTAATGATGCGGCCCGTCGCGCTCGAAAAAGCTGGTGGGGATCGCGACCTTGAGCTGCCTGGCCAGCTTCGCCATCCCCCGCACGCTTGGATGCTCGGCGGTCGGGTGCGCGGTCGCGAACAGCGCCTCGTCCTCGACCTGGCAGAAATAGGGGCCCTCGAACAGTTCGGGCGGCAGGATGATGTCCGCGCCCTTGTCCGCCGCATGCGCGACAAGATCGCTGACAGCATCGATATTCTCGGCCAAACCGCCACCCAGCGGCAGCTGCAGGGCAGCGACGGTAATCTCGGTCATAGCGAAACGTTGATCCCAATGCGGGGCAGGAGCGCGACCATGCCCAGATACAAGATGATGGTGAGGCCGCAGCCAGCACCCAAGCTCAGCCAGAAGCTCACGCCCGAGCGGAGCATCCAGGGAATGAGCAGGAACATGGGCAGCGTCGGCAGGAAATACCAGAAGGCGGCCGACACATAATTGGCCACGAGCTCGCGGTCACCGCTGTCATTCCAAAGCCAGATCATGCCGAGTGTCGAAACCAGCGGGATCGAGGCGATCAGGCCCCCTAGGCCCGGGCTGCGCCGAGAAACCAGCGCGATGATCGCAACCAGAATGCCCGAGATCACCGCCCGCAGGACAAACGCACCCATTATCGCCCCCGGCATCAGAAGCTCGCCGCCGGTTATGCGACCGACGGCGAGCCAGACATCACTTCTTGCGGAACAGCATCGTCATGCGGTCGGATTCACCGATCGCGGCATATTTGGCCTTGTCCTGGTCCTTCAGCGCATAATTGGGCGGAAGCGTCCACACGCCATCGGGATAGTCGGCCGTGTCCTTGGGGTTGGCGTTGATCTCGCTCTTGCCGACCAGTTCGAAGCCGTGCTTCTCGAACATCGCGATGACGTCAGCTTCCTTGAGATAGCCCTTCGAGCCATCGGCATAAGCGGCGGGCGCATCGGCCTTGGCGCGGTGCTGTTCGATGCCGATCATGCCGCCGGGCTTGAGCATCTTGTGCATCGCGTCGAGCTCGCTGCCCAGAATGCCCCAGCGGTTCATGTTGTGCAGCATGCGCAGGATCAGGATGCGGTCGACCTTGCCGTTGAGCTCGGCAGGTACGGCATTGGTGACATGGGCATGGATCTTGTCTGCCGCGAGGCCGGTCGCCTTGGCGGCGCGCTCGGGATAGCTGGTCGGATAGGCCGCCATCTGTGCCTTGCGCTGCTCGCTGAACGACGCGGCGGTCGGCGAGACGCCCAGCGCGACATATTTGCCGCTGGTCGCGGTCAGCGGGGCGAGGATCTTCGTGTACCACCCCGCATCGGCGGCATATTCGGCGACGACCATATCGGGGCCGACCTGGAAGAACTCGAGCGTCTCCTTGGGGTGGCGGTACTTGTCGCGGGCCTTGTCCTCGCCGCGCAGATCTGCAGCCACGGCGGCATCGATCGCCGAGGAGGCAGAGGCGCTCTCGGCGGCTAGCGCAGGCGCAGCGGTCATCAGGGGCAGGGCAGTGCCTGCGATCAGGGCAGACAGGATCAGGGTGCGCATGGGGGGCAATCCTCTTTGTGGTTGTTGCTGGGGAACTCAGGACGTGTCCTGTGACAGGCTATACCCGCCACTGCAGGTCCGATCAATCGAGCAGCGGCATCTGTTGGCTGGCGCAGTGGAAGCTGCCGCCGCCTGCCAGCACGGCATCGGCGCGCAGGCCGATGGTCTTGCGATCAGGGAAGCACGCGCCGATCGCCTCGACCGCCGGACCATCCGAGGCGGTGCCATAGGTCGGCACGACGACGAGATGACTTGTGATCGCGAAGTTCATATGGCTCGCCGGTTGCACCTTCATCTCGCCCTCGGCATCGACGCGCTCGACCAGGCCGGGCGAGGGGATGGGCACGACCTTCAGGCGGAAGGCTTCGGCCCGAAGCTTTGCATTGGCATAGATCGCAGCATTGGGATCGTCCTCACTGCTCGCCACCGGCAGCGCCAGCGTCCCCGGCGCCACGAAGCGCGCGAGATTGTCGACATGCCCGTCGGTATGGTCGTTGATCAGCCCGTCGCCCAGCCAGAGAAGGCGCTCAATGCCCAGGTCGCGCCGCAGCCGCGCCTCGATCTGCTCGCGCGACAGATGCGGGTTGCGATTGGGGTTGAGCAGGCACTGCTCGGTGGTGACGCCCAAGCCGTTACCGTCGACATCTATCGCTCCGCCTTCGAGCACCCAGTCCGCGCTGTCGCTATCCAGGCCAGCCTCCTCGGCGAGCAGCCCGCCGATTTCAGTGTCGCCGGGCATGACATATTTGCCGCCCCAGCCGTTGAAGCCAAAGCGCTGGGCGAAGGCCTTGCCCTCCGCGCCCCGGACCACCAGCGGCCCGGTATCGCGCAGCCAGACATCGCCATAGGGGTGGATGCAGATGGTCACCGCCTCGCCGGCCAGTTCACGCGCAAGCGCTTCGTGTACCGCGTCAGGCACGACCAACCGCGCTTCCTGTCCGCTTTCTGCCACCGCGCGCGCAAAGGCTGCAATCTCGCCCTGCGCGGCGGCGAGGAAGCCGTTCCACTCGTCGGCCAGATGCGGAAAACCGATCCATAGCCAGCGCTGCGGAGCCCATTCGGGCGGCATCATCTGCGTCATCGGATCACTGGCCCGCCCGGCTCTTGTCGCGGATGGCGCGGAACTCGTCACCTTCCACCCAGTTCGGCCAGTCCTTCGACATCGCGAGGCTGCGGCCGATGCTGTAATAGAGTGACAGGTCGTCGATCACGCCCGACCAGTCCCAATTCGGGTTATATTCGTCCTTGGGGCCATGATAGCGGTTGACGGTATAGTCCTTGCCGGCTGCTTCGCCCGCTGCCTTGCCACCGTTCACCAGATCGTCGCCGCCATCGATGTACAGCATCGGCACGCCCTGCTTGGCGAGGCTGAAATGGTCGGAGCGGTAGTAATAGCCGTTCTGCGGCATCGCGTCGGCTTCGGCCACACGGCCTTCCTTCTTGAGCGCGACCGCGAGGAAATCGTCGAGCTGCGACTTGCCCTTGCCGATCACGGTGACATTGCGTGCCTTGCCCGCCATCAGGAAGGCATCCATGTTGATGCCGCCCGCAGTCTGGCTGAGCGGATAGACGGGGTTCTCGCCATAATAAGACGAGCCCAGCAGCCCCGATTCCTCGCCGGTGACCGCGAGGAAGACGACGCTTCGATCCGGTGCGCCAGCCTTGCCGAACGCTTCGGCCAGCGCCACCAGCGCGGCCGTGCCGGTCGCGTTGTCGACCGCACCATTACAGATATCGTCGCCGTCATCGGCGGGCTTGCATCGGCCGAGATGATCCCAATGCGCGGTATAGAGCACATATTCGTCGGGACGCTTGGCGCCGGGCAGGGTGCCGATGATATTGTGCGAAATCGTCGTCTCGATCGCATTGGCGAACGAGACCGACGCCTTGAGCCCCAGCGGCACCGGCTTGAAGCCCTTGCGCTTGGCCGCCGCGCTCAGGCTGCCAAGGTCCTGTCCCGCGCTAGCCAGCAGCTTCTCGGCGGCTTCCTTCTGGATCCAGCCATTGGCCTGGGTTTCGCTCGCACCCTTGTCGGCGCTCTGCGCGAAGAATTGCGGGCCGGTCCAGCTCGACTCGACCACGCTCCAGCCATAGGCGGCAGGCACCGTATCGTGCACGATCAACGCAGCGGCAGCGCCCTGGCGCGCGGCTTCTTCATACTTGTAGGTCCAGCGGCCATAATAGGTCATCGCCTTGCCGCCGAATTCACCGTTCAGGTCGGCGCTGTCATAATCGGGGTCGTTGACCAGGATGATAACCGTCTTGCCCTTCACATCGAGCCCGGCATAATCGTTCCAGCCCTTTTCGGGTGCGTTGATGCCATAGCCGACGAACACCACGTCGCTGTTCGCTATGTCGATGGTTTCGGCCTCCCGATACGTGCCGATCACCATGTCCTTGCCATATTCGAAGCTCAGCGGCGTCTTGCCGCCGGTGACCGTCAGCGGGCTGATCTTGCCGGCCTCGATGCTGACCAGCGGCACCTTCTGCAGCCAGCTGTCGCCATTGCCTGGCTTGAGCCCCGCCTTGGCAAATCGCTCGGTGAGCAGGTCGATCGTCTTCTGTTCACCGACGCTACCGGGCGCCCGGCCTTCGAACGCGTCCGAAGACAGCATCCGGGTGACGTCTTTCATCGTAGCTTCCGACATCGGCTGGGGGGCAGTCTCGGGAATATCGATAGGCGTTACCGGTTGGGCAGCCAACGGGCTTGCTGCGAGTATAGCCAGTGGCGCGGCTGCGAGTTTGAATAGGGTCTTGGGATACATGATCGCTCTTTTCGCCGGAAGAATGGATGCGCAGGCCCCATGCCCGCTGGTCGCGGCTGTTTGCCAGTTGCGTCCCCATCAGGCAAGCGGATCGGTCAGGCGCGGCCCGAGCCATGCTTGTGATTTGCAACGAATTTCCGTATCGCAGCTTTCAGAGTTAACATGTGTGAATGACAGGCGCGTGTCAGGATTTTCGAATCGCTGCCTGTCCAGTCTTGAACGATCGCAAATCAGGTCTTTTCGCTATGGCGTTTGACACTACTGCCGACGCCACGCCCGAAACTGGCCCGCCGCTCGATGACGAGGCGTTCAAGGCCCAGCTCGCGTCGCTCATTCCGCACCTGCGAGCCTATGGCCGCTCGCTCAGCGGCAATCGCGATGTCGCGGATGACCTGGTCCAGGACACGATGCTCAAAGCCTGGGCTGCGCGCGGCCGCTTTGCCGCGGGCACGAACATGCGCGCCTGGACCTTCATCATCCTGCGCAATTCCTTCCTCTCGCAGCGCAGGCGTGCGCGATTCACCACCGAATGGGACGATGTCGTCGCCGATCGCATCCTGTCGATGCCGGCAGGGCAGGGCGATCAGCTTCATCTGGCAGATGTCCAGCGTGCGCTGATGCAACTGCCCGAAAGCCAGCGTGAGGCGCTGATCCTGGTCGGCGCAGGCGGCTTTTCCTACGAGGAAGCAGCCGACATTTGCGGCGTCGCGCTTGGCACGATCAAGAGCCGTGTGGCGCGCGGACGCTCGGCGCTGGCCGCGTTGATCGAGGACACGGCAGCCGGCGAAGGCCGGGCAGAGCGGACATCCGATCCGATGGCCGCGATCATGGCCGATGTCGACCGGGTCAGCGGCGGGCTGGTCGGGCGCAGCGCCGAGGACGACTGAGCGCTGCTGCGCGCCGATTGCCTCTGGCCGCGGGCCGGGCTAGCACCTGCGCCATGCCAGTCCATCCAGAACTTGTCGAAGCGCGTCAGCGCGCTGCACGCCATGCACCGTTCCTGGCCGCTGCCATGGAGCGCGCACCCGATCTTGCCGACCGGCTGCAGGAGGAAGGTCTCGACGCCGCGCTGGATCATGTTCGCAAGCTCGGCAGCGAGGGACCGGTCGCCGAAGCGCTGCGGCGTCGCAAGAGCGGGCTTGCCCTGGTCCTAGCGCTTGCCGATCTGGCTGGCCTGGTCGGCGTGGACCGGGTCACGCGCATCCTGTCCGACTTTGCCGACCAGGCGCTGGACGCGGCTCTGGCCGATATCATTGCCCGGCGCACGCCAGGCGCCGAACCGCGCGGTTTCGCGGTCATCGCGCTGGGCAAGCACGGCGGACAGGAGCTCAACTATTCGTCGGATATCGACCCGATCTTCATCTACGATCCCATGACACTGCCTTGCAGACCCCGCGAGGACGCCGCCGATGCTGCGCAGCGTATTGCGCGGCAACTGATTGATACGATGAGCCAAAGGGATGGCAACGGCTATGTCTTTCGGATGGATCTGCGGCTACGTCCTGCGGCCGAGGTCACCCCGCTTGCGATCCCCGTCGATGCGGCGCTGTCGCATTATGAATCGCAGGCGCTGACCTGGGAACAGGCCGCCTTCATCCGCTCGCGCGCCGCAGCGGGCGACCGCGTCCTCGGCGACTATTTCATGGAGGCTCTCCGTCCGTTCATCTGGCGGCGCTCGCTCGATTTCGGGACGATCGACGAGATTGCCGCGCTCACCCGCCAGATCCGCGATCATTACAACAAGGGCCAGACGCTCGGCCCGGGTTTCGATCTCAAGCGCGGCCGCGGCGGCATTCGCGAGGTCGAATTCTTCACCCAGGCGCATCAACTCATCCATGGAGGCCGCAATCCCGCGCTTCGCGTGCGCTCGACGCTCGACGCACTCGGTGCGCTTGAGGATCAAGGGATCATCCCCGGGCATGAGGCAAGGCTGCTGGCGGGGCATTATCGCACGCTGCGCACCTTCGAACACCGGCTGCAGATGGTCGACGACCAGCAGACGCACAGCCTGCCCGTCGACGCGCCGGCGCTCGACAACGTCGCGCGGCTGCATGGAATGGCCGATGGCGCAGCGATGATCGCGGCACTCCAGCCGGTTACACGGGATGTCGCAACCGTCTATGACGCGCTGATCGCCTCGCAGCGAGGTCAGGGCGATGAGGCGGCGGTTCCATTGAGCAACGATCCCGAACTGCTCGCCGAGGCGCTGGATCGCGCCGGGTTCGATCAGCCGAACAAGCTGGCCGAGCGGGTTCAGGGCTGGCGCGGCGGGGCGGTGCGGGCCTTGCGCACTGCAGCAGGCCGCAAGGCGTTCGAGGAGGTGCTGCCCGCGCTGCTTGCGGCCTTTGCCGACGCGCCCGATCAGGCGGCGGCGCTCAACCGGTTCGACGATCTGCTGCGGCAGCTGCCCAGCACGGTCAATGTGTTCCGCCTGCTCCAGGCGCGGCCCGCGCTCATGCAGACCCTGGTCGATATCCTGAGCCATGCGCCGGTGCTGGCCGAATCGCTGGCGCGCCGGGGAGACCTGCTCGACGGGCTGATCGATGCGAGCGCCTATGATCTGGTGGGCAGCGTCGAACAGATTGCCGAGCGCCTCGCCCGCGAGGAGCCGGGCGACGACTATCAGCAGCGGCTCGATGCGGTGCGCGTGCGCGTCGGCGAAATGCGCTTTGCCCTCGGGGTGCAGCTGATCGAGGGGCGGCACGATCCGGTCGCCATTGCGGGCGGCTATGCCCGTGTCGCGGAGGCGGCGATCTGTCGTCTGGCCGATTGCGCCATCAGCGAATTCATCGCGGTGCATGGCCGGATGCCGGACAGCGAGCCGGTGATCCTCGCGCTCGGGCGGCTCGGCGGGGGGGCGCTGACCCACGCGTCGGACCTCGATCTCATCTTTCTGTTCAGCGGAGAGATCGGGCTGGAATCGGACGGCAGGCGCCCGCTCGGAAGCACGCAATATTATAACCGGCTTGCGCAGCGGATCATTGCCGCGCTCTCCGTGCCGACGGCGGCAGGCGCTTTGTACGAGGTCGATACGCGGCTGCGCCCCAACGGCGCGCAGGGCCTGCTCGCGGTGTCGTTCGCCAGCTTTGCCGAATATCAGCGCGATCAGGCCTGGACCTGGGAGCATATGGCGCTTTGCCGGGCGAGAGTGGTCTATGGATCGCAAGAGAGCCGGGCGCGGCTTGAGGCGATCATCGGCGATGTCCTCAACACCCCGCGCGATACGGCGGATGTGCGCGCGGCCGCGCTGAAGATGCGCGAGGACATTGCCGCGCACAAGAAGCCGCTCGGTCCGCTCGACGTGAAGCTGCTGCCCGGCGGCCTGGTCGATCTGGAGTTCATCGTCCACACGCTCCAACTGACCCACGGGGTGGGCTTCCGCCCGGATTTGCGCCAGGCGATCGATGCGTTGATTGCTGCGGGGCTTGCAGATGCCGCCCTGGCTGAAGCGCATGACCTGATGACACGGCTGCTGGTAGCGCTGCGTCTGGTAGCGCCCGATTGCAGCGAGCCCCCGCCCGCAAGCCAGGTGCTGGTTGCGCGGGCCTGCGGCTGCGGCTCCTGGCCGGAGTTGCTGACCGCGGTCGATTGCGCGCGTGCCAGTGTTCAAACCGCCTGGCAGCACCTATTTGGCGCGAGCGCGCCTGCAACGAGCGCATGAGAGAGAAGGACAGACGATGACCGATATTGGCGACACCATCCCCGACATTGCGTTGACCGCGCCCGATGGCAGCAGCGTTTCCGCCTCCGATTATGCCGGCAAGGCCTGGGTGCTGTATTTCTATCCCAAGGACGACACCAGCGGCTGCACCAAGGAAGCGCAGGAGTTCAGCGCGCATCTTGCCGAGTTCGAGGCGGAGGGCGTCTCGGTGCTCGGCGTGTCGAAGGATCCGCCGAAAAAGCATCAGAAGTTCATCGAGAAATACGGCCTCACCGTTCCGCTCGCCAGCGATGCGGAGACCGATGGGCTGGCCGAGGCGATGGGCGTGTGGATCGAGAAATCGATGTACGGGAAGAAGTATATGGGAATGGACCGTTCTACCTTCCTGATCGGCAAGGACGGAAAGGTCGTGCGCGTCTGGCGCAAGGTGAAGGTCGCCGGGCATGTCGCCGAGGTGCTGGAGGCCGCCAAGGCGATTTGAGACGTCGCGAATCATGATTAACCACAAGGGCTCGCCAACGGATTCGGCGGGCCCTTTTTGCTGGCGTGACGGAAATTTCCAATCGTTTCGGGCTGTGAAAAGTTAACGGAAGGCTCGGATCGACGCTGCGGCAGGACGATTCTCAGCCTTTCGCCGCCCGGATTACGGCCGAAAACCGTCTCATTCATGCACGATTAAACGATTCAACGCGCCAGCCAGACGCTTCAACGCGCGGTGGGTGGTTGCGGGTTGCAGTGCACAAAGCTTTCCATCTACCCATGGTTCAACGAAATCGGAGGGAAGGGGTTCCAACGATTTTTGTGTTTTTGTGCTCCGCCTTTCACAAGGCGCCGGAGCACGAAGGGCACCCGCAAGGTCCGAATGGCCCGGTGGTTGCCCTTGCAACAAGGTGTTGAATATTCATGGTCGCAACCAGAATTGTCGCAACGGTCCTTACCACCACCACAGCCGGTCTGCTGTGCGCTGCATCACCCGCTTTTGCTGAAGGCAACGCCACTGACATCGCTGCTGCCGTGCCGCAGGTTTCGACCGAAGGCGCTCTGGGAGCCCAGGATACCGAATTCCGCGCCCTGTTCGCCGACTGGAAATCGATGGAAAACCGCGATACCGGCCGTGTCTCCATCCCCTCGCGCAAGCCCGTCGATGCCTTCAAGCTGACCAGCCAGTACGGTTTCCGCGCCGATCCCTTCGCCGGACGCCGCGCCCGCCACAAGGGTCTCGATATGGCAGGCCCGATCGGCACGCCGATCTACGCCACCGCCGACGGTATCGTGGGTCGTGCGCAGTGGGTCGGCGGTTACGGCCAGTATGTCGAAGTCAATCACGGTGGCGAGATCCAGACGCGCTACGGCCACCTCTCGCAAATTCTGGTTCAGCCCAACCAGCGCGTTACCAAGGGCCAGGTCATCGGTCTGATGGGATCGACCGGCCGCTCCACTGGCAGCCATCTGCATTATGAAGTGCGCATCGCCGGAAACTCGGTCAACCCGATGCCCTTCATCTCCTCGCGTGACTATCTGCTGGCCATGCAGGATGGCGGCAAGGTCGCCCAGGGCGGCCCCGCCGAATAATCGCTTCGGATCACTGCACATCAAGACATCAAGCGCCGGTTTTCCGGCGCTTTTTGTTTGTCGGCCGCACGACCCCGCGCTTTGCCATTGCTTTAATCGCGCGATTAAACAATGATGTCCTGGTTGTCGGGAATCGTTACGGAACACGCCGAATGGCGGGACGGACCTTTCCCTTGATCAGGAGGGAATGTCGCAATGCATCCATCGGTCCACGCCCAGAATCAGGCCGACAAACCGGCGATCATCATGGCGGGTTCGGGGCTTCAGGTAAGTTATGCCGAGCTGGATCGCCGCTCGAACCAGGTCGCACAATATCTGCGCCAGCAGGGTGTCGGCATTGGCGACACCGTTGCTCTGTGCCTGGAGAACCGGGCGGAATATTTCGACATCGTCTGGGGCGCGCAGCGCGCAGGCCTCATCTTTGTTGCGATCTCGAACCGGCTGACCGCCGACGAGATCAGCTATATCCTGCAGGATAGCGGCGCCAAGCTGCTGTTCACCTCCGATTATCTCGGGGCGCATCTGCCGGCGATCGCCAGTGCCTGTCCGCAGGTGCCGATCGTCAATCTGGACGATTCGACGGCAACCGCGGCCATCGCCGAAATGCCCGACACGCCGATCGGCGATCAGCGCGCGGGGTCGGACATGCTTTATTCGTCGGGCACGACCGGACGCCCCAAGGGCGTTCGCCTGCCACTGCCCGAAGATGGCGACATCGCCGCGAGCAACACCTTGGTCATGCTTGCCCAAGGCGCGTTCGGCTTCGGCCCGGACAGCATCTACCTTTCGCCTGCGCCACTCTATCACGCAGCGCCCTTGCGCTGGTGCATGAGCGTTCACAAGCTGGGCGGCACCGTGATCGTGATGGAGAAGTTTGATCCCGAGCACGCGCTGCAACTGATCGAGCGCTACAAGGTCAATGTCAGCCAATGGGTGCCGACGCATTTCACCCGCATGCTCAAGCTGCCCGAGGAGGTGCGCACGCGCTATGACGTGTCGAGCCTGAAATCGGCGGTCCATGCTGCCGCTCCGTGTCCGGTGCCGGTCAAGCAGGCGATGATCGACTGGTGGGGGCCGGTGCTGAAGGAATATTATGCCGGTACCGAGGGCAATGGCTTCACCTTCATCTCGAGCGAGGACTGGCTTACGCACCAGGGCTCGGTCGGGCGCTCGCTGCTCGGCACGATCCGCATCTGCGACGAAGAAGGCAAGGAGGTACCTGCGCGCACCGAAGGCACCGTCTATTTCGAAGGCGGCGGCAAGTTCGAATATCACAACGACGCCAGCAAGACCAAGGAAGCCACGCATCCGCAAGGATGGACGACGCTGGGCGATGTCGGCTGGGTCGACGAGGAGGGCTTTCTCTATCTCACCGACCGCAAGAGCTTCATGATCATCTCCGGCGGCGTAAACATCTATCCGCAGGAAATCGAGAATCTGCTGGTCAGCCATCCCAAGGTCGCCGATGCGGCGGTGATCGGCGCGCCTTGCCCGGATATGGGCGAGCGCGTCGTCGCGATCGTGCAGCCGCTCGACCTTGCCGAGGCGGGCGATGCGCTCGCGGCCGAGCTCAGCACCTATCTGCGCGGATCGCTTTCGGGGGTGAAGATGCCGCGCCAGATCGATTTCCGGGACGAGCTGCCTCGCCATGCCACGGGCAAGCTCTACAAGCGCCTGCTTCGCGACGAATATTGGGCCAAGGCCAAAGAGGCCGAAGCCGTGGCAGGAGCCTGAGCCATGGCAACGCTCGCACCTGCCGTGCTGCCGCCCGAGATCGCCTCGGCCATCGTCAATCCCGTCGCCTATGGCGAGTGGAACGGCATCAAGGAAAAGTTCCGCTGGGCCCGCGACAACATGCCCGTCGGGCTGGTCCAGGCCGAGGGCTATATGCCTTTCTGGGCGATCACCCGGCATGAGGACATCATGACGGTGAGCAAGGACAATGCCCGGTTCCTCAACGCGCCGAAATCGGTGGTGCTGGGGCCGATCGCGGTGCAGATGCTCACCCACATGATCACAGGCGGCAGCCCGCATCTGGTGCGGTCGCTGGTGACCATGGATGCGCCCGAACACATGGACTATCGCAAGCTCACCCAAAGCTGGTTCATGCCCAAGAACCTGGCGAGCCTGGAGGAGAAAATCCGCGGCATCGCGCGCGCTTCGGTCGATACCATGCTCGCGACCGGCGGCAGTTGCGATTTCGTGCATCAGGTCTCGGCGCTCTATCCGCTGCACGTGGTCATGCAGATCCTCGGGGTGCCGCACGAGGACGAGCCGCTGATGCTCAAGCTGACGCAGGAAATGTTCGGCGGCGAGGATCCCGATCTCAACCGCGCGCGCTCGGTCGAGCTTACGCCCGAACAGGTCACGCAATTCGTTATCGAGGCGGTGCGCGATTTCGAGGGCTATTTCATGAAGCTCGCCGCAGACCGGCGCGCCGACCCCAAGGATGATGTCGCCACCGTCATCGCCAATGCGGTGATCGATGGCGAGCCGATCAGCGACCGCAATGCTGCGGGCTATTACATCATCGTCGCCGCTGCCGGGCACGACACCACCTCGGCCTCGACTGCGGGCGCGATGTGGGCGCTGGCCAAGGATCCCGAACAGTTCGCCCGGATCAAGGCCGACCGCAGCCTGCTGCCCGGCCTGATCGAGGAGGCGATCCGCTGGACGACGCCGGTGCAGCATTTCATGCGCACCGCGGCTGAGGATTGCGAGATTGGCGGACAGCGCATCGCCAAGGACGACTGGCTGATGCTCTGCTATGTCTCGGGCAATCACGACGAGCGGGTATTTCCCGATCCCGACCGGTTCGATGCGTCGCGCGGGCCCAACCGGCATGTCGCGTTCGGGGCAGGGGTGCACCAGTGCCTGGGCCTGCACCTCGCGCGACTCGAGATGCGCATCCTGTTCGACGAGCTGCTCGACCGGATCGACAGCGTCGAACTGGCGGGCACGCCGCAGCGCGCGAGCAGCACCTTTGTCGGCGGCCCCAAGACGCTGCCGATCCGCTTTGTCCCGAGTTGAATTGACAGTGGTTTGCGGCGGGCACCCGGTATAGCGTGCGCGCCGGACTTATATGACAACAGCCCGGATCGTTCGATACTGGGACGGCATCACAGGAAAGGAATGTTCCGATGGTTCAGCAGTACAGCGTCCTCATCAACGGCAAGCTGGAAAAGCCCGGCAAGTGGATCGATGTCGTCAATCCCGCCAACGAGCAGGTGATCGCCCAGGTTCCCGATTGCGGACAGGAAGAGCTGGACCGCGCCGTCGCGGCTGCGCGCGCTGCCTTCAAGACCTGGAAGAATGTGCCGATCGAAGAGCGCCGCGCGGTGATCCAGAAGATCTCCGCCGCGATCAAGGCCAATGCCGATGAGCTTATGCGGCTGCTGACCAGCGAGCAGGGCAAGCCGCACGCGCAGGCAGCGGGCGAAATTCATGGCGCCGCGGCCATGGCGGCGGCGCAATCGACGCTTAGCCTGGAAGACGAGATCAACGAGGACAGCGACACGCGCCTGTCGCGCACCCGCCGCGTGCCCGTGGGTGTCGTCGGCGGTATCGTGCCGTGGAACTTCCCGGTGATGATGGCGGTGCAGAAGATCGTTCCCGCGCTGCTTTCGGGCTGCACCATGGTGCTCAAGCCCTCGCCCTTCACCCCGCTGGCCACGCTGCGCATCGTCGAGCTGATCGCCGATGAAGTGCCGGCGGGTGTGCTCAACGTCATCACCGGCGGCGACGATCTCGGCCCGCTGATCACCTCGCATCCCGATATCGACAAGATCACCTTCACTGGATCGACCGCGACCGGCAAGCGCGTGATGGAATCGGCATCGAAGGACTTGAAGCGCATCACGCTCGAGCTCGGCGGCAACGACGCCTCGATCGTGTTGCCCGATGCCGATGTGAAGAAGGTGGCCGAACAGCTGTTCTGGTCGAGCTTCACCAATGCCGGGCAAATCTGCGTCGCGGCCAAGCGCATCTATATCCACGAGGACATTTATGACGAGCTGTCCGCCGCGATCGCCGAATACGCCAAGGGCGTGAAGGTGGGCGACGGTGCCGAGCAGGGCACTGCCGTCGGCCCGATCCAGAACAAGAAACAGTATGAGCGCGTGCTCGACCTGATCCAGGACGCCAAGGACAATGGCTACAAGTTCCTGGTGGGCGGCGATCACGATCCATCGATCCCCGGCTATTATGTGCCGATCACCATTCTGGACAATCCGCCCGAAGACGCGCGCATCGTCGCTGAGGAACAGTTCGGTCCGGTAATGCCGCTGATGAAATTCTCAACGGTCGAGGAAGCGATCCAGCGCGCCAATGCGTCGGATTACGGCCTGGCAGGCGCGGTGTGGACCGGCAACCCGGAAGAGGGCGTGAAGGTCGCCGAGCAGCTCGAGACCGGCACGGTCTGGGTGAACGAATATCTGCACCTCTCGCCCTTCGCGCCATTCGCGGGCCACAAGCAGTCGGGCTTCGGTGCCGAATATGGCAAGGAAGGTCTGCTCGAATTCACCTATCCGCAGGTGATCACGGTGAAGCGCGAGAAGGCGGTGGCGTAACCCGCGCCGGGCTTTGAGATCGGCAACGGAGCTGCTTGCTCGTCATTCCCGCGAACGCGGGAATCCCGCTTCGGCATCGGTCTTCAGGTGTAGCGGGACCCCCGCTTGCGCGGGGGTGACGAGGAAGGCGGCGGCATTCCGGTGCTCTTTCCGTTGACGTAAGCCCCAACGCGGTTTAACCGTGCGATTAAATCCATCGCGGAGTCGGCGCGTCTGATCGTCGCCTCGCGCATTCTGCAAGGAGAGGCCCTATGGCTCATGCATATATCGTAGATGCGGTTCGCACCGCTGGTGGCCGTCGCGGCGGCCGTCTCGCCGGCGTCCACCCGGTCGATCTGGGCGCAGCGGTGTTTGACGCAATCGCGGCGCGCAACGATTTCGATCCCAAGGCGATCGATGACGTCATTACCGGCTGCGTGATGCAGGGCGGCGAGCAGACGATGGATCTGGGCCGCAACGCCATTCTCGCCTCGAAGCTGCCTGACAGCATTCCTGCCGTCACCATCGATCGCCAGTGCGGTTCTTCGCAGCAGTCGATGCAGTTCGCTGCGCAGGCGGTGATGAGCGGCACGCAGGACATCGTGCTGGCGAGCGGCATCGAGAGCATGACCCGCGTGCCGATGGGCTCGACCGCCGTGCTTTACATGAAGGCGGGCATGGGCAACTACAAGTCGGCGCGGCTCGAGGAAGCGTTTCCCGGCGTGATGTTCAGCCAGTTCGATGGCGCCGAAATGATCGTCAAGAAGCACGGCCAGACCAAGGAAGCGCTCGACGCCTATTCGCTCGAGAGCCACCGCCGCGCGGCAGCCGCGACCCAGGCGGGCGCGTTCGACAACGAGATCGTTCCGGTCGAGATCGAGACGCCCGAGGGCAAGGAATGGCACAAGGTCGATGAAGGCATCCGTTTCGATGCCACGCTCGAGGGCATTGCCGGCGTGAAGCCGATCTCCGAAACCGGCGTGCTGTCGGCGGCCAATGCCAGCCAGATCTGCGACGGCGCATCGGCGGTGCTGATCGTGTCCGAACAGGCGCTCAAGGACCATGGCCTGACCCCGCGTGCGCGCATCCACCACGTGTCGGTGACCGCCGGCGACCCGGTGATCATGCTCGAAGAACCGCTGTTCGCGACCGAACGCGCGCTGAAGCGCGCTGGTATGAAGATCGACGATATCGATCTGTATGAAGTCAACGAGGCTTTCGCGCCGGTGCCGCTGGCCTGGATGTCCTATCTTGGTGCCAGCCATGACCGCCTTAACGTCCATGGCGGCGCGATCGCGCTCGGCCACCCGCTCGGCGCTTCGGGCACCAAGCTGATGGCGACATTGCTCAACGCGCTCGAGAAGCGGGGCGGCAAATACGGCCTGCAGACGATGTGCGAGGGCGGCGGCCAGGCCAACGTCACGATCATCGAACGGCTGAGCTGACATCCAAACTCCTCCCCAGCAAGGGGAGGGGCTCGCCATAGGCGAGACGGAGGGGGGGCACATTCGCGCAAGCGAGGCACCCCTCCACCACTTCCTGGTCCCCCTTCCTCTGAGGGGGGGGTTCCTCGAACTCCACATTTCTCATCTCTCAAACGGGGTTAAACATGAAACTCGATTCCTCCATTTCCGCCGTCGTTACCGGCGGCGCTTCGGGCCTGGGTGCCGCGACGGCGCGTGCGCTGGCCGCCAAGGGCGTCAAGGTCGCCATTTTTGACCTGCAGGAAGAAAAGGGCACTGCACTCGCCAACGAGATCGGCGGCGTGTTCTGCGAAGTGAACGTGACCGACGATGCCAGCGTCGACGCCGGTTTTGCCAAGGCGCGCGCCGCGATCGGCCAGGAGCGCATCCTGGTGAACTGCGCAGGCACCGGTAACGCAATCAAGACCGCCAGCCGCTCGAAGGAAGACGGCAGCATCAAGCACTTCCCGCTCGATGCGTTCAACTGGATCGTCCAGATCAACCTGGTCGGCACCTTCCGCTGCATCGCCAAGTCGGCCGCAGGCATGATGACGCTCGACCCGCTGCCCGATGGCGATCGCGGCGCGATCGTCAACACCGCCTCGGTCGCTGCCGAGGACGGCCAGATCGGCCAGGCAGCCTATTCGGCATCGAAGGGCGGTGTCGTCGGCATGACGCTTCCTATCGCGCGCGACCTTTCGAGCGAGGCGATCCGCGTGAACACCATCCTGCCGGGCATTTTCAATACCCCACTGCTCGCTGCCGCGCCGCAGCCGGTCAAAGACGCGCTGGGCGCATCGGTTCCGTTCCCCAAGCGCCTCGGCGATCCCGAAGAATATGCGCAGCTCGCGCTGACCATGATCGAGTGCGGCTATTTCAACGGTGAGGATGTCCGCCTCGACGGTGGCATCCGCATGGCACCGCGCTGATCGATACCGGCCCCGCCCTGCGAACGGGCGGGGCATTTCTGCTCCGGGAGGCTGGCATGGACTATAGTACGATCCGCTACGATGTGGCCGATGGCATCGCGACGATCACACTCAGCCGCCCGGAAAAGATGAATGCCTTCACCAACCGGATGATGGCCGAGATGATCGACGCGTTTGACGCGATCGATGCCGACGATGCCATCCGCGCGGTCATCGTGACCGGCGAGGGCAGGGCTTTCTGTGCGGGCGCAGACCTGACCCCCGATGGTGGCGGCGGCCCGTTCTCCAGCGACGATCCGGTTACCGATCTGTCCGTTGCGCGCGTCCGCGACGGTGGCGGGCTGCTGACGCTGCGCATCTTCCAGTGCAAGAAGCCGGTGATCGGCGCGATCAATGGCGCGGCGGTCGGTATCGGGGTGACCATGCAGTTGCCGATGGACATGCGGCTGGCCTCGACCAGCGCGCGCTTCGGCTTCGTGTTCGCGCGGCGCGGTATCGTGCCCGAGGCGGCTTCGTCATGGTTCCTGCCGCGCCTGGTCGGCCAGCAGCAGGCGCTCGAATGGTGCATGACGGGGCGTGTTTTCGGTGCTGATGAGGCGCTTGCAGGCGGCCTGGTGCGCTCTGTGCATTCGCCCGAGGAGCTCATGCCCGCTGCGATCGCGCTCGCGCGCGAGATCATCGACAATACAGCGCCGGTTTCAGTCGCGCTGACCCGGGCGATGCTGTGGCGCATCCCGTCCGCGCCGCACCCGATGCATGCGCACCGTGTCGACAGCCGTGCCATCTACACCCGCTCGCGGTCGGGCGATGCCGCAGAAGGCATTTCCAGCTTCCTGGAAAAGCGGGTGGCCAACTATCCCGACCGGGTTGCATCGGACATGCCGGAATTCTATCCATGGTGGGATGAACCCGGATATGAATAACGCTGCGCCCGAGAGTGAACTCAATGCGCGCGACCAACTGATCGAAGCCGCCAGCCAGATCATGCGCGATGGCGATCAGGTCGATCTGTCGCTGAGCGAACTGTCGCTGCGATCCGGTCTGAACAGCGCGCTGGTCAAATATTATTTCGGAAACAAGCAGGGGCTGATGCTGGCGCTGCTGGAGCGCGATATGCGCAATATCGTCAACAGCCTCGACGCACTGCTCGCCAAGGACCTGCCGCCGGACGAGAAGCTGCGCGTGCATATCCGCGCGGTTATCGGCACCTATTTCCGCTTCCCCTATCTCAACCGGCTGCTGATGCGGATGGTGCGCGACGCCGCGCCAGAGGTATCGCGCAAGATCGCCGACGATTATCTCGTCCCGATTTCCAACGCCTATGAACGGCTGATCGAGGAAGGCGTGCAGAAGGGGCTTTTCCGCCCCATCGATGCAGGGCTGTTCTACTTCACCGTCACCGGAGCGGCCGATCGCTTCTTCTCTGCCCGGCTCGTGCTGCATCATTGCTTCGGTCAGTCGGAGATGACCGAGCAGATGCGCGACGACTATGCCGACCATACTCTGGATATCATCATGCCCGGCCTGTTGGTGAACCCAGGCAGCGCTTGACACCGGTTAACCGTAACGCCGGGACGAGCCGTTAGTTACATACGTTCGAATTACGGTAATAAACTTACAACTCTGAGCAATTTTCCTTAGAGCGGGGGAATGACCAATTCCGCCGCCCGATTCCCGAGTCACGCTGCCGACGCCACCGATTCTGCGCGGGGCGTTTCGCGCGCCGTTTCTGCAATCGATGAGCAGGCGTTCGTCGAGGCCAGCGAGAAGCTCGCCAGGGCCTTGGATCACGCCGCAGCCGGACGCACGCATTCGGACATTGCCGAGGCGCGGCTGCGCCTGCGCGAACTGGCGGTAAAGCTGCGCGATGCGGGCTATTGGCGCACCGACAAGCATGGCCTGCGCGCCACAGTGTCGCTGCTGTGGCAGGCTGACCGCTATGTCAGCGAACTGGCGCTGAAACAGGACCAGGCGGGTGGGGGCTCAACACCCCGGACATGAATTCGAGTTCTTCAGGCCTGCCGGGTCGCAAACGGAAGCAGGTATGGAGTGGCGGGCCGGTAGCGGCTTTGAGGCAAGCACTGCGCCGGTCCGCCAACAATGTACCCGATTTGAATGTTACTGTTTAATGACAGTCATGATGCCAGAATGTAACCTGACAAAACCCGCGTGATACCTTATTTCGCTGCGGTCCATGTCTGCGCCTGGCAGAACATCGCGATGCACCCCTCCACGCTCAACGTTCCATTCTTTCCAGCCGTCACGATCGACCTGTAGGTCTTGCCGCTTTCGGGATCGTAGATCTTGCCGCGCCACTTCTTGCCGTCGGGAACGAACCCGCTGAGAATCGGCAGGCCGACCAGCTTGCGCTTGCGCAAGGCCGGATCGGGGTTGTTCACGTCGGTCGATACGCCGTTCTTGGGCTGCTCGATGAACCGCGTCAGACGTCCGCACATATTCTGTCCGCACGGGGCGATAGTGACCACGGCGCGCTTGCCCTTGGTGTACCATTGACCCTGGATGGATTCGGATGCCTGTGCAGGGACAGCCATGAGGGACAGAGATGTCCCCAAAATTGCGGCGATTGCCGACCAGCGCATATTGTTCTCCATCCAGCTTGTGATTAGCCTGTCCGCCAATCCCGCGATAGCCGGGACGCCAGCCAGGCACTTGGCGAGGCATAACGCGGGGAGAGACGGTGATGAAGCGGATTTTTGCGGGATTTGCATCGGTATTGGCCCTGACCGCGGCGGCGCCGATCCTGGCCAAAGACCTTGCTGTCGCACCTGGCCCTGGCGCGCAGGAACGGCTTCAGGAAGCGCTGATCCTGGCTCAACCCGGCGATGTCGTGATGCTGGGCGAAGGGCGGTTCGATCTCACCGACGGCCTTTCGCTCGATGTCGCCGGTGTCACCGTCAAGGGTGCAGGCCCCGACAAATCGGTGCTCAGCTTCAAGGGGCAACTGGCGGCGGGCGAGGGGCTGTTGGTCACATCGGACAATGTGGTGCTGCGCGATTTCGCGGTCGAGGACAGCCGTGGCGATGCGATCAAGTCCAAGGGCGCGGACAATATCGTCTATCACAATATCCGCGTCGAATGGACCGGCGGGCCGAAGGAGACCAACGGCGCCTATGGCATCTACCCGGTCGAATCCGAAAATGTGCTGATCGATTCGGTTCTGGTCATCGGTGCGTCGGATGCCGGCATCTATGTCGGCCAGTCGCGCAACATCATCGTGCGCGATTCGATCGCCCGGTTCAATGTCGCCGGAATCGAGATCGAGAACAGCTTCAACGCAGATGTCCATGACAATGTCGCGACCAAGAATACCGGCGGCATCCTGGTGTTCGATCTTCCCAATCTGCCCCAGCAAGGCGGACACAATGTCCGCGTATTCGACAATGTCGTGGTCGAGAACGACACCCCCAATTTCGCGCCCAAGGGCAATATCGTCGCCAGCGTACCCGCCGGCACCGGCGTGATGGTGATGGCCAATCGCGACATCGAGATTTTCGACAACGTGTTCGACGGCAACGGATCGTCGAACATCATGATCATCGGCTATCGGCAGAAATTCGACGACGCCAAGTATCAGCCGATGGTCCGCAATGTACGCATCAGCGACAATGCGCATGGCAAGACCGGATTTGCGCCGCAGTTTGCAGGCGGCGAGATGCTGGCAGCGGCCTTTGGCGGCAGCGTTCCGCCGATCATCTGGGATGGCGTGGGCGGGGTCGAAGCCAGGGTTTATTCGAGCGACGATGTGCCGGTGCTCAACCTGGGCATGACCAAGTCGGATCAACCCATCGAGACAGCGCAGCCAGCGCTCGCCAAGCTCGCGGGTGACGCTGCGCCGACGCTGCCGAAGATCGTCATGCCCGACGCCATGGAAGCGGCCATCCGGTGAAACGCTGGCAGGGCCTGGCTGGCGTCCTTGCTGCGGCGTTGCTGGTAAGCGCACTGCCGGCACCAGCGGTCATCAACGATTCCGCGATCACCGAGGCGGCGCTGCCGCGCAAACTGTCGGAGTTCGGATTTTTCGCAGGGCCCGGCGCGACCGATCCGGCCCCCGCGCTGGTGGCCTATAGCCTGCGTACCCCTCTCTTTTCCGATTATGCCGAAAAGCAGCGCTTCGTTTACGTGCCCCAGGGCGCGCGCGTGGCGGCCGATGCCGAGGGGCGGCTCACCTTCCCGGTGGGCAGCGCGCTGATCAAGACCTTCGGCTATGGCAGCGGCGCGGCCTTTCGACCGATCGAAACCCGCGTCCTGCTTCGCAGGGCAAGCGGGTGGGAGGCCTTGCCCTATGTCTGGAACGCCGATCTGAGCGATGCCGATCTCAAAGTCGCGGGCACACGGCTCCCGGTGACCGTGACCCGTCCGGATGGCAAGCGCAGCGAGATCAGCTATGCGGTGCCGAACAAGAACCAGTGCAAGGAATGCCATTCTTCAGCTGGCGCCGTGGTGCCCATCGGCCCGATCGCGGCGAACCTGGACATCGCACCGGCCAGGGTGGCTGCCTTTCGCAAGCGCATCGACTGGGCCGCAGCACCGATCGCCGCCAGCGGACCGATCTGGAACGACGCTTCTACCGGTACGCTCGATCAGCGCGCGCGCGCCTATCTGATGGTCAATTGCGCGCATTGTCACAACCCCACGGGATCCGCGAGCAATTCGGGACTGTTCCTCAACTATGGTGCAGCGGCGGATCGCACTGCCACGGGCCTGTACAAGCGTCCGGTCGCTGCCGGGCGCGGCAGCGGTGGGCGTGAATTCGCCATTGCGCCGGGCCAGCCCGACCAGTCGATCATGATCCATCGCATGGGTTCGACCGAGCCCGGCGTCGCCATGCCCGAGGTCGGCCGATCGATGGTGCACGAAGAGGGCGTTGCGCTCATCCGTGAATGGATTTCGTCGCTGCGTTCGGAATAGCCTTTGCGCGTCGCTCCGGCTGGTCTAGCAGACGGTCGAACCGGCGTTACAGGGGCAGAAGGCAATGAGCGAATGGACCATCGGCGTGATCGGCGGATCGGGCCTTTATGCGATTGACGGGCTCGAGGATGCGCAGTCGATCCGCGTCGACAGCCCGTTTGGCGAGGCATCGGACGATATCGTCATCGGCACGCTCAACGGCCATAAGTTCGTGTTCCTGCCGCGTCACGGCAAGGGGCATCGCCTGAGCCCGAGCGATGTCAACGCGCGCGCCAATATCGACGTGCTCAAGCGCGCAGGCTGCACCGACATCCTGGCAATTTCCGCCATCGGCTCGCTGCGCGAGGAGCTGCCGCCGGGCCAGTTCGTGCTGGTCGATCAGTTCATCGACCGCACCGTGCACCGGCCCAGCAGCTTTTTCGGGACCGGCATGGTCGCGCATGTCTCGATGGCAGAGCCCGTCTGCCCCCGGCTGTCGGCACTGGCCGCCGATGCTGCGCGAGCGGCGGGTGCGCCAGTGCACCAGGGCGGAACCTATCTGGCGATGGAGGGCCCGCAATTCTCGAGCCGGGCCGAGAGCCATCTGTACCGCGCCTGGGGCTGCGACGTTATCGGCATGACCGCAATGCCCGAGGCCAAGCTCGCGCGCGAGGCCGAGCTTCCCTATGCGTTGGTCGGCATGGTTACCGACTATGACTGCTGGCGCGAAGGCGAGGATCATGTCGAGGTCGGCGCGATCATTGCCCAGATGAACGCCAACTCGGCGAGAGCGCGTCAGCTGGTGATCGAACTGGCGAAGATGCTGCCCGAACGACGTGAGCCCAGCCCGATCGACACCTGTCTCGATTTTGCGCTGATCACTGCACCAGAGGCGCGCGATCCGGCCCTGCTCGCCCGGCTCGATGCGGTGGCGGGACGCGCGCTCAGGCCGCGCTGACAGCAGGGATCAACGGGCCGGACGCACCGTGCGTCCCGGCGCCAGCGCCCAGCGGGTGATCGCCGCGATACCCGTCGTCCCGCCGCGAACCGCGATCCGCGCAGGCAGCGAGATCGAAAGCCCGTGCATGCTGCGCGCCCAGCGCGGCAGCAGGTCGACGCCGGCTTGCATCGTCATGTGATGGAACGGCGCAAGCTGCGGCGATGATGGCGGCTGATTGAGCAGCAGATCCGCAATCTCGCGCGTCCGCTCGTCGAAGCGCAGCCGGGGCCGCGCTTTCGCTATCAGGCGCTGCGCCTCGCGATACCTATAGGGCACAGGGTCCGCCCCCAGCAGCCGTCCGATCTGCGCCATTTCGGCAAGATAGCGATCGCGTTCGGCCAAGGTCATGTGCGGTTTGCGATAGCGGATATAGGCATCGAGAAAGCAGAGGCTTTCGGTCACATGCACCCAGGCCAGCGACTGCGGATCATTGGCCTCATAGGGCGTGCCATCGGGCAGGGTGCCGCGCACATGGTCATGAATGCGGCGGATGCGCGCGATCTCGCCCAGAGCTTGTGCGCGGTCGCCATAGGTGGTGCGCGCGAGGAAGGCGGCGGTGCGACGCAACCGCCCGCGCATGTCCTGTCGAAACACCGAATGGTCCCACACGCCCGCCAGCACCGCCGGATCGAGCATCTGCATCAGCAGCGAGGCGATACCGCCAATCATCATCGAGGTGACATCGCCATGCACCTGCCAGCTGACCGAGTGCGGGCCGAACAGGCCGGTATCCTCGCGCGAGATCTCGATCGTCTGTCCACCGGGTTCCGCAAAGATGCGGCGGATTTCGCTTCCGATGGAATCGCGCAAGCCTGGCATGCCGACAATATGGGGGATGCGACGGGTTTTGCCAATCATGACCGCCTATCGTCTCATGCTGTCATAGCCGTTGATTTTACACGACTTGCCGGACGGCGATCTCCTCGTGGTAACGCTTTGCTAATCGCGCTTCTTTATGCATTGGCTGATGTTTGGACAGAAGCAATCAGAACTGGCAACGGGAGACGCGCCAGCACCTGCTGTGCTGTCTGCAAGATCGCTGCTGGCGATCTGCGCGCTCTGGCCCGTGGTCATGGGTGTTCGCACCGTAGCGATGCTGCTGACGGCGGCGGCAACAGGATTTTCGGTCGCCAGCCTCAACCTGCCATTCGTGCTTGCAGCCGCCTTGTCGATCCTTATCGACTTGGCGATCTTTCTGCCCGGACGCAGCGATGCCATTCGCAAGATCCTCGGAGACAGCTTCCCGCCGATGCTGTCGGCGATCGTCTGCGTGTCGACGGTCTGCTTCTCGTTTGCC
This sequence comes from Blastomonas ursincola, assembly GCF_013607875.1. Classification (GTDB taxonomy): domain Bacteria; phylum Pseudomonadota; class Alphaproteobacteria; order Sphingomonadales; family Sphingomonadaceae; genus Blastomonas; species Blastomonas ursincola. The sequence goes on from NZ_VDES01000003.1 coordinate 375,125, forward strand.
GTCGTCAGCCTTGTGGCGCACGGCCAGGAAGCCGGTGTCCTGATCGGCATGATGGCGCTGTTGGGCGCGCTGCTTCCGACCTTGGCGGTCATGGTGCCGCATCGCATGCTGATGTTCTTTGCATGCATGTCGACCGGGCTTGGCGTGCTGCTTGCCGCCTGGGATCTGCGCTTTGCGGTGGGGACGCTGGTCTTCTTGCCGGCGATGCTGCTGATCGCACTGATCCGCGGCAAGGACGATCGCGACGAAGAGGCGGCGCTCGACCAACAGAAACTGAACAACGAACGCGCGCGCTGCCTGCTCTCCGATTACGAGAAATCCGGTCGTGGCTGGTTCTGGGAAACCGACCGGCAGGGCCGCATCGTCTATATCAGCGCCGAAGCCGTCACCGCGATCGAGGCTGACCCCGCGACGATCATCGGCCAGCCCTTGAGCTCGGTCATCTGTTCGCCAGGTGCCGACGGCGGCGGCAGCGAACGGACGTTCAATTTCCATTTCTCCGCCCGCACGGCGTTCAGCGATCTTGCCGTACGCGTCGCGCAGTCGGAAGAGGAGCGCGCCTGGTCGCTTTCCGGCGCACCGTTCTACAACGAATTTGGCCAGTTTGTCGGCTTTCGCGGCCATGGCACCGACCTTACCGAGGTGAAGCGCTCGCACGAGGCGGTCACGCAGCTTGCGCGCTACGACAATCTCACCGGGCTCGCCAATCGCCTGTATATCAAGGAGCTGTTCGAAAAGGCGCTGTCCGGGCATCGCGGCGAGCCCAGCCCGTGCTCGCTGTTCCTGCTCGACCTCGACCGTTTCAAGCAAGTCAACGACACGCTCGGCCATCCGATCGGCGATGCGCTGCTCAAGCAGGTGTCCGAGCGGCTGAAGCGCACCATCGGTGACAGCGGCGAGGTCGGCCGTCTGGGCGGCGACGAGTTCCAGGTCGTGCTGCCCGGGATCATCAGCGAGGACCGGCTGGCCGATATCGCGCGATCGGTGATCATCAATCTCAGCCATCCCTATATGGTCGAGGGCAACCAGATCGTGATCGGGGCCTCGGTGGGTATTGCCATTGCCGATGGCCGCACCCATTCGGGTGCCGAGACGCTGATCCGCAACGCCGACCTTGCGCTCTATTCGGCCAAGGAAAACGGGCGCGGCATCTGGAAATTCTACAGCGAGGACATGCACAAGGTGGCACATGAGCGGCGCGCGCTCGAAGGCGAGCTGCGCGCTGCCCTGCAGGCCGGGGGCATGAGCATCGCCTATCAGCCCGTGGTCAACGTTGCGACCGAGACGATCAGCGGGTTCGAAGCGCTAGCCCGCTGGAACCACCCTGTACGCGGACCGATCAGCCCCGGCGCGTTCGTGCCGATCGCCGAGGAATCGGGTCTGATCATGCAGCTGGGCGAATGGGTGCTGCGCACCGCTTGTGCCGATGCAGCCACCTGGCCCCGCTCGGTGCGGATCGCGGTCAACGTATCGCCGATGCAGTTTGCCGATCCTGCCTTCCCCTCGATCGTGCTCAATGCGCTGGCGCAGAGCGGGCTCGAGCCCGAAAGGCTAGAGCTGGAAATTACCGAGAGCGTGTTCCTGGACGATAAGCTCGATGCGACGCGCATCTTCGAGCGGTTGAAAGGCATCGGCGTGCGCCTGGCGCTGGACGATTTCGGCACCGGCTATTCCGCGCTCGGCTATCTGCGCAGCGCGCCATTCGACAAGATCAAGATCGACCAGAGCTTCGTCCGCGGTGCCTCGCAATCGGGCAGCGCCAACAGCGCGATCATCCGCTCGATCGTCTCGCTCGCCGAGGCGCTCAACATGGAAACCACCGCAGAGGGTGCCGAAACGATCGACGAGCTCGAACTCATCCGCTCGCTGGGGTGCAGCCATGTGCAGGGCTATATCTACGGCAAACCGGTCGGGCTTGCCGAAGCCACGCAGCGGCTCGCCGGCGTCGAGAATCATGTCGAGCCGGTCGGTCACAAGCGCAGCCGCGAGACCCGCTACAAGGTGCTGCGCACGATCGGCATCTATCACGATGGCTATTGCTACCCCGCGCGGATCAAGAACATCTCGCCTGGTGGCGCGCTGATCGAGGGATTGTGGGACGTGCCGCCCGGTACCGAGTTCGAGATCGCGCTGGGTGCGAATTTGAAGGTGCGCGCAGTGGCGCGCTGGTCGGTCGAAGACCGCTGCGGCCTGCAGTTCACCGTCCCGATCAGCCTGGAACGTTTCCGGCAGTCCAGCCCGCCGCAGATCGCGACCGGCTATCCCGAGCAGATGCGCGCATGAGGCGGTGACAGGCCGCTGGGCTGACGTTAAGAACGTTCGTCCAACGCCTGGCTGGAGTCTGCTTCATGATCCGTTCGCTTGTTTCCGTTTCCGTGCTTTCGCTGGCACTCGCCGCCTGCAGCGCTGGTTCCGACAAGGCCGAAGCTCCGTTGCCCGAAGGCGCATGGCAGCTGGCAGCGGATCAGTCGAATGTCGGCTTCGTCTCGGTCAAGGCTGGCAATGTCGGCGAGGCGCACAGCTTCAAGAAGCTCTCGGGCTCGGTCGAACCCGATGGCACGGTGGCCGTCGCCATTGACCTGGCCAGTGTCGACACCGGCATCGATATCCGCAACCAGCGGATGCGCGACATGCTCTTCGAGGTGGCGAATTTCCCCGATGCCAAGCTCACCGCCAAGATCGATCCCAACGCCATCAAGGCCATGAAGCCCGGCGAGCGCAAGACCATGGCCGTTCCGGTGACGCTCGACCTGCACGGCACCATCAACAGCATCGAAGCGCCGCTGACCGTGACACGGCTGGCGGGTGAATCGGTGCTGGTCGAAACCGCCAAGCCGCTGATCATCGATGCATCGGCCGTGGGGCTCGAGGCTGGAGTCGGCAAGCTGCAGGAAGTCGCCAAGCTTCCCGCGATCAGCACCGCGGTGCCGGTCACGGCTTCGCTGGTGTTCAAGCCCAAGGGCTGAGGCGGGCACGGGCTCTGCCAAGAGCCGCTTGCGCCCGAGCATAATCTGTCATAGCCTCTGCCAAAAGGTGGTTGGGACCATCATGGCGGGGAGGATGCATGGCCGGGAAGAGGTTTCTCGCGGCAATCGGCGCGGCGCTATCGCTGGCAGCGGCCGGCCCCGCCGCGCAGCCCCTGGCGACCGCCACCACGCTCAAGGCGATCACCCCGGACCGCCCACCCAATTTCGTGGTGCTGCTGGCCGATGACCTCGCGCTGATGGATCTCGGCATCTATGGCGGCGAGGCGCGGACGCCCCATATCGATGCGCTGGCGCGTCGCGGGCGGATGTTCACGCGCTATTATACCTCGCCGCTCTGCTCGCCCTCGCGCGCGATGCTGCTCACGGGCCTCGACAACCATCGGACCGGCGTCTCGACCATTCCCGAGGTCATCCCGAACGAGCATATCGGCAAGAAGGGCTATTCGCTGCGCTTCGAACCGGGCGTGACGACGATCGCCAGCAGGCTCAGGCAGCGCGGCTATCGCACTTACATGACCGGCAAATGGCATCTCGGCCATGAGCACGGCGATCTGCCCAACTCCCACGGTTTCGACCGATCGTTCGTGCTTGATGCGTCGGGCGCGGACAATTGGGAGCAGAAATCGTACATGCCCTATTATGCCGATGCCCCCTGGTTCGAGGACGGCAAACCGGCACGCCTGCCCAAGGACTTCTATTCCTCGCGCTTCCTGATAGACCGGATGGTCGATTATCTGGGTGAGGGCGACCAGCAAAAGCCGTTCCTTGCCTATATCGGCTTCCAAGCGATCCATATTCCGGTCCAGGCGCCGCCCGAATTCACCCGCAAGTACAGGGACACCTATCGCCAGGGCTGGGCGGCAATGCGCAAGGCGCGCTGGGAACGGGCGCAGGCCAACGGCCTGATTCCGAATGGAGCGCCGCTCGCCGATCCGCCCAAGGGCTTGCGCCAATGGGAAAGCCTGACGCGCGAGGAACAGGCACTGTTCGCGCGCAACATGGCGATCAATGCCGGCATGATCGAGGCGATGGACCACCATATCGGGAGGCTGGTCGAGCATCTCAAGCGTACCGGCCAATATGACAACACGGTGTTCGTGTTCACGTCGGACAACGGCCCGGAACCGAGCAATCCGCTCGCCACGTCGCGCACCATGCAGTGGTGGCTCGACAATAACGGGTACAGCGTTTCGGCGGACAATTGGGGCGGCAAGGGCACCTATGCCTTTATCGGGCCAGAATTCGCCAATGCCGCTGCCTCGCCGGGGGCGATGTTCAAGTTCTACAGCGCCGAGGGCGGGCTGCACGTGCCGATGATCATGGCAGGCCCCGGCATCGCGCCTGCCGCCCCGAGCGCTGCGATGACCACGGTGAGCGACATCGCGCCGACGCTACTCGCGATGGCGGGCGGAGCGCCCGATGCCAGTGCCTTTGACGGCCGCTCGCTGGTCCCGCTGCTCGCCGGACAGGCCGATGCGGTGCGCACGCCGGAAACCGCGACGGGCTTCGAGGTCTCTGGCAATGCTGCACTGTTCAAGGGCAGCTACAAGCTGGTGCGCAACCTCAAGCCCTATGGCGACGGCATCTGGCGGTTGTACGACATCGCTTCGGACCCCGGCGAGAGCCGCGACCTGAGCCAGAGCGATCCGGCGAAGTTCAGGGAGATGATGGCCGAGTATCGCGCCTATGCGAAGCGCAACGGCGTGCTCGAAATGCCCGAGGGATATGACTCCACGGTGCAGATCGGCAAGAACACGGTGCGCAAGATGGCCGCGCGCTACTGGTATGTTCTGCTGGGGGCAGGCTTGCTTGTGATCGCGATGCTCTATGGTGCCTATCGGCTGCTGCGGCGGAAAGGACGTGCGCGGCCCGCTTGACCCGTTCACATTATTGACATAGCCTGTGACAATAAAAGCGGAGGAGAGAATGGCTGTTGAACTGCTCGGGGCGCCGGGATCGCCCTATACGCGCAAGATGCTGGCGCTGCTGCGCTATCGCGGGATTGGCCATAAGATGATCTGGGGCAGCCACATGCAGCCACCCGCCGGCTATCCGGTGCCCAAGGTCAAGCTGCTGCCCACCTTCTATTTCGGCGAGGGCGATGCGCGCGAAGCAGTGGTCGATTCCACGCCAATCATCCGCAGGCTCGAGGCGGAACATCCGGGCCGCTCGGTGCTTCCGGAGGACGAGCTGCTCGGCTTTCTCGACCTGCTGATCGAGGATTTTGCCGACGAGTGGATGACCAAGATGATGTTCCACTATCGCTGGCATTTTGCGACCGACGCGGCCAATGCCGGGCCGCTGCTGATCTTCTGGCAGAGCCCGACCTATCCGGACGAGCAGGCGAAGCAGATGGCGGACGGCTTTGCGAAGCGGCAGATCGACCGGCTGTACGTGGTCGGCTCGAACGACATTACCGCGCCGATCATCGAGGCGAGCTATGCGCGGCTGATCGGCATTCTCGATCGGGCGATCGCGCGCACCGGCTTTGTCCTCGGCACGCGGCCTTCGGCGGCGGATTTCGCCATCTATGGCCAGCTCACCCAGCTCGGCATTGTCGATCCGACGCCTGCCGCGATCATGGCCGGCTCGACACCTCGGCTGCGCGCCTGGCTCGACCGGGTGGAGGACCTCTCCGGCCTGCCAGACGGGGCCTGGCTCGATCAAAATGCGCTCGGCCAGCAGTTGGGTGAGTTACTGACCGAGATCGGGCGCGTCTATGCGCCATTCCTGATCGCCAACGCCCGAGCCGCCGCTGCCGGGCAGAGCGATTTCGAGACCGAGATCGACGGCAAGCGCTGGACGCAGCCGGTCTTTCCCTATCAGGCGAAATGCCTGGTGACCCTGCGCGCGGCACGCGCGGCACTGTCCGCCGAGGCGCGCGACCGGCTCGATGCGCTGCTTTCCGGCACCGGCTGCGAAGCGATGTTCGCCGAGGAGGCGGTCGCATGATCAAGCGCATCCTGCTCGGCCTGCTCGTCGTCATCATCGCAGCCGGAACCTGGGCCTGGTTCAACAAGAGCCAGGTGCTGCTGTTCGCTGCCTCGCACATGGGCCAGCACGACGTTGCCGAAAACCAGCCCGTGGTCTGGCAGAAGGGACCGGACAGCCCCGCGCTGCCCGCTGACAAGCGCCCACCCAATATCGTGTTCATCCTGGCCGATGACCTGGGCATCAACGACATCTCGACCTTCGGCGGCGGCGTGGCCGGTGGCAAGGTACCGACGCCCAATATCGACCGGCTCGCGGCCGAAGGCGCGATCTATTCGCAGGCCTATGCCGGCACCGCAAGCTGCGCCCCGTCGCGCGCGATGATCCTGACCGGGCGTTACCCCACGCGCACCGGATTTGAATTCACCCCCACGCCCGACGGCATGGGCCGCATCGTCAAGGCGCTGTCCGACGAAATGGATTCCGGCCTGCCGCCGGTCACCTATCTCGACGCGGCGGTGGAAGGCGCGCCCGATTTCGACGGCCAGGGTCTGCCGGGCAGCGAGCAGACGATCGCCGAGATCCTGAAACCCGCGGGCTATCACAGCGTGCATATCGGCAAATGGCATCTGGGCGACGGTCCCGAATTCAGCGCCAACGCCCAGGGGTTCGACGAGAGCCTGTTGATGGCGAGCGCGATGCACCTGCCCGAGGACGACCCGAACGTGGTCAACGCCAAGGTCGATTTCGACCCGATCGACAAGTTCCTCTGGGCGCGGATGCAGTTCGCCACCAGCTACAATGGCGGCAAATGGTTCAAGCCGGGCGGCTATCTCGCCGATTACTGGACCGACGAGGCGATCAAGGTGATCGAGGCGAACCGCAACCGCCCGTTCTTCCTCTATCTCGCGCACTGGAACGTTCACACCCCGCTCCAGGCGACAAAGGCCGATTATGACGCGGTGGGCGACATCAAGCCCCACCGGCTGCGCGTCTATGCGGCGATGGTCCGCGCGCTCGATCGATCGGTCGGGCGCATCATGCAGTCGCTCAAGGACCAGGGGCTCGACGACAACACGATCATCGTCTTTTCCAGCGACAATGGCGGCGCGGGCTATATCGGCCTGCCGCAGGTCAACGCACCCTATCGGGGATGGAAGCTCACCCTGTTCGAGGGCGGCATCCGCGTGCCGATGTTCGTGCGCTGGCCGGGACGGATATCACCTGGAACAAGGGTCGATACGCCCGTCGCGCATATCGACCTGATGCCGACCTTCGCCAGGGCAGGCGGGGCCAGGCTGCCCGCCGGACTCCAGATCGACGGCGTCGACCTGCTCGGCCCCGATCCCGCAAATCCGGTCGGCAAGCGGCCCGATGACGCGATCTTCTGGCAGAGCGCCTATTATCGCGTCGTGCGTCAGGGTGACTGGAAGCTGCAGGTGACCGAACGCCCGCGCAAGACCTGGCTGTTCAACCTCAAGGACGATCCGACCGAGAAGCGTGATCTCGCCGCGGCCAACCCGGCCAAGGTCGCCGAGCTCAAGGCCCTGCTCGCCAAGCACCAACAGGGCGCGCGCAAGCCGCTCTACCCGCACACCATCGAGGCGCCGGTGGCAGTCGACAAACCGCTCGGAGTGAAGTTCAGGAAGGGCGACGAGCTCGTTTACTGGCCGAACTGATGGCGGCGCTACTGCCCCGGTCGGAGCCGGTTGCCGCGTCGGCTTCGTCGCGCTTTCTCGTTCTGTGCGGGGTGCTGGCGGTGGTCCCCGGCATGATCCATGTCTTCCTGCCCGATGGCGGGGCGGGGGTGATCGCGGGGATCGACCTGTCCCGCGATGCTGCCCGCACCGTATCGATGTTCGCCTGGGCGGGCGCGACGCAGATCGCCTGGGGTGGCATGATGCTCGCCATCGGACTGTTCCATCGCGCGCTGGTGCCGCTGGCGCTAGTGCTGTTGCTGCTCGAAAAGACGCTGCACGCCCTCAGCTTCTGGGTGCTGAAGCCCGGTGATCATCATCCACCCGAAAGCTATGCCGTGCTGGTGGCGGTGCCGGTTATCGCGCTGTTCCTGGCGCTGGCGCTGCGACGTCGCGGATGATGCGGAAGCCGATATGGTTCGAGGAGAAGTCATTCTCCTGCGGCTGGCGCGCGGCGGGGCGATAGCGCGCGCAGAAGTTGGCCGCGCACAGCCAGCTACCGCCCTTGATGATCATGTGCGCGTCGTCCGCCGGGCTGTCGGTCCATTCCCAGACATTGCCGATCAGGTCGTGCACCCCGTTGCGATCAGCGGGAAAGCAGCTGGCAGGGGCCGTGCCCGAAAAGCCGTCCTTGCCCTCATCCCTGATCGGAAAAACCCCCTGCCAGTGGTTGGCGCGGGGCACGCCCTTGTCGTCGACCGCGCCGGAAAAGCGGTTGGCGGGATCGGGTAGACCGCTGCTCGCGGCATATTCCCATTCCTCCTCGCTCGGCAGCCGACCGCCTGCCCAATTTGCATAGGCCCGCGCATCGGCGAGCGTGACATGCACGACCGGATGGCGGCCCTTGCCATCGATGGACGAACCAGTGCCCTCTGGCGCTCGCCAGGTCGCGCCCTTGCGCAGCACCCATCGACCGTTCATGCCCTTTGCATCGCGTGTGAACACGGCCGATCCCGCGCGCGGATCATCGCTGGTCGCGGCTCTCTCTGCTTCCGTGACATAGCCGGTCGCCTCAACGAAGGCGGCGAACTGGTCATTGGTGACCTCGTGCGCCTGGATCGCAAAACCCTCGACCCGGAGCCGCATGGACGGGCGTTCCTCGGGATAGAGCGGATCGGCACCCTTGACATAGGAGCCAGCGGGCAGGGGGATGAATTTGCCTGGCTCGAAGGTCTTGGCAGGGCAATCGCGCGCAGCCGGCTCCGCGCGCCCGCTTTCGGGTTCCGACTGCAGATCACAGCCTGCAACCGCCATGGTCAACGCGGCCCCGGCAAGCCAGAACGCGCGCCGCAAGCTCAGTCCACCAGCCGCGAAATCGTCAGCCGCACAACGTCGGCGGCCTGATCGGTGCTGAGGCCCTGATCCTGGCGCAGTCGTCGCCAGGTCTGGAAGCCGGCGCACATCTCGATCGCGGAGAAGCGGGTTGCATCCTTGCGGATAGTGTCGGGAAGCACCCCTTCCAGCCCGGTGCGCTCGAGATGGACGAAGCGCTCGTAATTCAGCATCAGATAGTCCGAGCTGAACCGGCGGATGCTCGCGGCAATCTTGACCGGCATGATGCGCTCATAGATCATCGCGCGTCGCTCGAGCAGCTGGTCAAGCTGTGCGCGCCAGCCTTCGCCGGTAAAGGGCTGCTGGATGATCGGCATGATCTCCGCTTCGAGCCGCTCGGTCATCTCGCTGTAAAGGCTGTCCATTTCCTCGAAATGGCGGAACACTGTACGCGCACTGACGCCCGCCTTTTCGGCGACTTCAGCGGCGCTCGGTTCCATCCTGCCGCCCATGATGATGTCGAGCATGGCATCGACGATCGCCTGGCGACTGCGTTCGCTGCGCTGTTTGCGGCCATCGGGATGGCGGGCAGGGGGCGCTGAGATGGTAACCGGAGGAGTGTTCATGTAAAAGCGCATATCCCCAACATGGGCCTATGTCACCCCTTGGGACCGACCATCGACAGGATCTGCTGCATCCACGGCATGCCCTTGCCTTCCTCGGACAGCACCGTCTCGATATTGAGCTGTCCGTCGAGCCCGGCGCTGCGGTGCACCGCGATCTCGCGCCATTCCTCGGACATCGACATCCGCACCATGTCCGCTCGCTTGGGATAGACCCCGATCGCGACCTCGTCCCAAAGCTCGCCGACCTGGCCGAGCGAGAGGAAGGTCACATCGGCGACGAACATCGCCACGCCGCCGAATTTGGGCAGCAGCTGCGAGACTGCCCGGCCATAGATCATATAGGCCTCGCGTCCGGTCAGGTCGGTCTCGCGACCATCCTCATAGACCGCCTTTTCCTTGAACTTGAGCAGATTGATCATGAAGATAGGCCCGTCAGGGCCCGGCTGCATCATGCCTGCCAGCGTTTCGGGATGGCCCGGAAACACTTCGTTCAGAACGGTAAAGGGCTCAGCCATGGTGCATCCTCTCTGCTGGTCTTGATGCAGACGCTATATATTGACACAATTAATGTCAATATATCAGCCATGCTCGCGCAGCACGCGCAGAAAGGCCTCGCCATAGGCCTCCAGCTTGCGCGTCCCGATGCCGGAAATGCGCGACAGCGCGTCCATCGTCCGCGGCATGCGTTCGGCCATTTCGCGCAGCGTGCTGTCGTGGAAGATCACATAGGGAGGTACGCCTGCCTCCTGCGCGAGATCGCGGCGGCACGCGCGCAACGCCTCGAACAGCGGATTGCTCACCGGATTGACTGCATCGCTGCCGCGCCGACCACGCCGCGCGCGCTTGGGTGGCAGCACCAGCGGCAGCTGCACCTCGTCGCGCAGGATAGCGCGCGCCTCGGGGCCCAGCATCAGCCCGCCATGCTCGTTGGTGGCGAGCGCATCACGCACCTGCAACGCCCGAGCGACCGGCTTGAGCAGGAGCGCCTCCTCGCCATCGACGATGCCAAAGACCGAGAGCCGGTCATGCCCGCGCTGCTGCACCTTGTCGGTATTCTGCCCGCGCAGCACCGCCTCGACATGGCCCAGACCAAAGCTCTGCCCAGTGCGATAGACGGCAGAAAGCAGCTTGCGCGCGGTTTGCGTCGCATCGACGCTGTCGGGCGGGCTCAGGCAATTGTCGCAGTTGCCGCAGGTGTCTGCCGGGCTCTCGCCAAAATGGCGCAGCAGCACCGCGCGCCTGCATCCTCCGGTTTCCACCAGCGCGCCCAAGGCCGATATGCGCGCGCGTTCGCCCGCCTGGCGCTCGGCCTCGATCTCGCCGATCCGCATCCTCGCGCGGATGAAATCCTCCGCTCCCCAGAACAGATGCGCCTCTGCCGGTTCGCCGTCGCGGCCAGCGCGGCCCGATTCCTGATAATAGCCCTCGATCGACTTGGGGAGGCCGGCGTGCACCACAAAGCGGACATCAGGCTTGTCGATGCCCATGCCAAAGGCGACGGTGGCGACCATCACCATGTCCTCGCTGGCGATGAACGCATCCTGGTTGGCGCGGCGCTCCTCGGGTGGCATCCCGGCATGATAGGCGCGCACCTGCCTGCGGCCATCGCGCCCCAGTTGTTCGGCCAGCTTTTCGGTCCCGGCGCGGGTCTGGGCATAGACGATGCCGGGGCCGGGATTGCTCGCGACCAGATCACCGATCTGCCGGGTCAGCCCGTCACGCGGGTGCACGGCATAACGGATATTGGGCCGGTCGAACCCGGCGATCACCATGCCATCGGGCGCGATGCCAAGCTGCTTGAGAATGTCCTCGCGCGTGTGCGCATCGGCGGTGGCGGTCAGCGCCAGGCGCGGGCAATCGGGGAAGCTGTCGAGCAGCGGGCGGAGCAGCCGGTAATCGGGGCGGAAATCATGGCCCCATTCGGACACGCAATGCGCCTCGTCGATCGCGAACAGCGCGATCGACGCGCGGCCGAGCAGGCTGCGAAACCCTTCCGAGCTGGCACGCTCAGGCGCGACATAGAGCAGGTCGAGCTCGCCCGCGCGGAACCGGTCCTGCGTTTCCTGCCAGTCGGCATCGACCGAGGTGAGGCTGGCGGCGCGAATGCCCAGCGCCTGCGCGGCGCGCAGCTGGTCATGCATCAGGGCGATGAGGGGAGAGATGACGACGCAGCAGCCATCGAGCGCCACGGCGGGCAGTTGATAGCAGAGCGACTTGCCCGCGCCGGTCGGCATGATCGCCAGCGTGTTCTGCCGCGCCAGCACCCGCGTGACCACCTGCTCCTGCACGCCGCGAAAGGCGGAAAAGCCGAAGGTTTCGTGCAGGACGTCGAGCGGATCGCGGGTCATCCGCCCGCTCTTATGAGCGCCTGGCAGCGCAGGGAAGGGGAAAAGCGCGGTTACGCGGCGTTGTCGATGCCGAGTTCGGTCAGCTTGCGGTAGAGCGTCGAGCGGCCGATGCCCAGACGGCGCGCGACCTCGGTCATGCGACCCCGGTAATGGCCGATGGCGAGACGGATCACATCGGCCTCGATCTCCTCGAGCGGGCGCAGATTGCCGTCCTCGGCATAGAGCGTGATGCCGATGCCGTCATGCGGCGACGAGGTCCGGCGCGGCTCCTCTTCGCCAAGCATGTTGGTGAGCTGCGGAAATTCCGCGGTGGTCAGCGCATCGCCATCGCAGAAGATCGCGGCGCGGAAAAGCGCGTTCTGCAGCTGGCGGACATTGCCCGGCCAATCGAAGCTGGACAGCAGCGACAGCGCCTCGTCGGTAATGCCCAGGCCGCGCAGCCCCGGCTGTTCGGCGATGCGCGCCAGAAAATGGCGGACGAGCGCAGGAATGTCGCTCGACCGGTCGCGCAGCGCGGGAATGGTGATCTGCACCGGCGCGATCGCGAAATACAGGTCCTCGCGGAACGAACCCTCTTCGACCATCGGCTTGAGCGGCGTGTTGCTGGCGCAGATGAAGCGCACATCGCAGCGGAAGCTGTGCCGGGCGCCCAGCGGACGCACCTCGCCCGATCGGATCGCGTCGGCAAGCTTGGCCTGCGATTCGAGCGGAAGCTGGTCGACTTCGTCGATGAACAGCGTGCCGCCCTCGACCCGCTGGATGATGCCGACATGCCGGTCGAACGCGCCAGGAAACGCGCCGCGCTCATGCCCGAAGAGCTGCGATTCGATCTGGCCGCTCGAAGCCCCGGCACATGTCACCAGCCGCAATGCCAGTTTCGAACGCGGGCTGGAGGCATGGATGGCGCGCGCGATCATTTCCTTGCCGGTGCCGCTTTCGCCCTCGATCAGCACGGGCGTGTGCGTCCGCGCCGATTTGGCGGCAATGGCCAGCGCCGCGCGGAAGCGCGGCGACGAGCCTATCATCTCGTCGAAATCGAGCGGGGCCGCGATCTTCTCGGTGAGCGGGCGCAGCTCGTCGGCATCGTCCTTGCGCGCGGCAGCGTTGAGCGCGGCGACGAGACGGTCGGGCGCGATCGGCTTGATCAGATAATCGGTAGCGCCCGCGCGCATCGCCTCGACCGCGAGCAGCGGCGAGGTGCTGGTGGTCAGCATCAGGATCGGCAGCGCCGGACGGCGCGATTTCAGTTCCTTGATGAGTTCGGCGGCTTCGTCGCCTGGCACCCATTGGTCGAGAATGATCGCATCGAGCATCATCCCCTCCTGCGTGCCGAGCATGGCGATCGCAGTTTCCGAATCGTGCGCGAACACCGTGCGCCAGCCCGCCTTGGCCGCAAGCGCTGCGACCAGGCGGCATTGCGCCGGTTCGTTATCGATCAGCATTACCCGGCGGATCTGCTGGTCTGCGTCTGTGCGTTCCTTGGCCATCACCGTCATCCTTAACGGCATGTGGTAAAAACCCCATTAAAGCTAAGCTTGTGCCAACCCTAGCGATTTGAAGCTTGCGGGATTGAGCGACACCCGGCATTCGGTTAAGGCGAACCGATATCAACTTCGGCACCAATAACGGGGAAGGCTCTGACCATGGCCAACGACACGTCCAACAACTTCGAATATGCCAAGCAAACCTATGAGGGCTTCATGGGCCTGCTGAAGACCGGCACGATCGTGGCGGCACTCGTGACGGCGTTCGTCGTCGTTCTCATCGCCAGCTGACCGGCGGCGGCATGAAGATCGCGGTCCTCAAGGAGCAGGCATCGGGCGAACGGCGCGTTTCGGCGAGCCCTGAAACCGTCAAGAAGTTCATCGGATTGGGAGCGACCGTGGCGGTGGAGACCGGTGCGGGCGAATATGCGTCGATTTCCGACGCGGATTTCGCTGCCGCCGGAGCCAGCGTGGGGTCGCGCGCCGATGTGCTCGGCGATGCCGACATCATCTTCGGCGTCCAGGGACCCGATCCGGCCAGCCTTGCAGGGGCCAAGCCCGGCGCGATGATCGCTGCCTCGCTCAATCCCTTCGGCGAGCGGGCGCGCATCGATGCCTATGCGGCGGCAGGCTTCCAGGCGCTGGCGCTCGAATTCATGCCGCGCATCACCCGCGCGCAGTCGATGGACATCCTGTCCTCGCAGTCGAACCTTGCGGGCTACAAGGCGGTGATCGACGGCGCTGCCGAGTATGGCAAGGCCTTCCCGATGATGATGACCGCAGCGGGCACCGTGTCCGCCGCCAAGGTGTTCATCATGGGCGTGGGCGTGGCCGGGCTGCAGGCGATCGCGACCGCACGCCGCCTGGGCGCGCAGGTTTCGGCGACCGACGTCCGCTCTGCCACCAAGGAACAGATTCAGTCGCTCGGCGCCAAGCCGATCTTCGTCGAGAATGTCGCGGGTATCGAGGGCGAAGGCGCGGGTGGCTATGCGACCGAAATGTCCGACGAATACAAGGCGGCTCAGGCCGAACTGGTCTCCTCGCATATCGCCAAACAGGACATCGTCATCACCACCGCGCTGATCCCGGGCCGGCCCGCACCGCGCCTGATCAGCGATGCGCAGATCGCCAGCATGAAACCGGGCAGCGTGATCGTCGATCTGGCGGTGGAGCAGGGGGGCAATGTGGAAGGTGCGGTAGCGGGCGAGATCATCGTCAAGCACGGCGTGAAGATCGTCGGGCATCGCAACGTACCGTCGCGGCTCGCCACCGATGCCTCGGCGCTTTTCGCGCGCAACCTGTTCAACTTCTTCTCGGCCTTTTGGGACAAGGAAGCAAAAGCGCCCGTGTTCCCCGACGATGACGAGATCGTCCAGGGCGTCCGCGTGACCATGGGCGGCAAGGTCGTCAGCGAGAGGCTGCTCGCGAGCTGATCACCGGATTTTCGAACATCTGACCGGCCTGGTCCGGACCCTTCCCGCAGCTAGGCGAGGCCGGATCGGCGGGACGAATGGAGAATATGAAGATGGACTTCATCTCAATCCTCTCGATCTTCGTGATGGCCTGTTTCGTGGGCTATTATGTCGTCTGGTCGGTGACGCCCGCACTGCATACGCCGCTGATGGCGGTGACCAACGCGATTTCGTCGGTGATCATCGTCGGCGCGCTGGTCGCCAGTGCCGAGGCGGTGTCGCCGGTGGCGAAATATCTTGGTCTGCTCGCGGTCGTGTTTGCCGCGGTCAACATCTTCGGCGGCTTTGCCGTCACCGAGCGCATGCTTGCGATGTACAAGAAGAAGGAGCGCAAGTGATGGCTCTGGGGGCAGCAATGAACATCAACCGACCGCTCACTTTCGCCGCCGCTGCCTGCAGCGCGCTGACCGCCGGCCCGGCCTTTGCCTCGGGCGGTGATGCCGCGCCGGTAAGCCCCTGGGTGTCGCTGGCCTATCTGGTCGCTGGCGTGTTCTTCATCCTGGCGCTGCGCGGTCTTTCCAGCCCGGAAACCAGCCGCAGCGGCAACCGCTTCGGCATGATCGGCATGGCCATCGCGGTCATCACCACGCTGCTGACGCACGAGATCGCCAATATCGTCGAGATCCTGATCGCCATCGCGATCGGCGGCGTCGCTGGCTTCGTGATCGCGCGCAAGATCAAGATGACTGACATGCCGCAGCTGGTCGCGGCCTTCCACTCGCTGGTCGGCCTCGCCGCGGTGCTCGTCGCACTCGCCGCCTGGCTCAATCCCGAAGCGTTCGGCATTCTCGATGCCAATGGCCAGATCCTGACCGTCAGCCGTATCGAGATGGGCCTCGGCGTCGCGATTGGTGCGATCACCTTCTCGGGATCGGTCATCGCGTTCCTCAAGCTCAACGGCAACATGTCGGGCTCGCCGATCATGCTCCCGGGTCGTCATGTCATCAACCTGGGCGTGCTCGCCGCGATCCTCGGCATGATCGCGGTCTATACCGTGTCGCCCGATGGCGGCGCGGGCGAAGGCTGGCTGTTCCTGGCGATCACCGTGCTCTCGTTCATCATCGGCTTCCTGCTGATCATCCCGATCGGTGGCGCGGACATGCCGGTCGTCGTCTCGATGCTCAACAGCTATTCGGGCTGGGCAGCCGCAGCGATGGGCTTCACCCTGTCGAACACCGCGATGATCATCACCGGCGCGCTGGTCGGCTCTTCGGGTGCCATCCTTTCGTACATCATGTGCAAGGCGATGAACCGCAGCTTCATCTCGGTGATCGCGGGCGGCTTCGGTGCCGAGGCGAGCAGCGGCGGTGACGGCGCGGCCAAGGTCGATCGCCCGTGGAAGCGCGGCAGCGCCGAGGACGCGGCGTACATGATGAAGCAGGCCGAAAGCGTGATCATCGTCCCCGGATACGGCATGGCGGTGGCACAGGCGCAGCACGCGCTGCGCGAAATGGCCGACCTGCTCAAGAAGGAAGGCGTCAGCGTCAAATACGCCATCCACCCAGTGGCAGGCCGCATGCCCGGCCACATGAACGTGCTGCTCGCCGAGGCCAATGTGCCCTATGACGAGGTGTTCGAGCTCGAGGACATCAACAGCGAATTCTCGCAGACCGATGTCGCCTTCATCATTGGCGCGAACGACGTGGTCAATCCGGCGGCGAAGACCGACAAGTCCTCGCCGATCTACGGCATGCCAGTGTTCGATGTCGACAAGGCCAAGACCGTGTTCTTCATAAAGCGCTCGATGGGCGGCGTGGGCTATGCGGGCGTCGACAATGACGTGTTCTACATGGACCAGACGATGATGCTGCTCGCCGATGCGAAGAAGATGGTCGAGGATATCGTCAAGAATCTGGGGCACTGATCCGCATGCGGAAAATCGGCCTGATCGGCGGCATGAGCTGGGTTTCGACCGAGACCTATTACCGGCTGATCAACAAGGGGGTGCAGAAGCGCGCCGGGTCGCTGTGCAGCGGCCCGATCGTGATCGAGAGCCTCAATTTCTGCGATCTCGCGCAGATCCGCACACCCGAGGGCTGGGACCATGCGACCGAGAAGCTGACGGTCGCCGCGCGCTCGCTCGAGGCGGCGGGCGCGACCGCGATCCTGATCTGCGCCAATTCGATGCACAAGGTCTATGACCGGGTGCAGGGCGCGGTCAGCGTTCCGATCATCCATATCGCCGATTGCGTCGGCGAGAAGATGCAGGCCGATGGGATCAAGCGCGCCGCAATCATCGGCACGCGCAACGTGATGCTCGAGAGCTTCTACCGCCAGCGTCTGGTCAAGCACGGCATCGGCCTGCTCGCACCCGAGATGGAGCGCGTGGAGGAGATCGACCGGATCATCTACGAGGAGCTGATGGAGGGCAGGGTCGTCCGCGAATCCGAGCGCACGATGAAGACCTTCCTCACCAATATCGCCAAGGAAGACGTGCAGGCGGTGGTGCTCGGCTGCACCGAGCTCGAAATGATCGTCGATACCAAGGCTAACGTGCTGCCCATCTATGACGGCACCGAGATTCACGCCCAGGCCGCAGTCGACTGGATCATGGGCGACGCTTGATCTTTTAACCCATGTGGGCGAAGGCGCTGGCGTTTTCCGGCGAGGCTGGAGAGCACCACGCATTCAACGGTAGAACAGCCATGCACCCCCGCGCGCCCTATGCCAGTGATCCCTCGCGTTCGCGCGGGCGGCAATTTGCCGAAGGGGGCGAGCCGACGCGGGGACCGCGCAGCGCCTTTCAGCGCGACCGCGACCGCATCATCCATTCGATCAGCTTCCGCCGCCTGCGCCACAAGACTCAGGTGTTCGTCGCCCCCGATGGCGATCATTACCGCGTCCGCCTGACCCACAGCCTCGAGGTCGCGCAGATCGGGCGGACGATCGCGCGGGCGCTTGGGCTCGACGAGGACCTGACCGAGGCGCTGTGCCTGGCGCACGACATCGGACACCCCCCGTTCGGACATGCTGGCGAGGATGCGCTGGAGGCCGCGATGGCAGGGCAGGGCGGTTTCGACCATAACGCCCATACCCTGCGCGCGCTGCACGTGCTCGAATCGCCCTATCCGCGCTGGCAGGGTCTCAACCTCAGCTGGGAGGTGCTCGAGGGGCTCGCCAAGCATAACGGCCCGGTCGAACATGCCCCTTGGGCGCTGGCAGAGATCGACGCCGGTTTCGACCTCGATTTGAAGCGCTATTCGTCGCTCGAAGCGCAAGTAGCCGCTGTGTCCGACGATATCGCCTATGACAATCACGATATCGACGATGGGCTGCGCGCCGGTTTCCTGTCGTTCGACGATCTGCTCAGCCTGCCATCGGCGCTGCGGCAATGGGATGCGATTCGCGCTAAATTCTCCGACGTTCCCGAGGCACGGCTGCAGTCCGAATTCGTACGCGACCAGATCGGTTTGATGGTCAACGACGTCATTGCCTCCACGCGCGCCAGGATAGCGGGGCTCGGCATCGGCAGCATCGAGGATGTCCGCGCCGCAGGGCAGGTGATCGCCGGTTTTTCCGATGCCATGGCGGAGCAGGAACGCGAACTGAAGCGGTTCATGTATGCGCGGGTCTATCATCATCCGCGCCAGCTCGAAGCGGCCGACCTGGCGCGGCAGGTCATCGCGGCGCTCTTTGCCGCCTATCGCGACGATCCCGCGCTGCTGCCCGACGACTGGCGTCAACGGTTGCCCGAAGCCGAGCCAGACAAGAGCCGCCATATAGCCGACTTCCTCGCCGGCATGACTGATCGCTTCGCGCTGTCGCAGCACCGCCAGATCTTCGGCCATGCGCCCGAAGGCCTCAGCCACGTTTGAACAGGATTTTGTGCGTCGCAGCGCAATTTGATTGACAGTCCGAAGGCCTTTGCGCATTCCGGGCTTGTCGATGCGGCGCAAGCCTCATGAAACGGCACGGGAGAGCGCGGTGGGTCACCACCGCCACCGAAGGAGCAACCGCCCCGGAATCTCTCAGGTCATCGGGACCGTGTCGTTGATCGGCGCTCTGGAAAGCGGGCAGCTGTGCAAGGCTGCTCCACCGAAGGGGTAAATGGGCGGCGCTGGTCGCAACCCATGAAAGCTCTCAGGTTCAAGTGACAGAGGGGGTTGGATGCTCGCAGGGCCCGAAGGCCGTGCAACGCGTTCCAATTCAATCTGCCGGAGTGCCCAGATGACCGATAATATTGCCGATATGATGGAACGCGTGGCCGACAGGCTGCTGCCACTCGATGCATGGCATCGGGCGCGCGGCGCGCGCATGGTTCCGTTCGCGGGCTATCAGATGCCCGTTCAGTATGAAGGCGTGATGGCCGAACATCTCTGGACGCGCGAGAATGCCGGACTGTTCGATGTCAGCCATATGGGCCAGGTCCTGCTCACCGGCGATGCACCCGATGTCGCATTGGAAGCGATCGTGCCCGGCGAAATCCAGAAGCTGGGCGTCAACCGCATGCGCTATTCGGTGCTGCTGAACGAGGAAGGTGGCATCCTCGACGATCTGATGGTGACGCGGCGCGAGCGCGACCTGTATCTGGTCGTCAACGGCGCATGCAAGTATGACGATCTGGCGCACATGCGCGAGACATTCCCCGACGAGGTGGTGATTACCCTGCTCGACGAGCGCGCGCTGTTCGCGCTTCAGGGGCCCAAGGCAGGCGAGGCGCTGGCCAGCCTGATCCCCAATGTCGCATCGCTCTATTCCATGCAGGCAGGCGCGTTCACGCTCGACGGCATGTCGCTGTGGATCAGCCGCTCGGGCTATACCGGCGAGGACGGCTTCGAGATCAGCGTCGATTGCGATCATGCCGCCGCGCTCGCCGACCGACTGTGCGCGCTCGATCTGGTCAAGCCGATCGGTCTTGGCGCGCGCGATTCGTTGCGGCTCGAGGCGGGACTGCCGCTTTATGGCCATGACCTCGACGAAAGCGTCAGCCCGGTCGAAGGGGACCTGTCTTTCGCGATCAGCAAGCGGCGCCGCACCGAGGGCGGCTTTGCCGGTGCCGAGCGCATTCTCGAAGAACTGGAGGAAGGCACCGACCGCAAGCGCGTCGGCCTTGCCATCGAAGGTCGCCAGCCAGTGCGCGAAGGCGCGGAGCTGTTTGCCGGCGACCGCATGGTCGGCAAGGTGACCTCGGGCGGTTTCGCACCGACCCTCGGTGCGCCGATCGCGATGGCGCTGGTCAAGTCTGCCTTTGCCCCGCTGGGCACTGCGCTGGAGGCCGAAGTCCGCGGCAAGCGTATCCCGGTAACGGTCGCAGCCATGCCGTTCGTGCCGCACCGTTATCACCGGCCCAAGACCGCCTGAACATCTAACGACCCGATGGAGTGACACCATGAGCCGCTATTTTACCGAAGAACATGAATGGGTTGAAGTCGAAGGCAAGATCGCCACGGTCGGCATCACCGAATATGCGCAGCAGCAGCTGGGCGACGTGGTGTTCGTCGACGTGCCCGCCGAAGGCAAGCAGTTCGACAAGGGCGACGAAGCCGCCGTCGTCGAGTCGGTCAAGGCCGCAAGCGATGTCTACAGCCCGATCTCCGGGACCATCGTCGAGGGCAATGAGGTTCTCGCTGACGAACCCGGCCTGGTCAATTCGGACCCCGAAGGCGATGGCTGGTTTTTCAAGCTGGAACTGAGCGACGAAGCCGAACTTGACGCATTGATGGATGAGGCAGCGTACAAGAAGTTCGTCGCAGACCTCTGATTTTTCATCGTTTCTGACCCAAGGACATTAGCCGCAATGCGCTATCTCCCGCTCAACAACCAGGATCGCAGCGCGATGCTCGCCACGATCGGCGCAGCCTCGATCGACGACCTGTTCATCGATATCCCCGAAGAGGCCCGGCTGACCGGCCCGATCCACGGCCTGCCGATGCACGCGCCCGAAATGGCGGTCGAACGGCACATGAAGGCGCTGGCCAGCCAGAATCTGGTCGCGGGCGACGTGCCCTTCTTCATGGGCGCGGGCGCCTATCGGCACCATGTCCCTGCTTCGGTCGATCATCTGATCCAGCGCGGCGAGTTCCTGACGGCGTACACGCCCTATCAGCCGGAAATTGCGCAGGGCACGCTGCAGATGCTGTTCGAATTCCAGACCCAGGTCGCCCGGCTGCTCGGCTGCGATGTCGCGAACGCATCGATGTACGATGGCTCGACCGCGTGCTGGGAAGCGATCGGCATGGCGCGGCGCATCACCAAGCGCGCCACCGCCTTGCTGTCCTCGGGCCTGCACCCGCATTATGTCGGCGTTGCCAAGACCATGGCGCGGTTCACCGGGGATGCGCTCGTCCATCAGGCCCCGAGCCTGAAGCCCGAGACCGACATTGCCGACCTGATCGGTCAGATCGACAAGAATACCAGCTGCGTCGTGGTGCAATATCCCGACATTCTCGGCCGCGTCGAGGATTTGTCGGCGCTCGCGCAAGCGACTCAGGCCGCCGGCGCGCTGCTGATCGCGGTCGTCACCGAGCCGGTGGCGCTGGGCGCGCTGCGCAGCCCCGGTGAAATGGGCGCGGATATCGTCGTGGGCGAAGGCCAATCGCTCGGCGTCGGCCTGCAGTTTGGCGGTCCCTATGTCGGCCTGTTCGGCTGCAAGCAGAAATATGTCCGCCAGATGCCGGGGCGCCTGTGCGGCGAGACCCTCGATGCCGAGGGCAAGCGCGGCTTCGTGCTGACGCTCTCGACCCGCGAACAGCATATCCGCCGCGAAAAGGCGACGAGCAACATCTGCACCAATAGCGGGCTGTGCGCGCTGGCGTTCAGCATTCACATGACGCTGCTCGGCGAAAAGGGCCTTCGCGGTCTTGCAGAGGTCAACCATGCGATGGCGGTGACCGCAGCCGAACGCCTCGAGAATGTTCCGGGCGTCAAGCTGCTCAACGCGAGCTTTTTCAACGAGTTCACGCTGGTTCTTCCCAAGGATGCCCGCACGATCGTCCGTGCGCTCGCGGATCGCAGGATCCTGGGCGGCGTCTCGCTGGGCCGCCTGTATCCGGAAGAAGCTGACCTTGCCAACGGACTGGTCGTCGCCGTCACAGAGACCGCGACGCTCGAAGACATCGAAGCCTTTGCCACGAACCTTGAGGAGCTGCTGGCATGAGCATGAACAACCAGGGACGTCCCACCCGTCCTGCCGAAGACAGCGCCGCATCCTCGGCGCTGGCGACCAGCACTGGCAACCGCGCGCTGATGCTCGAGGAAGCGCTGATCTTCGAGATCGGCGATTCGACCCGCACCGGCGTCGACCTGCCCGCAGCTCCGATGGCCGTCTCGCGGCTTGGCGGACTTGAGCGCAAGGCCGCCATCGGTCTGCCGGGTCTGTCCGAGCAGGAAACGGTGCGGCACTACACGCGCCTCAGCCGCCAGAACTATGCCATCGACCTTGGCCTGTTTCCGCTGGGATCGTGCACGATGAAGCACAACCCCCGTCTCAACGAGAAGATGGCGCGGCTTCCGGGCTTTGCCGACATCCATCCGCTGCAGCCGATCCAGACCGTTCAGGGCGCGCTGGCGGTCATCGACGAGCTGGGCGAATGGCTCGTCAAGCTGACCGGCATGGCCGGCGTCGCGATGTCACCCAAGGCGGGCGCGCATGGCGAGCTGTGCGGCATCCTCGCGATCCGTTCGGCGCTCGAAGCGCGCGGCGACAAGCGTTCGGTCATCCTGGTCCCCGAGAGCGCGCACGGCACCAACCCGGCGACCGCGGCGTTCGTCGGCTATCAGGTCGAGGACATTCCGGCCAAGCCCGATGGCCGTGTCGATGTCGATGCGCTGAAGGCCCGGCTCGGACCCGATGTCGCAGGCGTGATGATCACCAACCCCAATACCTGCGGCCTGTTCGAGCGCGAGCTCAAGAACATCTCGGACGCAGTGCATGAGGCGGGCGGCTTCGTC
Organism: Blastomonas ursincola; assembly: GCF_013607875.1. Classification (GTDB taxonomy): domain Bacteria; phylum Pseudomonadota; class Alphaproteobacteria; order Sphingomonadales; family Sphingomonadaceae; genus Blastomonas; species Blastomonas ursincola. The sequence goes on from NZ_VDES01000003.1 coordinate 397,832, forward strand.
TATTGCGACGGCGCAAACTTCAACGCGGTGGTCGGCAAGGTGCGTCCGGGCGATCTGGGCGTCGATGCGATGCACATCAACCTGCACAAGACCTTCTCCACCCCGCATGGCGGCGGCGGCCCCGGCTCGGGCCCGGTGGTGTTCTCCGAAGCGCTCGCGCCGTTTGCGCCGCTTCCGTTCGTCGAACGCACCGAGGACGGCAAGCTGGCGCTGATCGAGGAAGAGAGCATGGAGGACCATCACGCCTCCAGCTTCGGTCGCATGGTCGCCTTCCATGGCCAGATGGGCATGTTCAGCCGCGCACTGACCTACATCCTCAGCCATGGTGCCGACGGACTGCTCCAGGTCGCCGAGGATGCGGTGCTCAACGCCAATTACGTGCTGCGTTCGCTCGAGGACGTGCTCGACGCGCCGTTCGCGAATGCCGGACCCTGCATGCACGAGGCCCTATTCTCGGACAATGGCCTCGCCGAGGGCTTCTCGACGCTCGACATCGCCAAGGGTCTGATCGACGAGGGTTTCCACCCGATGACGGTCTATTTCCCGCTGGTGGTGCACGGCGCGATGCTCGTCGAACCGACCGAGACAGAAAGCAAGGCGGCGCTCGACCAGTTCATCGGCGCGCTGCGTTCGGTGGCCCTGCGCGCCAAGCAGGGCGATCCATCGCTGCACAGCGCGCCGCACTTTGCGCCGCGTCGCCGCCTAGACGAGACCCAGGCCGCGCGCAAACCGGTACTGGTCTGGACCGAGCCGGTGGTCGAACAGGCCGAAGCTGCAGAGTGATCCCTTCGGACTGCCCGCCCGGTTCTGCACCGGGCGGGCTTTTTCGTCAGATCCAGCGGCGCACGCGCGCGCAATAATCCTCGAACGCCTTGCCAAATTTGCGGCGCAAGTAACTCTCTTCCTTGGCGATCACCGCCCGGTCGATCGCAATGAACGCGAATGGGACGAAGGCCAGCACGCCCATACTGGCCTCCCACAGCGCGTAGCCCAGCTGGATCATCAGCATGCCCAGGTACATCGGGTTGCGGCTGTGCCGATAGGGTCCGCGCGCGATGATGGCCTGGCTCGGCGTCCAGGGCTGCGGATCCTCGCCATAGGCGCTGAACATGCCCAATGAGACGATGATCAGCCCGATCCCCGCCATCATCAGGCCAAAGCCCGGCCATTCCATCGCGCGGCCCATCGGAATGGGCGGCAGGCTCATGACGTCGTCGAGCAGAAGGCCGAGCATCAGGAAACCGAGGAACACCAGCGGCGGCGGAAAACCCACCGATGGCGCGATGCTGGGGTCGATGCGCGGCAATTGGGGTGGTTCGTCGTCCATGTTGCTCAAACTGGAGCCTCACCTTGGCCGACGCAAGCCAAACGATTGCCGATAGCCTCGCTTCGCGCCATGATGCCATGATGACCGAACCCAAGCCCTGGCTGATCAACGAGGCGGGCACCGAAGCCCGCCGCCATGCTCCCGCGACGCTGCGCAACCGTCAAGTCATCGCGCAGGTGCTGCGCGACATCCTCCCCGACAGCGGCATGGTGCTCGAGATTGCCAGCGGCAGCGGAGAGCATGTCGTGCATTTCGCACAGGCATTTCCGCATCTGCAATGGCAGCCGAGCGATTGCGAGCCTGCCGCTCTGCATTCGATCGCCGCCTGGACGGCAGAGACCGGCACAGCCAATGTACTGCCTCCGGTGCTGATCGATGTCGAGCAGGAAGCCTGGCCCGTCCGGCATGCCGATGCGATCCTGTGCATCAACATGGTGCATATCAGCCCGTGGAGCGCGACGCTGGCACTCTTGCGCCACACCGCCGCGCTGCTGCCAGCCGGCGCGCCGCTCTATCTCTACGGACCGTTCGTGCGTCATGACGTCATGACGGCGGAGAGCAACATGGCCTTTGACGCATCGCTCAAGGCACGCAATCCGGCCTGGGGGCTGCGTGACGTTGCTGATGTTGACGCAGCCGCTGCCGAATGTCGCATCGTTCGTACCGGGTTGATCGAGATGCCCGCGAACAACCTGTCGCTCGTCTATCGGCGCGCCTGACGCAAATCTATTGTCAAGCCATAGTCTTTCTGCCTAGCCTGTGCGGGCGAGGGCAGGGCCGCAAAGGTCCGCCCAACTGCCGAACCTGTGGGAGAGAGAGATGCTGGCTACCGCCACCAATGCGCGTACCGACTTGGGTTCCACCGTCCGCTACTGGGCCGAAGAGCGCCCCGACGCCATCGCCATGGACGATGGGATCACCCGCATCAGCTATCGCGAGCTCGACCAGATGGCCGATCGCTATGCCCGCGCCTTTGTCGCTTCCGGCCTGGCGCCTGGCAACCGCATCGCCTGGCTGGGCAAGAACGCCAGCCTGTATTTCACGCTGCTGATCGCTGCGAGCCGCGCCGGCCTCGCGATGGTGCCGGTGGGCTGGCGGCTCGCGGTGCCCGAAGTGCGCTATATCCTGTCCGATACCGAAGCGGCGCTGCTGGTCTGCCAGCCCTTTTCCGCCGAGACCGCCAGGGCGGCGGCCGAGGGGCTGGACAGCCTGAAGACACTGCTGATCGATGCCGAGGGAGACGCCTCGGGCCTGCAATCGCTCGACATCTGGGCCGCGGAACAGGGCGATGCTGCGCTGCCGCAAGTCGATCCCGAGCGCGGCGTGCTGCAGCTCTACACCTCGGGCACCACCGGTCACCCCAAGGGCGCGGTGCTGTGCAATCGCAACATGTTTGCGCTACGACCGATCATCGAGGCTTCGGATGTCGACTGGTACAAGGTGAGTGTCGAGGATTCGATGCTGGTCATCATGCCCGTTGCGCATATTGCCGGATCGGGAGTCGGCACGATCGCCTTCTACAATGGCTGCCGCGCGGTCATCCGCGCCGAATTCTCGCCCGATGCGGTGCTCGATTGCGTCGCGGATGGCGTCACGCACATGTTCCTGGTGCCGACCGCGCTGCAGATGGTGGTCAACCACCCGCGCGCCGCGACGACCGACTGGTCGCGGCTCAAGCTCGTCATGTACGGTGCCGCGCCGATCCCGCTCGAACTGCTGCGCCAGTGCATGCACGTGATGGGCGCGGAATTCTGCCAGCAATATGGCATGACTGAAACCACCGGCACCTTTTGCGCGCTGCCGCCGGAGGACCATGACCCCAATGGCAACCAGCGGATGCGGTCTGCCGGCAAGGCGCTTCCCGGCGTGGAAATCCGGATCATCGATGCGGCGGGCAACCCCGTGCCCAACGGCACGATCGGCGAGATCGCCACTCGCTCACCGCTCAACATGACCGGTTACTGGCGCAACGAGGCCAAGACGCGCGAGACGGTCGATGGCGATGGCTGGCTGCGCACGGGCGATGCCGCCTATATGGACGACGACGGCTATGTTTATATCCAGGACCGGGTAAAGGACATGATCATCTCGGGCGGCGAGAACGTTTATCCCGCCGAGGTCGAGAACGCGATCTTCGGCCATCCCGATGTGCTCGAGGTTGCGGTGATCGGCATTCCCGACGACAAATGGGGCGAGGCGGTGAAAGCGGTGGTAGTGCCCAAGCCGGGACACGAGGTCGATCCTGCCTCGGTCATCGCCTGGGCGCGCGAGCGGATCGCGCCGTTCAAGGCCCCCAAGAGCGTGGATGTCATTCCGGAAATGCCACGCAATGCCACCGGCAAGATCCTGCGGCGCGAGTTGCGCGCGCCGTATTGGGAGGGTCAGGAGCGCGCGGTCGCCTGATCGCGCAGCTTCGCCAGCCGGTTTTCGCGTAGCGCGATGTACAGGCCGGAGCCGATGATGAGCGGTGCCCCGATCCAGGTCGCGGGCACCGGCCATTTGTCCCAGATGAGATAGCCGAACAGCGCCGCCCAGATGAGGCTCGAATAGTCCATAGGCAGCACCACCGATACCGGTGCGAGGCGCAGCGACCAGGTGATGCCAAGCTGCGCAAAGGCCCCGAACAGCCCCATCAGCGCGATGATGCCCCAAGTGTGCGCGTCGTGCATCTGGCCGACGAACAGCATCGCAATGCCCAGCGGCACCATGGAGCTCAGCGAGAACCAAAACATCGTCGTGATCGGATTCTCGGTTTCGCCGAGCTTGCGGATGATGATGCTGACAAAGGCCGTCACCGCGACGCCGGTCAGCGACACGATGGCGCCGAGCATCGGGATGTGCCCGTCGCCAGGCTGTACCACGATCAGTACGCCTGCGAGCCCTGCGGCAATTGCACTCCAGCGGTGCACCCCAACGGCTTCTTTCAGGAGCACGATCGACAGCAAGGTGGCGACGATCGGAACCATGAAGCCGATCGCGGTGGCCTCGGCGATCGGGAGGAGCGCGAAGGAGAGAAAGTTCAGCGACATCGCGACCATGCCGATGACCATGCGGCTGACATGCGCCCAGGGACGCTCCGTCCGCAGCGCGGCGAGCCCGGGCCCCGCCAGCGCGATCGGGATAAGCACGATGATTCCGGCCAGCTGGCGATAGAACACGCTTTCCAGCACATGCACCCCGCGATCGGACGCCAGCTTGACGCAGGCGAACATCGCGGTGATCGAAATGGCGGCGAACAACCGGATGACGATGGCAGAAAGCGCCTGGTTCCGGTGCTCACCAGGGGCAGGAGTCGGTTCGGGCAGGTCCATCGCTGCCCTGCTAACAGCAGCAGGCGCGCGCGTCATCCCGGCAATGCGCAGTTTCGCCGCATTATCGCGGCCAAGTGCCAAGTTTCCTGCATTTTCGCATCACCTTGGCCCAAAAGGACAGGGGGCTGCACTCTGGCCAAAGCCACCCGGTTCGATTAATCGCCAGATCAAAAGCGGCATTCCCCGCAACAGGCCACAGGATGACCATGACCGACCAGTTCGAGCTCACCGAAGACCAGCTTGCCATCCAGGAAGCGGCACGCAAATTCACCGCCGACCGTATCACGCCCTTTGCCGCAGAATGGGACGAGAAGCATATCTTCCCGCGCGACACCATCAAGGAAGCAGCGGATCTTGGCTTTGCGGCGATCTATGTCAGCGAGGAAAGCGGCGGTATCGGCCTGGGGCGGCTCGAGGCAGCGCTGATCATGGAAGCCATGGCCTATGGCTGCCCCTCGACCAGCGCGTTCATCTCGATCCACAACATGGCCGCCTGGATGATCGACAGCTTCGGTTCGGAAGAGCTCAAGGCGCGCTATCTGCCCGACCTCGTCACGATGGACAAGATCGCCAGCTATTGCCTGACCGAGCCGGGATCGGGTTCGGACGCCGCTGCGCTCAAGACCAAGGCGGTGCGCGACGGCGATCATTATGTGCTCAACGGCTCCAAGCAGTTCATCAGCGGCGCGGGCGCGAACGATGTCTATGTCACCATGGTCCGCACGGGCGAAGATGGCCCCAAGGGAATCAGCTGCCTGGTGATCGATAAGGATACGCCCGGCGTCAGCTTTGGCGCGAACGAGAAGAAGCTGGGATGGCACAGCCAGCCGACCGCGCAGGTGATCTTCGAGGATGCGCGCATTCCGGTCGCCAACCGCGTCGGGGCGGAGGGCGATGGCTTCCGCTTTGCCATGATGGGTCTGGACGGCGGCCGCCTGAACATCGGTGCGTGCTCGCTGGGCGGGGCGCAGCGGTGCCTTGACGAGGCGATAGCCTATACCAATGACCGCAAGCAGTTCGGCAAGCGGATCAGCGATTTCCAGAACACCCAATTCATGCTCGCCGACATGGCGACCGATCTGGAGGCGGCGCGCGCGCTGCTCTATCTCGCCGCTGCCAAGGTCACCGCCAATGCGCCCGACAAGACCAAGTTCGCCGCCATGGCCAAGCGCCTGAGCACCGACAGCGGTTCGAAGATTGTCAACGATGCTTTGCAACTCTTTGGTGGATATGGCTATTTGCAAGACTACCCGATCGAGCGCTTCTGGCGCGACCTGCGGGTGCATTCGATCCTCGAAGGCACCAACCAGGTGATGCGGATGATCGTCGCGCGCGAAATGCTGCGCCAGTAAGGAAAACATCATGACCAGCGATATCCTCACCCGCGTCGAAGGGCGCACCGGAATCATCAGCCTCAACCGCCCCGCAGCGATCCACGCGCTTACCACGCCGATGTGCCAAGCGATGACCGAGGCGCTGACCCGCTGGATCGACGACCCGGCGGTCGACGCGGTGATGATCGACCATGCCGAGGGCCGCGGATTCTGCGCGGGCGGCGACATCCGCATGCTCGCCACGAGCGGCGCCGCCGATGGCGCAGAGGCGCGCGAGTTCTTCTTCGTCGAATATCGCCTCAATCACCTGCTGTTCGTCTATCCCAAGCCGGTGATCGCCTTCATGGACGGCATCACCATGGGCGGGGGCGTGGGCCTTTCGATGCCCTCGCGCTATCGCATCGCGACCGAGAACACGCGCTTTGCGATGCCCGAGACCGGGATCGGCCTGTTCCCCGATGTCGGCGGCGGCTGGTTCCTCTCGCGCCTGCCGGGCCGGGTGGGACAGTTCCTTGCGCTCACCGGAGCGCGGCTCGATGGCGCGGAATGTCATGCGCTGGGCTTGGCGACGCATTATCTGCCTGCCGAAAAGCTCGCCGAAGCGAAGCAGCGCATCGCCGCCGCGCCGCAGGATGTGGACGCGATACTCTCCGATCTGTCGGTCGCCCCACCCGAGGCACGCATCCTGGGCAATCGCGAGCAGATCGACCGGCTGTTCGCCTCGGATCGCTACGAGGACATTCTCGCCGCGCTCGAAGCCGATGGATCGGACTGGAGTGCAAAGGAGTTGAAGACGCTCTCGACCAAGTCCCCGCAGACCTGCAAGGTGGCGCTGCGGCAGCTCAAGGAAGGCGGGCAAATGCCTGACTTTGCTGCTGAAATGCGCCAGGAATATGCGATCGGTGCGCGCGTGGTGCAGATGCACGACTTCATCGAGGGCGTGCGCGCGCTGATCATCGAGAAGGACAATGCGCCGCGCTGGAATCCCGACACCGCCGAAGGTGTCACCGACGCGCTGCTCGACACCATCTTTGCGCCGCTGCCTGAAGATCAGGCCTGGACCCCCCTGGAGATTGCACGATGACCTATGAAACGCTTCTCGTCGAACAGCGCGGTGCCGTCACGCTGATCACGCTCAATCGCCCGCAGGCGCTCAACGCGCTGAACAGCCAGGTGCTCGCCGATCTGATCGCGGCGCTGGGTGCGTTCGATGCCGATCCATCGCAGGGCTGCGCGGTGCTGACCGGGAGCGAGAAGGCTTTTGCCGCCGGTGCCGACATCAAGGAAATGGCGACCCAGAGCTTTGCCGACATGTACGGCAGCAATTTCTTCGCCGGCTATGACCGCGTGACGGCAACCCGCAAGCCGGTGATCGCGGCGGTCGCCGGCTATGCGCTGGGCGGCGGTTGCGAGCTTGCGATGATGTGCGATTTCATCATCGCGGCGGACAATGCCAAGTTCGGCCAGCCCGAGATCAAGCTCGCCGTGACCCCCGGCATGGGCGGATCGCAGCGCATGGCGCGCGCCATTGGCAAGGCCAAGACCATGGACATGTGCCTGACCGGACGGATGATGGACGCAACCGAGGCCGAACAATCGGGGCTCGTCGCGCGCGTCGTCCCGCTCGCCGATCTGGTCGACGAAGCGGTCAAGGCGGCAGAGACGATCGCCGGCATGGCCCCGCTTGCGACGCTGGCGGTCAAGGAAATGGTCAATGCCGCGTTCGAAACGACGCTGCAGCAGGGCGTGGTGTTCGAACGCCGACTGTTCCACGGCCTGTTCGGCAGCGAGGACCAGAAGGAAGGCATGGCAGCGTTCGTCGAAAAGCGCCCCGGCAAATGGACGGGGCACTGATCACGCTTCTGATTGCGGCCCTTGCCCGGGTCAGGGCCGCAGCGCGCCGGTGAGATCCTCACCCAGTTGCAGCGCGTCGAGATCGGCCGCCACTGCGACCAGATCGGCACGGGCCTGGGCGAGGCGGAACTCGGCATCGAGTCTGCGGATCGCGGCATTGGCCGCGGCATCCTCGCGCAGGTTGACCAGGAAGAAGTCGCTCGCGCCCGCCTGGAACAGCCGCCGCTCGCCAGCGGCGAGCTTCTCCGCCTGCACCTCCTCGTCGCGCGCGAGCACTGCGAGCCGCTCAGCGGCGGTGAGGTTGGTCGAGAGCTGCGCGATTTCGGCGAGAATCTGTTCCTCGCTCTGCCGCCGCTTCCATTCGAGCGCATTAATATAGGCTTCGGCCGCCGCGACATTGCCCTTGGCGGCACGGTTCTGCAGCGGCATCGAGAAAGTGAACCCGACCACTGCCTCGAACGGATCACGCGAGCGCCCGCCCAGGCCCTGCTCGCCGAAATCCTTGCCCGCCTCGGCAAAAAGCCGCAGCGAGGGCAGCAGCTTGTTCTGTTCGAGTTCGAGCTTCGCTTCGCCCTGCGCGAGCCGTTGCTCGATCAGCTGGATATCCGGGCGTCGCGCCAGCACCGCTGCGGGATCGGTGTCGCGCAATTGGCGTACCATCGGCAGCGAGGTCGGCAGATCGGCGGGTGTGGCGACGCGCGGGCGACCGTCATCGTCGCGCCAGAACAGCGAGAGCCGCTGGGCCGCATTGGCCAGATCGCGCTCGGCCGCGACGAGGAGCGACTGACGGCGCAGCAGGTTCTGTTCGTTCTCGGTCAGCAGGATCGCTGCGCGTGCCCCCAGTTGCACCTGGCGGCGGATGCCGTCCTGCCGGTCCTGCGCCAGGCCGACAAGCGAACGATAGACGCGGACCTGCTGGCCCGCCGCCACCCATTGGCCATAGGCCTGGATAGCCCGCTGCTGCACGCCGATGGCGATGATCAGCGCGTCGAGCCCGGCAATGTCGCGCTCGATCAGCGCGTTGCGCTGCCCGAAGCGGCGATCGTCGATATAGCGGTCGCGCAGCAGCGCGAAAACGCCGCGGACCTTGAGCTCGCCGAGCCGGTCGGTGAAGCTGTAATCCTCATAGACCGGAAAATCGCCGCGCGAGACACGGTAGCTCGCCTCCAGCTGGCCACCATTGTTGGTGAGCGGCTGGATCGCCTTTCCCTGCACATAGGTGCCATCGTAAAAGCCCGCGATGCGCGAAAAGCCTTCGCCGCTGAACAGCAGGTCGAATGCGCCTTCGCTCGCCAGCACCCGTCCGTCCGCCGCGCGCGTATTGGCCAGCGCCTCGAGGATGCTCGGCGCAAAGCGGCGTGACGACGCCAGCACCTCGGACAGCTGCAATCCGCGTGAGGAGGGCACCTGATCGGGCGCGCTGACCGGGGCAGGGAGCGGCTGCGCCCCGACCGGAACAGCGAGCAAGGCCGAAACGGCCAGCCCGGCCAGCATCCATGCCTTGCGCATCACTTCTTCCCCGACGAGCTGCTCGAGGAGCCCGACGACGAGGACGACGAGGACGACGATACCTTGCCTCCGGTCTGCGTCATGCCGCTATTGCCCTGCTCGGTCAGCGCCGGGTTCTGCAGCGGGAAGTCGTTGAGCTGGCGCCACAGTTCGAAGCCGACCGAGACCTGCTCCATCGCCACCCAGCCACGCACATTCGCGCCGAGGCGGACATAGGGTTCACCCGGCCAGCGGGCCTTGCCCGGCGCTTCGCGGACAAGCACGCGGAACAGCCCGTTCTGCGAGGCGGCAAGGTCGACCTGCTGCACCTCACCATCGAACAGGCCGCGCGCGACCGAGGGCCAGCCGGAAAACTGGATTGCGGGCCAGCCTTCGAACTCGAGCCGCACCTGCTGGCCCTTCCGGATCAGCGGCGCATCGCGGCCATCGACATAGATTTCGACCACGCGCTTGGCTTCGGTGGGCGCAAAGGTCGCCAGAACATCGCCCTGCGAGACCATGGTCGCCTTGTCCCCGCCGCTGATCCGCTGGATCACACCATTGCGCGGCGCGCGGACGAGCTGAAGCGACTGGCGCGCGAGATTGATGTCGATCTGGGTAATGGCCGCGCGCGCCTCGGCGAGCTTGGCCTCCATCTCAGCCACCTTGATGCGCGCCAGTTCGTTCTCGCGCCGCGATGCCAGGCCCTCGGAAAACAGGGTGCCGGTTCGGCCGACATCGTTGCGTGCGGTGCTGAGCGCGGAGGCAGCCGCGGCAGCCTTGGCCTCGGCCAAGCTGCGCTCGACACGCAGGCGCTCGAGCAGCATCGGATCGTTGTCGGAAATCTGGACGATCGGGTCGCCTTCGCGCACGACAGCGCCATCCTCGACATACCAGCGCTCGATGCGGCCGGAGACCAGTGCGGTCACGTTCTGCACACGGTCCTGCGGGTTAAGCGCGATCACCTGGCCCGCGCCATAGGCGGTCTGGATCCAGGGCACGTAGATCATGAACAGCGCTGCTGCCACGAGCGTGATGACCACCATCAGCGCAATGGCGCGCAGGGGACGGGGTGCACGCTGGGCCGCGAGCGTGCGGAAGCGGACAAGGGCGCGATCACGCGTTGCCATGGGCTGCCTCCTCCGCCTTGCTGTCGACGATCTGCAGGAACTCTGCGGGATCGTCTATGATCCTCTGTCCGTCATCGCCAAGCCACAGATAGCGGCATCCTTCGGTAGGCGCGGGACGATAGCTGAACTGAACGACAGTCGAGCCCTCTTCGCGCATCACCTTGCGCACATCAGCGAGGATGGCAGGATCGATCATGTCGAAAAGCCCGGTCAGAATGAGCAGGCGCGGACATTTCAGCATCGCACCTGCCAGCTTCAGCCGCAGCGCCTCGGCGTAGGAAAGCGGCCATCCGCTGGTCGACAGCTGGGTGTCGAGACCCTCGGGCAGGCGCATCACCCGATCCTCCAGCCGCACCAACGCCAGCGCCTTGAGCACATCGCCCGAGGTCGTGTCGGGACCGGCCAGGCGCAGATAATCGCGAATGCTCGCCTGGACGATGGTCGGGCGATCGAGCACGATGATCTCGCTGCGCAGCCGGAACATGTCGACCATGGCAATATCCTGTCCGCCCAGCGTGACCACGCCCGTCTCGGGCGTCAGATATCGCTTCATTGCATGGGTGAAAAGCCGCTGGATGCCGTGATTCTGCGCTTGGGCAATCAGTTGCGTTCCGGCGGGGATGGTGATGTCCAGCGTGATGCCGGGCGCGGTCGAACTGTGTGACACACGGCGCAGAATGAGATCGCTTCCGCCGATGGCGTCCTGGCCCTCGCGAGCCTCCTCTTCCTGCTCGATCTGATAGATCAGGCCGATTTCCTCGGCAGCGGCAATCAGGTCATAGGTGGTGTCGAGATAGACGCCAACCTGCCCGAGTCCGTAAAATGCCGCCGAGAGTATGAGTTCGGCAGCGACCAGTTGGCCGATCGACAGTTCACCTTGAATCACGAGCCAGCCACCCAGTGCGAGAAGGCCCGAGCTGGCCAGCGCGTACAGCAGCAGAAAGGCGACGGTCTGCGATATCGAATACCGGAAGTGCTTCGCCTTGGCCGCGATATAGGCAGCGGTCACCTCTTCCGATCCGTCGAGCGCGTAATCGACATGGCGGCCCGACTTGTAGAAGCCGTTCGATGCGCCGACATTTTCCAGCCATTTCGCAGCATCATATTTGGCGTGGCTCAGTGCGATGCCCGATCGGATCGCGCCGCGCGTCCAGACCAGCAGGATCAGCACGGCGAGCGCGATGACGATCAGGTTGAAGGCCAGGAAGAACGGGTGATAGAAAGCGGTCACGGCAAAGCCAACCGCCGATTGCAGGATGATGGTGAACCCGCCGATCAACAGGCTGGGCACCGCCTTCTGCACCGTATTGACGTCAAAATAGCGGTTGAACAGGTCCTGCCGTTTGCTGTCTTCGAAGAACGGATTGCGGGCATGGATCGAACGGATGGTGATCTCCGCAACCTGGCGCGAATAGAAACGCCGCGCAAACAGCTCCATGGTGTAGATGCGCAGCGCAGACAGCAGCACCGCGATCAGCAGCAGCCCTAGCAGCGTACCGGCCAGGGTCACCAACGGTGTCACCAGCGCGGTGTTCGCGACCGAATTGATCAGCATCTGCACCGAAATTGGCGTTGCCAGCGACAGCACGGAGATCGCGACACCATAGACCAGCGCCAGCGCAAGGAAGCTACGCTCGCCCTTCAAGAGGCTGAACATCCAGCGGATAGCCTCGCGCGCGCCCATGATATGGTGTTCGGAAGATGATGCCATTTTTGCCTGCCCGTTATTCCAAGGTCGCCAGCGCACGAAATAGGCGACCTCGCCGATAAGCCCATTCGAAAGCGGTTTACCGGAGCAATTGGTTTTTTCTATCGGGAAGCTTCCCCCCAAACGCAGTTTTCCATGATATAGATTAACCTGCCGCTGGTCGAACGGTTATCCGGGCCGATTGATCCATGTTATGGCGGAATTTGTCATGGCGGAAGGCTGGGCCATTCACAAGCGTGCGCCAGCACCAGATTGCGAACATGTGCAAACTGCCAAGAGCCGCCCGATTGCGCCCGAACCCGTGCCGCGGGCTCGGCGCGCGGAGGCTTTATCGCTTGAGCAGCGGAGCCAGATACTGGCCGGTATAGCTGCCTGCGACCTTGGCGACCTGTTCGGGGGTGCCTTCGGCAACAACCTGACCACCCTTGACCCCGCCTTCAGGGCCCATGTCGATGATCCAGTCTGCGGTCTTGATGACGTCGAGATTGTGTTCGATCACGACCACGCTGTTGCCCTGTTCAACGAGGCGATGCAGCACCTCGAGCAGCTTGCGCACGTCCTCGAAATGCAGCCCGGTGGTCGGCTCGTCGAGGATATACAGCGTCTGTCCGGTCGAGCGGCGCGACAGTTCCTTGGCGAGCTTGACGCGCTGCGCCTCGCCACCGGACAGGGTGGTCGCCTGCTGGCCGACCTTGACATAGCCGAGGCCCACTTCCCACAGCATCGCCATCTTGTCGCGGATCGGCGGGACAGCCTTGAAGAACTCAACCGCATCCTCCACCGTCATGTCGAGCACGTCGGCGATGCTATAGCCCTTGAACTTCACCTCCAAAGTTTCGCGATTATAGCGCTTTCCGCCGCATTCCTCGCAGGTGACATACACATCGGGCAGGAAGTGCATCTCGATCTTGATGACGCCATCGCCCTGGCATTTCTCGCAGCGACCGCCCTTGACGTTGAAGCTGAACCGGCCCGGCTTGTAGCCGCGCGCAAGGCTTTCGGGTAGCCCGGCAAACCAGTCGCGGATGTTGGTGAACGCACCGGTATAGGTCGCGGGGTTCGATCGCGGGGTGCGACCGATCGGCGACTGATCGATGTCGATTACCTTATCGCAATGTTCGAGCCCGGTGATCTTGTCATGCGGCCCCGCGATGATCCGTGCGCCATTCAGCGCCCGCGCAGCTCCCGCGAACAGCGTATCGATGGTGAAACTGGACTTGCCCGATCCCGATACCCCGGTGATGCAGGTGAAGGTGCCGAGCGGGATCGACGCCGTCACCCCTGTCAGGTTGTTGGCGCGGGCATTGTGCACGGTCAACTTCTTGCCATTGCCCTTGCGGCGCTTCTTCGGCACCTCGATCCGCCGCTCGCCGGTAAGGTACTGCGCGGTCAGCGAGTCCTTCGCCTTGAGCAATTCGGGCAAGGTGCCCTTGGCAACCACCTCGCCGCCATGCACGCCCGCGCCGGGGCCGAGATCGACGATATAATCGGCCGTGCGGATCGCATCCTCGTCATGCTCGACGACAATCACGGTATTGCCCAGATCGCGCAGGCGCTTCAATGTCACCAGCAGCCGGTCATTGTCCTTCTGGTGCAGCCCGATGCTCGGTTCATCGAGCACATAGAGCACGCCCGAAAGACCGCTGCCGATCTGGCTGGCGAGTCGGATTCGCTGCGACTCTCCGCCGGATAAGGTGCCCGAGGTGCGGTCGAGATTCAGATAATCGAGTCCGACATTGTTGAGGAAGCCCAGGCGCTCGATGATTTCCTTGAGGATCGCCTTGGCAATCTGCTGCTGCTGCGGTCCCAGCTTCTCGTTCAGCGTCTCGAAGAAATGCAGCGCATCGGCGACCGAGCGGCGGGTCGAGATCGAGATGTCCTCGCCCGCCACCTTGACCGAAAGCGCTTCGGGCTTGAGGCGCGCGCCGTCGCAGACTTCGCAGGGTTGCGCGGTCTGGTACTTGCTCAGCTCCTCGCGCATCCAGGCGCTGTCGGTCTGGAGCATGCGGCGATTGAGATTGCCGATCACGCCCTCGAACGGCTTCTTGACCTCATAGCTCTTGCGGCCGTCCTGGAAGCGCAGGGTCACCGGTTTGCCCGCCGTGCCGTGCAGGATGATCAGCCGCGCCTCGCCGGGCAGGTCCTGCCAGGGCGTGTCGAGCGAGAAGCCGAATTCGCGCGCCAGGCTGGCGAGCACCTGCATGTAATAGGGCGAAGGCGGGTTCGACTTGGCCCAGGGCACGATCGCGCCCTTCTTGAGGCTCAGCTCCTCGTTGGGCACGACCAGCTGTGGGTCGAAATACATCTTCTCGCCCAGGCCATCGCAGGCGGGGCAGGCGCCCTGCGGCGCGTTGAACGAGAACAGCCGCGGCTCGATCGCCTCGATGGTAAAGCCGGATACCGGGCAGGCGAAGCGTTCGGAAAAGATGATCCGGTTGTCGGGAATGCCGGCGTTCTTCATTCCCTTTTTGGGCTTCTCGTCCGTTGCTGCCGCAGCATCGGCTGCGGCGACCGCCGATGGTTCGCCAAGCGCTGCCACCGTACCATCCGCGAGATCGACATAGGCCAGGCCATCGGCGAGCTTGAGCGCGGTCTCGAAGCTGTCCGCCAGCCGCGTCTCGATGCCCTCGCGCACCGCCATGCGGTCGACCACGACCTCGATGTCATGCTTGTATTTCTTGTCGAGCGCGGGCGCGGCGTCGATCTCGTACATCTCGCCGTCAATGCGCACGCGGGTGAAGCCCGCCTTCTGCCATTCGGCCAGTTCCTTGCGATACTCGCCCTTGCGGCCGCGGACCACAGGCGCGAGCAGATAGAAACGCGTGCCCTCGGGCAGCGCCATCACCCGGTCGACCATCATGCTGACGGTTTGCGCGGTGATCGGCAGGCCGGTCGCGGGTGAATAGGGCACGCCGACGCGCGCCCAGAGCAGGCGCATGTAATCGTAGATCTCGGTGACCGTCGCGACGGTCGAGCGTGGATTGCGACTGGTCGTCTTCTGCTCGATGCTGATCGCGGGGCTCAGGCCGTCGATATGCTCGACATCGGGCTTCTGCATCATCTCCAGGAACTGGCGCGCATAGGCCGAGAGTGACTCGACATAGCGCCGCTGGCCCTCGGCATAGATCGTATCGAACGCTAGGCTCGATTTGCCGCTGCCCGAAAGCCCGGTGATCACGATCAGCTGATCGCGCGGCAGATCGATGTCCACGCCCTTGAGATTGTGTTCGCGCGCGCCGCGCACAGAAATGTGAGTGAGCATGGACGGCCTTATGTTCTATTGATGTTCCGCTGGCAAGCGGGAGAAAGCACGCTGCGGCGCAGGAGCCGGGTCGCGGGCGGAACATGGGGCTGCGGGACGCACGCTGCAAGGGAGCGACATGCGACGAATGGAACCGCTTTGAGCGATGATCGTAGCCGTGTTAATCGAGATCAACTTTGTCTTGAGGGAATATGATGATGACTTTTCGCCCGTTCAGCCGCGCCTCGCTGGCCATCGCTTTGACTGCTTCGGCGCTCGCCATGCCCGTTTCCGCACAGCAGGCCAGTGCCCCCGCCGCCGCTGAGCCCGATAACGGATCCATGGAACCGTCGGCCGTCACCCGCAATCCGAGCACGCCCGAGGAACAGGCGGAGCGCGAAGCGGCCAATGCAGCACAGGTGCAAGCGTCGAATGCACAGCTCGCGCAGAATGCCGCCAATCTCGCCAACTATGAGGCGCGTCGCTCCAGCTATGAAAACCAGATGAAGCTTTACGAGAACACGGTCGATTCGCGTGCGCGCGCCGAGTCCGAATATGCCGAGGTGAAGAAGCTTTACGACGCCATCTACGCGCAGTGGGAAGCCGATGTTGCCGCCTGCAACGCTGGCGACCGCAAGCGCTGTGCACAGGCGCCCGTTATGCCCAAATGAACCGGGGTGCGGCTCGTGTCGCGCGCCCTAGATCTTCGGTAACACCAGGGTAAAGCGCGCCCCCTGGCCGGGCGCGCTTTCCACTGTCAGATCGCCCTGCATCGCGAGCGCTAGCCGCCGCGAGATGTACAGGCCGAGGCCACTGCCGCCGTCGCCGCTGCGGCCGAGCCGCTCCCATTTGTTGAACAGCCGCTGCTGATCCTCTTCCGAAAGCCCGGGTCCCTGATCGGCAACGGTCACGCTGGCCCAATCCGGGCCCTCGTCGAGCCGCAGCCAGATCATCGATCCATCGGGCGCGTAATTGATGGCATTGCCTAGCAGATTGAGCAGGACCTGAAGCACACGCCGGAACTCGCCGGTCGCAGCCAGGCTCTCGTCCTCGGCAGGCTTGTCGATTCGGATCGAGCGGTCGGCGGCCTTGAGCGCGAGAAGCCCCGCTGCGCGCCGGGCGAGATCGGCAAGATCGACCGGTTCGCTCGCAGCGCTGAAGCCGCTGGCTTCGATCGCTTCCAGTTCCGCCAGATCGTCGATCAGCGCCAGCAGGTGTCGTCCGGCTGATGCAATATCGCCAGCATAGCCGGCATAATCCGAACGCAACGGTCCCTCGAGCCGACCGCCGATGGTCTCCGCATTGGCAATGATCCGTCCGATCGGCTGGCGCAGCGCCGGGCCGATCTGGCTGCCGAACATATGCGCAAGGCGTTCGCCATCGAAAAGCGGCGGTGGGGAAGGGGCGGCTTGCGGCTCGGGTGCGGCGGGCGCTTCGGTCAGCAGCAGGTTCCATCCGGCGCCGGCATCGCTGCGCGTGCGATACAGGGTCCAGCACCGGGGGTCGCCGATCAGGCGGACGCGCACGCCGTTGTGGCAGTCCGCCAGCACGAGCGGCGCGCCATCCTCGGTCGCGATCAGCGCGCCCACGGGCTTCAACGTGACGCGCTCGGCATCCCAGTCAGCCGGCAGCATCACCATATCCTGCACATGCAGGATGCGGCCGAGCGGATCGACGCGGATATCCACGCTCGTCTCGGAAGAAGGCACGAAGATGGGCAGTGGGGCGGCAGTTTCGGCTTCGGGGAGCGGTCTTTCTCGCCACTGGCTGATCCGGAGATCGATCCCTTGCGCGCCCGGCTCGCAGTCGCACCACAGGTCGACTGACTCCTTCGGGCCTACAATCGTCAACGGTCGCGACAGGCGCATGCCGAGGCGCATCGCGTGGCGTGCCAGATCGAGCAGCGCGGGAATGGCCAGAACCTCGCCCTCTGCACCACCGAGCGCATGGTGCAGCTCCGCCACCCGGGCATCGGCATGCAACAGCCGCCCGTCGCGATCGATCTTCACGACGTGCGGATGATCGGCCATGGCGCTTGCCGAGGCTGCCTCAGAAGGATTGGCGCGAGCGATCACCACAGGGCTCCCGGATGCGCCAGCGGATCGAGATTGCGCCAGCCTGCGACAAGCCGGGCAGCATCCTCCGGAACAAGCGCGCGCAGGTCTGCGGCGGGCGGCAAGGCGTCAGGTCGCAAGGAGGCAAGGGCAGCCAGCCCCTGCAGCAGCCCGGCGGCGACATCGGTCTCCAGGCCACAGGCGCGCAAGACCACGGCCAGCCGCGCGAGATCGGCATCGCGCAGCATGTCGAACAGAAGATCGGCAGGCAGCCCGCTCGTCCGCTCGAGCATCGCGACGGTCAGGCTCGCGCCATTTTCGGCGAGCGACCAGGCCTCTGCGCTGCGGGGCAGTTCGAACAGATGGCAGAACCGCATCAGCCGGTGCGGGCGTCCGCGACGTTCGTCAAAGCCTTGCAGAAATGCTGCAGCCGCCCGGTTCAGCTCCAGTGGGTCGCTGTCCGGGCGTTCCTGCAGATAGGCGAGGCAGCTTCGCACCAGGCCGTGCAGCGTCTCGGGGGGCAGCTCGTCGGTGTCGATCGCGAACGCCTGCGCGCGGCTCAGAAACCGGCTCTGCGCGATGATCAGCGCCATCGCGGCTTCGGCAAGCTCGTCCTGGGCATCGCCCACTTGGGCTTCGACACGTGGAGGCAATTCGGGTGTTCGATGGCCGACCAGCGAGGACTGGCGGCACAGCCGCGCCTCGATGGCGCGGGCAAACAGCAGCCGCGTGGTCGGGGCATGCGCCAGCACCGCATGGCGCGCGATGTCCGGACCCAGCTCGGCCGAGCCGGTGAGTGCCTCGGCGAGCTGCACGGCCAGCGATTCGACAAAGCCGCCGGTCAGGCTGAGGTCGTCCTCGCGCAGCGCCTGGGACTGTTCGGGGAGCAATTGATGGCGCACCAACGCGGGGACCGCCATGGCCTGCCGGGCCTGAACGTCGGCCTGGCGCAGCAGCGCGCCTACGTCCCGTAAGGTCGGGCGTGCGGGGGCCATGTCGGTACTCATCGCCTTGCCCTACCAATGGCTGGTTAAAATGCTGTTAGTTGAAAGGATAAGCGCCCTGCCATCGATATGGGTTCAGGCCTTGTCCGCTGCAAGCGGCGCGCGGTGCGTCTGCCACAGCAAAAGCCCCGTCAGCGCGAGATTCCACAGCATCAGCATCGGCATCAGCAGGCCGAGCGGCAACGCAACCATGGCCGCCAGGGCGACCAGGCTGGGTGATCCCGCAAGCCTGCGCCAGAGCTGCGGCAGCGGTCCCGGCACCCGGCTCAGCACGGTGGCAAGGCCCGGCAGCAGCAACGCTGCGAACAGGCCGGACAGCCGGTCCGACGCAGCCACGCTGAGCACCGTGACGATGATGAAGGCGATCGCGAACGCAACGTCGCGCGCGATCTGTTCGACAGGCCTTGTCAGACTGCCGACAAAGCGCCCGAACAGCCGGTTGGCGACATGGCCCGCCGCGCGCCCCGTCACGAGCATGGCGAGCGCCGCCATGCCCCATCCCGCGCCTGCCATACCGATGCCGATCACGGGCAGGCCGATGCCTGCGAGCCTGAGCGCCGGGCGGCTCCATCCGGTCGACCAGACGCGCCTTGCCAGCGAGGCCATCGCGCCGGTCTGGACGACCTTGCCGCCCAGCCCTCCCGATGCTCCGGCCAGCTCCTGCAGGGCGAGAATTTCGGCTTCTCCCGCTTCGCGCACGATCGCGATCCGCCCGGCTTCGGCCAGAGAGAACGGCAGCACCTCACGCCGATAGCCGCGCTGCACCGCCAGGCGCAGCAGCGCCGACTGGATGCTCCAATCTTCGGGAAGTTCGCGCGCCTCGACCAGGTCACGCGCGCGGACGCAGGCGAGCCCCGCCCAGACATGGTTGATATCGATCCGCTCAAACCGTTCGATCAGTACGCGTGCGCCGTCACCGGGGGCGAAACTGGCGACGAACGTGCCGGTCTCGCGGGCGAGCCTGTCCATGTCGGCAGGAGCGACATACAGGCCATCCGCGATCACCAGCAGCTCGTCCTCGCTGGCGAGCCGCACGCTGATATCGGCAACCGATCGCACCAGGTGAAACGCGAGTCCGCGCTGAGCGGCATAGCCCTCGATTTCGCGGATGCGATCGTCGACCGTGCCGACGAGGCACAGGATTTCGCCAGCGCCCGCCTGGACCGCCAGATCGATATGCAGCATCGCCAGCCGCCCGTGCGCCAGCGGCAGCGCACCGCGCAGTGCGGTGCTGCCGGGCACGGTTTCGGTCAGCGATATCAGTGCGGTACGCACGTCATGGAGCTCCATATGAACGGGAGCGGCCCTCTTATCGGTTGGGCACGGGGATGCCAACCGGCTGCGGCGCAGCCGAGGATGCAATGCGCAAGTTTACAGGTCGGCGGCAGGTATCTCGCCGAAGTCGCGCATCGCGGCGGCGAGTTCGCGCAGGACCACGGGATCGCCCGGGGCGCCCTCGAGCGCCTGGTCGGCAAGATCGACAATGCCCTGTACACCGAAACTGGCGGCCAGGCTCTTGAGGCGAAGCGCCGCGAAATGCCAGTTGGCGTCACACCGCGCGCGGCCCAGAAGGTCGATCTGCCGCGCGGCGCTCTCGATAAAGGCCCCGCGCAGCTCGGCGACCAGATCGGGATCGCTGCCGACAGCGGCGGCCAGCGCCGCGTTCAAAGCTCCGGATTCATATGCCATGGGGCATCGGAATAGACCAACCGCCTTAACTTTCAGTTTCTGGCCGGGCAAAATCTGTTAAGCATGTCGGCATGGGTGAGGGGAAGAAGATCATCGACCTGCGGCATGGCCGCAGCGAGGAAAATCCTGCGGCGCAGGAGCCGGTTCCGGACATGGCGGCACCGGCCAATTTGGTGCGTGCGGGAGCCGAAGAGCCGAGCGATTCGCACGCGCCCTGGGCCAGCGACGAGGAGGTGCCTGCGGCCGCGCCGGTGATCGGACGCTGGGGCTGGGCCGCGCTGGCGCTGGGCGTTGCCTGGACGGCGGCGTTCGTCTGGGCGTCGCTGCCGATGTGGCTGGCGATGATGACCCCCGAACTGGCGATGCAGGCGATCGCACAATGGGCAATGCCGGTGGCACTGATCGCCGCGCTCTATCTGGTCATGCAGCGCAACAGCCACAGCGAAGCGCGCCGTTTCGCGCAGCTTGCCGGGTCGTTGCGGGCGGAGAGCAGCCTGCTCGAAACCCGGCTGGCACACGTCAATGCCGAGCTGTCGCTGGCGCGCGAGTTCCTTGCCAATCAGAGCCTCGAGCTTGAGTCGCTCGGGCGGGTTTCGAGCGACCGGCTGCGCAGCTTTGCCGAGGAACTGCGCGCGACCATCCAGGCCAGCGACACCGGAATGCGCGCGATCGGCGAGGTCAGCGCAGCCGCACAGGGCAATATGGAAAAGCTGCGCAACCACCTGCCGGTCATCGCCAATTCAGCCAAGGATGTGACCAATCAGATCGGCAATGCCGGGCGCACGGCGCAAGGCCAGGTCGAAAGCATGATCGCCGCGTTCCAGAAACTGAACGAATTCGGCCAGGCCGCCAGCGCCCAGATCGGCACTCTGGTGCAGGAAACGCATGCCGCGACGGCCAGGCTTGCCCAGTCGGTCGAGACCAGCGGTGCCGCGCTCACCGGCCATGTTGCCGAGGCAAGCGAGCAGATGGACCGCGCGATCGAGACCGTCGCCAGCCGCCTGGCGAACACGCGCAGCAATCTCGATCGGACGGCAGAGATCCAGACGGAACAGCTGCAGGCTCATGTCACGGAGCTCGAACGTTCGCTCGCTACCCTGGCCGAAGCGATGGCCGAGCGCGCCGCGCGCAGTCGCCAGGACATGCGTGCCGCTGCTGGGGATCTGGAGCTGACGCTAGGCACGCTGGCAACTTCAGCCGGCGAGAGCGAAGCCACGATCCGCCAGATCATTGCCGCCGCCGATGCGCAGATCGGCAATGCCGAGCGCCGCCTGCAGGCGATGGACGAGCAGAGCAGCGAGGCGCTCGCGCGTCTGGCCTTTGCCCTGTCGGCGCTTGATGCCAATGTTGCGAGCCTGTCCGAGAAACTGGCTGCAGGCAGCGGACATGCCGAGATTTTCGATAGCAAGTCGCAGCGCGTGCGCACGCTGCTCGAGTCGATCGAGCGGCAGGCCGAAGTGACGATCCCCGCTGCCCTGGAGGAACTCGATCGCAAGACCGGCACGAGCGAACAGGGCGTCGCCAGCCTGCGCGCGCATGTTTCGCAGGTCGATGACGAGATGATCCGGCTGGGCTCGATCCTCGGCAATTTCGAGCAGCGCATCGCAGAACAATCGGCGGAGATCGCCAGGCTGGCGGGCAGCAGCGAGTCAGGATGGCGCGAGCGGGCCGAGGATATCGGCGCCCTTGTCGCGGCGATGCGCGCGGCGCGCGACGATATCGACCAGCTTAACGAGACATCGGCGATCAAGTTGGTCGAGACGATGCGCGATGTCCATCGCGAGGCGCAGGCGGCTGCCGACGAGGCGCGCAGGGCCATGGATCGCGCAATTGCAGGCGCGACCGACAAGCTGGGTCAGGACAGTGCCGCAGCGCTCGAAAAGGTGCTGCGCGGCAAGGCGGAAGAGCTGGTCGGCAAGCTTGAGAGCGCGATCAACCGTGCGGTCGGCGCTACCAGCGATGCCAGCCTGCACCTCAGGGATCAGCTGGCACGGGTCGACGATCTTGCCACCCATCTCGAGCGCCGGGTTGCTGATGCGCGCGAACTGGCCGAAGAGCGCACCGACAATGATTTCGCGCGGCGGCTGGCGCTGCTGACCGAATCGCTCAATTCGACCGCGATCGATGTCGACAAGATCCTCTCTGCCGAGGTCAGCGATACGGCCTGGTCGGCCTATCTGCGCGGCGATCGCGGCGTGTTCACGCGGCGTGCAGTGCGACTGATCGACAATGGCGAGGCGAAAGACATCGCGTCCGCCTATGAGAACGACCCCGAATTTTTCGAGCTGGTGAACCGCTATATCCACGATTTCGAAAGCATGCTGCGCACCGTGCTGTCGACCCGCGACGGCGGCGTGATGGGGGTCACGCTGCTGTCGTCGGAAACCGGCAAGCTCTATGTCGCGCTGGCCCAGGCGATCGAGCGGCTGCGGAACTGATCGCCGGCATCAATCCCGTTTCGTAGCGCTGACTTCCTGCACCGCCGGCGCATTTTCCCAGCCGCCACCCAGGGCTCGGAACAGCGAGACCTCCGCTTCTGCCCGGGCCGCCGCGGCCGATCCGCTGGAAGCGCGCGCCGCAAGCAGATTGCGTTCTACCTCCAGCAGTTGCAGCGCATTGTCGCGACCCGCCCTGAAGCGAATTCGCGTGATCCGTGCGACCTCCTCGGCAGCCTTGGCCGCATCGCGCAGGCTGGCTTCCTGCTCGATGGCGGCCTTGAGCCGCGCGAGCGCCTGTTCGGTCTCCTGCAGCGCGGTGAGCACCGCACCATCAAAGGCCGCCAATCGGGCATCGGCCTGAGCCGAGGCCGCATTGACCCGTGCGCGTGCCGCGCCGTCGATCGGCAGCGACCATGAGATCAACGGGCCCAGGCTGAAGCCGATATTGTTCGATTCTCCGAGCGCGCTCGGGCTGGTTCCGCCAATGGTCAGCGAGCCGGCCAGCCGGATCGAGGGATAGAGCGCGGCGGTCGCCACGCCGACCCTCGCCGTATCTGCCGCCAGCCTGGCTTCGGCCGCGCGGACGTCGGGACGCCGTGCGAGCAGCGCTGCGCCGTCGCCGATCGGGATTGCGTTGTCGAGCCGTGGCGGCGTGGTACAGGCCGCTGCGGCTGCGTCTATACTGGCCGGCGTATCGCCAGTCAGCGTGGCAAGCGCATAAAGCGCCGCTCGCTGTTCCGCCTCGAACTGCGGCACCTGGGCCTGGGCCTGGGCGACGAGCAGTTCGGCATTGGCAACATCGCGCCGCTGTCCGCGGCCTGCGGCGAAAAGCCGCTGGTTGAGGTCGAGCGTCCGCTGCTGCGTGGCGAGCGATTCTCGGGCGATGTCGGCCTGCAAGCGACTCGAGCAGGCCAGGGCATAGTTGCGCGCGACCTCGGCTGCCACGCTGACCCGCGCGGCATCGAGATCGGCTGCTGCGGCCAGCGCATCGCCGCGCGTCGCCTCGACCGAGCGCCGGACTCCGCCGAACAGGTCGATCTCATAGGAGGCATCGCTGCCGAGCTGATAGAAATCGAAGGTCAGCGGCTCGGGCGGGGCAAAGCCCACTCCGGCATTCTGCCCGGTGCCGACCTGGTTGGTATTGGCCGACGCGCTCGTGCTCAGGCTGGGGAACAGCCGTCCGCGGGCCTCGCGGATCAGCGCGCGGGCACGGCGCAGATTGGCGCTGGCCTCGCGCACATCGGTATTGCGCTCGAGCGCCTTCCTGACCAGCGCATCGAGTGCCGGGTCCTGATAGAGCCTCCACCAGCCATCGGGCAGCGGCGTGGCGGCAAAGCGCGGATCGGTGCCTTCGGCAAAGCCCTGCGCAGCGCTGGCCGGCGTGGTCGGTCGCTCGAAATCGGGGCCGACGGTGCACGCAGCGAGCGTGGCGCTGAGGGCTGCGGCGGCGAGCAGACGGAATTTCAGGGTCATGGCTGGTTGCCCTCCAGAACGGGCTGGCTTGGGGCGGGCGGGGGCGGATCATCCTTGCGGCGGCGGCGCGACCACGCCTTGATCCGCTCCTCGAGCGTCCGCACCATCACATAGAAGGCGGGGGTGAACAGCAGGCCGAAAATGGTCACGCCGATCATGCCGAAGAACACCGCGATCCCCAGCGCCTGGCGCATTTCCGCGCCCGGACCCGACGAGATCACCAGCGGCAGCACGCCCAGGATGAAGGCGAGCGACGTCATCAGGATCGGGCGGAGGCGCTGGGCAGCGGCATGGCGCGCCGCCTCGAGCACCGACTGGCCGTGATCCTCGTTATGCTTGGCGAACTCGACGATCAGGATCGCATTCTTGGCCGCGAGACCGATCAGCACGACCAGTCCGATCTGCGTCAGGATGTTGTTGTCGCGCCCCATCAGGTTCACGCCCAGAATGGCGGCCAGCAGGCACATCGGCACGATCAGGATCACCGCCAGCGGCAGCACCAGGCTCTCATATTGCGCGGCGAGCAGCAGGAAGACGAAGATCACGCCCAGCGCGAACACCAGGGTACCGGTGCTTCCGGCTGCGCGCTGCTGATACGCGATTTCGGTCCATTCATAATCGAAGCCCTGGGGTAGCACGCGCTGCGCCAGCTTCTCCATCGCATCGAGCGATTGGCCGCTCGAATAGCCGGGCAGGGTGTCGCCCTGCAGCTCTGCCGCACGGTACAGATTGTAGCGCACCACGCGATAGGCCCCCGAATCGTTGCGCAGGCTCATCACCGCATCGAGCGGGACCATCTGCCCCGTGGACGAGCGCGTACGCAGCCGTCCGATATCCGAGACATCGTCGCGATACGGGGCATCGGCCTGGGCGGTCACCCGGAAGGTGCGGCCGAGGAAATTGAAGTCGTTGATATAGCTCGAGCCCAGATAGGTGCCGAGCGTCGAGAAGATATTCTCCACCGGAACGCCCAGCTGCTCGGCGCGCGCGCGGTCGATGTCCGCGAACAGCCGCGGCGTGCGGGTGTTGAAGGTGGTGAACGCGCCGGCAATGCCCTCGGTCTGGTTGGCCCCGCCCATCATGGCGAAGGCCGCCCCTTCCAGGGCCTGCAAGCCGGCATTGCCGCGATCCTCAATGATCATCTTGAAGCCGCCGCCGGTACCCAGGCCGGAGACCGGGGGCGGGGCGATCACCAGGATGTTGCCTGCGGTGATCTGTGCCATCGCACCGAACAGCTCGCCTGCGACCTCGGTCGCGCCGATGCGCGTGCCCGCCGGCTTCAGCGTGATGAAGATCGCGCCGGCATTGGGAGCATTGGTGAAGGTCGCGCCGTCAAAGCCAGCAAAGGCGATGGTGCTGACGACATTGGGGTTCTTGAGCGCGAGCGCCTGCGCTTCCTCGAGCGTCGCGGTGGTGCGCTGGAGCGAGGCGCCAGGCGGCATCTGCACCACGCCGATCAGATAGCCCTGATCCTGCGCCGGAATGAAGCCCGCAGGGGTGGCGGCAAAGCGCCATCCCGCCACCGCGATCAGCGCAAGATAGGCAATTCCCATGAACATCAGGCTGCGGATCGTGCGCGCGGTGAGGCGGCCATAGCGCTCCGAAAGCTTGGCGAAACCACGGTTGAAGCCGCGTGCAAAGCGCGCGCCCCATCCACGCCAGCCCGCCGGAATGTCCTTGTCCTCATGGCTGCGCGGACGCAGCAGCAGCGCGGCGAGCGCCGGCGACAGCGTCAGCGACACGAATGCCGAGAAAGCCGTCGCACCCGCAATGGTGACAGCGAACTGCTGGTAGAAGGCGCCCGAAATGCCGGGGATGAACGCGGTCGGGATGAACACGCCACACAGCACCAGCGCGATCGCGATCAGCGCGCCCGATACCTCGTCCATCGTCTTGTGCGCCGCTTCGAGCGGGCTCAGCCCCTCTTCCTCCATCAGGCGCTCGACATTTTCGACCACCACGATTGCGTCGTCGACGACGATGCCGATAGCCAGCACCATGCCGAACAGCGAGAGACTGTTGAGCGAGAAGCCCAAAGCCGCCAGCACCGCAATCGCGCCCGCGAGCGCAATCGGGATGGCGATGATCGGGATGATCGCCGCGCGCCAGCTCTGCAGGAACAACAGCACGACGATGGCAACGAGGATGATCGCCTCGACCAACGTGTCCTGCACTGCCGCAATCGACGCTTCGACATAGCTGGTCGGGTTATACGGGATGCTGTACGCCATGCCCGGCGGGAAATTGCCTTCGGCGCGCTTGAGCTCGTCCTCGACCGCCTTGGCGACCGTCAGCGCGTTCGACCCGGGCAACTGCGAGATGGCGAGCGCCACCGTTGGCTTGCCGCTGGCAAAGGCGTTGACGCTGTAATCCTGCGCGCCCAGTTCAATGCGGGCCACATCGGCAAGCCGCGTGAGCGCCAGGCCGTCGCGCTTGATGACGATCTGGCCGAACTCCTCGGGCGTGCTCAGCCGTCCCTGGGTCTGCACGCCCAGCTGGAACGCGGTGCCACCGCTGTTGAACGGTGGCTGGCCGATCGAGCCTGCCGATACCTGCGCGTTCTGCGCGCGGATCTTGCCGACGATCTCGTCCACGGTGAGGTTGCGGCTGGCCGCCAGTTCGGGGTCGATCCACACGCGCATGTTGTAATCGCGCCCGCCGAACAGCCTGGCCGAGCCGACCCCCTCGATGCGCGAGATGCGGTCGATGATCTGCAGCGTCGCATAGTTGCTGATATAGGGCTGGGTCAGCGAGCCATCGGGCGAGAAGAAATTCGCGACCATCAGCAGATCGGGCGAGTTCTTGCGCACCGTCACGCCGATCTGGCGCACCTCCTGCGGCAGGCGCGGTTCGGCGCTGCTGACGCGGTTCTGCACCAGCACCTGCGCCTGGTCGACATCGGTACCCTGGGCGAAGGTGACGGTGATCGCCAGGTTGCCATCACCGGTCGATGACGAGGACATGTACAGCATGTCCTCGACGCCGTTGATCGACTCCTCCAGCGGCGCGGCGACGACGTCGGCAATGGTTTCGGCGCTGGCGCCGGGGAAGCTCGCGCTCACCACCACCGTGGGCGGCGCGATCTCGGGATATTGCGATACCGGCAGCGTCGGATAGGCGACCACGCCGAAGATGACGATCAGGATCGACAGGACCGCCGCGAAGATCGGGCGGTCGATGCAGAAATGGGCGATGCGCATGGCTTAGCTCGCCGTTGCCTGGGCGGGGGCGGGGGTGGAAATGGGCTGCGCGATCGGTGCGTCATCCTTGGCGCGGGCCTTGATCTGGCCCTTGCGCGGGGTCACCACCATGCCTGGCTGCATTCGGGTGAGGCCGTCGATGACGATCCGCTCGGTCGGCGCGATCCCTTCGCGGATCACGCGCAGCCCTTCCACCATCGGTCCGGTCTGGACCGGACGAGGCGCAACCTTGTTGTCCTTGCCCAGAACGAAGACCAGCTTGCGTGTCTGATCGGTGATGATCGCCTCGTCGGGCACGAGCATCGCCTTGTACGTGCCCGACCCCAGCAGCCGCGCGCGCCCGAACATGCCGGGGACGAGGAAACCGTTGGGATTGTCGACCATCGCATAGGCGGTGATCGTGCCGGTATCGGGGCTGATGCCGTTGTTGAGGAAAGCCATGCGGCCGCGCCAGCGGAACGTCGGCTCGTCGGCGAGCTGGATCTCGACCGGATTGGGCGCATAGCGCGAACTGCGCCGCTCCCCGCCCGCATCCTGGCGGATATATTTGAGATAGAAGGCCTCGGCGCCATCGAAGCTGAAACGGATCGGGTTGATGCGGACGATGCGGGTCAGCTCGGTCTGCCCGGCGGTGACGAAATCGCCGACATCGACCATCCGGTTCGAGGTGCGGCCCGAGATGGGAGCGCGCACTTCGGTAAAGGAAAGATCGAGCTGGGCCTGCTGCCGCCGCGCCTGTGCAGCGGCCAATGATGCCTGCGCGCTGCGCAGATTGGCGGCGAGCGTATCGGCTTCTTCCCTGCTGATGGCATCGAAGCCGACAAGCTCGCGACCCCGCGTGGCCTGCGCCCGGGCATTGGCGAGAGCGGCACGCGCGCTGGCGACGCTCGCCTCGGCTTCGGCCAGCGCAGCGCGGAATGGCCGCTGATCGATCACGAACAGCAACTGTCCCTTGCCGACATCGCCACCATCGCGAAATGCGACGCGCGAGATCGGCCCGGAAACGCGGGCGACCAGCTGAACGTCCTCGTCTGCGGTGAAGCGACCGATATATTCGTCCCAATCGACCACCTCGCGCTGCAGGGGCACGGCGACGGTCGCTGCGGGCGGGGGAGGCGGCGGGGGCGGCTCGGACGAACAAGCGCTGACGAGCAGCGCGAGGGCTGCAACGAAGAGCGCGCATCTGGGGGGGACGCGCATCAGTGACTCCGGATTTTGATATTGCACCGCAACATCGTGGCGGAAACGTAGCGGAAGGTCCAGAGAAAAAAGTTGCAATTAACAACTAATATATGTTTGTTTTTTGCAACTCATCTGGCGCAACCCGCAAATGCGGAGAATGTTCCGCGATCACGTTCAGGATGCTGCGCGCAAGCCTCCGCATTTGGCCATGCAAGGTTGTAGTGCGATGGCGCGCTCCCTATCTGACCCGGAAGTTCAAGATGAAGGGGGATTTCCTGATGCTGTACCATGATGCCGACGATGACGTCGATCTGTCGGAAAAGGGCAAGATCCCCGTTCCCCAGGACGTGCAGCAGGCGATCGTAACTTTGCTGCGCTGGACCGGCGACGATCCCGAGCGCGAGGGCTTGCGTGATACACCGCTGCGCGTCGCGCGCGCCTGGAAGGAATATTGCTCGGGCTATGGCGACGATCCCAGCGTGCATCTCAGCCGCACGTTCGAGGAAGTCGGCGGTTATGACGAGCTGGTGCTGCTCAAGGACATTCCGTTCCAGTCGCATTGCGAACACCATATGGCGCCGATCATCGGCAAGGCGTCGATCGCCTATATGCCCAGGGATCGCGTGGTCGGCATTTCCAAGCTGGCGCGCGTGCTGCACGGCTATGCACGGCGTCTGCAGGTACAGGAGCGTCTGACAGCTGAGGTCGCCGCCTGCATCTGGGAGCATTTGCAGCCGCATGGCGTGGCGGTGGTAATCGAGGCGAGCCACAGCTGCATGACCGCGCGCGGCGTGCGCACGCCCGGCGTCGGCATGATCACCAGTCGCCTTCTTGGCTGCTTCCTGGATGACCATCGCTCGCGCAAGGAAGTGATGGGTCTGATGGGCTATTGAGGCCCGAACAGCTCTCTCCCCGCGAGGGGAGAGGGCGTTGAGCGAAGTTCAAAGCTGCTCGAGCATGTAGTCCGCGCTGCTGACCTTGAAGTCGCCCGGCTCTTCGACGAACAGCTTGTCCACCACACCGTCCTTGACGACCATGGCGAACCGCTGGCCGCGCTTGCCCATGCCGAAACCGGTGCCGTCCATGGTGAGGCCCAGAGCCTCGACGAAATCGCCATTGCCGTCCGCAAGCATCGCGATCGAGTCGGCATTGGCGGACTTGCCCCAGGCACCCATCACGAACGCATCGTTGACGGCGGTGCAGGCGATCTCGTCGACGCCCTTGGCCTTGAGCGCATCGGCCTTTTCGACAAAGCCGGGAAGGTGACGGGCCGAACAGGTCGGCGTGAACGCACCGGGGACCGAGAACAGCGCGACGGTCTTGCCCGCAAAGAAATCCTTCGCCTCGACCTGCTGCGGCCCATCGGCGGTCGCGCGGACGAGCTTGGTGTTGGGGATGGTGTCGCCGACGTTGATCATGGCATTCGTCTCCTGCTGGATATTGGAACCGGGCTGCATGTTGTCCCGTCGCCAGCGCATTGCAAGAGCCCATCGCCGAGCCTGCCCCAATTCCCGATTGTTGGTCTTGTTCCAGGCATATAAAGGAATCTTTATATTTGCCTGTCAGGCCGAGTCTGGCTATGGGAGCCGGAGTTTCCGATCGCCCCCTTGGCCATTCGGACAGACATTCAGGAGATATAGCGTGGCCAGTGCCCCGACCCTCGACCGCAACGATTATGTCGTTGCCGACCTTTCGCTCGCCGATTTCGGCCGCAAGGAAATCGCGATCGCCGAAACCGAAATGCCCGGCCTGATGGCGATCCGCGAAGAATATCGCGCCGCTCAGCCGCTCAAGGGCGCCAAGATCACCGGCTCGCTGCACATGACCATCCAGACCGCCGTGCTGATCGAGACGCTGGTCGCGCTGGGTGCCGAAGTGCGCTGGGCCACCTGCAACATCTATTCGACCCAGGACCATGCCGCCGCCGCGATCGCCGCGCAGGGCATTCCCGTGTTCGCCATCAAGGGCGAGACGCTGGAAGAATATTGGGAATATGTTGACCGCATCTTCGACTGGGGCGCCGAGGAAGGCACCACCTGCAACATGATCCTCGACGATGGCGGCGACGCCACGATGTATGCGCTGTGGGGCGCGCGCGTCGAAGCGGGTGAAGAGCTGTTCACCCCGACCAACGAGGAAGAAGAGTGCTTCGTCAAGGTCCTGAAGCGCCGCCTGGCCCAGACCCCGGGCTACCTCACCAAGACCGTCCAGAACATCAAGGGCGTGTCGGAAGAGACCACCACCGGCGTGCACCGCCTGTATGACCTCGCCAAGAAGGGCAAGCTGCCGTTCCCAGCGATCAACGTCAACGACAGCGTCACCAAGTCGAAGTTCGACAACAAGTACGGCTGCAAGGAATCGCTGGTTGACGGCATCCGTCGCGGCACCGACGTGATGATGGCCGGCAAGGTCGCCGTGGTGTGCGGCTATGGCGACGTCGGCAAGGGTTCGGCAGCCTCGCTGCAGGGCGCCGGCGCGCGCGTGATCGTCACCGAAATCGACCCGATCTGCGCCCTGCAGGCGGCGATGGACGGCTTTGCCGTGCAGACGCTGGAAGACGTCGTGTCGACCGCCGACATCTTCGTCACCACCACCGGCAACAAGGACGTCATCACGCTCGATCACATGCGCGCGATGAAGGATATGGCGATTGTCGGCAACATTGGCCATTTCGATAACGAGATCCAGGTCAATGCGCTCGAGAACATGAAGTGGACCGAGATCAAGCCGCAGGTCGACATGGTCGAATTCCCCGATGGCAAGCGCATCATCATGCTGTCCAAGGGCCGCCTGCTGAACCTCGGCAACGCCACCGGCCATCCCAGCTTCGTGATGTCGGCCAGCTTCACCAACCAGGTGCTCGCCCAGATCGAACTGTTCAGCGGTGCAAACAAGTACCAGAACGACGTGTACGTTCTGCCCAAGCATCTGGACGAGAAGGTCGCCCGTCTGCACCTCGCCAAGCTGGGCGTGAAGCTGACCGAACTGACCAAGGAACAGGCCGCCTATATCGACGTGCCGGTCACCGGTCCGTTCAAGAAGGACGAATATCGCTACTGATCCGCTGCGTTCCGGTTCTGCCGGAACCAGGACAGATAAGGGCCCGCTCCGCACCATGCGGGGCGGGCCTTTTGCATGGGCGACGATCGCCCTCGGGCCGATTTCCGTTAACGCACACGCCCCCGCGCGCTATAGGCCAGCGAGAATCGCCCCCTTGCTGAGGAGCCAGCCCATGAAATTCTTCGTCGACACCGCAGACACCGCCGAAATCGCCGATCTGGCCGCGACCGGCCTGCTCGATGGCGTCACCACCAACCCGTCGCTGATCGCCAAGTCTGGCCGCGACTTTCTGGAAGTGACGAAGGAAATCTGCGCGCTGGTGGAAGGTCCGGTCTCGGCCGAGGTCGTCGCGCTCGACCATGAGACGATGATGAAAGAGGCCGAGATCCTGCGCAAGATCGCCGACAATGTCGCGATCAAGGTGCCGCTGACGCTCGACGGCCTCAAGACCTGCAAGAAGCTGACCGACGACGGCACGATGGTCAACGTGACCCTGTGCTTCTCCGCCAACCAGGCGCTGCTTGCGGCCAAGGCGGGTGCGACCTTCATCTCGCCCTTCGTCGGCCGTCATGACGATAACGGCTTCGACGGCATGTCGCTGATCGAAGACATCCGCCTGATCTACGACAACTATGCCTTCGACACCGAAATCCTCGTCGCCTCGATCCGCCACCCGATCCACGTGCTCGAATCCGCTCGCATCGGCGCGGACGTCGCCACTATGCCACCCAGCGTGATCCGCGGCCTGTTCAAGCACGTGCTGACCGACAAGGGCATCGAAGGCTTCATGGCCGACTGGGCTAAGACGGGTCAGTCGATCGGGTAATCGCCCCCGCTTCGGCCCGGTATCATTGTTGCGCTCGCGCGTTTGGTGTATGCAAAGCCGCATGCCCAAGCGCACTAACACCTTGCCTGCCGAACACGCACGCTGGACCCTGTCGGTCTCACGCGAGACCGATAGCGCCCTTCGTTCCTGGCTGGCCGGAAAGGGCGCGAAACGCGGCGACCTTTCGCGCTTTGTCGAAGATGCCGTCAATCGCCAGGTTCCGCGCGAGATGATCACCGACATCCACGCCCGCAACGCTGATCGGGGCCCGGACCAAACCGAACAGTTGGTCGAGGACCAATTGCACGATGTCCGCGCGCGTTTTTGGTCAAAGAAGAGCGGTCGTCGATTGCATGTCGCGTTGTCCAAGCAGCTAAATCTGCTGCTGCGCTAAATCGCTATGCAATCCGATGATCCAATTGTGCATTGGCTGTCTGAGCTGGCAGCAAAAATTGATGCTCCATTGCAGTCAAAAATTTTCAGAAAAAAGACCAGTGAATTTCAGATTGGTGTGCAGCTTTATAGATCGCGCTCTTCCTGTCATTTTTACGTCGAGTTCAAAATATACCATTCCGGCATTTCTTCGTTTGGAAAGCCTACGAAAGACAACTTTCCCATATTAGATCGACGTCTGTATTCAACCCACCCAGTTCCAGGGGATAAGGCGCCCGCGGATTTTGTGATTGGGCGCGAAAATGGCGACCGCTTAGCGAGCCTCCGCGAAAACCTGATCAGCCAGGGTACGGAATTGTTCAGCTCCATTCGCAGTCTTGAGGACTTGTGCGCATATTACAAAGGTGAGCTTCCTGGGGTATTCATAGAGGAATCTGAAAGGTCAGCCGGACAGGCATTTTGGATTCCGAAGATTGAAGGTTATCTGTCCGAGCGGTCAAATGGCGTTTTGAGGGCCTAGCATAACCCAAAAACCGCGCGGGTTGGTTAAAATACCCAGGAGCCAGTGTGCACCGAGAGATTGAAAGCCTCAATCCGCAAACGTCTTCGGCGCAGGGGACGCGATCGTCAGCACGCCGGCGCCGACCTGCTGTACTTCCAGCAGCCGCTCCGCCACGCCGTTGCGCCCGAAGCGGAACGCGCCGTCCAGGCCGATAAAGCCGCCGGGATCGCGCAGGCGGTCCATCGGGAAGGGAGTGCCGGGCTTCCAGTCGCGGGCGATGCGGGTGGTGAGCAGCACGCTGTCATAGCCGAGCGTCGAGAGGCGGAAGGGATCGGTGCCGAATTGCGCGCGGTATTTTGCGGCATATTGGCGGTACAGGCCGTCCGAGACGCTAGCGAACCACGCGCCGCGCATCGCGGCCGACGAGGGCAGGGCGCGTTCGGTGTTCCACAATTCGGTGCCCAGGATGCGCGCATCGGTCCCGCCATTGGCGCGGATCAGCGGCACGATGCGGATCGCGGCCGCGCCGCTATCGGCGATCAGGATCGCCTCATAGGCGGTGTCGCCCTGCATCTTCTTGAGCGCAGCGGTAATCGCGGCATTGCCTGCGCCATAGCTCTGCATCGACACGACGGTGCCGCCCGCAGCCTTGACCGAGGCGAGCATCGCCGAGGAGGCGCGCTGGCCATAGGTGCCGGCGGGGACGAGCGCGGCAAAGCGGGTGATGCCCTGCGAGCGGGCATGGCGCACGACGCGGTCGATCGACTGGGCGGGCACATATCCCATGACGAAGACGTTGTTGCCGGCGATGCCGACATCGTTCGAATAGCTGATGATCGGCACGCGCGCGGCATTGGCGGCCGCGGCGATGGCGACCACGTCGTCGCCCAGCAGCGGGCCGAGGATCAGGCGGTTGCCATCGGCGATCGCGCGCTGCGCGGCAGCCTGCGCGCCGAGCGCGGTATCATAGCTGGTGATGCGGATATTGCTGGCCTTGGTGTCCATCAGCGCGAGCGTGGTGGCATTGGCGATCGACTTGCCGACCGCGGCGTCCTTGCCCGAAAGCGGCAGGAGAAGGGCGATGCGATGGCGCGTTTCGTCGGTGGGCAGCACGCCGGTTATCTTGCCGTCATCGGGCTTGGTCACCGGCTTGTCCGGCTGCTGGCTGGGCGTCGGCGGCGGGGCGGTCTTGGGCACCATGGTCTGGCACGCAGCCAAGGCCATCGACCCCAGCACCAGCATGAGGATGGCCTGCCATTTGCGATAAAACTGTTTCACTGCTTGTCGCTCCCGCCCTGCCGGTCCATGAACATCCGCGTGATTCATGATCCCGAACCCGGCCTGTATATCGTTGCGACCCCAATCGGCAACCTTGGTGATCTTTCGGAACGCGCCCGGAGGGTGCTGGAACAGGCCGATCTGATCGCGTGCGAGGACAGCCGGGTCACGGGCGGCCTGCTCCATCATCTCGGCTTCAAGCGCCCTCTCATACGTTATGACGACCATGCCCGTGCGTCTGATCGCGAGCGGCTGATTTCCGCGGCATTACAAGGGCCTGTCGCGCTGGTCAGCGATGCGGGCACGCCATTGATCTCCGATCCCGGCTACAAGCTGGTGCGCGAGGCGCGTGCGGCGGGGGTGGCGATCCATTCGGTGCCGGGACCGTCTGCGGTGATCGTCGCGCTGACCCTGGCGGGACTGCCCACCGACAGATTTTACTTTCATGGCTTCCTACCCAACAAGGCCGGGGCGCGCGACCGCGAGATTGCCGCGCTGGCGGCGATCCCGGCGACCCTGGTCTTCTACGAAAGCGCCAAGCGGCTTGCGGCATGCCTGGCGGCCCTGCACGCCGGGCTCGGCAACCGTGAGGCGGCGGTGGTGCGCGAGATCAGCAAGAAATTCGAGGAGACCCGCACCGGTACGCTTGCCGAGCTGGCCGAGAGCTATGCCGAGGCGGCACCCAGGGGCGAGATCGTGATTGTCGTCGGCCCGCCGCTTGAGGATGGAGTCGAGGCGGACGAGGATGAGGTCGAAGCCGCGTTGAAACTGGCGCTTGCCGCCATGCCGCCGGGCAAGGCCGCGGGCGAGGTCGCAAAACGCTTCGGTCTCGATCGCAAGGCACTGTATGCGCGCATAATGGCCGAGCGCGATGGCTGAAGCGCGGCGCAAGCAGGCCGAGGCGGCAGGACGGCGCGCCGAGACGCTCGCGGCCTGGTGGCTGCGGCTCAAGGGCTGGCGCATCCTTGCCCATCGCGTGCGCACCCCCTTTGGCGAGGTCGATCTGGTGGCGCAGCGCGGGCGCATCGTCGCCTTTGTCGAGGTCAAGCACCGTCACAGCCTGCGCGAGCTCGACGAGGCGATCGATCATCACCGCCTGCGCCGCGTCGCTGCCGCCGCCGAGGCGCTGATGCCGCGCTTCGTGCGCGACGGCCAGGATGCACGCATCGACGTGATCCTGCTTGCGCCGGGGCGCTGGCCGCGCCATCTGACGCACGTCTGGCAGGGCGACTGACCGCCGCTGCCGCTGTTATCGATCAACACAAAGGCTTTTCCCCATGAAAATCGCGGTGCAGATGGACCCGATGCCGGGCATCAACATCAAGGGCGACAGCAGCTTCGCGCTGATGCTGGCGGCACAGGCGCGCGGCTATACGCTCTATCATTATGACGTCGCGACGCTGAGCTACGAGGCGGGCCAGGTCACGTGCCACGCCCACCCGGTCACGGTGCGCAACGTGCCGGGCGATCACTACAGCTTTGGCGATCCGGTGCGGCTCGATCTCGGCGAGGATGTCGATGTCGTGCTCATGCGGCAGGACCCGCCCTTTGATGTCGGCTATATCACTGCGACCCACATTCTCGAGCGGCTCAAGGGCCGCACGCTTGTGGTGAACGATCCCGCATCGGTGCGCAATGCGCCCGAAAAGGTCTATGTGCTTGATTTCGAGCGCTTCATGCCGCCGACGCTGATCACCCGATCGCTCGACGAGGTGAAGCGCTTCCAGGCGAGGCACGGCGCGATCGTGGTCAAGCCGCTGCACGGCAATGGCGGCAAGGCGGTGTTCCTGATCGGCGAGGATGGAGCGAACCTTTCCGCTCTGGTCGAGCTGTTTGGGCAGATCTGGCGCGAGCCGTTCATGGTCCAGCCTTTCCTTCCCGAGGTCGCGCAAGGCGACAAGCGCATCGTGCTGGTCGATGGCAAGGTCGCGGGCGCGATCAACCGCAAGCCGGGCGAGGGCGAATTCCGCTCCAACCTGGCCGTTGGCGGCTATGCCGAGGCGGCGGAGCTGACCGAGCGCGAGCAGGAAATCTGCGACGCCATGGGGCCAGAGCTCAAGGAACGCGGGCTGCTGTTCGTGGGTATCGATGTGATCGGCGGTCACTGGCTGACCGAGATCAACGTCACCTCGCCGACCGGCATCGTCGCGATCAGCGCGTTCAACAACAGCGATGTTGCGGGCATGATCTGGGACGCGATCGAGGCGCTGCTGGAGAAC
Organism: Blastomonas ursincola; assembly: GCF_013607875.1. Classification (GTDB taxonomy): domain Bacteria; phylum Pseudomonadota; class Alphaproteobacteria; order Sphingomonadales; family Sphingomonadaceae; genus Blastomonas; species Blastomonas ursincola. The sequence continues at coordinate 434,543 of NZ_VDES01000003.1, forward strand.
AAGGCATGAGCGATTTCGTCATCGATCTTGTCGCGCGCGGCGGATATTGGGGTGTCGCGTTCCTGATGGCGCTGGAAAACGTGTTCCCGCCGATCCCTTCCGAGGTGATCATGGGCCTGGCCGGGATCGAGGCAGGCAAGGGCAACATGAACCTTTGGGCAGTGATCCTTGCCGGCACCATCGGATCGGTCGCGGGCAATTATTTCTGGTACGCTATCGGGCGCGCGTTCGGGCTCAAGCGGCTGGATCATTTCGTTGCGCGCTGGGGCCGCTGGTTCACGCTCGACCGGTACGAGATCGATCGCTTCACCCTGCTGTTCCACCGCTATGGCGGCGCCACCATGTTCTTCGCGCGCATGATCCCGACGGTGCGCACGCTGATCTCGCTGCCCGCCGGGATATTCGAGATGAGCCGCACCAAGTTTCTGGTCTGGACCTTTGCCGGGGCCGGTGTGTGGAACGTGGTGTTCGCCGGAATCGGCTATCAGCTGGGCGCGCGGTTCGAGGAGATCGACAAATATACCGGCCCCGCCTCGACCGCGGTCATCGGCATCATCATTCTGGTCTATGTGATCCGCGTGATCTTCTGGCGGCCGCATCCCGATCCCGTCCAGCAGGACTGAGCGCGATCAGGCGCGCGGATGCGCGTTCTCGTACACGTCGAGCAGGTGCGCGGCATCGACCTGGGTGTAGATCTGGGTCGATGACAGGCTCGCATGGCCGAGCAGTTCCTGCAGCGAGCGCAGGTCAACGCCGCCCGCGAGCAGATGCGTCGCAAAACTGTGGCGCAGCGCGTGCGGTGTCGCATCCTCGGGCAGGCCGAGCAGGCGGCGCGCGTTCATCATCGCCCGGCGGACGAGCGCTGGCGAGAGCGGCCCGCCGCGCGTGCCCCGGAACAGCGGCTGGTCACGTTCGAGCGCAAAGGGGGCGAGGGCAGCATAATGCGCGATCGCCTCGCGCAGTTGCGGCAGCACCGGTACGACGCGTGGCTTGTTGCCCTTGCCGATGATGCGCAGCGTCTCGCCGACCGGCAGGATCTCGGCCTTCAGTCCCGTCGCTTCGCTGATTCGCAGTCCTGCGCCATAAAGCAGCAGCAGCACTGCCCAGTCGCGCGCCTGCACCCAGGCAGGAGCATCGCGCGCGGCCATGGTATCGCCCAGGGCCATGATGTCATCGGGCGCGATCGGGCGGGGGAGCGAGCGCTTGAGCCTCGGCCCCTTGAGGCGCGGTGGCGCGCTCTCGCTGCCCGCTTCGTACGCCGCAAAAGCCAGGAAGGCGCGGATCGCCGACAGTTCGCGCGCGGTACTGCGGTTGGTGAGACCATCGCCGCGTCTTGACGCCAGGAACGCGCGCAGGTCTGCCGGGGTCGCGCTGGCCAGGCGCCGGTCGGTCGCAGCCTCGCCCCAATGGTCGCCCAGAAAATCGACCAGCCGCTCGGCAGTGGCGACATAGGCGCGCACGGTGTGCAGCGAGCGGCGGCGGTTATCGGCAAGGTGCGACCGCCAGCGTTCGAGCAGATGCGGGGGCGGGTTCGCGGTCATGCGGTCAGGCTATCAGAGCGCTTGCGGCGGCTCAATCGCGACCAGTTCGGCGAGCAGGGCATCGAGCAGCGGCATGCCTCGCTCGGTCACGGTCAGATGCGAAGCGGTCATGTGCGCGAGGCCCAGTGCCGACAGCTTTTCGGCAGCCGCCCGGTCGATTAGTGCAGCCTCAGCCACGCCTGACAGCGCGGCGATCCGGGCCAGATCGACGCCCTCAGCCAGGCGCAGGCCCATCAGCAGCGCCTCCATCGCGCGGGTTTCCGCGTCCAGAGGGCGTTCGACCGAGAGGCCATGACCGTTGCGCGCGACGGCGGCGAGATAGTTTTCGGGCTTGCGGTGCCGCTCGGTTGCAAGGCTCCCGCGCCGTCCATGCGCGCCGGGACCGATCCCGGCATAGTCGCCATAGCGCCAATAGGTGAGATTGTGGCGGCTCTGCTCGCCGGGCCGGGCATGGTTACTGATCTCATAGGCAGGAAGGCCGTGTGCGCTGGTCAAGCTGCGGGTCAGGTCGAACAGGTCGGCGCAATGGTCGTCATCGGCGGGGACCAGCTCGCCGCGCCGCACCAGCGTCTCGAACCGCGTGCCGGGCTCGATGGTCAGCTGGTAGAGTGAAAGGTGGCCGGTGCCGAAGCTGAGTGCCCGGGAGAGCTCGGCCTCCCATTGGCCGAGCGTCTGGCCGGGCCGGGCATAGATCAGGTCGAACGAGACGCGGCTGAAATGCTGCTGCGCGGTAGCGAGCGCGCGCACCCCCTCGTCCACACCATGCGCTCGCCCCAGAAAGCCGAGCGTCGCATCGTCGAGCGCCTGCAACCCCAGTGACACGCGGTTGACCCCCGCGCGCGCGAGATCGGCGAAGCGCGCAGCCTCGACCGAGGAAGGATTGGCCTCGAGCGTGATCTCGATGTTGTCGCTGGCGGGCCAATGGCCGGTGGCTGCCTCGATCAGCGCCTCGACCAAGCCGGGCGGCATCAGCGACGGCGTGCCACCGCCGAAAAAGATCGATCCAAGCGCACGGCCCGGCAGGATCGCGGCTTCATGCGCGAGATCGGCGAGCAGGGCCGCCTGCCATTCAGCGATGTCAACGCTCTCGCGGACATGGCTGTTGAAATCGCAATAGGGGCATTTGGAGACGCAGAACGGCCAGTGGATATAGAGCGCCAGCGGCTCCGCCCGGTCATCCGCCACCGGAGACGCAGTCAGGGGTTCAGTGATCAAGACAGGCCTTGACCAGCTTGGCAAAGGCATCGGCGCGGTGACTGATGCTGTGCTTGTGCGCAGGGTCCAGCTCGGCGAAAGTCTGATCGAACCCGCTCGCGACGAAGACCGGATCGTAACCGAAGCCGAGCGTGCCGCGCGGCGGCCAGGTCAGCGCTCCGTGGACCTGACCTTCGAATAGCTCCGAATGTCCATCGGGCCAGGCGAGCGCCAGCGTGCAGGTGAAATAGGCGCTGCGATCGACATGGGGGCCGAGTTCGCACAGGCGTCCCTCGACCTTGCCCATCGCCATGTACCAGTCGCGCCCCGGCGCACCCTCGAACCATTGCCGCTCGGCCCAGTCGGCGGTGTAGACGCCCGGCGCGCCGCCTAGAGCCGCGACGCACAGCCCGCTGTCATCGGCGAGCGCGACGCAATTGGCCCCCTTGGCCGAAGCATGCGCTTTCAGCAGCGCGTTCTCGGCGAAGGTCGTGCCTGTTTCCTCGGGCTCGGGCAGGCCGAGATCGCCCGCCGAGACCGGCTCGATGCCGAACGGTTCGAGCAGCGCGCGGATCTCGCGCACCTTGCCCTGATTATGGCTGGCGATCACCAGCCTGCCAGGTTCGAGCCTGCGTGCCGCCATGACGTCAACCGACCGCCTTGCCCTGCGCCTCGAAAATCTGCGCGCAGCCCATGCGGGCGAGGCGCAGCAGGCGCAGCAAAGCTTCCTCGTCATAGGGTGCGCCCTCGGCAGTGGCCTGCGCTTCGGCGATATTGCCGCCCTCGATCAGCACGAAATTGGCATCGGCATCGGCGTTCGAATCCTCGATATAGTCGAGGTCCAGCACCGGCGTGCCCTGATGGATGCCGCAGCTGATCGCGGCGACCTTGGCGGTGATCGGGTCGTCCTTGATGAGGCCTTGCGCCATCAGTCCGTTGACTGCGAGGCGCAGCGCCACCCACGCGCCCGAGATCGACGCGGTGCGCGTGCCGCCATCGGCCTGAATGACGTCGCAATCGACCGTGATCTGACGCTCGCCGAGCTTCTTGAGGTCGACGACGGCGCGCAGCGAACGGCCGATCAGCCGCTGGATTTCCTGGGTCCGCCCCGATTGCTTGCCCTTCGCTGCCTCGCGCTGCCCGCGCGTGTGGGTCGCGCGCGGCAGCATAGAATATTCCGCCGTGACCCAGCCTTCGCCCTTGCCCTTGAGCCAAGGCGGCAGGCGCTCCTCGATGCTCGCGGTCACCAGCACGCGGGTGTCCCCGAAACCGATCAGGCAGCTGCCCTCGGCATGCTTGGTAAAGCCGGTCTCGATGCTGATGGCACGCATTTCGTCGGGGGCGCGGCCGGATGGGCGCATAGGTGATTCTCCAATAGGTCGGACCCGCTGTCCGTTCCGCGCCGATAGCGGGCGGTTGGCAGATTGGAAAGCGCCAAGCCTCTTGCCAGCCGAATGCAAAAATGGCAGGGGACGCACCTTGCCAGCGACCATGGGCGATTAGCTCAGTTGGTAGAGCATCTCGTTTACACCGAGAGGGTCGGCAGTTCGAGCCTGTCATCGCCCACCATGGTCGGCAATGCGTTGCGCAAGAGCAACGCTGTTCGACAAAATTCCACGAAGCCGGTTTCGTTCAGCTACTGGTCAGGCTGTGCGCGACATCACACGCGCATGTCGAGCCACCTGATCCTGACAGTCATTCTGGGCAGCACCCTGCCGCTGCTGCCAGTGTCGTTCGTCAATCTGGACCGCGCCGTTCCGGCGCAGGAGGATTGCGTGGGCAAGAAGCGGGTTGCGACCGTGCCTGCACGCGCAAAGAAGGAGGCATCGCGCAAGCGCTGCCGCGTGATTGCGCCGATCCTGATGTGATAGGGACCGCTCAGCCCTTGGCGGCGAGCGTTTCTTCCATCAGCGCCGACGCGCGGGTGCCGTTCCAGTCCATCCCGCCGATCATCCGCCAGACTTCCTTGCCTTGCGCATCATAAAGCACTGTCGTCGGCATCACGCCGGTCTGATAGCTGAAGCCCAGATTGTTTTCCTGGTCGGTATAGGGCTGCAGGTTCTTGAAGCCCTTTTCGGCAAAGAACGGGGCGATCTTGTCGAGATCCTGCATGTCCTGCGACACGGTGAGCACGACCAGCCGGTCCTTTTCGCGCGCGGCCAGGGCATCGAGCGTCGGCATCTCGACCACGCAAGGCCCGCACCAGGTCGCCCAGAGGTTGACTAGCACCGGCTTGCCCTTGAACGCGGCGAGCGTGACCGTCTTGCCGTCGGGATCCTTGAAGCTGACATCGGGCGCAGCCTTGCCCCGCTGCGAGATGTCGAGCGTGCCTGAGAGCGGCACATCCGGGCCTGCCTTTTCTGCGGTTTTTTCCGCGCCTGCGGGTTGCTCCCCGGCGGGCGATTGCCTATCGCACGCGCCAGTTGCCAGAGCGGCCAGGGCCACCACCGGCCAGAGGCTGCGGCGCGAAAGATGGACGATAGGCATGGGAAACAACTCCAACAGCATGTGGGGCGGACGCTTCGCCGCCGGGCCATCCGACGTGATGCGGGCCATAAATGCTTCGATCCCGTTCGACAAGGCGCTGTGGCGGCAGGATATTGACGGATCGCTCGCGCATGTCGCGATGCTGGACGCTCAGGGGATCATCCCCGCCGCCGATGCAGAGGCGATTACCCAAGGCCTCCAGCAGATTGCCGAGGAATATGCCGCGAACGGCGTCGCCGAGGATTGGGCGCTCGAGGACATCCACATGCATGTCGAGGCGCGGCTCGCCGAGCTGATCGGCCCGGCGGCAGGGCGCCTGCATACCGCGCGCTCGCGCAACGACCAGGTTGCGACCGATTTCCGCCTCTGGGTGCGCGATGCGTGCGATGCGGCCGATGCCGCGCTCAAGGCGCTGCAGACGGCGCTTGTCAACCGCGCCGAACAGCATGTCGATGCGATCATGCCGGGCTTCACGCATCTCCAGATCGCGCAGCCGGTGACGCTCGGCCACCATCTGCTCGCCTATTACGAGATGTTCGCGCGCGATCGCGACCGTTTTGCTAGCGCACGGGCGCGGATGAACCAGTGTCCGCTGGGATCGGCAGCGCTCGCTGGAACCGGCTTCCCAATCGACCGCGACGCCACGGCCAGCGCGCTCGGTTTCGACCGGCCCACCGCCAATTCGCTCGACGCGGTATCGGATCGCGACTTCGCGCTCGATTACCTCAATGCCGCCGCGCAATGCGCGCTGCACCTGTCGCGGCTGGCCGAGGAATTCATCATCTGGGCGAGCCAGCCTTATGGCTTCGTCAAGCTGCCCGACAGCTTCTCGACCGGATCGTCGATCATGCCGCAGAAGCGCAATCCCGATGCGGCGGAACTGGTGCGCGGCCATGCCGGGCGGATCATCGGCTGCCAGACCGCGCTGATGGTGACGATGAAGGGCCTGCCGCTCGCCTATTCCAAGGACATGCAGGACGACAAGCCGCCGGTGTTTGAATGCGAAGGCCTGCTGATGCTCAGCCTAGCCGCGATGACCGGGATGGTCGCCGAAACCGGGTTCGATACCGCCGCGATGCGCAAGGCGACCGAGCGCGGCTTTGCCACCGCGACCGACCTTGCCGACTGGCTGGTGCGCCAGGCAGACATCCCGTTCCGCGAGGCGCATCACATTACCGGCGCGGTGGTCAAGCTGGCCGAGGGCAGGGGCGTCGCGCTCGATGCGCTCGCGCTGGACGAGTTGCAGGCGATCGACCCGCGCATTACCGAGGCGGTCTATCCCGCGCTGTCGGTCGATGCCTCGGTCGCCAGCCGCAACAGCTATGGCGGCACCGCGCCCGATCAGGTAAGGCAGCAGGTGGCCCGCGCCCGTGCCGCGCTGGCGGGAGAATGACGATGCCGCGTACCGCAACCCTGATCGCTGCTGCTGCGCTCACCGCGCTGGTCGCGCTGCCCGGCTGCGGCAGCCGGCAGAAGCTGACCGCGGTCAAGGGCATGAAACCCGTGCCTCCCGCTTATGGCGCTGTCGGTGCTGCCGGACCCAACGAGCTGCTCGAGCCGAGCACCCAGTCGCGGCCCGAGCGCAATGTCGAGCTGCGCCGCAAGTCCGAAGCGCGGGTCGACGATCCGTTCGACCTTCCTCCCGAATAACAGGACTGTCCCCCTCATGGATCATTTCGCACTGGTAGACGGTGAGCTGTTTGCCGAACGCGTTCCGCTGGCGCGCATTGCCGAAGAGGTCGGCACCCCCGTCTATGTCTATTCGCGCGCGACGCTCGAGCGCCATGCCGATGTGTTTCGCGAAGGCCTGGCAGGTGTGGAACGCAAGCACCTGGCATTTGCGGTAAAATCCAATCCGAACCTGGCCGTGCTCAAGGTGCTGGCCGGACGCGGTTATGGCGCCGATGTCGTTTCTGCAGGCGAGCTCGACCGCGCGCTGGCGGCAGGGATTGCCGCGCATGACATCGTGTTTTCGGGCGTCGGCAAGACCGAGACCGAGATGCGCCATGCGCTGGCCAAGGGCATCGGCCAGTTCAACATCGAATCCGAAGAGGAAGGCCGCATGCTCGCTGCGGTCGCCGCCGCGATGGGGCTGACCGCGCAGGCGACGCTGCGCATCAATCCCGATGTCGATGCGGGCACGCATGCCAAGATCTCGACCGGCAAGGCCGACAACAAGTTCGGCGTCGGCCTGCATGTCGGTCCCGGCATCTATCAGCGCCTGTCGCAGCTTCCCGGCATCTCGCTGCGCGGGGTCGCGGTGCATATCGGCAGCCAGCTGCTCAGCCTCGATCCGCTCGAAGCCGCGTTCGGCAAGATCGGCGAGCTGGTCGCGCATTTGCGTGAGCAGGGACACACGATCACCCATGTCGATCTGGGCGGCGGCCTGGGCGTGCCCTATCAGGCCGCGACCGAACCACCATCGCCCGCCGATTATGGCGCGCTGGTCGCCCGGGTGACACGCGACTGGGACGCGGTGATCCAGTTTGAACCGGGCCGCGTGATCGCGGGAAATGCCGGGGTTCTGCTCACCCGCGTGATCCGTATCAAGCCAGGCATCCGTGATCCCTTTGTGGTCGTCGATGCCGCGATGAACGACCTTGCCCGACCCGCGCTCTACGATGCCTGGCATGATTTCGAGGCCGTGCGTCCAAATGGCACCCGGATGACGGCGAACATCGTTGGCCCGGTGTGCGAAAGCGGCGATACCTTCGCCATGGGCCGCGACATCGATACCGTCAGCGATGGCGACCTGGCGATCTTCCGCACCGCGGGAGCCTATGGCGCGACCATGGCGAGCAGTTATAACAGCCGCGGCATCGTCGCAGAGGTGCTGGTCGATGGCGACCGCTATGCCGTGGTCGCCAACCGCATCAGCCCTGCCGAGATCATGGCGGCGGAAACCGTGCCCGACTGGCTGTGAACCAGCTTCCCATCTTCGTGAACCTGCGCGGGATGCCAGTCATCCTGCTGGGCGATGGCGAGATGGCGGATGCGAAGCGGCGGCTGATCGAGCGGGCAGGGGGGATCTGCGTCGCCGAGGACAATCGCGATGCTCGCATCGCCATCGTTGCGCTGGAGGCTGAGGCTCAGGCCATCGCCGCTGTCGAACGGCTCAAGGCACGCGGCTTGCTGGTCAATGCGGTCGATCGGCCTGCGCTGTGCGATTTCACCACCCCTGCGATCATCGACCGCGATCCGGTGCTGATCGCCATCGGCACCGGCGGGGCCTCAGCGGGCCTGGCCAAGGCGCTCCGCCAGCGGTTCGAGGCGATGTTGCCAGCAGGGCTGGGCGGGCTGGCGCACGCACTCGATGCGGCGCGCGATGCCATCCGTGCGCGCTGGCCCGGCGGTCCGGAGCGCAGGCGGGCGATCGATGCGGCGCTGGCACCGGGGGGACCGCTCGATCCTCTATCCGATCAAGACGCTGATGCCGTTGAGAAGTGGATCGAACATGGCGGCGAGGGTGTCGGATCGGGCCTCTATACGCTGACGATTGCCTCGCCCGACCCCGACGATCTGACCTTGCGTCAGGTGCGATTGCTGGGGAGCGCGGATCTGGTGCTGCATCCTGCCGGTATGCCGAGGTCCATTCTGTCGCGTGCACGCGCCGATGCGGCGATGCGCGTCGATGATGGCCAGGCTGACGAGCCCGGTGTGGTCGTCAGGCTGGCTTGGGCGACGACAGCAGGAAGTTCATGAAGATCGTCGCGATCGGCTTGGCCGGATCGTCCTGCCAGGCCTTGGCCTCGACATTGGCGACGCGCCGCCCGATCCGGGTGACCTCGCCCAGCGCATAGGTCCGCGCCTCGCGTCCGCCGCGCATGAAATTGATCGTGATGTTGACCGGCTTGATCCGCACCGCCGGTTCGTCTGCCGCCACGGTGACCCGCAAAGCGGCAATCGCGGCGATCTCCATCAGCCCGCTCATCGCGCCGCCGTGCAGAAAGCCGGGCCGGCCCATGACCTGCGGCCCGTAATCGAACGCCATCACCGGCAGGCCATTGTGGAGGTGATCGACGGTAATGCCCATCGTCTCTGCAAAGGGCGGCATGAAGCCGAGGATCGCGTTCATATCGGGATCGGTGCTCATCGCTCAGCCCAGAAAATTGTCGACGCGGATGAAGGTGCCCGCAACATGCGCGACCGGATCATCGGGATCGCCATCATGCGCGATGCCGCGCACAAAGGCCATCGACCGCGTGACCTTGTAGCATTCCCCACGACCGATGACGGACTTGCCCGGCGTGGCGGGGCGCATGTAATCGACTCGCAGATCGAGCGTCACCTGCGGGCGGAACTCGCCGATCGCGGTCCAGACCGAAAGGCTGGTGGCATTGTCCATCAGGCTGATGATCGGCCCCGATGCGATGACGCCGCTGTCCACATCGCCAATCAGCCGTTCGGAATAGGGCAGTTCCATCTCGACCCAGCCAACGCCATGTGCGCGGTAACGCATGCCGAGATGCCCGCCATGGCCAAGCTTGCCGAGGATACCCTCGAAGGCGCTGGGATCGAACCAGCCGGGGGGCGTACCGGGTTCGGTCATGCGCGGTGCTCGATTCGGATGGCAAGCAAGGAAGCAGAAAAGGGCTGGGTCATGCTGCGCGGACTGTGCACGCTGCGGCGGAGAGGTCAATGGGCTACGGGAACGGTGGAGATTCCCAGCGCTGCCAGAGTCATGCGACCGGCCAGCCAATCGTCGCGGCGACGCTGCGATAGGCGATTGATGGGTTGCCCTGCCCGGCTATAGTCGCGCAGCGCGACGGGAGGGCGGACCAGCATGTTCATGGCAGATTTCGATATCGGGCAGATCGGCAAGCTGATCCAGATCGCCATGGCCCCGGCATTTCTGCTGCTGGCGACGGGCAATATCCTGCAGATGTTCGCCAATCGCCTCGCCCGCGTAGTCGATCGCGAGCGGGTCCAGATGGCAGAATTTCATCGCACCCAGGGCGAGGCCCATATCCGCGTGGTCAACGAGCTGCGGATCCTCGATCGGCGCGCGGATATCGTCAACAAGGCGATCCTGATGGGGACATTGAGCGCGATCACGGTCGGCGTGGTGATCGCCTCGATCTTCGTGCTGTCGCTCACCGGCTATCGCTTCGGGCAGATCGTCGCCGGCGGCTTCATCCTCGCCATGGCGTTCCTGATCGCCGGGCTGGTGCTGTTCGTGCTCGAGATACGCATGGCGATGCACACGATCCGGATCGAGGAGCGGCTGCTCAAGCTCGACGGGGAATGAAAAAGGCCCCGCCATCGCTGGCAGGGCCCTTTCGGTTCCGCAATGGGTTGAGGTGCGATCAGCCGCCGGTGGGGGCGGCGACAGCACCTGCTGCGGCGGCATCATCGGCAGCGGCGGCCGCAGCCGGGTCTTCGGTCGATGCTGCACCCTCAGCTGCCGGAGCAGCTTCGGCAGCGGGAGCCGCCGGCAGCGGCAGCGGGCTGCCCGACTGGGTGTTCATCCACGCCATCAGGTTGGCGCGGTCTTCAGCCTTGCCAAGGCCCGCAAAGCTCATCTTGGTGCCGTCGGCATAGGCCTTGGGCGAGGTGAGCCACTTGTTCATTTCCTGGAAGGTCCAGGGGCCCGACTTGCTCTTCAGCGCGTCCGAATAGGCAAAACCCGCCACCGAAGCGTGCGGCTTGCCCAGAACGCCGTAAAGATTGGGACCGATACCGTTGGCACCGCCGCTGTTGATCGAATGGCACGAAGAGCACTTGGCGAAGACCTTCTCGCCCTTGGCCGGATCGGCGCTGGCGAGCAGGGTTTCGATCGGAACTTCAGCCGCACCGCCCTCGCCCTCGGAAGAGACGACGCCTTCGATCACATAGCCCAGCTTCTCGGGACGCTCGGGCTTGTCGGCATGGAACACCTTGCCGCTGACGATCGACAGGCCAAGGGCGCAAATGCCCCCCGCAAGAACCCAACCTGCAATCGTGTTTTTGCTGTCCTGCATGCCCTGTTGCCTCATCTTTGATAGGGACGCCATGCGGCCACGGCGCCCTGAAAGGTCGTCATCCGATAAGAACGGCGTCGATCGCCGGCCTTTTCGCCCTGTTGAAAGACCCCGTTGCCGCGTCGCAACAGGGCCGGTCAGCCGCCCCCTCTAATCATGGTCCGTTCGCACTGCAAGCCCCGACACGCGCGATTTCGCCTTGTCGTTACGGCTGGGCCTGCCTATGCGCCGTGCCCATGCAAAGCTACCCTGAGATCGCCCGCCAGATGGTCGAGGACATGGCCCGAATCGCCTCTGCCGAACCGGAGCGATCGATTGCTTATCAGGGCGCGCCGGGCGCCTATTCGCACATCGCTGCACGGGCCTTTGCTCCCGACTGGCATCCGCTGCCATGCTTCTCGTTCCAGGACGCGATGGATGCGGTGAAGGACGGCCGCGCCGCGCGCGCGATCATCCCGATCGAGAACTCGCAGCACGGGCGCGTCGCGGACATCCATTTCCTGCTGCCAGAAAGCGGCCTCACCATCGTCGCCGAATATTTCCTGCCGGTACGCCACTGCCTGCTGGCCAGGGATGACGGGCCGTACCATTCGGCGGTCAGCCATCCGCAGGCGCTGGGCCAGACGCGGCACTATCTGCGCGCGCGCGGGATCGAGCCGGTCAACTACCCCGATACTGCAGGCGCGGCGGCGTTTGTCGCCGAATCGAGCGAACCGGGACTGTGCGCGGTCGCCTCGCGCCTGGCGGGGGACGTGTTCGGGCTCAAGGTGGTCGACGAAGGCATCGAGGACGCCGCGCACAACATGACGCGCTTCGTCGTGCTGGCCGCTCATCGCGACGATCCGATGCCCGATGTGGCCAAGGTGATGACCACCTTCATCTTCGAGGTGAAGAACATCCCCGCTGCCTTGTTCATGGCGCTGTCGGGCTTCGCCACCAATGGCATCAACATGACCAAGCTGGAAAGCTATATCCGCGACGGCAGCTTTGCTGCGGCCGAATTCTACGCGGATATCGAAGGCATGCCCGGCCAGCCTGCAGTGGATCGCGCGCTCGAGGTGCTCGGCTATCACAGCAAATGGGTGCGCATTCTGGGCAGCTATCCGCAGGCCATGTCGCGCGAATAGGCGGTTTCAGTCATCCTTACCGTAAATGCGCTTTGTCAGATGGCGCATGATCGGCGTTACCGTCAGGCCGTGCAGCAGGATCGATCCGAGCACGATCAGTCCCAGGGTTTCCCAGAGGGTGTGCTGCATCGGAAAGTCGCCATGGTTGAGGCCGAAGGCGAGATAATAGACCGAACCCAGCCCGCGAATGCCGAAAAAGGCGATGACGAACTTTTCCAGCGGATGGCGGTCTATGCCGGCCAGCGCGAAATAGCCAATGACCGGACGGATCACGAGCAACACCAGGGCAGCGATCAAGATGTTGGTCCATCCGATATCGCTCAGCAGTTCGCCACCGGTGAGCATCCCGCCGAACAGGACGAGCAGCACCATCATCACCAGGCGCTCGGTCTCGTCGGCAAAATCGTGAAGCTCGCTGTTGAACTCGTCGCCCTCTGCCGAACGCCGCAGGATCAATCCGGCGATGAACACGGCCAGAAATCCATATCCGTGCGCGAATTCGGTCAGCGCATAGATGGCGAGCGTGGCACCCAATGCGATGAAGCCGTCGCCGGTCCGCGACAGGCGGGTGTCCTGGGGCAGGCGATAGATGATCTGGCCCAGCAGCCAGCCGCCGACCGCGCCGACCAGCGCGCCGACGCCCAGACGCCAGGCGACATCGTGCCACAGCCATTCGGCCAGCACGCCTCCGGTCAGCGAAGCGGCGCTGGCTGCAAGCGCAAGGTGAACGAAGGGAAAGGCCAGGGCATCGTTCAGCCCGGCTTCCGAAGTGAGCGCAAAACGGGCCTCGTCGCTGTCTTCACTATCGGGCCGCTCGATCTGGACGTCGGAGGCCAGGACCGGATCGGTGGGCGCAAGACAGGCGCCGAGTAGCAGTGCAGAGGCGAGAGGCAGCCCGAGAATCCACAGCCCCGACAGGGCGATGAACAGGATGGTCAACGGCATGACGATCGCGAGCAGCCGGATGGTCAGGTTCCACCCGCGCCAGCTCAGCGGCCTGCCGATTTTCAGCCCCGCACCCATCAGCGAGACGATGACGATGAACTCGCTCGCCTTTTCGATCAGCACCGGCGATTCGACCGGGTGCGGTGAGAATTGCGCGAGCGGCGTCCATGCGAAGATCGCCATGCCCATGCCGACAAAAATGATCGGCAGCGAAAGCGGCAGCTTCTTCAGCAGCAGCGGCAGCCACGCGACCAGCAACACCACCAGCCCGATCCCGAGCAGCCAGAGCTTGTAATTGTCGAGCAGGAACTGTCCGATCACCGAAGTGAACATCGGATCGGCATAGGCGGTGACGTCAAGGTCCGGAGTCTGAGGAACGATGGTCTGCCGCACAGTATCGATCATCAGTGCGCGGCCCCCCAACTCGGCCCGGTGCCGATCTCCACACCCAGGGGTACGCTGAGCGTGACGGCCGGTTCCGCCGCATTTTCCATGACCGATCGGATCACGGCGGAGGCTGCCTCCACATCGCCTTCGGGCAGTTCGAACACCAGTTCGTCATGCACCTGCAGCAGCATGCGGACGTGACCAAGGCCTGCAGCCTCGAGCGCGGGGTTCATGCGCACCATCGCCCGCTTGATGATGTCCGCACTGGTGCCCTGGATCGGCGCGTTGATCGCCGCGCGCTCGCTGCCCTGGCGCTCGGCCTGGTTCTTCGAGGTGATGCGCGGGAAATGCGTCTTGCGGCCGAACAGCGTCTCGGTAAAGCCGCATTCGCGCGCGCTTGCGAGCGTTTCGGCGATATAGCGGTTGATGCCCGGGAAGCGCTGGAAATAGGTGTCGATCATCGCCTGCGCCTCGTCCGCGCTTACCTCGAGCCGTCCGGCCAGGCCCCAGCGCGAAATGCCGTAGAGGATCGCGAAGTTGATCGTCTTGGCGCGCCCGCGCGTATCGCGATTGACCTCGCCGAACAGCTCCTGCGCGGTGCGGTTATGGATGTCCTCGCCATGGGCAAAGGCATCGCGCAGCGTCTCGACATCGGCCATGTGCGCGGCGAGCCTAAGTTCGATCTGGCTATAGTCCGCCGCGAGGATGACATTGCCGGGTTCGGCGACAAAGGCATGGCGGATCTGGCGGCCGATCTCGGTGCGGATCGGGATGTTCTGGAGGTTCGGCTCGGTCGAGGACAGCCGCCCGGTCTGCGCGCCGACCAGGCTGTAGCTGGTGTGCACGCGGCCAGTGTTCGGGTTGATCTGTTCCTGCAGCGCATCGGTATAAGTCGACTTGAGCTTCGACAGCTGCCGCCAGTCGAGCACCTTGCGCGAGATTTCCGATCCTTCGCCCGCGAGCTTCTCGAGCACGGTGACGTCGGTCGAATAGGCACCTGTCTTGCCCTTTTTGCCGCCCTTGAGGCCCAGCTTGTCGAACAGAATCTCGCCCAATTGCTTGGGGCTGCCGATGGCAAAGCTCTGCCCCGCGAGCTCGTGAATCTCGCCTTCCAGCGCGGCCATGCGCGTGGCGAAATCCTGGCTCAGCGCGGCGAGTTGCTCGCGATCGACCTTGATGCCGTGGCGCTCCATGCCCGCGACGACGGGGATCAGCGGGCGATCGACATTCTGGTAGATGCGCGTCGCGCCCTCGACCGGCAGGCGCGGGCGCAGCACGTGCCACAGCCGCAGCGTGACATCGGCGTCCTCGGCGGCATAGCGCGTCGCATCGGCGAGCGGTACCTCGTTGAAGCCGATCTGCTTCTTGCCGGTGCCGGTAAGCGACTTGAAGCTGATGCACTGATGGCCGAGATGGCGGTCGGCGAGCGCATCCATCCCATGCCCTCCGGTACCGAATTCCTGCCCCGCGTCCAGGTTGAAGCTCATCACCATCGTGTCGTCGATCGGCGAGACATGCACGCCGTGTCGCGCCAGCACGTTGAGATCATATTTGAGGTTCTGGCCGATCTTGAGAACGGCGTCGTCCTCCAGCAGCGGCTTGAGCCGGGCGATCGCGTCGCCGAGCGCGATCTGCTGAGGCTTTTCGGCGAACATGTCGTTGCTGCCATGGCCCAGCGGGATGTAGCAGGCCTCGCCAGGGGCGACCGCCAGGCTGACCCCGACCAGAGCCGCCTGCATCGAATCAAGCGAATCCGTTTCGGTATCGACCGCGACCATGCCAGCAGCCCGCGCCTTGGCGATCCAGGCATCGAGCGCATCGACATCCTGCACGCAGACATAATCGTCGAGGTTGATCGCCGGCATCGCAAGCGGCTGCGGCGTTATCGCATTGTCGCTGCCCGGTGCGTCGCTCGGAGCGCCGGAGGGGGCAGGGGCTGCGTCCGCCGGGCCGCTTGCACCCAGTTTGCGCAGCAGGCTGGTAAAGCCGTGCTTGGTGAGGAATGCGGCGAGCGGCTCGGGCGGGATGTCCTTGAGCAGGAAATCGTCGAGTTCGTTGGGCAGCGGGCAGTCGTCCTTGAGCGTCACCAGCACCTTGCTCAGCCGGGCCATATCGGCCTGCTCGATCAGGCTGTCGCGCATCTTGGAGGGCTTCATCGAGGGCGCCGCCGCGAGCACGCTTTCCAGGTCGCCATGCTCGACAATCAGCTTCGACGCCGTCTTGGGGCCGATGCCGCGAATGCCCGGCACATTGTCGACGGCATCGCCCATCAGCGCGAGCACATCGCCCAGCTGCTCGGGGGTGACACCGAACTTCTCCATCACCGCTTCGGGGCCGAGCCGGGCGTTCTTCATCGTGTCGAGCATGTCCAGCCCGGGCTGGATGAGCTGCATCAGATCCTTGTCCGAACTGACGATGGTGACCTTCCAACCCTTGGCGAGGGCATCCTTGGCATAGCTCGCGATGATGTCGTCCGCCTCGACATTGTCTTCCTCGATGCAGGGCATCGAAAAGGCGCGCGTCGCATCGCGGATCAGCGGGAATTGCGGTCGCAGATCCTCGGGCGGCTCGGGCCGGTGCGCCTTGTACTGGTCATAAAGCTCGTTGCGAAAGCTCTGCGAGCTCTTGTCGAGAATCACCGCCATATGCGTCGGGCCATCGGCCTTGTGCAGGTCATCGGCGAGCTTCCAGAGCATGGTCGTATAGCCGTAGACCGCGCCGACCGGCGTGCCTTCCGGATTGGTCAGCGGCGGCAGCCGGTGATAGGCGCGAAAGATATACGAGGAGCCGTCGACGAGATAGAGATGGTTCTGCTGTGCCATGGCGGCAGCGATAGCAGCGGCGGTGCGCAGGGTCATGCGATTTTGGAACCGCCCATGCCGTGGCGCGTAAGCGGGTCGGGGAAGGTGCCGTATCGGGCACCCTATTGAAGGAGCTATCCCATGCGAAATCTAGCCATTGCCAGTGTCACGGCCCTCGCGCTCGGACTTGCCGCCTGCTCGGCCGAAACCGAACAGAAGGCCGATGCGGCCGCCGAAGCTGCTGGCGATGATATCGAGGCCAATGCCAACGCGGCGGGTGAAGTCATCGAGAATGCCGCTGACGATGTGGAGGCCAGCGTGGACGAAGCCGCGAAGGATCTCGACGCCGAGGCCGACAAGGCCGGCGACAAGATCGAGAAGGAATGGGACGAAGCCAAGGCCGAGGCCAAGGAAGAAGCCCAGTAATCTCTCGCAATTCCGTTACAGCAGGTCAGCCTGTTCGATCCGGTCGCTACCGGCGGGCAGGCTGATTTGCATTCCATCCTCGCCCATCACAACCTTGCCCGCATAGGCCGCCGAAACCCCGCGCAGGAAATAGGGGTGGAGGAGCCGCGAGGGCATGCGCGGAACGATATGGGTGAAGACGAGCATCTTTGCCT
This sequence comes from Blastomonas ursincola, assembly GCF_013607875.1. Classification (GTDB taxonomy): domain Bacteria; phylum Pseudomonadota; class Alphaproteobacteria; order Sphingomonadales; family Sphingomonadaceae; genus Blastomonas; species Blastomonas ursincola. Next base: position 451,605 of record NZ_VDES01000003.1, read on the forward strand.
TGCCTCGCTGCGCGATCCCGGCCACCGCCACCGGCGAGCTATGATAGCCCGGAATGTCGGACATGATCTTGGCGATGCGCCTGTCGTCGGCGGCCTTGGCGGTTGCCGATATCTTGCCGACCATGGCCGGGTTCAGAACCTCATGCACCAGAACGTCGCAGCCCTTGCACATCTGCGCCACGGTTGATGTCGGCGCGGTATCTCCGCTGATGACAATCGAACGCCCCTTATAGTCGAACCGGTATCCCAATGCGGGCTCGACCGGATCATGCTTCACCTTGAACGCAGTGATCTTCACGCCGCCTCGGTTGTAGACAAGCTGCGGCGCGTTCGTTGACGCAATGGTCAGCGCCCGCGCGCCCGCACCGCTGCGCGGCATGATGTCAGCCCCGTGATGCGCGATGCGATAGCCGTAATCGGCGGTATAGGCAGTGTCGAAACCGCTCACGACCCGTTCCACGCCGTCTGGGCCATAGACCGGCATCGGCTGCTTGCGCCCGCTCGCTGCCCAGCGCAGCATCAGGACCTCGCCAAGCCCATCGATATGGTCCGAATGAAAATGGGTGAGCAGCGTCGCGTCGATCCTGCCCAGCGGGATGCTCATCTCGCCGATGCGCCTGCCAGCGCCAGAGCCTGAATCGACCAGAAACAGCTGCTTGCCCGCCAGCACCAGCGTGCACGGGCCCGAACGATCCGGATCGGGCAGGGGAGATCCGGTACCGCACAGGATGACGTGCAGCCCATCAGGCAGACCTGCAATGGCGTCCTGGCCGTAATTCGCCTCGACCGCGCGATTGAACACGATCTCGCCAAGCCGATCGCGCGAGAGCCAGGCAAGCCCTCCGACAGTCGCGATAATGACGACCAGCCCGATGACGACACGTCGCATGAACCCCTCCCCAATATTATGTCACTATCCGTGCCATAATATTGGGCCGTCCGCCAGCGCTTTGTATCGGGCTTGGCGGACGTCCTCAGACGCGTTAGGCTCGTCCCGCCCGCAACTGGCGCATCGGATGGATTACCATCGGGGAGCGGGCGCTTGTCACTGTCGCGCGCCTGGGCAATCTTCCTCGCACGAAAGGAATGCCCCATGACCGATGCGCCTCCATTTCACGTCGTCTTCGCGATCTTCGACCGGATCACCCAGCTCGATTTCACCGGGCCGGCGCAATTCCTGTGCCGGATGCCGGGAGCGAAGGTGCACGTGGCCGCGGCGACGCTTGACCCAGTGATGACCGATGCCGGGTTCGCTATCGTGCCGACCATCAGCTTTGACGATTGCCCGCAGGGGGACCTGTTGTGCGTGCCGGGCGGGCTGGGGGTGCCTGCGGCACTGGCTGCCACGCCGCTGATTGATTTCGTCCGCCGCCAGGGGGCCGCCGCGCAATGGGTAACGAGCGTTTGCACCGGCGCGTTCATTCTGGGGCGCGCGGGATTGCTGCAGGGCAAGCGCGCGACGACGCACTGGGGCTATACCGGGCAGCTGCCGCTGGTGGGGGCCATATACGAGCCCGCGCGCACGGTGTTTGATGGCAATGTCATCACCGCAGGCGGCGTGACATCGGGCATCGATTTCGCGCTCTCGGTCATCGCGCATCTGCACGGCGAGGACGTCGCGCGGTCGATCCAGCTCAATTTCGAATATGACCCCGCGCCGCCCTATGCGGGTGGCACGCCCGGGACCAGCCCGGAGCCGATCGTCACGATGATGCGCGAGCGCTTCTACGATGCCCGCGCGGCCGAGATGGAAGCCGCGCTCAACGCCACGGCCTGAGCACAAGAAAAGGACCGGAAGGTTTCCCCTCCGGCCCCGTTTCTCTTGTCGGCTGTGCCGAACGGTCTGGATCAGAAATCCATGCCGCCCATGCCGCCCATGCCGCCGGGCATTCCGCCCATGCCGCCACCGGCTGCCTTGTCTTCCGGAGCGTCGCAGATCGCGGCTTCGGTGGTGATCAGCAGACCAGCGACCGAGGCAGCGTCCTGCAGCGCAGCGCGCACGACCTTGGTCGGGTCGATGACGCCAGCGGCGACCAGGTTTTCATAGGTGTCGGTCGCGGCGTTGAAGCCCAGCGTCGGATCGTTGCCGTCGAGCAGCTTGCCCGAGACCACCGCACCATCATGACCGGCATTCTGCGCGATCTGACGGACGGGAGCGAACAGCGCCTTGCGGATGATGTCGATGCCGCGGGTCTGGTCGTCGTTCTCGCCGGTCAGGCCTTCGAGCGCCGAGGTGGCGTACAGCAGCGCCGTACCACCGCCGGGGACGATGCCTTCTTCGACGGCAGCACGGGTGGCGTGCAGCGCATCGTCGACGCGGTCCTTCTTTTCCTTCACTTCGACTTCCGAAGCACCGCCGACCTTGATCACGGCGACGCCGCCAGCGAGCTTGGCCAGACGCTCCTGGAGCTTCTCGCGGTCGTAATCGCTGGTGGTGTTGTCGATCTGGGTGCGGATCGCTTCGACGCGAGCCTTGATCGCATCGGCTTCACCGGCGCCATCGACGATGGTGGTGTTGTCCTTGTCGATCGAAACGCGCTTGGCCTGACCCAGCATGCCGAGCGTGACGTTCTCGAGCTTGATGCCCAGGTCTTCGCTGATCATCTCGCCCTTCGACAGGATCGCGATGTCTTCGAGCATCGCCTTGCGACGGTCACCGAAGCCCGGAGCCTTGACGGCCGCGACCTTCAGGCCACCGCGCAGCTTGTTGACCACCAGGGTAGCCAGCGCTTCGCCTTCGATGTCTTCAGCGATGATCAGCAGCGGACGACCGGTCTGCACGACAGCTTCCAGAATCGGGAGCATCGCCTGCAGGTTCGACAGCTTCTTCTCGTGGATCAGGATGTAGGGGTTATCCAGTTCCACGGTCATCTTGTCGGGGTTGGTGATGAAATAGGGCGACAGGTAACCGCGGTCGAACTGCATGCCTTCGACGACATCGAGTTCGAACTCGAGGCCCTTGGCTTCCTCGACGGTGATCACGCCTTCCTTGCCGACGCGCTCCATGGCTTCGGCGATCTTCTCGCCGACTTCACGGTCGCCATTGGCCGAAATGATGCCGACCTGTGCGATCTCGTTCGAACCGGCCACGTCCTTCGAGCGGCTCTTCAGGTTCTCGACGACCTTGGTGACGGCGAGGTCGATACCGCGCTTCAGGTCCATCGGGTTCATGCCGGCGGCGACCGACTTCATGCCTTCGCGCACGATCGCCTGGGCCAGAACGGTGGCGGTGGTGGTGCCGTCACCGGCAATGTCGTTGGTCTTGGAAGCGACTTCCTTGACCATCTGCGCACCCATGTTCTCGAACTTGTCCTTCAGTTCGATTTCCTTGGCGACGCTGACGCCGTCCTTGGTGATGCGGGGAGCGCCGAAGCTCTTGTCGATGACGACGTTGCGGCCCTTGGGGCCCAGGGTCACCTTGACGGCATCGGCCAGGATATCCACGCCGCGCAGGATGCGTTCGCGTGCGTCGCGGCCAAACTTTACGTCTTTAGCTGCCATGAGAAATGTTCCTTCTTGTCGAATGAGGTCGGTGGGTCAAATGGGCTTAAATCAGCCGAGAATGCCCAGAATGTCGCTTTCCTTCATGATGATCCGGTCTTCGCCGTTGATCTTCACTTCGGTGCCCGACCACTTGCCGAACAGGATCTTGTCGCCGACCTTGACGTCGAGCGCGATGCGGTTGCCGGCTTCGTCACGGGTGCCTTCGCCGACGGCGATCACTTCGCCTTCCGACGGCTTTTCCTTGGCTGCGTCGGGGATGATGATCCCGCCAGCGGTCTTTTCCTCGGCTTCGATGCGGCGCACCAGAACCCGGTCGTGCAACGGACGAAATGTCATGCGTTAAGCCTTTCCTTGCGTCACTGAAATTAGTGAAACCCCCTTCGCGGCTGGCACAGGATATTGCGCCCGCCCTCGCGATTAGCACTCGATCGGGGTGAGTGCTAACGAGGCGCTAGATAGCGCTGGAGCAGACAGGGTCAAGCGATTCACGCAGGAAATTTTTTGCGGGAAGCGCGAGATCGCGGTAACCTGCCCCCAGGCTCGCACGAAAGATCGCACTGACAGGCAGGCTGGACAGCCGCGCTGTCCAACTTGCCAACCCATATTCTCATGAAGGAACTTGCCATGTCGAACTCGATCATCACTCTGGGCGCAGCAGCTGCTGCCGTTCTTGCCGCTGCCACCATCGCAGCAACCCCCGCTGCCGCAGCCGGCGAAAAGGAAAAGTGCTACGGCGTCTCGCTGAAGGGCAAGAACGACTGCGCCGCTGGCCCGGGCACCTCGTGCGCCGGGACTTCGACCGTCGATTACCAGGGTAATGCCTGGAAATATGTCGCCAAGGGCGAGTGCGCCAAGCTGGGCGGTTCGCTGACCGCGCTCAAGGGTGCCAAGAAGCCAACCCCGCGCGGCTGATGCAACGGTATCGG
>NZ_VDES01000003.1:456044-537363 GCF_013607875.1 Blastomonas ursincola
CCCCCCCCCCCGGACCTGCGGATGAGGTAGCCCTTCAGCTCATGCTCCCCCCCCTTGTTGGCATAGGGCTGAAACCGGCCCATTATCGCGACGTTCTGGACCCCCGATCCGATATGCCGCTGCCCGCCTGGGTGGAGGTGCATCCCCAGAACTATTTCGTCGATGGTGGGCCACCTCATCGCTGGCTTTCCGCCGTAGCGGAACGCTTTCCACTCAGCTTCCACAGTGTCGGGCTTTCGATCGGGACCGCCCAGGGCTTGGACGAGGACGAACTCGACCAGCTCACTGCGCTTTGTGCGCGCTACGATCCGGCTTCTATATCCGATCATCTGAGCTGGTCGGGCAATGCCGACGACCGCTATCCCGACCTCCTGCCGATCCCCTATAGCCGCGCCGCGCTCGACCATGTCGCCGCGCAGGTCGCGCGCGTGCAGGACCGGCTGGGCCGAGTGATGCTGATCGAGAACCCCTCGCGTTATCTCGCCTTCGCGCAGGACGAGATGGACGAGGTCGAGTTCATCCATTCGATCTGCCGCCGCACCGGCTGCGGCCTGCTGTTCGACATCAACAATGTCGAGGTCAGCTGCACCAATTTGCAGCTTGACCCCCAGGCCTATGTCGACGCCATCGACCCTGCGCTTGTCGGCGAGATCCATCTCGCCGGCCATGCCACCGAATGGCACGAGGGCAGGCCGCTGCTGATCGACGATCATGGCAGCCCGGTCACCGATCTGACCTGGTCGTTGTTCGAGCGCTTCGTCCGCCGCGCAGGCCCCAGGCCGGTCCTGATCGAATGGGATACCAACGTCCCCGATTACGCGGTGCTGATGGCCGAGGCCGAGCGCGCGGCATTGGTCATGGCGCGGGCCAACGCTGCGGTGGCGGCCTGACGCAGATGGGCGATCTGCTGGACGACCAGGCGCGCTTCATCGCGGTGCTGCAACGGGGGCCTTCGGCATTTCCCGAAGGCCTGTTTGCCGATGCTGCGGACCGCGTGCTGCTGGGCCTCAGGGCGCATGCCAACACGATCAGCCATGCCCGGCTGGTCGCGCTCGAGGAAACCTATCCGCGGACCCGGGAATATCTGGGCGAAGCGGATTTCAACGCCCTGTCGCGCGATTTCATCGAACGAGCCGAGGTGCGCCCGCGCAAGCTTATGCAGCTGGGCGCGGGGCTTGCCGACTTTCTCGCGGACCGGGTTCAAGATATGGCCGCCGTCGATCTCGCGCGGATCGAATGGGCCTGGCTGCAGAGCTATCATTCCGCCGAGGCGCAGGCACTGCAGCTGGCCGACCTGGCCGGCATGGACGAGCAGGGGTTGCTCGACCTTGGCCTTGCGCTCCATCCTTCCATGCGGATTGTCGAGACCCGGACGGCGCTGGGGCCGCTGATGCCCGAGCTGTCCGAAAGTGCCGCGCCCGAAATGCGTCACCTGCTGATCACGCGTCCGGCGCACGAGGTGCTGCTGCACCCGCTCGCCCCGCTATCCGCCAATCTGGTCATGCAGACGCAATTTCCCGCCCCGATGGGTAACCTTCTGGCGCGAGCCATCGAACGCGCTGGAGAGGCAGAGGCACTGCCGGCAATCTTCGCGCTGGTCGGCGCTGGGGCGCTGGTACGATCCCAGGAGTAAGCCGGGCACGGTGTCCAGCGGGGTCGGGGGTGTCTCGATCTCACTCCAGTCCCCACTTGTCGGATAGCCCGTGATGAAAACCCTGATCCAACGCGGCCTCGCGCTGCTCGATAGCCCTGCCGTCAATGGCCTTGCCCTGCTGGTCGTGCGGCTTGCGCTGGCAGCGCAGTTCTGGCGCTCGGCGCGCACCAAGGTGGAGGAGGGGAGCTTCCTCACCATCAACCCGATCACCTATGACCTGTTCCGCGACGAATATCACATGCCTGCGCCCGAGATTACCGGCACGATCGCGACCTATGCCGAACATGCGCTGCCGATCCTGGTGATGCTGGGGCTGGCGACGCGATTCGGGGCGGCGGGGCTGTTCGTGATGACGATGGTGATCCAGCTTTTCGTCTATCCCGAAGCCTTCTGGAACCCGCATGTCATGTGGTTCGGGCTTTCGGCGATCCTGATCGCGCGCGGGGGCGGGCTGTTCGCGCTCGACCGGCTGTTCGATCGCCGCCTTTCGCTCGCAGCGCCGCCGCGCACATCGGGCTTCGCGCATTGACGCCAGGCCGGCGCCAAAGTCGGCAGTCGAACCGCATCACCCGTCTGTCGCGCGAGGCAGTGGCAAATTAACCCGGGCTCGCCTAGATAGGTCGCCTGGGGCATGTCCGCCCGATGCGGAGCAGATAATGGGTTTTGTAAAGGGCGCCTGGAAGGTGCTGGTGGCGATCAAGGACGGTCTGGTCCTGCTCGCGATGCTGTTGTTCTTCGGCCTCATCCTGGCCGCCTTGTCGTGGCGGCCCAATCCGGCAGCGGTCACCGACGGCGCCCTGTTGGTCAAGCTCGACGGTGTCATCGTCGAGGAACCCGAAAATATCGACCCATTCGCCACCGTGCTGGGCGGCCAGGCGCCGCTCAAGCAATATCGGGAGCGCGACCTGATCCGCGCGATCGACACGGCGGCGACCGACGACCGGATCAAGGTGATCGTGCTCGATCTCGCCAGCTTCATGGGCGGCGGCCAGGTTTCGCTCGAACAGGTGGGCGAGGCGATCGGCCGCGCCAAGGCCAAGGGCAAGCCCGTGCTGAGCTTCGCCACCTTCTACAGCGACGCGGCCTATATGCTCGCCTCGCACGGCAGCGAGATCTGGGTCGATCCGATGGGCGGCGCGGCCTTTACCGGCCCCGGCGGCACGCGGCTGTACTACAAGGACGCGCTCGACCGCTTCAAGGTGACCGCGCATGTCTATCGCGTCGGCACGTTCAAGAGCGCGGTCGAACCCTATCTGCGCTCCGACCAGTCGCCTGAGGCCGAGGAAGCACTGCTCGCCGTCTACCGCCCGATCTGGGAAAACTGGCAGGCAGTGGTCAAGAAGGCGCGGCCCCAGGCCGATATTGCCGGACTGATCAACGATCCCGCAGGCGCGGTGACCGCGGCGAGCGGCGACCTGGTCAAGATCGCGACCGACCGCAAGATCGTCGACAAGGTCGGTGATCGCACCATGTTCGGCAAGCGCGTCGCCAAGCTGGCTGGCGCCGACGAGGACGAGGGGCCCGGCGCATTCAAGCATACCAGCCTCAAGGACTGGGTCGCGGCCAATCCGGCCAAGACCGGCGGCGATGAGGTTCAGGTGGTGACCATCGCGGGCACCATCGTCGATGGCGAGGCCGGCCCCGGCACCGCCGGCGGCGATCGCATCGAGAAGCTGCTCCACGACGGCCTCAAGCGCGACAATGTGAAGGCGCTGGTGGTCCGCGTCGACTCGCCCGGGGGATCGGCGTTTGCCTCCGAACAGATCCGCCGCGCGATCGAGGAATATCGCGCGCGCAAGATCCCGGTCATCGTCTCGATGGGCAATGTTGCGGCGAGCGGCGGCTATTGGGTCTCGACCGCAGGCGATGCGATCTTCGCCGAACCTTCGACGATCACCGGATCGATCGGCATCTTCGCGGTACTGCCCAGCTTCGAGCGCGCGCTGGCCGAATATGGCGTAAAGGCCGATGGCGTCGCGACCACACCGCTGTCGGGCCAACCCGATGTGTTTGGCGGCTTCAACAGCACCGTCGACACCTTCATCCAGGGCACGATCGAGCATGACTATCGCCGTTTCCTGGCGCTGGTCGGCAAGGCGCGAGGGATGAGCGTGGAGCAGGTCGACAATATCGCGCAGGGCCGCGTCTGGGATGGCGGCACCGCACGCCAGATCAAGCTGGTCGACCGTTTCGGGTCGATCGAGGACGCTATCGCCGAGGCGGCGAAGCGCGCCAAGCTCGGCAAGGACAGCTATAGCGTGAAATATCTCGAGACCGAGCCCGATCCGTTCGAGCAGTTCGTCTCGGGCATGTTCGCGCCTGCCGAAGAGGAAAAGCAGGCGACCGGCCTCGTCGCCCGGCTTGCCTGGCAGCAGCGCGCGGCTTTGGGCCAGGTGCTCGGCGATCTCAATGTGCTCGGCGGGGCCGAAGGCGTTCAGGCCTGGTGCCTCGAATGCTCGGGCGCATTGCCGCCGCGCCACATCGCCAAGGCCGATGCGGGCTGGTTGGCGACGTTGTTCAGGCGCTGAAGGGAACCGGCCCTGGCGGTTGGCGTATCGGATCGAGAACCCACTCGATCAGGAGCACGCACATGACCGACAAGGCCGAGAACCCGAACGCAGGCAAGGAATTTGGTGAAGGCAATTACAAGGCCGCGCAGAATTATCGCGAAGCCCAGGAAGACTTTGCCGCCGACAAGCAGCAGGTTGAGGAAAAGGCACGCGAAGCCGCTGACGCGCTCGATGGCCCCGAAGCCGCCGAACTCGAACAGGCCGAAGCCGCTGCGCGCGATGGTCACGCCGCCTGACGGTGACCCGAAACACCGAATAACCCTTCCCAATGCGCGTCCAATCCCGCTAAGGCAGCGGAATGGACGCGCATTTGACTTTCAAGGCCACCGGTCTGGTGATGGCGGGCGGCGCAATCGGCGCGGCGCTTCGGTTTCAGGCGACGCAGCTCGCCATCCGGCTGGGGCACACCGCTTATCCCGCCGCCACGCTGTCCGTGAACGTGCTTGGTGGGTTGCTGATGGGCGTGCTCGCGGCGCTCGTGCTCAAGGACCAGATGGCTGAGCCTGTGCGGCTGTTTCTGGGCGTCGGCGTGCTCGGCGGCTTCACCACCTTTTCCGCTTTCTCGCTTGAGCTGTTCCAGATGCTGGAGCGCGGCGCGGCGCTGACGGCGCTGGGCTATGCGCTGGCCTCGGTCCTGCTCTCGCTGGCGGCCGTGGCCGCAGGCTTTGTCGTCACGAGGTCGATCGCATGAAGCCGCCTGCTCGAACCCCCGCGCGTAAGCCCGCCGCCCGGAAACCTTCTGGCCCGCGCCGTCCCGCAACTGGCCGCGCACGGACCGCAGGTGTGGGCGCTTCGATCTCGAAGGAATCTGCCGAAGCCCGGCAGTTCACCGTCGATGCGGACGATGACGGCATCCGGCTCGACCGCTGGTTCCACCGGCATTTGCCCGATGTGAACTTCAACCTCGTATCGCGCTGGGCGCGTACGGGGCAGGTGCGGCTCGACGGCAAGCGCGTCGGCCCCGGCGACCGTATCGTCGCCGGACAGACGATCCGCATCCCGCCTGCCGATGGCGATACCGACCGACCCGCCGCCAAGCCGGCACCGCGCACGCTGAGCGAGGATCAGGTCGCTTTTGCGCAATCGCTCGTCATCCACAAGGATCGCGCGGCACTGGTGATCAATAAGCCGCCGGGCCTCGCCACCCAGGGCGGTACGCGCACCCATGCGCATGTCGATGGCCTGACCGAGGCTTTGATGTACGAAAGCCCGGTGCGGCCCAAGCTGGTCCACCGGCTCGACAAGGACACCTCGGGCGCCTTGCTGCTCGCGCGCACGCCGGGCAGCGCGGCCTATTTCTCGAAGCGTTTTGCCGGGCGCAGCGCCAAGAAGATCTACTGGGCGCTGGTCGTCGGCGTGCCCGATATCTATTCTGGCCTGATCGAACTGCCCATCGCCAAGCAGCCGGGGACCGGCGGCGAGAAGATGCATGTCGACAAGGAGAACGGCCAGCCGTCGCGCACCGCCTATCAGGTGATCGAACGCGCCGGTTCGCGCGCCGCCTGGGTCGCACTGCAGCCGTTCACGGGGCGTACGCACCAGCTGCGCGTCCATCTCGCCGCGATCGGCCATCCGATTGTCGGCGACGGCAAATATGGCGGGCCCGATGCGTTCCTGACCGGCACGATCAGCCGCAAGATGCACCTGCACGCGCGCCGACTGAAGATTGCGCATCCCGATGGTCCGGCGATCGACGTGATTGCTGATCTGCCCGAGCATTTCGCAGACTCGATGGAGCAACTGGGCTTCGACCTGTCGCTGGGCGACGCTGCCTTTGCCGATGACGGCCCGCCGCCCGCGACGCGCGAGGTGAAGAAGCAGCAGGCCAAGGCGCATGCCAAGACACTGCGCAAGGAACGCCGCGGCGAACGACGCAGCCGATCCGCTCCGGCCAAACCAAGCGGTAAGCCCAAGGCGAAATCTGCCGGAACCGCTGGAAAGCCGCGGCCGGCCAAGCCAAGGACAGCCCCGAAGACTGGCCCGCGCAAGCCATGACGACCAGACTCGCGATCTTCGACTGCGACGGCACGCTGGTCGATAGCCAGGCGAATATCTGCAAGGCGATGGAAATGGCCTATGCCGCCGAAGGCTTGGGTCATCCCGACCACCATCTGGTGCGGCGGATCGTCGGGCTTTCGCTCGTCGAGGCGATGCGGGTGATGCTGCCGGAAGCGGACCCGGCCTTTCATGTCGTGCTGGCCGATCATTACAAGAACGCGTTTCACGAGCTGCGCGGCAACGGCACGCTGCAGCACGAGCCGCTTTATGACGGGCTTCCCGAGCTGCTCGACCGGCTCGATGCGGCGGGCTGGCTGCTCGCGGTCGCTACCGGCAAGTCCGATCGTGGGCTCGACCTTTGCCTGACGCACCATGGCATCAAGCAGCGCTTCATATCGCTGCAGACCGCAGACCGGCATCCGTCCAAGCCGCACCCTTCCATGATCTTCGAGGCATTGAGCGACGCCGGAGCCGAACCCCAGGCCGCAGTCATGATCGGCGATACCAGCTACGACATGGCGATGGGCGTTGCGGCCAATGTTCGCCCGATTGGCGTCGACTGGGGCTATCACGAAGCACATGAACTGGAAGCAGCGGGCGCAGCCTCGATCGCCTTCAGCATGGACCAGCTCTACGATCAGATTGTCGGTGGCGGGAAATGACCCCGGAAGACCGGAGCGCGCGCAGTCGTTTTTTCACGATCGGAGCGGTGCGGCTCGCGGGCGCAGTGACGATCGCACTGGCCGTGGCGATCAGCTATGGCCGGATCGACAGCGTTCCGGGCGAACTGGCTTATGTGCTGCTCGCCCTTGGCGTGATCGAATTCCTCGTTCTGCCACAGATGCTGGTCAAGCGCTGGAAAAGCCCGCCTACCGAATGAACGCACTCACATGAAACGCTTCTACAAGACAGTCACCACCCAGCCTGTCGACAATGGCCATGCGCTCCTGCTCGACAACCGCCCGGTGAAAACCCCTCTGCGCGAACCGCTGGTGCTGCCAACCGTTGCCATGGCCGATGCGGTGGCTGGCGAATGGGATGCGCAAGGCGACGAGATCGTCATCGCCTCGATGCCGCTGACCGGCTTTGCCAATGCCGCGATCGATCAGGTCGCCCCGCAGCGGCAGCGCTTTGTCGATGACATCGCCGCTTATGGCGAGACGGACACGCTCTGCTATCGCGCCGATCCGGGCGATCCGCTGGCCGAACGCCAGGATCGCGATTGGGAGCCGATTCTGAAATGGGCGGAAAATCGCTATGATATCAGCATGATCCGCGTCGCCGGGATCATCCATCAGCCGCAATCGACGCACAGCCTGTCCCGGCTCAAAGCACCCGTCATGGCAATGGATCCATTCACCCTGGCCGGATTTTCAACGCTGACCAGCCTGGGTGGTTCGCTCGTCTGTGCGCTGGCACTTCTCGAAAAAGCCTTTGATTCCGAACGAATCTGGCAGGCGATCTGCCTCGAGGAATTGTGGCAGGAAGAACTCTGGGGCGCCGATGGCGAGGCGGTTCAGGCACGTGAGCATCGCCGTGCAGCATTTGACGCTGCCTGGCGGTTTTGCTGTATTGCCCAAGGTTGAGCACGGAACGATCCCCGGGACCGGGCGTTTTTGAAACGTTGCTATCGTTTTTCGTTGCAGACCAGCCTTTCCGTTTCAGCCAGGCGCACGAGCGTCCGACCGGACGGGCGCGCAAACCCCATCAGGAGATGTTCCGAAATGTTGAAATCTGCGATCACCGCCCTGTTTCTTTCCACCTCGATGCTGGCCGCGCCCGCCATGGCACAGAATGGCGCTGCACCTGCCGGTCAGGCCGCAGCACCGGCGCTGACCCCCGAACAGGCTGAGGCGCAGAACAAGGCGATCGCCGATTTCACTGCCGCTCAGCAGGCCCAGGCGGCGGGCAACCATGCCGAGGTGATTGCCAAGCTCGAACCCGCGCTGCCGACCATCCGCGAGATCGTTGCCCGTGATCCGGGCAACGTCCAGAATGCGGGATTCTTGGCAAGCGCTCTGACGATCACCGCGAATTCGCAAGGCGCGCTCGGCAAGATCGACGCGATCCCGCCGCTCTACAAGGAAGCCGCGCCCCAGTGGATGAAGGTTTACGAAGCGGACAAGGCCAATGCGGGCGTGCGCAACACGCTGGTGGCCATTCTGGTCAATCTCGGCAATTTCAGCCTGACGCAGCAGGACAAGGTCGGTGCCAAGCCGCATTTCGAGCAGGCTCTGGCCATCGCCAAGGAAGGCCGCGCGTCTGATCCGGCCAATGCCGATCTCGCCAATGCCGAATTTTCCAGCCTGATCGGTCTCAACCAGGCGACGGGCGAGGCAAGCTTTCTCGAGGCTGCCAAGCCGGTCGGCACCGAGCTTCGCGAAAAGGGCATTGTTAGCGCGGCGAACAAGCCCGCCGTGGATGCCATTCTCGGCGCGGCATAAACAAAGAACGTTATACGCCAAAAGAAAGCCCCGCCGGATCGCTCCGGCGGGGCTTCTCGTATCCGGTCGAAGGAGAAGGGCGCTCAGAACCCTTCGTTCTTCTCCGCCTTTTCCGCGAGCAGCGGCGAGACGGAAAAGCCGTGCTTCTTCAAACCCTCGACGATCTTCGGCGTGCCTTCAAGGCCTGCCCAGAACATCGGGCCGCCGCGGTAAACCGGCCAGCCATAGCCATAGATCCACACGACATCGATATCCGATGCGCGCTGCGCCATGCCCTCTTCGAGGATCATCGCGCCTTCGTTGACCATGGTGTAGAGCGTGCGCTCGATAATTTCCTGATCGCTGATCTCGCGCTTGGGCATGTTCGAGCGTGAACGGAAATCCTCGATGATCTCGGCCACGCGCGCGCTGGGCGTGGGGTTGCGCTTCTCGTCATAGTCATAGAAGCCCGCGCCCTTCTTCTGGCCCCAGCGATCCTCGGCGCACAAGGCGTCGCGGATGCTCTCGATGCGGCTCGGATCGCGGTGCCAGCCGATATCGACGCCCGCAAGGTCGCTCATCTGGAACGGCCCCATCGGCATGCCGAACTCGACATGCACGCGGTCGATCTGCTCGGGCGTTGCGCCTTCCATCAGCAGCTTGTTGGCTTCGACCTGGCGCGGCATCAGCATGCGGTTGCCGATAAAGCCGTGACAGACGCCTGCGACGACCGCGACCTTCTTGATCTTCTTCGACAGGTTCATGACCGTCGCCAGCACGTCATCGGCGGTCTTGGCACCGCGCACGACCTCGAGCAGCTTCATGACATTGGCGGGCGAGAAGAAGTGCATGCCGAGCACGTCCTGCGGACGGCTGGTCGAGGCGGCGATCTCGTCGACATTGAGATAGCTGGTGTTGCTCGCCAGGATCGCGCCGGGCTTGGCAATCGCGTCGAGCTTGCCGAACACCTCCTTCTTGACGTCCATATTCTCGAAGATCGCCTCGATGATCAGGTCGCAATCGGCGAGATCGTCGAGCGAGAGCGAGGGGGTGAGCAGGCCCATCGCCTTTTCCACCTGCTCGGTGGTCAGGCGGCCCTTGGCCGCGCTGGCTTCATAGTTCTTGCGCACCACGCCGACGCCGCGATTGAGCGCCTCTTCGGCCTGTTCGACGATGGTCACCGGAATGCCTGCCGACAGGAAGTTCATGGTGATGCCGCCGCCCATCGTGCCAGCACCGATCACGCCGACCTTGGCGATGGGGCGCAGCGCGATGTCGCTGGCGATGCCGTCAATCTTGCTCGCCTTGCGCTCGGCGAAGAAGATGTGCCGCTGCGCTGCCGATTGCGATCCGAACATCAGCTTCATGAACTCGGTGCGCTCGAACTCCAGACCCTCGGCAAAGGGCAGGCGGGTTGCCGCCTCGACACAGGCGATGTTCGCAGCCGGTGCATCGAAGCCGCGGAACTTGCGCGCGTTTTCCTTCTTGAACGCTTCAATCGCTTCGGGATCGGCCTTGGCCTCGCACTCGCTGATCCGCGGGACGGGGCGTACGCCCTTGATCTTCTCGGCAAAGGCGAGCGCGCCTTCGAGCAGTTTGCCTTCCTCGACGACCTCATCGACCAGACCCCACTGGTTGGCCAGTTTGGCCGGGATCGGATCGCCCTTGGCGGTCATCTCGAGCGCGGCCTTGACGCCGACCACGCGCGGCAGCCGCTGCGTGCCGCCGGCACCGGGCAGCAGGCCGAGCTTCACCTCGGGCACGCCGAGCTTGGCCGAGGGCACGGCGACGCGATAATGCGCGCACAGCGCGGTCTCGAGCCCGCCGCCGAGCGCGGTGCCGTGGATCGCCGCGACCACCGGCTTGTCGAGCGCTTCCATCTTGGCGATGACGGCGGGCAGCATCGGTTCGACTGGGGGCTTGCCGAATTCAGTGATGTCGGCACCGGCGAAGAAGGTCTGGCCGGCGCAGATCAGCACGACCGCCTTGATGCTGTCGTCGCTGGCGGCTTCATCGAATGCCTTGTCGAGGCCGATGCGCACGGCCGCGCCCAGCGCGTTGACCGGCGGGCTGTCCGAGGTGACGACGAGAATGTCGCCATGTTTTGTGGTGGAAATGGGAGAATCGGTCATGGTTCTGGTTCCTTGAGCTTATTCGACCGCGGCGTAGAGCATCGACTTGATCTCGCGCCGGATCGGGTAGGTGCTGGACGGCATCAGCTGCGTCATGAAGATCATGATCACATCCTCTGCCGGGTCGACGAAAAAGGCGGTGGAAAACATGCCGCCCCAGTAGAAATCGCCATTCGAGCCCGCGACGCCGGTCGCGGCATTGTCGATGGTGGTGGCAAAGCCGAGGCCGAAGCCTGCGCCGGCATTTTCCGCCTCGCTGAAAAGCGCCTTGCTGTGCTGCGTCAGATCACCGCCGCCGGGCAGGTGATTGGCGACCATCAGGTCGAGCGTCTTGCGGCCGAGGATGCGCGCGCCTTCCAGACGACCACCATTGAGCAGCATGCGGCAGAAGCGGTGATAGTCGGCAAGTGTCGAAGCCATGCCGCCGCCGCCCGAAAGCTGGCTGGGCTTGCGGCCCCAGGCGGTGGTCGCGCCAGGATCGTAGAGCTTCATCTTTTCGGTCGGGTGGAAGACGTAGCAGTCAGGCACGCGATCGAGCTTGTCTTCAGGGATCTGGAAATGGGTGTCGACCATGCCGAGCGGCTTGGTGATGCGATCCGCGATGACCTGGTCGAGAGGCTTGTCGTCCATCCGCTGGAGGATCGCGCCCAGAATATCGGTCGAGATCGAATAGTTCCACGCGGTGCCGGGGTCGAACTGCAACGGGATCTGCGCCAGGATCTTGATGAATTCCTCGAGATCGGGCCCCGCAAAGGCCTCGAGCTTGCGTGCGCGATAGGCCGCGTCGATCGGCGTGCGCTCTTGAAAACCGTAGGTCAGCCCCGACGTGTGGCGCAGCAGGTCGATCATCCGCATTGGCTGGGTCGTCGGACGGGTGACGAAGGGCTGCGCGCCGCCGCCTGAGACGAACACGCCGAGGTCCTTCCACTCGGGGATGATGCGATGCACCGGATCGGACAGCGCGATCCGGCCTTCCTCGACCAGCTGCATGAACGCGACCGAGGTGATCGGCTTGGTCATGCTGGCGATGCGGAAGATCGCATCCTGTTGCAGCGCCTGCCCCTCGCGCGCATTGCCTTGCAGCGAGAGATGCGCGAGCTCGTGCCCGCGGCCGATCAGCAGGGCGGCGTGCGGCAGGCGACCGGTATCGAGATATTTGGACTGGATATGGGCAGGGATGCGCTCGAGCAGGGCGTGGTTGAAGCCAAGGTCAGCCGGATCGGACACAGAGAGAGTCATCAGGTAACTTTCATTTCTCCAGGGAGGGAAGGTTCAGGTGGCGGTCTGGCCGAAACGCTGGCGCGCATAGGGATGCGAGCTGGTAAGCCCGCCATCGACGACCAGCGCATGGCCGTTGACATAGCTCGAACGGTCCGACGCCAGGAACAGGGCCGCCTCGGCAATCTCGTTCGGCACGCCGCCGCGCTGCATCGGGTTGAGCTGGCCGATCTTGTCCTCGAAGCCCTTCTCGCGCGCCTTGGTATAGATGAACTCGGTCATCCCGGTCTCGATCAGCCCCGGGCAGATCGCGTTGCAGCGCACGTTGCTGCCGGTCAGCTGCTGCGCGCCGATGCGCACCAGGTTGATCACGCCCGCCTTGCTCGCGGTATAGGCAGGGCCGCCCGCGCCCGAACGCAGCCCCGCGACCGAGGCGGTGCAGATGATCGAGCCGCCATTTCCGCTATCGGCCATGACCTTGCCTGCATGCTTGATCGCGAGGAACGGGCCGATCAGGTTGATCTTGAGGATACGCTCCCATTCCTCGACGGTCTGGTCGAAAATGCCCTCGAAACCACCCGAGACGCCGGCATTGGCGAAGAATATATCGAGCCGACCATGCAGCTCGATCGCCTTGGCAACGAGCATCTGCACATCGGCTTCGCTGCTGGCATCGGCCTGAACGGCGGTAATCGCATCAGGGTTCTGCGCGGCGGTCTCGTCCTGCTTGCCGGTAATGTCGGTGGCGATGACCTTCGCGCCGTGCTTGGCGAACAGCAGCGAACTCGCGCGGCCTATGCCGCTGCCCGCGCCGGTAACGATTGCAACCTTGCCCTGCAAATCCATGGAAATCCCTCTCGCTCTGTTTTCGCCGCTTATAGCGCCGCTGCTATGGTTGTGCCGCCATCGATCACGATCGACTGGCCGGTGATATAAGTCGACGCATCCGATGCCAGAAACACAGCTGCGCCTGCAATCTCGTCGGGCTGGCCGATACGTCGCAGCGGAGTGATGCGCCGCACATAGCCCATCACCTTCTCGTCCTCCCACAGCGCGCGCGCCATGTCGGTCTGGATCAGGCCGGGCGCGATGCAATTCACGCGGATCGCGTCGGGTCCCAGCTCATAGGCGAGGTTGCGCGCCAGCTGGAAGTCCGCCGCCTTGCTGATATTGTAGACGCCGATACTGCCCGACCCTTGCATCCCGCCGATCGACGAGATGATGATCACCGATCCCTTGCCCGCCGCCTTCATGTCGGGCAGCGCCATCTGGACCAGCCAGTGGTTGGACAGGATGTTGTTGTCCATGATCTTGCGGAACTGGTCGTCGCTGATGCCCGCCATCGGCCCGTAATAGGGGTTGCTCGCGGCATTGCAGACGAGGATGTCGATCGGCCCCAGCTCGGCCCGGGTGCGGTCGACCAGGTTCTGCAGGTCTTCCTTGCGCGAGATGCTGGCGGCGACGGCGATCGCGGTGCCTGCGCCATGTTGCGCGTTAAGCTCGTCGGCGACGGCATCGCAGGCATCCTGATTGCGGCTCGAAATTGCCACCTTCGCCCCGTGCGCGGCATATTTGCGCGCGATCGCCGCGCCGATGCCGCGCGAGGAGCCAGTGACGATCGCCACGCGTCCGGTCAGATCGAATGTCCCGTCGCTCACTGCGCGCCGGCCTTCTTGGCATATTCCCACGCTGCCTGGGCGAGCGGGATGACGCGCTGCGCCATCTGCGCGGCCTGCGCGCTCGAGGCGGTGCCGTCGATCACGCGCTTCTTGATCCCCTGCAGGATGGCGGCGATGCGGAACTGGTTATAGGCCAGATACCAGTCCATGTCGGGCACCTCGTCCAGCCCGGCCTTCTCGACATAGCGCGCGAGCGCCTCTTCGAGCGTCGGGATGCCCAGCGCCTTCACATCCACACCCAGCAGGCCGTTGCGGCCCTCGGCGGGCTGCACCCAGCTCATCAGGAAATAGCTGAGGTCCGCGATCGGATCGCCCAGCGTCGAGAGCTCCCAGTCGAGCAGCGCGATGACCCTGGGCTCGTCATGCGCGAAGATCATGTTGTCGATGCGGAAATCGCCATGCGCGATGCCGAAGCCGCGCTGCTCGGGCACGGTCTTTTCCAGCCACTCGATCAGCCGGTCCATTTCCGGAATCGTCTCGGTCTCGGACAGGCGATACTGCTTGGTCCAGCGCGAGATTTGGCGCGCGCAGTAATTGCCCGGCTTGCCATAATCCTCCAGGCCGATCGCGGCGGGATCGAAGCTGTGCAGATGCGCCAGCGTGTCGATCATTGCGTTGTAGATCGCGGTGCGCTGTTCGGTCGTCTTGCCGGGCAGCGTGCCGTCCCAATAGCTCGCACCATCGGTGAAGCCCATCACGTAGAACATCGATCCGATGACCGAGTCATCCTCGCACAGCCCGAACTGGCGCGAGACGGGGAAGCCCTGATCGTAGAGCGCGGCCTGGACGCGATATTCACGGTCCACAGCATGCGCAGAGGGCAGCAGCGGGCCGAAGGGCTTGCGCCGCAGCACATAGGCCGCTTTCGGCGTGGTCACCTTGTAGGTCGGGTTCGACTGGCCGCCCTTGAACTTGGAAAGGGTGAGCGGGCCTTCAAAGCCTTCGACATTCGCCTCGAACCAGCGGGTGAGGCTGGCTTCGTCGAGCCGGTCCTGTTCGGGCACGTCCATCGTGCCGGTCATCGTCGCCTGTGCGTCGATCTGTTCCATCAGATTCTATCCCCACCTAATTCAATTATAGACGATCACTGATCGCGCAGAATCGCCGACCCTGAGCGCGTCGAAGGCTTCGTTGATGCGTCCCAGCGGCAAGCGTTCGGCAATGATCGTGTCGAGGTCAAGCATTCCGCGCATGTAGAACTCGACCAGGCGCGGGATTTCAACCGGAAATCGGTTGTCGCCCATCAGCGAGCCCTGCAGCTTCTTGCCCTGCAGCAGTTCCATTGCCGACAGGCCGACCTTCTCGGCGAGCGGCATCATGCCCAGGATCGTTGCCGTGCCGCCACGCCGCAGCACCTTGACTGCCATATTGGCCGAAGCCGGACGACCGACCGCCTCAATGGCATGGTGCACGCCGCCCTTGGTCAGTTCGATCACCTGTTCGGCCGCGCCATCCGCGCTGGCATCGATACAGTCGGTCGCGCCGAGCTTCTCGGCGAGCGCGCGCTTGTCCGCCACCGGATCGATCGCGATGATCCGGCCCGCGCCTGCAATCTTGGCTGCGTTCACTGCCGCCAGGCCGACGCCGCCGCAGCCGACAATCGCGACCGTCTCGCCCGGCGTCACGTCCGCTGCGTTGAACACCGCGCCCGCGCCGGTCGTCACCGCACAGCCGATCACGCAGGCGCGATCGAGCGGCATTTCGGGGTTGATCGCGACACAGGCATGTTCGTGCACCAGCATCTGTTCGGCATAGGCCGACAGGTTGAGCAGCTGGTTGACCGGCGCGCCGTCCATGCTGAGCCGCGGGTGCTGGTGCGGCCCGCGCTTGGTATCCTGCCCGGTGCATAGGGCCATGCGCCCGGTCACGCAGAATTCGCAATGCCCGCAATAGGCGCTGAGGCACGTGACTACCGCATCGCCGGGCTTCACCGTGGTCACGCCATCGCCCACCGCCTCGACAATGCCGGCAGCCTCATGGCCGGGGATGAAGGGCAGGGGAGCGGGATAGCTGCCATCGACGAAATGCAGATCGGATCGGCACACCCCGGTGGCCGCGGTACGGATCAGCACCTCGCGCGGGCCGGGCTTGTCGATGGTGACGTCGCGGATCTCGAGCGGCTTGCCCGGTTCGAAACAGATGGCAGCTTTCATGGGTCTCTCCAGTACTCCTCGCCCTTTCACGGGAGAGGACAGCGAGGCTTGGTCCGGCGCAGCCGGGCCCTAGCCGGACTTGGAGGGAGGCGGCGTGCTCGCGCATAAGTTGCCGCCCTTCTCCAACTGCGCCTGGCGGGCAAGCCCGCCAGGCTTCGTATCCTCTCCCCCGAGGGGGAGAGGAGGCTTGAGTCACCGCGCCACGCCCAGATCACCCGAGGTGAACCCACCCTCGGCATCGTTGGCGCCGTGCTTGCCCATTTCGAGCCGCGCGATGGTGCGGTTGTGGACTTCGTCCGGACCATCGGCGAGGCGTAGCGTACGCATGTGCGCATAGGCCTTGGCGAGGCCGAAATCCTCGCTGACGCCCGCGCCGCCATGCGCCTGGATGGCATCGTCGATGACCTTGAGCGCGATGCGGGGGGCTGCGACCTTGATCATCGCGATCTCGGCCTTGGCGTACTTGTTGCCGACCTTGTCCATCATGTCCGCCGCCTTGAGGCAGAGCAGCCGCGTCATCTCGATGTCGATGCGCGCTTCGGCGATCCGCTGTTCCCAGATCGAATGTTCCGAAATCCGTTTGCCGAAGGCGACGCGCGACTGCAGGCGGCGGACCATCTTGGCCAGCGCCTCTTCCGCCACCCCGATGGTGCGCATGCAGTGATGGATGCGGCCCGGCCCGAGGCGGCCCTGCGCAATCTCGAAGCCGCGGCCTTCACCGAGCAGCATGTTGCTCGCCGGGATGCGCACGTCCTTGAGCTCGATCTCCATATGGCCGTGCGGCGCATCGTCGTAGCCGAACACCGGCAGGTGGCGCAGGATGTTCACGCCGGGCGCGTCGAGCGGCATCAGCACCATCGACTGTTGCGCGTGGCGCTTGGCCTCGAAATCGGTCTTGCCCATCACGATCGCGATCTTGCAGCGCGGATCGCCGGCTCCGGACGACCACCATTTGCGGCCGTTGATCACATATTCGTCGCCCTCGCGGCGGATCGAGGTCTCGATATTGGTCGCATCCGACGAGGCGACCTGCGGCTCGGTCATCAGGAAGGCCGAGCGGATCTCGCCGTTCATCAGCGGCTTCAGCCACTGCTCCTTGTGCGCGGCGGTGCCATAGCGGTGCAGCACTTCCATGTTGCCGGTATCGGGCGCGGAGCAGTTGAAGATCTCGCTCGCCATCTCGACCCGGCCCATTTCCTCGGCGCACAGCGCATATTCGAGGTTGGTAAGGCCGGGGCCGTCGAATTCGAAGCTGTCGTCGACATGCGGCAGATTGGGGTTCGACGGCGGCATGAACAGGTTCCAGATGCCCGCCGCCTTGGCCTTGGCCTTCTCGTCCTCGATGACCTGCAGCACCTTCCAGCGGCCGCCCTCGGCCTGCTGCGCGTAATAGTCCTTCACGCGCGGGCGGACATGCGCCTCGATATGGCTGCGGACGCGGTCGCGCCAATAGGCCTGGCGTTCGGTAAGGTCAAAATCCATGGCTCATCTTCCTTTCGTGAAACTCATCAGGATTGTGCGATCTGGGCCAGCCGCGCCTCGTGATCGGCGCGGCCCAGGGGAAAGCGGGTGAACAGCCACGCGCAAATGAGTCCGATCACGGTGGTGGCGATGGCAAAGGTCAGCGCGAGCCGGTCGATCACGTCCGGCGCGACCTGGCCCGGCTGAGCATTGTCGGGGAAACCGGCAATGGCGAGGATCAGCGCCGAGGCGAGGATGCCGAGCCCGCCGATACATTTCTGCATGAAGAAGAATCCGGCGAAGAAGATGCCTTCGGTCCGCTTGCCGGTCTCGGCCTCGCTGGCATCGGTGACATCGGCGATCATCGAGCTGATCATCATCATTGCGCAGATGCCGAAGGTGATCGACAGCGCGATCAGCGACAGGATCACGATCGTGATCGTGCCGCCGCCGGTTGCCGGAAACAGGCCCGCAAGCCGAAGCCAGTAGGGCGCGGTCGCGAACATCAGCGACAGCAGCGAGGCGATCGCTGCGGTGCGCGGCTTTTCGAGGCGGCGCGACGCCGGCCCGACGATGAAGAAAGCAACCGCGACTCCCAGGAACAGCACGAACGGGTAGATGTTGAACACGCTCTGCTCGAATTCCCAGACGTACAGCATCAGATAGTTCTGCAGCGCGAAGAAAAGCCCCTGATTGGCAAAGGCGCACATTCCGGCGGCGAGCAAAAGCTGGAACGGCTTGAAGCGCAGCGCGGCGACGAAGTCCCTGAGGCCATGCGAATGCGCGGCGGGACCATCGGTATTGGGATGTGCGAGCAGCCGGTGCGTTCCCAGCGCCGAGACCACCACCGAGACGATCATCACGACAGACCCGACCAGCGCATAGCGATGATAGCCATTGGGGTTGAGCACGCCATTGTCATAACCGGGCTCGGGCACCAGCAGCAGCGCATAGGCGGCATAGAGCATGACGAGGCCGCCCATCCAGCCGAACAGGAAGCGATAGCGCAGCACCTCGGTGCGTTCGTGATAGTCGCGCGTCATCTCCGGCAGCATGGCGAGCGCCGGGACCTCATAGGCCGAAAACGAGAAGCGCACCGCCATCGCCACGGCAATGAGGTAGAAGAACAGCGCGCCGTTGCTCCATTCGGGCGGGTTCCAGAGCAGCAGCCAGGAGAGCGCGATGGGCAGCGCTGCGCCATAGAGCCAGGGATGACGACGTCCCCAGCGGCTGCGCGTCGCATCCGACCGGTGGCCGACAAAGGGATCGAAAAAGGCGTCGGCCACCAGCGCCAGCGCGACGGCAAGGCCGACCTGCTCTGCCGGCATGCCAATGACCTGATTGAAATAGATCAGCAGAAAGACGGCAAAGCCGTTGTCCTTGATGCCATAGGCGACCGAACCGAATCCGAAGGCGAGCTTGGTGCCCATCGACACCTTTTGCGCGGATGCGGGCAGGGGAGGGACTCCGGCAACGGTCATGCGATGCAGCTTTGCCCGCCGCCGAGCAGCCCGTTCGCCCGGTGCCGATGCACCTGCGTTGCGATGGCCGGTATGGCCCGCTGCATTGATTCTCTCCCGTTCGTGTCCTTGGGCCGATACCATATGGCAGCTACCGTAAACGTCAACCGCCGTGAGGGTGACGTTACGGCATCCGGCCTAGGATTCAACAGGCTTGCAGCCGCCTTGCGTCCACCATAGACTGGGCCGCGACGGACGGTTTTGGCCGCAGGAAAAGCTTCCCGGCCCCGCCCTTGGGACCCTATTGGGAATACAGGCGCAGAGAGGATGACGATGAGCGATCTCGATCAGTTCAGGACAGAAGTGCGCGCATGGCTGGAGGAGAATTGCCCCGCCGAGATGCGCGAGCCGGTGCGCGGCGATGACGATGTGTGCTGGGGCGGACGCAACTGGCAGTTCAAGAACGAGGCGCAGAAGCTGTGGCTCGAGCGCTGCGTCGCCAAGGGCTATACCGTCCCCGACTGGCCCAAGCCCTATGGCGGTGCCGGTCTGTCGGCTGCCGAAACCAAGATCCTGCGCCAGGAGATGGCGCGCATCAACGCGCGTCCGCCGCTGTCGAGCTTCGGCATCTGGATGCTTGGCCCAGCGCTTCTGCATTTCGGCACCGAAGAGCAGAAGGTGCATTACCTGAACCAGATCGCGCGCGGCGAGATCCGCTGGTGCCAGGGCTATTCGGAACCGGGTTCGGGATCGGACCTCGTGTCCCTGCAGACCTATGGCGAGGACAAGGGCGATCACTGGGTGGTCAACGGCCAGAAGATCTGGACCAGCTATGCCGACAAGTGTGACTGGATCTTCTGCCTGGTCCGCACCGACAAAACGAACAAGTATCAGGGCATCTCGTTCCTGCTGTTCGATATGGAGACGCCCGGCGTCACCACCAAGCCGATCAAGCTGATCAGCGGCAACTCGCCCTTCTGCGAGACCTTTTTCGACAATGTCGTGGTGCCCAAGCACCAGATCGTCGGCGAACTCAACCGCGGCTGGGATGTCGCCAAGTATCTGCTCGGCCATGAGCGCGAGATGATCTCGGGCGGCGGCCTGGGCGACGGCGCACCCTCGCTCGGCGCGCAGCTCAAGAATTCGATCGGCACCAATGGCCTCGGCCAGCTCGACGACGGCATTCTGCGCGCCGAACTCGCGCAGTTCGATGTCGATGCGCTGGCGTTCAAGGCGATGGCCGAGCGCTTCGGCGACGAGATGAAGGCAGGCAAGGGCCATCCCGCGCAGCCCAACATGATGAAATACGCCGGGACCGAGCTCAACAAGCGTCGCCACGAGCTGGTGATGGCGGGCAATGGCTCGGACGCGCTCGAATGGGAGAGCGAAGCCAGCAAGGGCGGCGCCAAGGCGCGCAACTGGCTGCGCACCAAGGCTAACAGCATCGAGGGCGGCACCAGCGAGGTGATGCTCAACGTCATCTCCAAGCGCATCCTCGACCTGCCGGGCGCTTGAGTCACTATGGCCCTCTCCCCTTGAGGGGAGAGGGTTGGGAGAGGGGGCAACCCTCTCGTTTTTCTCATCATTCAAAGGGCCGGGCAGGGCTTCGTTCCCCTCTCCCCGGCCCTCTCCCCTCAAGGGGAGAGGGAGATCTAAAATGCCCATGTTCCTCAACGAAGACCAAACCATGCTGCGCGACAGCGCGCGCGAATTCCTCAAGACCGAGGCCCCGGTCAGCCATATGCGCAAGCTGCGCGACGAGGGCTGCAAGGACGGTTTCCGCCACGCGCTGTGGAAGCAGTTCGGCGAGATGGGCTTTACCGGCATCCTGATCGGTGAAGACGATGGCGGCCTCGGCCTCGGCCATGTCGAGGCGGGCGTGGTGCTCGAAGAAATCGGTCGCAATCTGTCGCCTTCGCCGTTCCTGACCACGGCGGTGGCGGGCGTTTCGGCGCTCAACCATGGCGGGCAGCATCTCAAGGACAAGTTCTTCCCCGGCATCCTCGCAGGCGAGACCGTGCTGGCGCTGGCGATCGACGAGCATGCCAAGCATCGCCCGGCTCAGATCGCGACCAAGGCGGAGAAATCGGGCAACGGATTCAAGCTCTCGGGCAAGAAGCAGTTCGTCGTGCAGGGCGCGAGCGCCGATGCGCTGATCGTCGCCGCACGCACTGCTGGCGCGCCGGGTGAGACCGATGGCATCACGCTGTTCGTCGTAGACAAGGATTCCGCGAACCTTTCGATCGACAATACCCGGCTGGTCGACAGCTCGATGGCCGCGCATGTCACGCTCGACGGCGTCGAGGTCGATGGCGATGCGGTGATCGGCGATGTCGACAATGGCTGGCAGGTGCTGTCCGCATTGCTCAAGGCGGGCCGCGCAGGCTCTGCCGCCGAGCTGGTCGGCGTCGGTTCGGGCGCGATGGACATGACCGTAGATTATCTCAAGCAGCGCAAGCAGTTCGGCCGTCTGATCGGCGAGTTCCAGGCGCTCCAGCACCGCGCAGCGCATCTCTACAGCGAGATGGAAATCGCGCGCGCGGCCGTGCTCAAGGCGCAGCAACTGCTCGACGAGGGCAAGGACAGCGCGGATATCTATGTCTCGGTCGCCAAGGCCAAGGCCGGACGCAGCGCCAATCTCGCGGTGCGCGAGGGCGTGCAGATGCACGGCGGCATCGGCATGACCGACGAGTACGATATCGGCTTCTACATGAAGCGCGACCGAGCGCTCAACGAGTTCATGGGCGATGCGAACTTCCACGCAGGCCGCGTCGCGGAGATTTTTGGGTATTGATCATCCTCTAGCCCCTCCCATTGAGTTGCACTCGTCTGCGGCTCAGGGGAGGGGTTGGGGTGGGGCCTTCACGGGTGGCGCAGCTATGCCCCACCCCCAGCCCCTCCCCTGAAGGAGAGGGGAGTATTTGCATGGCACTCGATCCCGAAATTTTCGACGCGCTCCTCGAAGGCGTGCGCCGCTTCGTTGCCGAACGGTTGCGCCCGCTCGAGGCGCAGGTGTCAGAGACCGACGAGATTCCCGACGATCTCGTCCAGGACATGCGCGATCTGGGCCTGTTCGGCCTGTCGATCAGCGAGGAATATGGCGGTCTCGGCCTCAACATGGAGGAAGAGGTCCGCATCGCCTTCGAACTCGGGCGCACCTCGCCCGCAATGCGATCGACCTTCGGCACCAATGTCGGCATCGGCAGCCAGGGGCTGGTGATGGACGGCAACGAGGCGCAGAAGGCGAAATATCTGCCGCTGATCGCCAGCGGCGCGATCATCACCTCGTTCGCGCTGACCGAGCCCGATGTCGGATCGGACAGCGGATCGGTGAAGACCCGAGCCGAGCTCGACGGCGATGCCTATGTGCTCAACGGCTCGAAGCGCTACATCACCAATGCCGACAAGGCCGATCTGTTCACGGTGATGGCGCGCACCGGCGGTCCCGGCCCCAAGGGCGTGACCGCCTTTCTGGTGCCGCGCGATCTGCCCGGCCTGTCCGTCGGCAAGCCTGAGCGCAAGATGGGCCAGCAGGGCGCGCATGTCTGCGACGTCAATTTCGACAACGTTCGCGTGCCGGTCGAGAACCGGCTGGGCGCGGAAGGTGACGGCTTCAAGGTCGCGATGCGCGTGCTCGATCGCGGGCGGCTGCACATTTCGGCGGTCTGTGTCGGCGCGGCCGAGCGGCTGATTGCCGACAGCATTGCTTATGCCAAGGACCGCCAGCAGTTCGGCAAGCCGATCGCCGAATTCCAGCTGATCCAGGCGATGATCGCCGACTCGGTGGCCGAGTGCAAGGCGGCCAAGGCGCTGGTGCTGCAGACCGCCAAGGCCAAGGACCGCGGCGAGCGCATTACAGAGGACTGCGCCTGCGCCAAGCTGATCGCGTCCGAGATGGTCGGCCGCGTCGCCGACCGCGCGGTGCAGATCTTCGGCGGCGCGGGCTATATCGCCGACTATGGCATCGAACGCTTCTACCGCGACGTCCGCTTGTTCCGCATCTACGAGGGAACCAGCGAGATCCAGCGCACCATCATTGCAAGGGAAGCCTTGCGTTCGGAGGGATGAACATGAGCATTGAAAACCTGTTTTCGGTCAAGGGCAAGGTTGCCCTGGTCACCGGTGGATCGCGCGGCATCGGCAAGATGATCGCGCAGGGGCTGATCGCCGCGGGCGCCAAGGTCTATATCTCGGCGCGCAAGGCCGCCGCCTGTGATGCGACCGCCGAGGAACTGGGGCCGAACTGCATCTCACTGCCCTGCGACGTATCGAGCGTCGAAGGCGCACGCCAGCTCGCCGCGCAGCTGGCCGAGCATGAAAGCCGGCTCGACATCCTCGTCAACAATGCGGGCGCCGCCTGGGGTGCGGAGTTCGAGGATTTCCCGGAAGTGGGCTGGGACAAGGTGATGGACCTCAACGTCAAGTCGCCCTTCTTCCTCACCCAGGCGCTGCATGGCCTGCTGAAAGCGGGCGCGACCGCCGAAACCCCGGCCAAGGTGATCAATATCTCGTCGGTCGACGGGATGCGGGTCAATCCGTGGGAGACGTACAGCTATCAGGCAAGCAAGGCGGCGCTGATCCAGCTGACCAAGCGCATGGCTGTCCGCCTGCTGCGCGACCATATCTATGTCACCGGCATCGGCCCGGGCGCATTCCCCTCGGACATGAACAAGGCCGCGCGCGACTATGGCGACAAGGTGGCCAGCGGCATCCCCAACAAGCGCGTCGGCGACTGGCAGGATATTTCGGGCGCGGTGATCTTCCTTGCCAGCCGCGCGGGCGACTATGTGATCGGCACCACCATCCCGGTCGATGGCGGCATCGTCAATGCCTCGGTGCCGCAGGGCGGCTACGACCCCGAAGGCCATTGATCGATCCGTTCGGACGTAAAATCGCGGCGCGGGCAGGGGTGGCGCGCGCCGCTTTCATGCACACTGCCTGGAAATATTCATGGGGAGATGTGTGATGGCCTTGCGCAACCTGGCGATGGCAATCGGCCTGGGCATCGCAATGGTTGCAACCGGTCCGATCGCCGAGGCGCAATCCCGCAAATCCTCGCCCTCGCTTGGCGGGTCGATGAGGGGCCTGCTCGGCAATGCGTCGGACAGCGCGCTCGATCAGCTCGGACAGCCCGGTGCCTTCTATGCCGACGAGGCCGTGCGCATTCTGTTGCCTGGTCCATTGCAGAAGGCGACCAAGCTGCTGCGGCTCACCGACCGGGCGGGGATCACCAACAACCTGGTCAAGTCCTTGAACGATGCCGCAGGCCTCGCCGCGCAGGAGGCCAAGCCGGTCTTCCGTTCGGCCATCGATTCGATGACGCTCGCCGACGGCGTCGGCATCGTCGCGGGTGGCGATACCGCAGGCACGCAATATCTCCGGCGCACCTCGGGCGAAGTGCTGCGCCAGAAGATGCGCCCGCTGGTGAGCAACGCGCTGGGCCGTACCGGCGCCTTCAAGCAACTGGATAGCCTGGGGACCAGCGGAACCGGCGGCGTGCTCGGCGCGCTCGCTGGCGTGGACCTCAGCCGCGATGGGTTGATCGACAGCGTCACCGATCAGGCGATGTCGGGGATCTTCACCTATATCGGTCGCGAAGAGTCCAACTTCCGGAAGAACCCGCTCAAGTCCGGCAAGAAGCTGCTCGACCGAGTGATGTGAGCGGCATCAGGGCGAAGGCGTGTTCATCAGGTCGCGGACATAATCGATCAGCCCGGTCTGGCGCGCGCGGCGCATACGTTCCGAATTGAGAATCTGTCGGACTTTCTCGAAGCAGTTTTCGACATTGTCGTTGATGACGACGAAATCATAGCCATCCCAGTGGCTGATCTCGTCCTGTGCACGTGCCATGCGCCCGGCGATCACCTCTTCGCTGTCGGTATTACGGCTACGCAGCCGCCGGTGCAACTCTTCCAGCGAGGGTGGAAGGATGAACACGCGCACGACATCGCCCTCGGCGCGCTGGTACAGCTGCTGCGTGCCCTGCCAGTCGATGTCGAAGAGGAAATCCTGCCCTTCGCGCAGGCCCTGTTTCACCTGGGCCTTGGGCGTTCCATAATAATGGCCGAAGACCTTGGCCCATTCGAGCAACGCGTTGTCCTCGACCAGCCGGTGGAACTCGGCCTCGTCGATGAAATGATAGTCCTTGCCGTCAATCTCGCCGGGGCGAGGCGGGCGCGTGGTCACCGACACGGACAATGCGATATGCTTGTCCTGTTCGAGCAGCATCCTCGCGATGGTCGATTTGCCCGCACCCGAGGGCGAAGACAGGATGAACAGCAGCCCACGACGGGCAAGCGGCGCTTGGATGACGGTGTTGATCATGGCGGCTCATGGCCAAAGCCGCCGCCAAAGGTCAACCAGTTTGTGCGTTACAATTGGCGCGTCAAGGCTTGGGCGGCTTGGCCTTCTGCTTGCGCTGGTCATAGACCGCCTTGGCAAGCAGCGCACCGCCGACAAGAAGCGCGCCCGGCACCGAGCGCGTGGCGACGCGCGCCGCAATCGCTCCCATCAGCGTGCCGCCAAAGACGGTCGCTGCGACCTGATTGCGCGCCTTGGCCCCGATCATGTTGCGCAGCATCTCGTCATTGGCCGCCGTCGTGATCAGGCGACTCGCACCGTTCCAGGCGCCGACGGTCCAATGCGGGCGGGCAGCGGGCGGCGCGGCGGTGACGCCGGTCCCGGCCACCGGTGCCGGTGTGTTGACCACCGGCGTCGTGCTGGCGGGCGTTTCGGGGGTGGACGGGCTGTCGTTCACGGGGTTGGTCATGGCACATCCATAGCTGATTTGGGCTCCGACCTCAAACGCCTGCCGCCGCAGGAGCGTTCCCACAACCAGTCACCGACCGATCATGTCCTGCGGGCGGACATGCGCATCGAACGTGGTTTCATCGACCAGCCCCAGCGCCAGCCCCGCCTGCTTGAGCGTCAGCCCGTGTTCGTGCGCGTGCTTGGCGATCTTGGCGGCATGGTCATAGCCGATGACCGGCGCAAGCGCGGTGACGAGCATCAGCGAGCGATCGACCAATTCGGCAATCCGTGTTTCGTTAGCCTTCATCCCGTCGACGCAGCGCTCGGCAAATCCTTCCATGCCCGTTGCGAGAAGATCGACCGAGCGCAGCACGTTGGCGCCGATCAACGGCTTGAACACGTTGAGCTCCATATGCCCCTGCAGCCCGCCGATGGTGATCGCCTGATGGTTGCCCATCACCTGCGCTGCGACCATGGTCAGCATCTCGCACTGGGTGGGGTTGACCTTGCCCGGCATGATCGAGCTGCCCGGCTCGTTGGCGGGAAGCTCGAGCTCGCCCAGGCCCGAGCGCGGGCCCGAACCGAGCAGGCGGATGTCGTTCGCAATCTTGGTCAGCGCCACCGCCAGCGTGTTGAGTGTGCCCGAAAGGTGCACCAGCGGGTCGTTGCTGGCGAGCGCCTCGAAACTGTTCTCCGCCGGATGGAACGGATGGCCGGTGATGCCCGCAATCGCCTCGCACATCTCCT
Source organism: Blastomonas ursincola (assembly GCF_013607875.1). GTDB lineage: Bacteria > Pseudomonadota > Alphaproteobacteria > Sphingomonadales > Sphingomonadaceae > Blastomonas > Blastomonas ursincola. The sequence goes on from NZ_VDES01000003.1 coordinate 482,290, forward strand.
GCGCGAACCCCCTGGGCGCGTTAAGACCGGTACCGACTGCCGTGCCGCCGATGGCGAGGCGATAGGTACCCGCCACCACCGCCGGTTCGATCCGGCGCCCGCAGCGATAGAGCTGGTTAGCATAGCCGGAAAATTCCTGGCCCAGCGTCAGCGGTGTGGCGTCCTGCAGATGCGTGCGACCGATCTTGACGATAGAATCCCAGGCTGCAGCTTTTTCCGCGAGCGCCGAGGTCAGCCGGTCGAGGGCAGGGCGCAGCTGCGTCTGCACAGCGAGGCTCGCCGCGATATGAATCGCCGTGGGGAAGGCGTCGTTCGACGACTGGCTCTTGTTGACATGATCGTTGGGATGGACCGGGGTCTTGCCGCCGCGTTGGCCGGTCAGCAGCTCGTTCGCCCGGCCCGCGATCACCTCGTTGACGTTCATGTTGCTCTGCGTGCCGCTGCCCGTCTGCCAGATAGTGAGCGGGAACTGGTCGTCGAGCGCGCCGGAGACCACCTCCGCCGCCGCGTTCTCGATCGCATCGGCGAGCTCTGCGGGCAAGCCATGGTTGCGGTTCACGCGCGCCGCTGCCTGCTTGACCACCGCGAGGCCGTGCACGATGCCGATCGGCATGCGTTCGTGCGGCGCGAACGGGAAATTCTCGAGGCTGCGCTGCGTCTGCGCGCCCCAATAGCAGCTCGCCGGAACCGCGATCTCGCCGAGCGAGTCGCTTTCGATGCGGGTATCGATGTCTGTCAAAGGCCCAATCCGTGAAAGGCGGCCCTCAAGCCGCTATTTGCGCTTGCCGAAATCCACGCTGACGACGTTGGATCCATCGCCATCGCCGCCGGGATGATCATTCTCCGCCGCTTCGTGCGGCTCGGGCGGAGGCGTATCGCCCGAAACCTGGAACTGCAGGCCAAAATCGACCGCCGGGTCGACAAATGCGGTGATCGCACTGAACGGGATGAACAGGTGCGCAGGCACGCGGTTGAAGCTCAGCCCTACCGAGAAGCCGGTCTTCTCGACCTTCAGATCCCAGAATTTCTGCTGCAGGACGATCGTCATCTCGTCCGGAAATCGCTCGACGAGGTGGCGTGGAATGTCCACGCCGGGCGAGCGGGTCTTGAAGGTGATGTAGAAATGATGGCTGCCGGGCAGACCATTCGATTCGACTTCACCCAGAACGCGGCCGACGACCGCGCGCAGGGCTTCCTGGACGATCTCGTCATAGGGAATCAGGCTGTCGGGCGCATCGTCACTCATGCCCATTTTGTTGGACCGACATTCGATCAGGGTCAAGGCGCTAATGGCTCGCACGACAGGGCGCTGCAACAAGTGGCAAAAATGTTGCGCGTCTCCGCAAGCTGATTATAGGGCGCAGCATGCGCACCGCCCGGATAGAACGCAAGACCCACGAAACCGACATTTTCGTCGAGTTGAACCTCGATGGGACAGGCCAGTTCGACGTGTCGACCGGCATCGGTTTTCTCGATCACATGGTCGAGCAGTTTTCGCGCCATTCGCTGATCGACCTGACCTGCCGGATCAAGGGCGACCTGCATGTCGACCAGCACCACACGACCGAGGATTGCGCGCTCGCGATCGGCCAGGCGCTGACCCAGGCGCTGGGCGACAAGGGCGGCATCGTGCGCTATGGTCATGCCTATTCGCCAATGGACGAGACCTTGAGCCGCGTCGCGGTCGACATCTCGGGCCGCCCGTATTTCGTCTGGAAGGCCGCGTTCACCCAAGCACGGCTGGGCGAGATGGACACCGAGCTGTTCGAGCACTGGTTCCATTCGATCGCGCAGACCGCCGGCCTGACGCTGCATATCGAGCTGCTCTACGGCGCCAACAACCACCATATCTGCGAGAGCATCTACAAGGGTTTTGCCCGCGCGATGCGCGCCGCGGTGGAGATCGACCCGCGCAAGCAGGGCGCCGTGCCTTCGACAAAGGGCATATTGGGTGGCTGATCGCGTCGCGCTGATCGATTATGGCGCGGGCAATCTGCACAGTGTGCACAATGCGCTGAAGGCCTCTGGGGCAGGCAATGTCGCGGTGACCGACGATCCGGCGACCGTGCGCGCGGCCGACCGCATCGTCCTGCCCGGCGTCGGTGCCTTTGCCGCGTGCATGAACGGGCTGTCCGCCATCCCCGGCATGATCGATGCGCTCGAAGCCCGGGTACAAGGCGACAAGGTGCCGTTCCTCGGCATCTGCGTTGGCATGCAGCTGCTCGCCGAGCGCGGGCTGGAGCATGGCACGCATGCAGGTCTGGGCTGGATTGCGGGCGAGGTGCGCGCGATGGACGCGACGCCAGCGATCAAGGTGCCGCACATGGGCTGGAACGACGTAAGGCCTTCCGATCGCGCGCCGCTGATCGTGCCGGGTGAGGCCTATTTCCTGCACAGCTATCATTTCGCCGCCGCCAATGCCGCCGATGTCGCTGCCGTTACCGATCATGGCGGCGCGGTGACCGCCGCCGTCGCGCGCGACAACATCCTGGGCGTGCAGTTTCATCCGGAAAAGAGCCAGGCCTATGGCCTCGATCTGCTCCGCCGCTTTCTCGACTGGACCGTTTCATGAGCATCATCGTCTTTCCCGCGATCGACCTGAAGGGCGGCCAAGTCGTGCGCCTGGCCGAAGGCGACATGGACCGCGCGACGGTCTATGGCGACGATCCCGCAGCCCAGGCGCAGCTCTTTGCCGAAGCCGGTGCCCAGCATCTGCACGTCGTCGATCTGGACGGAGCCTTTGCCGGCGAGGCGGTGAACCGCAGTGCGGTGGAATCGATCATCAAGAGCTTTCCCGGCTATCTCCAGCTCGGCGGCGGCATCCGCACCCGCACCGCTGTCGAAGGCTGGTTCGACCTTGGCGTCGCTCGCGTCGTCATCGGCACGGCGGCGCTGACCGATCCCGAATTCGTGCGCGACATGGCCAAGGCCTATGAGGGCGGCATCGTCGTCGCGGTCGATGCGCGCGATGGCATGGTCGCGACGCACGGCTGGGCTGACGTCTCGGACGTGCCGGTGGCCGACATGGCGCGCCGGTTCGAGGACGCGGGCGTTGCCAGCCTGCTGTTCACCGATGTCGGCCGCGACGGGCTGCTCAAGGGCTGCAATATTGACGCCACCGTTGCGCTCGCGCGCACCACCGAGATTCCGGTCATCGCCAGCGGCGGGGTGAAGGGGCTCGACGATATCCATCTGCTCAGCCTGCATGCCGAAGACGGCATCGAAGGTGTCATCACGGGCCGCGCTCTCTATGACGGGCGGCTCGATCTCGCCACCGCGATCGCCATGGCCTCGCGCGGATGAGCGTCCGGGTTCGCGTCATCCCCTGTCTCGACGTCGCCAATGGCCGCGTGGTCAAGGGCGTGAACTTCGTCGACCTGCGCGATGCGGGCGATCCGGTCGAACAGGCGCGCGCTTATGACGCCGCCGGTGCCGACGAACTGTGCTTTCTCGACATTTCCGCGAGCCATGAGGCGCGCGGCACGATCATCGATGTCGTCCGGCGTACCGCCGAGGTCTGCTTCATGCCGGTCACCGTCGGCGGCGGGGTGCGCAGCGCCGAGGACGCACGCGCGCTGCTGCTCGCAGGGGCTGACAAGGTGGCGGTCAACAGCGCGGCGGTCTCACGGCCCGAGGTCGTCGCCGATATCGCCGAGCGCTTCGGCAGCCAGTGCATCGTTGCCTCGATCGACGCGCGCCGCCGCGCCGACGGCCAGGGCTGGGAAATCTTCACCCATGGCGGGCGCAAGGAAACTGGCATCGACGCGATCGAGCACGCATTGAACCTGACACGGCTCGGGGCAGGCGAGTTGCTCGTCACCTCGATGGACCGCGACGGCACGCGCGACGGCTATGATCTCGAGCTCATCCGCACGATAGCCGACCAGGTCGACATCCCCGTTGTGGCCAGCGGCGGCGTGGGACATATCGGCCATCTGGTCGAAGGCGTGACGAAGGGTCATGCCAGCGCGGTGCTGGCGGCATCGATCTTCCATTTTGGCGAAGCCAGCATCGCCGATGCCCATCGCGCGCTGGCCGAAGCCGGATTGCCTGCGCGATCGCACTGATTTTACAGCTTTTGCAGCCAGCCGGTTGTCGGCGGGCTTGACACTTGCGCCCGTTGCGGGTGGGGCATTAACCAGTGGATGCGCCTGTTTCCGGGCGCTTGCGACATCTGGCAAAGCGCTTGCTTAACCATCAGGCATGAAGTGTCTCGGAATGAAACCCGGCAAAAGCGAAAGGTTGAAGGTCGTGCGCCGCATCGCCGTCATCCTGCCTGGCATGGCCTTGGCCACGCCGCTGGAGGCCAGTCCGCTGAGCCGGATCACGCTCGACGGGCTGACCCGCGCCGAGGGCATCCGCAGCTGGATCGAGATTACCGAGCCGGGCAGCGTCGGGTTGCTGTGCATGGGCATTATCGGCCTGCTGGTCGGGCGCTGGGCGGCCGGTCGCAACCGCAAGGGCCCGCCAAAGCGCTGAGCGCGCTTGACGCACGCCCGCCTCCGTCGCAGAGCGTCGAAATATGGCAGACCCGATCATCGCACGGCTCGAAGCCGTCATCGCAGAGCGCCGCAAGGCCTCGCCCGACAGCAGCTATGTCGCCAAGCTGTCCGCGCGCGGCCGCCCGCGGATCGCTCAGAAGATCGGCGAGGAAGCGGTCGAGGCGGTGATCGCCGCGATCCAGGGCGACGGCAAGGGCGTCGTCAGCGAAAGCGCCGACCTGATCTTCCACTTGCTCGTGCTGCTCGCCGATATGGGTCTGACCTGGGCCGACGTGCTTGCCGAGCTCGATGCGCGCGAAGGCACGTCCGGCATTGCCGAAAAGCTCTCTCGCCCCAAGGAGTGACCATCATGCCGATCGATCCGACCCAGCCTTATGACGACCAGAACATCTTCGCCAAAATCCTGCGCGGCGAAATTCCCTGCACCAAGGTGCACGAGGATGACCACATCCTCGCCTTCAAGGACATCAACCCGCAGGCGCCGACGCATGTGCTGGTGATCCCCAAGGCCCCGTTTGTCAGCTGGGACGATTTTTCTGCGCGCGGCACCGACGAGCAGATCGCGGCGTTCGTCCGCGGCGTCGGCGAGGTGGCGCGGATGCTCGGCCTGGTCGAGCCGGGTTACCGGCTGCTCGCCAATATCGGGCTCGATGCGCATCAGGAGGTGCCGCACCTGCACGTGCACCTGTTCGCCGGAAAGCCGCTCGGTCCGATGCTGATGCGCGGCTGACATCGCCTCTTCTCAAGCCTGTGCCATGGGTCTAATCTGGCTCAAGCGGGCGTGAGGGAGGATCAAGATGCTGCGATCTCTGGCCGTGCTGTGCGCCGCCTGGTGCATGACCGCACCCGCCCTGGCCCAGACGAGTGTTCCATGCGAGACGATGCTCGGCGACCTGTGGGGTGAGACGGAGCCGCAAACCGGTACTGCCACGGTGGACGGCACCACATTGCGCAGCCCGGCGGAGCTGGCCAAGGCAGTCGGCAAGGGCGCGGTCGTTCAGGGCGGCAAGTTCGCCGGTTGGGATTTTCGCCGGCTCTCACTCACCAACGCGTGCTTCGTCGAGGCTGACCTGCAGCGCAGCCAATGGGATGACGCGCGCGCGCCTGGCATTGGCTTCATCAAGTCCAACCTGACAGGTGCCTCGCTCGCCGGCATCAAGGCTCCCGGCATCCTGCTTCGCGACGCCAATCTTTCCGATGTCCAGGCGACCAAGGCCGATTTCAGCGGCGGGAAGCTGGAGGGAGGCTGGTTCGAAGGGAGCATCGATGGCCTGAACCTTGATGGCGCGAACCTTTCCCGCTTCGATTTTTCGTGCGGCATCACGCTGTCTGATGGTTGCCCGCTTTATGGCAGCGACAAGCTGATGTCGGCGCGTGGAGCCAACCTCACGCGGGCGAAGCTCAGCAGCTTTCATCGCTACGGGCTGAGGGATATCGCGCTGGAAGATGCCATGCTCGATCGGACCGAGATATCGCCGGCGCAGCTCGCAAGCCTGAAGGGCCTGGTGATCAGTCACCCTCTCGTGCTCGTAGGAGGTGACAACCGGCTGGAGCTGACAGCTGCAGAGGCACAATCCCTGACGGACGATATCGCCATGGCCGACCCGGCAGTGCGTGATCCGTCCTTTGACTGCAGCAAGGCAACCAGTGTTGCCGAAAGGACGATCTGCCTGCCCGACAATCGCGATCTGGCCGATGCCGACCGGCTGCTCGCGCGCACTTTTGCCGAAGCGCGAAAGGCGAACCCGGGCATTGTCGCAGAACAGCGGCAATGGCTCAAGCAGCGCGACGGCTGCATGAGCGAGGAGTTTCCTTCGGACTGCCTGCGCAATGCCTATGCCAAGCGGCAGGGGCAATTGCTGGGAGCGCTGGGCGAGGGCAACTGGCTCAAGCCCGGCGAGGCAGCGCTGTTCATCGATGACGAACTGCCGGTCAGCGAGGCGATGCGGCGGTCACAGCTGTTCGCGCGGCTGGCACCGCTGCTGGCACAGGCATCGATGGGCTATGCCTATGTCGAGCGGCAGGTCGACGGTCGTTATGACGCGAACGGGGAGTCGATCGGGGCCAATGCGCATACCTGCACCCTGGGCGCGAGCGGGCTGAACCTTGATCCGTTGACCGGCTGGTACAGCGTTCGAGACAGCGAGAGCAACCGCCAGGTTCGGGTGGTACAGATCGACGGCGACTGGCTGCGCGTGTTCGCGGATGGCCATCCCTATGGAGAGGACGCCGAAGGCTCGGCCGATTATGCCAGCTGCGGTGCGCGCGCGGCGTTCGGCCCCATGCGGCGTATCGCGCTGCCTGCGGATATCCTCAAAACCTATGCCGAGCGGGCCGCGAGCGGGCAATGACCGGCCCGCGATGCGACAGATGGGTTACAACCCGGTTGCCACCGCGTGAAAAGCCGCTAATCCTGTGCGCCACAGGGGGATAACCCCGGGACGCAACCGGCTGGCTACAGGCCCGCCAAGGGTGGGAAATCAAGAACATCATGAAATTTGCGCGTGTCAAACCGCTGGACGCCATTCTGGCGACAGCCAAGAAGAAGTCGCTGCATCCGACCCTGGGTTGGTTTCAGCTGACCCTGTTCGGCATCGGCTGCGTGATCGGCACCGGTATTTTCGTGCTGACCTCGGCCGGCGCCCAGAAGGCGGGTCCCGGCCTGATGCTGGCCTTTGCGATTGCGGGCCTGATCTGCATCGTCGCGGCGCTCTGCTATGCCGAAATCGCCGCGATGATCCCCGTCGCAGGTTCCGCCTATACCTATACCTATTCGGTTATGGGCGAACTGCTCGCCTGGACGGTCGGATGGGCCCTTGTCCTCGAATATGCGGTCGCGGCGAGCGCGGTGTCGGTCGGGTGGTCCGGCTATTTCACCGGAACCATATTGAACGAGTTCTTCGGCATAACGCTGCCGACCTATCTCACGGCAGGCCCGCTCTGGCTGGGCGGTGCACCGGGTGGCTTCGTCAACCTGCCCGCGATCGTCATCGCATTGCTGGTGACATGGCTGCTGATGATCGGCACCAGTGAATCGGCCAAGGTCAACGCCGTGCTGGTTGCGATCAAGGTGACCGCGCTGACCGCGTTCATCGTGTTGACCGTTCCCAAGACCGACATGGCGAACTTCAACCCGTTCCTGCCCGCCGGCGTTTTCGGTGGTTTCGGATCGGGCATTGGTGCGGTAGGCGCTGCGGCGACCATCTTCTTCGCCTATGTCGGCTTCGATGCAGTCTCCACCGCAGCCGAGGAAACCAAGAACCCGCAGCGCAACGTTCCGATCGGCCTGATCGGCAGCCTGGGTTTCTGCACCATTTTCTACATTCTCGTCGCCGCCGGTGCCGTCGGCACCATCGGTGGTCAGCCGATCCTCGGACCCAATGGCATTCCGTTCCCCGCAGGTTCGGAAGAGCTCGCACGCCAGTGCGCGCTGCCGCAATATGCCGACATGCTGGTCTGCTCGAACGAGGCGCTGGCGCACGTGCTGCGCAAGATCGGCTTCGGCGCGGTCGGCAACATGCTGGGCATCGCCGCATTCGTGGCGCTGCCTTCGGTGATCCTGATCCTGCTGTTCGGCCAGACGCGCATCTTCTTCGTGATGGCGCGTGACGGCCTGCTGCCCGAAGGCCTTTCGAAGATCCACCCCAAGTGGAAGACGCCCTATGTGGTGACCGCCATTACCGGCGGCATCGTCGCCTTTGCAGCGGCCTTCCTGCCGGTCGGCCAGCTCGCCGATATCGCCAATGCCGGGACGCTCTATGCGTTCATGATGGTGGCGATCGCGGTGATGATGCTGCGCAAGACCGATCCGAACCGCGAGCGCCTGTTCCGCACGCCGATGCTCTGGCTGGTCGGACCTGCTACGATCGCAGGCTGCATCTTCCTGTTCCTCAACCTGCCGTTCGAGGCGATGATCGTGCTGCCCGCATGGGGCGCGATCGGTCTCGTGATCTATTACCTCTATGGCTACAAGGCGAGCCATCTGGGCAAGGGCATCGTCGAGGTGCCCGAGGATGATCCGGGCGTCGTCTCGCATTGATGCAAACGAAAACCCCGGCGTGACCCGCCGGGGTTTTTCTTTGGGCTCGGACGTGCAGCCTTACATCGGCGATTTGGGGCAGGTCCCCGGGCGGCGGAACAGCCTGCCTTTTTCCGCCCACAGGATCACGACCAGCGCCGCGACGCCGCAGCTGAAAAAGCCCAGGGCCATGGGCAGCGTCGTGCCGTCGAAGGCCTGGCCGACAAGCGCGCCGATGCCAGCGCCGAGCACGGTGCGAAATGCCATCTGGAACGACGAGGCCGCTCCCGCCATCGCGCCGAAGGGCTCCATGGCGATGGAGCTGAAATTCGCGCCGATGAAACCGACCATCGCCATGTTGAGCGCGACGATCACCAGAAACAGCGCCATCGGCTCTCCCGGCACCTTGGCGGCGGCAATCTGCAGCAGCGACAGGACGAGAAACGCCATCAGTGCCGAATGCGACACCCGCCGCGCGCCGAAACGCTCGACGATGCGGCTGTTGAAGAAGTTCGATACCGCCATCGCGCCTGCGACTGCGGCAAAGGCATAGGGGAAGATGGCTTCGGCATCGAACACGTCGGCAAAGACCTGTTGCGAGCTGTTGAGAAAGCCGAACATGGCCCCCACCAGCAGACCGGCACCCGCAACATAGCCAAAGCCCTGGCGGTTGAAGATCACCTGGAACCAGGTGCTGCCGATCGTGTCGAGCCGGATGGGGATGACATTTTCGGGACGCAGCGTCTCGGGCAGGCGCAACCAGACCCAGACGCCCACTGCAGTGCCCATCACCGACAGCAGGATGAAGATGAACTGCCATTGCGCGAAATAGAGGATCAGCTGTCCGACGGTCGGCGCGAGCACCGGCACCGCCATGAACACGATGAAGATGATCGACATGAAGCTGGCCATCCGGTCGCCCGAGAAGATGTCGCGGATGACCGATACCACCAGCACGCCCATGGCTGCAGCCGCAAAGCCCTGGGCAAAGCGCAGCAGAAGCAATGTCTGGAAATCGGGCGCAAAGGCACAGGCCCCGCCGAATATGACGTAGAAAACCAGGGAGCCGAGCAGCACCGGCTTGCGGCCGACCTGGTCGCCAATCGGGCCGTAGAACAGCGAACCGATGCCCATGCCCATCAGATAGCTGCTGATCACGAACTGCCGGTCATTGGCGCTCGCGACATCGAAGGCAGCGCCCAGCGCGGGAAAGGCCGGGAGGATCGAGTCGATCGCCAGCGCATTGAGCGCCATCAGCGCCGCCATCATCGCCACCAGTTCGCGCGTTCCCATCGGGAAGGAGCCGGTTTCGGCCGATGGTGCAGAAGTGGCCATGTTCAGGGTCTTTTCATTGTGCATTGCACCATAATGGGCTTCGGGACGGTGATTGCCAACCGCGCGAGCGATTTCTATTTTGCCTCAACCCATGGAAGGCCCCGCCGATCCCCTTTTGCGAAAGATCATCCATATCGACATGGATGCCTTTTTCGCGAGCGTGGAGCAGCGCGACAATCCGGCGCTGCGCGGGCTTCCCGTGGCGGTGGGTGGCTCGTCGCGGCGCGGGGTGGTGGCAGCGGCCAGCTATGAGGCAAGGGCCTTTGGCGTGCGATCGGCCATGCCATCGGTGACCGCACAGCGACGATGCCCAGACCTGGTCTTCGTCAAGCCGCGATTCGATGTCTATCAATCCGTCTCGCGCCAGATCCGCGATATCTTCGCGAAGCACACCGATCAGATCGAGCCGCTCTCGCTCGACGAGGCCTATCTCGACGTCACCGCGAACAAGCAGGCCATCGCTTCCGCCACCCATATTGCCGAGATGATCCGGGCCGATATCCGCCGCGAGACCGGGCTGACGGCCAGCGCGGGCGTGTCGTACAACAAGTTCATCGCCAAGCTCGCGAGTGATCAGAACAAGCCCGACGGCCTGTGCGTCATCCGCCCCGAGCAGGGGCCGTGCTTCGTCGCCGCATTGCCGGTCAAGCGCTTCCACGGGGTCGGCCCCCGCACCGCCGAGAAGATGGCGGCGCTGGGCATCGTCACCGGCGCCGACCTGGCGGCCAAGTCGGAACAATGGCTGCTTCAGCATTTCGGCAGCTGGGGCAGCTATCTGCACGGCGCGGCGCGCGGGATCGACAACCGCCCGGTCCGCCCCGATCGCATCCGCAAGTCGATCGGCGGCGAACGGACCTATGGCGAGGATATCTGGACTGAAGATGGCTTGCGTGCCGCGCTCGAGAATGTCGCCGATATCGTCTGGGAGCGGGTCGAGCGCGCCGAGGGGCAGGGTAGGACGGTCACACTCAAGGCAAGGTTCGCCGATTTCCACACCATCACACGCGCGCGCACCCTGCCGCAGCCGGTCGAGGGCAGGGCGATGTTCGGGCAGATAGGTCAGGCGCTGATCGATCAGATCCTGCCCTTGCACAATGGCGTGCGCCTTCTGGGACTCACCCTATCTGGCCTGTCGCGCGCGGGAGACGAGGATCCGCCGGACGAGCGCCAGCCCGAGCTGCCCTTCGTCTGATCACCACTCGCCCGAGGGGGGCAGCCCATCGCGTATCTCGATGACCCTGCGCCGCGAAGCGTCGGTGAGAGCATCTGGCAGCGCATCGAGCGGGAAGAACCGGGCTTCGAGCAATTCGCCGGCATCGGGCATCGGGTCGTCGCGGGTTTCGCCGACAATGACGGTGATATGATCGGGGAAGCCTTCGCCGTTCGAGATGAAATCGCCGTGCACATACACGTTGTCGAGACGGCATCCGGTCTCCTCAAACGCCTCGCGGATCCCCGCTGCCAGAACCGTCTCCTTCCGCCCGACGCCGCCGCCTGGCAGCATGAACCGATCGGTGGCGAAATAGCTGTGCCGGATCAGCAGAACCTCGCGGCCCCGCAGCACCACCGCCTTGACGCCGCGCGTCTTGATCTGGAACGCACGCCGCAAGAACAGCCGCACCCGGTGCGCGACGATATAGGCGATACGGAGCGGGGTCATGCCGCCGCTCCGAACCTCAGACGTCCAGATTGGCGACGTTCAGTGCATTTTCCTGGATGAAGTCGCGCCGAGGCTCGACGACATCGCCCATCAGCTGGGTGAACACCTCGTCCGTCACGTCGGCATCCTCGACCTTCACCTGCAGCAGCGAACGGTGGTTGGGGTCGAGCGTGGTTTCCCACAGCTGCTCGGCATTCATCTCGCCCAGGCCCTTGTAGCGCTGCACCGCCAGTCCCTTGCGCCCCGCGGCCAGAATGGCGTCGAGCAGTGCGGACGGGCGGTTGATGACGAGGCCGGTGGCGACCACCGCTTCTTCGGCATCGTCCTCGCCCGTCTCGGCGGTCGAAGCTGCAGCCGAGCTGGCCTTCACCAGGCGGCTCGGGTTCAGATAGACATCCGCGAACTCGCCCGCGACGCGGTGCAGCTTGCGCGCTTCGGCGCTGTTGAGGAAGGCGAGGTCGACGACATGATGGTCGGTCACGCCGCGCCAGAAGCGCTGCAGGTGATAGCCGCCCTCGGCCGAAATCTCGCCCTGCCAGCGTGCTTCGGGATCGGCGCCGCCCATCCACTGCGCGGCCTTCTCGACCGCTGCCTGGCGGTCGCCCTGCGGCATGTCGGGGGTCAGCGCGCCGGCCAGCGCCAGCCCCTCGACGATCAGCGGATCGTAGCGCCGCGGGATATAGGTCATCAGGCTCTTCATCCGGCGGGCATGCTCGATCAGCTCGCGCAGGTCCTCGCCGCCGCGCGCCCCGCCAATGGTTTCGAGCACGCGGCCCTGCAGCCCGGCATCGACCAGATACTGGTCGAGCGCGTCATTGTCCTTGAGGTACACCTCGCTCTTGCCCTTGCTCACCTTGTAGAGCGGCGGCTGCGCGATGTACAAATGCCCGGCGCGGATGATCTCCGGAATCTGCCGATGGAAGAAGGTCAGCAGCAGCGTCCGGATATGCGCGCCGTCGACGTCTGCGTCGGTCATGATCACGATCTTGTGATAGCGCAGCTTCTCGAGGTTGAAATCGTCGCGGATGCCGGTGCCCATCGCCTGGATCAGCGTGCCGACCTCCTTGGACGAGATGATCCGGTCGAACCGCGCGCGCTCGACGTTCAGGATCTTGCCGCGCAGCGGAAGGATCGCCTGATAATGGCGGTCGCGGCCCTGCTTGGCCGATCCGCCTGCCGAGTCACCCTCGACGAGGAACAGTTCGGACTTGGCGGGATCGCGCTCCTGACAGTCGGCGAGCTTGCCGGGCAACGAGGCGATGTCCATCGCGCCCTTGCGCCGCGTCAGCTCGCGCGCCTTGCGCGCGGCTTCGCGTGCGGCGGCGGCATCGATGATCTTGGCGACGATCGCCTTGGCGTGCGCCGGGTTTTCCTCGAGCCATTCGGCCATCTTGTCGGCCATCAGGCTCTCGAGCGGCTGGCGCACCTCGGAACTGACCAGCTTGTCCTTGGTCTGCGAGCTGAACTTGGGATCGGGCAGCTTGACCGAGACGATCGCGGTCAGACCCTCGCGCATGTCATCGCCGGTGAGCGAGACCTTTTCCTTCTTCAGCAGCCCCGACTTTTCCGCATAGCCATTGAGCGTACGGGTCAGCGCCGCGCGGAACGCGGCCAAGTGCGTGCCGCCGTCGCGCTGCGGGATGTTGTTGGTAAAGCACAGGACATTTTCGTAATAGCTGTCATTCCATTCGAGCGCGACGTCGATGGTGACATCGTCGCGCGAGCCCGAAATCGCGATCGGATCGGGCATCAGCGGCTGCTTGTTGCGGTCGAGCCATTTCACGAACGCGGCGATGCCACCTTCGTAATAGAGGTCATGCTCCTTGGCCTCGGCATGGCGTTCGTCGCGCAGCACGATGCGCACGCCCGAGTTCAGGAACGCCAGCTCGCGATAGCGATGCTCGAGCTTCTCGAAATCATATTCCTGCACGTTCTTGAACGTGTCCTGCGAGAACAGGAAGGTGACCTGCGTGCCCTTCTTGCCGTCGGGGGCAGGGCCCATCACCGCGAGCGGAGCCTCGGCATCGCCATGGCGGAAGCGCATCCAGTGTTCCTGCCCGTCGCGCCAGATGCGCAGTTCGAGCCATTCGGACAGCGCGTTGACGACGCTGACGCCCACGCCGTGCAGGCCGCCCGAAACCTTGTACGCATTGTCGTCGCTGGTATTCTCGAACTTTCCGCCCGCGTGCAGCTGGGTCATGATGACCTCGGCAGCGGAAATGCCCTCTTCAGGATGGATGCCGGTGGGGATGCCGCGGCCGTTATCCTCGACCGTGACCGAATTATCGGGGTTGAGCGTGATCAGCACGCGGTCGCAATGCCCGGCCAGTGCCTCGTCAATCGCATTGTCCGACACCTCGAACACCATGTGGTGCAGGCCCGAACCATCGTCGGTATCCCCGATATACATGCCGGGGCGCTTGCGTACGGCGTCGAGGCCCTTGAGAACCTTGATCGAGTCTGCGCCATAGCTGTTGGTGTTGGCGGGGTTCTGGTTGTTTTCGGTGGGGGTATTGCTGGTATCTGTCATGAATTTGCCATAGCCGCGCGCCCGCCGAAACCCAAGCATTACCGGTCGGTTTTGCACATATTTTCGATCACGCCCAGGCATGCATCTTTCCCGCATCCATGGGCTCGCCGCAGCTTGCTTGAATGCGGACTGCGAAGGCTTTAGCAAGAGACCATGAAAGCTGCCCTGCTGCCCCTCGCCATCGCCCTGACGCTTGCCGGTTGCGCCGATCCGGAGCCTGCGCAGAAGCGCGCTCCCGGCGGCGTGCAAGCGGGCGAGCGGCTCGATGCAGCCGAGCCCAGCCCGACCGCGCGCGCGGTCAATATCGGTGAGGGCGGAACGCGGTTCGCGGCTTGTCAGGGGCGGGGACGCGTCGGCAACCTGCGCGGCGGCAAGCTGGCAGTGCGCGATGCACCGTTCGACGACGCCAAGCAGATCGGCGAACTGGCGGAGGACGCGCATGTGTTCATCTGCACCCGCAGCCTCGACCAGCAATGGCTGGGCGTGGTGGTGGCGAGCGAGGATGGGATGAAGCCTGTCGCGGCTACTCCGGCGCCTGCCGAGGGCTCCGAACCGAACGACGCTCCGGCCACACCAGCACCTGGCGTCGACTGCGGTGTCACCGCCCCGGTGCGCGGCAAGCGCCCCTATGCCGGGCCCTGCCAGAGCGGGTGGGTCGAGAGCACCTTCGTCGCCGTCGTCGCGCGCTGAGCGCTTGACGCTTCCGATAGCCTCTTTCCTCTCGCGCAGGCTCTGGGCATAGTCCCGGACGACAGACGCCCTACGGCGCGCATGGAGAGGAATTCGCATGGATATTCGCGCGGAGCTTGAACAGGAATTCGGCAACTGGCCCGGCATCATCGCTGCCTGGGGCAGGGAGCGCCCCGATGCCCCCGCGCTCGATGACGGCCAGCGGCAGATCAACTGGGGAGCGCTTTCCGATCAGGTCGACCGCATCGCCGCGCAGCTGCTCGCCGACGGGCTCCAGCGCGGTCAGGCGGTCGCGATACTCGGCACGACCTCGGTCGCCTATGCACTCGCCTATTTGGGTGCGATCCGTGCAGGGGGTTGCGCCGCGCCGCTCACCACCAGTGCGACGCCGCGCCAGCTCGCCAACATGCTGGCGGATTCGGGGGCGATCCATCTGTTCATCGACCGCGAGAAGCGTGCCGAGCTGACCGCCAGTGGCGTCGATCTGGGCAGTGCCCACCACATCATGCTCGACGCGGCGGACGGCGATGCGCCCGCCATGGACAGCTGGATGGCTGCGGCGGGCAGCACTCCCGACATCGCGCCGCCCGAGCCGGGCGATCCGTTCAACATCATCTATTCGAGCGGCACCACCGGCACGCCCAAGGGCATCGTCCATTCGCATGCCATGCGCTGGCGCCAGTCGGTCGCGGGCTTCCAGTCGATCTACAGCGAGGACGCGCGCGCCATCCTCTCGACCCCGCTCTATTCGAACACGACGCTCGCCGTGTTCCTGCCCACCATGGTGCATGGTGGCCTCGCCCGGCTGATGGGCAAGTTCGATGTCGGCCAGTGGCTCAAGGCGGCCGAGGCGATGCGCGCGACGCACACGATGCTGGTGCCGGTGCAATATCAGCGGCTGCTCTCGGACCCCGCCTTCGATGCGCATGATCTCTCCTCGATGCAGATCAAGTTCTGCACCAGCGCCCCGTTCAGTGCCGAGCTGAAGGCCGAGGCGCTGCGCCGCTTCCCCGGCGGGCTGGTCGAGATCTACGGCATGACCGAGGGCGGCGTCGTCTGCATGCTCCAGGCGCACAATTTTCCCGACAAGCTCCATACCGTGGGCCAGCCGGTCAAGGGCCACGAGCTCAAGGTCATCGACGAGAACGGTAACGAGCTTCCCCCCGGCTCCAAGGGCGAGATGGTGGGCCGGTCTCCGACGATGATGAGCGGTTACAAGAACCAGCCCGACAAGACGCGCGAGATGGAATGGCGCGATGCCGACGGGAATCTCTGGTTCAAGATGGGCGATATCGGCATCATGGACGAGGACGGGTTCGTCCAGATCGTCGGCCGCGCCAAGGACATGATCATCTCTGGCGGGTTCAACATCTATCCCAAGGATCTCGAAGAGGTGCTGATGCAGCAGCCGGGCGTGGCCGATGCGGCGGTGGTCGGCATGCCGTCGGAGCGCTGGGGCGAGACGCCAGTCGGCTTCGTCGTCGCCGCGCCGGGATATGAGCTCGACCTCGGCATCCTGCTCTCGGAGGTGAATGCGGAACTCGGCAAGACCCAGCGCTTGAGCGCGCTCTACCCGATCGACGAACTCCCGCGCAGCCATATCGGCAAAATCCTCAAGACCGACCTGCGCGCGATGCTGGCGGAGGGCGTATAGCATTTCACGCGAAGCCGCGAAGGTGCGAAGAAGGGCGCTCGCCACTGGACTCGTCGGCACGTCCCAACTATCGGCTCATCCATGACCATCGCCCATGACGAATCCGTGCTGATTGTCGATTTCGGCAGCCAGGTGACGCAGCTGATCGCCCGCCGGGTGCGCGAGGCGGGGGTGTATAGCGAGATCGCCCCGTTCAGCAGCGCCGAAGCCGCGTT
The DNA here is from genome assembly GCF_013607875.1 of Blastomonas ursincola. Classification (GTDB taxonomy): domain Bacteria; phylum Pseudomonadota; class Alphaproteobacteria; order Sphingomonadales; family Sphingomonadaceae; genus Blastomonas; species Blastomonas ursincola. The sequence goes on from NZ_VDES01000003.1 coordinate 498,894, forward strand.
CCACCGGATGAAGCCCAAGGGCATCATCCTCTCGGGTGGCCCCGCATCGGTAACCGAGGAGGGCAGCCCGCGCGCACCGGACGCGATCCTCAATTCGGGCCTGCCGATCCTGGGCATCTGCTATGGCCAGCAGACCCTGACCCAGCAGCTCGGCGGCACGGTCGAGGGCGGCGGTGAGAAGGGCGGCGAATTCGGCCGCGCGTTCATCGAGATTACCGACCGCTGCCGGCTGTTCGATGGCCTGTGGAAGGAAGGCGAGGCGCATCAGGTGTGGATGAGCCATGGCGACAAGGTCACCGCGCTCGCACCCGGCTTCCGCTCCGTGGCATCCTCGCCCGGCGCACCCTATGCGGTCATCGCCGATGACGAGCGATGCTTCTACGCGATGCAGTTCCACCCCGAAGTCGTGCACACGCCCGATGGCGGCAAGCTTATCGCCAATTTCGTGCGCCATGTCTGCGGCTGTCGCGGCGACTGGTCGATGGCCGAGTTCAAGGCCGCCAAGATCGCGGAGATCCGGGCGCAGGTCGGCAGCTCGCGCGTGATCTGCGGGCTTTCGGGCGGCGTCGACAGCGCGGTCGCGGCGGTGCTCATCCACGAGGCGATCGGCGACCAGCTGACCTGCGTGTTCGTCGACCACGGCCTGATGCGCATGGGCGAGGCCGACCAGGTGGTCAGCCTGTTCAAGGGCCATTACAATATCCCGCTGGTGCATGTTCAGGCAGAGGCCCTGTTCCTGGGTGGTCTGGCGGGCGTCACCGATCCCGAGCAGAAGCGCAAGTTCATCGGCAAGACCTTTATCGACGTGTTCGAGAGCGAGGCGCGCAAGATCGGCGGTGCGGAATTCCTGGCACAGGGCACGCTCTATCCCGATGTGATCGAGAGCGTCTCGTTCACCGGCGGGCCTTCGGTCACGATCAAGAGCCATCACAATGTCGGCGGTCTCCCCGAGCGGATGAACATGAAGCTGGTCGAACCCTTGCGCGAACTGTTCAAGGACGAGGTGCGCGCGCTGGGCCGCGAACTCGGGCTGCCGGACGTGTTCGTCGGCCGCCACCCGTTCCCGGGACCAGGCCTTGCGATCCGTATCCCCGGCGAAGTGACGCGCGAGCGCTGCGACATCCTGCGCAAGGCCGATGCGATCTATCTCGACGAGATCCGCAATGCCGGGCTGTACGACGCGATCTGGCAGGCCTTTGCCGTGCTGCTGCCGGTCAAGACCGTGGGCGTGATGGGCGACGGACGCACCTATGACAGCGTCTGCGCGCTGCGTGCGGTCACTAGCACCGACGGCATGACGGCGGATATCTATCCTTTCGACGCCAGCTTCCTGCAGCGCACCGCGACCCGGATCATCAACGAGGTCAAGGGCATCAACCGCGTGGTCTATGACTATACGTCAAAGCCGCCCGGCACGATCGAGTGGGAATGATTTGTACCCCTCCGGCAGTATCCGTCTGCACGCTCTGATACGACATAAAGTGCTGAAGTATAAAGATAATCGTGCCGGCATCTATCGTCGACTATCGCGGGGCAGTGCTCTGCTGTGACGGTATAACAGACGGTATGGACGAACTTGTTCTATCTTGGATTTCTGTATACCGTCACGGGTGAGAGCGCTGATGACGGTATTTTTTTCGGTGTTAACAAGCTGATTAAAGATGGAAATCATGCTTCCAGCACCGCCTGTTTCTGCCTGACGGTATAATCGGCGCCTCTCCCGATTCCTAGGACGGTTGTGGAGGCCCTCATGCTTACTGACACTGCGATTAAGGCGCTGAGATCACAGAAGAAATTGTACAAGGTGAGCGATCGTGACGGCATGTATGTCGTGGTGCAACCGTCGGGGGCGATCGTGTTCCGGTACGACTACCGCCTCAACGGACGTCGCGAGACGATAACGCTCGGCCGATACGGCCCAGATGGCCTCTCGCTTGCCAGGGCTCGCGAGAAGCTGATCGATGCGAAGCGGGCCATTTCAGAGGGCCGGTCGCCTGCTCAGGAGAAGCAGCACGACAAGCGGCGACTGAAGGAGGCGAAGCGGTTCGGCGAGTTCGGCGAAAAGTGGTTCCAAGAGTCGCGCATGGCCGACAGCACGCGCGCCATGCGGCGCTCCATCTACGAGCGAGACATCTTGCCGACGTTCCGAAACAGGCTTCTGCCGGAAATCACGCCTGACGATCTCCGCATGATGTGCGGGAAAGTGAAGGAGCGCGGGGCTCCAGCCACGGCCGTGCATGTGCGGGATATCGTCAAACTGATCTTTGCGTTCGCTATCTTGCATGGCGAGAAGGTCGCCAACCCAGCGGATGAAGTTGGGCCCGCGTCAATCGCGACCTTCGTACCGAAGGATCGTTCGCTATCTCCTGCGGAGATCCGCGTCATGCTCGGTCAGCTCGAGCATGTACCGACCCTGCCGACTATACGGTTGGGAATGAAGCTCTTCCTTCTGACGATGGTCAGGAAAAGCGAGCTGCAGGACGCGACATGGGATGAAGTCGATTTCGAGAACGCCGTCTGGTCGATCCCGAAAGAGCGAATGAAGCGGTCGAAGGCACACAACGTCTACCTCTCGGAGCAGGCGGTGGACATCTTCATCGCGCTGAAAACTTGCGCGGGTAATTCGCGCTATGTCCTTCCTTCCCGATACGACGCTGACGCACCGATGTCGCGGGCGACATTTAATCGGATAACGACGGCAGTCGTGGTCAGAGCGAAAAAAGAGGGGCTGCCGCTCGAACCGTTCACTGTCCATGACCTACGACGCACAGGTTCTACCCTGTTGAATGAGCTAGGCTTCAATAGCGACTGGATCGAGAAGTGCTTGGCGCATGAAGACGGAAGATCCTCGCGTGGCGTCTACAACAAGGCGGAGTACGAGCATCAACGACGCCATATGATGCAGGAGTGGTCCAATATGTTGGACGCCTGGGTTTTGGGTCAGAAGTACCGTCCGACGCTGCTCCCGGCCACGATGGAGTTGCTTGAGTTAGAGCCTAGTGTTTGACGGGCCGAGAACGGCGCAGCCTCACGTCAGGGCTTGGAGCACGTTTGATTGCATTTGCGCGAGAGGCATGACGCCGAGCATCGAGCCAGGCTTCTACCTCTGCCAAGTCCCAGACGACGCAGCGCGAGGTGAGATAGAAGCGCTGCGGGAATTCTCCCCGCTGCTCCATGTCGTAGATTGTGCTGTCGGCAAGCGGTACGATCTCCCGTAACTGCTGCCGGCGAATTGTTCTTCGGGCGACATGTGGGGCAGCGCTCATACCGTATCTCCGCTTCTTTGCTCTTGTGGAGATAGAAGGCGATAGATCTTCCGCTTTGAAGCCCACGCGTGAACGTGTGCGGTAATATCAGGCTATAGCGTGTAAATCGGACGGGTGGTCTCAACGCGCAAGTGTCGTCTGGGAGCGTCAGCCGACCCTTCGGCTCTTGTTCGGACCGGCGCCAACCGAGGAATTTCAATCCGGTGGAACCGGCGGTTCACTTCAAAATCCAATTCCGAGAAGAGTGCCGGTTTGACCCGGCCACCCGCACCATCATTCAATTCGCCCTCCGAAGGTGGGGGCCACACGTTCGAATCGTGTCGGGTGCGCCACTATGTCGTGTCAGGTATAGGCTAGGTGCGCTCCAGGTGCCGAGCGCCGCTCAAAGCGCAAGACGGTTCCGCCTTTCAAGGGGCTGTAGCTGGCGCATAGGTTCCCGTGTCATTGAGAGGGACGCGAGATAATCCTGCTGCAGACGTCCTTTCGGCTACTGCAGCATAGTCGCGTGTGGTTAAAAATCCCATTCCGCAAGGATTGGCGGCTCGGTCCGACAGCCCGAACCAAAGCACTGGTGCCCTAGCCTAGCTTAGCCGCAAGCCGTAGACGCTACGTGGGCGCGCTCGCGTCGGCGGTGTCATCTGACCGTCTTCGACTGCAGCTATGCTGCGAGTCTCGGGAGAACGGCTATGATCACCACCAGCCTACGGGTGAACGAACTCGGCGTGTCCGCGACCGAGTGGTACATTGGCGAGTACCTGGCTGCCATGGATGCGCTTGATGTAGGGCGCTATTCAAACTTCCTCGCCGACGGAGTGAGTGTGCAGTTCAACAACGCGCCCGCAGTTGAGGGAAAGGCGGCGGTCACCGCCATGCTCGCGGAGTATTGGCAAAGCTTCGCCGCGATTGAGCATGAGCCGCTCAACATATACGGGTCGGACGATCACTTCATGCTGGAAGCACTAAACCACTATGTGCGCCACGACGGACGCAAAGTGACGACGCGTGCGGTGGCGCTCACCGACCGTGATGCGCAGGGCAAGGTTACTTCGGTGCGCATATACGCCGATGCGTCTCCTGTGTTCGAGAGCTGAGCGCAGCACGCAACTCGCAGGCTGGTAGACGCGCTCGCTTCAAAATCCAATTCCGATAGGAGTGCCGGTTCGACCCCGGCCACCCGCACCATCTTCGGGAAGGCTCGGCTGTCCGGTTGCTTCACGCTGATCACGAACTCAGGCGCTACGGCTCGGTTGGCAAATTACCCTGGTTCTCATCATTTTCACCCAGGGCAACCGCGAGTTTGTTAAGGGCTGTTGCGACTTCGTCGAACTGGGCGTCGGGGTGGATGGGGCAAAGCCGGAAGACCGTTTCGCCACGCACTTCGGTTGTGGTGATCAACGCATATCCTTCGTCAAGCCCAGCTTGAACAGCTCGCTTGATCACTTGCGGGCGCCGTCGCGAGGCGATCGTGGATCGGAAAGTAAGGATGCCGATCTGCGCCGGAGTAACGATCTGCCATTCGGATGACGCAGAAATGTGAGCCTCCGCGGCTTCGGCGAGCTTGATGCCGCGATCTATCGCCTGCTCAACGTGATCGAGGCCGAAAGTTTTGAGGAACATCCACAGCGTCAGGGCGCGGAATGACCGGGTGAGTTGGGGGCCATAGTCGTAGAAGTTGATTGCGCCTGCCAATCCGTCGGCAGCGCTTGAAGCAGACGCTGCCGCCTCGCGCAGATACTCTGCCTCCACGGCAAACGCCGCCTTCAAACTACGCGCATCGCGTACCAACAGGCAGCCAATCTCGTAGGGCTGGAAGAGCCATTTGTGGGGGTCGAGCACGAGTGAGTCTGCCATACCCAAACCGTCGAGAAGCGTTTTCGCACACGTGCCAATCCGCGCGGCACCGCCATAGGCACCGTCAACGTGCATCCAGAGATTTTCGTCATCGCAGAGGCGACGGATATCTAGGAGCGGGTCCACCGTGCCGGTACTCGTCGTTCCGGCGGTTGCGATAACGGCGAGCGGACGCAGCCCGTTTATCCGGTCAGATCGAACCATCTCAGCAAGCGCCTGAACGTTCATTCGCAAGCTGTCGTCGATAGGCACCAGGCGTAGCTGATCGTTACCAAAACCTAGGGTGCGCAGCGCTTTAGCAAGTGAGGAGTGCGCTTCAGTCGTACCGTAGACGGCAAGCGTAGGGTCGTGCGTAACGCCCGCACCGAGCGCGCGCGTCCTCGCGACGTGTAGTGCCGACAGGCCGGCCATTGACCCGCCTGAAAGGAAGATGCCGCCGGCCGTCGAAGGCATACCCATGAGGTCGCGGAGCCATCCAAGCGTGATCGACTCGATCGCCGCAGCCGAAGAGCCGACAAGGCTGTGACCAGCGAATACATTGAACCCGGCGGCGAGCGCGTCGCCGAGAACGCTCACATAGTTACCCGGGCCGGGTACGTAGCCGTAGAAGCGCGGATGGTCGGTGTGCGCGATGCCAGTCAGGACGTGCTCCGCGACCTCAGAGAGAACAGCCTGCGGGTCTGTCGCCGTACGCGGCGGCGGGGCAGCGAAACGGCGGTCGTAGACCGCCCGCTCGCGCCGGCGCGCAACTGGCTTGCTTCGCATGCCGGTCTGGTGATCGACAATAAGGTCGACGACGCGGTAGCCAAGCTGGCGCATCGCCTGCTGGTCAAAATTGAAACTGCCAGCTTTGTCCGTCATCAATCATCCCCGCTCAAGCTTGGCTACGACCTAGCCCGTTGATTCTAATCTGCCCGACGTAAGCCTCCTTGCGAACCTCCGTTTTCTCAGACTGCTTCTAGGAGGTCGGAAGGAGTTCACTGCGTTAAAGGTATGCGGCCAGTAGGCATCAAACGCTTCGGGACATGCCCGCTGCAAAATCCAGTTCCAAAAGGAGTGCCGGTTCGACCGCGCGGCCCCCCGCACCATCTCTTGAGCAGCCTGACCGCAGCGCTCGGAACGCAGATACTCGCACTCGAGTTCGGCGGCGATGTCCTCGCCTTAATTCGTGCCGCTCCCTAGCAGGACTGGTCGGTGATCTAGGTAGAGGATGACGACTCACCCGCTGCCCACCAGGTCGAAGCAACGCGGTGCAGTCGAACTGCTGGCTACATTTCGTCATCGAAGAAGCCGACGATCTGCGCAAGTTTGGCGTCGGCGGAGACAGTGACGAAATCGACGCCCGCTGCGCCGGCTATCGGCGCGATCGACCCCGCCCGGTCGAGGAAGGCCCATGCAAACGTCACGAAACGGCCGTGGAAGCGCGGGCGATCGATCAGGGTTAGCGTGTAGGCCCCGAGCAACGGGAGTATGGTCTCTTCGATATGGGTCACGAGGGCGGCGGGCGAGAGGCTGTCGGTCATCGAATCGCGATAGTCGCCGTTGACCTCCCAGTTTTCTGCCGAGATGCGTCGCCGCTCGGCCGACGACGTGGTTACATCCCAGAGGCTGCGGTAGCGAGGCAGCAAAGTGGTCAGAGCGGGTCCGATGGCGAGGCGTGCCGCGGCGTCCTGTTCGGCGATCATCGCCGAAACGCGCTCCGCCGCAGCGGCGTCGATCGGCGCGCCAATCATGAACCGGCTCGGTGCAGAGCGAGAATCGCCTCTGCCAGAGCCCGAGGCTGGTCCTCCTGACAGAAATGGCCGGTCTGTTGCAGGATCTCGTGCGGTTGGCTGTGCGCACCTGGCACGCGTTGAATGAAGATTTGCTCGCCTCCTTTGGTTACGGGATCGCTGTCGCCGAATAGCGTGAGGAAGGGGCGGTCAAACTGTTTCAGCCCCTTCCAGGCTTCGCGGTTATCGTCCGCAGCTTGGTCTTCCGGATCGATCGGGACTAGGAGCGGAAAGGCGCGCGCGGCGGCCTTGTGGCGTTCGTCGGGAAACGGCGCGTCATAGGCAGCGACTTCGTCGTCCGACAACTGGCGCACGCTTGCCTGCTGAAGGATAGCGCCGATTGGAAACTCGGCGGTCGCCTGCGCAAAAGTGCGCCATGCAAGAAAAGCAGGCGACGGTGTTGTGCCAATTGGCAAGCCGGTGTTGCTGGCGACGACGAAACGGAAGCGGTGCGGCTGCTGGCCAACCAGACGCAGTCCGAGCAACCCGCCCCAGTCCTGGCAGAACAGGCCAATGTCCTTAAGATCGAGCGCGTCGAGGAAGCGCATGAGCCATGCTGCGTGACCGGCATAGCTGAACACAGCGCGATCGACAGGCTTGTCCGATTTGCCGAACCCGATCAGGTCGGGCGCGATCACCCGCGCACCTGCGGCAGCAAGTACCGGGATCATGTGTCGATAGAGATAGGACCAGCTTGGTTCGCCATGAAGCAGCAGGATGACGTGGCCGCCCGGCGGTCCCTCGTCGACATAATGCTGCCGTACCGTGCCGATGTCGGCGAACTCATGCTCGATATAGCACGGTGCGAACGTATAATCGGGCAGATTGCTAAATCGCTCGTCGGGGGTTCGCAGTACGGTCATACGGGGTGCCTTTGACCGGTGTCGACAGTGCGATCCGGGTGCAGCGAGATGCCGGAAGCATCCCGGATCGTCTCGCTGGTGGCGTGGCGCCCATCGTGCGACCAACCCGGCGGCTTCCATAGATAGCGTAGCCGATCGCGCCAGTTCGGCGCGTTGCGCATGCGTCCGATCAACCACGCCACGCCGCTCGTCTGGATAGCCCAGATGTGATAGCTGCGCAGTGGCTCGACCAAGCCGTAGTGCGGCTCCTCCTCCTCGCGCTGATAGGTGCCGAACATGCGATCCCACAGGATCAGCACCTGGCCATAATTGCGATCGAGATATTTCGCGTCGCTGCCGTGATGGACCCGGTGGTTCGAAGGCGTGGCAAGGACATGCTCGAGCGGCCCCATGCGATCGACGAGCCGGGTATGATTGAAGATGCCCCAGAGATTGCCGAAGAACTTGGCGGTCACGAGCATCGCCAGCGGCAGGCCGAGCAGTGCGAGCACGAGATAGGCCGGTTGCATCAGCCCGCCGAGCGCGAACACGTTGCCGCGCTGCGCCACTAACAAGTTCATCTCGTTGCTCGAATGATGCGTGTGATGGACAGCCCAGAACAGACCGGTGCGATGCGCGATGCGGTGATCGAAGTAGTAGGCGAGGTCGTTGAGCACAAAGGCCAGCACCCAGCCCCACCAGACCAGCGGGATGGTGAACAGCCGCAGGTTCTCGAACAGCAGCAGGTAGACGGTTACGAAAAGCACCGCGCCGATCAACGCATCAAAACCCGCCGATACGACGCCATTCAGGATGTTAGCGCGGGCATCGGCTTCGTTCCACTTATGGCGGTCCTGGAACAGATAGAGCGCGCGTTCGATCAGCATCGCGCTTACGTAGAAAGCCAACATGTAAGTGAAGCCCTGACCGGACATCTGCGCCTCGACCAAGGTCGTCATCGTCTGTGCAATCCGCTCGATCATGCAACTCTCCGACCGGACGGGAAAGCCGCCCGGCGTTGCGCAATCTGCTGTTCACTGACAGACTTGTCAATCAATCTATCTTGCCTTTGCTCGCTCGGCGCACGATGAATTAGCAATGCAAAGCGCTGTTCCCAACAAGCCAGTCGGCACCGTCCGCGAGACCCAGCGGCTCGCGACGAAATCGACGATTCTCGATGTCGCGATCGAGCATTTCGCGGCGCGCGGTTTCGAGGGTTCCAGCCTTCCCGACATTGCGAAGGACTGCGGTTCGCGTGTTTCGCTGATCCTCTACCACTTCGGCTCGAAGCTCGGTTTGTGGGAAGCCTGTATAGCCAGCGTGTACGACGCAGTCGAAAGGAAGATCGACGCCGCCGCTCCGCAGATTGCAGCGGCCAGCGGCATTGAACGTCTGCAAATTGCGATTGCAACTTACATCCGCGCCACCGCCGCCTATCCAGCCTTTCACCGTTTGCTGTTTCAAGAAGCGATGCAGGACTCCGACCGGCTGTCTTGGCTCGTGGAGCATCACCAACGCGCGATTAGTGACCGGATGGTCGCGCTGATCGAGGAGGCGAAGATGGCAAAGTTGTTGCCCGCCGATGCATCGTCGATGCACTTGAAATTCGTGCTCAGCGGCATGTTCGCGCTGCCGATCGCGTTTGCACCAGAGTATCGCCTGCTCGCCCGTGAGGAACCGATCGATGACACCTTCATCGACCGGCACATCGCCCTATGCCTGCGTCTGATCGTGGGCTGAGCGTAGCCGCGCGTCACCGCACGCAGGTGATGTAACGGAACGTGGTCGCCCAAGGATGGGTGACGAGCGCGCCGGTCAACTGGATAGTTGTTCCCTGGCCGCCTTCGTGGGGTGCGTCGGTGGCTTCGGCAAACCCTCGAGCGCGGCAGTAATCGTTCGCCACCGTCATGCCGCATCGGCCCCGGACAAGACCGTCGACGCCGACGTCGCTGGGACAGATGTCGAGCGGGTACCCGTCGAGTTCGGGGGCGTCGAACGTGCGGACCGAACCCCGTCTGCGGCCAAACTCGCGGTGATTCTGGCGCTCGTAACGTTGGACAGGCGTATACGCGATCAGGGGGCCCGGCGAAAGCGAAAGTCCAGCAATTGCGGCAAGCAGAACAGACATCGACTGGTACTCCGTTAACTACTTGTGCTCACCCTTGCAGATCTTGGCTGAACATCGGCCGGCCTGAATATTCACGTGGCGTTGGTCAGAGCTCTCGGGCGTCCTGGCCGGGCGACCGGACAGCGCGCTTCCGGCGGGTTCAGCAGCGTTCATTTCCGGAACGGCTTGAACTTAAGGTCGACCCATGATCGCAGAGCCCATTCGTCGGGCCCGTACCGGAACCACTTCCGCCACAGAATGAAGAACCCGACTAGCGCCGCATAGGTCACCGCACCGATGCCGAGGCATTCGAGCGGTGAAACTTGACCGTAGAGCGCCAAGCCCCATCCGCCGAACACGAAGCTGAGCAAGACCGAGTGAAACAGGTAGCCGGTGAGCGTCATTTGGCCCGCGGTTGCGAGGAGTGTGTTGATAGGATGGTTGGGTGCCTTATCAGCCGCCCGCATGATCAGCAGGCCATAGCCCGCCGCTAGGACAGGGGCACCCAGCGATCGGACCATCGCCGCCAGAAACACACCAACCGGAGCGCCGTCCGCGGGCGGTTGATAGGTAACAGGAAACCAAACGAAGCTCGCAATGCTCGCGAAGAGCCCGGAGGCAAGTAGCGACCATCCGAGGATAGGGCTGGCGCGATGAAGCGGTCGCCCCGGAAAGCGACCGGACTTTGCGAGGCCGAGGCCCGCGAGGAACATGGACAAGGCGGCGGGCCCGTTGAACACGAGAATGAAGGGCTGTCCGATCCAGATATCTTCGTTCAGTCGGAATCTCACGGCGTCCCAGAACCCACCGAGGTAGGCGGCGTTCGCCCGAGACAGCGTATCCCCTTGATCGATCGTCACGGCCGTGAGAGCGGCCGCCTGTGCGAAGGCGGCCAGGGCATAGGCAGCAAGGCTGAGGGCAATCAGCGTGCGCGGGCCAAGATCGCGCGCAAACCACAGCAGAATGCCGAGCGCGGCGTAGAGCATCAGAATGTCGCCGATGAAAAAGAAGACGGCGTGGAGCATCCCAAAGGCCAACAAGCCCAAGAGGCGTCTCGCGAATCTTGGTCCGCTTGCGCGGCCGGCTTTCGAATCGGCCCCGATCGAGGTGGCGAAACCGAAGCCGAACAGGAAAGAGAAGATCAGGAAGAATTTGCCGATGGCGAGCGCCGACAGTGCGGAGAACGCGATCTGATCGGCGAGGCTTGTGATCGCCGGCCCCTCGTAGATTGGGTAGGCGAAGAACGGCACGTTGACGAGGATGATACCGAACAGGGCGAAGCCGCGAAGCGCATCGACGGCGCGATCCCGTTGGGGCGGCGCAGCTGTCGGCGAACTCTGCCGCGTCACCTCCTCGGCGGGGCCAGGTGCCGGATACCCGGACACGATCATGCCAGCCCACCAGAAAGGCTCGCTGCGATCAGGTGCGTCAGCGCATGTGAGAGCATCGCTGCTTCCAAACCGTAACGGGCGAACAGCCAACCGAAACCGAAACCGATGATCGCGTTCAGAGCGAGGACCGTTGCGATCAGCGTCATCGGCGGCGCGTCGAACAGGCTGAACAAGAGCGGCAGGTGGCCGAGCGCAAACAGGAATGCGGCCAGCGCTGCGCCTGACCAGTAAACCCACGTCGCCGGGGCGCCTCTGCGCCGGGCGATACGGGCGATCAGCCAGACGAACAGGGTCATAAGGCCCCAGCGGCTGATGATCTCTTCGACAAGGCCCCCGTACAGGACGCGCGTGACCAATGGCGGCTGAAACGCTTCGAGCGTCGCTCGGCCTTCGCCGCTCAGCCCGGCCGTGAACGTGGCCAAGTTTTGCTCATAGCCGTAGAGCAGTCCGGCGGCGACGATGGCGACGATTAGTGATGCCGTTCCAAGAGCGCGCAGTTGCGGTGCCGATCGTGCCTCCAACCTCAGTCGCCCGGCTAGGATCGGTGCGTCCAGCCCCACCTTGGGGCCGAGCAGCAGGCCGACCAGCAAGGCGCCCGCGGTCAAGATTGCGGGTTGAACTATGGCGAGCACCCGAACCGTCATGGTGGGCAGAGGCAGCGGCATGATGCGCTCGACGGGGGCCGCCAGCAGCGAGGCCAGCCCTATCACCGCCAAGGCACCGAGGCCCAGAAGACGACGGCGCGGACTAGCAGGCGCGCCCGGAGCGGATGAGACTGTGGTCAAAAGGCCTCTCCTTTGCGAGCCTTGATTTGGGGAATGGTGCGGGCGACCGGCGTCATCGGTCGACGCCCTCAAGACGGAAGCGGCAGGCGCCGTCTTCACGCCAGGTCGATCTTGAGCTTCCGGCCAGACGACCCGACGCTGCCAACGCTTCGCGGTAGGTGTCCAAGGCGTCGTCGAGAGAGCGGTCCCAGCCATGAGCTCGGCTCGCCGCCTGCGCCGCGCTTGCCATGTTCTGTCGTCGCGCACGGCTTTCGATCAGCTCGTGGACCGCCGCAACATAGGCGGCCACACGCGTCGGCGGGCAGAGAAGGCCCGTCTCGCCGTCTCGGACCAAATGCCGGGCGCTCGGGGTGTCTGCGCTGACGATGGCGACACCGGCCGCCATCGCCTCGAGCACGACGTTGCCGAACGCCTCGGTCCTGCTCGGCATAATCATGATGTCGGCCGAGGCCACCGCCCGACCAAGCGCCAAACCGGTCAGGTGCCCAGTGAATACCGCGTCTGGGAGCTCGTCTTCCAAGCGCGCGCGCGCCGGTCCCTCGCCGACGATCAACGGTCTGATCGGTCGGCCGCTTGCAACAAGCGCCCGGACTGTCTCGATAAAGATGTCGATGCCCTTTTCGAGCACCAGGCGGCTGAAGAACATGACGACAGGGTCGTCGTGATCGTACCCTTGTTCTCTTCTCCAGACTGGATCGCGCTGGTTTGGATTGAAGACCGTGTGGTCGACCCCGCGGCTCCACAGCCGCACCCGGCCGTCGGATCGGCCGACCGTCATCTCGTCGAGCAAGTGCCGGGTCGGCACGAGAAGATAGTCGCTGAGCGCATAGAAGCGCGCCAGATGCCTGGCTGCGAGCGGCCGCGCCCAGCGCAGTCCGTAGTATTCGAGATAAGTCTCGAACCGCGTGTGAAGGCTGGTGATCAGCGGGACCGAGCGCGATCTGGCCCAGCGGCCAGCGGCGCTCCCGAGCAGATCCGGAGCGGAAAGATGGACGATATCGGGCGCGAACGCCGCGAGGTCTGCTCGAACGTGCTTCGGCAGGCCGAGCGCGAGCCGGTATTCGCTGCGGCCTGGGATCGGGATCGAAGGCACCGAGACGAGCTGCCCCTCCGGTTCGAACGCTGCCGTCGGCCCGGTCGGCGAATACACGCGCACCTGCGCACCGAGCCGTTGCCGCAGATGACGAACCAGACGGTTCAAGGCCTGGTTCGCGCCGTCACGCAGGTAATTGTAGTTGCCGGAGAACAGCGCCACACGGGGTGGGCGCTCCAAGGCTGGTTTCCCGGCAGTGAAATCGCAGTCGCGGAAACCCCACTCCGTCCTGAGACGCAGACTCTCGCTGTCATACCCCTGAGCCAATGACATTGGACACGGCCTGGCGACGGACATCAGAGCCTCCGCTCGATCAGCGGGCGCTCCGCCTGTTCTCGGTCCTCCGCGGTCACCGACGTGGTGCGTGCGAGCTTGCGGCTTGCCCAGCCGCGCAGATCGTCCATGTAGCTGAACACCACGGGCACGAAGATCAGGCTCAGGAGCGTCGAGGTGATCAGGCCGCCGATCACGGCGACGGCCATGGGCGCGCGGAACCCGGCGTCCGCGCCCGTGCTCAGCACGGCGGGCACCATGCCGGCGATCATGGCGATGGTGGTCATTATGATCGGCCGGGCGCGGTCCGAGCCCGACTGCATCAGCGCATCATGGCGCGACATCCCCTCGCGGATCTTCTCGATCGCGAATTCGACGAGTAGGATCGAATTCTTGGTCACGATCCCCATCAGCATCAGGATGCCGATGACGGCGGGCAGATCGAGCGCGGCGCCGTACAGCAGCAGCCCACCGATGGCGCCGCCGATCGACAAGGGCAGCGCGGTGAGGATGGTGATCGGCTGCAGGAAATCCTTGAACAGGAGAACGAGGACGCCGAACACCATGAGGATGCCGAACGCCATCGCCAGCCCGAACTTCTCGAACATCTCGGTCATGTATTCGGCGTCGCCATATTCAACCTGACGCACGCCTTCGGGGAGGTTCTGCATCGAAGGCAGAGCTGTGATGTCGGCCAAAGCCGTGCCCAATGTCGCGCCCGCCAAGTCGGCATCGACCGAGACCCGGCGCTGCCGGTCGAAACGCTCGATCCGCGCCGGCCCGTCGCCAAAGCGCACGTCCGCGACCGCACTCAGCGGGACGGTCTCGCCGGCATCGGTGGGCACGCGAAGCGATCGTAGCGTTTCCAGATCGCCGCGCTCGCTCGCTGGAAGCGAGACCCGGATCGGCACTTGGCGGTCGCCGAGGTTGAACCTGGCGGAGTTGGCATCGATGTCGCCGACCGTAGCGATGCGCGCGACCGTGCCGATCGCGACCGGCGAAACGCCAGACCGGGCGGCCTCGTCCAAACGCGGGCGGATGAGCAGTTCCGGTCGGGGCAGTGGTTCGTTGACCTGGACGTTGGCGATGCCGCCGACGCCGCGCATGTCGCTTTCCAGCGCCCGTGCCGCTTCGGCAAGTCGAACAGGATCGCCACCGACCAGGATGACCGAGATGTCGCGCGCGGCGCTCTCGCCCTGGAAGGAGAAGCGGATATCGTCGATTCGGCTAAGCGCCGGGCGCACCGCCTGCTCGAAGGCCTTCTGGCTGAGGTCGCGCTCCTTGGGCGGCTTCAGCCGAATGACGAGGCTGCCGCTGCCGACATCGCCGCCTCCGGCCGCATCGTCGGATCCGGCCGAAGCGAAAACCGACAGCACTTCAGGACGCTGCCGCAGGTCGGTAGCGATCCGCTGAATGACCGTGTCGGTCTCGGCGAGCGGCGTGCCGGGGGGCAGCGAGACGTTGAGCTGCGACAGGCTACGGTCGCCGGTCGGCAGGAAGCCCGACGGCAAGAGCGGGATCAGCATGACGGACCCGACCAGGAAGACCGCGCCGATCGCCATCGTAATGCCGCGATGCGCGAGCGCCCAGGTCAACCCGCCGAGGTAGCGGGCCTTCAGCCCTGACGGCTTCGGCGCCGCGTGCGGCTTAGACTTGGGCTGCATGATGTAGGCCGCCATCAGCGGCGTGACCAGACGGGCGACCAACAGCGAGGCAAGGACGGCGACGGCGACCGTGATGCCGAACTGCTCGAAATACTGGCCGACGACCCCACCGATGAAGCTGACCGGCAGGAAGATGGCGACGATGGTGGCGGTGATCGCCACGACGGCGAAGCCGATCGCGTCGGCGGCGTCAATCGCGGCCTGGAACGGGCGCTTGCCCATATGAAGGTGGCGATCGATGTTCTCGATCTCGACGATGGCGTCGTCGACGAGGATGCCGATCACCAAGGTCAGTGCGAGCAGGGTGATGCTGTTGAGCGTGTAGCCGAGGGCGGCCATCGCCGCGAAGGTCGGCAGGATCGAGAGCGGCAGGGCGACGGCGGCGATCAGGGTGGCGCGCCAGTCGCGCAGGAAGAAGAACACGACCACCACGGTAAGCAGCGCGCCTTCAAGCAGGGTGTGCATCGCCGCTTCGTAGCTCGACAGGGTGTAGTCGACCGTCGATACGATCTCCTCCACTCCGACGTCTCGATGCTGGCGTTGGAGGTTCGCGATCGCCGCCTCGACGCCCTCGGCGACCACGGTATCGCTCGACCCCTTGGAGCGGAACACGGCAAAGCCGACGACCGGTTCACCGTTCAGCCGTGCGATCGATCGCACCTCGCTCGACCCATCGGTCACGGAAGCCACGTCCGACAGCGTCGCCCAACGGCCACCCGGCAGCGCGATCGGGGTCGCGGCCAGGTCCGCGACCGTGGCCGCGCTGCCCAATGTCCGGATCGCCTGCTCTCGGCCACCGACGCCGCCGCGCCCGCCGGGCACGTCGACGTTGACCTGCGCAAGCTGCGCGTTGATCTGATCGGCGGTCACGCCGAGCGCGTTCAGTCGGTCGGGCCGAAGTTCGACGCGCACCTCGCGATCGACGCCGCCCAGCCGCTGGACGCGCTGCACGCCGGCGACCCCGAGAATCTCCCGGCTGACGGTATCGTCGACGAACCAGGACAAATCGACCGGCCCGCGCGTGGGGGACTTCACCGCGTAGTAGAGGATGGCCCCGCCCTCGACATCGAGGCGCGAGATTATCGGCTCTTCGATCGTCTGGGGCAGATCCGACCGGATTTGCGAGACTGAATCGCGGACGTCGCTGGTGGCGCGGTCGGGGTCGACTTCGAGCTGGAACTCGACGGTCGTGACCGAGGCGCCGTCGGCCACGGTCGAGGTGATGTGGCGGATGCCGGAGAGGCCGGAGATCGCCCCTTCCACCCGGCGCGTCACCGAGGTCTCGAGTTCAGCTGGAGCGGCGCCGGCTTGCACGACCGTGACGGTGACGATGGGGAAGTCGACGCGCGGATTGGCGTTGATCGGCAGATTGAGGAAGCTCACCACACCGGCGAGCGTCAGGCACAGGAAAAGGACGATCGTCGGGATCGGACGGCGGATGGCCCAGGAGGAGAGCTGGAAGTTCACTGACCGGCCTCCGGGGGCGCGACGGCCCGATCTTGGGTCAGCTGGACGCGATCGCCGTCGCGCACGAAGGCGGTCGCCCGGGCGACCACGCGCTCTCCGGCGCGCAGGCCCTGGGTGATCTCGACGGTCTCCTCGTCGTTTCGACCCAACGAGACGACGCGGCGCGCGGCGCGCCCGTCGGCGCTCACCGCCATGACCGACGCCGCGCCCTGCGCCGTGGTCGTCACCGCCGACCGGGGCAGCGTTACGGGGGCCGCAGCGTCGCCGATCAGGATCGTGCCACGCGCGAACGCGCCCGCGCGGATGTCGGCATCGGCGGGCAGGCTGATACGAACGCGACCGAGGCGGGTCTGGGGATCGACCTTGGGGGCGACGAGCCGGACCCGTCCTTCGACCGGCGCCGCGACGCCCGCGACCTCGACCCGGACCGGGCGGCCGATGTCGATGGCGGCGAGGTCGAGTTCGGACACCTCGCCGTCGAGTTCAAGCTGCCCGGCTCGGATGAGTCGGAACAGCGGATCCGGCCCGGATGCGAGCGCGCCGATGCGTGCAAGACGCTCGGAGATGATCCCTGCCACTGGAGCGCGGATTTCGGTGCGAGAGAGCTGCGAGCGGACGTCAGCCAACTGCGCCTCGGCCTGGGCGAGTTCGGCGCGAGCGACCTGAAGTCCTCCCGCCGCCGACCCCGCCTGCGCCCGGCGTTCGTCGACCTGCTGTTCGCTGACCGCGCCAGAGCGGCCGAGCGGCAGGATGCGCTGCAGGCTGGCCTGGGCCTCGACATTGACCGCTTCCTGCTGCGCAATGGCGGCGCGAGCCCGCGCCACCGCCGCCTCGGCCTGGCGGGTTTGAGCGCGCAGGGTCTCGGTTTCCAGGCGGGCGAGGATCTGACCGGCCACGACGCGGTCACCCTCATCGACGAGAACGGCGGCGATGCGCTGATCCTGAACGGCCGTTCCGATCGAGATCTCGTCACGCGCGCTCACCGTGCCCGTGACGCGCAGCCGCTGAGTCAAGGTCGCGGGACCGGCGGTGACGGTGCTGACGCGTACGCCCGGCGCGTAAGCTTGGGGCGCACCGATCGCGGGTGCGCTCTGTTCGCCGAAGACGCCCCAAAGACCCCAGGCCGCGCTCACCACGATCAGGATGACGGCGGCGATGACGAGCGCGCGGCGACGCACCGAGGATTGCGGGCGTGGGGCCACATCGGATTCGGACGGTTGCGGTCCGGTCATGAGGGTCTCCGGGGTATTTTCGAGAGGGAGGGGACCGTCTCGGGCGCATCAGCGGCTGGTATAGGAGGGTCGCGTCGATCGGGCCGATCGGGGTCGGGCTCTCGATCGAGCTGGCGCAGCGACGGCAGGGTCGCGGCGAGCATCGTCAGGGCGGCAAACAGGCTGGCGCCACCGAGCAGCAAACTCCGCGTACCCAGCAGTTCGATCACTCCGCCGGCGAGCAACACTGCGAGCGGGGTCGCGGTGAGCGCGACGGCGGTGGACGCGCCGAGCACGCGGCCGCGGATCGCTGACGGCGTCCGGCGCAGCAGAACGGTGTTGACGAGCGGCCCGAGTGGGCCCGCGCCGATACCGGCTAACGCGCCGGCGGTCAGAAGCGTCGCGCCCCCCGGCTGACCGGCGAGCAGGAACATGGCGACTGCCTCGGCCGCCAGACAGGCTAGCAACACAAAGCGTTTGCCGATGCGGTGGCCGACGCTCGCAAAGCCGAGCGCGCCCGCCGCCGCGCCGCCGCCGGCGGCCGCCAGGAACCAGCCGAGCTCGGCAATGTCGCGACCGCTCTCACGGATGAAGACCGGCATAACGACGGCGTCGAGTGCGCCGAATATCGCGACGACGCCCATGCCGAGAATCAGCAAGGTGCGCAGGAGCGGATCGCCGAACAGAAACCGGACCCCGGTCAGGACGTCGTTGGGGCGGGCGCCATCGGCCGCGCGCCGTGATGGGCGGTGACGCGGCAGGAAGATGAGGTTCAGGATCGCCGCGAGGAGGCTGCATCCGGCAGTGATCGCGAGTGCGGGTGCCGGCCCCACGGTGGCGATCGAAAGGCCGGCGAGGATCGGTCCGGCGATCATCGCGCCGTTGTCGATCAGCTCGTCAAGCGCGGTGACGCGCTCCAGCCGCAAGCCGGCCAGACGCGCGAGCTCGGGGTAGCGGGACTCTTGCGCCGTGACCGCCGGTCCGTCGAGCAGCGCCCCCACCGCGATCAGGATCAGTAGTGGGGCCAGGGTCAGCAGCCCGAGCGCCTGTAGAAGGGGGATAGCCCCCACACAGGCGGCGCTGACGAGATCGCCCACCACGGCCACCCGGCGCGAGCCTAGGCGATCGATCACGGCGCCGCCGAAGAAGGCGCCCAGGATCAGTGGCGTCATGCCCACCGCACCCGCGACACCGGTCCAGGCCGCGCTTCCGGTTAGATCAAGCACGAACCATGGCAGGGCGACCGCGGCGACGGCGTTCCCGAGCATCGAGACGCCGCCCGCCGCGATGACGCCATAGACCGGGATGCGTCGGGACGCGGCGGCGCTCATGTCAACGGGCCTGGCAGGGACGCGACGGGGCCGGAGCGCGCCGCCATGTTTCACTTCCGGCGAACACACCTCGGCCGACGGTCAGCGTCAGCGCATCACCGCGCGCGCCGAGGCTCACACCGGAGATCGCCCGGCCCGCTTCGGGATCGTAAATCGATCCGCCGGTCCAGCGCCCGCCTTCGTCGGAACGGAAGCCGCTGAAGACGTTCAGACCGCAGATCGGTGCGGACCGTCGGGACCGGTCGGGATTGCGTTCGTCACGCGCGTCGGCGCCCTCGCGGACCCAGACGAGCCGCCCGCACAGGGTCTGGGCGCAAGGCTTGATCTCGACGACGGCCGCTCCGTCCGCGGTGCGCCAGTGGCCCGAGATAGGGTTCGTCGTCTGGGCTTGCGTCGGGATCGCGACGGCCACCGACGCTATGCTGATGAGCACGCCTATTGCAGACAAGCGCACGGGCATAGGGAGCGATGAGTAATGAATCAAAGCGAAGCTCCAGGCTGACGCGGGTCAGTTTGCGGTTGGGCTGAGGAAGCGGGTGATCATCAGGCGCAGCGTCGGTGCGTGCGTCTTGGGATCGAAGGTCGGGTCCATGACGGCGCGACCGATCGCGCCGTCGAGCAGCGCGATCAGCCAGGTCGCGGCAAGTTCGGGATCGAGGCATCGGTCGATCTGTCCACGATCGATGCCGCGCGCGAGCAGGGCGACGAGGGCTGCTTTGGTCTCGCCTTCGTTGACCACGAACAGCGCGGTGATCTTGGGGTTGCGGGTCGCCTCGGCCGCGATCTCGATACTGATGCGGGCGTAGACCTGATCGGTGGCCTGAGTCATCGCCGCTTCCGCCATCTCGAGAAGCGCCGCCAAGACGTCGTCCGCCTTTTCGAGCTGCGCGAACACCGCCGCGGTCTCGCGCTGATCCTCCTCGGCGATCGCCTGGATAATCGCGTCCTTGCTGTCGAAATAGTGGAACAGATTGCCGGGGCTCATGCCGGCCGCCGCGCAGATTTCAGCGGTCGTGGTGGCGTGGAAGCCGCGCCGCGCGAAACACTCGATCGCAGCTTCGACGATCTGCTGCCGCTTCGCCTGCTGCCGTTCCGGATCGACTTTGCGCACATCATTCCTCCCCTTGAAGGCAAGCCCCGAATTCGGCACTTGTTTTAGATCGAGTAGTCGGTCTAATAAAACATTCGCTTTAGATCGGTCAAGTGGGATCGTCGAGGAGGCTGGAATGATATTTCGCGATCTGAGGCGGCTGCCGGCCACGTTCGGCATCAGCCTCTTGGCGGCGTCGACTCTTTCGGCCTGCGCATCGCTCGGCCCGCTTCCCGCTGCTCAACCGCCTTTGCCCGGGGATTGGGCGAATCGAGCAGGTGTGGGGCGCGAGGCCGGACCGGACTTGGCGAACTGGTGGCGCGCGTTCGACGATCCCGTCCTCGATGGATTGGTCGACGAAACCGTCGCGCAGAATCTAACGCTGGCTCAAGCCGCGTACCGTGTTCGCAGCTCTCGGGCGCTCGTGCGGCCCGCGATCAGTCAGGGTCTTCCGCAGGTCGGCGTCACTTCCGGCGCACGGGTGCAACGGCGCTTGTCGGGATCGACCGGGCTGATCGGTGTCCCAGGCGGTTCAGGAGGGATCTCCCCGACCGTCGTGCAGGACCAGCCGACCACCGGATTCTTTCAGGCCGGGTTCGATGCCTCTTGGGAGCTTGATCTGTTCGGAGGGGCGTCGGCGCGCGTGCGCTCGGCGCGTGCTTCCGCCGACGTCGCTCAGGCCGACGCCGAGGCGGCGCGGGCGACCGTAGTAGCCGAGGTGGTCAGAACCTATGTCGAACTGCGCGGCGCACAGAGGCGCCGCGCTCTCCTGACCAGGATCTCGGACGAACAGGGCAAGCTCTTGTCGCTCACCCGCGAACGCCGCGTCGCGGGCGTTGCGAGCGACTTCGATGTCGATCGACTGGTCACCGCCGCCGCGGAGACCGGCGCCCAGATCCCACTTACCGATCAGGCGATCCAGCAAGCGACCCAGCGCCTGGCGGTCTTGGCCGGTCGGCCCAGCGTCGACGGACAGCTGCTGCAGCCGGCTCAACAGCCCCTTCCGGCCCAGGTGTCGCTCCGGCTCTTGCCCGCCGATCTGGTGCGCACCCGGCCCGAGATTCGCCGCGCGGAGCGGACGGTGGCCCAAGCGGCGGCTGACCTCGACGTCGCCGTGGCGGACCTCTATCCGCGCCTCACGCTCACGGGTGACATCAACCTCAGCGGCAATCTCATTGGAGACTCGCTTCCGGGACTGGTCACTAATTCGTCCATTGGCCCGTCGCTCAGTATCCCGCTATTCGACTGGGGCGCACGACGGTCCGTCGTCACGGCGCGGGATGCTGCGCTTGCGGAAGCCATCCTGGCCTATCGCCAAGCCGTCCTGGAAGGGATTGAGGAGACCGAGAACGCGTTGAACGCGCTCGACGTCGAGCGTCGTCGCGCCAATCGGCTTGCGACCGGCACCACCGCTGCCCGACGGGCGGCGGCGAACGCCGATCTGTTGTATCGCCAAGGGTTAGCGAGCCTAGCCGACGTGGTGGACGCCACGGTGGCGCTGCGTCAGGCGGAGTTGAACAGCGCCGAGGTCATCGAACGACAGTCGCTCGCCGTCATCGCGCTTTACAAGGCGGTCGGCGGCGCGAGTTTGCCGGAGTAGTCGCGATGGAATTGCGGCATCTCCAATATGTCGTTGCGGCCGCAGAGCGTGGCAGCTTTCGTCGCGCGGCGATGGCGCTCGACATTCGGGAATCCGCGGTCAGCCGGCGCATCCGAGACCTGGAAGACGAGCTGGGCGCGGCGCTTTTCATTCGCCATCATGGCGGCGTCCGTCTCACGCACGCCGGTCAGCGGTTTTTCTATGGCGCGCTTCGGGCATTGAACGAAATCGAACGCGCAGCAGCCGATGCTGGGTCTTTCGGACGTGGTGAAACCGGCACCGTTCGAATTGGGATTTTCACGTCGCTCGCCTGGGGATTCCTGTCCGATCTGCTGCGTACCTACGTCAGCGCAAATCCAGGTGTTCGACCCGATCTCATCGAGGGTGGCCCCGCTGCGCACATCGCCGCGGTCCAGCGTCTTCATCTCGATATCGCGTTCCTAACGGGCAAGCTTGTCGTCGACGGATGCGACGTGGCTCATTTATGGAACGAACGGGTCTTGGTGGTCATGCCCAGCAAGCATGAATTCGTTTCGCTGCGAAAGATCGACTGGACGCATCTTCGCGACCGGCACTTCATTGTCAGCGAGGACGACCCTGGACCAGAAATCCACGACTATCTGGTCAAACACCTCGGCGACCTCGGGCATCATCCCAGCATCGAGCGGCATCGCGTCGGCAGGGACAATCTGATGCATCTGGTCGCAATGGGTCAGGGCCTGACGCTGGTTCACGAAGCAGCGGGCGCCGCACAGTTTCCGGGTGTCGTGTATCGGCCGGTCGACGGCGAGGTCCTGCCCTTCTGCGCGATCTGGTCGCCACATAACGACAATCCCGCGCTTCGGAGGCTGCTGAGCCTCGCCAGAACGATGTCAAAGAAGGTCGTCTAGCGTACTCGTACGGTCGCGACCTTTCACGATACGGCTCGATGAGGTCGCTCCTGCGGAATCTTGAATGTCTGCTGGCGCTGGCAAAGTCCCTGTCGGAGAGGCCCGGCATAGTTCGTCCGTCAGCGTCTCATCCGTCCTGAGCATCCGTGCGGGAGGCGCGTTGACCGCCATCGCGGCGCGCGCGAGCGAAGCCCCGATCGGTTGCAATGAAGCGCTCTAGCATGGGGACGATCAGCTTTTTCGGGTCGCCGATGGTCTGGCCTTGTTCGCGGCCCATCGCCGCCGCGTAGGCGCTGAGGTCGCGATGGAGCGGTGCCGGCAGCTGTATCGTTACCTTCACCGGCTTGTCTTCGATGATTGGGCCGAGCTTCAACTTCGTCATCCGTCACCCTCCAAAAGGCTCGAGAACGATATCGCGCGTGACGATGACACGGACCGGAAACCCCGGCCGGATCGTCAATGTCGGCGTCACGTTGAGTTGGCGGCGGACGATCTGCTGGCCGGCATCGTTGATCGTCGACTGGCCGCCGTCGCGGATGGCCTGCACCAGACGGTCGTTGTCGTCGGTGGCTAGTTCCGCGCCGACGCCAAGCAAGGTCGAGAGCGCGGCGGCCTTGGCGAGATCCCACCAATGATAATCGACGCCGTCCTCCAGACCGGCATAGCCCTCGACATCTGCGCCGGGCTGTCGCTCGAGCACGATCGAACGACCATTGGGAAGGATCAGCCGGTTCCAGACCAGCAGCACCCGGCGCTGACCGAAGCCGACGCCGTTGTCGTACTGGCCGATCAGCCGCGTACCCTGCGGCACGAGGAGGATACGGCCGGTCGGGCTGTCATAGACGTTCTCCGTCACCTGGGCGGTGATCTGGCCCGGCAAATCAGAGCGGATGCCGGTGATCAGCGCCGCGGCGATCACCGCCCCCGCCTGCAGGATGTTCGGTGATGCCGGCGCCACGACGCGATCGGGAGCGACGGTGCGCCGGTCGGCGGCGGAGTTGAGGAAGGCGAGCTGGCGATCCTGGGCGGAGGGCGTCGCAGGCGGCGGCGCGAGGCCAAGGCCGGTGAGATCAGGGAGAGGCGGGAGCGAGCCGACATCCGGTCCGGCGCCGGACCCCGACGAGGTTCGGGTCTCGGTCCCGGCGAAGATCTTACTTGTCCGAGCCGCCTCAATCTCCTGAAGCCTACGCTGCTCTTCGGCACTGATGCCAGGATCGGGCTGTGTCATGCCGGGGGCAGGCACCGGCTGCCCCCGATTCTGCGCATCGAGGATAGGTCGGCCGAGATCGCCGGGAAGCGGCGGTCCGAGTTGGGGCACGCCGCTATAGTCGCGCGGTAAGCCGGCCAGGCCGTCGGCGGTGGAACGGTTTTCGGTCGAATACAGCTCTTCCCTCGGCCTGGCGCCGTCGCGGGTCTGAAGCGCAAAGATCAGCGCGCCGCCCAGGCCGACGCTGGCGACCACGCCGATCCCGGCCAGCGCCTTGCGCGACAACCGGGTGACGCGCGGTGCCTCGCCGCGAAGCCGCATCGGCGCGGCCGCATCCACGGTCGATGCGGTGAGCTCCGCTTCCTCCTTCCGGGACTCAGGCTCGCTCACGAGGTCGGCCTCCCGTCGGTGCGGACGATGCGGACGCGCCGCTGGCCATTGCCGTTGCCAAGCCGCAGCTCGGCGGCCGCGAAAAGGCGGTCGACGATCATGTGATGGCCGCGGACCCGGTAGTTGACCAGCTCGGAGGTGTTGCCCTCCGGGCCGACCACGAACAGCGGTGGCATCTCGCCTTGCGAGATGCCGCGGGGGAACTCGATGAACACCTGCCGCCCGTCATCGTAGGCGCGCAGCGGCCGCCACGGCGCTCGGTCGCCCTCGATCGCGTAGCGGAAGTTGATGCTGGCGAGATCGACGCCGCTCGCGACCGGCTGCGTGGCTTCCGCCTGCACATTCTGCCGACGCAGCGCGATCAGTTGGTCCTGCGGATATTGCCACGAGACCGAGGCCATATAGGTCCGCTCGGTCGAGCGGAGCTCCATATGGTAGGTGCGCAGATTGGTGTTGATGATCAGATTGGTCATCAGGTCTGCCCGTGACGGTTTGACCAGGATATGCACCTGCCGTGTCGCGCCGGAGCCGCTTTCCGTATCACCGATGATCCAGCGCACGGTGTCGCCGGCCGCGACGGGGCCGGCGCCGACGAGCTGCTCGCCGGGCTGGAGCGCGATGTCGGTGATTTGCCCGACCGCCGTGTAGACCTGATAGAGCGCGCCGCTGGTATAGGGGTAGACCTGCATGGCGTTGATGAAGCCGTCGCGGACGGGCTGGACGCGGGCGGCGGCATTGGCCTGGTTCACCCGCGCTGCCGGATCGGCGGCTTCGGGCGTGCGGCGCGAGGGCTCGACCGGCTTCATCTGCCCAGGCAGCGGCAATGGGCGGGCAAGCTCGACAACGGTGACGGGCGCGGGCGGATCGAGGGCGATCGTCGCGGGCGCGGCGTCGTCATAAGATATCTCGGGCGGTCTCTGCGTCGTCGCGCAGCCGGCGAGCGCCGTCGCCGCGAGGAGGACAAGCGGCAATGCGGATTTGCGGAATGTCGGGTATGCGATTGCGGGTAAGGCCGGATTTCCGGCTTTACGGAAAGACGGCTTCATTGCCCAAGCTCCCGTGACCAGTTGATGGCGTTGACGAAGATGCCGAGCGGATTCGTCCGCAGGCGTTCGGCGTCGCGCGGCGGCTGCACGACGACGGTGAGGATGGCGGTCCAGCGCGAGGTCTCGGCGAGCGAGCCGTCCTGATAACGGCGCTCGGTCCACGCGACCCGGAAACTGTCGGGCGAGGCGCGAATCACGCTGGAGACGTCGATCGCGATCTGCTGCGTGCCGACCTTGGTGAAGGGGTCGTTCGAGCGCGCATAGTCGTTGAGCGCCATCGCGCCGCGATCGGTGGTGAAGTCATAGGCGCGCAGCCAGTTCTGCCGGACGATGATGGCGTCGGCCGGGATCGAGCGGACCTGCTCGATGAAGCGCGCCAGATGCCAGGCAATTTGCGGATCGGTCGGGCGATAGTCGGCGACCGCGGGCGCCACGGCCTGCGACTGGCCGAGCCGATCGACCTGGACCACCCAGGGGACGACGGTGCCGCGCGCCGACTGCCAGACCAGTGCGGACGCGAACCCGGCTGAGAGGATCAGCGAGCCGAACGCCATGAGGCGCCAGTTCTTCGCCTGAACGCGGGCCGAGCCGATGCGCTCGTCCCAGACCTGGGCGGCGCGTTGATAGGGCGTCTCAGGCTCGGGCGCCTTGCCGTAATGGGTGGAGGGTCGTTTGAACATCAGCGGTCACTTTCGGAGAGGTTGACGGAAGCGCCGCCGCCATGGGCGTCGCCGGAGCGGACGGCATGGGCGGCGGCTTGGACGCCGTGCGTCAGCGCCTGAGAGCGCTTCATGCGCCGAGCCCAGGCGGGGGCGCCGTCCGATGCGGCAGACGAAGACGATGCGGCGTCGGCGGCGTCGGCGCCGACCGTGCCCTTGGTCGAGGAGCCGCCGGTCGCTTCGAAAGCGGCCATGCCGCCCTCGTTAAAGCTCGAACGCATGCTCTCGGCGGCGCGTGAGGTGGCCCGGCGCAGCGGCGAGGTTGCGGCGCTGGCGCCGGCGCGGGCGACGCCGCCCAGTCCGGATGCGACCCCCGATGCGCCGGACTGACCGGCCGCGCCGAGGCTGTAGGCGGTGGAGGCGCCGCCCGCCATGGCAGCTCCGCCACGCGCGGCGGCCGCCGCACCGCCAGCCAGCGCCCCGACACCGCCGGCGGCCGCGCCGAGTGCCGCGCCGCCGGCTGCAACAATGCCGCCCGCGGCGAGTCCCGTGCCGACCGCCGCGCCGGCGCCGAGCTGCGGGCCGCCGGAGACGAGACCATTGGCGATGCCAGGACCGAAGATGCCGAGGCCGAGGAGCGACAGCGCTGCGAGCACGATTGCCATCGCCTCGTCGATCGTCGGCGTCTGCCCGCCGAAGCCGGCGGTGAACTGCGAAAACAAGGTCGAGCCGATGCCGATGATGACGGCGAGCACCAGAACCTTGATCCCCGAGGAGATGACATTGCCGAGCACCCGCTCGGCCATGAAGGCGCTTTTGCCGAACAGTCCGAACGGGATGAGCACGAAACCGGCGAGCGTCGTCAGCTTGAACTCGATCAGGGTGATGAAGAGCTGAATGGCGAGGATGAAGAAGGCGAGCAGGATCAGCGCCCAGGCGAAGAGCAGGCACGCGATCTGGATGAAGTTCTCGAAGAACGACACCCACCCCATCAGGCTCGAGATGGATTCGAGCAGCGGTCGGCCGGCATCGAGCCCGGTCTGCGCCACGCGCCCCGGCCGCATGAGATCGGCGACGGTGAAACCGGTGCCCGACGCCTTCAGGCCGAGCCCCGCGAAGCTCTCGAAGACGATGCGGGCGAGGGTGTTCCAGTTGCCGATGATGTAGGCGAAGACGCCGACGAACAGGGTCTTCTTGATCAGCCGCGCGAGGATGTCGTCATCGGCGCCCCAGCTCCAGAACAGGGCGGCGAGCGTCACGTCGATGACGATCAAGGTGGTGGCGATGAACGCGACCTCGCCGCTCAGCAGGCCGAAGCCGCTGTCGATATAGCGGGTGAAGACCTCGAGGAACTGGTCGATGACGCCGGTGCCGCCCATCTATCAAGGTCCTTCGGCGGGCTGGCGTGGCGCGGGCGCGACGCCGAGGAAGCGGTCACGGGTCTCGGCCCAGACGCGCAGGCATTCGGTGTCGTGCGCGGCGGCCTCGCCGAGCAGCTGGCAGCGACGTTGGCCCGCGCGCAGCGGATCGATCGGCGTCTCTTCGACCTGCCGCACCGCTGCGGCGGGCGGCGCCTCCTCTTTCCGGCTCATTTCGATCGCGGTCGCGGTAACTGCGACCGCGACGAACACGATGGCGCCTATGCGGGCGAACAGCTTGCCGTCCATCGGTCCTGCCTCAGTTGCCGTTCGGGAACATGCGGGCATTGCCGGGCTGATAGCCGGTGCCGGGGGTCAGAAACCGCCGGCGCTGTTCGCGGCCCTGTTCGGCGGCTGCGGCGCGCTCGGCATCGGAAAGCGCCTGGGCGCGGCCATTGGCGGCGACGACGGCGGTGAGGTCGGCGAGCTGCTGCGCCTGGAGCGCGAGCAATTGATTGCCGGCCTGCGTGGCCTGCAGCGCGCCGGTCGCGCTCTGGCTCTGGCCGACCAGCGCCGACATCTGCGCGCGGTTGGTGTCGATGTTGCCGACGACGCCGGCCTGGACGCGCATGGCGTCCTGCAAGCCTCCCACCGTATTCTGCCAGCGCTCGCGCGCGCCGGCGACGAGCTGCTGATCGGTCGCTGACAGCGAGGCGTTGCCGTAGGTTGTTTGGAACGCCCGGTCGATTTGCTGGACGTCGTAGGCGATACGTTGCGCCTCGCCGAGTAACTGCTGGGTGCGCTGCACCGACTGTTGGAGCTGCTGAAGCGACGAATAGGGCAGGCTCGCGAGATTGCGGGCCTGGTTGATCAGCCCCTGTGCCTCGTTCTGCAGCGAGGTGATCTGGTTGTTGATCTGAGTGAGGGCGCGCGTGGCGGACAGCAGGTTCTGCGCATAGTTGGTCGGGTCGAAAACCTTCAACTGCGCGGCGGCGGGCGCTACCATCATCGGCGACAGCGCGAGCGGCACGGAGAGTATCGAAGCGGCGAGAAGCGCCGCGCGTGAGGATGCGAAAATCATGACGAAGTCTCCAGGTTGGTGAGGTCGGGGATGAGGTCGGCGGCCCACGCGACGTGGCGGTGGCGCAGCCAGGCGGACAGGAATCCATCGCGTCCATGCTCTTCGACGATGCGCGCGATCGCGGTCTGGTCGGTCTTCGCCGACGCGGCGCACAGGGCCAGCGCGACGTCGCCGAGGCCGAGCTCGAACAGCCGGTTGCCGCGGCGCGACTGGCAGTAATAGTCGCGCTTCGGCATGGCGCGGGCGAGGATCTCGATCTGCCGGTCGTTGAGCCCGAACCGCCGGTAGATCGCGGTGATTTGCGGCTCGATCGCGCGCTCGTTGGGCAGCAAGAGCCGCGTCTGGCAGCTCTCGATGATCGCCGGCGCGATCGCCGAACCGTCGATGTCGGACAGCGACTGGGTGGCGAAGACGACCGACGCGTTCTTCTTGCGCAGCGTCTTCAGCCATTCGCGCAACTGCCCTGCGAAACCCTCATCGTCGAGCGCCAGCCAGCCTTCGTCGACGATTAGCAGGGTCGGCCGGCCATCGAGCCGGTCCTCGATGCGGTGGAAGAGATAGGCGAGTACGGCGGCGGCCGCGCCGGTGCCGATCAGCCCCTCGGTCTCGAACACCTGTACGTCGGCCTCGCCGAGCCGCTCGCTCTCGGCGTCGAGCAACCGGCCATAGGGCCCGCCGACGCAATAGGGCTGCAGGGCGCGTTTCAGCGTCTGCGACTGAAGCAGCACCGACAGCCCGGTCAGTGTGCGCTCGGCGAGCGGCGCGGATGCAAGCGAGGTCAGCGACGACCAGAGATGCTCCTTCACCTCGGGCGTGATGGCGATGCCTTCGCGCAACAGGATCGCGACGATCCAGTCGGCGGCCCAGGCGCGCTCATAGGTGTCGTGAACGCGGGCGAGCGGCTGGAGCGAGACGGACGCGTCCGCGCCGTCGGTCAGGCCGCCGCCGAGATCGTGCCAGTCGCCGCCCATGGCGAGCGCGGCAGCGCGGATCGAGCCGCCGAAATCGAAGGCGAAGACCTGCGCACCGCGATAGCGCCGGAACTGCAGCGCCATCAGCGCCAGCAGCACCGACTTGCCGGCGCCGGTCGGACCCACGACCAATGTGTGGCCGACATCGCCGACGTGAAGGGATAGCCGGAACGGGGTAGAGCCTTCGGTCTTGCCGAAGAGCAGAGGGGGCGCTGCAAAATGCTCGTCCCGTTCCGGCCCCGCCCACACCGCCGAAAGCGGGATCATGTGGGCGAGATTGAGTGTGGAGACCGGCGGCTGCCGGACATTGGCGTAGACATGGCCGGGCAGCGAGCCGAGCCAGGCGTCGGCGGCATTGATGGTTTCGACCATCGCCGTGAAGTCGCGGCCCTGGATGACCTTCTCGACCAGCCGCAGCTTCTCGGCGGCGAGGCTTGGGTTCTCGTCCCAGACGGTGACGGTAGCAGTGACATAGGCCTGGCCAGCAAAGTCGGCGCCCAGTTCCTGCAGCGCCATGTCGGCGTCGGCCGCCTTGTTCGCCGCGTCGGTATCGACCAGTGCCGAGGCCTCGTTGGTCATGATCTCCTTGAGGATCGCGGCGATCGACTTGCGCTTGGCGAACCACTGCCGCCGGATCTTGCTCAGCAGCTTGGTTGCGTCGGTCTTGTCGAGGAGGATGGCGCGCGTCGACCAGCGATACGGGAAGGCCAGCCGGTTGAGGTCGTCGAGCAGGCCGGGCGTCGTCGCGGTCGGGAAGCCGACGATGGTCAGCACGCGCAGATGGGCATGGCCGAGACGCGGCTCGAGGCCGCCGGTCAGCGGCTGATCGGCCAGCAACGCGTCGAGATACATCGGGATCTCGGGGACGCGCACGCGCTGACGCTTGGTCGAGACGCATGAGTGCAGATAGGTCAGGGTCTCGCCGTCATCGAGCCAATGGCATTCGGACATGAAGCCCTCAACCAGCTGCAGGACGCGGTCGGTGCGGTCGGTGAAGCCGCGCAGCACCTCGTGCGGATCGACGCCTTTTGCGGCCTTGCCCTCATAGAGCCAGGTCTCGGCGCGGGCCGCGTCCTCGGCCGGTGGCAGATAGACGAAGGTCAGGAAATAGCTCGACTCGTAGTGCGAGGCCTCTTCCTCGAAATCGGCCTTGCGCTCGGCATCGACCAACGCCGACGCCGCATCGGGGAAGCAGCTCGGGGGATAAGCATCGACCCCGTGGCGCTGCGCCTCGACGAAGATCGCCCAGCCCGAGCCGAGGCGCCGGAAGGCGTTGTTGAGGCGGCCGGCGACGGCGACCAGTTCGGCGGCGACGGCGGAATCCAGATCAGGCCCGCGGAAGCGCGCGGTGCGCTGGAAGCTGCCGTCCTTGTTGAGCACGACGCCGTCGCCGGCGAGCGCCGCCCAGGGCAGGAAGTCGGCGAGCCGGGTGGCGGTGCGACGATATTCGGCGAGGTTCAGCATGGCGGCCTCAGACGCTCAGATGACCGGGGATGCGCAGGTGGCGGCGCACGACCTCGACGAACAGCGGGTCGCGCTTGGCCGCCCAGACCGCCGCCGCATGGCCGATCACCCACAGCCCCAGGCCCACCAGCCAAAGCCGGAGGCCGAGGCCGAGCGCCGCGGCGAGCGTGCCGTTGAGGATGGCGATCGAGCGCGGCGCGCCGCCGAGCAGGATGTGCTCGGTGAGCGCGCGATGGACCGGCACGGTGAACCCGGGAACGCTGTCCATCAGACGAGCGCCCCGCCACCGAAGGAGAAGAAGCTCAGGAAGAAAGAGCTGGCAGCGAACGCGATCGACAGGCCGAAGACGATCTGGATCAGACGGCGGGCGCCGCCCGACGTGTCGCCGAAGGCGAGCGTCAGGCCGGTGATGATGATGATCATCACTGCGATGATCTTGGCGACCGGACCTTCGATCGACTGCAGGATCGACTGCAGCGGGGCTTCCCATGGCATCGACGATCCCGAAGCGTGGGCGGCGGGCGCCAGCATCATGCTGATGACGGTGACGGATGCGGCCGTCACCAGACGACGGCGAATGCTTGGGGCAGGACGGATCATGAAGGCTCTCCTGATGAACTGGCTGTTGCGGGGGTGACGCGGTAATCGCCGTCGGGGCCGAGGCCCTCGATGCGGGCGAGTTCGGCGAGGCGGCGCTGCGCGCCGCGGCCGGACAGCACCGCGACTAAATCGATCGTCTCGGCGATGAGCGCGCGGGGGACGGTGACGACGGCTTCCTGGATCAGCTGTTCCATGCGGCGCAGCGCGCCGATCGCCGAGCCGGAATGGATGGTGCCGACGCCGCCGGGATGACCGGTGCCCCAGGCCTTCAGGAGATCGAGCGCTTCGGCGCCGCGGACCTCGCCGATCGGAATGCGATCGGGCCGCAGCCGCAGCGAGGAGCGCACCAGATCCGACAGGGAGGCGACGCCGTCCTTGGTGCGCATGGCGACGAGATTCGGCGCGGCGCATTGCAGCTCGCGGGTATCCTCGATCAGCACCACGCGGTCGTCCGTCTTGGCGACCTCGGCCAGCAGCGCGTTGGTGAGCGTGGTCTTGCCGGTAGAGGTGCCGCCGGCGACGAGGATGTTGCGTCGGTCAGCCACTGCCGAACGAAGCACCTCGGCCTGATCAGCCGACATGATGTCGGCGGCCACATAGTCTGCGAGGGTGAACACGGCGACCGCGGGCTTGCGGATGGCGAAGGTCGGGGCGGTGACGACCGGCGGCAGAAGCCCCTCGAACCGCTCCCCCGTTTCGGGCAGCTCGGCCGAGACGCGCGGCGACCCTGGATGAACCTCGGCGCCGACATGATGCGCGACGAGGCGCACGATGCGCTCGCCGTCGGCCGGCGACAGGCGCTCACCCGTATCGGAGAGGCCTTCGGAAAGGCGGTCGATCCAGAGCCGGCCATCGGGGTTGAGCATCACCTCGACGACGCGGGGGTCCTCCAGGAACCCGGCGATGGCGGCACCGAGCGCGGTGCGCAGCATGCGCGCGCCCCGGATCGTCGCTTCGGATTGCTGGTGAGAAACCGCCATGTCGTCCCCTTGCAGTCAGGGACCGTTCGGCCGGCCCTGGATCGGGGATCAGTAGAAGAGGCAGAAAATCAGGCGGTTCAACAAGAATGCATCGTCGTCGTAGCCTGGCGTGCAAACACAGGAGAACGGCGGGACGGCGCTGGTCTGTTCGACGTCGTGCCGGCGCAGACTAGGCTGGTAGAGATGGTAAGTGTTACGGTGAGCGGCGTGCCGACGGCGTTCTTGTCTTGGCGATGCTGACTGCCGGCCAATAGCGTCTGGGCCGCAGATATGGACGTTGGCGCGCGCTGATGGCACCGCAATGCGATGAGGACCGAACGCCTGATCATCGAACCGCTTGTCGCTTCGCACGCTGAAGCTTTGATGAGCTTGCTCGACGAGCGCGTGAACAGGCACTTTGCGCCGGAAGATGTGCCCACTTCACAGGCAGCGTTACGCGCGCAGTTTGCGGAGATGGCAGCGGCTGCAACGAATCGACGCGACGGTGCACGCTTCTTGCCTTTTGTAGTCAAGACGATCGCCGATGGGCACTACATCGGCAGGCTTGAGGCTCTGGTGCATGCCAAGGATGCAGAGATTGCCTTTGTCTTCATACCTCAAAGTTGGGGACAGGGCTTCGCGACTGAGGCGACGTCCGCGCTGATGGTCGATCTGCAAGGGGCCGGAGTCGAGCGCTTTTGGGCGTGCGTCACCCCCAGCAATGAGCCCTCCCTCGCATTATGTAGCCGTCTGAATTTCGCTCGAAGTGAGCTACCCACCGCATTTGCGTTGGCGACTTACGACGTCGGTGACATCGTGTTTTCATTTGAGGTCGTGAATGAGCGGCAGATTTAGACGGTTCAGTTGGGCCGTTTTAGCGACCGGGGATTTGTTGTCTCCAGCCATTTCCGATGTTTGCGAGGCGTCACTTCTGCATTGCTTGATCGTTGCGTAGATCCGGCGCGACATCGTCCGGGATTTCCCTGAGAAAGCTCTGGCCCTTCTGAAGCCGCTTGCCCAGCGTCTCGACAAACCCCTCGAAGCGTTCCCGACCTTTGACCTGCGCGGCGGCTTGCGCGTCGCTCGGCAATGGCGGCGTGATCGTCAACCAGAAGCGCACGAACAGCGCCAAGGTGTCGGCCGTGACGCCGAGATCGCGTTCGATGCGTTGCGCTTGTCGGGAGAGCCGGTCCATCCGGCGGGTGAACGCAGCCTCGCGCCGATCGGCGGCATCGGGCGACAGGAATGACGCGACGGCGGCTTCGACGATCGCCGATCGCGAGATCTTCTTGCGCTCCGACAGCTCGTTGATCTGGCCGATCATCTCGACGGGCAACGTAAGGTTCAGGCGGTCCCGCATCGCCGCTCCTAAAGGTCCATGCCGTCATTGGGGTCGAGCGAGACCTGCCGCGCGACGCCGCTCATCTGGCGGCGCAGCGCCTGGCGCTGGCGGGCGACGTCCTCCGGCTCGTCGTCGAGCAGAACCGCGAACTCCTCCGCCGGCTTCGGCTCGGTCGTCTCCTTGGCGATGGCGACATGGTCGGGCAGTTCGGGTTCGCGGCGCAGGCCGCTATTGGCCTTGTCGCCCTCCGCTTTTGCCATTGCGGTCAGCAACGCCGCGTCGGGCTTCTGTGGCGCCAGTGTCGACCAGCCGTCGGCGCTGGAGGTACGTCCTGATTTCTCAGGATCCGGCGGCGACAGCACGCGCTCCTTCAACCTTGCATCCTCGTAATAGCGCGCCTTCTTCGCCCGGATCGGCGGTGTGCCGGCGACCATGACGATCTCGTCGGCGGGCGGCAGCTGCATCACCTCGCCGGGGGTCAGCAGCGGACGGGCAGTTTCGGAGCGCGACACCATCAGATGGCCCAGCCACGGCGAAAGCCGGTGCCCGGCATAGTTCTTCATAGCCTTCATTTCGGTCGCGGTGCCGAGCGCATCGGACACTCTTTTCGCCGTCCGCTCGTCATTGGTGGCGAAGCTGACCCGGACATGGCAGTTGTCGAGGATCGAATTGTTCGCTCCGTAGGCTTTCTCGATCTGGTTCAGCGACTGCGCGATCAGGAAGCTCTTGATGCCGTAGCCCGCCATGAACGCTAGGGCACTCTCGAAAAAGTCGAGGCGGCCAAGCGCCGGAAACTCGTCGAGCATCATCAGCACGCGGTGCCTGCGCTCCTTGGCATGGAGGTCCTCGGTCAGGCGCCGTCCGATCTGGTTGAGCACAAGGCGGATGAGCGGCTTGGTCCGCGAGATGTCGGACGGCGGCACGACGAGGTAGAGCGTCGCCGGCCGCCGATCGGCGATCAGGTCGGCGATCCGCCAGTCGCAGAGGCTTGTTACCTGGGCGACGACGGGATCGCGATAGAGGCCGAGAAACGACATGGCGGTCGACAGCACGCCCGAGCGCTCGTTGTCGGATTTGTTCAGCAGTTCGCGCGCGGTGGACGCCACAACGGGATGCGGCCCGGCTTCGCCCAGATGCGGCGTCGTCATCATTGCCTTCAGCGTCGCCTCGATCGGCTGCTTCGGATCGGAGAGAAAGCCGGCGACGCCGGCGAGCGTCTTGTCGGCCTCGGCGTAAAGGACATGCAGGATCGCGCCGACCAGCAGCGAGTGGCTGGTCTTCTCCCAGTGATTGCGCTTGTCGAGCGAGCCTTCCGGATCGACGAGCACATCGGCGACGTTCTGCACGTCGCGGACCTCCCAGTCCCCGCGACGAACTTCGAGCAGCGGATTGTAGGCGGCGGATTTCGGGTTGGTCGGGTCGAACAGCAGCACCCGGCCGTGTTTCGCGCGGAAGCCGGCGGTGAGCTGCCAGTTCTCGCCCTTGATGTCGTGGACGATGGCGGAACCCGGCCAGGTCAACAGCGAAGGCACCACCAGGCCGACGCCCTTGCCAGAACGCGTCGGCGCGAAGCACAGCACATGCTCGGGTCCGTCATGGCGCAGATAGTCGCGCCCGAGCTTGCCCAGCACCACGCCGTCCGCGCCGAGGAGGCCCGCCGCCTTCACCTCTCTCGTCTCGGCCCACCGCGCCGAGCCATAAGCCTCGACGTTCTTGGCCTCGCGTGCCCGCCAGACCGACATACCGATGGCGACCGCGATCGAGATGAACCCGCCGGATGCGGCGATGGTGGCGCCCTCGACGAAGACGAACGGCGCATAGGCGTCGTAGAAATACCACCACCAGAAGAAGGCCGGCGGATAATAGATCGGCCAGCCGGCGAGCTCGAACCATGGCTGGCCCAGCTGCGGTTGGAAGCCGAGCTGCCATGCCGTCCATTGCGTCGCCCCCCAAGTGGTGAACAGCACGATCAGGAAGACGATGGTGATCTGGCCCCACAGGATTCTGGTCGCGGACACGGGCGTTGCTCCTTTCTGTTGATGCCTAGAGGCCGAGGTCGCGCTTGCGTCCGAGGCTCCATTCGATGCCGCCGGCGTCGCGGGCGACGCCCGCGAGATGCTGGCCGAGCTTGCGATCGATCTCGCGCGACCAGGGCACGAGTTGGAAGCCGAGGCCGTTGTCGATCATGGCGAAGCGGCCCGAGGAGAGCGTCAGGCGCTGGCGATAGGTGCCCGAGACATGCTCGCCGGCCGCGGCCTTCACATGCGGCAGACCCGTTTCGGCCGAGAGCTTCTCGCCGACGGCGTCGAGCTCGCGGCGGCGCAGCGTACTCAGCAGATCGCGCTGGAGGATGACGCGCTGACCCTGACGGCGGGCGAGCCCTTCGTCGGCGAGATGTTCGGCGCGGGCCTGCATCGCGTCGCGCGCCTTGCGGCCGAACCCGGACATGGAAAGCGGCGTCGGTTCGCGCTCGACCAGACGATGGTCGAGCCAGGTCGCGCCGGGCGCGGTGATCTGGCTGCGCAGATCGAGATCGGACCGGGTGGCGAGCACGAGCGTCGGCCGCTCGTCCCGCGGCCCACCGAAGCGCCGAACCTCAACGATGCCGCCGATAGGCGGCGCGTGTTCGAAGGCCTTGATGCCGCGGAAACGGACATGGTGGGCGCGGCCGTCGGTGCCGTCGATCACAGCATAGGCTTCGCCGGTCAGCTCGTCATGCAGCCCCTTGTCGACCAGCCGGCCGACGATCGGCGGACCGGGCTGGCCGTCGATGACATAGTCGGCGACACCGCGATCCTGGCCGCGCTCGGTGAAGGCGCGGTGCATGGTCTTGATGATGTCGCCGCGCATGCCGAGGTCGCGCAAATGGCGTTCGGCTTCGAGCCCGACCATCCACTCGCCGGGACCGGCCGAAGAGGCGAGGCCCATCTTCTCCAGATGCTGGAGCCGGCCGATCATCAAGCGGCGGATCTCGGGATCGGCAGGGCCGCGTGCCTCGGGCCGCAGGTCGACGAGGCCGACCTCGTCGGCGCGGCCGCGGATTTCAAAGTCGAGGCGTGTCCACCGCTCGGCCGTGACTTCCTTCTCCAGGGCGTTGCGGATGTCACGTTCGGGCTTGGGGCCGAGCTCGATCGCCACCAGATCCTCGGCGCGCGAGCGCAGGCCGCGGCTGATGTAGTCCCGCGAGATCACGAGGTCGGCGCCGGCCTCGTCAACACCCCGCACGAGCAAATGAACGTGCGGGTTATCGGTGTTCCAGTGATCGACGGCGACCCAGTCGAGCCGCGTCCCGAGATCGGCTTCTATCTGCTGCGCGAGGTCGCGCGTGAACGCCTTGAGGTCGGTCAGCTCGCTGGCGTCCTCGGGCGAGACGATGAAGCGGAAATGGTGCCGGTCGTCCTTGCACCGATCGGCAAAGTCGCCATCGTCGGCGCGATCTGAGCCGGCGTCGAACATCACGCCCTTCTCGCCGTCCCGGCTGACGCCCTCGCGCTTGAGGTAGGACAGATGCGCCGACAATGGTGCGGAGCGAAACGATCGGCCCTGGTGGCGCGCTATGCGCGCCTTAACGACGACGCGGCGGGTCGAGTTGAACAGGCGACTGCGGCTGAAGCTGCCGCGCCCCCGGCCGAAGGTCGAGCGGCCGTAGTTGGACCCCCGTCGGCCCGACGCCGGCGCGCCGACATGCCCCGATTTCTTCGCGGCCCGTAGCACCTGGTTGAGGAAGCGTTTCGCCTTCGGCGCGCGCGTGGTCTTGATGCGGCCTGGCCGGACCCGGAAGTCGCTGTCGCCCTCGCTCATGACCAGGCTCCGAAAAGTGGCTTTCGGGGCGTGTGCATACGCGAGCGTTGAAATCGCCCACAAAAACCGGGCTTCATGCCCGCGACCGACCACCATGCACACGAAAACGCAAGCCTCGTCAGAGGCTTACAGCGTTTCGGGCATGGCCTTTTATCTCGCCATCCTTCGGTCGGGCTGCCTGCCTTCCGCCTCAACGCTCTCCATCGAACGCCAAGGCCCGCCATGATGCGATTTGGCCATGATGCGGTCATCGCGGGTCTCCAGCGTCGGATCGCGCGACGAAGAGACCGGCGGACTGCGGCGCGTTCGCACGAACCGCGCGCACCGGATTTGCGGTCGGAGGGTCAGCCGAACGACTTTCGGGCAGCGCTGGATCGGCGGATGCAGCGCTTTCGGGGCGCGCGACGAACAGCGGCGCGCGGGTCCAGGCATTGGGATCGGCGGCGGCGACGGTGATCGGACCGGAGAGGTCACCGCCGCCGAAGGAAGGGACCAACGAAGCGACATAGGCGCGGGTCTCGGCCGGAAGCGGGCGACCGGCCAGATACTCTTCATAGCGTCCGGGGCCCGCATTATACGCCGCGAGGAAGCCCGGCGAGCCGTAACGGTCGAACATCTCGCGCAGATACGCCGTGCCCGCCAGGATGTTGTCGCGGGGATCGTAGGGGTTCGTGCCGAGCCGATGGCGAACGCGCAGTTCGGCCCAGGTCGCGGGCATGATCTGCATCAATCCCATCGCGCCGGCCGACGAAATCGCGCGCACAGCGCCGGCGCTTTCGGCGCGCATGACCGCGCGGATCCAGCGCTCCGGCAACCCGAACCGCTGCGCCGCCTCGGCGATGAAGCCGGCGTGGGGATCGGTGCGTGATGCGCGCGCGATGGACACGTCCTGAGCGTTCGCGGTGGCGCACGGCGGCACCGCGAACAGCAGCCCGGAAAGGAGAAGGAGAGCCGTGCGT
>NZ_VDES01000003.1:537373-614203 GCF_013607875.1 Blastomonas ursincola
ACGACAGGGGTTCGGTGCGGGGCCGACATCGCTCAGTCCCGCTCGGCGCGCTTGGGTGGCCGGTTCCAGTGCAGGCCCCACGCCGATTTATCGTCGGCCGACTGGAAGAGATTCGCCCGGATCGGATGACCGAAGGTTGGATCGTCGATCTGCAGCGAGACATAGTCGCCGGCCTTCTCGCCGGTGCGCTTCCAGGCCGCGCCGACTTCCGGGCCGACCTCCGTTCCGTCATCGGCGGCGCCGAGGTGGATGCGATAGTCCGGCGCATTCTCGGCTTCGGAGTGCTCGGCGGGGACAAGCACCAGCTCGGCATCGATGGCGAACGTGCGGATGCGTCCGGCATAACCGCTCTGGGTGCTATGGAATTGACCGATCAGGGACATGGGTGGCTCCTCGGTTGTGCGGTGGGAGAGGTCATGGGCACGCCGTCACCGCGTCGGCGCGCGCCAGACGAAGCGGCCATCGCCGTCCTCGTCGGTGTAGAGGGGGGTGGCCCGGCCGATGATCGCGGCGGCAGGCAGCGGTCCGAAATAGCGACCGTCGAGACTGTCGCGGACTTGGGCGTTCATCAGGAAGACTTCGCCGTCTGCGATGCGCCGGCAGCCCCGCCAGACCGGCAACTCGCGGCCAAACCGGTCGCGCTCCAGCGCCGCGGCCATGGGCAGTCCGTCGACCGTGACCGTGCGTCCGATACGGCAGACCCGCTGTCCTGGAAGGGCCACGACCCGCTTCAACAGCGGCACGCCGCGCGCCAGATAGCCGCGTTGTTCGAGGAAGGCCGCCAGCGGTTCGGGCGCTTCCAGGGCGACAAGGTTCGTCACCGCGATGCGCTCGGTGGGACGGATCAGGTAGAAGCCGATCGGCGTGCTGGCGGAGGCGTTCCAGATCAGCTTCGGCGCGACCTGGACGGCAGACACGCCGACGATCGTCAGCACCGCGGCAGCCGTCACGATGACGTATCCGCGCCGGCTCATGGCGCGATGCTCCGACGCAGCAGCCAGGCGCGATGCTGCTCGAGGCTGTACGCCCGTGGCTCATGGCCGGCCGTCAGCCGGTTGTGAATGTGGCGCCAATGGTCAGGCGCGATGTCGATCGGATCGAGCCCGAGTACGTCGATTGCGTCGATCATGTGCAGGACGCGTTCGACTTTTGGCCAGCCCTCGATCTTCAGCAGGATGTCGCCGCCAGGACGCACGAAGGGCAGCGTCTGATAGGGCTCGCCCGATCCGACCGCGCGCACCACGTCGATCCGCGACACTACCGTGCCGAAATCGTTGGCGGCCCAGCGCACGAAGGCGAAGATGCTGCCGGGCGCGAACGACAGGACGCGCCGCCGGCGGTCGAGAATCTGTTCGTGCGCCTCGTGGCCGAACCGGATCCAGTATTCGATCCTCTTTTCGATCCAGGTCAGTTCAACGTGGGTCGACGCGTCGGGTCGACAGTGCGACGGCGATGCACCGCCCATCGAACCAACGCCGGTCATGGCTGCTCTCCTTCGGTCGTCGGGAACTCGCGGGCGAGCAGATCGCGCAGCATGTCGGCGACCGTGACGCCGCGCCGGAAGGCGCTGACCTTGATGCGGCCACGCAGCTCGGGCGTGACGTCGATCGTCAGTCGGGCGGTGAAGCCGGTGGCGTCATTTGCGCGTGCCAGCGGCGCATCCGCCGCCTTCACCCAATGCTCGGCGGAGGGGGCGGTCTCTGCGGGCCGCGCGGCGAAACCATGCTTGGGTGTGCGCGCGGTCATCGCGGAATCCTTTCTACCTCGGCGGCGAAGGCAGCGATTTCCCGCGCGGCAAGGC
Organism: Blastomonas ursincola; assembly: GCF_013607875.1. Lineage (GTDB taxonomy): Bacteria > Pseudomonadota > Alphaproteobacteria > Sphingomonadales > Sphingomonadaceae > Blastomonas > Blastomonas ursincola. The sequence goes on from NZ_VDES01000003.1 coordinate 539,175, forward strand.
TATCGGGGTCGACCTCGAAGGCGAGGCGGCCGGATTGCGCCGCGTCGGCGAAGGCGACGCGCTGCCCGATGGTCTGGGCGAGCGCCGGGGGATCGTTTTCGGCGAGCGTGTCCGCCGTCTCGCGCGCGATGACGGTGCGCGCGGCGCAGCGATTGAGGACGAAGCGGGCGGCGAGATGCGGGCGATAGATGCGCGCCTCGCCGAGCAGCGCCAGCATCTCGGCCGACGCCCATCCGTCGAAGGGCGACGGCTGAACGGGGATCAGCACCAGGTCGGCCGCCAGCAGCGCCGAGCGCATCAGCCCGGCGACGCGCGGCGGTCCGTCGATGACCACATGGTCAGCGTCGCACGCCAGCTCCGGCGCTTCGCGGTGGAGTGTGTCGCGCGCCAGGCCGACGACCCCGAACAGTCGCTCCAGCCCCTCCCGGCCGCGCTGCTGCGACCAGTCGAGCGCCGAGCCTTGCGGATCGGCGTCGATCAAAGTGACGCGCCTGCCTTCGCGCGCCCATTGGCCGGCAAGGTGCAGCGCCAGCGTCGTCTTGCCAACGCCGCCCTTCTGGTTGAGGAGCGCGACGATCATGGCGCGCACCTGCACTGCCGTGACGAGTTATCCGCCGATGTGCAAAAGCGCGGTCGCGTTAGAAAGATTCCGAAGGAATCTTGGTTAGATAAGTTACGGGGCTCGCAAGCTGATGATTTCGCGTGAGGAATCGTCGATTCCGGTCCCCGATAGCACGAGGATCGGGTCCCCGATGGCACGATACCGCCGGTCCCCGATAGCACGAGGCGATTCACAGCTTATCCCCAGTGCGAGATGCTGCGCGACGTCGGCGGCGCGGCATGTTGAGCGCGTCGGGATCGACCGGTGCGAAGGACAGAATGTCGGGACGGCCGGGACACGGCGCGATGCTCAACCAGTAGCCAGGCAATGGCTGCCGCCGAACGATGTCGCGCAGATCGTAGGCGAAGTGCTTGAGCGGTGAGAGACTGCCTGACTTGGCGTGCAGATGCGCGAAGTCGAAGCTCCAGCCGTGCGATTGCCGGCCGCCGTGCTTGCGCACCAACCTGTAGAGCCAGCGCTCCAGGCCACCGGTCAGGTCGAAATACGCCCGGTCGATGGTCAGAACGAGCGCGTCGTCGAGGACGGCGGCGTAGAACCAGTCGGGAACGATCAGCTCGAGGCCGAGTGGTCGCCCGTGCGCGTCGGCCTTCTCTTTCCATTCGTTGATCCAGGAGAAGCGATGCATCCGCCGCTCGTTGGGCTGGCGGATCGAGGTGGCGATCGTGGTCGACTGCAGCCGGTCGAGCGCGGCTTTGAGGCGGTCGTAATCGCGCAGCGAAACGCCGCGACCGATGAACCTCAGGATCTCATAGGGCGTCGTGCCCATCAGCCGCGACGGGCTAAGGCCGGCGTCACGCGCCTCGACGATCTGGCTGGCGGCCCAGATCAGCACGTCGGCGTCCCAGATGGTCGCCATGCCGTGCTCGGGAACGGCCTCGACGCGGATGACGACCGCGCCGGCCTTGAAGTCGATCGGCGCGAGGCGCTTCGACTTGGCGAGCGAGAAGAACGGATAGGCCATGAGATCCTGCGCGTCGCGCGGCGCGAGATCGCCGGGCAGTGCGCGGAACAGATCGAGCTGTTCGCGTTCAGGGCTGGGGCGGCGGAAAGACATGCCAGACGTCTCAGCGCGTCGAGCGGCTGGCGTGCGCCAGCGCCGCCGCGTCATGACGCTTGGCGGGCAGGACAGCGCCGCGCGGATCGGAGGTGGAGGTGACCGCGCCGCGGTCGGCCCAGGCCTGCAGGTCGTCGACGGAATAGACGACGCGACCGCCGAGCTTGCGATAGGCCGGGCCGGTGCCGTAGGTCCGGTGCTTCTCCAGCGTGCGGCCGGAGAGGCCGAGGAAGCGCGCGGCTTCGGGGGTGCGCAGAAAGCGCGGCGGCAAACCGGCTGCATTGGCGGACATGATCGGGCCTCCGGGACGTTCGTTGGCGCCGCTGGTGATCAGCGGCGAGCGAAGGCCACGGTGGCGAAGGGCGCTCGGCTGGGTGGAGGGCGAAGACGGGGATGCGATGTTCGCACACCGGCCGACCTCGCCGTGCAGTCAGCGGCGCTGCTGGTGCCGCAGGAGCTTGCGATAGCCGCCGGCAACCATGGCCAGGCCGTCCCGGATCAGCGACCGGGTCGCAAACCGGGCGGGCGTGGTCTGCCATTCGTCGCGGGGCATCGCGTCGAGCCGGAAGATCGCCGATGCGATCGCTTTCTGCGAGGCGCCCGCGCGACGTCCGTCGATCGCGCGCAACATTCGCTTCGCGCGAAGTCGCTGCTGGCGGGTCATTCGCGTATCGGCGGGGATAGCGCGGCCGTGGAGGCTCGCGAGCAGCCGCAGAACGGCTTCGAGCCGACCGAAGCCGGACACATCGAGCGGGACCAGGGCCGCGAGCTTGTCCTGCTCACCAGCATCAGCGCTGCGAACGATGTGGATGCGTTCGCCATTTGGCAGGATCTGAAGGCGATGAAGACCCTGCGCGTCCGCGACCTCGGCAGCGGCGGGGTCGAAGGGCAGTGCGACTGTTCCGACATCGAGCGCCGGCGGAGCGGTGGTCAGCCAGAGCGAGGCGGTGTCGGCGTCAAGCTGCCAGAAGACGTGCGCATCGGGTGCCGGCAGGGACGGCGGTATCGGGAAATCGCAGCCCCCAGCGCTCGCGGATCAGGTCTGGCGTGCCGCCGGGCTCGGAAGGCGCGCGGTCGAACGCCGCGAAGTCGTCCTCATATTGCTCGTTACGGCGAAGCCACTCCCAGGCGAGATCCGACGGACCCAGCGTGTCGAGATAGTCATAGTCCGACGCCGCTTCCCAGTCGGACGCATCCTTTGGCATCACATCCTCCGCATATGTCGTGCAGAACCGGCTGGAGACGATTGCCGGTTGTATGGCTGTGGGGAAGACGGTGGGTGGGCATCGCGCGATGCCGCGCCGGCATCACCCCTGGCGCGATGCGTCCTCGCGGACGAGTTGCCGATAACCGGTTTCGGTCATCCAGCGGGCCCGGGCCAGGTGCGCATCATGCACTTGCCGGGCCCGTTGCGGGTCCTGGCCGACGTCGAGGCCGAACAGTGTGCGGACCGCGTCACGCCAGTCCGCGCCGTCCCGTGCGGCGTCGAGCAGCCGCATGTACAGCGTCATGTGCGCGCGGTCGTAAGGCGTCAGCACGCTGCTTTGCGGCGGTTCGTCCTTGAAGGCTTGTTCTGTCACCTGACCCCCTGCGGCGAGTCGTATCCGTTTTGGAGGGTGTTGTTAACCATCGTCCAAGACGTGCGTGGCCGCGAATCGGCAAGTGGGGAGATGACCACGTCGGAGTGACGGGGTCTGCGCCTAGGTTTTTGCTGTCCGGACAAGCATCACCCCTTCGCCTCTGTCGGACTGGAGCAGGACGACGCCGTTGCCTTCGAAGGCGCGGCGAACCTGATCGCGGGTCGACTCATAGACAGGCAGGGCGGACTCCGACTCGAGGCGCTTCAGCGCCGTGAGCGAGACCTGGGCCTTGTCAGCGAGCGTCTCCTGTGTCCAACCCAGCAACGCGCGTGCGGCCCGCGATTGTCGGGCGGTGATCATGCATGATCACCTCCCACTCGGACCGGAGCGAGCGCCAGAACTACGACTATAATAGTCGTTCTGCGCTGTCGACGCCAGCCCAAAGCGCCTGTGGTGGGCCGCGCAAAGGCCCCTCAGGCGCGAGCTGATTCGGTCGTCGGGAAAGCGGAAGGCCCCGCCCGGTTCGACCGGACGGGGCCTTGCTGGCTGGCATTACTCGCCGTTGCGGCGGGTGGGGCGGGACCAGATCAGGCTGTAGGTCTCTTCGCCCTCGTCATCGAAGAGGTTGGCGTAGATCGGAGCGTTGAAGCTCGGATCGTCCAGCTTCAGGCCGAGATAGTCGCGGCCCTCGTTGGAGCGCTTGGACCAGGCGGCGCCGATTTCGACGCGGCCGACCATGACCCGGTGGGAGGGCGCGTTGTCGCCGGAGCGGGTGGCCTCGGGGACGATGCGGACATTCTTGGCCTGGACCGAGAGGGTGACGATTTCGCCGGTGTAGTCGTTGCCGGACTTTTTGAAGGTGCCGATGGTCGCCATGGTAGTTCTCCGTTCTTCTCTGCCTCGAGCCCGCACCATTGCGGCCTCGATGGCGATCGGCAGGCCGGAGGCGATCGACGCGGCATCGCTTGCGACCGCAGCGCAGCGGAGGATGGCGGCAGAGCGACTTTGTTGGTTCGCGAGGAATGACGGCGCAGCCGGCAGGGGAAGAAAGTCGTGGCGGCGCCGTTGCCGCATAGGCGATCGAGGCGCAGCCGGCCTTCGGTCAGATCAGCCCATTGAAGAGGCCGTTTGGAGCGGTCGACCCAACAGAGATCGAACAACGGAGAATGTGGCGACACTGGTGGAACCGCGAAGTCCCGCTGTCACCGCACCGGCAAGGATGACCGCGTCCGGGCGCGAACGCGCACGCCCTTGGCCCGTCGTTCGAGCGCCAAAGCAAACCGACCCGGTCAGGGTCCGTCGAGCAGGGCATCGCCTAAGCGGACCGATCGCTCCGGCTGGCCGTGCCCAAGGATCGGTCCAGAACCTCGGTCGTGCCACGCTGCTTCCGCCAATCCTCTGGCGATGAGGTGATTGCGGCCAGAGCCATTGTCGGTCCGACCCCAGCATCCGCGCCAGAGTTTAGCTCCGCACCAGGCCCTGTCCGGTCGAACCGGGCGGGGCCATCGCGGCGAGCCGCATCAGCGCGGTCACGCCGACGGCGACGGCGCCGATGATGGAAAAGGCGACCTGCCAGCCTTCCGACGGCATCGTGTGTTTCACGATGCCATGCGTCGCGTGATAGCCGGCGATCGCTGCTGGTGCGACGAAGGCGACCGCGACGAGGATGCGCGCCCAGAGCGGCCGAACGGACCCGAGCAGGACCTGGCCGATGCCGAAGGTCAGCGCGGCGGCAAGGGTGCCCACGACGAGCGCGCCGAGCCAGCCAGCGCCGGTATCGTACGCCCACAGGCCCGCCGTGACACCTGCGAAGAGGGGCAATGCGAAGACGGCGAGTGTGAACAGCAGCCAGCAGAAGACGCCGATCGCCGCGATGCTGAGAAGAATGCCGATGAAGATCATGGTAGTGGTCTCCGTGAGATATAGTCTGACGGTCGCGCCTTCCACCACCACCACGGCGCGGTGTTGAGTATAGCCGAAGAAAAAGAGCGGCGGGAGCGGAAACCGGCAAGGGTTTCCGCGTCGCCCCGGCGCGTCCCGTCAGGGCGCGAAGGGATCGATCTCCGCCACGACCTCGGCGTCGCCGTCGAATTCGCTGGCGGGGGTGACCGAATGCGTCCCGTCGCCGGCCTTGAAGATGACGATCACGGCCATGAGGGTGGTGGCGAGGCTGAAGGCGAAGGCGTGTGCGTCGGTGAGGGACATCGTTCCGGCTCCTGTCTTGGAGGCGGGGGACTATCCCCCGCGTGACAGGCGCCCGATGTGTCCGGCCGAGGGCCGCAATCACCGCGCAGGCGAAGCCGCAGCGGCGGCATGCGTGCATAGCCGACCCTTGATGACGTGGAACGGCCCGCACTCAACGACTCGAGGAGTGATAGAAAGCGACCGTTGGAGCACCACCATCAGGGAAGGACTATTCGATGCAGGAAGCGGTCACCGTTGGCTTGGACTTAGCCAAGCAAGTTTTTCAGGCCCACGGCGCTGATGCCGATGGCGCGCCGCTGTTCAGCCGTAAGCTTCGTCGAGCCGAAGTCTTGCGCTTTTTCGAGAAGCTACCGCGATGCCTTGTCGGTATGGAGGCGTGCAGCGGAGCGCATTACTGGGCGCGCGAGATTGGGGCACTTGGTCATCACGTGCGGATGATTCCGCCCGCCTACGTCGCGCCCTTCGTCAAGCGAGGCAAGACGGACGCGGGAGACGCTGAGGCGATCAGTGAAGCGGTGACCCGTAAGACCATGCGGTTCGTCCCGATCAAGACCGCCGAGCAGCAGGCGGCTGCGATGGTGCTGAAGACGCGATCGCTGCTGGTTCGCCAGCGGACTCAGGCCGTCAACGCTCTGCGCTGCCATCTTACCGAGCTCGGTATCATTGCCGGTGCCGGCATCGCCAAGATTGATTCACTGATCGCGATTGTTCGCGACGAGAGCGATACACGCCTGCCTCCGGCGGCGCGCTTTGCGATGACCGCCATTGCCGACCAGATCGAGGCGTTGAAGCAGCAGGCCAGCAAGCTCGAGGATGCAATCGTTCGTGAGGCCAAAGTCGACGAAGATATGCGGCGCCTCGTCACTATCCCCGGCGTCGGCGCCATCACCGCGGCCACAATCAAGGCGCTCGTTCCCGACCCCGGCGGCTTCAAGTCCGCTCGGCACTTTGCCGCCTGGATCGGACTAACGCCTAAGCCTCGTTCGAGCGGCGGCAAAGAGCGGCTGGGACGCATCTCCCAGATGGGAAATCCGGATCTGCGTTCCCTTCTCGTGGTCGGGGCAACGTCAGTGCTCCGCTACACCGAGAAGAACGCCAAGGCGATGCCCTGGCTGACGGGTATTGTCGCGAGGCGGCCTTACAAGGTCGCGGCCGTCGCGCTTGCCAACAAGATGGCGCGGATCGTTTGGGCGGTTCTGACCCGAGGCGGGGTTTATCAGCGCGGCAACAGTTTAGTGGCTGCCACGGTCACGGCGTGACCTTCACAACCGCTTGAATGAGCTGACGGCACGGTAGCCGGCAGAAGTGAGGTGCATGAAGTAGACGATGATTCCTTGGGACGAAACTCCGACGCAAGATAGGCTGAAACCCGTGACGCGCTTCGAGCGCGCACCCTTGATTAAGCCACTTGCGACGCGAACTTCATCGAGGCCAGCGGTCATAGGCCGCGCTGATAGGCCGGACATATGACCGCACCGTTCCCAAGTGATGAATCGACTGCCGACAGCTCTTGCTACGCGGGCCGTTCCACATATTAAGGGTTGATGGCGTCAGGCCCTGGGCCGGACCAAGGATCTGCGTCAGAGATGCGGGGTGGGCGCGCGCCCGGAAGCTGGCGGTTTAGATGTCCCGACGTGGGCCAATCGATTTCGACACGCTCACCAGCAACGTGCTCGCTACGCTGCACGCTTGCCCTGCGAGCGCCTCCGGCCATTGTCGCGACGGTTCACGCTGGAATCCGCCGCGCTGGAAATGCGGATGCAACACGCGCGCGACGTCGCGCAGTCCGCTCGGCGGATCGAGCCCGGCCCGCTCGGCATAGGTTATGGCCTTGTCGAGATCGTGCCCGATATGGGCGCGATTCCACGCATCGGTGGTGGCTGCGTTCAAGAGATAGGATTTCAGCCCCAATTCGATGGCGATGGCGATGGAATGGAGGGCGTCATTCGCCATTCCGCGCGACAACGCCCAGGCCGCGCTCCGAAGATGCGCTTCGGCATTAGAAAGCTGAACGTGTGCCAGTTCCTGATCGGGATAGAAATCGTTCGGAAAAGGTTCGCTGGCGTTCATGAACCGATGAACCTCGCGGACAGGTCGCTTCAAATACGTTGCGCCTGTCAAGCACGCCGGTGAAAGAGCGGCGCTCACGCGCCGCCTCTTTTCCGGAAATCGAACAGCGGGATACCGAGCTTTCGGGCCTTGTCCGCGAGGTTGTCGGAGATCCCCGAGCCCGGGAACACCACGACTCCGATCGGCATCGTCTCCAGCAACACGTCGTTGCGCCTGAACGGCGCTGCGTTCTTGTGCCGGTTGAAGTCGGGCTTGAAGGCGATCTGTGGCACCTTGCGTTTGTCGGCCCAGCAGGCGGCGATGCGCTCGGCGCCCTTGGGGCTGCCACCATGCAGCAACACCATGCCAGGGTACTTGGCGTTGACCCGGTCGAGCGCGGCCCAGATCGCCTCGACGTCGTTGCATTCATAGCCGCCGGTGAAGGCGATCTTCGGACCGGCCGGGAGCAGGACCTCGGTCTCGGCGCGACGTCGGGCCATTAGGAAGTCGCGGCTGTCGATCATCGCCGCGGTCAGGTGCTTGCGGTTCACCATCGACCCGGTGCGCGGGTGCCAGGGGTTGCGGGAGTGGATCTGGAAGTGCTCGGCGGCCAGATCGCGCATGAGCTCGAAAGCATTGCGACGCTCGATCAACGTCAGTCCCTCGGCCAGGAGCCGTTCCAGCTCGACCGATTTCACCTCTGAGCCGTCCTGCTCCCGCTGCCCGCGCTTCTGCGCCTGTTCGTTGTCGTCGAGCTCGCGTTCGATCCGTTCGGTCGCGCGGTGGAAGACGTTGACGGTCGACCAGAGCAGGTCATCGAGGTCGGGTTCGAGGCGCGTGTCCTGGAGGGTGGAGACGAGGGCGTCGAAGACGTCGGCGATCGCGGCTGTGACCAGAGGGGTTTCGGGCAGCGGTCGTGGGTCAGGCTCGTCCTGGAACGGGCGGTGACCATAGAGTGCCAGTTCGTCGAGCAGCGTGGAGGTGGCAGATGCCGCGTGGTTGGGCTCGTGGTCGTTGAAGTCGGGATCGGTCGTCATGGGGGTTCGCCTTGGCTGTCGACCGCGCCCATCGCGGCCTTCACAGGCGACGAAGAGCGGGGGCGGACCGGGCCTGCACCGACGCGCGCCAGCGCGATCGGCTGAAGCGCAGCGGAGGACGGCGAAAAGCCCCGCTATTTTGTTTCGCGATGCAAAGGCGGGCGCGAGCCCGCTGGCGGAAAATAGCGGGGCGCAGCCGTTGTCGGCCCGGACCGGCTCCGCTCCGATCGCCCTCTCAGAAGGCCGTGGGCGGCGGCTCTAAGCGGAAAAAGCGGACTTTGACGTTCCCTCTTCCCGGCAATCGACCTGCCGTCACAGCGCCGCAGCTTCAATTGCGCTGATCGACCTCACGAACCGCGCCACGTCCTCCGGGGCGAGCTGCAGCCGCACTGCCGCAGCCAATGCTTCCGGTCCGAAGGTGCGCAGATCCTCGTTGAAGTCGCCCAACCTTGGCTCGAGCGTCAGCGCCTCGATCCCGACCGACGTTGCCCGTTCGGCCAACGCCGCCACCGCACCATGCCCGGCCGCATCATTGTCGCGCGCGAGGTAGAGCCGACGGAGGGTCGGCGGGAAAAGCAGAACAGCGAGGTGGTTGGCGGAGAGTGCGGCGACCATCGGCAAGGTCGGCATTACGCGCCGGAGCGACAGCATCGTTTCGATGCCTTCTCCGGCTGCCAGTTCGTCGTCCGCCACTCCGAACCTGACGCCGTGCCCGAGAAGATGACCCATGGCTCGTCGCGGCGTCGACACCGGGGCCTTGTCCTGCCCCGACAAGTCGAGCCAGGTGCGGTGCGCTCCCGTCTGCGTGCCGGCGAGATCGGTTACGGCGGCGATAAGCGCCGGCCAGGCGTCACGTACCCGGTCGCGCGGGTCGTCTTCGTCACCCCGGTAATAGCAGCGGGGGTGGAAGCGGAGCGCCGTGCAGTTCCGCAAACCCGTCAACGCACGGCTGCGCAAATACGCTTCTGCAAGCGTGCCGGCGATCGGCTGCGACATGGCGAACAGGCGGCGCGCAGCTTCTGGCGATCCGGTCGGTGCGGGCGGTTGTCGGGGCGGCGGATCGGGCCGGGGCAGTGACAGGAAGGTGCGCGCCTCGTCGAGGATGTCGCGAAGGCTGTCGAGGCGGCGGTTGGCGGCGATCAGGTCGAGGAGGTCGCCATGCTCGCCAGTGGCGGCGTCCGTCCATTTGCCTGCCGCACCCTTGCCGGACTCGGTGCCCTTCAGGCGGACATAGAGGCTGCGCCCGGGTGTGTTTTCGACATCGCCGACGAGCCAGTATCGGCCCTCGCGGCGGCCATTGGAAAGATAATGACGGCATACCGCCTCGGCATTGCGGGCGAGCCGTTGCGCCAGCTCGGATGCATCGTTCCGCATCGCATTCTCCCAGACGAAAAAGGCCCGCCGACGTTGCGCCGGCGGGCCCAGAGGGGGCGGGTGCGTTGCTCCTCTATTCGGCCGCAATCGCGTGGGGTTCGATCTCGACGGAGTCATCCTCGACCGAAGCGTCGGGTTGGTCGATGGCCGATTCGCCGCCGTCCGCCGCCGTCTCTTCGCCAGCCGGTTCGGGGGTCGGATCAGGATCGATCGCGGACGCCTCGATGTCGGCGGTGTCGACGACGGGCGGCAACGCGCGGCCCGGCGTGCGGAGCGGCTCGGGGAGCCAGCCGGAACCGTCGAGCAACGCCTCGGCCTTCTCCGCCATCTCGACCTTTTTCAGATGGTCGATGAGTTGCGCGGCCCGTTCGCCGTTCGCCTCCCTGACCGCTCCGAGGATCCGCGCCTTGGTGACGCGGCCGAGATATCCGCCGACCGTCGGCGTCCACCCCGCCGCAACCATGTCGAGATCGACCGCCTGGGCGAGCCGGTCGGCATGGGCGAGCGCCTTGGGCCGGCGGTTGTAGGCCTCGAACATGGCGTTGAGCGAGAGCGAGACGCAGTGCGCGAACAGCGCCTGCCGACTGTCGGTGTCGAAGTCCGTCAACGCCTCCCACAGGTCGCTCGCCTCCTTGGGCAAGGCGGTCCGCCACGCCTGATGCCGCTCGGTCATCTCCGTGGCGATGCGGCTGTCGTTCAACCCCGGCGCCTGCGAATGGAAGCCGACGCTTTTGATGTCGATCTCCAGGCAGGTGTCGAGCGCATAGGAGTAGAACGCCTTGAGGCAGAGCGCGTGCAACGCGGCGAGGAACGCCACGTCGGGTTGGCCGCCGAGCGCGTGGCGAAGCGCCAGCGTGCGGTGCGCGGTCAGTTCGGTCATCAGCCGGTCGGGGATCGGCTTCAGGCCTTCGTCCTCGTCCGGCTCGGTTGCGGCATCCGCCTCGTTGACGACGTCGTCGTCATCGTCCGTGCCGGGCGCGATGATCGGGTGCTGCTGATCGCCATCGCCCCCGGTGTCTCCGTCGGCATCCGGCTCGGCGACGATGGGCAGTTCGTCCTCGGGCCGGACGTAGCCACGCTCGACGCGCAGATCGCCGTTGCGGTCGATGCTGACGAAGGCGCCCGCCCGTTCGACCTCGGCCGGATCATACGCGACCGGACGATCCTCGAATGCTGCGAGGGCGGCCTCGATCTCGCTCAGGCGCTGATCGACATCCTCGGGCAAATCGTCCGCGGATTCCGCATAGGTCGCCTCGATGCCGTCCAGCTCGGCCTGGAGCGCGTCGCGGGTCGCTTCTTCCTCGGCGGTCAGCGGCACTTCATCCCCGCTGAGCTGGCGCAGCCCGAAGGTATGGCCTTAGGCGAAGTCGGGTGCGACCTCGATCCACTTCCATCCCTCGGCGCGGATCATCTCCGCTTCCTCGCGCAGCTTTTCGGCGACGAGCATGTCGACCAGGCCGACATCCTGCAGCCAGCCGCCGTGGTCGGTCTGGAACAGGTCGTTCAGCACGACGCCGCCCGCCTCCTCATAAGCGGCCACGCCGATGAACTGCGCGCGCTTGTCGGCGGCATTGATGGCACCCTCGGTCAGCATCCGCCGGATATCGTGCGGCTGCTTGGAGTAGGACTGGGCGAGCCGCTCGAACACCTGCTCCTGACGCGCGTGGTCGCCGTTGACGGTGAACGCCATCAACTGGTCGAGCGTCATGCCGTCCTCGGCGTAAACGTCGAGCAGCTTCGGGCTGACGGACGCCAGCCGCAGCCGCTGCTTGACGACCGCGACCGAGACGAAGAACGCGGCGGCGATCTCCTCCTCGGACTGACCCTTCTCGCGCAGCGTCAGGAATGCCCGGAACTGGTCGAGCGGATGGAGCGGCGCGCGCTGGACGTTCTCGGCGAGGCTGTCTTCCTCGGCGATGCCCTCCTCGCGGATCACGCACGGTATCGGTGCGGTCTTCGCCAGCCGCCGCTGCTTGACCAGCAGTTCGAGCGCCCGGAACCGGCGACCACCGGACGGGACTTCGTACATGCCGGTCTCGACGCCATCGGCGTCGCACACCGCACGCACGGTCAGGCTCTGGAGGAGCGTGCGCCGGGCGATGTCCTCGGCGAGCTGCTCGATCGCGACGCCGGCCTTGATCCGCCGGACGTTCGACTGGCTGAGCACCAGCTTGTTGAACGGGATGTCCCGAGACGCGCTCAGGACGATCTTCTGCACATTGTTGGCTTTCGTGGCCATGGTAGGTCTCCATGACGGCCTGGCCGGAGAACCTCTCTCTCGACCTTCTCACCGTCACGAAGCTGCGGCCCACCTCTTCCTCTGAAGGGGCGGACCGCAGAATCGTGGATCAGGAAAGACGCAGAACCGGAAAGCCGTTCAGGCCACGCGCTCGAGCAGCTTCTTCGCGCGGCCCTCAAGGTCGAGCCGGGCATCCTGGTGGGTCTTGTCGCGCGCCACGGCGGTGATGCCCTGCACGAAGTCGAAGACGCTTTCGGGCTTGCGGCCTTCCTCGTTCAGCACCCGCTCGAGGATCTTCGCCGTCTCGGCCTTGCTGAACCCGCGCTTGCGCAGGAAGTCGGCGCGGTCCTCGTCGGTGCGCGCGACGATCTTGGCACGCGCCTGTTTGATGCCGTCGATGAACGGCGCGGGTGACGAGTTGGCGAACCGGGTCAGCGCCGGCGCGGCCTCGTGCGCGAAGCGCGAGGCGGCATATTTGCTGTGCCGGATCGCGATCTCCTCGAGGTCCTCGACGCCCCAGAGGTTGCGGTTTTGGCAGACGGCGCGGAGGTAAAAGCTCGCCATGCCGAGCGTCTTTGCCCCGACCTCGGAGTTCCAGCAGTAGAAGCCCCGGAAGTAGAGGTCGGGCGAGCCGTCCGGCAGTCGTCCGGCCTCGATCGGATTGAGGTCGTCGACAAGGAAGAGGAAGACGTCGCGATCGGAGGCGTAGAGCGTGGTCGTATCCTGGGTGACGTCGACACGCGGATTGTAGATGCCGGTCGACCAGTCGAGCACACCGGGGACTTTCCAGCGCGTGTCGCCGGTGCCGTTGCCCGCGATCCGCTGCACGGCCGCGACCAGCTCATGGTCGAAGATGCGGCCATAGTCGGGCCCGGTGACGGCGCGTAGCTCGATGCGCCCGTCGTCGGTCTCGAGCGTCTTGACCTGTTCGGCGCGGTGCGAGGTCAGGCCGTATTGCAGGTTGATACCGGCCAGCGCGGCGGGAAGCTGGCGAAGATAGGCGGCGGGCGCGCCGACCAGGCTCGCGAGCTGCCCGAAGCTCCAGTGGGTCGGCGCGATCGGCGCGTCCGACCCGGGCAACAGCAGGGATAGGCGCTCCGCGTCGTCGCGGCTGGCTTCCACTCGGACCGCGGCGCTCTCCACCGTGCGGGTGCAGCTCCGCTCGCTACGGCCCTTCACCGAGGCGAACAGGTCGGTCAGCGACAGGTAGCGCTCGTCGGCCGGGCGATTGAACCACTCTGACGAGACGCGGCCGACCCGCTCGCCGCGGCTGACATCCACCTTGTAACCGCCGGTCGTGTCACGGCGCGCATCGAGAACTTGCATGTTCATGGGACCAATCTCCACGACGGGCGCGGGAGCCTCTCTCCCACTTATTCACCCGTCACGAAAACCGGTCCGCACTCTCACTCTCAGGGGGTGTTGCGGGGTCTCCCCGCAGAAGGGGCCGGCTGAGACCTTGGGCTCGGCCGCAGGGGAAGGCTTTCCCCCAATCGCGTCCAACCTTGGCGGACGACGGTCTGTATGGAGGGCCGGAGAACCGTAGTTCAGGCTTTCAGTAGCGTCGTCTTGGTCAGGAGACCTTTTCTCGCAGCCAGGAAGAGAGGCCGGCGTCGAGCACCATGCGAGAAAGCTTTCGCGGACCAAGAAGTATGACGCCTGCCGGACCGTTTTCCTCTGCGATGTCGCCGGTGTGCCAGACGAAGAACATCCGGTCATAAGCATCGGCCTCTGCCAAGCGGGCGACATACTCGTTCAAGGCCGCGGTTGTGGCCTGCGATTTGACCTGAACGAAAGCGCGCTCGGCTGTGCTGGGCAAGATGAGCTCCAGGTCCACAGTCTTCTGCGTGCGTCCGACCTGGCTCACCCGGCGCCAACCGCTGGTCGAGAAAACGAGATCGACGAGGAGCTCGAAGTCCTGCCAGGTGAGAAGTCGCATCAGCTCCCCGATCGCCGTCATCAGCGCACGTTCGGCCTCTTCGGCGGCGGCGACCTCGGGGGAGAGCTGATCGCTGAGCTTTCGCAAGAGATAGTCTCCCGCCCGAACATCGCAGATCGTCCCCCGGAACATCTGCACCTTCAGCAGACGTCCCGATAGCCGGTCGGCCGAGAGCAGGGTGCCGTTGACGCTTGTGTTGCGCCATCCTTCCGCGGTTTGACGACGGTGGCTGCGATCATCGAGCAATTCGACAGGCCCGCTGGGTCGGCACCAATACAGGAGTCCACCGACGAACGTGATGAAGATCGAATGCTCGTCGGCCTCGTAATAGGCTCGGATCTGATTGACATCACGGGTCGCGGTGCCGGCATCACCACGGATGGTTTTCATTGCCTCCCAGACACCTTGCCAGTCGCCGCGAGCACACAGGTCGTGCGGCGCCTCTCGATAGCCGAACCGCAGGACGCCATCGCGCAGGCTTTCGGCCTCCCAGTCTCCGCCGCGACCGAGCTTTATATAGTAGAGATGTGAAGCGGCGACGGGGGAACGCTGATCTTCGATCGTTGGGGAAGGCGAGCGACCTAACGTCATATTGCTGCGTCGTACCCTCTCATTTGGTCTCCAGCGCCTTCTTAACGGCTGAGGCTACATCCGCGTGGGTCGTGCAACGGATCTGACCGGTTGTTGTCATTCGCCACACGGAAAATCCGGAACTGCTTGTCTGCTTCATGGTCTCTGCTGACCACGTCCCGTCAGTAATAAACCGAACCAAAATGCGTTGCTGCCCCTTCTCATCCCGGATCGCCAACAGCTTGCGGCCAGCTTCCGTTTGAAGGAGAAACCCACCTTTAGGATCGATCGCTACGATTTTCTTGTCCTTCCAGACAAGGAAATCAGGAAAAAAGCGCCGGCTCTCGCCCTTGTCTAGGAGGGGAATTGAGTATCCCCCGTTCACCGGGTTGCGGACCCAGGTGTGTCCCGTACCGTCGATCTCGTGCGCTACCGCAAGTTCCGGCGTGTTGAGATCGCTATAGCTCTCATGGACCGAGTTATTGAATCTGTGGGTGGCATCTGGACGAACGTACACTGCCCCTACGGTGTAAGGATTCGAATCCTCAAATGCCAATTCTGCATGAGACAGGTATGTGTCGACGAGCCGTTCGGCATCCTCGCGTAACTGTTGAGCGGCGACACTCGTGATCTCTACGCGGGCTTCAAACTTTGGGTCGGCCCAGTCGATCGTCTTGACGGCTTCGGGATATCGAGACTGCATGTGTCGCCGAACAAGCCAGCGCGCAATAACGCGGTTGGAGTGATCTTTGACGTGTGTCTCGATTGAGGGTTTGGAGCCGTCACCGATTTGTTGAATCGCGCGAGTTAGCTCGCCTGCACCCTGAACATTCACGGAATCGGTAGTGTAGTCGTGGATCGACGAGATGGCTTTGGTAAGTGGATCAACGGACTCGTCGGCATCTATGTGGATTTCTGGAATGGTGAGGCTTTGCTTCGGCTCGATACGCGAGCGTCGCCGGTCACGTGCATCGCTGAAACCCTCCAGCTTCACGTCGGGCATTTCTGAAGCGATCTTGCGTCTAACCACCTCGAGTATTTTCGGGAATTCCTGCTTACTGTCGATGCGAATGTAGAAATTCGCCGTATTCAACAATGGGTCCGGGTAATGACGGGCTCCAGGCTGACGCAAAACGCGACCGATGACCTGTTCGACTTGAAGAGCCGATCCCATAGACTTATCGATATAGGCAAAGCAGCAGGCCGGATCGTCCCAACCCTCCTGAAGGCTCTGGTTGAAGATGATATGCCGGTAGGCTCCCTGCGAGAATACGGCGAAGTCGTCCTCTCCGCCTGAGAAGAGGGTGAACCCTTCCGGAGCAGGATAGTCCTTTTGATTCATTTTCAGATCGCAATAGAGCGCGATCTCGTCTGCAGGGATGCCTTTTTCTTCGGTCAGGTACCGCCAGATTAGGATGGGAGGCGCCTTGCGTTGGTTAAACGGCCGATGAGGGTTATCGGCGGTTCCATCATCCTGACTGATGTTCGTACGGCAGACGTAGATCGCCTTCGGAAGGAAGCCGGCTTCGAGTTCGTCCGCTTTGAGCGTGGCGAGCTGGAAGTCTTCGATCATGTCATTGAGAGTGGTCTCCATCTCGGTGTCGTAGCCGCCGAGGACGATCTGTCGTTTCACCAAGCCAGCGTCGACGGGTTCCTTTGATCTGATGGCGGTGATCAAGCAGCGCGACGGACTATCTTCGGGATCAGAGATGGCCTCTGCATTCCAACCTACCTGCTTAAGCCGGTCGATAATCTGTCCTAGCTTGCCCGGCGTGCGCATCGTCGCTGACGCTGCCAGGATAATGTCCGGTTCAAGTTCTAGGAGCAGATCCGTCTGCTGATCGGATAAATTGTGTGCTTCATCATAGACGATGATCAGCGGGCGCCGCTCCGATGCACTAGGCGCTTTCCTCTCAGCGAGAATTTCCCAAAGCGCTCCGTCGTTCTCGTCCTCGTCCTTCTGGTGGACTTTGAGTTTGCCGTCGCCTTTCGATTTCTGATTGAAGCTACCTACCGTAGCCAGCAGGATGCACGCCTGCGTGTCGTCTTGGATTTGATCCACCTTGGCTTCACTTAGGTAGCCGGTGGTAAGCTGGGGGATCAGATGCTCGTATTTCCCACCCGCCTCAAAGTTCGCGAACGTCTGATCGACGACGGCTTTGGATTTGGAGATCCACAGCACGATTGGCTCGAGCTGCATGCCCGCTCGCAGTAACGAAACCGTATCGGCGAGGATGGCCGTCTTGCCGGATCCGGTCAGCGACGCGAGTGCTTGATAGAACGGCGTCGGCCACCCCATGTACTCGATAGGCCGCTTCTTGTCGGTGACCAGGAGCCCGTAGCGAGCCACAATTTGCTGGGAGGCTTTCGTTTGAAAGGGAAGTAGTTCGATGCTCACGCGGCGGTCTCCTCGCCGGCATCTTACGTCGATCCGACTCCATAGGGGTGTAGCGCTTCGTTAAACCCCAGCGCATCAAGGATGCGATTCGGAATCTGGTAAAATTCGACGTTGGGGCCGCTGTACGTCGATATCCGCGCATAGACGTGAAACGGTTGTGTCAGCCCCTCAGCCTTCGCCTCCGCGGCGATGGCTCGGAACGACGCGCGATTCAGCACCGAAGCCTGATCCGGACCGTTCCAAATTAGAAAGAAGCCTTCGCCCCGCGCGCTTTTCGCAAACAGATACGAGTGCGTCCCTGCGGGCAAGCGTCTCAGATGTGCAGCAGCCCTATCCTTCTGATCCCAGTAAGAGGTCAGCAGCAGGTCCACCATTTCTTCTCGCTCAAGTGCCAAAACTGCCGCAGCGTCGACCTGCGACATGAGTTTCGAGAACCGAAAGCCGCTCGAAAGCGGCGCTGCAGAGATCGCTGAGACACCCTTCTTGTTGACACGCTCTCCCGTTACGGCGCGCTTCAGACGTTCATAGGTAAGAGTTCGGGCATAGGCATCGCCGCGCTCCGGCCGACCCTGCTCGATAAGTAAGAACCGCCGATCGGCTCCCGATTCAGCATTTAGTTCCATGATCGCATGCGCGGTGGTGCCCGACCCTGCGAAGGGATCGAGCACGATACCAGTGGGCGGGCACCAAATTTGAATGATCTTTTTGATCAGCTTCATAGGTTTGACAGTTTCAAACCCATGACCCGGACCGACGATCGATGTAAGTTCGTTAATGCCAATCTGACTATGGCCGGAATGCTCGTGATCCCATGAGGTCGTGCCGATGTCTAACGGCTCCTCGTAGTCATCGTCAGACCAGTATGTCGTCGGAACAATCCCCTGTTTGACGTCCTTCAAATACTTCTTCATGCCGAACGTGCCCTGACCATCGTCACGCCAATGCGCAGCAGGCCAGACGCCGGACCTTATCTTTTCAGCAGCCTTACGGGCGGCTTTCAGCGCTTTGTGCTCGGTCGAAAACGACTTTTCGGTCGGTATCGGAGCACCGGTAATGAGCAAAGCCTTCTGGCGGCCATCGCCTATATCGCGCTCGACATACTTCGATCCCCATGTCTCCAAATATGCCTTCATTCGCCGCTTTTCCGAGCCCCAGTGGCGACCCGCGGTGGGATAGTGGAGCTGGCCAGTGAATGGCGATTGAATCGCGTAGATCATGGACAGATGAGTCTCCTCACCACGCGCGGTTAAATCGCCCGGCTTCCATGGATGGGGATCTCCGTCACGCGAGAGGTAGCGCTTGTCCATCTCCTCAGTGCGCGGGAGGAGTGCAGTTTTCGCTCGTTCTGCGTTCTTCGCGTAAACGAGAACGTATTCTGTTGCTGTAGAGAGTTGGCGCTGATCGTTTCGCGGCGCGTATGACTTTTGCCAATTGATTATCCCGATACGATTGGCCTCTCCGAACATCTCATCGAGCAGCATGCCCAACCGGAAGAGTTCTCGATGATCGATACAGATTGCCAAGACGCCGCCAGGTCGAAGCATCTCTTTCATCATCCAGAGGCGTGGTGTCATGAAGCGGAGCCACTTGGAATGCCTTGAGCCGTCATCCGCGGGAACTAACTTTCCCAGGTCAGGATCGTTCGGATCCTCGTCCCAGCGATCGTTGTACCGAAAATCCAAGCCGGTATTGTAAGGAGGATCGGTTAGGACTAGGTCCACTTGGCCGCGGTACTTGTACAGACTGACCAGCGCTTGAAGGTTTTCGCCTTCGAGAAGGATATTCTCTGACTGCTGTATTTCGGAGCCAACGCACAGCTTCTTTTCGATCCGCTGGGACCGAGGCTTCAACTGTCGAATAATCTGCCACGGAGGGGTCTGACCCGGGTATGTCAGCCGGATGCCGCCAATGTCCACGCCGTCGCGCTCAAGCAACACTCGGATGAGGTCTTCGCGGCTCAGTTTGTTGTAATCAGTCATTTTTTTCCTCAACAAAGCCGGACCGCGCCTGCTCTTGAATTATCGCGAACCTCATGTCCGTCTGCCGCTCGGCTCGTCGCACCTGGATAAATCGCGACCGCTCGCAGTAGAACATAACATGAACAAATGTGGTTGGCTATTCTCCCGCGCACAGATCAAGTTCCATCCTCGGCCTGGCTAGGAGGCCTATGCGCGACGGACTCGAAGCCGAACACCGCAGGCACCTTCTCGCCCTTGACGGGCTCACGGCCGGTCAGGTTCTCGACCTTGACGCTCGGATGGCCGTGCTGGGCCTGGTACGGCGCCCCGGGAGTGGGGAAGGGGGTGAGTGTCAGCGGTACGCCGTCAATACACTTGTCCTGGGACAGCGAGGGCAGGAAGACCTGCAGCACCTCATTGCCGTAGGCGAAGGTGAAGAAGGCATAGGGGACGGTATCGACGCCGGCTCGTCGGCGCATGAGCATGAGTACGATGAGATCATTGCGCATTGGCCCGCGGATGAAGGTCCGGAAAACTGGGAATTCGGCGACGAAGTTGCGCGTGTGATCGGTGTCGCGAATCCAGTCGAAGGTTTCGCGGAAATGTTGCGTCTCGATGTCCGGGATCAGGGTGAGACCGATTTTGACGAGGCCCTTCAACGCAGCCACCGGGACATACGTGTCGCGGTGCAACTCAAAGCGAACCTGTTTCGCCTCTTCGTCGATCTCGAAGAAGGGGTCGTCCTCATATTCCTTCAACTGGAAGCCGCCGTCTGCGTGCTCCAACCGCCAGCCCTGGCCTGGACCCGGCTTCTTGATCGTCGGTACGCCGTTCCGCCCTTTGATGCGGGATAGAGTGCGCATCGGCTTGGACCAATTGCCGAGGTGGTTCTCGATGCCTTCGCCAAATAGGTGATTGCAGGCGTCACATTCGTAGTTGCTGAACAGGCCCGTATTGCCGAACGCAGCCGGTAGTGCGTGGGCCTCGTCCCTAAAAGTGACTTCCGGTTCGTCCTTGCCGCAGAAACGGCAATGCCTTGGTCGCTCGGGGCTACCGAGCATGAGTTTCATGCCGGGTTGAAGGAAGATCGGGTCAGCGCCAGCATAGTGCTTATCGTAAAAGTCGGCAGCGGCGACGGTTGCAGCGGGAAGCTCGGTCATTGGTCGGTCCCCATCAGGCGCGGCGCAGCATGCGTTCTACGCGCACGCGCCGGAAACCCTGGGTGTGGACCTGCTGCCGGAGCTGCTTGATGTCGCCGACGCCAAATGCCACTGCGGCCTTCAGCGGGCTCGCGAAGGTGGCGTAATAGCTCCACCGCGCGTCGCCCGGCAGCTGCGGATTCTGCCGCCTGTCCGTAATAACGACGTCCCGAGGATCGGTGGTGTTCCTGAAGGCGTGAAACGTGATCCAGTCGGGTCGACGATAGCGCGCCGCCTTGCTGAAGGGGACGGACTGGACCTTTACGTCGCTTTGGTCGAGCACCCAGTCGCGCTGCTCAAGGATTTGCCGGACCATGTGGCCGACCATCTGCTTGACCCGATCGACAAGGACGTCCTCTCGAAATTCAGCAAGAAGCTGTTCCCCTAGCCCCTCGACGGCGGGCTTTCCCAGTTCCGATGCTGTTTCAAGCCGAGCAACGTTTTCGGGCTGTGCAAGGAACGCCCAGATTCGCTGACCGAGATCGGTCGCGTAGAGCGAAGCGAATTTTTCGGGGCTATAGGTCAACATGGCGGGCTCCTTAACCGGGCAAATATGACCGGTTATAAATGCCTGTCAACGGATCGTTGGGCCTGTCCACAGGCTGATTGCAAACTGTCAGAAAACTGCGTATGTTTCTGACAGGAGAATGGCCATGCAACGGTTGACCGAACAGATTCTTGAGCACGCGAAAGGGCTGGCAGAGGGCACGCCCGTCGCAGCTAAGAGCTTGCTTCACCTCGGGAATCGCGCCGCGGTGGATCAGGCATTGTCGCGTCTAGCCGAGCGGGCGCAGTTGATCCGGGCGGGCCGCGGCGTCTATCTCCTTCCGGTTACGAGCCGGTTCGGCACGCGGGCTCCCTCCGTGGAGCAAGCGGTCGAGGCGCTTGCCAGCCAGCGCGGGGAGATCATCGTCCCAAGTGGGGCCGCTGCCGCCAACACCCTAGGTCTCACGACACAGGTGCCGGTCCGGTCGGTCTATCTGACTTCCGGCCGCACCCGGAAGATGAGCCTCGGCAAGCAGGTCGTCGAGCTTCGCCACGCACCCCGTTGGCAGCTCGCCATGGCGCATCGGCCCGCTGGCGAGGCGGTGCGAGCCTTGGCTTGGCTTGGGCCGGAGAAGGCTGAGGCCGCCCTTCAGACACTGAAGCGGAAACTCCCCCCGGGTGCCTTCAGCGAACTGGTCGCGGTAGCGCCGCAGCTTCCGACCTGGCTGGCGCGCAGCGTGGGCAAGGCTGCATATGGCTGATCCCTTTCTCCACCTCCCGATCGAGGATCGGCGTGAGGCGCTCGGCGTCGCGGCCGATCGGTCTGGCCGGCCGGCGCATCTTCTCGAGAAGGACGTGTGGGTGGTCTGGGCCCTCGCCACCCTTTACGGCTCGGCGCTCGGCGAACATCTGGTATTCAAGGGCGGTACGTCGCTGTCCAAGGCCTATCAGGTCATCCGTCGGTTTTCTGAGGATGTCGACCTGACTTACGACATCCGGGCGATTGCACCTGATCTGGTGGGCGAAAACGGCGAAGCGCTGCCGAAGACCCGTAGCGAGGAAAAACGCTGGTCCAGCGAGGTGCGCAAGCGCCTACCCGAGTGGGTTGAAGGAAGCGTTCAGCCGATCATCGCAGAGGCGCTCGCGGCTGAAGCTTTGGCGGCCACCATCCGCGTCGAAGGCGAGAAGCTGTTCATCGATTACGAGGCGGCGACGGCTGGCTCCGGCTATGTGGCGCCGAGCGTGATGCTCGAATTCGGCGCGCGATCGACGGGCGAGCCCGCGAGCTTGCGCGACATCGCCTGCGACGCGTCTGGTCTGGTCGAGGGCGTGACATTTCCCACTGCTCGTCCACGCGTGATGCATGCGGAGCGGACCTTCTGGGAAAAGGCGACGGCCATTCATGTCTTCTGCTTGCAGGAGCGGCTGCGCGGCGATCGCTTTGCTCGTCACTGGCACGATGTCGCGCGATTGGACGAAGCCGGTTTTGCGGCGTCCGCCGTCGCTGATCGCGACCTGGCGAACGCAGTCGCGCGGCACAAGACCATGTTCTTCGCCGAGAAGGCGGCCGATCGGACACCCGTCGACTACGCGGCGGCCGTCAACGGCGGGCTGCGGCTTGTGCCCGGAGGCGATGGTCTGAAGGCGCTGGAGGAGGACTACGCCCGCATGGTCGATGACGGGCTTCTTCTGGAAGACGCCGAGCCTTTCGACGCGCTCATGGCGCGATGTGCCGATATCGCCGAGCGAGCCAATCGCGTCCGCGAATAGAAAGAAATGGGGGGACGGCACCGTGCGAATTTCGCGGATCAAAATTATAAACTTCGCCAACTTTTCGGATCTCGACGTAGAGACCGGCGACAGCATCGTCATCGTCGGCGAGAACAAGGTCGGCAAGAGCAACTTCGTCCGCGCCCTGCAACTGATACTCGATCCCGGCCTGTCCGAGCGCGATCGCCAGCTTGGGTTTGAACATTTCTGGGACGGACTCGGGGAGGATAAGCTCGGAGAGACCGTCGAAATCTCTGTCGAACTGACCGACTTCACCGACGATCCGCGGTTGATGGCCCATCTGGGCGATTGCGTGGTGGACCCAGGTCCGCCGATGGTCGCGCGTCTGACCTACCGCTTCCAACCGAAAGCTAATCTCGGACGCGATCCGGAGAGCTTGGCCGACTACGAGTATATCATCTTCGGTGGCGACGATCCGGAGATGTCCATCGGCTCTTCGTTGCGGCGGATGCTGCCGCTCGACGTCCAGGTCGCGCTGCGCGATGCCGAGAAGGATTTGGCGAGCTGGCGCAATTCACCGCTCAGGCCGTTAATCGAGCAGCTGGCGACCTCGCTCGATGAGGACGCGCGGGACGAAATTCAGGAGCTGGTTAGCGAAGCGCAGGCTGACCTAGTAGGCCGCGCCGAGGTGGTCGCTACGGCGCAACGGATAGGCGAGCGTCTGATTGCGATTGCCGGCGAGCAGCATGCGGTGCCATTGACGCTTGGTCTCGCGCCCACACGGGTAGATGCACTGCTGCGCAGTTTGCGCTTGCTGATCGACAATGGCGCGCGCGGTATCGGGGACGCCAGCCTCGGCACGGCAAACCTGATCTTCCTGGCGCTGAAGAGCCTCGAACTCGACCGGCTCGTTACTGACGGCGAGCGCGATCACACATTCTTCGTGGTCGAAGAGCCTGAGGCTCATCTTCACCCGCATGTGCAACGGCTCGTCTATCGCTATTTCCTCGGCAATACGGGGGATGCCGAGGAGGATACGCCGCCGCTCACAACAATTCTGACGACGCACTCACCGCATATCGCCAGCGTTACCCCGATCCGTTCGATCGTGCTGCTGCGCCATGATGTC
Organism: Blastomonas ursincola; assembly: GCF_013607875.1. Taxonomy (GTDB): domain Bacteria; phylum Pseudomonadota; class Alphaproteobacteria; order Sphingomonadales; family Sphingomonadaceae; genus Blastomonas; species Blastomonas ursincola. The sequence goes on from NZ_VDES01000003.1 coordinate 562,745, forward strand.
AGCGAGGAGACGACGATAGCGGTTTCAACCGCGAAGGCGCCGCTTACGCAGCGAGACGAGGCGGACTTGCAGCGCTACATCGACGTCAGCCGCGGCGAGATCTTCTTCGCGCGTGGCGTGATTTTGGTGGAGGGCGATGCCGAGCGGTTCCTCATCCCCGCATTTGCGGAGGAGCTGGACATCCCGCTCGACATGTTGGGCATCACGGTGTGCTCGGTGAGCGGCACGAACTTCACGCCCTATGTGAAGCTGTTGGGACCGCAGGGCCTCAACATCCCGCACGTCATCCTGACGGATCGCGATCCGAACGGCGCCAGGCCGCCGCTCGTCAGGCGCCGGCTGATCAATGTACTGCGGCTTGTCGAAGACGGGGTGAATTATACGCCGCTCAACGCCGACGCCGTGATCGCTCGCGCTGAGCCCTTCGGCTATTTCGTAAACAGCAACACCCTCGAGCCGGAGCTGTTCACCGGCGGGCTTGCGGAGGCGATGCAGGAGGTCATTGAAGAGGAGCTATCCATTGGCGACGAGACACGCGCAGAGCTCCAAGGATGGGTCGATGACACCGACGATCTCGACGAGGAACGCCTGATCAAGCTCATCGAGCGGATTGGAAAAGGGCGCTTCGCACAGGCTCTCGCTCCCCATGTCAGTGACGAGACGTGCCCGGATTACATCCGGCAAGCGTTGGAGCATATCCGCGATGCCGTTTCGTAGCGTCAGTGCCGCCTATCTCGCCCAGGCCGCCGATCTCGCTGGCAATGCGGGCCAGCAGGCGGCTTACGATTCGACCGGACACTGCGTTGTCCTTGCGGGTCCGGGCAGCGGCAAGACCAAGACGTTGGTGCTCAAGCTAGCCCGGATCATGGCTGAAGACGTGCGGGCACCGCGCGGCGCCGCCTGCATCACCTATAGCCAGGAATGCGCACGCGAGCTGACGCGACGCTTGGAACGGTTGGGGCTGCGTGAAGCGCCTAACCTATTCATCGGCACGGTTCACGGCTTCTGCTTGAGGCATCTCCTCATGCCTTATGCCCGTCTCGCTAATCTGCCTGTGCCGTTCCCTCTCGCCGTCGCGACGCAGCGGCAGAGCGATCAGGCGATGAAGCGGGTGGGCGATCGGCTCTTTGGCGTCGGGCATCCCAACAAGCCGATGGATCTCGGACGCCATCGGCGGTCGATCCTCGACCGCGCCTCGATTGCTTGGACCAGCGAAGGGGAACTGGCCGGATGGGCGGAAGAATATGAGGCCGAGTTGCGTGGAATGGGCCTGATTGACTTCGATGACCTCGTAATCTTCGGGCAACGGCTGGTGTCGGAGCATGACTGGGTGCTCCCATTGCTGCAGGCGAAGTTCCCGATCCTGGCGGTCGATGAATATCAGGATCTCGGGGTGGCGCTGCACCGCATCGTCAAGCGCGTGGCCTTCGATGGCGGCGTCCGGCTCTTTGCCGTGGGAGACTCCGACCAATCGATCTACGGCTTCACCGGCGCTGACGGCGCGCTGTTGCAGGAGCTGGCCGAACGGGATGACGTGGAGCGCGTCCAGCTCCAACTCAACTATCGCTCGGCCTCCCGTATCGTCAGCGCCTCTGAACTGGCGCTAGGGGAGGTGCGTGGCTACGTCTCGAACGATCCGGATCGTGAAGCGGTGATAGCGTTCGTCGAGTGTGGCGATGGCCTTGAAGGTCAGGCGGCGCACGCTGTGGCCGAGATAATCCCCGCGGCGCTGGCCGCCAAGCCAGGCCGGACGTTGGGTGACATCGCGATCCTATACCGGGATTACCGCGCCGGCGACATCGTTGCCGAGGCCGTGGCCGCTGCGGGGCTCGACTTCATCCGCGTCGATACGGCAGCGCCGTATCGCAAGGTGGCGCTGACAAGCTGGATCGAGGACTGCGCGGCCTGGTGCGCTGATGGCTGGCGTGAGGGCCGGCCACAGTTGCGCGGATTGCTCGATCGGTGGCTAGGCTTTCACCGCACCCGCCTCGCTGAGGCCGAAGCCCGCGGCGAGGCTCAACGGCTGACCCGACTCCTTTGGTCGCTCCGGACGGACGAAGGGTTGGCGCGGGACTTGGTCGGCGCGCTGAGGGCCGGAATGCTGGATGCGCTGATGGCGGCAGAGCCAAGCCTCGCCGACCAGCGCGAACAGGTGGTGCGCATGTCGACGGCGCTCGCAGTTGGCGGGCCGCTCGCCGACCTGGACGTGGCCAGCCTCGGTGGACGTGACGGGTCGCCTCTCCACCTCAACCTGTTGACGCTGCACTCCGCAAAGGGCTGCGAATATGACGTCGTGATCATGGTAGGGCTCGATCTGGGCGGTTTGCCGTGGCGCAACGAGCTGCCGGCGGCGCGACGCGAAAGCCGCCGCCTGTTCTATGTTGGCCTAACGCGGGCCCGCGACGAGATCCACATGCTGTATTCCGGTTACGTCGACACCGGCCGCGGGCGAATGCATTGGGGGCGCTCGCCGTTCTTGAACGAGCTGGAAGCGCGAATGGAGGAGGCCGAGGGCGAGTAATCTATGCTGTCATTCCGTGAAGCCCAGGCTGTCGAAGACCTGGCCGATCTCTTCTACGATTTCCTTCCCGGCAGTGGGAACAGCCGTACGGCGTTCCCGCTTGCGGCCGCCCAAGCTGGTGTCGGCGAGCTATGGATGCCGGGGAGCAAGCGGCCGGCGATCGTCCAGCTCTTGACCGCCACTCTCGAACAGCGCCGATCGCTTTTCACGAAGCTGATCGTAGCGATCGTTCGCCAGGCGATGACGTACCGACGCGGCAAGGGCAATCCTCTGAGCCGCGCCGAAATTGACCGGCTGAACACTCTCCTTCCGGGCGTGCAATTCAAAATTCCCGAGTTGCTTGATCCCGGGTTTCTCAGCAGCTTTGGGCAGCCAAAGACGGAGGAGCCTTCTCCACAAGGGGCGGCGATACTGAGCGAGGCGAAGGCGCAGGAACTTGCGGCGCTTTTGATCGAGATCACTAAGCTTGACCCGCAGACCCGGGGTCTCCGGTTTGAGGGTTTCCTCAACGAGTTGTTCGCCGGGTTCGGGCTTGCGCCGCGCGGCGCGTTTCGGATCGTCGGAGAGCAGGTTGATGGAAGCTTCAGACTCCAGGGTCACACCTATCTGGTCGAAGCCAAGTGGCACGGGCCGCAGATTGGCTTTGCCGATCTGATGACCTTCTCCGGGAAGGTCTCGGGCAAGGCGGCTTGGTCGCGCGGGCTGTTTGTCAGTAATTCCGGATTTACGGCCGAAGGGCTTGAAGCGTTTTCGCGAGGGCGGCAAACCAATCTCATCTGCGCTGATGGACTCGATCTGTATGAAGTGCTGTCGCGCAAGGTTTCGTTGATCGACGTGCTGGAAGAAAAGTCGCGTCGCGCTGCCGAAACAAATCGCGCCTTCGTTGCCGTACGCGATCTCAATCTGCGAGGCGGCTGAACGGTGGCAGCTCGACGATGACGGTATAGATAGGAGAAGGAGAATTCACGTCGGTCGTAGCGTAGCGTGGAAACGGCGATGTGGGTATGAATGCCCTTCAAGTGACCGTTTCGGCCGACGTTGGCGATAGATGGCGGAAGGTCATTTTCCGATATCGAACCCAAAAAACCAATGTTTTCAGCAGCACCATTTTCTGACGGTGTGGCTGACGGTATCTCGTCCCAAGAAAAATATTTTGTGTAGTAAAATCAGCGCGTTATGATGCTAGGAAATAATGGAGTGGGAATGAGCCTCAGCGCAGCCGCTTGACGAAAAGCCCACCATTTTCGCGCCTTTCGGTGACGAACTGAGGCGAGGCTTCGAACATGTCGAGCAGTCGCGCAAAGCCGTGGTTTCGGACGTCGAAGCTGGACCGATTGCCCGCCAGCTTGCCCACCTCGCTGAGCGAGGCGAAGCCGCGCTCGTCGCGCTTGCTCGCCTGATAGGCATCGATCAGCAGCTTGATCACCTCATCATCGATGGCGCTGCCACCTGCGGAAGGCTTCGGCTCGTGTTTCGGCGCGGCCTTGGATGACGTAGCGATTTCCGCTTTCTTTTCGGCGCTCTGGACCTTGATCAGCGCGCCCACATCGATGAAGCGGGTGCATGCCTGCTTGAACGCCTCGGGCGTCTTTTCACCGCCAAAGCCATAGACCGGCAGCCCGTCCTGTCGGATTCGCTGTGCCAGCGGCATGAAGTCGCTGTCCGAACTCATGATGCCGAAGCCGTCGACCCGGCCCCGGAACAGCAGGTCCATCGCATCGATGGTCATCTTCATGTCGGTGGCGTTCTTGCCCTTGGTCAGGTCGAACTGCTGCTGTGGCTCGATGCCGAACTTGTGGACGATATCCGCCCAGCCTTTCAGCGCGGGCTTGCGCCAATTCGCATAGGCGCGGCGGATGTTCACCGTACCCAGCTCGGCCAGCACGGTCAGCACCGGGTCGATGCCGGCCGGGCTTGCATTGTCGGCATCGATCAGCAGGGCGATATTGGGGGGTGTTTCTTTTGCCATGGCAGACGGTGGCCGCTGCCGCGCTCAAATGCAACGGGTCATGGAACCAGCCATTGGCCGTACCAGCTGCCATCCGGTTGCAGGCGGAAGATCGCGCGGCGGTGGCCTGTATGCGCGAGGTGGAGGAACTCGATCGTTTCGATCCTCGCCAGCAGCACCGCGAAATTGGCGCGGCCGGGGGCGACTTCGGCGTCGTTCTCGGGCTTGCGGCCTTCTATGTCGGCGGGCAGGCCCGATACCGGGATATCCGAAAGCGTGCCCGGCGCAGGATCGGCGAGATAGCAGCGGCGGGCGAACAGCGTCGCGTCGTTCCAGGCCTTGTCCGCCGTTTCGCCGTCCGTCTCGATCCGGCCCGTGCCAGAGAGGCGGAACTGGCGCTTGGCAGCAGGATCGTAGGCGAGCACCGAGATCGGCGCGCCATCGCCAAGCTCATCGACCTTGGCGGCTCTGGAGTCGGTGTGGAAACGCAGCGTAGCCGTCGCCGGGTCGAACGCGCGCAGCACCATCACGCGCTGGCTGGGCGTGCCATCGCCGCGGACGGTGCCGATCACCGGCGTGTGCATCGCGCTGCGGCGATCCTTGCTCGCGCGCCCGAGACGGCGGAAGATGTCGGCGCGCACCTCGTCCAGATCATCGATCACCTCATCCAGCGGATTCATCGCGGCACCCCTTTTTCTTGCGAGAAGCCGATCTAGTCTGTGCCCAAGCTTTTACCAGTGGAAGTGCGCTTGCCCCTGCGCTAAAGCGCGCAGCATGAACGAGATCACGCCCATCGAGACGCCCGAAGGCCGACCGGCCCGTGTCCGCAAGCCCGACTGGATCCGGGTGAAAGCCCCGACCAGCAAGGGGTTCAACGAGACGCGCAAGCTGATGCGCGACCTCAATCTCAACACCGTGTGCGAAGAGGCGGCCTGCCCGAATATCGGCGAGTGCTGGACCAAGAAGCACGCAACGGTGATGATCCTGGGCGATGTCTGCACGCGGGCCTGCGCGTTTTGCAACGTCAAGACGGGCATGCCGCGCAAGGTCGATACCAGCGAACCGCAGCATGTCGCCGATGCGGCGGCTGCGATGGGGCTCGAGCATATCGTCATCACCTCGGTCGATCGCGACGACCTGGCCGATGGCGGCGCGAGCCAGTTCGTCAAGGTGATCGAGGCGCTGCGCCGGACGACGCCGAGCACAACGATCGAGATCCTCACCCCCGATTTCCGCAACAAGCACGAGGCGGCGGTCGAAGCGATCGTCGCGGCGCGGCCCGATGTGTACAACCACAATCTGGAAACCGTGCCCCGGCTATATCCCACCATCCGTCCCGGTGCGCGCTATTATGCCTCGCTGCGCCTGCTCGAGATGGTCAAGCGGCTCGACCCGTCGATCTTCACCAAGTCCGGCATCATGCTGGGCCTGGGCGAGGAACGGCTCGAAGTGCACCAGGTGATGGACGACATGCGCTCGGCCGATGTCGATTTCCTCACCATGGGCCAGTATCTGCAGCCGACGCCGCGCCATGCCAAGGTGATCGATTTCGTCACGCCCAAGGCGTTCGATGCCTATGCCGCGATCGCGCGCGCCAAGGGCTTCCTGCAGGTCGCATCGAGCCCGCTCACCCGCTCCAGCTACCATGCCGGCGAGGATTTCGCAGAGATGCGCGCTGCGCGAGAGGCGAAGTTGGCCAAGCAGGCGGCGCGCTGAGGCGATCATGCCCTCGCACCGCGAAACCCGTCATCTGCCCTTCCGGCCCGACCAGATGTACGATCTGGTCGCGGATGTGGCGCGCTATGCCGAGTTTCTGCCCTGGGTGATCGCGACCCGCGTCAAGTCGGACAGTCCGCACGAGATGGTCGCGGACATGGTCGTCGGCTTCAAGCAGCTGCGTGAGAAGTTCACCTCGCGCGTGCGCAAGGTGCCGGGTGAGAAGATCGAGGTCGAATATCTCGACGGGCCGCTCAAGAATCTCGAGAATGTCTGGCAGTTCGCCAGCGACGGGCAGGGCGGCTGCACCGTCGATTTCTATGTCTCGTTCAACTTCAAGAACCGGTTGTTCGAATCGCTCGCCGGGCAGTATTTCGACCGCGCCTTCCGCAAAATGGTGAGCGCGTTCGAGACGCGAGCGGCCGAGCTTTACGGCAGCAGCAGTTCCAGCGCGACCATAGCCGCCTCCTGACGGATTTCGGAGCGGCTGAGCGAGGGATCGAAATTCTTCTGCTCGGCGCTGATGTCATTCTCGTTCTGGCCGCGCAGCGCGCAGGCGAAGACCACCGTTCCCACCGGTTTGCTCTCCGACCCGCCGCCGGGACCTGCAATGCCGGTGATCGCGACCGCGACATCGGCATCCGAATGCTTCAGCGCGCCGCGCGCCATGCCCCAGGCGACCGCGACCGAGACCGCACCGAACGTGTCGATCAGTTCGGCGCTGACGCCCAGCGACTCGATCTTGGCCTCGTTCGAATAGGTGACGAAGCCGCGCTCGAGCACTTCCGAGCTGCCGGGAATTTCGGTCATCGCTGCGCAGACCAGCCCGCCGGTGCAGCTTTCGGCGAGCACGACCTTGCGGCCCGCAGCGGCGTTTTCGGCGACGACGCGCGCGGCGAGCTCGGTGAGCGAGGGCGGGAACAGGCCGGTCACTGTTTCGGACCTTCGCAGATCGTGAAGGGGTTGGACTTGGCCTGACCGGGCTTCTTGTCGTTCTCCCCCAGCTTCAGGAAGGCGACGAGGAGCTTGCCGACATTTTCCGGCGGGAGCGGTTCGAGCGCCGAATAGAATTCGTCGATCGTGCCGCAATCCTCGGGCTTGATCTCCTGCTCGACCAGCGCGCTGATCGTCGCCAGCAACAGCGGCCGCACGACATCGGGGCTGGTGCCCTCGGGCAGCGGCAGTTCGAAGGCCGAGAGGAAGGCACGCCCCGCCTGCGGCCAAGCCCGGTCGGCAGCGGGCCGATAGACCTGCGTGATCCGGGTCGACGCACTGCGGAGCGCCGATCGCGCGGGCAGGTGCGGCGCGCAGGCCTTCTGCGCGCTGGTGAGTGCGTCCGGTAGTGCGCTGATCGCCACCGATTGGGCTTCGGCAGGGGTCAGGCACTTAGCCGCCTGCGCGGCATGCGCCGTTTGGCTGGCAAGTGTGCCGACGACCGCAAGCGCGGTCAGACTGGGCATCATGCGGCGAAGCAAGCGGGTCATGCGCTGGCATCCTGTGCTGAAGGAGAAGGGAAGGGGGCGAGGACGGTGGCGACCGCCTGGGCGGCGATACCCTCGCCGCGCCCGGTAAAGCCGAGGCGCTCGGTGGTGGTCGCCTTGACGCCGACCTGATCGGGATGGAGCTGCAGAATATCGGCAATGCGCTGCTGGATCGCCCGCTTGTGCGGACCTATCTTGGGCGCCTCGCAGATGATCGTGAGGTCGATATTGGCGATCTCGGCGCCCTTGCCGCGCACCAGCGAGGCGGCGTGCGCGAGGAAGCGTGCCGAGTCCGCACCGCGCCATTGCGGATCGCTCGGCGGGAAATGCTCGCCGATATCACCCAATGCCATCGCGCCAAGCAGCGCATCGGTAATGGCGTGCAGCGCGACATCGGCATCGCTGTGCCCGACCAGCCCGCGATCATGCTCGATCCGGATCCCGCCGAGCCAGAGCTCCTCACCCGCGGCGAGGCGATGCACGTCATAGCCCAGGCCCGTGCGCGGCATGGTGGCGGTGCGCGGAGTATCCATCGCGAAATCCTCGGCAAAGGTAATCTTTTTAAGCGCTTCATCGCCCTCGACCAGTGCCACGTCCAGCCCGGCTGAGCGCGCGATCTGGCTGTCGTCGGTCGCCAGCGCGCCTTGGGGCCAGGCGAGATGCGCCGCAAAAATAGCCTCGAAATGAAAGGCCTGCGGGGTCTGGATGCGCCAGAGCGCGGCCCGGTCGACCGCGTCCCGCATCAGCCCGCCTTCGCCGCGCGCGAGGCTGTCGACCACGGGTAGCACCGGAACCGCACCGGGCTGCGCATCCAGCGCCTGATCAAGCCGGTCGAGCACCGCTGACGCCAGATGCGGGCGCGCGGCATCGTGGATGAACACCCGGTCGCTGCCGCCCTGCGTCGCGATCGCCATCAGCCCGGCGCGGACAGAATCGCTCCGCTCCGCACCGCCAGTAACGATGCTGACATTGCCAAGCCCTTCGAGCGCCGCCTCGGCCAGCGCCTGCTGCCCTTGGCCGATCACCACCATGATGGCGCATTCGCGCGGCCAGCCGACAAAGGCCTCGACGCTGTGCCGTAGCAGCGGCTTGCCCTGATGCAGCGCATATTGCTTGGGAATATCGCCCCCGGCGCGCAGCCCCTTGCCCGCCGCGACGATTAGCGCGGTGCGGCGAAGGCCTGGCTGGCCCGCAAGGGACGGTGCATCGTTCATCGGGCAGGGCGCATAGACCAAGTGGCGCTTGCTCGCCAGCGGCTTTGCGATTATGTGCGCTGCCTAAATATTAGGCATCATATCCCCATGACCCAAGAACCTCTTCTCAAGCCGATCCAGATCGGCCCGCTCCAGATCGACGAGCCGGTGCTGCTCGCGCCGATGACCGGCGTGACCGACATGCCGTTCCGCACGCTGGTACGCCGCTATGGCTCGGGGCTCAACGTCACCGAGATGATCGCCAGCCAGGCGATGATCCGCGAGACGCGCCAGTCGTTGCAAAAGGCCGCCTGGCATCCGGTCGAGGAACCGGTCTCGATGCAACTCGCCGGATGCGGTCCGAAGGAAATGGCCGAGGCAGCCAAGCTGAACGAGGATCGTGGAGCTGCGATCATCGACATCAACATGGGCTGCCCGGTCAAGAAGGTGGTCAATGGAGATGCCGGATCGGCACTGATGCGTGACCTGCCGCTCGCGGCGAAGCTGATCGAGGCGACGGTCAATGCGGTCAAGGTGCCGGTAACGGTCAAGATGCGCATGGGCTGGTGTCATGACAGTCTCAACGCCCCCGAACTCGCGCGCATCGCCGAGGATCTGGGCGCGAAGATGATCACCGTGCACGGTCGTACCCGCAACCAGATGTACAAGGGCAGCGCCGACTGGGCGTTCGTCGCGAAGGTGAAGGCGGCGGTGAAGCTGCCCGTGATCGTCAATGGCGATATCTGCAGCATCGACGATGCCCGCAAGGCGCTCGAGCTGAGCGGTGCAGACGGTGTGATGATCGGTCGGGGCGCCTATGGCAAGCCGTGGCTGCTCGGCCAGGTGATGCACGCGCTGCGCACCGGCGAGACGCTGCCCGATCCCGATCTGGACGAACAATATGGCGTGATCGTCGAGCATTATCACGCGATGCTCGATCACTACGGGGCCGAGACGGGCGTCAAGATGGCGCGCAAGCATCTCGGCTGGTACACCAAGGGCCTGCCGGGCTCGGCGGACCTGCGCAACAAGATGAACACGCTCGACAATCCCGATCAGGTTCTCGCCATGCTGGGCGAATTCTACCGCCCCTGGCTGCGCCGCGCCGCCGCCTGATGGAGCAGCATTCCGGTCTGGCGCCGGACGCCGCCGCGCAGCTGCAGAGCCTGCCGATGGCGGTTGTCATGCTGCACGCGGACCGGACGATCGCAGCGGCCAATGCGGCGGCGGAAAACATGCTCGAGCAGAGCGCGCGCCGTCTGATCGGGCGACCGCTGTCCGAATTCCTGCAATTCGACGATGCCCGGATCGGGGCGGCGCTCAACCAGCCGGACACCAATCTGGCGGCGCACGGCATGCGCGTGCACATCGGCCGCACCAGCACGCGCAAGGTCGATATCTCGCTGAGCCCGGTGGGGCAGGGCGAGGGCTGGCAGCTGCTGGTGCTGAGTGAATCGGGTGCGGGATCGCCGCTGTTCGACAGTGAGGCGGGCACAGAAGGCTTTGCAGTGCGCGGGCCCGACATCCTGGCGCACGAGATCAAGAACCCGCTCGCCGCGATCAAGGGCGCGGCGCAGCTGATCGAACGCCAGCTCGACGGGGCAGGGCGCAGACTCTCGGGCCTGATTACGGCGGAGGTGGACCGCATCGCGCTGCTGATCGACCAGATGCAGTCGCTCACCCGCCGCACCGCCGCGCCGATGAAGCCGTGCAATATCTACGAGCCGCTCGGCCGGGTGCGCGAGATCGTCGAGACCGCACATCCCGACACGGTGCGCTTTGTCGAAAGGTTCGATCCCTCGATCCCGCCCGTGCTCGCCGATGCCGACAATCTGGTGCAGATCCTGCTCAACCTGATCACCAATGCGCGTGAGGCGATGGAGGGGCAGGACGATGCCTGCATTACGCTCACCACCAAGTTCGTCAGCGGCGTGCGGCTGCGTCTGTCGCGCGACGACCGCTATATCCGGCTGCCCGTCGAGATCCGCGTGACCGACAATGGCCCGGGCATCGATACCGACATTGCCGAGGATATCTTCTCGCCCTTCGTCACCACCAAGAAGACCGGGCAGGGGCTGGGCCTCGCGCTGGTGCAGAAGCTGGTGCGCGACATGAACGGGCGGATCGTGCACGACCGGGATTCCGCTGCGGGGCTCACCCATTTCCGCCTGTTCCTGCCGCTGGCACCGCAAGAGGGCTGACGCATATGGCCAAATCGATTCTGCTGGTCGAGGACGACCGCGCGATCAGCCAGGTGATCATGGCCGCGCTCGAGGCCGAGGGGTGCAGCGTCGACCATTGCACGTCGATCGCGCGGCGCAACGCGCTGGTCGCGAACAAGCGCTACGCCGCGATCCTCACCGATGTGATGCTCGAGGATGGCGACGGCATCGCGACCTTGGGCAGCGTGCTCGAACGCCAACCCGACACGCCGGTCATCGTGCTTTCGGCGCAGAATACCCTCGACACCGCCGTTCGCGCGAGCGAGGCAGGGGCGTACGAGTATTTCCCCAAGCCGTTCGATCTCGACGAACTGATCCGCGCCGTCCTCCAGGCGATCGCGCGCAGCGGCGACGTGTCGGGCAATGCCGATGCCGATCCCGCCGATAGCGGGCTGCCGCTGGTCGGGCGCAGCGCGCCGATGCAGAACGTGTACCGCATGATCACGCGCGTGCTGCGCAACGACCTGTCGGTGCTGATCCTGGGCGAATCCGGCACCGGCAAGGAACTGGTGGCCGAGGCGATCCACCAGCTCGGCCATCGCAAGCAGGGCCCGTTCGTAGCTGTGAATATGGCCGCGATTCCGGCCGAACTCATCGAATCCGAGCTGTTCGGGCATGAAAAGGGCGCGTTTACCGGTGCGGTGGCTCAGTCGATCGGCAAGTTCGAACAGGCGCATGGCGGGACATTGTTCCTTGACGAGATAGGCGACATGCCAATGCAGGCGCAGACGCGGTTGCTGCGCACGCTGCAGACCGGACGCATCACGCGGGTCGGTGGCCATCGCGAGATCGAGCTCGACGTCCGCTTCGTCGCAGCGACCAACAAGCCGTTCGGCCCGCTGATCGAGGCCGGGCTGTTCCGCGAGGACCTCTATTACCGGATCAACGTGGTGCCGATCGACCTGCCGCCGCTGCGCGACCGGCTGAGCGACATTCCCGCGCTGGTCGACCATTTTCTGGCGCTGGCGGTGCAGGAGGGGCTGCCTAGGCGGAGCTTCGACGATAGCGCCATCGCCGCAATGCAGCGGCGCAACTGGCGCGGCAACGTCCGCGAGCTGCGCAATCTGGTCTTCCGCGCGGTGATCATGAGCCGCGACGACCTGATCACCGCCGATGCGCTGGGCAGCATCTTCGACGAGCCTGCTCTCGGCACCGGCGAGACGCGCCGCGAGGAGAGCGATTTCGAACAGGCGGTGAGCCGCTTCCTGCTGACCGAACGCCCGGAGAACGGCGCCGTCTATAACAAGGCGCTCGCGGCCTTCGAGATTCCGCTGCTTCAGGCGATCATGCGGCGTTGCGACGGCAACCAAGTCAAGGCTGCGGCGGTGCTGGGCATCAACCGCAATACGCTTCGCAAGAAACTGGTAGAGCACGGCATGGCGAACGGCGAGCTGCGCTGAAACGGTTGCCAAATGCGGTGATATCCGCCGCATGCGCTGAAACCTCTTGTATTCCGGCAACGCAACTGTTGTAAACTGAACACTATGCCCGCGTCTGCCGCACAGCTGCCCAACAGAAAGAGTCGCCTGACCCGCCGGTTCGCGGTGATGATGCGCCGAGGCAGCCTGTTTCCCGCGCTCGAGATCGGCTGCGTGCTGTTGCTGATCGGGATGCTCGGCCTGTCCTGGTGGCTAGTGAGCAGCTATCAGGGCCGCGAGGCGATGGTGCCCGCACCGGTCACCGCGACGTTGCTGGTTGCCAATCTGGTGCCGGCCATGGCGCTGCTCGCGCTGATCGGACGGCGTGTCGCGATCAGCCGTGCCAATGCCAGCGGAGAGCAGGGCACCGGCCAGCTCCATGTCCGCTTCGTCGCCCTGTTCTCGCTGATCTCGTCAATCCCGATGCTGCTGGTCGTCGTGATCACCTCGCTGCTGTTCCAGTACGGCGTCGAGTTCTGGTTTTCCGAGCGTGCACGCACGATGCTCGAGAATGCCAATGACCTGGCGCGCGGTTATTATGAGGAGGGACGGCGCGACGTCTCAGCCGAGACCGTCGCCATGGCGAGCGACCTGCGCCAATATCTGCAGCAGACGCGAATCGACAGCCCCGAATTCGCCGAGGCCTATGTCTTCCAGGTCGCCGGGCGCAAGATGAACGAGTCGGCGATCGTCGAGGTCGGGTCCGATGGCGTGCTGCGGACCGCCGCGATCGTCGATCCGGACAATCGCACCTCGTCCGACCGGGTCAGCCCCGCAATCATCCGCCAGCTCGACAAGGGCGAGACCGCGGTCGTCTCGGCCGAGGCGGACCGGATCGAGGTGGTGACGCCAATCGACCGCCAGGCCAAGATCTATCTCTATGTCGCCCGCGCCTCGAACCAGTTGGCGCTCAGCCAGTGGGAGCGCGCGCAGACGGTGCTCACCGACTACAAGGCGCTGTTCTCGCGCTCGCAGAACCTGCAGGTCCAGTTCAACATCGCGCTGTTCTTCGTCTCGCTGCTGCTCGTTGCGGTGGCACTCTGGGCGGCGCTCAAGTTCGCCGACCGGATGGTGCGTCCGCTGACCGACATGGCGGGGGCCGCACGCGACATCAGCACCGGCAATTTCGCCATCCGGGTCGATACCGCCAATCGTACGGACGAGGTCGGGGTTCTGGGCCGCGCGTTCAACCGCATGGCGAGCCGCCTCGCCGAGCAGACCTCGGCACTGATCCGCGCGAACAGCCAGCTCGACGATCGCCGCGCCTTTACCGAGGCGGTACTGGAATCGGTCAGCGCCGGGGTGATCTCGGTCGATCCGATGGGCGTGGTGCGGTTGATGAACAGTACCGCACAGCGGCTGCTGCAGACCGAGGTCGCGCACTGCCTGGGCTGCACGCTTTCCGACATAGCGCCGCCCTTTGCCCGGCTGGTGGGCGAGGGGACCGAGAAAGCGGTGATCCAGTATTCGCGGGAGAACGACCTTCTCACCCTGGCGGTGCGCGTGGTGCGCGAGCCCTATGGCATCGTCATCACCTTCGAGGACATCACCCAGCAGCTGGTCGACCAGCGCCAGGCCGCCTGGTCGGACGTCGCGCGCAGGATCGCGCACGAGATCAAGAACCCGCTCACCCCGATCCAGCTCGCCGCCGAACGGCTCAAGCGCCGCTATGCCAGCAAGGTGAGCGAGGACGATGCGACCTTTGGCCAGCTGACCGACACGATCGTCCGCCAGGTCGGCGATCTGCGCAACATGGTCGACGAGTTCTCGTCCTTCGCGCGCATGCCCAAGCCGGTGTTCCGCGAGGAGAATTTCTTCGATCTGGTGCGCCAGGCGATCTTCCTGCAGGAGGTCGCGCACCCGGCGATCCGCTTTGCCGCGGAAGGCGCCCACGAGGGCAGCGATCTGTGCTGCGACCGGCGCCAGATCGGCCAGGCCGTCACTAATATCCTCAAGAACGCGGTCGAGGCGATCGAGGCGCGGCAGCAGATCGAGCAGGACTATTCCGGCGCGGTCACCGCAACCGTGTTCCGCCAGGAACCGTATCTCGTGCTCACGCTCGACGATAACGGCATCGGCCTGCCTGCGGACCGTGACCGTATTGTCGAACCCTATATGACGACGCGGGAAAAGGGCACGGGCCTGGGCCTCGCCATCGTCAAGAAGATCGTCGAGGAGCATTATGGCGAACTGTCGTTCGAACCCAATGATCAGGGCGGCACGCGGGTGACGATCCGCATGGATACGGTGCTGCTCCAGGCCGGCGCGCTGCAGGATCCCGCTTCGGACGACCAGCGTTCCGGCACCGAAAAGATGACCACCATGACTTCGCGACCGGCCCGGGCCCGTGCCGAGCTGAGCCCGACCGCGCAGGACAAGGAAAGCAATTGAACATGCCCCTGGAAATTCTCATCGTCGATGACGAGCGCGACATCCGCGAGCTGGTCTCTGGCGTGCTGGAGGACGAAGGCTATCTCTGCCGCACCGCTGGCGGCAGTGACGAGGCGCTGGCCGCAATCGACGAGCGCCGCCCCTCGCTGGTGCTGCTTGATGTCTGGCTCAAGGGCAGCAAGCTCGACGGCCTCGAACTGCTCGACGAGATCAAGGCGCGCGATGCCGACCTTCCGGTGATCATCTTTTCCGGCCATGGCAATATCGACACGGCGGTGTCCGCCATTTCGCGCGGGGCAATGGACTTCATCGAGAAGCCCTTCGAGGCAGAGCGGCTCATCCACATGGTCTCGCGCGGCACCGAGACCGCAAGGCTGCGCCGCGAGAATGCGCAGCTGCGCGAAAAGCTCGGCATTTCCGACGAACTGACCGGCAATTCGAGCGCGATCAACACCGTGCGCGCCACTCTCAAGCGCGTTGCCAATAGCGGCAGCCGGCTGCTCATCACCGGACCTGCTGGCGTCGGCAAGGAGGTCGCAGCGCGGCTGCTGCACAGCTGGAGCGCGCGTTCGTCGGGCCCGTTCATCACGGTCAACTCGGCGCGCATGACCCCTGACCGGTTCGAGCAGGAGTTGTTCGGCGAGGAGGACCAGGGCAAGCTGGCTACACCCGGGCTGCTCGAGCGCGCGCATGGCGGCACGCTGTTCCTCGACGAGGTCGCCGACATGCCCGAATCGACCCAGGCCAAGATCCTGCGCGTGCTGACCGACCAGAGCTTTTCGCGCGTCGGTTCGACGCGGCCGATCAAGGTGGATGTGCGCTTCGTCTCTGCCACCTCGCGCAATCTGGAGAACGAGATTGCCGAAGGGCGTTTTCGCGAGGACCTGTTCTATCGGCTCAATGTGGTGCCGGTGGAAATCCCGGCGCTGACCGACCGCCGCGACGACATTCCCGCGCTGGTCGAACATTATGTCGCGCGCTTTGCCAGCGAGCATGGCATCACCCCTCCCGAGACGAGCAGCGAGGCGATGGCGGCGTTGCAGAGCTATAACTGGCCGGGCAATGTGCGCCAGCTGCGCAACGTCATCGAGCGGACGATCATTCTGGCGCCGCGCGGACGGCTGGCGCGGATCGATGTCGACATGCTGCCGCCCGAGCTGGTCCAGGGCGATGGCGGCCGCGCCGCAGGGATTTCCAGCCTGATGGGAGTGCCGCTGCGCGAGGCGCGCGAGAGCTTCGAGCGCGAGTATCTCAAGATCCAGATCCGGCGCTTTTCGGGCAATATCTCCAAAACGGCAGAGTTCATCGGGATGGAGCGCTCGGCCTTGCACCGCAAGCTGAAGCTGCTGGGGCTGCACGACCGCTAGAATCCGCGCAACAAACCGCAAATACCCGCAAACTGGGCATTGGCGCGGTGCAGCATCCGCACTATGTATAGACGGCGTCCTCCAAGCGCAGCCGGGACGGGATGTGTCGCACCGGCTTTTCATGAACCGTGGCGCAACGTCGCCACCAAGACCGGGGGTCAAAAATGACCGAAAAGGCTCAGAACATTCAGGATGTTTTCCTCAACTCCCTGAGAAAATCGAAAATTCCCGTGACCATGTTCCTGGTCAAGGGCGTGAAACTGCAGGGCATCGTTACCTGGTTCGACAATTTCTCGGTGATGCTCCGCCGCGATGGCCAGTCGCAACTGGTATATAAGCATGCGATCTCCACCGTCATGCCGGCGCAGCCGATCGACCTGGGCATGTTTGCTGGGTTGATGGGGGCAAAGAGCGCCAAGAACCGCAACCTGCAGGAAGTGTTCCTGCGCACCGTGCAGGAAACCGGGGTTCCGGTAACCATGTTCCTGATCAACGGCGTGATGCTGCAGGGCAAGGTCGCCGCCTATGACCTGTTCTGCATGCTGCTCGAGCGCGAAGGCATGGCGCAGCTGGCCTACAAGCATGCGGTTTCGACCGTGCAGCCCAATGCGCCGATCGATCTGACCGGCGACTGGGGCGATGCCGAAGGCGATGATGACTGACCTCGTGGATTGCGGGGGCGGACTAGGATATATTTGACATTTGACCGACCCGCAGACCCTTGAATTCGCGCGCGGTGCCCGCGCGGTGATAGCCTATCCCGATCTTGGCCGCCGCGGCTCCGTGGACGCTGACGCGCGTCTCGAAGAGGCGAGGGGGCTGGCGCTCGCTATCGGAATCCAGGTCTGCGCCGCACATTCGTTCCGGATCCGCACGGCGCGGCCCGCCACGCTGTTCGGAGGGGGACAGGTCGAGATCATCGCGCAAAGCCTGGAGGATCAGAAGGCCGAACTGCTGATCGTCGATGGCAGCCTCTCGGCCATCCAGCAGCGCAATCTGGAAGAGCGGCTCAAGGTCAAGGTGATCGACCGCACCGGCCTCATCCTCGAAATTTTCGGCGAGCGCGCCGCGACAGCCGAAGGACGATTGCAGGTCGAGCTGGCGCATCTCGATTATCAGGCAGGAAGGCTGGTGCGCAGCTGGACCCATCTCGAGCGCCAGCGCGGCGGCTTCGGCTTTCTCGGTGGCCCCGGCGAAACGCAGATCGAGGCCGACCGCCGGATGATCCGCGACCGCATGGCCAAGCTGCGTCGCGAGCTCGAACAGGTCAAGCGCACGCGCGGGCTGCATCGCGAGCGGCGGCAAAAGGCGCCCTGGCCGGTCATCGCGCTGGTCGGCTATACCAATGCGGGCAAGTCGACGCTGTTCAACCGGCTGACCAACGCCGGAGTCATGGCCGAGGATCTGCTGTTCGCGACGCTCGATCCGACGATGCGCGCGATCCGGCTCGACGGGGTCGAGAAGGTCATCCTGTCCGATACCGTCGGCTTCGTCTCGGACCTTCCGACCGAACTGGTCGCCGCCTTCCGCGCGACGCTCGAAGAGGTACTCTCGGCCGATCTCATCATCCATGTCCGCGACATGTCGCATCCCGAGGCGGACATGCAGGCGCAGTCGGTCGAAACGATCCTGGCCGATCTGGGGATGGAACTCGATCCGGTGCTGGCGGGCGAGGGGCTTGCCGTGCCACTGATCGAAGCATGGAACAAATGGGATGTCCTGGACGAGGAAACCCGCGACCGGCTGATCGCTACGGCACCGCGCGACCGCACGGTCTGTCCGATGTCGGCGCTCACCGGCGAGGGCGTTGGCGACCTGCTGCGCGCAGCATCGCAGGCGCTGGTCATCGGTCACCGGGTGCACGATGTGACCTTGCCTCGCCATGACGGCCAGCGGATCGCCTGGCTGCACCAGCATGGCGAGGTGCTTGAAAGTCGCGAGCAGGGGGATGACATGGCGCTTTTGGTGCGCCTGTCGGACAAGGACTGGGGCCGCTTCCAGGCGCTATAGCTTGTTTTCGCCCCGCTTGGCGCGCTGCCACAAGGCTTCCTTGTCGTCGAGCGGCAGATCGGCAAAACCGTCACCAGCGATCGCCTCCATCGCGCGAAAGCGGCGTTCGAACTTCGCATTGGCCGCGCGCAGCGCATCTTCGGCGCTGACGCCCATATGCCGGACCGCATTCACCGCAGCGAACAGCAGGTCTCCGGCTTCCTCGGCGCACTCGGCCTCGGTCTCGGCATCGAGCAGTTCTTCGATCTCCTCGCCGATCTTCTCGATCGCACCCATGACATCGGGCCAGTCGAATCCAGTCCGCGCCGCGCGCTTCTGAAGCTTCTGCGCACGCATCAGCGCCGGCAGCGCGAGCGCGACGCCATCCATCGCGCTCTCCGCACCGCCGCTGCTGCGCTCCTCGGCCTTGATCGCTTCCCAATCCCAGCTCTCGACCGACTGGTCGGCGAAGATATGCGGATGCCGCCGCACCATCTTGTCGCTGATCGACGCGATCACATCGGCGACCGAGAAATGCCCGGCTTCCTCGGCCATACGGCTGTGGAACACGACCTGCAGCAGCAGATCGCCAAGCTCGTCCTTGAGCGCGGCCATATCGGCGCGCGTGATGGCATCGGAAACCTCATAGGCTTCCTCGATCGTGTACGGCGCGATCGTCTCGAACGTCTGCTCGATATCCCAGGGACAACCGTGCTCCTTGTCGCGCAGCCGCGCCATGATCGCCACCAGCCGGTCGAGTGGCACCGGCGACTGAGGGGAAGCGCTGGACGGAACGGTCTGGTCGGTCATGAGCATAAGTCCGATAATATATATTATGTTAAATTAAAAGGCATTCAGCGGCTGGGCTGGCGCGGCACCAATATCATGCTGCTCCCCTCGACGCGCCAGCTTTCCAGCTCGGACAGAAAGTTCATGCCGAGCAGATTGGTCTCGCCGAGCCCGTCCGAAATCAGCACGTCATGATCGCGCATCGCCAGCGAACCGACGCGCAGGTCCGCGATCGACGCGCGGTCTGCCTCGACCATGCCGTTGGCGGTTTCGATCACCGTCTTGAGACCCAAACCGCCCGGCTCGATCCCGGCAGCCTGAGCTGCCTGGGTCGAGATCGCGGTAAAGGTTGCGCCACTGTCGACCATGAACCGCATCGGACGACCATTGACCTCGGCGGTCACCCAGAAATGGCCGTCCTCGCGCTTGCGCAACGTCAACGGCGCGCCCGTGATCTCCGGCGCGCTGGCGAGCCCGAGTTCGGCCGATATGCGCTGCCAGATCAGCTTCATTTCGGGGCGAAAGCTCACCAGCAGAAAGATCAGCGCGAAGATGCCGATCCAGGCCAAGGCCATCTTGATCGTTTGCCCGATGGGCAGCGCCCGCGAGATCAGCGCGCTGCCGACCAGGACCAGCAGCATCAGGCTATAGACCAGGCTGGCAGTATCGCTCTCGCTCATGGCGCGATCCGGTCCAGATCGACGACCATCCCGTCGTAACCCGGCTCGACGCC
The DNA here is from genome assembly GCF_013607875.1 of Blastomonas ursincola. Lineage (GTDB taxonomy): Bacteria > Pseudomonadota > Alphaproteobacteria > Sphingomonadales > Sphingomonadaceae > Blastomonas > Blastomonas ursincola. The sequence continues at coordinate 582,513 of NZ_VDES01000003.1, forward strand.
TTCGGGGAGTTCCAGGCAGAGCGCGGCATAGTCGAGTGTCTTGTCCATATGCGTCAGCACCGTATGCCGCGCGCCGCATTGCTCGGCCAGTTGCAGCGCCATGGGCAGGCTGGCATGCGTCGGGTGCTTCTCGTGCCGGAGGCAGTCGGTGATCAGCAGGTCGCATCCTGCATAAAGCGCGACCATCTCGTCAGTGAAATGGCTGAAATCGGTGGCGTAAACGATCGACCGACCCTGTAGGTCGAAGCGAAGCCCGGTCGAAAGAACCGGTCCATGCGGCTGGTCGACCGTGCGCACGGTCAACCCGCAGATCGCCTGTTCATCGCCGAGCGCGGCCGCCGAAACGGTCGCCGGATAACCGTCACCACCTTCGAAAACATAGTCGAAACGGGTGATAAGGCTGTGCAGCGTATAGTCTTTGGCATAGCCGGCTATCGGCTGGCGCGTGCGGTGAAAGAGCGCGCGGAGATCATCGATCCCGTGCGTATGGTCGGCATGGTCATGCGTCCAGATGACCGCATCGAGTGCACCTATATGTTCGCGCAGCAACTGGTGTCGCAGATCGGGAGACGTATCGACCAGGATGCGCTGGCCATCATGCTCGATGATGACCGAGACACGCGTTCGGCAATTGCGCGGATTGGCCGGATCGCATTCGCCCCAGTCATTGCCGATGCGCGGCACTCCGCCCGAAGTTCCGCAGCCGAGCAGAATCGCCTTCACGGACGCGCCCGGTTGAACAGCGCGTAGAAGTTGCGCGAGGTCGTCTCGCACAATTGTTCGTAGCTTTCACCTCGCAGATCGGCGAGGAAGCGGGCGGTATCGGCGACAAAGGCGGGTTCGCCCTGCTTGCCGCGGTGCGGCACCGGCGCCAGGAACGGTGCGTCGGTTTCCACCAGCAGCCGGTCTGCAGGAATGTCCTTAGCAACGGCGGCCAAATCCTTGGCATTCTTGAACGTGACGATGCCCGAGATCGAAATCGACAAGCCCATGTCGAGCACCTTGGCGGCAAAATCGGCGCTGGCGGTGAAGCAATGGATCAAGGCGGGGAAGGCCCCCTTCCCCATTTCCTCGGCGAGGATCGCCGCGGTATCGGCCTCGGCATCGCGCGTGTGAATGATCAGCGGCAGGCCGGTCTGGCGCGAAGCGGCGATATGCGCGCGAAAGCAGCGGCGCTGCTCGTCGCGGTCCGACTTGTCGTAATAATAATCGAGCCCGGTCTCACCGATGCCGACCACGCGCGGATCGATTTCGGCGCGCGCCACCAGCCGCGCGGTATCCATGTCGGGATGCGCGTCGGCTTCGTGCGGATGGATGCCGATGCTTGCCCAGACATCCGCCTCGCGATGCGCGGTCGCGGTCACGTCGTCCCACTCGCTGGCACGGGTCGAGATGTTGAGCATAGCGGTCACGCCCGAGGCGCGCGCGCGCTCGAGCAGCACCGCCTGCTGCTCGGCCATGCCCTTGTAATTGAGGTGGCAGTGCGAATCGACGAGCATCAGGCCGCGTCTTCCGCCGGCAGCTCGATGCGCGGGAACAGCGGCTTGGGCGTAGCGATCGCGAAATCGCTCTCGGCCAGCGGCGAGTACCAGTGCGTGCCCATCCCGGCGATGCTGCGCGCGCCATCGGGCACGCCCATATGATCGAGCAGGGCCTTCGCGCTGCCGGGGATCACCGGCGAGATCGCGATGGCGAGCTGTGCGATGGCTATATAGAGCGTCGCTAGCACGGTCTGCATCCGCTCGGGATCGGTCTTCTTCAGCGCCCAGGGGGCCTGTTCGTCGACATAGGCGTTGCAGGCAAACACCGCGCGCATCCACGCTTCGAGCCCCTGCGACAGCGCCAGCTCGCCGAACGCCTTGGGCAGATCACGCTGCAGCGCCTCTTCCAGCGTCGCGAACAGCGCCTCGTCAGCAGGCGTGTGGCCGTGCACCGCAGGCAGCGCGCCATCGAGATTCTTGGCGATGAAACTCAGGATCCGCTGGGCGAGATTGCCGAAGCTGTTGGCAAGGTCGGCATTGGCGCGCTGCGCGATAGCCTCGGGCGAATAGCTGCCGTCCTGACCGAAGCTGACTTCGCGAAGCAGGAAATAGCGCAGCTGGTCGACGCCGAACGCATCGGCAAGCGCGATCGGATCGACGACATTGCCGACCGATTTCGACATCTTCTCGCCCTTGTTGAGCAGGAAGCCATGGCCGAAAACCTGCTTGGGCACCGGAATTCCGGCGCTCATCAGGAAAGCGGGCCAGTAGACCGCGTGGAAGCGCACGATATCCTTGCCGATCAGGTGCAGGTCCGCCGGCCAGTATTTCATCAGCGCATTGTCCGCATCGGGATAGCCAAGCCCGGTCAGATAGTTGGTCAGCGCATCGACCCAGACATACATCACATGCCCGTCGCTGCCCGGCACCTTGACGCCCCAGTCGAAGCTGGTGCGAGAGACCGAGAGCGCGCGCAGGCCCGATTTGACGAAACTGACAATCTCGTTGCGGCGGCTGTCGGGCTGGAGGAATTCGGGATGCTCGTCGTACAGCGCCAGCAGCTTGTCCTGATACTGGTCGAGCCGGAAGAACCAGCTTTCCTCGACCGTCCATTCGACCGGCGTGCCCTGCGGCGAGACCTTGCCCCCCTGCCCGTCGTCGACCAGCTCGTCCTCGCCATAATAGGCCTCGTCGCGGACCGAGTACCAGCCTTCGTAGCGATCGAGATACAGGTCGCCATTGGCCTCCATCGCCTGCCAGATGGCCTGGCTGGCGCGGTGATGGTCGTCCTCCGACGTCTGGATGAAGCGATCATAGCTGACATCAAGTCTGTCACACATTTCCTTGAAATATTGCGACATTTCATCCGCCAGCGCGCGCGGCGTGGTCTCCAGCTCGCGCGCTTTTTGCAGCATCTTCAGACCATGCACGTCGGTACCGGTCTGGAAGCGCACGTCACGGCCCATCAGCCGCTGGAAACGCGCGATGACATCGGCGGCGATCGCCTCATAGGCGTGGCCGATATGCGGGCGACCATTGGGATAGCTGATCGCGGTGGTGATATAATAAGGTTCGCCCATGGCGGTGATGTCTGCCGTTTCTAGTCGAGGTTGGCCGGTAATGAGCGCCTATCTAGGCGGGGCCAGCCGTGCCAGCAAGCTGCCAATTTGGAACGCCACGGCCGAGGCATCCAGATTGAGCACCACCGCGCGCGAGGCGAGCGCCCCGATCTCCTGCCAGGCCGCGATCGCGCCCGGCAGCCGCTCGTCGCGCAGATCGCGAATGCGCCGGGCGGCGAAACGCGGCGCATAGGCGAGCAGCGCCTGGAACCTGTCGCGATTGGCTTTGTTCGCCACCAGGGCGCCCAGTGCCAGCCGCGCCCGATGTGTGCTGTCGCCATGATCCGCAATCTCGCTGAGCAGCACATCGATCTTCGCCATGTCGAGTCCGGCAAAGCTCAGCGCCTGCCCCGGCGCCCCCTGGCCCAGCCGCACCAGCGCCGCAATCTCGCCCTCGGGCAATTCGGGCCGCGCGGCGCGCAAGGCTCCCGCCATATTGGCATCGTCGAGCGCGGGAAAATCGAGCACCAGGCAACGCGAGCGGATCGTCGGCAGCAGGCGGCCCGGATTGTGCGCGATCAACAGGAACACCGTGTCCGCAGGCGGCTCTTCAAGGCTCTTGAGCAGCGCATTGGCCGCGTTGCGCTCCATCAGATCGGCGGAGTCGAAGATGATCACCCGGCGATCGGCCAGGCTGGGGCGGACGGTGAGCCGCTTCTGCAAGGACCGGATCTGGTCGACCTTGATGTTGCGCGCGGTCTCGAACGGCTTGCCGTCCTCGGCCTTGCGCGCCTCCTTGTCGTCCTTGGGCCCCAGCGTGATGTAATGGCAGTCGGGGTGCTTGTCCTGCAGCAGCAGTCGCCCCGACGGGCTATCCATATCTCCATCGAAATGGTCGCCCCGATGATCGGGCGAGCGCGTCAGCAGATGCGCGGCGGCTGCGAGCGCGAAGCTGCGCTTGCCGATGCCTTCGGGCCCGGCGAGCAGCCAGCCATGGTGCAGCCGACACGCCTGGAATGCGCGCAGCAGCGTCGTTTCCGGCTCGGCATGGCCCTTCCAGTGTGCGGTCGAAGCCTTCATGACGTCATGCCATCAATGGCTGCAAGGTCGTAACGATGCGCGCGTGCACCTCGTCTGCAGCGCCGCTGGCGTCGATGATACGAAAGCGCTGGGGCTCGGCCTCGGCTAAGGCGCGGAAAGCGGCGACAACGCTGGCGTGATAACCTGCATCGCGCCCGCCGATCCGGTCGCTGTTCGCGCCGTCACGGGCCGTGGCGCGCCGGGCCGCCTCGTCGGCGGGCAATTCGAGCAGGATCGTGCAATCGGGCATAAAGCCCTCCGAACCGAAGCGATGGAGCGACAGGATCGCCTCGTCGCCGAGCCCGCCCGCCACGCCCTGATAGGCGCGGCTGCTGTCGACGAACCGGTCGGAGATGACCCAGCCGCCCGCCTCGACCGCCGGGCGGATCAGCCTTGCGACATGGTCGGCGCGCGCTGCAGCGAACAGCAAGGCCTCGCTGCGCGCGTTCCAGCGATCCGTGCCGCCTTCGAGCAGCAACGTCCGGATCGCCTCTGCGCTTTCCGTGCCGCCCGGTTCGCGGGTGACGGTGACGTCAAGACCCTGGCCTTTCACCCAATCGGCGAGCAGGCGAATCTGGGTGGATTTTCCCACCGCCTCGCCGCCCTCGATCGAGATGAAGCGCCCCCGCATCGCCGGTCAGGCGCCGAAGAAAGAGAGGATACCGGCCCAGATGCGTCCGAAAAAGCCGGCTTCCTCGACCGCCTCGCCCGCGACCAGCGGCATCACCTGGCGCTGCATGTCGGGGGCGGACACGATCAGGCTGGCGACCTGCTGGCCCTTGGCGATCGGCGCCTTGAGCGGGCCCTGATAAACGACCTTGAGCGAGACCTTGTCGGTATCGGCCGTGCGCGGCAGCGTCAGCGCCAGGTCGCGCGGCGCGACGAGCGGCAGTTCGCGCATACTGCCCTGCTGCACCGGCGCGGTATCGACGGTCTTGCCCTTGGTGAAAAGCGGCACCGACTTCCACGCCTTGAAGCCCCAGTTCATGAAGCGCACCGATTCATCGACCCGGCCGTTGAAGCTGTCGAGACCTGCGACGACCATGACCAGACGGCGGCCATTCTGTTCGGCCGAGCCGGTAAAGCCATAGCCCGCCTCGTCGGTATGCCCGGTCTTCAGGCCGTCGGCTCCCGCCACCTTGCCGAGCAGCGGATCGCGGTTGGGCTGGGTGATCCCGTTCCAGGTAAAGCTGCCCTTGGAATAGAAGCGCTTGTACAGCTTGGGATGGTTGCGAATCGTCGCGGTGGCGAGCGTCGCCAGATCGCGCGCTGTCACCTGGGTCACGCCCTCGTCGGGCCAGCCGTTGCTGTTGCCGAAGCGGCTGTTGGCAAGGCCGATTTCCTTCGCCTTCTTGTTCATCATGTCGACGAACGCCTCTTCGGATCCGGCAATGCCTTCGGCGAGCACGACACAGGCATCATTGCCGGAAAGCGTGACGATGCCGTCGAGCAGGTCGGCGACGGTGACCTTGCTGCCGACCGCCAGGAACATGCTCGACCCCTGGTTATTCCATTTCTTCCAGGTTTCGGCGGAGACCGGCAGCGTCTGGTCGAGCTTCAGCTCGCCCTTCTTGATCAGGTCGAAAGCGACATAGACCGTCATCATCTTGGCCATCGATGCGGGCGGAATCTGCTTGTCGGCATCGCGCGAGAACAGCACCGCACCCGAGGACAGGTCGGTCATATAGGCGATGGGGGCTTCGGAGACATAAGAGGGGGCGGCAGCCGCCAGCGGCGTCGCCAGTAGCGAAAACAGGGTGAGACCGATAATCGGGGTTTTCATGCGGTATCCATGGTGTGCGTGTTGCAGGGACGCAGGCCTTTGACTGGCCCGTCTGTGTCAGCGACCGGAGTCCTGCTGAATCTGTACCCCCTGATAGCCTTTGCGACGCGCCAGCGTAACCCCCTGCTGCGCGGCATTTGCATCAGGATAGGGACCATAGCGGACACGAAACAGCTTGCCATCGGCGCTCGCGACGGTCTTGGCGCCGATCCGCCTGGCCAGTTCGTCAGCCCGCGCCTTGGAAGAGAAGGATGCGACCTGGACGAAATAGGAGCCGGCCGACGCCGCTGCTGGCGGCGCAGCAGGCGCGGGGGCGAGCGTCGCGCGATTGTCGCCGGTGCTGTTCTCGGCCATCTGCGGCCGGCCGCCCCTGCCCCCCTTTTCGCCCTCGACGATGAAGCGGTCACTGCCCTGGGTGCGGGGGGTCGGGGATGGCAGCTGCGCGGCCGGTTTGGCAGCCGCTGCTGCCGGTCCTGCGGGGGTTCGCGAGCCCGGTGCGGGCTTGATTTCGGGGCTGGCCTTGGTGCCTGCGTCTGCCACGACGGGTGCCGGCGCGGCATCTGCCGCCGGGATCGACGCCAGATTGGCCGGCTTTGGCTTGCCTTCGAGCTTGCGGCGCAGCGGCACCAGCAGCGATTCGGGCGTATCCATCCGCGCCGCGACTTCCTGGCCCTGGCGCAGCCTCGCGCGCTCGGCCTCGGGCGGATTGACCCGGCGAACGCGCACGGCAAACGACCCCTGCCCCAGCACGCCCAGCTGGCGCGCTGCGCCCTGCGACAGATCGAGCAGACGCTCGGGCGCTGCCGGTCCGCGATCGTTGAGCCGGACCAGGATGGTCTTGCCGGTATCGAGTGCGGTTACCTCGACATAGCTGGGCAGCGGCAACGTGCGATGCGCGCCGCTGATCGCTTCGGGGTTGAACGTTTCGCCATTGGCGGTGCTGCGCCCGCCCAGCTCCTGCCCGTACCAGCTGGCATAGCCGGTCTCATCATAATTGAAGGCATCGCTCGGCGTGTAGGTGATGCCGCCGAGCTGATACGGCTCGCCCAGCTTCACCGGATAGTCGGTGACGCCGCCCGCTGTCTTGGGCGGCGCGGTCTCGAGGCTGCGCGTGACGGTGCTGCCCCCGCCGCATCCGGTCAGCGCGAGGCTGAGCCCTGCGCTCACGATCATCCAGTTCCTCATCCCGCTTCCCCCTTTTGCCCGGCCGATCAGTTGCGCACGCCGTCTGCCAGCAATCCTACCGACATCGCATAGTAATTGGAGCAATTATAGTCGAGGATCGCCCGATAGTTGCGCGTCAGAAGATAGCCCTGCGCATCGAGGCCCGGCGTCAGCAGCAGCGAGGCCTTGATCTTGTCGTCGCCGGGCCACACGCCGCCGCGCGGCACCACGCCCAGCGCCTTCCATTCGCGGAGCGTCTTCCACTCGCTATGCCGTTCGATGGCGCGCGCGCACTTGGTCACGGTCTCGCGATTGGTAATGGCGGCCGGGTTTATCGTGGAAGGAATCGAGACGGCAAAGCCCCAGGGTTCGCCGCGTTGCCAGCCGGCCGCGACCATGTAATTGGCGATCGAGGCAAAGGCATCCGCACGGCTCGACCAGATTTCCGCCTTGCCGTCGCCGTCGCCGTCCTTGGCAAGCTTGAGATAGACCGAGGGCAGAAATTGCGGATAGCCGAAAGCGCCGGCATAGCTGCCGCGCAGCACCGACCTTGGCACGCCCAGATCGACCATCTTGAGCACCGCGATCAGCTCGCCCTCGAACAGGTCGCGCCTGCGCCCTTCATAAGCCAGCGTCGCGAGCGCGCGCGGCAGGTCGGTCTTGCCCAGCAGCGTGCCATAGTTGGTTTCATGCCCGAAGATTGCGACCATGATCGAGGCTGGCACCCCCGTCTTCTGCTCGATCGCGACCAGCCGGGCGGCCTCGTCGGCATAGACCTGCTGGCCCTGGCGAATCTTGGCGGCGTTGATGCGCTTGGCCATTTCGGGACCGAATGAGGGAAAGCTCTGTCCGGGCAGAGTCGGCGCGAAACGGCGATCGAGCGCGGCCACGCTTTCGTCGAAGCTCAGCGTCGGCAGCACGGCATCGATCGTCCGCTGCGACACGCCCTCGCGCCGCGCGCGGGCGGCGACACTGTCGAGATAGCGCTGGAAACCCTGGGTCTGCGCTGCCTTCGCCTCCGCGCCCGGTAACGGCTGGACGATCTCGCGCTGCGCCGTACTGGGACTGCCGCAGGCGAGCAGCGCAGCGGTGCTGATGACGGCGCATGCGCGCACCGCAGCCGAGTGTACGATATTGAAATTCATGCGATACTCCCAGGGGCGGTTGTGCCACCAAGCCGGTGCGGGGGAAAGGGCACAGATCATGCACCCATCCCGCCATGGCCACGCTTGACCGGCGCTGAACCACGCGGGCATGCTGCCCGCAAGTTTCGCTTTCCAGATTTTACCACCTCGGCTAACAACCGTGCCGCACACCGGGCCCGCACTGGCGCGCCTGGCGCTGTCTGTGGAAGAGTGTCCGAGTGGTTTAAGGAACCGGTCTTGAAAACCGGCGAGGGTGCAAGCTCTCCGTGGGTTCGAATCCCACCTCTTCCGCCAGCCGCCGCAAGCCTTATTCCGGACGCGAGACCCACCACCTCCAATCGGCCATGATGGGGGCATGGTCCATGTTGTAACGTCCAAGTTGCGGCTTGATGTCGGCGATATCTCGGCTTGGCGGCGTAGACTGTGCCGGGCTGAACGACCAGGCTGAGGGCATTGCCACATCGCTGTCCCGTGATTAGACCCCGGCGATGGCATTGCGCGCCGCCCGGTTCAGATTTTCGAACCTGCTGGGATTGTCGGGCTCCTTGCGGTCTATCTGCGCGCTAGCGCTTCGCCACAACTGGGCGAGCCGGGATGGATGCCATGCCTTCGTGCTGCGTCCGGGCTGCACACACGAGCTCTTCAACATGTGCGGCCGGAGCACCTAGCCCGGTCAGCCCCATGAGCAGCATGTCGCCTAGCCGATCCGCGGCGACCTGGCGCGAAGGGCGCGTCTCGACAAGGTGCATCATCAACACCTGGCAAAGGCCGAGCCAGTAGAGCACGCCCGATTGGCGCGCCTCCGGCTGGAGCAGGCCCTGTTCCAGCGCCGCTTCGATATCGTCACTGAGCCCGCGGTTCAGCGGATGCGACTGGTTGGTGGCGGGCACCTGACTGCGCAGCAGCACCATCGCCCGGCGCGGCTGTTCGACTGCGAAACGCGCGGCCACGGCCATCCCTCCGGCGATGCGCGCGACGGGATCGCTCACGCCTGCATTGGCGCGCGCCACCTCCGCCTCCACCTCCAGCCGCACCTCGGCGGCCACGGCGGCGGCGAAATCGTGCTTGTCCTTGAAGTGGTTGAAGAAACTGCCCTTCGCGACCCCCGCCCGTGCAACAAAATCGTCAATCGGAATGGCATCGATCGGACGATCGACCATGAGATCGAGCCCCGCAGCGATGAGAGCCACGCGGGTTCTCCCGGTGCGGGACGGCCGGGATTCTGGAAACGTCTGACTGGACATACCCGAGCCCTACTTGACCAGACAGTCAAAATCAACCATTTTGACCAAATAGTCATATATGATTCGGCATGTGATGCCGGACGCACAAAAGGAGTGGGTCATGGCGATCATCAAGGTCGAGGACATCGCGCATGTGCGGTTTGCCGTGCCCGACCTTGCATTGATGCGCGGATTTCTCGAGGATTTCGGGCTCTCCTGCTTCGAACAGGGCGGAAGGCTCTACGGCAAGGGCAGCGACGGACGACCGTTCATCCATGCAACCGAGCCGGGGGCAGCAACATTCCTTGCGGTTGGGCTGCGCGCTGCCAGGATTGCCGATCTGGAAATTCTGGCCGCCCAGGAAGGCGTTGCCGTCGAGCCTCTGGAAGAGCCCGGCGGCGGCATGGTTGTGCGCCTTGCCGATCCGGACGGATACCGCGTCGAGGTGGTCGCGGGCCAGCAATGCGAGGCGCCCGCCCCCTGCCCGCGCCCACGGTTCAACTCCGCGGCCGACAAGCCTCGGCAGCGCGAGACGATCCGACTGGAGCCCGCCCCCGCGCATGTTCGCCGGATCGGTCATGCGGTGCTCAAGGTGAGCGATTTCCGCGCCTCGGAGCGCTGGTGGAAGGCCCGTTTCGGCTTTCTTACCTCCGACGAGATCGAGGCTGCGCCGGGCGTACCGCTGGGTGCGTTCATGCGCTGCGACCGAGGAGACGTGGCGTCCGACCACCACACCATCTTTCTCGCCCAGCTCCCCGGCGCTCTAGGGCTGCTTCACGCAGCCTTTGAAGTCGAAAGCCTCGATGACCTGATGCTTGGCCACGAGTATCTCAAGGTCCGCGAGCGCCAGGCTGCCTGGGGCGTGGGGCGGCACATCATGGGCAGCCAGATCTTCGATTACTGGAAAGACCCGTTCGGCAACGAGCTGGAGCACTGGACCGACGGAGATCTGTTCACCGCCGCCGACCCACCCGCCAAACAGACGATGCAGGCGCTGCTCGCGGTCCAATGGGGCGCACCGCACCCGATGTTCGCCGGCAGGATGGCCCCGCCGCCTGGCCTTGTCGCTTTCGTCACCGCGCTGCAGCTGCGCCTGAAGCGCCTCTTTGCCCGCTCACCCAAGGAAGCCTGATCCATGAAACTCTGCACCTTCACTGCCGATGGCGTCACCCGCACCGGGATTGTCGTCGACGACACAGTGGTCGAGACCGGCGTGCTGGGCTCGATGATCGACCTGATCCGCGATTGGGACCGGTTGAAGCCCGAGCTTGAGACCAGAGCGGCAAGCGGTGGCGGGGTACCGCTCGCTTCGGTGAGGCTCGAAGCCCCGGTTCAGCGCCCCGGCAAGATTTTCGCCATCGGCCTCAACTATGCCGACCACATCGCCGAAAGCGGCCTCGGCACGCCCGAGCGGCAGGTCTGGTTCACCAAGGCGCAGACCAGCGTCAACGCTCCCTATGATCCGATCCTGATCGCGCGCGGAACGATGACGCCGGATTATGAGGCCGAACTGGTGGCGGTGATCGGCCAGGGCGGCAAGCACATTGTCGCTGCCGACGCGTCTGCCGCGATCTTCGGCTATTGTGTCGGCAACGACGTGACCGAGCGCATGTGGCAACATGCCGTACCGCAATGGTCGCTCGGCAAGAGCTTCGATACCCACGCACCGATGGGCCCCTGGATCGTCACCGCCGACGAGCTGGGCGATCCGCATGATCTGGGCATCCGCTGCTACGTCAACGGCGAGGAGCGGCAGAGCTCGAATACCGGCCACCTCGTCTACAACGTGTGGCAGCAGGTCGAGCACCTGTCGGTCGGCATGACGCTGGAGCCCGGCGATTGCCTGTTCACCGGCACCCCTGGCGGCATCGGCGCGGCGATGAACCCGCGCCAGTTTCTCAAGCCGGGCGACGTCGTGCGCACCGAGATCGATCGGCTCGGCGCGATCGAAGGCATCATGGTGGCGGAAGACTAGGGCGTTGGTGCGGGCGATGTCCACGCACGGAATGGGCGATCGGTGCACCGGAAAGGTCACCGTGGCCCAAGACGGCATGGTGCTGGCGTTCTGAGGCTGGCGGGAGGGGGGGGGCGATGGACGATTTCGATTGTGACGTGCTGATTGTCGGCGGCGGGCCGACCGGAGTGACGCTCGCCTCGCTTCTGGCGGGGCGCGGCATATCGGTAATCGTTGCCGAGAAGGAGACGGGCATCTTCCCCCTCCCCCGTGCGGCGCATATCGACCATGAGGGGATGCGCATCCTGCAGGAGGCGGGCGCGGCCGAGGCGGTCATGGCGGCCAGCCGCCACACCAGCCGCTACGAATTCCGCAACGCGAACGGCAAGGTGCTGCTCTGCTTCGACGGGGCTGACCGGATCGGCCCGGGCGGATGGCCGGTGGCCAACATGATTCACCAGCCCTCGGTCGAAGCCGCGCTCCGCGCCTCGCTCGCCGAACGTGCGCCCGATGCGCTGCGCCGGGGGTGGGAGATGGTCGGCTTCGCACAGGACATTGAGGGGGTCACCGCCTGTTTTGCAACGCCGCAAGGCGAATGCTCCGTGCGCGCGCGCTGGCTTGTGGGGGCTGACGGAGCACGCAGTCCGGTCAGGAAGGCCTGCGCCATCGCCTTCGAGGATCTGGGCTTCGAGGAGCCCTGGCTCGTCGTGGACGTCCTGGTCGACGATCCATCGCGCCTGCCAGCCGCCAATCTCCAGATCTGCGATCCCGCGCGTCCCACGACCTGCGTCCTCATGGGCGAAGGCCGCCACCGCTGGGAGTTCATGATCCTGCCCGGCGAGAGCGCCGAGGCGATCAGCACCCCTGCTTCGGTGGAGCGTCTTCTTACGCCGTGGAATGTGGCAGGCGCTGTCAGGATCGAGCGGACGGCCGTTTATACGTTTCGGGCCCGCATCGCCGAACAATGGCGCAAGGAACGCGTTCTCCTCGCCGGAGACGCCGCCCACCAGACCCCGCCATTCGCCGGCCAGGGCCTGTGTTCGGGCCTGCGCGACGCGGCCAACCTTGCATGGAAGCTGGCCGAATCAGTGAAGGGCGGGGCCGATGCGACGCTGCTCGACACCTACCAGCCCGAACGCGCGCCGAACCTGCGCGCGACGATCGACATGGCGATCATGATGGGCCGCATGGTGTGCACGACCAGCCGGGTCGGCGCGGTCGTGCGCGATGCCAAGCTCGGCCTGGCCCGGATGCTCGGCAAGCTCCCCGATGCACCGCCAGCCTATCCACCGCTGGCAACGGGCGCCATCATGAGCGGCGCATCGGCGGCGGGCAGTTACTTCCCGCAAGCCATTGCGAGCAACGGCGCTCGCCTCGACGATGTTCTGGGCCCGGACATGGCACTCATCAGCCGCAGCGCGCTGGCAGAAGAGCCACTCGCCCCCTACGCGGATGTCTTGCGTGAATGGCTCGACAGCCATCGGGCCGATGCGGTGCTGATCCGGCCGGATCGTTATGTGTTCGGGGCAGGCGATGCCTACGAACTAAAGCAACAGTGGCACACCGCGCTGCGGGCCGCTTGAACGAGCCGGAAAAGCGCGAAGCTGACGAAAATTGGCGGCAATGGTCCAATCGGGGAACGACGTCGCGTTGTATCTGCCACGACCGAAACCGATCTTCCTGCCTGTTTCACAACAGCGCCTGCAACTGGCAGCGCGATCGTTTTTCGGCCCTGGCATCTATCGTCGCGTCGCCCAAGCCGGTATGTCTGCCAGCAAGGACCACGTCTTGCGGGGCTGACCATCCTGACCTTGCCTGGAGCCGAACTCCCCTATGACCGCCGACCCATCCGAGACCGTCAAGGTCGCCAGCTACAACATCCGCAAGGCCGTGGGCACAGATCGCAGGCACAATCCCGAGCGAATCATGCGCGTCCTGGCTGAAACCGGCGCAGATATCGCCGTGCTCCAGGAGGCCGATCGCCGTCTTGGCGAACGTCCCAGTGCACTACCCGCCGGCCTGGTCGAGGAGGCCGGGTGGCAGGTGGTGCCGGTCGCGACCAGCCGCAACGGGATTGGCTGGCATGGCAATGCGATACTGGTGTCGCCGCGGATCGACATAATCCGCGGTGCGCGTCTGAAGCTGCCGATGCTCGAGCCGCGCGGGGCGGTCCTCGCCGACCTTGCGATCGGCAGCCAGCCGCTGCGTATCGTGGGCGCGCATCTTGACCTCTCGGGCCTTTGGCGGCCGCGACAGATCAGGGCTCTCGGCCATCATGTCGAAGGGCAGGACCAGCCCCTGCCGACGCTGATTGCGGGCGATTTCAACGAATGGCGCGGCTTGCCCGCAGGTTTCCAGCATCTTGCGCGCAATTTCGAACATGTCCGGCCCGGTCCAAGCTTTCCGGCGCGCTGGCCGGTGGCGCATCTTGACCGGATGTTCGCGTCGCCCGAACTGACGGTCGAGGATGCAGCCGTGCATCGCAGCGCGCTTGCGGCATCCGCTTCCGACCATCTGCCGGTCTGGGCCAGGCTCAAACTGCCCGTCATGCGCAAGCCGGATGGTGCATGAGCATTCTTGGCCTGATCGCGGGCGGTCTGATTTCTGCATGGCTGGTCTTGCGCCTGGTCTTCGCCTTGCCCGATCGCCCAGCCGATCCGGCCCCCGTTCCGCCGCCCGACACACCCGATAGCCGGATCGGGCGGGCTATTGCCGGGCTCGAGGCAGCGCATCCCGGCCTTTCCGGCATTCAGCTGCTCCCGGATTCGCTGGGATCGTTCGCAGCGCGGGTCAAGCTGATCCGTGCGGCGGACGTGTGCCTCAATGTGCAATATTACATCTGGCGCGACGACGTTTCGGGCCGGCTATTGCTGGACGAATTGCGCCAGGCCGCCGATCGGGGCGTCGCGGTGCGCTTGTTGCTCGACGATAATGGCATCGACGATCTGGACGACGAGCTGGCGGCGCTGAACACGCACGCGAATATCGAGGTACGGCTGTTCAACCCGTTCACCATCCGCCGCCCCAAGGCGCTCGGTTATCTGCTGGATTTCTTTCGCCTCAACCGGCGGATGCACAACAAGAGCCTCACGGCGGACAACCAGATGACGATCATCGGCGGACGCAATATCGGCGACATGTATTTCGGCGCGGGCGATCAGCCCGAATTTGCCGATCTGGACGTGATTGCGATTGGGGCGATCGTGCCGGAACTCGCCGCGGATTTTTCGCGATACTGGACCAGCGCTTCATCCTATCCCTGTGAATTGATCCTGCCGCCTGCAGCGACCGGCGCGCTCAAAAGGCTGGCTGGGAGTGCGCACGCCCTGACGCTGGCGGACCTCCTCGCCCAGGATTACGCCGCCGCCGTCGACGAAATGTCCTATGCCGATCCCCTGACCCATGGCTCGCTCGCGTATGAATGGGTCCCGGTGACGATGTTGAGCGACAACCCGGCCAAGGCGCTGGGGCGGAAGCCGCGATCCCCGACACCTTTGGGACGGATCGGCGAGATCATCGGTCAGTCGCAGAAGCAGATGGGTCTGGTCTCGGCCTATTTCGTGCCTTCCAAGGCGGGCGCGGACATGTTCGTGGCAATGGCGGCGCGGGGCGTGCAGCTCGATGTGCTGACCAATGCCCTTGCATCCACCGATGTCGCGGTGGTCCACGCCGGCTATGCGCGCTATCGGCGGCGATTGCTTGAGGCGGGGGTGCGCCTTTGGGAAATGAGGGGCGAGAACACCGCCTTCCCTGCCAAGCGCAGCGGCGTGCTCGGCAGCCTGCCGCGATCAAGCCGAACATCGCTGCACGCCAAGACCTTTACCTGCGATGGCGCCAGGCTGTTTGTCGGCTCGTTCAACTTCGATCCGCGCTCGATGCATATAAATACCGAACTCGGTTTCCTGATGGAAAGCCCCGCGCTGGCGCAGCGACTGGAACGGATTTTCGGCGAGCCCTTGCGCGAACGGGCCTATGAAGTGCAGCTTGAACCTGACGGAGCGATGATCTGGCTCGAAGCAAGTGCGGACGGAATAACGATACACCGCCATGACCCCGAGACCAGCCTTTGGCGACGCATGCAGGTGGTTCTATGGCAGATGATGCCCATCGAATGGCTGCTTTGATCCTGATCGGAAACGTCAATAATTTCGCCTGGGCTCAGGCGACGCCCGGCGCACTTGGGCGTTTCGCTTCTGATCGCCTGCGACCGGCCACAGTACATCCATTCACAGCCTGGCATTCACAGCCTGGCCATCAGGGCCTGGGCGGGAGAGCTGACGGCTGTCCTATGGCCGCTTGCCCGGTGGAGGGGTCGATTTCCGGCCGGGCACGGCTCCAGAATGGTTGGGCCACATGGCCGCGCCGTACCGCCTTGACCACCAGGATGATGCCCGCGGTCGTGGCCAGGATGCACGGCACGAGCGACGCCTCCAGCCCGAAATTGCCGCCGGTGAGCAGCTCTGGCCCTTCGGTGACCGTCTTGAACAGCCCGGGCTCGGCGACGCCGCCCGAGACGATCCCGCCGAACACCGCCGACTGGGTGTAATTCCACGAAATATGGAAGCCGATGCCGAGCCAGAGCCGCCGGGTCAGCATATAGGCTGCCGCGAGCAGCAACCCTGCCTCGATGCTGATGAAGATCGCGCCGGTCAGCGTGGCCGTCGGGTTCATCAGATGGACCGCGCCGAACACCACCGAGGAGACCACCACCGAAATCCAGCTGCCCAGCCATTCCTCCACGATCCGGAACAGCGCGCCGCGAAACAGCAGTTCCTCGAGAAAGCCCGAACTGATCGCCATCGAGATCGCAGGCAGCATGACCGAGACCGGATTGGTGCCCTCTATCCGCATGATGCCCATCGCCAGCAGCACCAGCACGCCTGCGGTGTGGAGGCCCGAGCCGACGAGCATGCCGATGCCCAGTTCGCGAATGCCCGGAGCCAGCGCCAGATCGCTGGGGCTTCGGCGCTCGACAAACCGGGCGAAGCCGACATAGACCCACATGGCGAGCGCGACCATGCCCATGGCAGCAACGATCATGGGGAGGATGTTGCCCTTGTTCTGCTCCATGAAGGCGTTGCTGTAGCCGAGGCAATAGAACAGCGGATAGCCGAGAAGGAAAAGCCGGATCGGCGGAAACTGGAGGATGCGCAGCCAGACTGGCACCTTGGCGTCATTATCGTTCATTTCGGATCTCCCGCCATCATGTCCTGCGCTCTTCCGGCATCAACAGGAAGGACCAGATCAGCGCTCCCAACACCGCGCCGACCAGCGGAGCGACCCAGAACAGCCAGAGTTGCGGCAGCGCGGCGGTTTCCGCGAACAGCGCAGCACCGGTCGAACGGGCCGGATTGACCGAGGTGTTGGTCACTGGGATCGACACCAGATGGATGAGCGTGAGCGCAAGGCCGATCGCCACCGGGGCGAACCCCGAAGGAGCAGCGCTCGATATGGACCCCAGGATCACGATCAGGAACCCCGCGGTGAGGACGATCTCGATCAGCAGCGCCGCCTGCAGGCCATAGCCGCCCGGCGAAAGCGCACCAAAGCCATTCGAGGCAAATCCGCCTGGCTCGAACCCGGGCTTGCCCGTTGCGATGGCGAACAGCACCGCCGCCGCCACGATCGCACCGGCCAGCTGGGCGATCCAGTAGCCCGGCAACTGCTTCCACGCGAAACGCCTGGCAACCGCAAGTCCCAGCGAGACGGCGGGGTTGAAATGCCCGCCGGAAATCCCGCCCACGGCATAGGCCATGGTGAGCACCGTCAGCCCGAAGGCCAGCGATACGCCGGCAAAGCCGATACCCAATTCCGGGAAGGCAGCAGCGAGCACGGCCGATCCGCACCCGCCAAATACCAGCCAGAACGTGCCGAAAAACTCCGCCGCCAATGCTTTCATGACTCCCCCCTGTTCATTCGGCCGCGCCTGTCCCGGTTGCGCGGCGGTAGCTGGCATCAGGCCAGTGCAAAATCAGCCTGTCGTTGGTGGGTCGAGAACCAGATGCTTGGCGTCGCGCGCGTTGCGCTCGACCTCGGCATGTTCGCAGAACGCCTTCTCGTCGCTGGCAGCGATCGCCAGTTGGGCGCCGAAGACCATGCCGAAGCCCATCATCACCTGCCGCTCGCGCAGGTGCAGCGCCTCGGAATCGACGTCGAGCATCTTCCCCTTGTCGTCATAATAGATGATGTTCATCTCGTCTTCGAAGCGCGCCTTGTTGACGCTGAAACCGGCGCAGGTGATCGCCACGGCCTGCTGGTGCGCCATGGCCTTGACGACATTGCGCTGCCCCTCGTCGAGCCCGGCCTTGGTCATGGCGGCGTTGAACGCCCTGGTGACAGTCAGGTCCATATGCACCTGGGTATCGGGTTCGGTGGTGGCGGCCTCTGCCTTGGGCGCGGGCCCTTCGGAGCATCCCGCGAGCGCGACGAAGGCAGACAGCGCGGCGGGAAGGATCAACAGCCTCATCGCTCAATACCCCCGATCATAGGGATCATAGCCGAACTCGCGGCTGGTCCATTCGGCCGAATAATAGCCCTTGCGATAGCATTGCCGCTGGCTGCGATAGCAGACCACGTTCTTGGCGGCCTGATAGCTGTTGCCCCAACCGCCGCGATAATACTCGCGGTCGTAATAGCTGCGATTGCCCTCGCGGTTGCGCCGTCCGCTCGATGCGGCAGCGGCGATGCCGACAATGGCGAGACCGATGGCCGCGCCCGTCGCACGGTCCCGGTCGCGATGCCGGTGATGGTCCCGCGCCAGCACCGGCGCGGGCGCTGCGAGCCCCGCCACCACGCTGGCGGCTATGATGAAGCGTGTGATCGACATGCGTTTCTTCCCCCCTTTGGAAAGGCAAAAGGATCAAACATGCCGGGCCGGTGCGTTCGCGCTCTTCTGCCCGGGGCTGGTGCGCCCGTTGAAGGTCGGTCCTGTCAGTCGCGGCAGGTGCGGGGCGATACGCTCTCGATCGAGACGACATAGCCGTTCTGCGAATTGAGGATCAGGCATTGGCGCGATTGCGACCGCCAATAGGTCATGTACCGGCCGGTATCGGTCTTCTTGTTGTCGAGCTGCAGGAAGCCCCGGCTTGCCAGCTGGCCGGTGGCGTAATTGCGCTCCTGACCCTGCAGGTCGTTGAAGTCCGCATAGCCGCTATAACCGCCGCCGTAATTGTAGCCGTTGCGGTAGCTGGTCTGGCTCGCCCGCTCGCGCACGCCCGAATCATAGCCGTTCGAATAGGCGTCGGAACGACTGTAATTGTGATAGGGCTGGTTGTAGAGGCCGTCGCGATGGCCGCGCTCGAAATCGGCGGTGCCGCGCTCGTCATAATCGCGGTCGCCGCGATGATGCGACTTGCTGGCGAGCGCCGCGATACCGAGCAGCGCGACCGCGCCGACCGCCACCGCAGCCGACTTGTCGCCATTGCCGCCCTTCTGGTTGCAATCGGCATTGGTCGTCTTGTTCAGCGACTGGAAACTGCCGTTATAGGTGACGACCTTGACGCATTCCTTGGTGTTGCCGTTCCACCAGTAATTGATCTTGCTGTCATCCTCGACATGGCCGGAAATCCGGTTAAATCCGCGGTATTCGAGCTGGTCCTCGCCGCCTGCAGCGCGCGCACCGACAAGATCGCGCACCGATCCGGGGGCCTGCGCCGCTGCAGCAACCGGTGTCATCACCATCGCAACAATGGCGAACGATGCCCCTGCGATGTTCAACTGCCTCATCATCCCCGTTCTCCCGAATCCGTTCCAACTTATCCAACTGTTCAGCAAGTTTGACACATCTGCCGTGCCAGACCATTTGGCATTTGTTGCCACCGACTGTGCAATTCGTGCCAATCGGCGGCAAATGGATCCAAAATCAGCCGGTTGCGCCAATGGTGATGGTAAAGCTGACCGACTCGTTTCGGCGGGCCGCATTGCGCATGAGAAACAGATCGATCTTGTAATCGCCCGAAGAAGGAATGGTGTCGACAAATTCATTGCCCGAGACCGAACCAATGAACATCGCCTCCATCGCACCCGGGCCGGTCACATTGAAATTGGCCGATGCATTGTTGGACACGAGCTTGACCGTCATCTTCTGCCCGGCACGCAGATTAACCAGGAACGTGCGCGACTGATCGCCCTTCAGCGTTCCCTTGATTGCCTTGGAAGAAGTGCCCTTGGCGAACTGGACGCGTTCGGGCTTGGGCATGGGGTTCTGGGCCTGGCTGCCCATCGGCAGGGCAAGAGCCCCTGCGGTCAGAATGGCGGCGGCGAACTGCAGACGTAGTTTCATGGCTTTGCTCCTGTGGTGAAAGGCGATGGGTCCATGCTGTCGTCGCGCCATCCGGCACGAACCTGATCGTTGCGCACCAGCCAGAGCCCGTAGAGAAACAGCGGGCCGGTCAGCAGAATGCCGAACACGAGCTGCAGGCCAGTATCGGCACCGGGCGCAGCCGCGTGGTCGGCGCCGCTGCCGACCAGAAAGACGACGAAATCCCAGGCGGCGTGCACGATCATGATCGGCAGGATCGAGCGCGTGCGGATGCGGATGGCGAGATAGGCACAGCCGCTCATGAACGCGTTGAGCGCCTGCACGCCGGCCGCCGCGAGTTCCCCGGTGAGGATCGCGTTGAAAACATGGACCGACCCGAACGCCATCGAGACGAGGAAGAAGCCGGGCCAGAAAGGCATCGCCCTGCGCACCGCGCCCCACAGCACGCCGCGAAACGCCAGTTCCTCGCTGAAGCCGACCATCGCGGTGTTGACCAATACCATCGCGACCGCAGCAGGCTGCAAATGGCCCTGCACGATCCCCGTCGCGCCAAGCGCCAGCAGGTAGAGTCCCGGCAGCCAGAGCAGCCACAGGCTCCGCCAGGGCTGAGGTTTGCGAAAGCCGAGGTCGCGCCATCCTGCCAGCCAGGCAACGACCACGAGGAACAGACCTGCCGAGCCCACCCCCCAGGCGAGGCGACTGGTGATCAGTGATTGCAGCGAGATAGTCGAGGAAACCTGCAGCCGCGCAGACCCCAAGGTGATCACCGCCCAGATCGCGACGGTGACGGCGGCCAGTGCCAATCTCTTCATGGGTGTGTGCATCGCCTCAGCTCCCCTGCCCGGCGAGCACCACCCCAGTGGCGGTCGCGATGATCAGAAACGAGGCGATGGCCGAGCCCAGCAATGCATTGCCGAAGGCGCGCGCCAGCGTGATGTCGAGCTTGGCGCGGAACCACAGGGTCTGCTGCGCAAGATACCAGGCGATCAGTCCGGCAAAGATCAGCCAGGATATCTCGAGCGCGCCTGCAAAGCCTGCATGGCTGAACGATCGCCCCAGCCCGAAGGTCATCGCCACTGGCGCGGTGACGAAGCACTGGCTGTAGAAGACGGGCTTGAGCGTGTCGCGGTCGAGATCGATCTTCAGCAGCTGCAGCAGTCGCAGCGACAGGATCAGCGGAAACAGGCTGAAGATGAACACCCGGAAGATCAGCAGGTTCTGGGTGTCGGTGAGAAAAGAGGGCAGCAGCTTCACCGCCTGCGCGGCCGACGACCGCTCGAACACGTGACTGACCAGCAGGCAGACCATCAGGAACAGCGGCGGGCTCAGCGTGTCCTTGTACTGTTCGGACTGCACATCGCCGAGTTCGGTATCGGCATAGTCCATCATCCGCTGCGGATGGCGCACCGTCAGCCACAGGGTCCGCGGGAAGAACACCAGCATCACCATGACTTCGTAGAGCAGTTCCTCGAGCGACTTAAGAAGCCTCATGAAATCCATGCAGTGCTCCCTTTGCCACCCGCACCGTTCAAGGCTCAGTCACCCTTCAGAAAGGCGTCGGGCACTTCATAGCGTTCGGGCCCGATCGTCACGATCGTGGTGTCGCCATCGCGCTTGCCCAGCACCTGATATTTCGACGATCCATCCGCCTCGTTGGTGTTGGCCGTCACGATCTTCCCCGCCTGATCGAAGATCAGCATCCGGCTGTTCACCCCATCGGGCCAATCGATGAAGACCAGCGTCTGCCCGCCTTCCTGATTGCGCTTCACGCCCGCGTCGCACAGCGTCGGCTTCATCCCGCGATAGCCGGCACAACGCAGCTGCGCGGTGGCATTATAGTCGGTCCCGGCGACCTTGCTGTCCCCCTGCCCATCGCCGTCGCCAGGCTGCGCCGCTGCCGCATTGGGCACCGAGACGAGCGTCACGCCATCGATGTCCTTCAGGATAGTCCCGCCCAGCTTGTCGGCCTCGGCCTTGCTCGGGCACCCGACCAGCGATGCGCTGTCGTCCAGGAAATCGACCGTCGCCGCCGATTCCCCGATCCGGCGACACGGGGCGCCGGCAGCTGGGAAGCCATCGCCGAAGACCGGAAGGCTGGCGGGCCAATCAAAACCGGCAGGCGATTGGCCCATGGCCTCGGTCGCATTCGGCTGCGGCGCCTCGCTGCTGCACGCGGCCACCAGCAGCACGCCCATCGCGAGGCCCAAGGCTGATCCGATCGCGCGCATCGCTTGCATGTTCATCGCCTCCCCAGTCGATGCGCCGGCACGCCCGGCCGACATCGGGTGATTCCCGAAAGTGCAGATATATTGCTGCACCCTTGCGTCGACGGCCATGGTCAAAGCTCGCCATCGCATGGACAAATGACGCCAAGTATCTGGCACATCACAACGAAACAGTGACGCATCATTTTGTTTTAACTGAAGTTACAATTGCTATAGCATGGCGGTGTCGGGCCGGGACGCGCGACACGGGGGCACCAGACAATGTCGGTGGAGTTTGACAGAAGGCAGCTTGAACTTTCCGCTCCGGCTCTACCGGGATCCGCCGGTGCAGGCCGCGAGGATGCGGCAATTGCCATCAGCATGCTTGGCAATCGGGCACAGCTCAAGGTTCAAACTGCAACCACGCTGCATTTCGGCCAATGGCTGAGCTGGCCCGACTGGCTCCGCCATGGCACCTCGCTGACGTGCGATGGACCATTGCCACGGACGGTCAGCCTGGCCGATGATCTGATCATCATCGGCAACATCATCGACAATTGCGACGCCTTTGCGCTTATCGGCAAGATGCTGGCCGCGCCGCGACCGGTGATGGGAACAGCCGGAACGCTATCGCTGCTGCATGCCCCCGATCTCGGTCAGGCGCTGCGCACCGTGGTCAAGGCCATCGCCAGCCAGAACCCTTTCGTGCTGATCACCTTTGAGGAAAGCGAAGACCATATCGGCATCAGCCTGGCTCCACCCTGGCCGATGGGACCGCTGTTCCAGTTTTCCGCACTCACTGCGCTCGCGCTGGTCTACCGCGCGGTCGAGGCGCTGTCCTTCGCGGATCCCGCCGAGATGGTGCTCGAAACACGAATATGCTGCGACCCGGCTGCCCAGGCCATGCTGGCAGGCTTTGCCTGTCGGAAAATGCAGTCGGACGAGGCCGAACGGCTGCGTTTTCCCAGCCGGTGGCAGTCGATCCAGAATCCCGATTATGACCCGCTGCTCTGGGCGGTGGCGCATAGCAAGATCGCGGCGATGGAAATGTCCGTCAGCGAACCCGACGAGTTGGCAAAGATACGCGACGCCATTGCCCGGATGCTGGCCAGCGACCATCGCGCCCCCCGGCTGAAGCAGATCTCCAACGCGCTGGACATCTCCAGTCGAACCCTTGTCCGCATGCTGGCGCGCCATGGCACCAGCTTCCATGCGCTGGTCGAACAGGAGCGCAAGGCCAAGGCGCGGTTGCTGATTGCAGACAGCGGCATTTCGCTCGCCGAAGTCGCACGGCTGCTGGGCTTTACCGACATGTCGAGCTTCGGCCGATCCTTCCGGCAATGGTTCGGTGATACGCCGGGCAATATTCGTAGGTCATGGCAGAACGGTTCACCGGTCTAGGCGGGATCATTCGGGGATGACCAAGCGCGTTCCGCTGCCGAAGGGCGTTCGCAGCCTGTGCGTGACCGTCGGATTCGAGCGGTTCGCCTATTACGGATTGCAGAGCGTCCTGGCCCTGTATCTGGCGGAAATTCTGTCGGATGGGCGCGACCCGGCCAATATCTGGCTGCTCGATGGCCTCAGCCGCCTGACAGGGGCTAAGGGTGTCGCGCTGGCATCGGTGGTGGTCGGATCGTTCGTTTCGTTGGCAGCGATCGCACCGGTCATCGGGGCGATGCTGGCCGACCGACTGATCGGCCAGCATCGCGCGGTGACCGCAGGTGGGCTTCTGATGACCTCGGGCCATGGCCTTCTCGTCGTGGATGCGGCGCTGCTGCCCGCGCTCGTTGCCATCGCCCTCGGCTCGGGACTGTTCAAGGGGCCCGCGGCGGCCAGATTGAGCGGGCTTTACCAGGCCAGGGACAGCGAGCGGGTCGAAGGCTTCCGGCTCTTCTACATTGCCGTCAACCTGGGCGGATTGCTGGCGCCGCTGGTTATCGGGACCGCCGCGGAGCGGATCGACTGGCATGCAGGTTTTGCCCTTGCATGCGCCGCGATGCTGGCGGGCCTTCTGGTCTACTGGTCGCATTTCGCCGGATCGACCGTCGCCGAACCGCAGATGGAACGAGCGCCAGATCCGTCGACCCTGCCTGCAACCAGTAACATCCTGACCATCGGCGTCCTTGGCATCAGCGTCGCCATGATCTGCGTGACGAACTTCCAGATTGCCAATGCCTATCTGCTATGGGCGGATACGGGCTTCGTCCTTTCGCTGGGACAGTGGCGTTTTCCTGCAAGCTGGATGATCGCGGCAGATGGTGTGCTCAGCCTTTTCGCGCTGGGCGCGACGCGCATCTTCTGGGCTCGCCATGAGCGCCGCCATGGCAGCACCCGCCCCGCCACCAAGGCGGCCATCGGCGCGGTATTCGCCGTTGCTGGGGCTGCCTGCATCGTGCTGGCCGCCGGCATCCACGGGCGGAGCGATGTTCCGGTCTATTGGGGACTGGCGTTCCAGTTGCTGAACAGCCTCGGTCTCGCCAATATCCTGCCCGCGGTCATGGCCATGTTCGGTCAATCGAGCGCAAGAGGGTTCGCGGCTACGGCCATGGCGGGATTCTATCTGTCGCTGTTCGCCGCTAGCCTGGTCAGCACCGCCCTGGCCAGCCAGTTCAGCACCCTCTCGATCCTGGTCTTCTGGTCGGCCCATGCCCTATGCGCGGTGTTCGGCGCATCGGGACTGATCACCATCTGGTACCGATCCAGGCTCGAGCGAGCACCCAAGTAGCGCGGCCGTGTTGGCGTTCCGTCGAGCCAGTGTAGACGGTATCTGGAGGCTACCGCAGCCACCTGCGGGTTGTGGGAGCGCGGGGGGTGTGCCGCGCTCCCGGTCGATCACGCCGGTACGGGTCGCATTGACCGGCGCCATCGACATCTCGAAGAACTCTTGGGAATATCGGGGGGATCAATCCAGCGCGCTGCCATCCTCCCATTCGACCAGCCGCAGGATGCGGTTCTCATAGGCGAACGCGATGCAGGCGATGCGTTTTCCCTTGCCGCCCATGCACTGGTTGCGGCTGGCGATCCATTTGCGCTGCACGCCGATCAGATCAGGCCAGGCGCCGCGCGGCGTCTGCTTCTGCGCGTTGACATAGCGCCGCGCCATTTCGCGATCGAGATTGGACAGTTAATGGTCCGAGCAGATCACCTCATCGATGCTGCCCTTGCGCGCCTTGGCGCAGTTGAAGCTGGGCTTGCCGTCCTGCGGATCGACCTTGGCAAGCGCCGGCGCGGTGCCGCTTGCGGTCAGGACAAGGGCTGAAGCAACGGCAAGGGCAAATCGGGTGCGGATCATTGTTCTGTCTCCATGGGTTCGCTTGTGACGGTTTCCTCCCTCGCTGGCGGGGCGGGTTCGCCCTCGATGCGGAAATCGATGAATCCGTTCAGCGACTTGAACGACCTGGAAACCAGCAGGTAGGACAGGCTGTAGCTTCCGGGCTGCTGCAACGCTTGCGGCAGGCGGTAGCGGAACCGGGTCTTGCGATCACCGGGCCTGGCCCCCGCCTCCGGCTCGGCGGTCATCTCGCTGTCATCGGGTAGACGCAGGCTCACGCTGAGCACCTCTGCCGGCTCGGCAAAGCTGAGCTCGATCGTTGCCGTTCCCGCCGCGACGACGCCGTCCCTGGCGGGAGTGGACGCGACAAGCATCGCGCGCGGCTCCAGCTTTTCAGCGGCCGCCGGGGTCGCAAGCGCACCTGCAAGCGCCGCTGCGATCAGGATGTCGCGCATCGCCATCACTCGAGAATGACGAACGAGGAATAGCCCGACACGGTATCCATCGTGCCGTCCGTGCGGTTTACCTCCGCGACATAGTTGATGAAATGCTGGCCTGGAGCAGCGACCGGCACGGGCAGGTCATAGCTGGACACCATGCTGGTCTGGCCCCCGCCATTATTCTCCATCACATCGAAGACGACGAATTTCGGTCCGTCCTGCATCTCGATATCGACATGGCTGATGGTCACTTCGGTGCTGAAGGTCAGCTGGATCTGCGAAACCGGTTCGCTTTCCATCCCGTCCTTGACCGGGAACAAGAAGACCAGTTCCGGTGCTGGCTGGGCATGGGCCACCGATCCGATACCGGTCAGCGGGAATGCGGCCAGCAAAGCGGCGGCGAGGGCAAATGTGCGTCTCATGATTTTGTCTCTGGATTGCGGGTTGGGGGCAAGGCGGCTAGCGGGTGCCCTGCCCCCTCGCGGGAGCAGTTGATCGTTCAGCAACCGCCCTTTTTCTTCTTCTTGCCAAGGCCGCCGAGCATGCTGCCGAGCACCGCGCCGCCCTCGCCTGCCACCGCGCCGCCAATTGCGGCGCCGGTCGCCGATCTGCTGGCACAGCCGCTGGCCTGCGCGGTCTGACCATCGCCCGAGCTGCTGCCGGACGCGGCAGAAGCGCCGCCACCCTTGCGACCGAATATGCCGACCAGACCGGGCGTGTTTTCGTAATCGGCACCCTGGGTGGCCCCTCTTCCGGCAGGAGCGAAGATTATGTTGACGTCCGAGATCGCTTCGTCCTCAGCCTGAGCGCGCGTCAGAGTGGTGGTCTTTGATGTGCACCACAGGCCCCATTCATCGACCTCATCGGCTCCGCATGCCGCACCCTTTTTCAGCCGCGACTTCGGCGACTTGTCCTGGTGATAGGAAACGCAGGTCGTACGGGCGCTGTCGCTGGTGTGATACCCGACCGGGCAGCGGTCATATTCATCGGCCTTGGTAAGGTTACCAAAGGTCGGGTCCTTGTAGCTTATTGCACTTTCGGGCTTGTCGGTGCACCACTTGCCGTCCTTGCGATAACCGGCAGCGCAGGGCTTGCCGTTCGGGTTGGGATAGACCGCAGGGGCGCTCGATCCGAGCGGATAACAGGTCTTGTCGCTCGTCTCGCTGCTGCCACCGCCGACCTTGTAGCCGCTGGGGCAGCCCCGATAGCCAATGGCCGGTGTGGGGCCTACAGTGCCCTGCGCCATCGCAGGGCTGGCAAAGGGAATGGCAGCAAACGCCATGGCCGCACCGGCGGCGAGTATGGTGAGCATCTTCATGTTATGAAACTCTTGAGAGGTCGCAAATCATCGGGACGGGGCCGGATCACGGCTTCCTGGTCGAACACCACAGGCGATGGACCTCGTAATATCCGCTGGCGCAGGTCTCCTTTTCCTTCTTGGCGTAGATCTTGGGCGCAAGACTGCCCTGCGGTTCGCACAGCTTGGTATTCTCACTCACCGTGCGCCACCCCGACGGGCAGGCGGTGCCACCGCTCGGACGCTCCACCGTGCCGGTATTGGTGCCCTGCGCCTGCGCGGGCATGTTGATCGCCGCAAGTGCCATCCCGCCGATCAGCGCCAGATTGGCGAGCGACAGACCTGCGCTGATCAGCAGTTTCTTGCGGTTCTGGGACTTGGGCATCGTCTACTCCTGTTGCCGTTCATTTCACTGGCAACAGGGTTAGACGCGGACCTCTCGATGCGGCATCCCATGGGGAATGGCTCCCATATCATGGGATGCCGGTTCGCTATTGTCCGCCTTCCATGGGCGTAAAGGTAACGAACAGCAGGTCAATATCGCGTGCCGGCTCAAAATCGGTCTTGATCACCTCGAACCGGGTCGGGCTGACCTTCCTGATGCCGTCCATGCACAGGCTGACCAACCGGTCGGGGTCGCCCTTGTCCACCGTCAGGCGAAAGCGCTTGATCGGCCCCTTCCAGTTCGCACCGGGCGTGAGCGCATAGCCGATCCAGCTTTCGATCGGAAAGAACAGCTCGTTCTCCTTGCCCGAAGGCAGATAGCGCTTGCGATCGAAGCCGCGCAGGAACGCGTCATCGACGCAATATTTGGTGACATATTCGCTCTCCGGATCCAAC
Source organism: Blastomonas ursincola (assembly GCF_013607875.1). Lineage (GTDB taxonomy): Bacteria > Pseudomonadota > Alphaproteobacteria > Sphingomonadales > Sphingomonadaceae > Blastomonas > Blastomonas ursincola. The sequence continues at coordinate 610,214 of NZ_VDES01000003.1, forward strand.
CGCCCGTTCTCGCGAAAATCGCGACCCAATGCGCTGCCCACGGTGCCGCCCTGCATGGGGGAATAGCTGTGTTCCACCGTGATCGGAACGCCGGGTGGAAAGGTCTGCGTGCGCACGAAACTGGTGGATACGGTCCAGGCCGGTCGCACATCGCCTTCGGTCACGAATTCGGTGGTGAGCAGCCCTTCGGCCACCAGTGCCGACTTGTCGTCAGCAGACAGGGCATTGAGCCGCGCGGCGAAGTCCGGGTCCTTCCAGTGCACCACCGGCCAGCCGAGTTCCTTAAGCCGCTTGTCGACATCCTGGCCGTTCACCTTCGCGATATCGATGCGCATCAGGCCAGCTGGCTTGCCATTGACCAGCGTCTTCATGTCGATGAGGTCTAGATCGGGATAGGCCGCTTCGACCCATTCGGGATCCGCGCCCTCCAGCGGCACATCGGGGAGCGGAAAGGCGACCAGCAGCGTCACCGGCTTGTCGCCATGATTGGTATAGGTGTAGCGGACACGCACCCGATCGAGCGACAGGAACAGGTCTTCGCTGTCCATGCTGATCTGATCATTGGGTTCGAAGATCAGCCCGCCCATGGTGACATTGGCCTGGGTGTCATTGGCCGCCACGGGCAACGGAGCCAGCACCGCCAGCGTCATCGCCGACAAGGTTGCGCGTTTCATGTCTTCCTCCTCATTCGCCCAGCCAGGCCGAACGGTCGATCCATTCGCCCAGCCGCTCAATGCGCGATTCATAGGCAAAGGCGATGCACGGCTGGCGGTCGGCCTTGCGCTTCATGCACAAATTGCGGTTGGCGATGAATTCGCGCTGCTCGCGCAAAAGCTTGCTCTTCTCCACAGGCGGTGTCTGCAACTTGGCGCGCTCGTAATCCAGCCCCATCGTGCGGTCGAGGATCGATAGCTCGCGATCCTGGCAGATCACAACATCGATCGTCCCTGCTTTGGCCTTGGCGCAATCGAAACTGGGTGCAACCTTGCGCGGCGGGATGGCCCTCACCTGCGCCTGGGCGGTGCCCACCAGCGCCAGCGCCGGCAAGGCCAGCAACGCCATCCGCATCCTTCGAAATCCATGCATGTGCATCATCCTCGATAAGCCGTTCGCTCGCGTCCGCGCGGCGAGGGTAATGCCGCGCACCGGGAAAAGCCGTTGCGCATTCATGGTGCCATATCTGGTCAGTCCGGCGGTTTTGCCCTCTTTTCAGCCGCCTGGCTTTGCGGCAGGGCACAATCATGCAGATGGATGGTATGTCGATAGGCGTTGACGAGCGCCGGACAGGCGACAAATCGCGGGGATATGGCATTCGGCTGATCGCGGCGATCGCCTTCGTCCAGATTCTGTTCTGGGGCCTGGCGCTGCTGATACGGCCACCGGTCATCGATCCGGCCTTCGAGCAGAACCGGCTCACCGATATCCTGGTGGTCGAGACCGATGGCAAACGCAGCAGGATCGAGGGCCGACCGAATTACTATCTGGGCCAGGGCCGCGTTACCCGCTTTGTTGCGCATCCATTGATCGAACAGCCCGAACAAGGCCTCGTCGTGTTCGTGCCGCGCTACAATCGCTGGGCGAGTCTCTGGGTCAACGGTCAGGCCATTCCGATGGCAGATTCGCCGGCCTGGCGCGCGGGAAGGCTCGGCGGCAAATGGGTCGTGCCGCCAGGTTTACTTAAGCCGGGCCGCAACAGCATCGCGGTAGAGGTACGCCGCGAATGCTGCCGTGCGTTTCTGGTGTCGATCATCGCCGCACCTCCCGGCGCGATCGATATCGCCATTCGCCAGTGGCGGCTGCAAAGCCTATTCCCCTCGGTGGGGTTGATGGTGGTCGGGCTTTTCGGGGCCGCGTCCTGTCTGATGGCAGCGGCCCGCTCGCCCTATCGCCAGGAAGCCTATGCCGCCGCCCTGGCCTTTGCCGGCATGGCGCTGGGTGGTTTGTGGCAGGTCGATATCCTCACGCCCTCGAGCGAGCCGATATATGGCGCAGCCGGGCAGATGACAATGCTAGCAACCTTCGCGGGCCTGGTCGCGCTGGCCGATCGCTGGTTCCCTGGCGGACCTCGCTATGATCGGGCGCTCATCACCTGTTCAGCGATCTTCGCCTTCATCAACCTCGCGGCTGCGCTCACGACCGACGGCATGCCGCTCGCCATCCGCAACCTCAACGAATTGCTGGTGGTGCTGTTTGCCAATATCGCCATCCTGTCCTGCGTGGTGCGCGGAGTCAGGGTCGAAGGGCGAGCGTTGATTCCCGATGCCGCCGTTGTCATGCTCATACCCGCGATCAGCATCGCGGACCTGATCGGCAGTCTGCGGATCAGCGCCCTGTCCCTCAATATCGCGCCCTTGGGCATTCTGGCGCTCGCGGTGCTGCTGCTGGTGGGAATAGTCCGCCGCGCGCGGATGCTCTCGCGGCGGCTCGAACATGCCAATGCGCTGCTGGATGCCCGGATCGCCAGCAAGGAAGCCGAGCTGGAAGCGACCGCCGCGCTGTTGCGCCAGCGCGAGGCGGAAGCTGCCGTGCAGGGCGAACGCAGCCGCATCATGCGCGATCTGCATGATGGCCTCGGCAGCCAGCTGATGTCGATCATGCTCTCCGCACGCGTCGGAATCGCCGAACCGGCGGTCGTCGCCGAAGGTCTGCAAGCGGTGATCGACGAGATGCGGCTGATGGTGGATTCGATGGATTCGGTCGGGGAGTCGTTGAGCGCGGCCCTCGCCACGTTCAAGGCGCGGGTACAGCCCAGGATCGAGAGCACCGGCATCGCCTTCGACTGGCAGGAGGACGCAGCCATCGCAACGCTTTCCAATTTCGGACCGCGCGATGTTCTGCAGATTTTCCGCGTGCTGCAGGAGGCCGTCACCAATGCGCTCAAGCATGCCGAATGCAGCCGTATCGCGGTGAATGCGGTCGTGTCGGACCACCGATTGGTGCTGCAGATCGAAGACGATGGCAAGGGCATCACCACTCGGGGTCAGGCGGGACGCGGCCTCACCAACATGCGCTTGCGCGCCGCATCGGTGCAGGGTGAAGTGATGGTGGAGCCCGGAAAGGACGGCACAGGCACGCGCATCACCCTGACGCTCCCGCTTCGCCTGGCGCAGGCGGCGGAGTGACATCCCATAGCATGGTATCTTCGCATCGGTGGGATTTCGGGCAATAAGACTTCATGACCGAGAACGAACGCCCCTCCGCACGGATCGCCATCGTCGAGGACGACCCGATGGTGCGCCAGTATTTCCAGGGCATTATCGCGATGGAGCCAGGCTTCCAGATCCTCGGCATGGCACCCGACATCGCCAGCGCGGACGCCTTGATCGACCAGTCACCCGATCTGTTCCTGCTCGATATCGGGCTGCCCGACGGACTGGGCTATGACCTGGTGCCGAAGATCAAGCAGCATGCGGGGTCTAAGGCGCTGATCATCAGCACTTTTGGCGATCGAGAAACAGTAGTAAAAGCTATCATGACGGGCGCGGACGGCTATCTGCTCAAGGACAGCAGTCCGCAGGTCATCCTCGACGGGATTGCAGCGACGCTCGACGGCGGGGCTCCCGTCAGTCCAGCAGCTGCGATCTATCTGCTTGGCTTCCTGCGCGCAGATCCAGAGCCGATCGGCATCGTCTCACCGGAAAGTCGGCTTTCGCAACGCGAAACCGAATTGCTTCAGGCCTTTGCCAGGGGGGAAAGCTACAAGCAGGCCGCCAGAACACTGGGCATTTCGCCGCATACGGTCGGAACCCATGTGAAGTCGATCTATCGAAAGCTTGAAGTAAACTCGCGCAGCGAAGCCATTCGCGAGGCGTTTCGCTCGGGCCAGGTCTGAACGCGAGAGCAACAGCCCTCCAAACGCAAAAAACCCGCCGGAAGGGCGGGCTTTTGCGGGGCATTCCATATTGGTTGCGGGAGCAGGATTTGAACCTGCGACCTTCAGGTTATGAGCCTGACGAGCTACCGGGCTGCTCCATCCCGCGCCACCAATGC
>NZ_VDES01000004.1:0-115859 GCF_013607875.1 Blastomonas ursincola
ATTGGTCGCGGTGGCGCCGGATCCGGTGATCGCATAGGTTCCGGCATTGCTCGCGATCGTCGCGACCGAACCATAGGTGAGGCCTGAGACGACGCTGGCGGTATCGCCATTGCGGAAGCCGGTGATGCTGCCGGTAAAGGCGGGGTTGGAGAGCCCGTATTCGCGCGTCGCGTTGTCCGCCGTCACCGTCAGCAGCGCCTTGGTGATCGTCAGCGTGCCGGGGACGTAGGCGAAGTCATAATTGGTCGCGCTGCCACCCGACGCTGTGATCGCATAACTGCCGACGGCCGATCCGGTGTTGGCCGCGGTACCATAGGCCAGGCCCGAAACCACGCTGGCGGTATCGCCCGCACGCAGGCCGCTGATCGTGCCGGTGAATACCGGATTGGCGAGGCCGTACTCCCGCGTTGCATTGTCGGCGGTCACCGTAAGCAACGCCCTGGTGATCGTGAGCGTGCCGGGGACATAGCTGAAATCGTAGTTCGTGGCGGTGGCACCCGAACCCGTGATCGCATAGTTGCCGATGCCCGAGTTCAGCACCGCGCTGCTGCCATAGACCAGACCGCTGATCACGCTGGCGGTATCGCCGTTGCGATAGCCGGTGATCGTGCCCGTGAACGCCGGGTTGGCCAGGCCATATTCGCGCGTCGCGTTGTCCGCGGTAACCGTCAGCAGCGCCTTGGTGATCGTCAGCGTGCCGGGGACGTAGGCGAAGTCGTAATTGTTCGCCGTCGCACCCGATCCGGTGATCGCATAGGTGCCGACATTGCTCGCGATCGTCGCGACCGAACCATAGGTGAGGCCTGAGACGACGCTGGCGGTATCGCCATTGCGGAAGCCCGCGACGCTGCCGGTAAAGGACGGGTTGGCGAGCCCGTATTCGCGCGTCGCATTGTCCGCTGTCACCGTCAGCAGCGCCTTGGTGATCGTCAGCGTGCCGGGAACGTAGGCGAAGTCGTAATTGGTCGCTGTCGCACCCGATCCGGTGATGGCATAGGTGCCGACATCGCTCGCGATGGTCGCAACCGAGCCATAGGTCAGGCCCGAAACGACGCTGTCGGTATCGCCGTTGCGGAAGCCGGTTATCGATCCGGTAAAGCCTGGGTTCGCAAGGCCATATTCGCGCGTGGCGCTATTTGCTGTCACTGTCAGCAGCGCCTTGGTGATCGTCAGCGTCCCGGGGACGTAGCTGAAATCGTAATTGGTCGCTGTCGCCCCCGATCCGATGATTGCATAGGTACCAACCGGCGACGCAGCCGTTGCGATCGTGCCGAACGTCAGGCCGGAAATGACGGTGGGGTTATCGCCGTCGCGAAAGCCGGTCACCGATCCGGTGAAATTCGGGTTCGTCAGGCCATATTCGCGCGTAGCGTTATCCGCCGTCACCGTCAGCAACGCCTTGGTGATCGTCAGCGTCCCGGGCACAAAGGCAAAGCCATAGCCGACATCCGATGTCAGCGAGCCCAAAGCCGCGTTGATCGCGTAGGTGCCGACGCTGGAACTGGTGAACGCCGAAGTGCTGAGCGCCGGGTTGCCGGCAAAGGCATAGGCCGCGCTGTCGCCATTCACCAGCCCGGCAAATCCAGCGGTGAAGGTCGGGTTGGCGAGCCCGTATTCGCGCGTGGCGTTGTTGGCCGTGAAGGTCAGGATGGGCTGACGGAAGAAGATGAACAGATTGCCGGGCTGGGTGATCGACCCCGGCGGGTTGAGCTGGAAACCGCGATTATAAAGATTGTTGCCGACCAGCCCGCCGCGCTCGATGACATCGTAATCGTTGGAATAGACAAGGAACCGCCCGCCCCCGGTCATGTTGAACGCGCCTGGTCCACCATTGTTGGTGAACACGCTGCCGATGACCGTGATGGCCGTTCCGGCACCGCTGGCGTTCAGCGTGATGCCCGCAGGAATGATGACTTCCTGAACGGGGCTGGAAAAGCCCGCATTGAGCACATTGATCGTGCCGGCGGTGATATTGCCCAGCGTGATGGCACCGGATTGCGGATTGGCAAGGCCGGCGCCAGGGCCGATCTGTATATCGACCAGACCCGTTCCTGCGTTGATGAATCCGCCCGCGCCAAAGGTGACGACCGAAGCACCGGGGTCGCGGAAGGCATCGATGGCACCGGGGAACAGGATGTTGTTGGTAAACAGTTCAACCCTGCCGTTATCGCTCGTGATCCCGGCGTTGACAAAGATGGAGCGGCCCGCCTCCAGGCGCAGATTGCCGCCATCGCCAGAGGGATTATCGACCAGAATTGCCGCGTTGACGGTGATGTCGTTGTTCGCCTGAAGCGTGACGCCGGTTCCGCCCGAAAGGATCGCGGCAAGCGCGCTGGCGCTGATCGTCACATCCCCGCCCGGATCGTCACCGAAGCCGAGGCCCGGCAGCCCGACCGCGCTGGCGGTGTTGAAGAAATAGACCGACCCGGCATTGCCGACCCGATCTTCGGGACCGTCGTCTCCGGGCGCGCCCACCACCAGCCTGCCGCCATCGAGCGACAGCGCACTGCCGAAAAGGTCGGCAACGCCTGTGGGACCGAAGTTGATATCGGCAGGGCCGTTATACCCGCGGCCGATGCGCGAGGTGAGCGAGGGGTCGCCGCCAAAGCTCGCGCCGGGCACAGCAAAGAGATAGGCCGCGCCTACCCCCGCCTGCTCGTTGCCCGCGCCGCGATCGCCCGGCGCGCCGACCGCCAGGGTTTCGCCGCGCAGCGCCACCGCCGATCCGAAAAGATCGCCACTGTCCAGCGTGGGCACCCCATTGGCCCCGGCATAGTCCACACCCAGCGTGCGTGCGAGCGTCGGCGTCGCAAAGGCAGTGTCGGCAAAGGTGAACAGATGCACCGCGCCTGCGCTGACCCTGCCACCCAGCGCGCCATCATCGCCGGTCGCGCCGACGGCAAGCCGCAACCCGTCAAGCGAGAGCGACGCGCCAAAGCGGTCCGCGCTGTCCAATATCGTCAGGTCAAGGTCGCCGCTTCCCGAATAGCCGCGGCCGATGGTTCCCGCCAGCGACGCTCCGAACAGGGCAGGATCGGTGAAGGTGATGAGGTAGACCGCGCCGCTATCGGCGACCGCATTGCCAGCACCGTCGTCGCCCGGCGCCCCGACGACCAGCCGGGTGTCCAAGAGCGAGACCGCGCTGCCGAACCTGTCGTCGGCATCGAGGCTGATCCCGAGATTGTTGCCGCCGGCATAGCCAACACCGATCTGGCCCAGCAGGCCGCCGCTGTTGAAGTCGGTGTCGGTAAAGGTGAAAAGATACACGGCGCCGGAATTGGGAACGCCGCGCGCTGCGCCCGGATCGCCCGGCGCGCCCACGGCAAGCCGGGTCCCATCGAGCGAAACTGCGCTGCCAAAGGCCGCCCCCGCCGTCAGTTCGCTCACCGCGATATTCTTGCCGCCGCTATAGCCGCGTCCCACGATGCCCTGCAGAACGGGTGCCGCAAAATCGGGATTGGCAAAGGAGAAGAGATAGACCGCGCCCGCGTTGGGAACGTTGATGCCCGCACCATCATCGCCGGGTGCGCCGACCGCCAGGCGGTTGCCGTCGAGCGATACCGCCGCGCCGAAATTGTCGTCGAGTTCAAGGCCCGCGACCGGCGTGCCGAGGCCGCGTGTATAGCCGGAGCCGATGGTACCGACCAGCCGCACGCCGCCGAAATCGAGATCGGTAAAGGTGAACAGATAGACCGCGCCCGAATCATCGACATTGCCAGGGTTGCCGAGGCCGTCGTCCCCTGGCGCGCCGACCACGAGCCGGCCGCTGTCGAGAGACACCGCCGATCCGAAGAAATCGAGCTCGTCCAGCTCGACGTCGAAATCGGGATTGGTGCCGAAATTGGCAAATCCCTTGCCCAGGATTTCGGAAACCGTGCCGCCGCCAAAACTGCTGTCGGAAAAGCTCAGCAGATAGACCGCACCCGAACTGACGGGGCTGGCGGCGGAGCTGGTGAGCCTCGGCGCGCCAATGGCCAATCGATCTCCATCGAGCGAAATCGAATGGCCGAAAAAGCTTCCGTCCCCCATGCCGAATGGCGTCAGCGCCGTGTCGACATCCCCAGGCCCATTATAGCCGGCGCCGACGATGCCGCGCTGGATTCCACCGGAAAAGGCGAGATCCGCAAAAGTGAACAGATAGACCGCACCCGGGCTGATCAGGCTGTTGCCGTTGCCGTCATCGCCAAGCGCACCGACCACCAGACGCGTGCCATCGAGCGCCACCGACGAGCCGAACCGGTCGAAATCGTCGAGCGCGATATCCAGGTCGTTGCCACCGGCATCGAAGCCGAGCCCGACAATGGCCTGCAGCGCACCGCCCTGGAACAGCGAATCGGCAAAAGTGAACAGATAGACCGCCCCGGTCTCGCGCTCGAGCGCGGGGGGATTGCCTGCGGCGTCGTCGCCATCGGCCCCAACCGCCAATCGGTTGCCATCGAGCGAAACCGATGTGCCGAAGCGGTCATTGGCCTGGAGATCGGCCAGGCCGATATTCTTGCCGCCCCCATAGTCCAGGCCGACAATGGCTTCGAGCGCTCCACCGGAAAACTGGGCGTTGGAGAAGCTGAATAGATAGACGGCGCCGGCAAAACCGGCCGTGTTACCGGCGCCCGCATCATTGGGTGCGCCGACAGCCAGACGGTTGCCGTCGAGCGAAACCGAGGATCCGAAACGGTCTCCCCCCTCGATCTGCGTGACGAACAGGTTCTTGCCGCCGACATAGCCATGGCCGATCACCGATTGCAGGGTCGCGCCCCCGAACAGGAAATCGGTGAAGGTGAACAGATAGACCGCGCCCGCATCGATCAGGCCGTCGATCGAACCGTCATCGCCCCGGGCCCCGATCGCGAGGCGGACTCCATCGAGCGAAACCGCATTGCCGAAACCGTCGCCTGCACCGAGCTGCGCAAACGATGGCGCGGCAGGTGCCGTCAGGTCCAGCCCCACCGAAGCGCGATAGTCGGCGCCGATCGTGCCGGTCAGGCGGCCGCTGCCGAACGCGGCATCGCTGAACTGGAAGAACTGCACCGCGCCGCTGTTCGGCTGGCTGTTGGCGGGGCCGTCATCCCCTGGCGAGCCGACGGCGAGGCTGGTGCCGAACAGCGAGACGGCAGCGCCGAAATTGTCGCCTTCTTCCACCGGTACCGAGATCTGCTGCGCCCCATTGACCGTGCCGACATAGCCGTTGCCGATGATCGAGCGCTGCAGTGGGCTGGCCAGCAGGGCATTGGCAAAGCCGTAGAGATAGACGGCACCGGCGCCGAACTGGAAGAGATTGCCCGCGCCCTGATCGCCCGGCGCACCGATCGCCAGCCGCCCGGCGTTGAGGGAAACGGCGCTGCCGAAAAGGTCGCCATTGTCGAGCGATCCGGGATCGCCGTCATTCGCCCCGGTATAGCCGCGACCGATGACTCCGACCTGCGCGACGCCGCCTGCCTGGCTGTCGGCAAAGGTGAAGGTGTAGACCGCACCGATGGCGCTCAGGCTGCCGCCGATATTGCCCGCCCCCTCGTCGCGCGGCGCACCGACAGCGAGCTGCCGCGCGACGATATCCATCGACAGCGATGAACCGAAATTGTCGCCGGGATCGAGCGCGCCGAGGTTCAGGCTGTTGAGCCCGCCATAGCCCGCACCGATGGTGCCGATGACACCGCCTGCACCCACAAACGGGCTGTGCAGCAACAGATAGACCGCGCCCGAATCGCCCACGGCGTTGCCCAGGCCATCGTCGAACGGTGCCCCGACCAGCAGGTTGGTGAGCGAAATGGCGACGGCAGAACCGAATCTGTCCCCAGCCTCCAGCGCGACGTCCAGATCGTTGACGCCGCCATATCCGTTGCCGACCGTGCTGAACGACGAGAGGTTTTCGAAGGCCCCGGACTGGAACGCGAAGGTATAGACGGCGCCGCCATCGGCGACATCGTCCTGCCCGCCGTCATCGCCCGGCGCCCCCACCGCAAGGAACGACCCCGACAGCGAGACCGAAGCGCCGAAATTGTCGCCGGCCTGCAGACCGGCCAGCGACAGGTTCTTCCCGCCGGTATAGCCCGACCCGATCACGCCTTCGAGCACGGGTGCCGTGAGGTTGAGGCCCGGCGCATTCGAGAAGCTGATCAGATAGACCGCACCCGCGCCGGTGGTGAGGCCGGACGCGCCATTGTCGAACGGCGAGCCGATCGCGAGCAGCTGGCCGTCCAGCGAGACGGAATTGCCGATATTCTCGGGCGGGTTACGGTTTATGCCCTGCGCGGCGAGCGAATATGTCGGACCGTTGGCATAGGCCCCTCCGATGATCCCGGCGAGCTCGAGGTTGGCGAAAAACGGGCCGTTGAAGGTGAACAGATAGGCGGCTCCGGCCGATGGACCGACGCCATTGCCGCTGTCCCCCGCCGCACCAATGATCAGCCGGTTGGATTCGAGCGTTATCGCCGCACCGAAGCGGGTGCCGTCAAACAGGCCGACGACCGGCAGAGCCGACGGACCGATATAGCCCGAGCCGATGACGGCCTCCAGCGTGGGGCTTTCCAGCGCGGCACCGGCAAAGGCGAACAGGAAGGCCGCACCACGATCGAGACCACCGCCGGAAGACCCGCTGTCACCGGGCGCGCCCACGGCCAGCCGGTTGTTCAACAGCGAAACCGAAGCGCCAAAGCCGTTGGCACCGTCAAGCTCGCCCACTGAAAAATCGCTTGGTCCCCCAATATAGCCGCTGCCGAGCGTACCGAGCAGTGTCGGCAATCCGAAATTGCTGTCGGCAAAGTTCAGCAGATAGACCGCGCCCGCATCGCCGAGCGCGTTGCTGGTTCCGTCATCGCCAACGGCGCCGACGGCCAGGTTGAAGCCGTCGAGCGACACCGAGCTTCCGAAACGGTCGCCCGCCTCCAGATTGCCGATCGCCAGAAGATCGGTACCGGAATAGTCCGCGCCATAGACGCCAATCAGGCTGCCGGATTCGAAATAGTTGAACACCGGAACAGGGCCGCTGAAATCGATCGTGTTCGAGAATTTCAGCGAATAGACCGCGCCGGAATCGATGAAATTGTTCGATCCGCCATCGTCCCCGGGAGCCCCGACCACGAGCTGATTGAAGCGCAGCGACACCGCGCTGCCAAAGGCATCGCCCGGCCCCAGATTGAGCAGCCCGACATTCTTTCCGCCGCCGTAATCGCGGCCGATCGTCGCCTCCAGCACCGGATTGTTCAAACCGGGATCGAACCGGAAAAGATAAACCGCGCCCGCATCGGGCGACAGATCATCGGCGCCATCGTCTCCCGGTGCACCGACCGCCAGCAGATCGGGGTTGAACCCACCGAGCGAGACGCTGCTGCCGAACCGGTCGCCATCCTGCAACGCTGCAACATCGAAATTGCCCGCGCCGGTATAACCCTTGCCCAATATGCCCTTGAGCGTCGGCGCGGCAAAATTGGCACCGGCGAAGGTGAACAGATAGACCGCGCCGATATCGGTGCCATTGACGTCAGCCGAGCGGTCTCCGGGCGCGCCGATGGCGAGCAGTTCTGCCGTCAGCGAGACGGCGGTGCCGAAGCCGTCGTTGGGGAAGACTTCCGGCACCGATACGTTCTGCGGGCTGCCGTAGCCGCGGCCGAATGTCCCGGCATAGGAAAGGTTGGCGAAATTGCCGCCGGTGAACGCGAACAGATAGACCGCGCCGAGCCCGAAATCCTTGTTGGCCGCGCCCATGTCGCCCGATGCGCCGACCACCAGCCGGTTCTGGTTGAGCGAGAGCGCGTTGCCGAAACCGTCGCCGGTTTGCAGCTGGCCCAGCGGCAGATCGAGATCGCCGCCATAGCCCCTGCCGATTGCGCCGATCTGGGTATAGGTGCCGTTCGACAGCGAGAACAGATAGGCCTTGCCCGAACCCCCGACCGAATCGTCAGCACCGCTGTCACCGGGCGCGCCGACCACCAGCCGACCTCCCGAGGCGGATACCGCCGCCCCGAACTGGTCGGCAGCGCCAAGAAACGAAATATCGGTGTCGTTGCTCTCGCCATAGCCCGAGCCGATGATGCCGATCAGCTGGGGCAGGTTGAAGACCGCATCGTTGAAGGCGATGCTATAGACGGCACCCGCATTGGCCAGGTTGTTGCCTAGCCCCCGATCGCCCGGCGCGCCCACCAACAGTCTCAATCCGTCGAACGCCACGCTGGTGCCGAATGCATCGCCCGCTTCCAGCTGCGTATCAGGGCGATTGATGTCCAGGTCCTTGGCACCGACCTGATAGCCGAACCCGATCGTGCCTTCGAAGATACCGCTGTTGAACTGGGCATCGGCGAAGCTGAACAGATAGACTGCACCCGAATCCACGGCGCTGCCGCCCAGCCCGTCATCGCCGGGCGCACCCACGGCGAGCCGGGTTCCGCTCAGCGCGACCGATCGGCCAAAGGCGTCATCCGTGGCGAGCTGCGTCAGATCGATATCCCGGGCACCCGCATAGCCCAGCCCGATGGTGGCCTGCAGCGAAGCGCCGGAGAAAAGCAGGTCGGTGAAATTGAAGAGATAGACCGCGCCTGCGGCACCCGCCGAGCCCAGCGCGCCCGCGTTGCCCGGCGCGCCAACCGCCAGCTGCAGCCCATCGAGCGAGACCGACGAGCCGAACTGTTCGAACCCGTTGATCGGTACCGACAGGTTCTTTCCGCCGCTATAGTCCAGCCCGATGACCGCTTCGAGCACGGGCGCGCCGAAAGCCAGATCGGCGAAACTGAACAGATAGACTGCACCGGAAAAGCTGAGGCTGTTGAAGGCGCCGCGATCGCCAGGAGCCCCGACCGCGAGCCGATTGCCGTCGAGCGAAACGGCGAAGCCGAATTCGTCACCCGGTTCGAGCCCGGGCACCGAGAGGTTGCTGAACCCGGTATAGCCCGCGCCCAACTTGTCGATCAGCCGGGTATTGCCGAAATCGGTACCGGCAAAGGTGAACAGATAGGCTGCGCCCGATCCCGGCGCGCTGCCGTTGCGGCCGGCATTGCCCGATGCGCCGACCACCAGCCGTTCGCCGTCGAACGCCACCGCCGCACCGAACTGCTCCCCCTTGGCGAGCTTCAGGTCGAAATCCCGTGCCGAGCCGAGATAATCGACCCCGATGATCCCGGCCTGGCTGATGTCGGTAAAGCCGGAGGAGGTGGTGAACAGATAGACTGCGCCGGCATTATTCTGCGTACCGTTGCGCCCGTCATTGCCCACCGCGCCGACGACGAGCTGCACTCCGCGCAGCGCCACCGACTGGCCGAACAAATCGCCCGCCGCCCCATTGGTGTCGAAATCGTTCAGCCCGGTATAAAAGGTGCCCAGCCGCGCCTCCAGCGTGCCACCGCTGAAATCGCCGGCCGCAAAGCTGTAGACATAGACGGCACCGGAATCGAAGATCGGGGTGCTGCCCCCGTCGTCATTCGGCGCGCCGATCGCCAGCCTCAGGCCGTCGAGCGAGAGTGAGGTGCCGAACCGGTCCCCGGTCTCAAGCCCCGGAACCGCGATATCGTTGGGGCCGCCCGATCCATAGCCCAGACCCAGAGTGGCAAGCCGCTGCGGCGTCGCGGAAAAGCCCGCATCGCCCATGTCGAAGATATGGACCGCACCCGCTTCGATGTCCGATCCGCCAAAACCGTTGTCGCCCGCCGCGCCGACCGCAAGAATGTTCCCCGAAAGCGCGACCGCGCTGCCGAACAACGCCCCTTCGCTGTTGATGGCGCTGCCGTTGAAGCTCTCGAAACTGAGCACACGCGCCAGGACGCCACCCGAAAACGAGGCGTCGGCAAAGGTGAAGAGATAGACGGCACCGGCATCGCCCTGCGCGATCGCGGTGCCATCGTCACCGATCGCCCCGACCGCGAGCCGCGTTCCGTCCAGCGAGACCGAGGACCCGAAAAGGTCGTCCGCCTCGAGCCGCCCGACCGAGACATTCTTGCCGCCGCTATAGCCCGATCCGATGATCGACTGCAGCACCGGCGCGCTGAACAACGCATCGCCGAAGGTGAAGAGGTAGACGGCGCCCGAATCGGACCGGGTGTTGGTCGCGCCATCGTCAAACCGCGCGCCGACCGCCAGCCGGTTGCGGTCCAGCGAGACCGCCGTTGCGAAATTGTCCTGCTCTTCCAGGCCATTGCCCAGCAGCGACAGGCCGAAAAGCGAGGTATATCCTGCGCCGAGAATGCCGACCTGCCTGCCATCGCCGAACCGGTCGTCGCCGAAGGTGAAAAGGTACACCGCGCCCGAATCGGTGGCCACATCGGTTCGGCTGTCGTCATTGGCCACGCCGATGACCAGACGGTTGCCAAATAGCGACAGGCTGCTCAGCGTGTCGCCAAACTGCAGCCCGCTGACCGACAGGTTGTTGCCGCCCAAGGCTCCGTAATCGGCACCGATCCGCCCGACCAACTGAACGCCCGAAAACGCATCGTCGGCAAAGGTGAACAGATAGGCCAGGCCTGAATCGGTGACGCCGTTTTCGCGGCCGTCGTCCAGCTGGGCGATCACCGCCAGGCGATTGCCTTCGAGCGACAGCGCGTTGCCGAAATGGTCGGACGGCTCGAGGAAGCTGATCGCGAGATCCTTGGCCCCAGAATATTGGTGGCCAAGAATGGCTTCGAGATTGCCGGAGTTGAATTCCGAATCCTCGAAGGTGAACAGATAGACCGCGCCATGGCTGAAGCCGACATTGCCCTGGCCGTCATCGAACACGGCGCCGATCGCGAGCCGGTTGCCATCGAGCGCTACCGCACTGCCGAAATAGTCATCGACATCGAGCGCGAGGTTGACGTTCTTGCCGCCCGAATAGCCTTGGCCGACGATCGCTTCGAGGACAGGCGTTGCAAAATCCGGCCCGGCGAAGCTGAACAGATAGACCGCGCCCGCATCATTGGTGCTGTCGGTCGCGCCATCGTCGAACAGCGCACCGACCGCGAGCCGGCCGGAAGTGAGCGACAATGATGTCCCGAACAGGTCCCCCGCGCCCAGGTTCGCGACATCGAGGCTGGCAGGCCCGGAATAGCCCGCCCCCAGCACGCCCGCCAACTGCCCGCCGCCAAAGCTGAGATTCGAGAAGGTGAAGAGATATACGGCGCCGGAATCGGTCGTCGCGTTGTTGGCGCCATCATCATTGCGCGCCGCCACCGCAAGGCTGAGTGAAGAGAGCGAGACGGCGTAACCGAACCGGTCATCAGCCTCCAGCGCTCCGACCGAAATGTTGTTGCCGCCGGTATAGCCGGAGCCGATGACCGCGCTCAGGACAGGCGTCGAGAACGCGCTGTTGGCGAAGGTGAAGAGATAGACCGCGCCGACATCTGTCAGGCCATTGGTCGCGCCGCGATCCCCCGGCGCGCCGACCGCGAGCCGGTTGCCATTGAGCGAAACCGAGACGCCAAAGCCATCGCCTGCCTCGATCCCCGGGGCGGGCACGACCTGCGCCGGGAAATTGCTGGCAAAGGCCTGAAGCACCAGCCCGTACTGGCTGGGCGCGTTGCTGGCATCGGCGATAATGATGTTCTTGGGGTCAAGCAGCAGCGTGCCGCCGCGTTGGCCGTCGCGCGCGGTTTCGACCGTGCCGCGATAGACCAGCGTTTCCTTGCCCGATATCTCGATCTGCCCGCCGACCCCGCCGACCATCCCGCCGCGCGCGATTGCATTGCCCAGGAACGTCGTCTTCTCGTCCGACCAGATGACGATCTCGCCCGCATTGCCGCGCATGCCGATCGCCGAAACGTCGATCGTCACCGCATCAGTCGCCACCAGCCTGAGCGCGTTGGGCAGTTCGTCGGTGGTGAGGTTCCTGCCGCCCTGGAACTCGCCGCCCAGCCGTACCCGGCCGCCACGAATGCCGCCCTGGGCATAGAATTGCGCCGAGAAAAGGTCGAGCCTAGGCGCGCTGACATCGATATTTCCGCCAAAGCCATGGCTGCCCGACGCGCGGAACTTGCCCGACGAGATGATCTGGTCATCCGAGACATAGCGGATCGACCCGCCGTGCAGGCCGCTTGCATCGATGAACGCGTCGCCGGTGTCGATCGCGCGGCGCGTCGTCCTGATATCGACGCTGCCGCCCTTGCCGAGCGCGGCGTTGACCGTGATCCGCCCGGCGAGCGAGAAGCCGCCCGCATCGAGCTGGATCTTGCCGCCCGCATCGACACCGCTGGCCGACAGGATCGAGCCGAAGGACAGGAAATCGCTGCCCGTGATATGCGCGGTGCCGCCTGTCTTGCTGCCGTCGAGGTTGATCGTACCGTCGAGGATCGTCCGCGCCGCGCGGATCGTCAGCGTGCCGCCGCTGCCGCTCGCCGCCATCGCCTGGCCCGGCGCGCTGCCGTCGCCATTCAGCGAGCTGACCCAGCCGATCGCGTTCTCCGTATCGCTGGCCTTGCCGCCCTTGCCCTTGGCGCTTCCCGCGGGCGCCGCATTGGTTGCGGACGACAGGTCCATCGCGACATTCCGGCCCACCTGCACCTCGCCCGGCGCGGTGATCGCGACCTTGGCCGCGACCAGCGACACCTTGCCATCGGGCCCGGTCTGCATGCTCGCCGCCTGGGGCGTGCCGATGCGCACCGACTGGTTGACCAGATCGCGTGCCGCCGATGCCGTGATCAGCACCGATCCGCCGCGCGCATCGACGACACCGTCGACGCCGACCAGTGCGCCCTTGTCGTCGAGCTTCGTCACCGCATCGCCGACCTGGAAGCGGATCAGATTGTCGCCATGCAGGTCGAGCGTGAACGCCTGTGCGCCGCCAAAGGCGATGCGCCCCATATGCGCGGTGATGATGCCGTCATTGGCCACTTGCGGCGCGACAAATGCGGCAATGCCCGCATCACGTACCGTGATATTGCCATGGTTGGTGATCCTGGCGCCCGCGCGGCCCGGCGTGCCGAAGCGCAGCGCCCCGCCCGCCATGAACGCCTCGTTGCCGATGTCCGCGCTGGTCGCGACCAGCCCCGCGACATCGACCTTGGCATCCTTGCCGAAGACGATGCCGTTGCCGTTGATCAGATAGACCTGGCCGTTGGCGGTCAGCTCGCCCAGGATCTGGCTGATCTCTGGCCCGGTCACCCGGTTGAGCGCGATCGATCGGGCGTTGGGCTGGCGGAAATCGACCCCCTCGCCCGCATCGATCGAGAAATTGTTCCAGTTGATGACCACGCGGTCGCTCGACTGGTCGATGCGCACGCGGCCAGTGCCCTGGCCATTGATCGTCGCCTGGCCGGCCACCACCTGTCCGCCACTGGGATTGGCATAGGCGGCCTGGGCAGAGGCAATGGCAAGACCCGCCGCGCCCGTCCGCAATGCGACGCGCCAACCCGGCATCGTCCGCGCCCCCTGGCCCCGTTTGCGATACAGGCTCATCGCGTCGCTCCGATCGAGAAGAAGATGCGCGGATCGTTGCTGCCATCGGGGGTGAAGCGCGACTTGCCGGGCCAGGCGGCATAGATTTCACCGAACAGGCCGTAAGGCAGGGCGATGCGCGATCCGCCGCCCGCCGACCACAGTTCCGTCACGCGCAGCTCGGCAAAATCGAGCCGCCCGCTCTGGCGCAATATGCCCGCATCGACGAACAGGAAGGGCTGGACGGTCACGCCGCCGACGCTCAGCCGATCGTTCACTTCCATGGCGACATTGATGCAATGGTCGCCGCCCGCCGCGCCATAATCATAGGCGCGGCCGAACTGGTCGCC
The DNA here is from genome assembly GCF_013607875.1 of Blastomonas ursincola. Lineage (GTDB taxonomy): Bacteria > Pseudomonadota > Alphaproteobacteria > Sphingomonadales > Sphingomonadaceae > Blastomonas > Blastomonas ursincola. Next base: position 13,677 of record NZ_VDES01000004.1, read on the forward strand.
GCCGAAATTGCATTCGCGCGAGGCCGATGCGCCGCCATTCAGCCCGATCTGCGCTTCGGCATTCACCCGCACGCGCGTCGTGCCATACAGCGGTGCGGTCCACACCAGCGAGCCGTTGAGCGCGGTAAATTCGGGATCGCCCAGCGTCCGGCTGCGCAGCGGATTGAACCGCCCGGTCGCGCCCAGGCCGTTGATGCCTTGCGACAATCCCAGCCGGAACAGCCCGATGCTGCCATCGGCGGCGGCCCAGTCATAGCTGCCGTACAGCTCGTAGAAGCGGCTGCGGTCGTCGATCAGCGTGACGCCGAAAATGCCGCTGTCCGAATTGATCGCGGTCCCTTCCAGCCCGACGATCAGGCTGGAATTGCGCGTGCGGCGCAGCGGATAGCTGAGCCCTGCGCGGATCACCTCTTCCTCGCCCCGGAACTGCAGGATCGACAGGAAACCGCGCACCGCGCGCGATCGCGCCCGCGAATAGCTCACCGTTCCGGTGAGGCCATCATCGGTAATCGGCGCGCTGTACTGGACGAAGCCCGAAACGAAGCCGTCGGTCGGCAGCGTCGCGCGGACATCGGCCACCAGACGGTCGCCCGGCACCAGCACCGAGTTGGCGGTCACCCCGGCGCGATACCGCCGCTCGCCCAGATTGTCGCGGATGCGGTTGTCGAACTGCGCCTCGACCTCGAGCGGATCGAGATTGACCACCACCAGCAGATTGGCCGCGCCCGGCGTCGCTTCGGAAGGCCGCACCACCACCGAGACGTCGAGACCGCCGAGGTCGCCCGTTGTCAGGATCGCACGTTCGAGCTCGTCGACCATCACCGGGCCGCGCTTGATCAGCGGGGTGAAGCGGCGACGCACCATCTCGGTCAGCCGGGTCTTGCCCACCAGTCCGGCGCTCGACTTGAGCTGGATTTCAAGCGCATCGACGCTGCCCTCGACCACTCGCAGCACGACGACACCGTCTTTCACCTCCTGTTCGGGCACGATGGCAAAGGACAATGCAAAACCGGCGTCGGCATAGACGCGGGTGAGCAGGTCGGCGGCGCGATAGATGTCGGCGAGCGTCAGATCCTGGCCCAGGAACGGCTTGAGCGGCGCCTGCAGCCGATCCTCGTCAAGATAGTTGAAGCCAGTGATGCGGAATTTCGTGACGCGCACCTTCTGGGTATCGTCGACGCTGTTCGGGTCGGTGCGCGGGCGATCGATGGTGAAGGGAGTGCGCGGGGTCGAAAGCGGCACCTCGGCGGCGCGGTTCTCGCGCTCGAACGTTCCGGCGGGAGGGCGCACGGGGCCAGGCAGCGCCTGCGCTGCCAGCGGCGCGGGAAGCAGCAAGGCTGCCCCAAAAGCTGAAAGGCACGCACGGGCCATCACGGCCTGCCGACCGCGCATCCTGCCCCAAGTCCGCCACATCGCCATGCGGTTCAAATGTTCCACTACCCCGAAGGGATTGAGAGGGTGCGACCCCGCCTCGGAACGTCGAGAATCCGCGCGGGAACGACCGGTTAGCAGCCCCTGCGTCCGGCAAAGTGCACCGGATCACAGACCGCGAAACCGGACGATCGTCCAGCGCGAAAACCCGCAAGGATAAACCGCTTCATTATGAAATCAGCAAACCTCGCCCCTGGCGATGATTAAGCATTGCCACAGACAAAAGGCAAGTGAATGACGACTTAAGGTCATGATTTTGAAGATGAGATGCCGATTAACCACCGTATCCAGGCGACAGGCGCCGCAGCGTCAGAGCGCCTGCGCAGCCGGATTGCGCAGCACCAGATTGTCCACGCTCTGCCCCTCGGCCCAATGGCCCGATCGGCGGAACTGCCCGATGCAATGGGGCTCCAGATAGATGACCGACACCGGCTGGGTCAGCGCGGTGAGCCTGTCGACCACCGGCGCCATCACGCTATCATCGAAAGGATCGTAGAAGAAACAAACCAGATCGAGATCGGCAGGTGGCTGGTAGCGCGCCGCATCCATGCACAGGAACTGCGTCGGTGCCACGAGCGCGCCCTTGCTCGCCATGATCTCGCGGTTGCTCAGCGCGATATCGACCAGCTCGGGCGCGAATTCGACGCCGATCGCGCGGGCGAAGGGGAAGCGCGCCGCCTCGAGCACCGCGCGCCCCTTGCCGCAGCCATAATCGATGAACGCGGTGCGCGCGAAATCGACCTTCAGGTCGGCAAACCAGACCGGCATGTTGGCGCCGTTGCTCGCCTGATAGCGCCGGGCATGCGCCGCAAGCGCCGGATCGACGCTGAGCGTGTGCAGCTCGCGCATCGCGAAGGTATCGGTGCCCCATTGCTCGTCGAACGCCTGGAAGCTGCGGTCCCGCTGCCGCGCCTGGGGTGTCATCGCGCGGGCATGATAGACGATATTGTGCCCGATCAGCCGCACGATCTCACCGGCGGACCGGCCCCTGAGGCGCTGGGTGATCGAGGACAGCATTGCGGCAGGACACCTTTCTGGTTGACGTAGGATTGCCATTTTCGGCAGGCCATGGCGTCTAGCCCGGCGAGCAGAAGCTTGAAACCGGATTAACCATAGCAAGACCGCTGCGGCCCATTACGGGGCATCTGGCGGCAGGAGAGGACAAGGGGCCGATGAGCAACCCGATTGTGATCACTACCCAGGGCGCGATCGAGACTGTGACGCTCAATCGCCCGGAAGCGCTCAATGCCATGGACGAGCCGATGATCATGGCGCTGCAGGACTATTTCCGCGGGCTCCAGGACCGGCACGCAGTCCGCGTCGTCATCCTGCGCGCCGAGGGCCGGGCGTTCTGCGCCGGGCTCGACCTCAAGGGCTGGAGCCCGCGCGAGGGCGAAGGCGCGGTGCATGGCGGCTGGCGCACCCAGCGCGCGATCGCCACGGTGATGCAGCTGATGCGCGCCTGCCCGCAGCCGATCATCGCCTGTGCGCAAGGCGCGGCGTGCGGCGGCGGCATGTCGCTGCTGCTGTCGAGCGACGTGCGCTATTGCACCCCCGATTTCCGCATGAACGCCGCCTATATCCGCATCGGCCTTGGCGGTTGCGACATGGGCTCGAGCTATTTCCTGCCCCGGCTGGTGGGCAGTTCGCTCGCGGCCGAGATGATCCTGTCGGGCCGCTTCGTCGGGGCCGAGCGCGCGCTGGCCGCCGGGTTCGTCAGCGAGATCGCCTCGCCAGAGGACATGCTTGCCAAAGCCGAGGCACTCGCGGCCGACATGCTGCTCGCCAGCCCGATGGGGCTGAGGCTCAGCAAGGACGCGCTCAACCGCAATATCGACGCGCCCGGCTTCGAGGCGGCGCTGGCGCTCGAGGATCGCCAGCAGATCCTGCTCAGCATGACCGAGGATTATGCCGAGGCGCGGCGGGCATTCATGGAAAAACGGGCGCCGGAGTACAAGGATCGATGAGGCCTGCAAGATACTCCCACAGCTTGCTGGGGGAGGATTTACTTCGCGCCACAGCCCATTGCGTCGGTCTTCTGCCGCTCGATGAAGCGGTGGACCGCCTGGATCACCACCGATCCCTCGCCGACGCCCGAGGCGACGCGCTTGACGGAGCCCGAGCGGACATCGCCCACCGCGAACAGGCCGGGGCGGCTGGTCTCGAACGGTGAGCAGCCGTCGCCGGTCAGGATGAACCCGGCATCGTCGAGCTTCGCGCAACCCTGTAACCAGTCCGAACAGGGCTGCGCGCCGATCATCACGAACAGCGCGCCCGCCTCGATCTGCATCTCCTCGCCGCTGCGCCGGTCGCGCCAGGCGAGCCCTTCCAGATGCGTGTCGCCGGTGAGCGCGGTGACCTCGCTATAGGGGTGCAGCGTGATCGCGTCCGAGGCCATGATCCGGTCGATCAAATAGCTCGACATGGTCGCGGCCAGCCCTTCACTGCGCACCAGGATGTGCACATGCGCGGCAAAGCGCGACATATAGACCGCCGCCTGCCCCGCCGAGTTGCCGCCGCCGACCACCACGACCGGGCGGTTCGCGCAGAGCTGGGCCTCCATCGCGGTCGCGGCATAATAGACGCCCGCGCCTTCGAACCGGGCATAGTCGGGGAGGTCAAGCTTGCGATAGCGCGCGCCAGTCGCCGCGACCACCGCGCGCGCCTCGGCCACCGTGCCGTCCTCGAGCTGCAGCCGAAAATGACCGCCGCTGCAATCGAGCCCGGTCGCCGCGCGCGAGACCGCGAGCCGCGCGCCGAATTTCTGCGCCTGGACCTGCGCGCGGCCTGCCAACGCCTGGCCCGAAATGCCGGTGGGAAAGCCCAGATAGTTCTCGATCTTGCTGCTGGTCCCCGCCTGGCCGCCGGGCGCGGTCGATTCGATGATCAGCGTATCGAGCCCTTCGGACGCGGCATAGACCGCCGCTGCCAGCCCTGCCGGTCCTGCCCCCACCACGATCAGGTCGTGCAGCCGCTGCTGGTCGATCGCCACCGCGACGCCCAGCGCATCGGCGAGATCGTGCGTGCTGGGGTTGCGCAGGATCTGCTCTTCGGAAATCACCACCGGAAGATCGGCATCGCTGAGGCCGAAGCCTTCGAGAAACGCCGCCGCATCGGGGTCGGTCGACGAATCGATCGTTCGGTGCGGATAGCCGTTGCGCGTCAGGAACGCGTTGATCCGGACCGTGTCCGCGCTGCGCGCCGGGCCGACCAGGGTCACTGCGCCCTGCTGGTGCTGCATCAGCGCGACCCGGCGCAGGATGAAGGCGCGCATGATGATCTCGCCGATATCGGGTTCGGCGACGATCAGCCGCCGGAAATCGGCGCGCTTGACCCGGATCACTTCGGTCGGGCCCACAGCGCGCCCGCTGACCAGGATCTTGCGGTCGTTGAACAGGTCGAGCTCGCCGGTGAACTGGCGCGCGCAATGGCGGTGGACGATGCCCTCCTCGCCATGATCGCCATGATCGATGATCTCGATCTCGCCCGATCCGACCAGGAAGAAATCGACTCCGCGCTCGCCGCGATGGAAGACATGATCGCCGTCGGCCAGCGTCTCGCGATGCCCGAAACGCGCGATTCGGCCAGCCATGTCCTCGCTCAGCACCGGGAAGGTCTGTTCCAGCCGGGCATAGGGATCGCTGCTGTCGACCGGCTGCGCGCCGGGTGCCGAATTGCCCATTTCCTGCGTCCTTTCGCCTGACCTTAGTGCGCCGTAGCGTCAGCTCCGGTACCGCATTGCCAAGCCTATCATGCTATCGCGCCAATGCGTCAGTTTCTTGGCATCGCGGCTTGCATTTGGGTGGTGGCGGTGCAGATTAGCGCCCAACAATCCCGTTCAGGACAAGGTGAGGATCATGACCGAAGACGAAGACCTGGAGAGCTTCCGCGCCGAGGTTCGCGCGTTTCTCGATGCCGAGCTGCCGCCCGAAAAGCGCTTCGCTGCCGATGGCTTTGCCAACAGCAGCAAGGAGCTGACGGCCTGGTGGCAGGGCGTCCGTGCCAAGCGCGGCTGGGGCGCGCCCGGCTGGCCCAAGCAATATGGCGGCTGCGAATGGTCGCTCGCCAAGAAGCGCATCTTTGCCGATGAATCGACCAAGGCGGGCGCACCGTCCTACAGCCCGTTCGGCCTGACCATGGTAGGCCCGGTCATCTACACCTTCGGTACCGAAGAGCAGAAGGCCGAGCATCTGCCGCACATCCTCAACGGCACCCGTTTCTGGTGCCAGGGCTATTCGGAGCCGGGCGCGGGATCGGACCTTGCCAGTCTGAAGACGCGCGCGGTGCGCGACGGCGACCATTATGTCGTCAACGGCCAGAAGACCTGGACGACGCAGGGCCATTGGGCCGACTGGATTTTCTGCCTGGTGCGCACCAACACCGAGGTGAAGCAGCAGAACGGCATCTCGTTCCTGCTCATCGACATGAACACGCCCGGCATCGAGGTGCGTCCGATCCGCACGATCGACGGGATGCACCACTTGAACGAGGTGTTCTTCACCGATGTGCGCGTGCCGGTGAAGAACCTTGTCGGCAACGAGAATGACGGCTGGACCTATGCCAAGTTCCTGCTCGGCAACGAGCGCGCCGGCATTGCCGGGGTCGCCCGCACCACCGGCGACCTGATCCGTCTGCGCGAATGGGCAAGCTCGGCCAGCCATTTCATCAACCCGCCAATCAACGATCCGGTGATCGCGCAGAGGCTGGACTCGCTCGAACAGCGGCTCGCCAAGCTGGCGGCGCTCGAGGCGCGCGCGCTCGAGGCACCGAGCCAGTCGGCCGAGGCGATGCGGCTGGTCGCGCCGTTGAAGCTGCTCGGTACCGAGCTGTCGCAGGACGTGTCCGAACTGGCGCTGGACATTGCGGGTCCTGCCGCGCTGCCGCGTCCGGCGAACGATCCGGTCCATCCCTATGGCCAGGAAGGCGAGCACGCGATGTCGGTCTTCCTCTTCGGCCGCGCCCAGTCGATCTATGGCGGCACCAACGAGGTGCAGAAGAACATTCTCGCCAAGATGATGGCCGCAGGGATCTGATCGCCTTCGCAATTATTAGCCAATACCTAACCCGTTTGTGTCGAGCGAAGTCGAGACACGTGTGCGCACGTCCCTCGATTTAAGTTTACCCTGAGCGGCTGGCTTGCCAGCCAGTCGAAGGGCTCGGGACACACGGACATAGTGCAAGGACGCATTCTCCATGTTCGCACCCAATGATGACCAGCAGTTGCTGATCGACAGCGCCCGCCGCTTCACCCAGAAACATTATGCCGACGACAAGCTCGGCCAGATGGGCGAGAGCCCGCTCAACACCGCGCTCTGGTCCGAGATGGCCGAGGCCGGCTGGTTGATGCTGCCCTTTTCCGAAGCCGATGGCGGTCTGCAGGCCGAGGGCCAGTCGGGCCTGGGCGATTGCGTCAGCCTGTTCGAGGTGCTGGGCGAAGGCCTGGTGGTCGAACCCGTACTCGCGAGCACCATCCTCGCCGGGGGCCTGATCGCCGCCAGCCCGGAAACGCAGAGCCGCAGCGACCTGATCGAGGGCATCGTCTCGGGCGGTGCGCCGGTCGGCGTGGCGCTGCACGAGCCCCGCGCGCGGCACGACATCTGGTATTGCGAAGCCACCGCCAGCAATAGCGGCGACGGCTGGACGCTCACCGGCCACAAGTCGCTCGCCCATGGTGCGGCGGCGGCCGAAACGATCATCGTGCTCGCGCGGATCGAGGGCGAGCCGGGCAGCGGTTCGGCGGGCCTCGGCCTGTTCCTCGTCCCCGCCGACGGCGCGGGCGTCACGGTCACCCCCTATCGCCTGCGCGACGACCATTGGGTCGCCGATGTGAAGCTCGACGGCGCGACGCTCGGCGCGGACGCTCTGCTGCTCGGCCCCGGCGCGGCCGCCGAGGCGCTGGAAAAGGTGATCGACAAGGCGCGGCTGCTGCTCGCGGCCGAAGGCACCGGCATCATGCGCCGGGTGTGCCTCGCCACCCAGGCCTATACCATGGATCGCAAGCAGTTCGGCGTGCCGCTCGCCTCGTTCCAGGTGCTCCAGCATCGCATGGTCGACATGCAGGTCGCCTTCGATCAGGCGCGCTCGCTGGTCTATGAGGCGGTGACGCATGATCTGGCGGGCGATGCCGAAGCCGCCACCCGCGCCGCGCGCGCCGCCTATCGCGCGGTCAGCGAGGACGGGGTCGAGGTCGGCAAGCAGGCGATCCAGCTGCACGGCGGCATGGGCATGTCCGAGGAACTGCCGCTGGGCCGCGCGCTGCGCCGGCTGCTCGCGATCCGCCAGGCGTTTCCGCTTTAAGCCTTCGATTTCGAATCCGTCACCGTCACCCCCGCGAAAGCGGGGGTCCCGCTCTTGCGCCAGGCTTTAGGGACAAAGCGGGATTCCCGCGTTCGCGGGAATGACGATGGAATAACCTAAAGCGCGTCGAAATCGATCGGCGCGTGGCGGTCGAGCGTGCGGGAATCGTCGGGCATCGGGTATTTGAGCCCCGTCGCGCAGTTGAACAGCACCACCCGATCGCTCTTGCCGACAAGACCGGCGGCGAGCGCATCGTGATAGGCCGCCAGCGTCGCGCCGCCTTCGGGACAGAGCAGCAGCCCATCCTGCTTGGCCGCCTGCACCACCGCGCGCTCGATCGCGTCATCGCCCACCGCCAGCGCCTTGCCGCCGCTTTCGCGCACCGCGCGCAGGATCAGGAAATCGCCGACCGCGCGGGGCACGCGGATGCCCGCTGCGATCGTCTCGGCATTCTCCCAGCGCTCGGCATGCTCGACCCCGTCGTCGAACGCCTTGACGATCGGCGCGCAGCCTGCAGCCTGGACCGCGAACATCTTCGGCCGCTCGGGGCCGATCCAACCCAGGGCCTCGAGCTCGTCGAACGCCTTCCACATGCCGATAAGCCCGGTGCCGCCGCCGGTGGGGTAGAAAATCGCATCGGGCAGTCGCCAGCCGAACTGCGCGGCGAGCTCCAGCCCCATCGTCTTCTTGCCCTCGATCCGATAGGGCTCCTTGAGCGTCGAGACATCGTACCAGCGGCCCTGTTTCGCGCCTTCGGCGACGATCGCGCCGCAATCGTCGATCAGCCCGTTGACCCGCCAGACCCGCGCGCCCTGCAGCGCGATCTCGCGGACGTTGATCTCGGGCGTATCGTCGGGGCAGAAAACCACCGTCTTGATGCCGCAGCGCGTGGCATAGGCCGCGAGCGCTGCGCCCGCATTGCCGTTGGTCGGCATCGCGATGCGCGTCACGCCCAGCGCCTTGGCCATCGACACCGCCATCACCAGCCCGCGCGCCTTGAACGATCCGGTAGGCAGCCGCCCCTCGTCCTTGACCAGCACATTCGACCCGCCTGCCCGGGGAAGCGGCACCAACGGCGTCTCGATCTCGCCCAGGCTGACGATATCGCGCGTCTGCCGCACCGGCAGCAGCTCGCGCCAGCGCCATAGATCGGTATCGCGCCGCTCGAGCGCATCGCGGTCCAGATGCGCAGCGAGGGCGGCAAGGTCATAGCGCACCAGCAACGGCCGCCCGACGCGCGAGAGCCCGTGCACCTGATCGGCCTCGCAGCGATCGCCGGTCATCGAGCATTCGAGATGCGTGACGAAGCTCTGCCGTTCGGCCAGGATGTTGCTCAGCAAGGGCATGGTCGTCGCGCTCTCCCTGCCCCCGGTGATCGGCAGGCTTGTCCGTCCCAATTGGGCTTTTCGGCTTTCATTTCAATGTTTTGTTGATCTACTTAGCGAAACGGAAGCCGCATCGCCCATCCGAAGCGCGCAGTCTCCTGACCGGGATAGTCGATAAGACCGATGGTCATCGCGTCATGCCCGCCGCTCGGCCGCGCCCGATAGGTGCCAAGCAGCCGGTCCCAGATCGACAGGCAGAAGCCATAATTGCTGTCATGCTCGATGCGGCGGGTGCTGTGATGCACCCGGTGCATGTCGGGCGTGACGATGACGAGCCGAAGCACGTCGTCAAGCCAAAGCGGAAGCGCCAGATTGGCATGGTTGAACATCGGCAGCAGCGCGAGCAGCAGCTCGAACACGATCAATGCCCAGAGCGGCGCACCGAGCGCGAGTGCCACGCCCATCTTGAACAGCATCGACAGGGCGATCTCGAGCGGATGGAAGCGCAGCGCGGTCGACACGTCGAGATCGCGATCGGCATGGTGCACCCGGTGCATCCGCCAGAGCAAAGGCACGCGGTGCGTCGCCCAGTGCTGCGCCCAGACCGCCAGATCGAGCAGCAGGATCGCGGTGATCCCCTGCGCCCAGCCGGGCAGGCCGGTCATCGGCAGCAGGCCGAAATCGGGCTGCGGCGCATAGCCCGTCACCGCACCGAACAGCGCAATGAAGATGAGCGCCTGCACCCCGCGCTCGATCGGCATGTTGACCAGCACGAAGCCGAGATGCGCGGGCCAGCGCCTAGCCGCCGGCAGGCTGCGATGGCGGCGCGGGAAGAGCGCCTCGGCCAGCAGCAGCGCCAGCGCCGTGCCCAGCAGCACCGCGCTGATCAGCCAGGGCTGGCCACTGGCGATCATGACGCGGCAGCGGCCTCGGGCTGGATTCCCTGTTCGTCCATGGTCGGGTAATCGGTATAGCCTTCGGGCGAGCTGCCATACCAGCGCGCCGGATTGTCCGGATTGAGCGGCGCATTGACCGCCAGCCGCGCGGGCAAGTCCGGATTAGCAAGGAAGGTGCGACCGAAGCTGATCGCATCGGGAATGCCGCCCGCCATCGCCGCGACCGCCTTGTCGTGATCGTAATCGCTGTTGAGCACCAGCGGACCCGAGAACACCTTGCGGATGTGCGGGCTGACCGGCGGCACGTCGCTCGCCCCGAAGGTGCCGTCCATCGGCGGCTCGCGCAGTTCGAGGAATGCGATGCCGATCTTGTCGAGCAGCGCGGCGGCGGCGGTAAATGTCGCTTCGGGCGTCGCGTCGTTCACCCCCTGCGTCTCGCCATTGGGCGACAGGCGCACCGAGACATGGTCGTGGCTCCAGACCCCGACCAGGTGCTGCGCCACCTCGCCCAGCAGGCGGATGCGATTCTCGACCGCGCCGCCATAATCGTCGTCGCGCAGGTTGGACGAGGAGCGCAGAAACTGGTCGATCAGATAGCCATTGGCGGCGTGAATCTGCACCCCGTCGAAGCCGGCGCGGCGCGCATTCTCGGTCGCGCGGGCATAATCGTCGAGGATGCGCGGGATTTCACCGACCTCGAGCGCGCGCGCGGTCTCATAGGGCTTGGTCCCCTCATAGGTATGCGCGTGATAGTCGAACCGCGTCGCCGAGGCCGAGACCGGGGGCTTGCCGCCGTTGAAATCGGGATGCACCAGCCGCCCCATATGCCAGAGCTGGCAGATGATCCGCCCGCCTGCCTGGTGCACGCGCTCGACCACCGGCTTCCAGCCTTCGACCTGCTCGTCGTTCCAGATGCCCGGCGCATAGGGCGTCCCCAGCCCCTCCGGGCTGATCCCGGTCGCTTCGGAGATGATCAGCCCCGCGCTGGCGCGCTGCGCATAATATTCGCCCATCAGCGGCACCGGCACGTGCGCACGTGTCGCGCGGCAGCGGGTGAGCGGCGCCATCAGGATGCGATTGGGGCAGCTGATCGCGCCAAGCTGGACAGGATCGAACAGGGTGGGCATGGGCAGCATCTCTCCTTCGCGCGCCATCGGGAAAAGCCCCGCGACAGCGTTTAACCGAATGGCTAAAGGCCGATGATGACAAAAGCAACCGAGCGGGGCGGGATTCTCGCGATCCTCGCGCTGATCCTCGCCAATGTCGCGCTCGCCACCGGGCCGCTGTTCGTGCGCATGGCCGATACCGGGCCGGTCTCCGCCGGTTTCTGGCGGCTGACGCTGGCGCTGCCGGTGCTGTTCCTGATCGCCCGGCAACAGCGCGAGCCGATGACCGGCTATCGGACCTCGATCTGGTGGTTGCTGGTGTTGAGCGGCATCGCCTTCGCGCTCGACCTCGCCAGCTGGAATTTCGGCATCGAGCGCACCAAGCTCGCCAATTCGACGCTGTTCGGCAACATGGGCAGCGTGATGCTGGTCGTCTACGGCTTCGTCATCGGTCGCGTCTGGCCGCATCGGGCGGAACTGGGCGCAGTGGCATTCGCGATCCTTGGCGCAGGGTTGCTGATGGGCAGCAGTTACGAGCTCGATGTCCGCAATCTGGTCGGCGATCTTTTCTGCCTGCTGGCGGGCGTGCTCTACGTGGTCTATCTGCTCAGCATCCGCCACGTCCGGGGCGAGATGGGCAGCTGGTCGGTGCTGGTCTGGTCGACCATCTTCGGCATCGGCCCGATGCTTTGTATCGCGGTGCTGCTGGGCGAGCCGGTCTGGCCGACCGACTGGACGCCGGTGCTGCTGCTCGCTCTGGTCTGCCAGCTCTTCGGCCAGGGGGCGATGGTCTATGCGGTCAGCCATTTCTCTCCGGTGGTGCTGGGCATCGCGCTGCTCAGCCAGCCCGCGATCGCCGCGCTGATCGGCTGGCGGGTATTCGGCGAGACATTGTCGCTCTTCGACACGATCGGGATGGTCCTGATCGGCGTCGCGCTGGTGCTGGTGCGCCTGCCTGAAGCGCGGCGCGCGGCGCGGCTTGCAGCTTCGCCCCCGGCTCCCTAACTGTGGGAGCATTCATGGAGGCACCCGCATGTACCGCCCGACCAAGCTCGACACCCTGCCTGCCGACCCGACGATGGACGAGGTGCGCCAGTTCCTGCCGCCGTTTATTGCCGACGAGGCCGTGTTCGACGGCTGGACGCCGACCGCGCGCGATGCCGCCGCCGCTGCACAGGGCGTGGAGCCAGGCCTTGCGACGCTCGCCTTCGACACCGGGCCGATGGACATGATCGATGCCTGGATCGGCCATATCGACGCGCAGATGATCGAAGCCTTTCCGCCCGAGCGCATCGCCGCGATGAAGATCCGCGAACGTATCCGCGCGCTCGTCGCCTTCCGCTTCGAGGCGGTGGCGCACCAGCGCGAGGCGCTGCGCCGCGCGACCGCGATCATGGCGCTGCCCGCCAATCTCGCCCGCACCGCGCGAATCTCGTGGCGCACGGCCGACCTGATGTGGCGGCTCGCGGGCGATACCGCCACCGATTACAACCACTATACCAAGCGCATGATCCTCTCGGGCGTCTATGGCTCGACGCTGATGGCGTTTCTCGACGACGAGAGCCCCGATTTTGCCGACACCCACGCGTTCCTTGAACGCCGCATCGACAATGTGATGCAGTTCGAAAAGGCCAAGGCCAAATGGACGAACAAGGGCGAGAGCCTGAGCCTGTCGCGCTTTCTGGGACGGCTGCGCTACCCGGCGCGATAATCACGCGCATGACGTGCGACGTAATGGCCTTGCGACGCTGATCTCGGCACCCTGCCCGCTCAGCTGCAGGAGACCCGTCGCATGTCCAATACCGATCCGCTCGCCGTCCCGCTCGCCTTTCTGAAGGCGATGGAACCGCTCGACTATGACTCCGCGCTGCAATGGGTCGCGCCGGATTGCGAATATATCAATCCGCCACCGCTCGGGACGGTGCATGGACCCGATGGCATCCGGGCGGTGCTGCAACCATTTTTCTCGCCGACGCTGGAGAACGAGTTTCGCGTTCTGCGCTCGGCGGTCGGTGGAAATGTGGTGATGCTCGAACGGCTGGACCGGCACCGGCTGGTCGACAAATGGGTCGAGTTGCCGGTGACGGGCGTGTTCGAGATCGAGGACGGAAGAATCCGCTACTGGCGCGACTATTTCGATGTCGCGACCATCCTGTCGGAATGGCCGACAGGATAATCCTGCGGCAAGCCGCTCATTTCGGGGCGATGCGCTTCCAGGCTTCGGCGATCTCGGCGAGCATCTGGCGCGCGGACATCAGCACGTCGACCTTGTCGGGGCTCATCGCGGCGTTGATGCGGCGGCTGGCCTCGCGATAGATGCGGGCGAGCGCGAGCGCGAGTTCACCGCCCTTTTCGAAGTCCAGGCTTTCTTCCAGCGCGATGACGATGGCCGATGCGCGGGCGCGGGCCTGGATCATCGGCACCGCCTCGCCGCGCTGGGCATGACGGATCGCCGCATCGAGCCGCAGCAGCAGCTCGTCGAACAGGATGACGACCAGCTGGTGCGGGCTGGCGCCCTCGACACGGCTGACCGTATCGACGGCCTGATAGCTGCCCATGTGGCGACGCGGAGAGATGAAGCTCATGCGGTTTTCCTTGTCATTCTATGTGTTTTGGTTGTCTCAGTTGTCGCCGCTGTTGGTCCAGACGGACACCTGCTGCTCGATATAGCTCTGGGTAGAGCGCAGCACGGTGAGCTGGCGGTCCATGGCGGCGAAGGTCTTTTCGAGCTGCTCGCGATACTTGTCGCTGTCCTCCTCGACCTTCTCCATCATCTTGGTCAGGTCGGAGGCGATCTTGTTCAGGCGGTTCTGCGCGCCGGTCAGCGAGCCGTTGGGTGCCTTGAGCGCGGTCTTCACGTCCTCGAACGCCTTGGCGAGGCCAGGATTGCCCGCGGTCGGCGTCGCCGGTTCGAGCATCCGGGCAATGCCTTCGGGATCGGCAGCGAGTGCGCGGTCGAACTTGACCGAATCCAGCGTCAGCGTGCCGTCGCGGTTGGTCTTGACGCCGATATCGGCGAGCGAGCGATAGGCGCCGGTGTCGGTGAGCTGCTTGGTGGTCAGCGAGGCCATCGAGCGCATCATGTCGCGTGCGGCCCGTTCGCCGGCCAGCGGACCGCCGCTCGCGCCATCGAGACCCGGCGCAGTCGCCGAATTCAGCGCACCGCGCAGATCGTTATAGGCGGTCACGAACTCGTTGACGATATCCTTGACCGACGAGGTCGGCTGGTCGCCGCTGATCACGACATTGGTGCCGGGCGCCGCCGCGAGCAGGTTGATGCGCACGCCGGGAACGGCGGTGTCGATCTGGTTGCTGGCGTTGGTCAGCTGGATGCCGTTGACGTTGATGATGCTGTCGCGCGCCGTGGTGACCGAGTTCATGCCCGCGCCGCCTGCCGGGGGAAAGGCAAAGGCATCGAGCGTTGCCGCGCCGCCCGATCCGGTGACGGTGAAGCTGTTGGCGGCGCCTTCCCTGCCGCGCATCACCAGCCGCGAACCGCTGTTGTCGGTGACGATGCTGGCGGTGACACCGCTGTTGGTCGCGTTGATCGCGTCGCGCAGGCCACCGAGCGAATTGTTGGTCGAATCGATGGTGACGTTGAAGCTGCCAGCCGAGGTCGTGATGGTCAGCGATCCTTCGCCGACCGTCGAGCTGGTGCTGGCAAAGCTGCTGGCCGAGACCATGCTCTGCGCGGCGGCGAGCTGGCTGACCTGCACCGTGGCGGGCAGGCCCTGCGGTTTCTGCCCGGGGATGAAGCTGGCCGCGACCAGATCGCCGCGGGTCGAAACGAGATTGCCGGTCAGCTGACGGCCGTTGAGCACTTCGCCCAGCGCCTTGGAAAAGGTCTCGAGCGCCGACGAGGCCGAAGCGAGCGCGGAGATGCGCGCCTGGTTCAGGTTCTGCCGGTTGCGGACATCCGACTGTTTCGGCTCAAGCTGGGCCGTGACGAGATCGTTAACCAGCTGGGCGCTGTTGACGCCGGTAAAGCCGGTAATGACGTTGGAAATTCCGCTATTCGTGACCATCACCAGTTCCTTCTGAAAGGATTAACGGCGCGGTGCGGGCGGGCTTAAGGCCTTTTCCGACTCATTTCTGCGGCTTGCCGTCCATGTCGAAGCGCAGGTCTGCGGGCACGTCGAGTTCGGGCTGGCCGAAGCCCACATCCATCTTCTCGTTGATGCGGAAAACGAAGGCGAGCAGCGTCGCGGCGGCCAGATACAGCCGCTCGTCGATGATCTGGCCGGGCTTCGACGTGAAGTAGATCGCGCGGGTAAGCTCCGGGTAGCGCAGGATCGTGAGTCCCCGCTCCATCGCCAGTTCGCGCATCGCCTGGGCGATCGCCCCGCGCCCGCGCGCTAGCACAACTGGGGCGGGATCGCGCTCGCGGTCATAGCGCAGCGCGATCGCGAAATGGGTCGGGTTGACCAGCAGAACGGTCGCATCCTCGACCGCCTTGCGGGTCGAGCCGTTGAGCACTTCGTACTGCCGCCGGCGCACCGCCTGCTTGAGCTCGGGCGAACCTTCGACCTCCTTGTGCTCGTCCTTGACCTCCTGCTTGGTCATCATCAGCTTCCGGTTGCGCTGGAACCATTGCGCCGGAACGTCGATCAGCGCGATCAGGCCGAGCGCGCCCGCCATCGCCATCAGCGTCATCGAGAACAGGTCGCCGAACGCGGCAATGCCCTGGCGCACGTCGCCATGGCCGAGCTCAGCCATCTGCGGCAGCATCGACATGATCATGACCACGCCGATCGTGCCCATCAGCAGCACCTTGGCCATCGATTTGACCAGCTCGATCAGGCCGTGCGTGCCGAACATGCGCTTCAGGCCCGACATCGGGTTCATCTTCGATGCCTTGGGCTGAATGGCGCTCCAGCGGAAGCCAAGCGAACCGAGCGCGGCAGGCGTCGCCACGCAGGCGACCAGCAGGAACAGGAACAGCCCACCGAACGGCAGGGCCAGCGGCATCAGCAGGCTGAGCGTGCGCTGGCCGACGTTGAAATCGGTCGCCTGATAGATGTCGAACACCAGAGCGGCGCGCAGCATGCCGGCAATGGACGAGACCATCATGTCGCCGAACAGCACGAAGGCCATCGTGCCGCCGATGATGACCATCGCGGTGCCGAGTTCCTTGGACTGGAGGACATCACCTTTTTCGCGCGACTCCCTGAGCCGCTTCTCGGTAGGGAGTTCGGTTTTTTCGCCACCACCTGAAGGGCCGTCTGCCATCGCGTCAGCCCTCCCCTGCCATGACTTCGGACTGTTCCAGCCCGGTTTCCATTGCGCGCATCACGCCATCGGCAAGCACCGGCGCCGCGATCGCGAGCAGCACGATGCCGGCCAGCACCGCCACGGGGATGCCGACCGAAAAGAGGTTGAGCTGCGGCGCCGATCGCGCGAGCATCGCCATCACCAGCTGGACGATGATCAGCGCGGCGCCGACCGGCAGCGCGATCACCAGGCCCATCGAGAACAGCATCGCGCCGAATTCGACCAGGTCCATGATCAGCCGCGGCGAGAGCATCGCATCGCCCGGCGGCAGCGCCTCGTAGCTGCGCACGATGATCGCGATCAGCATCAGGTGCCCGTCAATCGCTAGCAGCAGCAGCACCGCGATGATCGACAGGAAGCTGCCGATCACGGGGCTCGACTGGCCGCTCTGCGGATCGGCCATCGAGGCAAAGCCCAGGCCCATCGCGTTGCTGATCAGCTCGCCCGCGACGAAGGCGGCGGAATAGCCGATCTGCAGCGCGAAGCCGATGGCGACGCCGCAGACGATCTCGCCGATGATGAACAGGAAGCCGGTATAGCTGACCAGCGTTGCATCGGGCAGGTTGATGGTGGCGCTGTTGGTCGCGGCGATGCCGATCATCGCCGACAGGATGATGCGTACCTGGAGCGGAACCGAGGTCGCACCGAACACGGGGGCTGCCATCAACGCCGCGCCGGGCCGGATCATCGCCATGATCCAGATCCACAATTGCGCTTCGACGCCGGCAAAGCCCGGTGCGATCACAGCAGCAAATCCGGAATGCGGCTGTACATCTCGACGGTGAAATCGGCGATCAGGTACAGGATCGACCCGCCGAACAGCGCGAGAATCACGCCGAGCACGACCAGCTTGGGTACAAAGCTCAAGGTCGCCTCGTTGATCGAGGTCGCCGCCTGGACCATGCCCAGCAGCACGCCGACCAGCAGCGCGGGGATCAGCAGCGGGGCCGAGGCCAGCGCCGTGATCCACAGCGTCTGCTGCGCCAGGCCAATGAAATAGTCGGTCTGTTCCATATCAGCGTGCGATCCAATCAGGTCCCCGTTTGTCCCGAGCGTGTCGAGGGACGTCTGCGCCACCCTTTCCGATCACGTCCCTCGACTTCGCTCGGGACAAACGGAGGGGGCGCAGGGGACCGGGTTAACTAATTCACGAACGATCCGGCGAGCGAGCCCATGGTGAGCGCCCAGCCATCGACGAGCACGAACAGCAGCAGCTTGAACGGCATCGAGATGATCGTGGGCGACAGCATCATCATGCCCAGGGCCATCAGCGTGGAGGCCACGACCAGGTCGATCACCAGGAACGGCAGGAAGATCATGAAGCCGATCTGGAACGCGGTCTTGAGCTCGCTGGTGACGAAGGCAGGCAGCAGGATCGAGAAGGGGATATCCTTCGGCGCAGCAACCGGCTTGGCCTTGGCCATGTCCATGAACAGCTTGAGATCGGTCTGACGCGTCTGCTTGATCATGAACTTGTGGAATTCCTCGCCCGAGATCTGGATCGCGGTTTCCAGCTCGATCGTGTCGGCAGCATAAGGTGCGACCGCCCGATCGTTGATCTGGGTAAAGGTGGGGGCCATCACGAACATCGACAGGAACAGCGCCAGGCCGATCAGCACCTGATTGGGCGGCGTCTGCTGCAGGCCCAGCGCCTGGCGCAGGATCGACAGCACGATGATGATGCGCGTGAAGCTGGTCATCATCAGCACCATCGACGGCAGGATGGTGAGCAGACCCATGACGACCAGGATCTGCAGGCTGAGCGTGAGCGGCTTGCCATTGCCCGCCACGTCATCGAGCGCCTGGGACAGCGCCTCGGACGCCCCGGGCGTGCCGGTGGCAGAGCCGGTGGCGGGGGTTGCGGCGGGAGCGGGATTGGTCGTGGTGGCAGCGGGAGCAGCCGGGGTCGCGGGTGCAGCCTGGCCGGTGACAGCAGCAGTGGGGGTAGCCGGGGCCGGGGCCTGCTGGGCCATGGCGGGGGTAGAAATCAGGATTGCCAAGCTTGCCAGGATGACAGCGAGCTGACGCCCCCATCCGTTTGTCCCGAGCTTGTCGAGGGACGTAGGTGCACCGGTTCCGATCACGTCCCTCGACTTCGCTCGGGACAAACGGATCATGGTCCGAAGAAAGCTCATGCGCCGCGCTCCCGAAGGGCGGCGAGCAGATCGCGATTATGTCCGGCCAGCGCCGCCGGGGGGAGGTTAGCGCTGGCCGGACCGGTTCCGGCATCCGCGCTGGCGATCGTGTCGATCCGCGCGCGCGTTACCGAAAGCAGGATTTTCTGTCCGGCAAACTCGACCACGGCGAGCTTGCCCGAAACGCCCATGCTGACCGTCTCGGTGACCTTGAGCTCGCGCTGCGGGCCGGCCATATCGAGCCGGGCCATCATGCCGGGCTGGTATTTGCGGTAGAGCCAGAGGCTGCCATAGATCATGCCGCCCATCACCGGCAGCATGATCAGCAGTTTGATGATGTAATAAGTCATTCCGGTCCGCTTCCAATTCCCTGTGCCGTGCCGCCGGATGATCCGGCGCGGGCGACGGGGACTGGAGCAGTCCGGTCAGATGCGCCGTTCGACCCGTGCGTGGCCGACGTTCTTCGACACCACCTCGGCCACCCGGATTCCGAACCGGCCATCGATGGTCACGACTTCCCCTCTTGCAACCAGCGTGCCATTTACGTTGATGTCGAGAAGCTCGTTGGCCTGGCGGTCGAGCTCGACCACCGATCCCTCGCAAAGCTCCATGATTTCGGCGAGGCGCAGCGAGGCGCTGCCCACCTCGACCGACAGGCGCACGGGGATGTCGGCCAGAAAGCGGTAATGATTTGCCGCCTCGTGCAATCCGTTGCCGCCCATGTCGAAAGGCTCTGCCGGGGCGCCCAGCATCGGTGCTTCGGTCATGTCGCTCATGGGGCTTATCCTCTTTCTATGGTTTCGATGCGGAACGCGGCCAGGCCGTTCTGTTCACCAAGGCTGCCGCGTGCGAAAATGCGGTCGCCGATGATCAGCGGCAGGTTGCGCGCCGGTGGAATGGGAATGATGTCGCCGGGCTTGAGTTCGGCAAGCTGCGGCAGGGTGAGCACGGGCCGTGCCAGCACCGAGCGCGCGGGCAGCGTGACATGCGCCAGCGCCTTGGACATCTGGTCGCGCCAGGCCGGATCGGGCATCTGGTCGTCGGCAATGCCGGCGGGCGTCAGGCACTGTTCGGCCGCCTGAAGCCCGTCGAGCGGATAGACCAGCTCGAGTTCGTAGCGGATATTGTCGGGCAGCGTGATGCGGAAGCGCTGCACCACCATGCGCGCCAGCGGCGCGGCGATGCGCGCGCCATCGACCGTGGTCGAATGGCCTGCGGCATGGCAGGCGAAATTGCCAACCTCGTTCCACGATGCGCCCAGCCGCTCGCCGATCACGCGCGCGATGCGGCCGATCAGGCGGATGTCGGTCTGGGTGAATTCCTTCTTGGGCGACGCCATCTCGCGCGGTGCCCCGCCGAAGAACGCGTCGAGCATCGCCGAGACGAACACCGGCTCCATCTTCAGCAGCACGCGGCCCTGCATCGGCGCGAGCTGGAACTGGCTGATGCTGACCAGCTCGGCCTGGCGGTCGCACCAGACATCGAACTGGGTGAATTCGGCATCGGGGGCATCGACGCGCAGCTTGACCCCGGCAATCGGCTCGAGCGCATGGCGCAGGCCCGTGCAGAGCGATCGCGCAACCCGGCGCAGCACCGGCACGACCGTCTTCTGGTCGGCATCGGCCTTGGCAAAGCTGTGCTCGGCCAGGCGGCGCTCGCCAGCACCCGCGGTCATGCCCTCTGCGCCATCAAGAAGTTCGCTGCTGCTCATCGGATCAAAGGCCTTGGCTTACTGGACCACGAAGCTGGTGAAATAGACGTCCTCGACGCCGGCAAATCCGGTCTTGTCGACCAGGACGTCGTTGATCACCTTCTTGAGCTGGCCCTTGAGCTGCTCCTTGCCCTCGATCGTCTCGAGCTGGATCGGGTCGAAATCGCTGATCGCCAGCAGGATCGCCGAGCGGATTGCGATATTGTGCTCGGTCAGCGCGGCGGGAACCTTCTCGTCGAAATAGGTCGATACCGCGAGCGACATCTGCGCAAAGCCGCCGCCGCCGCGCAGATTGGCCGTGAACGGCTCCTCGATGGGCAGATAGGTGACCTTGAACTTGGCATCGAGATGGCTGCCGGAGGCGACCTGCTTGAGCCCGGCCGCCTTGGCCGACACGGTCGTGCCGTCTTTCAGCACCACCTTGGGCGCATTGGGGTCTTCATGCTCGCCGCCACCGATCATCCCGGCAGCGAAAAAGCCTGCAGCCGCGCCGCCACCGCCAAGCACCAGCACGGCGACAAGCGGAATGAGCAGCTTCTTGACCATGCCGCCCTTCTTCTTCGGTTCCTTTTCGGTTTCAGCCATTTCTCGGTTCCCTCAAGAGAATTTCATGCGTTAAAAAGTTCAGGCGTAGCGGACATTGCCGCGCGGACGGCGTGGTGCCGGGTTGGCATCAGACGTCTGGTCGGCGGACGGCTGGCGCTGCGCCGCGTCACGGGCAGAGGCGCTTTCGGCGCCCGACTGGCCGCGCTGCTGTTGCTGCTGCGCCGATCCGTTCTGCGTACCCGGCGATTGCTGGCGCAGTTCGACGGTCACTTCGGCATTGCGCTGGCCATTGCTGCGCAGGTCCTGCTCGAGCCGATGCTGCGAACTGACCAGCGTGTCGCGGACCGCGTCATGCTCGGTGACGATGCGCACCTGATCGCGATCGGGCCCGGCGAGCATCTCGATATCGATCCGGCCCAGATGCTCGGGCATGACCTGGATCTTCACCATCTGCCCGCCATCTGCCAGCTTGGCGATCTGGCTCTCGATCCCGGCGACAAAGCCCGCGTCGAATGCCAGATTGTGCACCGGAAGCTGCGCCTGCGCGGCGGCCTGCGGCGCGACAGAACCGCTTGCCTGCTGGACCGGCGCGTTGACCGCGTTGAGCGCGGCAGCCCATGCGGGGGGCACGGCTTCCGTCACCGTCGGCGCGGCGGGCTCGGCCGCCAGGCTGGAGGTAGCGGACTCGATGGACATTTCGGCGCGTTCCATCATCGCCGAGCGGAGATCGGCGGATCGTGGCGTCGGTACGACAGCGTCGAGCGCGCGGCGCACAGGCGTGCTGGTTTGCGGACGCGATGCCTGCGGCTGAGCCGGGGCGGCCATGGCCATCGGAGCGGCCTGCGCGACGCGCGAGGCATCGGGCGCGGTCGCCGTCGGTACGGTCACTTGCGGCGCGGCCGGCTGCTGGCGCGGTTCGATGGGCGCAGCGGCATTGGGAAGCGGACGTGCGGTGGCAGGCGTGCCTGCTGCCAAGGGCTGGGCCGCAGCGGCGGGGGGGCCGTCACCTGCAGCAGGCGTCTCGCCGACCACCGGGGCGGCTTCGGCCACGGGCTGCGCTGCAACGGCCGCGACCGGCGCCTGAGCCATGACGGGCTGCGCGGCGGGCGGCGCCTCGAGCGACCGCGGTGCGATAGGAGCGGCGCCGGGCTCAGCGTGGCTCACCGGGGCGCTGACAGGTGCGCGATCGGTGACGGTGCGCTGGGGTGCGGCGGGAGAGGTTGCGGCGATGGCTGCCGGCTCGGCCGCCACCGGTGCGGCGGGCGCAGCCGCTGCAGTGGCGATCGGCTGGACGATCGGCGCATCGGGTCCATGGGATTGAACCGGTTCGACCGTTTCGCGCATGATTTTCGCCTTGCGCACATGCGGGGCTTGCTGCGTCGGATCAGGCCGGGCACCCGCAGACGCCACCGGCTCGGGCTGAGCGATGTCGGCGGACGGGGTGACGGGCGAAGCTTCTACGTTCGGCGCCACCAGGCTTGCAGCCAGTTGCGGCTGCGCGGCAATGGCAGGATCGACCATCGGCTGGGCCGACTGGATTTGCGGGCTGACGATCGCTGCCGCCTTATCGGCGGGCTGGAGCGGCGTTGCCGCGACCTGCGGTGCGGCTGCGGAATGCGCGACCGGCACGGCCTTTGGCTGATCTGCGACCTTGGGCGCGGCTGCATGACGCGGCGCTTCGAGCGAAGCGTCCGCAGCGATGCCGGTCGTTTCCAGATCGGTCACCGGCGCTTCAGGACGCGGCGCCGCCGGTGCGACAGCGATGACCGGGGCCTGCAACGGCATCGTTTCGCCAGCGGCAGGCTTGTCGGCGCTTTCGCCATGCTCGCGCAGACGCACTGCGACAGGCGTGGCGGGTGCAGCAATATCCGTTCCGGTTTCGGCTTCGCCCTGGATTTGTGCCCGGATCGGCATCGGGGCATCGGCGCGGATGAGGTTCCTGAGATGGGGCACTTCCGACGCGTGCGGCAGCGGTTGCACCGTCAGCGCGGATTGCGCACTAGCCTGTTCGGGCAGGGCTTCAGCCTCGGTGTCTTCCATGGGCAGTGTCACGGTGGGCGCGGTGTGCGGCAGGTCGTGAGCGCGGGGGGCCTGGGTGATGGTGGCAGCACCGCTCAGCGCCGCCTCGATCAGCTGCGAGGCGCTCGCCTCTTCGGGAAGCGCGACGACGACCGGCGCTTGCAGTGCGACCGCCGGCCTGGCGGCCTCGGGCAGCGTGACCCGAACAGGCTCACCGGACGGCGGTGCCACCGGCGCGGGTTCGCCCAGGTCAGCGAGCGTTGCGGCAAAAGCGCCCTCGCCCGCACCCTGCGCGACCGCGACGGGCGCAATCATGCCCGCAACGGATCCATCCGTTCCGGTCATCAGCGCCAGCTGGCTGGCAAAGGGGTTGGCGTCCAGGTTCATGCCCGGTTTGACAGCAGGAAGCGTGCCAATTGAAAGCGAAAGCAGCGACGACCCTGAAAGGGCCTGCATCATGTCCTGGCTCATTCCTCTGCCTCCTTGGGATATTTTCTCTTGAGCGGCAGGCGCGCGGCCTTGCGCTCGGCGGTCTCGTCCGCCGCCGCGATGGCCCTGCCCAGCAGCTTGGATGTGGTTTCACGGTCGATATAGGCGGCAGTGCGTTGCCGCTCTGCCTGGGCAAGCGCTTGCCGCGCCCGGCCGAGCGCGACATTGATCTCGCCATCGGCGCGGATCAGCCGCTGCGCGAGCTCGAGCTGCGCATGGAGTGCTGCGCCATTCTGGCAGTGCCCGGCATCGAATGCATTGTCGCGCAAGCGCTTCAGGCGCTCGGCATTGTTCTGCAGCACCGCCTCGTTGCGCTGGGCCGTGGCCGCCGCACCAATGGCGAGCTTGACCTGCGCCTCGCGGACCGCGTGCACGCGCTTCCAGGATTTGGGCTTCAGGCTCATGCGCCAAAGCTCTGCAGCAGTTCAGCGACGCTTTCGTCGAGATCGATCCGGTCGTGCGGCCCCTGGCGGATGAACGCCAGCAGATCGGGCCGGCGCGCCACCGCCTCGTCGATATTCGCGTCCGAACCCTCGCGATAGGCGCCCATCAGCAGCAGGTCGCGATTTTCCTCATAGGCCGACCAGATGCGGCGGAAATTCGCCATCGCGCGGCGATGCTCGTCGGAGATGATGTCGGTCGCGACGCGGCTCAGCGACTTGCCGATGTCGATCGCCGGGAAGATGCCCTGCTCGGCCATCGACCGCGACAGGATGATATGCCCGTCGACGATCGCGCGTGCGCCATCGACCACCGGGTCGTCGAGATCGTCGCCATCGGCGAGCACGGTGTAGAGCGCGGTGATCGATCCGCCGCTTTCCTTGTCATTGCCCGCGCGCTCGACCAGCTTGGGGATCAGCGCGAGTGCGGAAGGCGGATAGCCCTTCATCGTCGGCGGCTCGCCCAGCGCCAGGCCGATCTCGCGCTGCGCATGCGCGACGCGGGTGAGGCTGTCGATGATCAGCAGCACCTTCTTGCCCTGCTTGCGGAAATATTCGGCAATCGCGGTCGCGCGGAACGCGGCGCGCAGGCGCAGGATCGGGCTGTGATCCGCCGGGACCGCGACGGTCACGGTGCGCGACTTCATCGGGCCGGACATCTTGGTCTCGACGAAATCGCTGACCTCGCGGCCGCGTTCGCCGATCAGTCCGACGACGATCACGTCCGCCTCGGCAAAGCCGATGATCTGGCCGATCAGCACCGATTTGCCGACGCCCGAACCTGCCGCCACCGCGATGCGCTGGCCATGGCCGGCCGTCAGCAGCGCGTTGATCGCACGCACGCCAAGGTCAATGGTCTTGGTCACCCGGCCCCGGTTGAGCACATTTTCGCGCTTGCCAGCGAGCGGCCAGCGGTCATGCGCGATGATCGGGCCCATGCCATCGAGCGGCTCACCCATCGGGCCGATGATGCGGCCCAGCAGCGCATCGCCAACCACTGCCATATTGGCTTGGGCGTCAGGCTCCACGCGCGCGCCGCTGCGCAGCGCGGCATCGCTTTCCAAAGGCACCATCATCGCGCGCGATCCGCGAAAGCCCGCGATTTCTGCACGGATACGGCGGCCATCGGCGGCGCGCACCGACCCGCCATAGCCGATTGGATAATCGAAACCGGTGACTTCGAGCATGCCGCCCTCGTGCGCGACCAGGCGGCCGACGCGGCGCGGCCCTGCCTCGAGCGCGGCGATCTTGTCGGTGAACTGGCGAACCGCCTCTTCCTGTGCCGCGATCACTGGTCGCCCTCCAGATCGTCGATCAGGCCCTGCAGCGCATCGAGCATCGGCTGGGTGCCCTGCTCGATCCAGCCATCGGCATGGTTCAAGGAAACCGTACCCCGTCGGATCGACGGATCGGCGGTGAGCACCAGTCCGCATTCGGCATCGCCGAGCAGCTTGAGGTCATCGGGGTGAAGGTGCAGCGCGCTGCCGCGCATGTCGCGCGTGACGAGCGTGGCGAGCGAGCGGCAATGCCTTTCGAGCACGGCAGCGTCGGGTTCGGCAAATCCGCTCGAGCGTTCGAGCATTTGCTTCATTGCATGCAGCAACATCGCGCAAAGCCCCTGCGACAGCTGCGGGCGCAGCGCGGTGATCGCCTGGGCCAGGGCCTGGGTCGCAGCGTCGCTCGCCTGCATCTCGGCCTGGGCCTGGGCGATGCCATCGGCAACGCCCTGCTCATAGGCCTGGACCAGCAGCTCGTCCTGCGACGGGCCGGTTTCGACCATGAGGTCGCCATCGAACCCGTCTTCCTCGCCGAAATCCACCGGTTCGGCATGAAGCTCGGCTTCGGCAAGGTCGGCCATCGACGAGAAGATCGGCGACGGACGGAAGGCGCTGGCGGCGGGCTGCATCTGCCAGACCGGCATGAACTGCGCCTCGCCGGTGGGCGTGATGGAGATCGGACGATCAGACATATTCGTCGCCGCCTCCGCCGATCACGATATCGCCGGCATCGGCCATGCGCTTGGCCACCTGGATGACCGCACGCTGTGCCTCGAGCACCTCGGACATTGGCATAGGGCCGCGATCGGCGATCTCGTCGGCGATCGACTGCGCCGCGCGGCTCGACATGCAGCCGAACATCTTGTCGCGCAGCTTGTCTTCCGCACCCTTGAGCGCGGGGACCAGCAGCTTGGATTCGAGCCCGCGCACCAACGTGCCCAGATCCTTGGCATCAAGCCGGATAAGATCGGCAAAGACGAACATCTCGTCCTCGATCCGCCGGGCAATATCCTTGTCGCGCTTGGTCACCGCCTTGATGATGCGCTGGCTTTCGCGCTTGTTGATGATGTTCATGATCGCCGCCGCATCGGACGTGCCGCCCGAGGACGATGCGCCGCCACCGCTGCGCGGGGCTCCGGCCTGGTTGACCAGCAGCGCCTCGATCGTCTCGATCGCCTCGGGGCTCACCGGCCCCAGGGTGGCAAGGCGGAAGACGACATCCTCCTGCGCTTCGGGGGGCAGCAGCTGCAGCACATTGGCGGCGATTTCAGGCTTGAGGAACGACAGCACCACCGCCGCGATCTGCGGGTGTTCATGCTCGACCAGCAGCGCGATCTCGACCGGGTCCATCCACTTGAGCGCCTCGAGCCCGCCACCGGCCTTTTTCGGCGCGATCTTGGTCAGCATCGTTTCGGCACGGCGGTCGCCCAGCGCGCGCTTCAGCATGCCCTCGATCTGCTCTTCGGCCTTGTAGCCCAGCATCGTGCGGTTGCGCGCCTTGTCGATGAACATGTCGAGCACTTCGTTGATGTCCTCGGCACCGATATCGGCGACGGTGTACATCATCTCGCTGAGCTGGCGGACTTCCTCGGGCTCCAGCCGGGCGAGGATCTCGGCGGCCTGCTCTTCGGAGAACAGCAGCATCAGGATCGCTGCGGCCTGCTGGCCAGGGATCGGGCGCCGTGCGGGAGCGGCGGCACCGCCCTCTTCGGCCATGGTGTCGAGAACATCAGGCATTGGCAGGCTCCTTGCCAGCGTCGGCATTGCCCTTCAGCAGCTCACGGACCACCAGAGTGGCGTGGTCGGGATTCTGCCGGACGAAATTCTGGATCAGCAGCGCGCGCTCCTGATAGGTCGAAGCGGCATTGATCATGTCGAGCGTGACCGGTTCGTTCTCCTTGGGAGCGCGGGCGGCTGCACCACCGCCATTGGCAGCGTCCTTGCCATCGGTTCCCAGCGCCTGCGACAGCAGCTCGCCGGTTTCCGCCGCCTTGACCGCGTCTGCGGCAGCCTTTTCATCGGCCTTCTGGCGGGTGTAGCGCTTCAGCAGCGGGCGGCCGATGCCGAAGATCAGCGCCAGCGCCACCAGCAGCGCGGAAACGTTGCGAACCACCATGTTGAACCAGCTGGCTTCGTAGAACGGCTCCTCGACCTTGGTGACCGGCTCGAAATTGCGCGACGAGATCGCAACCTGGTCGCCGCGCGCGGTATCGAAGCCGATCGCGCCCTTGACCAGCGCCTCGATGGCCGCGATTTCCTGCGGGCTGCGCTCCTTGCCGCCCGGCAGGTTCTTGACCGCGACGGCGACCGAGATGCGGGTGACCTTGCCCGAAGGCTCCTTGGTCACCGCGATCTGGCGGCCCAGTTCGAAATTGCGGTTGGTCTGCTCGTTGCGCGTGGTCGGCGCACCGGGAGCGGCGGCTTCCGCGCCGGTCAGCTGGCCACCGGCCTGCGGCGTGACATTGGGATCGGCGGGAGGCTGGTTGGCCAGCGCGCCGGGGACGCCTCCGGCAGGAGCAGGGCTGGTCTCGGTCGAGATCGACGTCTGCTCGCTCTTCACCCGCGCTTCATCGGCAGGGAAGCTTTCGGTGGTCGCCTGGCGCTCGGTCATGTTGATCTCGGTCGAGACCTCGGCAACGAAATTGCCGGCGCCCAGAACCGGGGTCAGCAGCGCGTTGAGCTGCCGACGATAACGCTCCTCGATAGCTTCCTTCATCTCGATCTGCTGCTCGACGCCGTTCATTCCGTTCTTGCCGTCGCCCGAGAGCAGGCGGCCATTCTGGTCGACGACCGAGACATTGTCGGCCGACAGCCCGGGGACCGAGCTGGCGACGAGATGGATGATCGCCTGGACCTGCGATTCGGGCAGGCGTCCGGCATTGGCGAGCTGGAGCACGACCGAGGCGGCCGGCTCGTTGCGGTCGCGGATGAACACGCTGGGCGGTTCGACCGCGAGATGGACGCGTGCCGAGACCACCGATTCCATCGCCTCGATGCTGCGCGCCAGATCGAGCTCGCGCGCGGCGCGGAGCTTTTCATTCTCCACCGCGCGGCTGGCCCCCATCGGCATCGACGAGATCAGCTCGTCGCCGCTCGGCGCGCTCTTGGGCAGGCCCTGCGCGGCGAGCGCGATCTTGGCCTTGTGGTAATCGTCTTCGGAGACCATGATCGTGCCCGAGCTTTCCTCGAAGCTGTACGGGATGGTCGAGCTGTCGAGCGCGGCGATCACCGCCGCCTTGTCGCTATCGGGCAGGCCGCGGAACAGGTCGCGTTGCGGCGGTTCGCGTAAGGCTGCCCAGGCGAGCACCGAAAGCAGCACGACGCCCAGAAAGCCGACCAGCGGCATCGCCTTGGACACCGCCGGCTGGCTCATGAAATTGCGGACCTGCGCCGGGATCGCCGTGCCGTTCAGCACGCGCGCGCCGGCACCAGCCCCGGTGCCGGGGCTTCCGGGGATCACGGCCGGAGCGGATCCGTCGACATTATTGGGGGTGATGGTGATGTCGGACATGGATTACACCGGCATGTTCATGATGTCCTGATAGGCGGACAGCAATTTGTTACGGACCTGCAGCGTCGCTTCGAAACCGATCGACGCCTTTTGCTTGGCCATCATCACCGCCGCGATGTCGGTGGTCTGGCCCATTTCATAGGCGGTCGCGGCCTCGGACGAGGCGTGCTGCACCTGGTTGACCTGGTCGAGCGCGGTCTTGAGCGTGCCCGAAAAGCCGTCCGTCCGGGTCTCGGTCGGCTCGGTGCCCAGCATCGGGGATTTCTTGCTGATCTGCTGCAGCGCGCTGTTCTGTTGCAGAATGGCGTTGCGGGCGGCCATGATCGAGCTGCTGATATTGGTGCTCATGGGTTCTGTTTCCCGTTATCGATCAGGCTGCGGCTGCCAGCTCGCGCATATTGGCGAGGCGGTAGCGCAGGGTGCGTTCGGAGATGCCGAGCATCTTGGCGGTTTCGCGGCGGTTGCCGCCATTCTCGTCGAGCGCGCGCTGGATCGCGTCATGCTCGACTGCGCGCGACAGGCTGTGCAGATCGCTGCCGCGCATCAGGCGGGCGGAACCGGCGGCAGGCACAGGATCGGCACGCGGCGTGCTGATCTGCGGCGCGGCGACGGGCTGGACCGGAGCGGGCGTGAACAGGCGGACGGGGGCAAGGCCCAGATCCTCGGCTTCGATGGCATCGCCTTCACGCAGAACCAGTGCGCGCTGCAGCACATTGCCCAGCTCGCGGGCGTTGCCCGGCCAGCTGTGCGCCTGCAGCGTTTCAAGCGCTTCCGCGCTCAGCCAGGCGAAATCGTCGCCCGCATTCTGCATGCGCAGCAGCATGGCGGCGGCAATGGCGCGGACATCCTGACGGCGATCGGCAAGGCGGGGGAGTGCGATCGGCATCACGTTGAGGCGCCAGTAAAGGTCTTCGCGGAACTCGCCGGCGGCGACCAGCTCGGCGGCATCGCGGTTGGCGGCGGTGACGATGCGGACATCGACCTTGACCGCGCGGGTCTCGCCGACGGGCAGGACTTCGCCTTCCTGCAGCGCGCGCAGCAGCTTGGCCTGGAGCGCCAGCGGCAGCTCGGTGATCTCGTCGAGGAACAATGTGCCGCCATCGGCCGCGCGGAACAGGCCCTCGCCATCGGCCGATGCGCCGGTGAACGCACCCTTCTTGTGGCCGAACAGAATCGCCTCGACCATGGTTTCGGGCAGCGCAGCGCAGTTGACCGCGATGAACGGGCCCTTGGCGCGCGGGCTTTCGTCATGCACCAGACGCGCCATGCCTTCCTTGCCGGTGCCGGTTTCGCCTTGGATCAGCACCGCAGCCTCGCTGCGTGCGATGCGGGCGGCATAGCCCATCAGCTTGGCCATGGCGGGTTCGCCGACGGCGGGGCCGCGTCCGGCGCGCAGCAGCTCTGCCACCAGCGCCAGGCCAAGCGCCATGTCGTCAAAGCCGAAGGCGATGCGCGCGGGCAGGCCGTTGGCAGCGCGGACGAGCGACGGTGCGCCGTCGCGAAAATCGATGAGAATGTCACGATGGCTGGCCGAAGCGATTTCCGCGGCCATCAGCACCTTGGCGGTCTGCACGGTCGCAGCACCTGCGGCGACCGGCTTGATCCAGGCCGATGCGAGCCAGCTTTCCAGCATGGGCAGATTTTCACGAACCGCCTCGCTGATAGTGCATTCGATCATTTTTTCAGTCCCCCGACTTAATGGATCGCGTTGGCCAGCCGTTACACTGGCCCCCGCAGGTCCAAAGCAAAGCAATCGCCGTGCCAAATCGGGAAAACGGCAGAAAATGGCCGCCCACACCCCCCTATATATATAAGGCACACCACCGCCGCCAAAAAATTGACGGGTTTTGCCGGGCCGGGGCGTCAGAAAATTGACGCCTGTCGGCCAAATGACAACCTGTTCGAAAGGTGTGTGAAAACTTCTTAATGGCTTTCCAACCGTGCCGTTAACCATGTCGAGGCCGCTGACAGAAGCAGTGCGCCGCAAGATTGACCAAGCGAAAGGAAAGACTGATGACTGTTATCGGAACGAATATCGGCGCCATCCGCGCTGCCAATGCCTCGACCGCTGCCCAGGCCATGCTGGGCCGCGCGATTGACCGCCTGTCGACCGGCAAGCGCATCAACTCGGCCGCAGACGACGCTGCCGGCAATGCGATCGCCACCCGCATGACCTCGCAGATCCGCGGCCTCGGCCAGGCCGTCCGCAACGCCAATGACGGCATCTCGCTGACCCAGACGGCCGAAGGCGGCATGAACGAGATCACCAACATGCTGCAGCGCATGCGTGAACTGGCCGTCCAGTCGGCATCGGGCACGCTGAGCAACAGCGACCGCACCAACCTGCAGGCGGAAGTCGCGGCGCTGATCCTTCAGGTCGACGATGTTGCCAACAAGACCAACTTCAACGGTGTGTCGCTGCTGACCGCCGCTGGCCCCATTGCGATCCAGACCGGGATCGACTCGGGCGATGTCGTCAACATCACGCTCGCCAACGTCACCACCACTGGCCTTGCCGTCGGCACTATCGATATCAGCACCGTCGCAGGCGCCGGCACCGCGCTGACCGCGCTCGACACGGCGCTGAACAACATCACCACCGCTCAGGCGAACCTGGGTGCCAGCCAGAACCGTCTGCAGGCGACCGTGTCGAGCCTGATCAACCGCTCGACCAACCTGTCGGAAGCCCGCTCGCGCATTCAGGACGCCAACTTCTCGGACGAGTCGACCAACCTCGCCAAGGCGCAGATCCTGAGCCAGGCATCGACCGCGATGCTCGCCCAGGCGAACCAGAGCCAGCAGGGTGTGCTCAGCCTGATCCGCTCGTAAGACCGGAGGGTAAACTGATAACAGCATCGTCGGGAAAATGACGGGCGTCAAAATACTGGTCATATTTTGACTTAAAGCCCGTCATTGCCCGCCGTTAATTCCTTTCGAGGCCGCTTAGGAGGGACCGAGCGCCCCATCGAAAGGAATATGAGATGACTGTTATCGGAACGAATGTCGCGGCGCTTCGCGCCGCTAACGCTTCGACCTCGGCCCAGATGAGCCTGTCGAAGTCGATCGATCGCCTGTCCACCGGCAAGCGCATCAACTCCGCTGCGGACGACGCGGCCGGCAATGCCATTGCCACCCGCATGACCTCGCAGATCCGCGGCCTCAACCAGGCCGTGCGCAATGCGAACGACGGTATCTCGCTGACCCAGACCGCCGAAGGCGGCATGAACGAGATCGTCAACATGATGCAGCGTATGCGTGAACTGGCCGTCCAGTCGGCCTCGGGCACGCTGGTTGCCGGTGACCGCACCAACCTGCAGGCGGAAGTCACCGCGTTGATCGCCCAGGTCAACGACGTCGCAGGCAAGACCACCTTCAACGGCGTTTCGCTGCTGAACACCGCAGGCCCGGTCGCCATCCAGACCGGCAGCGCTTCGGGCGACACGATGAACATCGCGCTTGCCGATGTCACCGCCACCGGTCTTGGCATCAACGCCATCACCATCGCCACCGACACCGGTGCCGCCGCCGCGCTGACCTCGCTCGACACCGCGCTGAACACGATCACCACCGCACAGGCCAATCTCGGCGCCAGCCAGAACCGTCTGCAGGCGACCGTCTCCAGCCTGGTCAACCGCGCCACTAACCTGTCGGAAGCCCGCTCGCGCATCCAGGATGCGAACTTCTCCGAAGAATCGACCAACCTCGCGAGGTCGCAGATCCTCAGCCAGGCGTCGACCGCGATGCTCGCCCAGGCCAACCAGAGCCAGCAGGGCGTGCTCAGCCTGATCCGTTAAGCAACGCAGGGGGGCTGACGGACGCCTGTCAGGAAAATGACGCGTCCGCCAAGAAACTGACGTTTTCCGCTTAATTTCCTGTCAGCCCTCGCCGTCAAAGCGCTTGAGGCCGCCCCAGCAATGGGGTGGCCCCAGGGAAGAAGTGAAAGGACTCAACAATGACCGTTATTGGAACGAACGTTGCGGCCCTCCGGGCTGCCAATGCTTCGACCGCGGCTCAGGGCAGCCTGTCCCGGTCGATCGATCGCCTGTCCACCGGCAAGCGCATCAACTCCGCTGCGGACGACGCGGCCGGCAACGCCATCGCCACCCGCATGACCTCGCAGATCCGTGGCCTCAACCAGGCGGTTCGCAACGCGAACGACGGTATCTCGCTGGCGCAGACGGCCGAAGGCGGCATGAACGAAATCGTCAACATGATGCAGCGCATGCGCGAACTGGCCGTCCAGTCGGCTTCGGGCACGCTGGTCGCCGGCGACCGCACCAACCTGCAGGCGGAAGTCACCGCCCTGCTGTCGCAGGTCAACGACGTCGCCAACAAGACCACCTTCAACGGCGTGCAGCTGCTGAACGTGCCGCAGACCCCGGCTCCTGCTCCGACCATCGCCATCCAGACCGGCGTGAGCTCGGGCGACACGGTCAACATCGCGACCGCCAACGTCACTGCGGCCGGGCTGTCGATCGACACGATCGACATCAGCACCGCCGCTGGCGCAGGCACCGCGCTGACCGCGCTCGACACCGCGCTCAACTCGATCACCACCGCACAGGCGAATCTCGGTGCCAGCCAGAACCGTCTGCAGGCGACCGTGTCGAGCCTGGTCAACCGCGCAACCAACCTGTCGGAAGCGCGCTCGCGCATCCAGGATGCGAACTTCTCGGAGGAATCGACCAACCTCGCCAAGTCGCAGATCCTCAGCCAGGCGTCGACTGCGATGCTCGCCCAGGCCAACCAGAGCCAGCAGGGCGTGCTCAGCCTGATCCGATAAGGCGATCAGAAGGTCGATCAGTCAGAAATTTGACGCGCTCGACAAAAATTTGACGCTTTTTGCTTAATTCTCCGTCGGCCTCACCGTCAAAGATGGTGAGGCCGCTCCTTTTACGAGCTGCCGGAAGGAAGACGTGAAGGGAACCAACTTATGACTGTTATCGGAACGAACGTCGCAGCACTCCGCGCTGCCAACGCTTCGACCTCGGCTCAGATGAGCCTGTCGAAGTCGATCGATCGCCTGTCGACCGGCAAGCGCATCAACTCCGCCGCTGACGACGCGGCCGGCAATGCCATTGCCACCCGCATGACCTCGCAGATCCGTGGCCTCAACCAGGCGGTTCGCAACGCGAACGACGGCATCTCGCTGGCCCAGACGGCCGAAGGCGGCATGAACGAAATCACCAACATGATGCAGCGTATGCGCGAACTGGCTGTCCAGTCGGCTTCGGGCACGCTGGCTGGCGGTGACCGTGCCAACCTGCAGGCGGAAGTCACCGCCCTGCTGGCGCAGGTTGATGACGTCGCGGGCAAGACCAACTTCAACGGCGTGTCGCTGCTGAACACCGCAGGCCCCGTGTCGATCCAGACCGGCATCGGCTCGGGCGACACGGTGAACATCGCACTCGCCAACGTCACCACCGGTGCGACCGGCCTTGCCATCGGCACGATCGACATCAGCACCGCTGCTGGCGCCGGCACCGCGCTGACCGCTCTCGACACCGCGCTGAACACGATCACCACCGCACAGGCGAACCTGGGTGCCAGCCAGAACCGTCTGCAGGCGACCGTGTCGAGCCTGGTCAACCGCTCGACCAACCTGTCGGAAGCGCGCTCGCGCATCCAGGACGCGAACTTCTCCGAGGAATCGACCAACCTCGCCAAGTCGCAGATCCTCAGCCAGGCCTCGACCGCGATGCTCGCCCAGGCCAACCAGAGCCAGCAGGGCGTGCTGAGCCTGATCCGCTAATGACGACAGGGGCTGGCGCGGCGGTGCGTCGGAAAATTGACGCGTCAGTCGAAAAATTGACGCTTTCTGCTTAACCGCCCGCCAGCCCCACCGTCTTAGTCATTGAGGCCGCTACATTTTTTGGAGCCGCCCCAGGAACGTGGAAGGAACCACAGATGACTGTAATCGGTACCAATGTTTCGGCACTCCGTGCTGCGAACGCTTCGACCTCGGCCCAGATGAGCCTGTCGAAGTCGATCGACCGCCTGTCGACCGGCAAGCGCATCAACTCCGCCGCCGACGACGCGGCCGGCAACGCGATCGCGACCCGCATGACCTCGCAGATCCGCGGCCTCAATCAGGCCGTCCGCAACGCCAATGACGGCATTTCGCTGACGCAGACCGCCGAAGGCGGCATGAACGAAATCGTCAACATGATGCAGCGTATGCGCGAGCTGGCGGTGCAATCGGCTTCGGGCACGCTGGCAGACAGCGACCGCACCAACCTGCAGGCGGAAGTCACCGCGCTGAAGGCGCAGGTGAACGATGTCGCGAACAAGACCACCTTCAACGGCGTGTCGCTGCTCAACACCGCCGGCCCTGTCGCGATCCAGACCGGCATCGCTTCGGGCGACACGGTGAACATCACGCTCGCCAACGTCACCACGGTAGGCCTCGCGATCGACACCGTCGATATCGGCGCTCTTGCCGGCACGGGTGACCCGGCGGCTGCGCTGACCGCGCTGGACAGCGCGCTGAACACGATCACCACCGCTCAGGCAAGCCTGGGTGCGAGCCAGAACCGCCTGCAGGCGACCGTGTCGAGCCTCGTCAACCGCTCGACCAACCTGTCGGAAGCCCGCTCGCGCATCCAGGACGCGAACTTCTCGGAAGAATCGACCAACCTCGCCAAGTCGCAGATCCTGGCGCAGGCCTCGACCGCGATGCTCGCCCAGGCGAACCAGAGCCAGCAGGGCGTATTGAGCCTGATCCGTTAATCGCATCGGATCGGAACCGACCTGCGGTTCGACCGTAGGGGAAACGCAACGGCCGTTACCGACAACTCAATGGCCTGAGCCGATATTCGATCAACCCCCTTTCCGGATGGACCGGAAGGGGGGTTTTTCGTATCGGATGGGCGCTACTTGACCGCGCCGCTTTTCAGCAATTTCGGTACCAGCACGACCGCCGCGACCAGCGGCCATTTGCGCTGCCACGGCCGGATCGTGATCTGCGTTCCGGCGTGCCGGTTGATCTTCCAGGCCAGGTAATCGATGCCGCCGGCAAAGGTGAAGCTCGCCTTGGCCAGCCGTGCGACGGTCAGCCGCTTGCCGCGCGCGCGCAGCCTTGCCCAGCGGCGTTCTGCCTCGGCGCGCGGCATCGCGGCCAGATCGGGCACCTCGCGCGCGATCGCTGCGCCGACCGCCGCATAATGATCGGGCGCAAAATCGACCACCTTGTCCGGCCGGTCGCCGCGTTCGGCGCGCAATTCCGCGCCGTAGGTACGGGTAAAGCCGGTGCGCCAGATGTGCAGCGGATCGGGCGATGCGGTATCGGCCACCGGCGCGGCATGGCGCAGCAGCGTCACCGGAGCGGCGCACAGCGCATCGAGTGCCCGGGCCTCGGCGGCAGTATCGGCGCTCCACACGATCCGCACCGGCTGGGCAAAGCGCGCCCAGACCGAGACATCGCCCGCCTGCATCGAGCACGCCCTGGCCAGGTCGGCCTCGGACAACACGGCATATTTGGCGGCCAGCGTGCCATGCGCCGCCGGAAAGACGTTGGGCGGGATCAGCGCATTGGCGCGCGCCATCCACCCGGCCTTGTTCGCCGCGCGATAGGCCGCCGCATAATCCGACACGATGACGTAGAAATCGAGCATCAGCCCGTCGAGCTGCGCCTCACGCAGGCACGACCCGTAGAAGATCACCGCACGCGCCGTCTCGCCGAACGGGGCGATGATCGCACGCGCAAAGTCGGTGACGAGGGGATCGACCGGCTGCAGGGCCTCGGCGGCGATAAGGGATTGGAGAGTTTCGGCCATGACTAGCTAGGTTCAAAAGCCCTCCCCCTTGATGGGGGAGGGTTGGGTGGGGGTGTGTTCCCGGAATGTAGCTGCAGGTGTCAAACTGCGAAACCTTTCACGCAGCTGCCCGATCACCCTCACCGCTGCGACTAGGCTCCTTCGTCGCCAAGTCTCGCTGCCTCTCCCATCAAGGGAGAGGCGGTTTCATGCGCGCCGCAGCAATCAAGCCGCCAAGCGCAGGAACGGCACCGGATCGGTCGAGCGCAGGATGATCGGCTTGCCCGCGCTCGCCTCGAAGATTTCGCCGTCCAGGATCACGCGGCTGCGCGTGCGGTCGCTGTCGATGCGGATCATGTCCTCGCGCGCCAGATGCACGCCGCGTCCGCGCCGGGTGCCGAACCGGCCCATCAGCGTGTCGATCAGCATCGTCGTCAGCCCGGCACGATTATGCTCGACCGCGATGAACTTCAGATGCCCGGTCGGCGATGGTCCGCTGTCGGCACGACTGCCGAGCAGCAGCTTTTCCAGCGTCGTCACCATCACCACCAGGAAGCTGCCATTGAGCTCGCCCTTCTGGAAATAGGAGATGCGCAGTGCCGATCGGGTGATCGGCAGGAACTTGGCGGTCAGGCCGAACAGCATCGTGAACAGCCCCGCAATGGCCGCGATGAAATGGCTGATCGAATTGGGCAGGCCGAGCGGATAGATCTTCTGGCGGCAATAGAGGATGATCTCGGCCAGACCGGCCCCGCCCATGAACATGCCCAGCACCGGGCGCCCGTCCTCGCCATCGGGCAGCGCGATCAGCTGCCGCACGACGATATGGCTTTCCAGATCGTTGCGCGCGATCTCGACGATGCGATCGAGCGTCGCCAGCGGCTTGCCGCGCGCGCCGAGGTCGAGCGCGATCAGGTTGGTCTTGCCGTTCGGCAGCACCGCGACCGGCGGCGGCGACTTGCCGAAATGGCCGCCATGGTAGAGCTCGGTCAGCGTCGCCTGCACCGTGCCGTCGCCGCCATTGATGACGAGCACGCGCGGCTTCACCAGGGCAATGGCGCGCAGCGCGTCGGCAATCTGGTGCACCTCTTCCACCTCGTAGTGGAAGATGTCCGGGTTGCGCGCGCAATAATCGCGCACCGCCGGCAACATCGCCTTGTTGCCGGTCGAGCGCGGATTGGAAATGAGCGCAACGAGAGTCATTCAGGTCATCCTATCGGCTTGATCGTCATCCCCTGGCGGTAGTTCAGGACCACCTGGATGCGCGTAACGCCGGGACCCACCCGGATGGCGGTCTTGCCCGCAGAGGGCTTGAGGCTGAGCAGCGAGAGCGAGGGGTTGTTCGAGAACCCGCCACCATCGTTCCAGCCGGATTTGCCGCTGCCGTCGACATCGTGGCGCACGGCAATGCCATAGGCGCCGGTGGCCGGAAGCGGCACGCAGAAGCTCATCTTGCCGCCACGCGGGGCGACGGCGGTGTCGATGCGGTTGATCCATGCGCCCTTTTCCAGCCAGCTCGCCTTCGTGGCGGGATAGGCCTGGACGCGGATGCGGCCGGTATTCGCCTTGAAGCCGCTGACCGTCACATGCACCGCCGGGCCGTCCGCCCCATCGGCGCATTTGCGCAGGTCGTTGGCGATTTCCTGCCGCTGCGCATGGGCCACAGGCGTCAGGGCCGCGAAGGCGATGCCGCCCGCAGCCAGACAAGCCAGTGATTTTGTCGCAATTTTGAACATGACGTAATCAATCCCAGAAGCTATAGCCGTGCCGCTCCGGATGGCGCGGACAAGGCCGATGAGCCCCCTTTACCGTCCGCTTATGGGAAGCGTTTGCGGCCAAATCATGGTGACAGGGCGACAATAAGTTGAAATTGCTAACCGCCACAGACGCTTATATCGCCCGTCTCGTCTTCTTTCCGCTGGTCGGCACGCTGATCCTGGCTGCCATGCTGCTGGTGCTCGACAAGATGCTGCGATTGTTCGACTTTGTCGCGGCCGAAGGAGGACCGGTCAGCGTCGTGTGGCGCATGCTCGCCAACCTTCTGCCCGAATATCTCTCGCTGGGAATTCCCATCGGCCTGCTGCTCGGCATCCTGCTGGCGTTCCGCAAGCTCGCCATGTCGTCGGAGCTAGACGTGTTCCGCGCGGTCGGCCTCAGCTACACCCGGCTGCTGCGCGTGCCGTACATGTTCGCGGTCGGGCTGATGCTCGTGAACCTGGCCTTGGTCGGCTATATCCAGCCCAAGGCGCGCTATGCCTATGAGGAACTGGGCTTCGAGCTGCGCTCGGGCGCGCTGGGTGCCTCGATCAAGGTCGGCGAATTCACGCAATTGGGCGACCGGATGACGCTGCGCATCGAGCAGAGCCGCGATGGCGGGCGCGAGCTGTACGGCATTTTCGTGCGTGCCGAGGCCAAGTCGGGCACCTCGCTCTCGGTGACGGCGGAGCGCGGCAAGTTCCTGGCGACCGACGACCCGAACACGATCATCTTCCGCCTGACCAATGGCACGCTGGTGCACGATTCGCCCGACTACAAGACCCCGCGCGTGCTGACCTTCAGCAACCATGACCTGCCGATCGACCTGCCCAAGATCGAATCCTTCCGCAGGCGCGGCGGCGGCAAGGACCGCGAATACACGATCCCCGAGCTGGTCCGCATCGGCACCGATGCCAGCATTCCCGAGGCGCAGCGCAACCAGACGCGTGCCAATTTCCATTTCCGCATGGTCGAAGTCGTGATGATGCTGCTGATGCCGCTGCTCGCGGTGGCGCTGGCGATCCCGCCCAAGCGCTCGACCTCGGCGCTCGGCGTCTTCCTGTCGATCGTGATGATCGTGACCTATCACAAGATCAACGAATATGGCGAGGATGTCGGCGCGCTGGGGCTGGTCGACCCGATCATCGCGCTGTGGGTCCCCTTCGCGCTGTTCTCCGCATTGATCGCCTGGATGTATTATCAGGTCGCCTTCGTGCCCGGCGGTCAACCGATCGGCGCGCTGGAAAAGGTCTTCGCCAAATCGGGCGCGGCGGTGCGCGGGCTGTTCAGCTTCGGCCGCAAGCGGTCCTTCCAGGAATAGGCGCAAGCGCGATGCAGTTCGAATTCTTCCCCTCGCGCACCGTGGCCATCTACATGGCGCGCAAGTTCCTCACCAGCATCCTGGCGGTGGTGGCGCTGCTGTTCATTGTTCTCCAGTCGCTCGACCTCCTGGGCGAAAGCGGCAAGATCCTCGCCTATCCGGGCAACGGCCAGGCGCAGCTCTTGACCTATATCTCGCTTCGCGCGCCGCAGATCATCGACCTCGTGCTGCCCTTTTCGGTGCTGCTGGCGACGATCATCACGCTGGCGACGCTGAACCAGAACAGCGAAGTCGTGGCGATGAAGGCGGCGGGGCTGTCGGCGCATCAGGTGCTCGCGCCGCTGCTGATCGCGGCCTTCGGCGTCTCGGCGATCACCTTCGTCTTTTCCGAACGCATCCTCACCCGCGCCACCGCGACGCTGGACGCCTGGGAGGCGGCGGATTTCGGCCCGATCCCGCGCGATTCCAACGTGAAGTCGAACATCTGGGTGCGCGAAGGCGACAATATCATCCAGGCCGATACGGTCGAAGGCCGGGGCAACGCGACACGGCTCACCGGCGTCGCGGTGTACCAGCGCGACAGCCAGGGCGGCATGGCGCGGATCATCAAGGCCAGCGAAGGCACCTATACCGGCAAGGGCTGGAAGCTGACGGATGCGACGCAGTTCGATGTCGCCACCGGGCAGAAACAGGTGCTGGGAGATATCGTCACCGCAGGCAATGTGCGGCCCGACCAGTTCACGCTGTCCAAGGTCAATGCCGATGGCCTGTCCTTCCCGCAGCTATGGACCGCGATCGCCGAGCTCAAGGCCGCCGGTCGCCCGACTGCGGCGCTCGAGGCCAATCTGTGGCACAAGCTGTCGGGCCCGCTTTCGGCGCTGCTGATGCCGCTGCTCGGCGCAGTCGCCGCCTTCGGCCTGGCGCGATCGGGCCAGCTGTTCATCCGCGCCGTGATCGGCATGGCGCTGGGCTTTGCCTATTTCGTCGCGGACAATTTTGCGCTCGCAATGGGCAATCTGGGTGCCTATCCGCCGATCCTCGCGGCCTGGTCGCCGTTCTTCCTGTTCCTGATGGTCGGCGAGACCGTCCTCATCCGCACCGAGGAATAGGCCGCAACCCGTGGCCGCAGACACGCCCGATCCTGTCAGCCCCGCCCCCGCAGTGAGCCGCGCTGATGTGGCGAGCGGCGCAGCGCTGTCGGGCCTGGCGCGCATGGGCGCGATCATCGAGATCGTGACCCAGCCTGCCTTCGTGTGGATGTTCGGCCTCGCCACCTATGGCAGCTATGTCGTGCTCTGGGCGGCGGTGAACGTGCTTTCGACGCTGACCACCCTGTCGCTGGCGCAAGGGCTGCAGCGTTCGATCCCGTCCGCCGCCAGCCGCGAGGCCGAGCATGGCGTGGTGCGCTATGCGCTGCTGGTGACGGTGATCCCGTCGGCGTTCGTGGCCCTGTGCATCACCCTCGCCGCGCCTGGAATCGCGCCGCAATTCTCGGTCGAGCCGGCGATGCGCCCGCATCTGCCCGCGCTGATCGCGCTGTTCGTGTGGACGCTGCCGCTCACCGTCGCGCTCGAAATCGCGACCGCTGCCGCGCGCGCGCGGCGCGCCTTCGGGCCCGAGATCCGGCTGCGCATCTTCTGGGAGCAGATCGCGCGGCTGATTGTCGCGGTCGCGCTCTATGCGCTGGGCGTGCGGCTGTTCGGGCTGTTCATCGCGCATATCGTCTCGCTGGGCGTCACCGCCTGGTTGTCGGTACGGCTGCTCGGACGCTATTACGACCTCGGGTTGCTCTGGCGTGCGCCGATGCCCCCCGCGCTGCGCAATGACACGCTGAAATCGGGGCTGGCGACGATGCCGCCCAATCTGGCGCGGCGCGCGTTCAACGATCTGCCGCCGGTGCTGCTGGGCCTGGCGCTGAGCGGCGGCGGCGGCGCGGTGGCGGCGGGGCTGTTCGGCATCGCGCGCAAGATCGCCTCGGTGCCACTGATCGTGCGCCAGACCTTTCTCTATGTCCTTGCGCCCCTGAGCGCCGCGCAGCGCGCCGCCGACCGGGCCCAGATCGCGCCGCTCTACCGCTTTGCCAACCGCATCGCTGCCATCATCGTGCTGCCGCTCACTGCGGTGATGATCGCCGGTGGTGATGCGACGCTGCTGCTCTTCTCGCCCGAGGCCGCCGATGCGCTGCCGGTGCTGATCGTGCTGCTGGTCGGGCGCGCGGGCGAGACGATTCTGGGCGCGGCGACCCCGATCGTCGAGATGACCGGGCACCGCCTGCTGCCGCTCGCCAATTCAATTGCGGGGCTCGCAGTCGCGGGGCTGGTCGGCTGGCTGACGGTCGATGCCATGGGCGCGACCGGCATGGCGCTGGCGGTGAGCGCGGGCGTGATCGTGTCGAGCTGGGCGGCGGTGGCAGAACTCTGGATCAGCGATCGGCTGGGTCCGTTCGACCGGCATTTCCTGCGCGCCCTCGCCTGCGGCCTGGGCGGATTTGCCGCGCTCTGGCTGGTCGGCTGGCTGTTCCAGGGGGTAGGCATGGTGCCGCGCGCCACGATCCAGTTTGCCTGTTTCTTTCCGCTGGTCTGGCTCGGCCTCAAGTTCGGGCTCGATGCCGAGGACAAGGCCGCACTCGGCAAGGCGGGGCGTAAACTGGCGCTGTAAGGCGCGCCAGGCCAATTGCCCCTGCAACCAAAGCCCGCTAGACCCGTGGTGAAAGACCGCGCGGGCGAAGCGCGGCAGCCAGAGGAGCCCTGACCCGGTGATCGCCAACAAGTCTCTCGACCAGTTTGCCCGTTTCAACAATCTGCTCGACCTGTTCTTCGCGCGGGCGGACGAGCTGGGCGACAAGCCCTTCCTGTGGGCCAAGCGCAGCGGAGCCTGGACGCCGATCAGCTGGCGGCAGGCAGCGGGACAGGTCGCGGAACTGGCGCATGCGCTCAAGGACATGGGGCTGCAGCGCGGCGACCGGGTGATGCTGGTCAGCGAGAACCGTCCCGAATGGTGCATCGCGGACCTCGCGATCATGGCCGCAGGCTGCGTTACCGTGCCAACCTACACCACCAATACCGAGCGCGACCACCAGCATATCCTCGACAATTCGGGCGCGCGCGCGGTCATCGTCTCCGATGCCAAGCTGGCGCGGACGCTGCTGCCCGCGGTGTTGCGCGCAGGCAATGCCTGGCACGTGATCGGCATGGAGCCGGTCAAGGTCGGCCAGGCCAGCCGCTTCCGCGCGCACAACTGGTCCGATCTGGTCACCGGCGATGCCGGGCGCCGGGCCGAGCTGATGCCTGCGATCCGTAGCCATGCGGCGACGCTCACGCGGCAGGACACCGCCTGCATCATCTATACCAGCGGCACCGGCGGTGCGCCGCGCGGGGTGATGCAGCATCACGGTGCGATCCTGCACAATGTCGCCGGCCCCACCCGCGTGATCACCGAGGATTTCGGCTGGGACGACGAGGTGTTCCTCTCGTTCCTGCCGCTCAGCCACGCCTATGAGCACAGTGCGGGCCAGTTCTTCCCGATCGGGCTCGGCGCGCAGATCTATTATTCGGAAGGGCTGGAAAAGCTCGCCAGCAATATCGAGGAGGTGCGCCCGACGCTGATGGTCGTGGTGCCGCGCCTGTTCGAGGTGCTTCGCGCGCGCATCCTCAAGCAGATCCAGAAACAGGGCAAGGTCGCCAATTTCCTGTTCGAGCGCGCAATGGCGCTGGGCGAGAAACAGCTCGGCGGCCGCGACGGTCTGCTCGAC
The DNA here is from genome assembly GCF_013607875.1 of Blastomonas ursincola. Lineage (GTDB taxonomy): Bacteria > Pseudomonadota > Alphaproteobacteria > Sphingomonadales > Sphingomonadaceae > Blastomonas > Blastomonas ursincola. The sequence goes on from NZ_VDES01000004.1 coordinate 56,712, forward strand.
AAGCCGATGGACTTCATCCTGTCGAAGAGCCTGCGCCCCAAGATCCAGGCGCGGTTCGGTGGACGGGTCAAGGCGATGGTCTCGGGTGGCGCTCCGCTCAATCCCGAGATCGGCGTGTTCTTCCACGCACTCGGCATTACGCTGCTGCAAGGCTATGGCCAGACCGAGGCCGCACCGATCATCGCGTGCAACCGCCCCAGCGTGGGCATCAAGATGGACACGGTGGGCCCGCCGCTCGCCGATACCGAGGTGCGCATCGCCGAGGATGGCGAGATCCTGGTGCGCGGCGAACTGGTCATGCACGGTTACTGGCAGAACCCCGAGGAGACCGCGCGCGTGCTCAAGGACGGCTGGCTGCACACCGGCGATATCGGCTATATCGACGAGGCCGGGCGGATCGCGATCACCGACCGCAAGAAGGACCTGATCGTCAACGACAAGGGCGACAATGTCTCGCCGCAAAAGGTCGAGGGCATGCTGACGCTGCAGCCCGAGATTCACCAGGCGATGGTGGTCGGCGACCGGCGGCCCTATCTGGTCGGGCTGGTGGTGCCCGATCCTGAATGGACGATGGAATGGGCGAGCGCGCAGGGCCTCAAGGTCGATTTCGCCGCGCTCCAGGCCAATCCGCAGTTCAAGGCTGCGGTGCGCGCGGCGATCGACCGGGTCAATGCCGACCTGTCGGTGATCGAGAAGGTGCGCCAGTTCAACTTTGCCGACGAACCGTTCACCATCGAGAATGGCGAGATGACGCCGTCGATGAAGATCCGGCGGCACGTCATCCGCGGGCGCTATCAGGAGCGGCTGGACAGCCTGTACAAGAGCTGAGGGGTCAGGCGGGCCGGCGGCGGTTCCACAGCTGCAGCCCGATCTCGGCGATCAGCAGCGGCCCGAGCCAATAGGCCCATATTCCGAAGGCCGGGGCCACGCCTTCCATGTCGCCCAGCCGCTGCGCCAGGCGGCAGAAGACGAAGGTCCAGGTGAGGACCATCGAGCGGATCATCCACATCTGGTGCGAGCGCCAGCGCTTCTGGCTGCCGCGCCGCCAGCCCATCGAGGTCGTGACCAGCCAGGCCACCGACAGCGTGGCCGTAGCCCAGCCGCTCGCCGGATTGCGGTGCGGATCGCTGGTCGCGAGGAACAGCGCGACGAATGCCATGGTCATGCCTGCGCCGACATAGGTGCAGCCGGTGTGGCGGTGATATTCGAACGCGGCGCGGGTCCAGCCCATGTACAGCGCGAGAAAGCCAGAGACGAGGGTCAGGAAACCGGTCAGCGCATGCAGCACGATCCACAGGCTGTGATCGGCATGGCCCCGCTGCGCACCGCCGCCGAGCGCGGGCAGCACATTGAGCCACAGCACCGGCAGCGTCGAGAGGATCGCCGCCCAGAACAGCAATGCGGGCAGGGTCAGACCCGGTCTGTGATCGATCGGCGGCCAGGCCTGGCTGGTCACGATGGCTCCCCCCTGTTGGTTTCGCACCATCGTGCCTCACGCCGGGAAGTGTCGCAACCCGGCTCGCTACTGCGCCATTCCCGTCACCCCCGCGAAAGCGGGCGTCCCGCTTTCATGGCAACGGGAAACGCACAAGCGGGATTCCCGCGTTCGCGGGAATGACGGGGCGGGATAGGGGACCGGAAATAGCAAGACCCCGGATCGGCCTCCACCGATCCGGGGTCTTGCTGAACCGTCTAGAACGAAATCGCTTATTCGGCGGCTTCGTAGTACTGCGGCGCGGCGGCGTTCAGGATCTCGAGGATCTTCTTGAGCGCGGCGGGCTCGTCGGTCTTTTCCATCGCGGCTAGCTCACGCGCCAGACGGCTCGAGGCGGCTTCGAAGATCTGCCGTTCCGAATAGCTCTGTTCGGGCTGGTCGTCGGGACGGAACAGGTCGCGGGTCACCTCGGCGATCGAGACGAGGTCGCCCGAATTGATCTTCGCTTCATATTCCTGGGCACGGCGCGACCACATGGTGCGCTTGACCTTGGGCTTGCTCTTGAGCGTTTCCATAGCTTCGCGCAGCGTCTTGTCCGAAGACAGCTTGCGCATGCCGATGCTTTCAACCTTGTTCACAGGAACGCGCAGGGTCATCCGTTCCTTTTCGAAGCGCAGCACGTACAGCTCGAGCTGCATGCCGGCAATTTCTTCCTTCTGAAGTTCCACAACACGGCCGACACCGTGCTTGGGATAAACCACATAATCGCCTACATCAAAAGACAGCGCTTTGGCGGCCATTCAAAAACCTTTCTGTATTCAGGGGAAGCGGGAGCCTTTTCGAACTCGCATGTCAGCCGTTCGAGTGAATCTCCTCAAAATGTGCCGAATGTGGGACACCCATCAGCGCAAACCCGCTGCGCCAATAGGCCGCACTTAACAGATTCGTCACAAAATAGCCACCCCGTAATGGCCATTCCGGTCCTAGATGGGGGCTGCGCACGAAAATACAATCGCGCTGGGGGAATTACGCTACGGAAACCGCCAACGTTTGCAGCGGTGCGATGCGGAATTGCCAAAAAGGGGTCAGCGCTGACGACCCACCCCTTGCCCCTCCCTGTCCAGGGAGGGGAATTGTTTGCTTGTCGCGCTGGAACTCCCCTCCCTGCAAGGGAGGGGTTGGGGGTGGGTCAGCGCATCACGCCAAAACGGATCAGTCGCCCTCGCCGGGTTCGGGCGAGAAATAGGCTTCGTACTTGCCTTCCTTGCCCTTGTACTCATCGGCATCGGGCGGGCTGTCGCGCTTGACCGTGATATTGGGCCATTCGGCGCTGAACTTGGTGTTGAGCTCGAGCCACTTTTCCAGGCCGTCCTCGGTATCGGGCAAGATCGCCTCGGCAGGGCATTCGGGTTCGCACACGCCGCAGTCGATGCACTCGCTGGGGTTGATCACCAGCATGTTCTCGCCCTCGTAGAAGCAGTCCACCGGACAGACTTCGACGCAGTCCATATATTTGCACTTGATGCAGGCGTCGGTGACAACATAGGTCATCGGCTGTGATCGCTCCCCTGAATGCGCACCGGCGCGGGGCACCGGTCGGGCGTGATGATGGCATGGTGATGCCGTGGTGATTCTGGCCGCCTTGCTATTGTGACAAGGCCGATGCGTCAATATGGCGCTGCCTTGGGGTGCCAAAGCCCCGCTTTATCCCGTCGCACGCGCTTCGGTCGGTTCGCTGTAGCAGGCCAGCGCCTCGTCCGCCGGGCCGCGCCGCCAGGGCAGCTGGTCGATCTGCAGCACCAGCACGCGCGAGCCCTGGGGGACGGTAAGAATGTCGCCGCAGCGCACCGCGTGGTGCGCCTTGACGACGCGGTTGCCATTGCTGCGGATCACCCCCTGTTCGGCGAGCAACTTGCCCTGCGATCGGCTACGCACCAGCCGCAGATACCAGAGCAGCAGGTCCATGCGCATGTGCGCGCCCGCGCTGCCGATCGATGAGGATGCTCCGCCGCCCTTTTCAGCCAATCGCCACCTTCCATTCCTTCAGCGCGGCAAAATGTCCCCGATCCTCCGGTCCCGCCGCTGGGCCCTGAGCCTTTTTCCGCGCCAGCCCCCGCCAGCGCCATAACCTTTGCCTGTCCGTCGCTGCGTCGGCCCCGGCACCCGCCGGTGCGGCCTCGCGCCGGAAGCCCGCCGCGCGCATCAGCCGCTCGGCATTGGTGGTGCTGAGCCCCATCGAGATGGCGAGCGCAGGATCGATGGCGAAGCTCTGCGCCTCGCCCTTGCCATCATGCGCGGCGCGGATCAGCTTTTCTGCCATGTCGACACGCAGCCCCTGATCGCCGAGTGCGCGATAGGCCGGGTGCCCGTCGCCCGGCAGCGCCGATGTCGGAACGACCGCGCGCAGGCTCTCGACGGCAGGATCGAGTGCTTGCGGTAGTGCTCCGCCCGATCGTATCGCGCGCATCAACCGCAGCATCGCCTGGCAATCGGGCCGGATCATCGCAGCGCAGAAAATGTCGAGACTGCCCAGACGCACGCCCAGCCGCTGCAGCACCTGCCGCGAAGGCGTATCGAGCGCGGCGATCAGCGGCTCGGCCTCGCTCCGCGCGATGGCCCCGCCCGCCTCGACCAGTTGCACCAGCAGCGCGCGCAGCGGGCCCGAGCAGCGCTTGTCCTCCGCCGCCCGGGTCAGCGCGCGCACCGGGGCGAGCGCCTTCTTGAGATGCGCCTCGAGCCAGTTCGTGACATGCGCCAACAACGCCTCGCGATCGGGGCGCGGAATGGCGTCGAGCGCACGGTCGGGCTGGAAACGCGGATGGCCGAGCGAAGGGCCGCGCACCAGCAGGCCGATGCGCTGACCGCGCCAGAACAGCGCGGGACGCCCCTTGTCGTCCGCGCCGATCCCCAGCGCCTTCGCGCCATCGGCGATCAGATCGCGCGCGCGCCGCGCGAGCAATCCGGGCAGATGGCGGTCGGCAGCGGCGACCAGCAGCTTGCGGTCGGCCAGCCGCGCCTGCGCATCGACGACGAACGAAAAGCCGCTCAGATGCCCGATCGGTTCGCCATCAACGCAGATCGCATCGCCCTCTTCGAGCGTGACCGGCAGCAGCGAGGCATCGCCGCCCAGGCCCCGCAGCAGCACCGCGGTGCGCCGGTCGACGAAGCGCTGCGCCAGCGCGCGGTGCAGCGCGTCGGACAATCGCTCCTCGACCTCGCGCGCGCGCCCCGCCATCTCGGCGGGATCGGCGAGCCAGTCGCGGCGCTGCGCGACATAGGCCCAAGTGCGGATCGCCGCGATGCGCGCGCCCAGCTTCTCGACATCGCCCTGCACCGAATCGAGATCGGCAATCTTGCGCGCGATGAAATCGACCGGGATATGCCCCAGCCCCTGGCCAAGATGCTGCCAGAGCTGGCTGACGAAATTCGCGTGATGCTCCGCGCCGCGATGCTGGAAATCGGGCAGCGAGCACACCGACCAGAAGCGCCGCACCGCCGCCTGTCCGCGCACGCTCGCTGCGACCTGGGAATCGTCGGCCAGGCGGCGCAGCACGGCAAGGTCGATCGCCTCGGGCGCGGGCTTGAGGACCGGGCTCGAGGGCAACCGCTCGAGATCGGCGATCAGCGTGCTCAGGCTGTCGAAGCGCAGCCGGGATTCGCGCCAGAACAGCGACTTGAGCGGCGGAAAGCTGTGCTGCTCGATCCGCTCGATCTCCTCGTCTGTGAACTGCGCATCGTGATGCCCCGCGACCGATCCGAAGGTGCCGTCGCGCTGGTGCCGCCCGGCGCGCCCGGCGATCTGCGCCATTTCCGACAGGGTCAGCCGCCGGCGGCGCGCGCCGTCATATTTGTGCAGCGAGGCGAAGGCGACATGCTCGACATCCATGTTGAGCCCCATGCCGATCGCATCGGTGGCGACGAGATAATCGACCTCGCCCGCCTGGTACATTGCGACCTGCGCATTGCGCGTGGCGGGGCTCAGCGCGCCCATGACCACCGCCGCGCCGCCTCTGAAACGCCGCAGCATCTCGGCCACGGCATAGACCTCTTCGGCCGAGAAGGCGACGATCGCGCTGCGCGGCGGCAGGCGCGAGAGCTTCTTGATCCCGGCATAGCTCAGCGTCGAAAAGCGTGGGCGGCCGATGATCTCGGCATCGGGCACGAGTGCGCGGATCATCGGCGACAAGGCTTCGGAACCCAGGATCATGGTCTCATCGCGCCCGCGCGCGTTGAGCACGCGGTCGGTGAACACATGCCCGCGTTCGGGATGCGCGCCTAGTTGCGCCTCGTCGATCGCGACAAAGGCGAAATCGCGCCCCTGATCGAGCGGCATGCTTTCGGCGGTGGAAAGGAACCAGCGCGCGCCGGGCGGGACGATGCGCTCCTCGCCGGTGACCAGTGCGACCTCGTTCGGCCCCTTGATCTTCACCACACGGTCATAGACCTCGCGCGCCAGCAGACGGAGCGGAAAACCGATCAGGCCGCTGGAATGCGCGCACATCCGCTCGATCGCGAGGTGCGTCTTTCCGGTGTTGGTCGGGCCCAGCACGGCGGTGACAGGGCTCGGCGAAAATCGGGTCATGGGAGCAGCCTCCATTCCCTACATCATGGCAGCACACGGGCATTGCAAGACCCGCATGCAAAGCCCTGTGGATAGGTTGCGCCGCTGATCGGTCTTCTTGCACCGCTCGTCCCGGAGACAGGGTTTTACACCCCGGGTTAATTTGACTTTAACCGGTCATGTCCACACAGATTGCGGCGAGGAAACGCCATCGTGCCGGTCCTTTGGGAGCAGCGCGGGAGGAATGGCGGCAAGGGGTCGGTCTTGTTTCAGCAACGCGAACAGCTTTTGGGGGCCGGTGCCGCCAGTGCCAGACTATCGCTGGCCGATGTGCTCCCGACGCCGACCCGGCCCGCTCAGCCTGCCCCAGCCCTGCCCGCCCCGGCGACGGGTATCAAGGCGCTCAAGGAGCGGCTGCTGCGCACCCGCCAGTTCATCCACGACACCAACTGGACGCCCGATCTCGGCCAGAATATCGGCAGCCTCGAATGGTTTCGCGGGCTCGGCACCCTGTGCCTGCTGTGCACCGGAGCCTATGCCGTGTTCCCCGGGGTCAGCCCCATCGGTGCCGCCGCAACTGCCCCTGCCCCGGTCGCGCGCGAGGAATTGCGCAGCCAGATGATCATGCCGATGGCGTTCGGTAGCGACACCGGGCATGCCATGGGCGCGACCGATGCCGTGGTCGCGCTGCGCCAGGCCCCCGAGCGCCCGACGATCGAACTGGCTGCCACGATCGGACGCGGCGACAGCTTCCTGCGCGTGATGCAGCGCGCGGGCGTGGGCACCGGCGATGCGCAGGCGGTCGCGAACCTCGTCTCTTCGGTGGTACCGCTCGACGACATTCGTGACGGCACCCGCATCGACATCACGCTTGGCCGCCGCTTCGCGCGCAACCAGCCGCGCCCGGTCGAGCTCATTGCCTTCCGCGCGCGCTTCGACCTCAATGTCGAAATCGTCCGCGCAGGCTCGGCGCTCGATCTGGTGCAGAAGCCCATCCTCGTCGACGCGACCCCCTTGCGCATCCGCGGCACGGTCGGCTCGAGCCTCTACCGTTCGGCGCGCGCCGCCGGGGCACCGCCCTCGGCGATCCAGGCCTATCTCCGCACACTGGCGACGCAGCTGTCGATCGGCAGCGACATCCGCTCGACCGACCAGTTCGACATCATCGTCGATTACAAGCGCGCCGCCACCGGCGAGGTCGAACTCGGCGACCTGCTCTATGCAGGCCTCGAACGCGGCGGCAAGCCGCGCGCGCAGATGCTGCGCTGGAAGACCGGCAACAACGTCCAGTGGTTCGAGGCCTCGGGCGTCGGCGAGACGCGCGGCGAGTTCGCCCGCCCCGTCAACGGCGCGGTCACCTCGGGCTTCGGCTATCGCCGCCACCCGATCCTGGGCTTCCGCCGCATGCACAGCGGCATCGATTTCAAGGCCAGTTCGGGCGCGCCGATCTATGCGACGGCGGACGGCGTGGTGAACTATGCCGGGCGCAAGGGCGGATACGGCAATTTCGTCCGCATCGCGCATGGCGGCAATATCGCCACCGGCTATGGCCATATGAGCCGCATCGCGGTGAGCAACGGCATGCGCGTGCGGCGCGGCCAGGTGATCGGCTATGTCGGTTCGACCGGCCTTTCGACCGGCCCGCATTTGCATTACGAGCTCTATCGCGGTGGCCGCGCGGTCGACCCCAATTCGGTCCGCTTCACCACCCGCGCGCAGCTTTCGGGCAGCGAACTCGCCAATTTCCGTGCACGCCTCAAGCAGCTGCTCGGCGTGGCGCCGGGTGCCGCGCTGCAATCGCTGAGCCCACCGCCTGCCGCGAAGAGCGACGAACCCAAGCGCGAGATCGAGCGGATCGACGGGACGACGATTACCTGATCGCAAATACAAGGCTTGCCGCTCTTCCGTCACCCTGAACTTGTTTCAGGGTCCATTTTGCCCAATGCGGCTTCGGTTGCGGATGCAGGATGAATCCTGAAACAAGTTCAGGATGACGGGGCGTGAGCAGTCAATCCCGTAGCTCGACCCAGGTGGGCGCATGGTCGCTGGCCTTTTCGCGGCCGCGGTGATCCTTGTCGACGCCGATCGCGCTCAGCCGGTCGGCGGCGCTGGGGTTGAGCAGCAGGTGATCGATGCGGAAGCCATGGTCGCGTTGCCAGGCTCCTGCCTGATAGTCCCAATAGGTCCACACCCCGCCGCCGGGGCGCAGCGTGCCGATCGCATCGGTCCAGCCATCGGCGAGGATGCGTCGATAGGCGGCGCGGCTTTCGGGCTGCATCAGCGCGTCGCTGGCCATGGCGCGGACCGAGTAAACGTCATTGTCGCGCGGAATGACATTGTAATCGCCTGCCAGCACCGCGGGCACCTCTTCAGCCAGGATCTGTGCCGCGCGCTTGCGCAGCCGCTCCATCCAGCGCAGCTTGTAATCGAACTTGGGGCCCGGCTGCGGATTGCCGTTGGGCAGGTAGATACACGCGACGCGGAGGCCATGCACATCGGCTTCCAGATAGCGCGAATGCTCGTCCTCGGGTTCACCCTCCAGCCCGCGCTGCACCTCGACCGGCTGCGCGTCGCGCGCGAGGATGGCGACGCCGTTAAAGCCCTTCTGCCCGTGCCAGATCGCGCCATAGCCGAGCTTCTCGAACTCGGAGGCTGGAAAGCCCTCATCCTGCGTCTTGATCTCCTGCAGACAGGCGACATGCGGGCGGGTCTCTTCCAGCCATTCGAGCAGGCGCGGCAGGCGGGCCTTGATGCCGTTGATATTGTACGAGGCGATGCGCAGCATTCGGGTGTCTTAGCCGCAGCATCGGCGCTTGCCCAGCCATTTAGCCCCTGTTCATTTGCGCCCGCATAAGCCACGATCCAGCGACATATCTGGGGAGGTCATCATGCGGCGTTCGTCTCGGTTCTCGATCGGAGCGGCTGCGCTCGGCCTGTTCGCCCTCGGCCCGGCGCTGGCGCAGGATGCGAGCCTTCCCGATGGCCCGAGCACGCAGGGCAATGTCTCGGTCACCGTCTATAATGGCGGCACCTCGCTGGTGCAGGACATCCGCAGGCTGAACATCGCCAGCGGCACCAGCCGGATCGAGTTTCCCGATGTCTCCGCGCAGATCCAGCCTGAAACGGTGAGCTTTTCCGCCGAGGGCGCGACGATCGTCGAGCAGAATTTCGACTATGACCTGCTCACCCCCGGCAAGCTGATGGAAAAGGCGGTGGGCGAGACAATCACGCTCATTCGCACCAACCCGGCGACCGGCGCGGAAACGCGCGAGCGCGCCAAGGTGCTGTCGGTCAATGAGGGCGTGGTCGTCCAGATCGGCAATCGCATCGAGGTGCTGCGCGACGATGGCCTGCCGGTGCGCGCGGTGTTCGACAAGGTGCCCGACAATCTGCGCGCGCGCCCGACGCTCTCGATCATCGTGGACAGCCAGCGTGCCGGACAGCGCGACGCCGCGATCCGCTATCTCACCGGCGGGCTGGGCTGGTCAGCGGATTATGTCGCGCTGTTCGACGAGGCCAGGGGCAGCATCGACGTGCAGGGCTGGGTGACGCTGTCCAACAGCTCCGGCACGACGTACAAGAATGCCGATACGCTGCTGGTCGCAGGGAATCCGCAGGGCGCATCGGGCTTCGGCAACCGGCGCGGCAACATCCGCAGCGCCGGGACCGAGACAGCGAACCGCGAGCGGCTGGGCGATTATTATCTCTACCCCGTCGGCCGCACGACGATTGCCGATCGCCAGACCAAGCAGATCAGTTTCCTCGACGTGCAGGGCGTGCCGGCGATGCGCGCCTATGAATATCGCGTTGGCTGGCTGGCGAGCATGAACGAGCCGCAGAGCGCGGACACGGTGGTCAAGTTCAGCTCGAGCAAGTCAGGGGGCCTGGGCGATGCGCTGCCCGCAGGCAGCGTGCGCTTCTACCAGCGCGACCAGCGCGGATCGCCGCAGTTCATCGGCGAGAACGGCATCGGTCACACGCCGATGGGCAGCGCGCTGGCGCTCAAGACCGGCGAGGCGTTCGACGTCAAGGTGAAGTCCACCGTAGTCGAGCGCAAGCGGCTGTCGAGCAGCAAATGGCAGACCAGCATGCGCTATGAACTGACCAACGCGCGCGACGGCGCGGTCACGGTCGATCTGATGCAATCGGGCCTCGATTTCGGCTGGACCGACACGCGCATCGTCACCGAGAGCCAGAAGAGCGAGCGGCGCAACAGCGACGCGGTGGTCTGGGCGGTGACCGTGCCCGCGAACGGCAGCGCGGAGGTCACCGCGACCTTCGAGACGCGGTATTGAGGGCAGGCGGATAAGGCCAGCACGGTGCGCCCATCCCCCTTCCCGTTTGTCCCGAGCGAAGTCGAGGGACGTGGTCGCCACCAGTTGCGCGAGGTCCCTCGACACGCTCGGGACAAACGGAGGTGGGTGCTTGGGGCATTGGTGGCGTTCGTGCTTTCACCCTGCCTTCCCCCCGCCCAAGCCCAGACCCGCCCCGAGATCATCTCGGCCAAACCCGACTCCGTCGCGGTCACCATCTATCGCGATCCGCAGCGCGGTCAGGGCGGGGGGATGAACCTCGGCTATCTGGGCGGCTTTGCGGTGGTGACCGAGAAGCGCATGGTGAGCGTACCCGCAGGCCCCTCGACCATCCGCTTTGCGGGCGTGGCCGAGGGCATGGTCGCGGTCTCCGCCGTGGTGCGCGGGCTGCCCGGCGGGATCGTCGAGCAGAACCGCGACAAGAAGCTGCTCTCGCCCGGCGCGCTGATCGACGGCACGCTCGGCAACCGGGTGACGCTGAAACGCACCGATCCGGCGACCGGCAAGGTGACCGAGCAACCGGCGGTGATCCGCAGCGGCTCACAGGGCGCGCTGGTGGTGCAGACCGAGGCGGGGATCGAGGCGCTGCAATGTTCGGGCCTGCCCGAAAAGGTGATCTACGAAAACCTGCCCGGGGGGCTGTTCGCGACGCCGGTGCTGTCGGTCGATACCGTCTCGCCTCAGGCCGCGACTGTCGAGGTGACCCTGACCTATCTCGCCTCCGGGTTCGACTGGAACGCCGATTATGTCGTGAAACTGGGCGCGGACGGGAAGTCGCTCGACCTGTTTTCCTGGCTGACGCTCGCCAATGGCAATGCCGAGAGCTTTGCCGATGCCGAACTGCTGGTGATCGCGGGCACGCTCAACACCCGCCAGCCGATGCGCAACCTCGCCGACCGGCCGCAGGCGACGCCTCTCTACATCCAGTGCTGGCCGCGCGGCAGCACCGCAGAGGGGATTGACGACATTCCGCCGCCCCCCCCGCCGCCGCCTCCTCCACCTCCCCCAGCCATGGCCCCGATGCGCGCACGCACCGGCGCGGTGCGCGGCGAGGCGGACGCGATCATGGTCACCGCATCGCGCAATGTCGAAGCCGAGCTCGAGGAACTGGGCGATCTCAAGCTTTACCGCGTCCCCTTCCGCTCAACGGTCGCGGCCAAGGGGCAGAAGCAGGTCAAACTGCTGTCCAAAGCGAATGTGCCAGCACGACTCGTTTATCGCGGATATGCGGGACGAAACCGGGTCTTCCCCACCCCATTGCAGATCGAACTGCGCATGGACAACAAGACGGCCACAGGGCTTGGCCTGCCGCTGCCCTCAGGCCGGGTCGCAGTGTTCGATGGGTCGCGCGATAACGGCCTGCTAATCGGCCAGGGCCGGATGCGCGATTATGCGATCGGGCAGGAGGTAAAATTCACCATCGGCCAGAGCGATGCAGTGCTTCTCACCAGCACAACCCAGCCTGGCGCTAGCGACCGTGCTCCCGAAACGCAAAAACTGGTGCTCACCAATGCCAATGCCGAGCCCGTCACCGCCGAGATCGACCTTGCGCAGATCGCCGATACCGATATCCGCAAGGCGACGGGCAAGCTGATTCGCAAGGACGGCAAGCATGTCTGGCAGGTGACCGTGCCCGCCAATGACAGTGTCACGATCAGCTACCAGAGCCGCTCGAAATATCGCTGAAAGCTGGAAACCGGCGCGCGCCCTTATTTGGGTGCCAGCACCATCAGCATCTGGCGGCCTTCCATGCGCGGATAGGCCTCCACCTTGGCGATTTCCTTGACGTCTTCCTGCACGCGCTGGAGCAGGGCCATGCCGAGCTGCTGGTGCGACAGTTCACGCCCGCGGAAGCGCAGCGTCATCTTGACCTTGTCGCCTTCGTCGATGAACGAATGAACCTTCTTCATCTTGACCATATAGTCATGGTCATCGATGTTCGGACGCATCTTGATCTCCTTGATCTCCTGCGTCTTCTGGTTCTTGCGGGCGGCATTGGCCTTTTTCTGGGCCTCGTACTTGTACTTGCCGACATCGAGGAACTTGGCGACGGGCGGCTCGGCATTGGGCGAGACCTCGACCAGGTCGAGGCCCACGGCTGCGGCACGTTCTATCGCATCTGCTGTACGCAATACGCCAAGATTTTCGCCATTCTCATCGATCACCCGAACCTGGGGCGACTGGATGAACTGATTGAAGCGCGGGCCGGATTTGGGTGGCAGAACAAGGCCGCGACGGGGTGCTGGCGGACGTATAGCGAAATCTCCTGATGTTTCTTCGAGCGCGCGATATAAGCCAAGTCAGCTGATAGATAAAGGGTTTCGTGCGGATAACGCGCCATTTGCGCCGCCAGAATCGTGGCAAGCGTTGCAATCGCGCAACGATTGGACGCCTCCAGGCGTCTTCTTGCCGATCCCTTATGCCCTTTCCATATCGGGGCGAGGCGATGATTGCGCAAGGAGCAGCCGCATGGACAGTCCCCAACAGATCACCATCGATCACGAAACCGCAGGCCCGGACGGGCGCTTCGTCTATCGCGCCGAAGGCGCCGAAGCGGAACTGACCTATGCCGAAGCACCGGCCGTCGGCGGCGTGCGACGCGTGAGCGCCGACCACACCTATGTACCCGATTCGATGCGCGGCCAGGGCATTGCCGGCAAGCTGGTCGATGCGCTCATCGATACGGCACGTGCACAGGGGTGGAAGGTGATTCCCCGCTGCAGCTATGTCGTCGCGGCCTTCCGGCGGCACCCGGAATGGAACGACGTGCTGGCAGATTAAGGCTCGACGCGAGCGCGCGCTCTTGGCAACAGCATGGGATCCAATGCGAACCCAAGGCCGAACATGAGCGACGCACTGCACATCCTGACCCTGTCCTGCCCCGACCGCCCCGGTATTGTCAGCCGCGTCACCGGCCTGCTGTTCGCCACCGGCGGCAACATCCGCGAGGCCGCGCAGTTCGAGGATCAGGAGACGGGGCGCTTCTTCATGCGGGTGGTCTTCACGCTGCCCGACACCTTGACCGAAGCGCTCGACGCACGCTTCCAGGACCTCGGGCAGGAATATGCGATGGACTGGTCGCTTCGCCTCGCCGACACGCCGCGCAAGGTGCTGATCCTCGTCTCCAAGTTCGACCATTGCCTGGCCGACCTGCTCTATCGCTGGCGAATCGGCGAATTGCAGATGGACGTTGTCGGCATCGTCTCCAACCATCCGGTCGAGTCGCTGGCCGGGCTGGACCTTGGCGGCATTCCCTTCCACCACCTGCCCGTCACGCGCGAGACCAAGGCCGAGCAGGAGGCGGAGATCAAGCGCGTGGTCGAAGAGACCGGGGCCGAACTGGTCGTGCTCGCGCGCTACATGCAGATCCTTTCGGACGATCTGGCTGCGTTCCTTTCGGGCCGCTGCATCAACATCCATCACAGCTTCCTGCCCGGCTTCAAGGGGGCGAAGCCCTATCACCAGGCGCATGCGCGCGGAGTGAAGATGATCGGTGCCACCGCGCATTATGTCACTGCCGATCTCGATGAAGGTCCGATCATCGCGCAGGATGTCGAGCAGATCACGCATGCCGATTCGCCCGATACGCTGGTGCGCAAGGGCCGCGACATCGAACGGCGCGTGCTCGCGCGCGCGGTGCGGCACCATCTGGCCGACCGCGTCCTGCTCAACGGGACCAAGACGGTGGTGTTTACCGATTGAACCGTGCGGCAGTCCGACCGTATCGTCCGGGACAGGAGATTGCCGATGAAGAAACTGCTGGTGCTCTATGGATCATACCGCTCGGACCGGGCGGGAATACGGCTCGCCGATTATTGCGTACGCCGCTTCGGCGGGCGCGGGGTCGAGGCCGAGCTGATCGACGCCAAGGCGGTCGGGCTGCCGATGCTCGACCGGATGTACAAGGAATACGAGCCCGGCACCGCGCCGGTGGCCATGCAGGACCTTGCGAAAAAGATCGAGGCGGCGGACGCGTTCCTGTTTGTGGCGGGCGAATATAACTGGGGCGTGCAGCCGGGCCTCAAGAACCTGACCGACCATTTTCTGGAACAGTGGTTCTGGCGACCCGCCGCGCTCGCCACCTATTCCGCCGGTCGCTTTGCTGGCGTGCGCGCCGGCCAGGCCTGGCACCCCACGCTATCCGAAATGGGCATGGTGGTGATCCCCAGCATGATCTCGGTCGGGCAGATCACGCAGACGCTCGACGAGCAGGGCCAGCCGATCGGATCGGGCGGCGCGGCGCTGGAGCGGAGCTTCGGGAAGTTCGCCGACGAACTGACCTGGTGGGCAGACGCCGCCGCTGCGCAGAAAGAGCGGGTGAAGCCGCCATACTGAAAAGGGAGGGGCGAAATGGTGCTGCTGGGGAGGATTGAACTCCCGACCTCAGCCTTACCAAGGATGCGCTCTACCACTGAGCTACAGCAGCACACCATTTCGCAGGCTTGCAAGAGCGGGTCGCCGTGGCTGCCCGCTCGCAAGGCCTGCGCCTATGCGCAGGTGCCGATGGTTTGTCAACCCTCGCCAGTCTTGCCAAATGCGCCTGTGCGACGATATGCAGCAAAGCCGATGGAAAAGCCGCCAGCCCCGCCGAAATTGACCCCTGCCGAAGAGCGCAAGGCGAGGCTTGCCGCCAATCTGCGCGAGAATCTTCGCCGCAGAAAGGCGCAGGCCCGCGCGATGAACGCAAACGGCGAATCGTAAGCGGGCGGGTCAGCCGCGCGCGTAGAATTGCAGATGGACCAGGCGGCCGTTCTCGCCGGTGGTGCCGAATCCGTCCGCCGAATTGTGGAACAGCCACGGGCTGAACAGGATCAGCCGGTTGAAGCGCATCGGCACGCGCATCACGCGCTCCCATTTCGCAGCATGAAAGGTGTCGCGGTTGACGACATCCTCGACCAGCGCATTGGCGTCGGCATAGCCGCTTTGCGCCAGCGCCAGCGGATCGGTCGGCACTTTCTCGAGCCCGGTGCGCTTGTGGCGGAAGAAATCGGTGCCGCCGCGCGCGTCCTCGTCGCGGCTCAGGTACAGGATGCCCGAATAGAAGCACGGGTCGATATGCACGCCGCTGACCCCGCGATCGCCCTTCAGCGTCAGGCGGCAATGGCCGTGCGTCGTTCCCGGCTGCGGCACCACGGGAACGCCGATGATCCGCGCCACCGCCGCCTCGAGCCCGGCGATGCCAAGCGGCGCGGACGAGAGCGTGCCGGGATAATTGCCCTTGCGCGTCGCAGGGTCGTAGCCAAGGCCGAGCGCAGCGGCACGCGCGCCGTGCGGATCGGCCAGGAAATCATCGATGATGAGCAGCGAGGGCAGCATGACCGCTGGCATAGCGGCGGATGGGCCCGTGCGAAAGACCGCCGGTTGCATGATGGCGATGGCGCGCTAAACGGGTTTATGCCCTGCCCCCGGTCCAATCCATGCGCATCCTGATCGCCGGTGCTGGCATTGCCGGGCTGGCCGCTGCGCTGGCGCTGGCGCGCAAGGGGCATGACGTGCGCATCATCGAACAGGCCCCCGCGCTCGAAGAGGTGGGCGCAGGCCTGCAACTCGGCCCCAATGCGATGCGCGTGCTGGATGCGCTGGGCATCGGCGAGGCGGTGGCCGCGGCGGGACAGAGCCCGGCGGCGATCACGTTGCGCGATGGCCGCAGCGCGCGCGAGATCCTGAAGGTTCCGCTGGGTGATGCGGCGAGGCGGCGCTGGGGCGCGGCCTATGTGACGCTGCACCGCGCCGATCTGGTGGCGATCCTGGCCGAGGCGCTCGAACAGGCGGGCCCCGGTGCATTGAACCTCGGCACGGAACTGGCCACGATAGATAATCGCGCGGACGGCGTTGCCGTCACCACCGCATCGGGCGAGACGCTGACCGCCAACCTGCTGATCGGCGCAGACGGCGTCCGATCTGCGGTGCGCGCGCATCTGTTCGGGCCGGAAACCCCGCGCTTTACCGGCCATGTCGCCTGGCGCGCGCTGGTGCGGATCAATCCCGCCGACCCCGCCGCACCGCCCCCCGGCGTGGGGGCCTGGCTCGGGCCGCGCCGCCATGCGGTGACCTATCGCATCCGGCCCAATCTGGTGAATCTGGTCGCGGTGACCGAGCAATCCGACTGGCGCGAGGAGGGCTGGAACCTGCCGGGCGATGCCGACCGGCTGTGCGCGGATTTCGCCGGTTGGAGCGCACTCGCGCCGCTGCTCGCGCGGGTCGAGCGCCCGTTGCGCTGGGCACTGTTCGACCGCAAGCCGATGCGCGCCTGGCACCGGAATCGGGCGCTGCTGATCGGCGATGCCTGCCACCCGATGCTGCCCTTTCTTGCCCAGGGTGCGGCCATGGGGATCGAGGACGGATACGCGCTGGCAGAGCTGCTCCCACTAGAAGGCGAAGCGATCGAACCTGCGCTTTCCCGCTTCTTCGCGCTGCGCCAGCCGCGCACCGCGCGCATCCAGGCGATGGCGCGTTCGAACGGGGTGGATTTTCACGAAGGCAATCCGCTGGCCACGCTGGCGATGCGGCTGCCGCTCGGCCGCGCGGCCAGCGCCAGGCCCGATGCGGTGATGGCGCGCTGGGACTGGCTCTATGGCGGCGGCCCGCTGAGCGTCCACAGCGGGATTCTTGCCTAACCCGGCGGTTTCCCGCATAGGGGCATCTCGCGGCATCCGGCCAGCGAACGGAAAGTCCCCATGGCCGATCACCCCACCATCTTCGTTCTCAACGGACCCAATCTCAACCTGCTGGGCCTGCGCGAGCCGGAAATCTACGGATCGGACACGCTCGACGATATTGCAGGTCAGCTCGAAGACCGCGCGCAGGCGCTGGGCCTTTCCATCGACATGCGCCAGTCCAACCATGAGGGCCATCTGGTCGACTGGCTGCACGAGGCGCAGGCGACCGGCGCAAAGGCGGTGCTGCTGAATGCGGGCGCCTATACCCACACATCGGTGGCGCTGCTCGATGCGATCCGCTCGATCACCACGCCGGTGATCGAGGTGCACCTTTCCAACCCGCACACGCGCGAGGATTTTCGCCATGTGTCGTTCGTCGGGCGCGCAGCCAAAGGCACGATCTGCGGCTTTGGCGCAACGTCTTATCTATTGGCGCTGGAGGCCGCAGCGCAGTTATGAGCTTTGACGCCCCCGCGTCTGCTGGCATGATGCGGGTGAGCGATTGAAATTACGCACGGGAGCAGCCAAAGAGCCGCCCCTGATCAAAAGCAGAATAAAGGGCGCAGGACCATGGCATCACCAAGCGGCAAAAGCAGCAATAACAAACAGGGAGGCGGCATGAACATCGACAGCAAACTGGTGCGCGAACTGGCGGAACTGCTGGGCGAGACGGGGCTGAGCGAGATCGAGGTGGAAGACGGCGATCGCAAGATCCGCGTCGCGCGCACGATCAGCGCCGCACCGGTCGCCAGCGTTGCGGTCCCCGCAGCACCCGCACCCGTTGCTGCCCCGGCCGCCGCGCCCGCGGCGCCTGCCGCCCCGGCAGAGCCAGCAGCGCCCTCGATGGCGAACGCGGTCAAGTCGCCGATGGTCGGCACCAGCTATCTCGCCCCCGAACCGGGTGCCGCGCCGTTCGTCAGCGTCGGTGCGACGGTCAAGATCGGCGACCCGCTGCTGATCATCGAGGCGATGAAGGTGATGAACCCGATCACCGCCGAACGCGCGGGCAAGGTTACCGCGATCCTGGTCGAGGATGGCCAGCCGGTCGAGTTCGACCAGCCTCTGGTCGTCATCGAGTAAGCCCATGGCCATCAAGAAGATCCTGATCGCCAATCGCGGCGAAATCGCGCTGCGCATCCACCGCGCAGCGCACGAGATGGGCATCAAGACGGTCGCGGTGCACTCTACCGCCGATGCCGATGCGATGCACGTGCGCCTCGCCGACGAGGCGGTGTGCATCGGGCCGCCGCCCGCCGGCCAGAGCTATCTCAACATCGCCAACATCATTTCGGCGGCCGAGATCAGCCAGGCCGACGCGATCCATCCCGGCTATGGCTTCCTCTCGGAAAATGCCAAGTTCGCCGAGATCGTCGAGGCGCACAAGATCATCTGGATCGGCCCCAAGCCCGAACATATCCGCACCATGGGCGACAAGGTCGAGGCGAAGAAGACCGCCGGCGCGCTCGGCATGCCGCTGGTCCCTGGTTCCGACGGCGCGATCAAGGACATCCACGAGGCCAAGATCATCGCCGCATCGATCGGCTATCCGGTGCTGATCAAGGCGGCATCGGGCGGCGGCGGCCGCGGCATGAAGGTGGTCCCGTCCGAGGACCAGCTCGAAACGCTAATGCAGCAGGCGGGCAGCGAGGCCAAATCGGCTTTCGGCGATGACACCGTGTACATGGAAAAATATCTCGGCAACCCGCGCCATATCGAGTTCCAGATCTTCGGCGACGGCAAGGGCAATGCCATTCACCTAGGCGAGCGCGACTGTTCGTTGCAGCGCCGCCACCAGAAGGTGCTCGAGGAAGCCCCCTCGCCGGTCATCACGCCCGAGGAGCGCGTACGCATGGGCGGCGTGGTCACCAAGGCGATGGCGGACATGGGCTATCGCGGCGCGGGCACGATCGAGTTCCTGTGGGAAAATGGCGAGTTCTACTTCATCGAGATGAACACCCGGCTTCAGGTCGAGCATCCGGTGACCGAGGCGATCACCGGGGTCGATCTGGTGCGCGAACAGATCCGCATTGCCGAAGGCCATCCGCTCTCGGTCCGCCAAGACGAGATCGAGTTTCGCGGCCATGCCATCGAATGCCGCATCAATGCCGAGGACCCGCGCACCTTCGCGCCTTCGCCCGGCCTGGTCAGCTATTATCACCCGCCGGGCGGCATGCATGTGCGCGTCGATAGCGGTCTGTATGCGGGCTACAAGATTCCGCCCTATTACGACAGCATGATCGCCAAGCTGATCGTCTATGGCCGCACCCGCCAGGGCTGCATCATGCGCCTGAAGCGCGCGCTCGAGGAATTCGTAGTGCAGGGCGTCAAGACCACCATCCCGCTGCACCAGGCGCTGCTCGACCAACCCGATTTCCTGTCGGGCGAGTACACGATCAAGTGGCTCGAGCAATGGCTGGCCGAGCTGGAGGCCGAGGAAAAGGCGTGACGCCATCAGGACTTATGCTGCACCGCACAATTTTCCGTTGAAACGCGGTGCAGCATTGGTCATATTGTCGCGATGGATACAAACAAGACCATCCTGGAAGCCATCGCGCTACGCAAATGCCTCGAGGCGACCTATAACCGGCAGCGCATTAGGCTGGCGCCGCACATCCTGTATACAAAGCACGACCAGCTCTATCTCGATGGCGTGACGCTCGAGCGCGACGGCAAGCCCCCGCGCGAGCTGAAAGTCAGCGCGTTCAAGCTCGACGGACTGGGCGACCTCGCACTGACCGCGCACGAGTTCGACCTTCAGCCGGTGTTCAATCCCGACGAGGAGCGCTATCAGGGCAAAACGCTGTTCGCGGTCGAGATGGCGTAGTCTTCCGTCTGCCCAATTTCATCACCCCCGCGCAGGCGGGGGTCCCGCTTCCTTCTCCGGCATGAGCGCAAAAGCGGGATTCCCGCGTTCGCGGGAATGACGAGGGCTGGGTGCCCCAAGAGGCAAGGGTTACTGCTTTTCCAGGCTCAGCGACGCGTCATCGATGGTCAGGCTGAGCCGGCGCGGGTCGCGCTGGTTCTCGATCAGGAAGACATGCGGCCCGCTGCTCGCGAGGATCGCGTCCATCGCCCGTTCGATCGGGATTTCGACCTTGGGGATGCGCGCGCAATCGCAGGCAATCGCCACCCGGTCCTTGGCGACGCGGGTGACGGTGATCGTCACCCCAGATTTCGAGGAGCCGCGCGCATCGGAAATGATGTCGCCGACATAGGTCCCCGCAACCAGATCGGCGAGATCGGGCTTGCGTTCGGGCGCGGCCAGCGAGGCCGTGGACAGCGACACCAGGGCCGCGATCAGCATCGCAAAGGAGCTGGAAATCCGACGCGTCATGGCCTTCTCCCATCCGGTCTTCCCCGGGAGCTTACCGCAATTCCGCGCGCGAGGCACGCAAATAGCCCCGGGCCGGCTATTTGCCCGCGACGCGTTCCACCTCGGCCATCACGCGCAGCACGTTGCCGCTCCAGATCTTCTCGACATCTTCGCGCGACAGGCCGCGCTTCAGCAGCGCCTCGGTGATCTTGGGGATCTGGCTGATCTGGTTGAGGCCGATCACCCCGCCACCGCCATCCCAGTCAGCACCGATGCCGACATGATCGACCCCGACCAGATCGATGCAATAGAAGATCGCCTGCATGTAGCGGTCGAAATCGGTATCGGAGCGCGGCTCGGCGGCATTGGCCTCGGCCCATTGCTTCATCAGCGCGGTGCGTTCCTCTGGCGGCAGGCTATCGGCGGTCTCGATCTGCGGGCGCAGCGCATCGACCGTCGGACGCGGCTTGTCGGGCGACAGGAAGAGGCTGTTGACCTGAATCACCCCGCCCTTGGCCGCGAGCGCCTTGAGCCTCGCGTCATCGAGGTTGCGCGGATGATCGTGCAGCGCCTTGGGCCCCGAATGCGAAAGGATGATGGGCGCTTTCGAAAGCTCGAGCAGTTGGTCGAAGGTGCTGTCGGCGGCATGGCTGGCGTCGATGATGATGCCCAGCCGGTTCGCCTCGCGCACCCAGGCCTTGCCGAGATCGCTGAGGCCCCCGTGCAGCGCCTCGCCATTGGTCGAATCGGCAAGCTGGTTGGTGCCATTGTGCACCGGCCCCGCCATGCGCAGCCCGAGCTGGTAGAAGGCATCGAGATTGGCGATGTCGTTGCCGAGCGGATAGCTGTTTTCCATCGACAGATAGATCACGCGCTGCCCCGCTGCGGCGATGCGCGCCGCATCCGACGATTTGGTCGCGATCGCAAAGCTCTGCGGATTGGCGGCGACGAAATCGTGGATCTGGTGCAATCGCTTGAGCGCATGCGCCAGCGCTACCGCATAGCCGCGCGCGTCATTGGGGCCCTGATCGGTATAGATGACCCAGAAACCGCCATCGAGGCCGCCTTCGATCATCCGCGGCAGATCGACCTGCGTCGTGTCGGCCAGAACATCGTGCCGGTCGGTAATCCGCCAGCCGGGCTGGTCGAGATTGGCCGGGCTGTCGAGATGCGTGTCGAGCGTCAGGATCGACTGGTGGATTGCGGCGGGGTCGCTGGCGTCCTGCGCAGCCACAGGACCTGCCATGCAGGCCGAAGCCAGCATCAGCCCCAGCATCGGCCGGTGCGTCGATTTCATGTGCTTTCCCTTCAATCGGCGAGCGCGGCCGCACGCTTGCGCCAATCGGCGGCGAGCTGGGGCAGATCGGCCAGCTTGCGCACGGCCTCTGGCTCTGCCTTGTATTGCCCGCCGACCAGCAGCCGGAACACGCGGTCCACGGTCCAGGCCGACGGCCCCGGCTCTACCAGCCGCATGACATCGCCTGCCTGGACAAGCCCGGGTTCAAGCACACGATAATAGAAACCGCAACGCGCGGTGCGCACGATTTCTGCCATGACCGATTGCTTGCCCGAGACGCCGAAGCGATGATCCAGCTTCCAGCAGGGCTGGCGTCCCTTGGTCAGTTCGACCAGCGCCTGGCCCAGGCGAAAGCGATCGCCGATGCGCATCTCGCTTTCGACCAGCCCGCGCGTCGAGATGTTCTCGCCGAACGCACCCGGCTTTTGCAGCAATTTGTGCGAATCGAGCTTCTGCTGCCAATAGGCATAATGGTCGAACGGATAATGGTGTATCGCCATGTCCGGGCCGCCATGGTGTACCGGATCAGCCACCTGATCGCCTTCGAAACCCAGCTCGCCCAGCATGACCGGACCGGTCGCCGGCTGGCGCGCAATGGCGCTCATCGTGCCATCCTCACGAAAAGGGCGGGGCTTGCCGGTGAGCAGCGCCAGGACGCGGACCGCTTGCGAACTCATGCAGTTGCAAGCTACGCTTGAATTACTCAGCGTGCAATGCAATTCCTTCATTTCGACGGCATAGCTATACAACCGCCTCTAAAGTATACGATATTGGTTAAGCTGAGGGTCAGGCGCCGCTTTGTAATGGCCTTGCAGTATCAACAGTCCTGTGCCGCGTGGTTGCCGACACGATTGCCCAGGCCATTATCGAAAGGTCGATTTTGGTCATGTCACCAATCCTTGAAGCATCCCCCTCCCCCCTCGCCCATTCCTGCCCGCAAGCGCGCCATGTCCGGCTGCCGGCAGGGCTTGCAGCGCTGGCTTTGGCCAGTCTGCTATGGACGTCGGACAGGGCCGAAGCCGCCGACCTGGCGGCCCAGGCGCCCGCACCCGGTATCGCCATGGCAACGGGGCTCGAGCCTGCGGCACAGCAGCGCGAAGGACGCCGGGGCGGCGGCGAGTTTCGCGGCCCGCGCGGCGGTGGCGGCCGCGAGTTCCGCGGGCAGAGTCGCAACACCATCGGCACCGCGCGGATCGATACGCCGCGCGAGTTCCGTCAGGAACGCCGTGCCGACCGGCAGGATTTCCGTCAGGAACGCCGCGGCGACCGACAGGATCTGCGCCGCGAGCAGCGCGGTGATCTGCGCGACTTCCGCCAGGAGCGCCGCGCAGATCGGCAGGATTTCCGCAACGGCGTCGTGACGCGGCCCGAATTCCGCGCCGACCGGCGCGATGATCGCCAGGATTTCCGCCGCGACCAGCGCGGAGACTTGCGAGATTTCCGCCGCGATCGCCGGGATGATCGCCGCGATTTCCGTGCAGACAGGCGCGACGACCGCCGTGATTATCGCGACAACCGCCGCGACTGGGATCGGCGCGAATGGGATCGGCGCGGTTGGGCCGATCGGGGCTGGAACGGTCGCGATTGGGACCGGCGCGGCTGGGACGGTCGCGGACGAGGCTGGGATCGCGGATGGCGCAACGATCGGCGCTATGACTGGTATGGCTGGCGCAACCAGAACCGCGCCTTCTTCAATGTCGGGCGCTATTACCCGCCGGTGCGCGGCTGGAACTATCGCCGCCTGGGCATCGGCTTCACGCTGGGCGCACCGTTTTTCGCCAGCAGTTTCTGGATCAACGACCCCTGGGCCTATCGCCTTCCCCCGGCTTATGGCCAGTATCGCTGGGTCCGCTATTATGGCGATGTCCTGTTGGTGGACATCTATACCGGGCAGGTTGTTGATGTGATCAACGACTTTTTCTGGTAAGTCTCGCAACGCGCATGCTGCGACCTGTGCAAGACCCGCCGGAGCCATCCGGCGGGTCTTTCCTTTTCACGACTGCCCGGGTTGACAGGCACAGGGCGCGCGCGCCATCCCCCCGGCCATGATCAGCGACTTTCTGCATCGGCGCGAACTGGCCAGGATCGGCCGCGAAGTGGGCGACAAGCTCGATGCCCATCCGCGCGTCCAGCGCATCGCGTTCGACGATGTGAAGGTTCCGATGCAGATCTATTGCTATCAGAATTTCATGGCCCCCGGCGAATGCGCCGACCTCATCCGCATGATCGATGCCGATGCGATCCCCTCGGAGCTGTATCGCGCAGGCGCCGGCGCGGATCAGAACGATTTTCGGACGAGCTACAGCTGCAATCTCGACCGCTGGCACCCCGATGTGCTGCGCATTGACGATCGCATCTGCGGGCTGATGGGCATCGACTCGCGGCGGGGCGAAACGCTGCAGGGCCAGCGTTACGCCGTCGGCCAGCAGTTCAAGGCCCATCACGACTATTTCCATACCGACCAGCCCTATTGGCAGAAAGAGCGCAACAAGGGCGGGCAGCGCAGCTGGACCGCGATGGTCTTCCTCAACGAGCCGCAGGGCGGGGGCGAAACCGAGTTCCCGCAACTGTCATTCAAGATGCTGCCGCGCACGGGCATGTTGCTGATCTGGAACAATATGGGCCTGGACGGTCGGCCCAATCCCTATCTGCTGCACAGCGGCAATCCGGTGACGGCAGGCACGAAATACATCGTCACCAAATGGTTTCGGCGGGGTTTCTGGGTCTAGCCGCACCTGAGGCGGCCCGCCTCCGCTGAGCCTGGAGACGGGCCGAGACCCACAGCTCATGGGGCTGCTCAATCGTTATAGGCGAGCACCGTCACTCGGCCGACCTTGTAGCCGCGCTGGCGCATTTCCTTGACGTAATCCTTGTCGGCATCGGCCAGCTCGACCTCGTATTCCTCCCAGGCATCGGCCCGGTCCTCGCGGTCGGTCGCGCGCTTGAGATCGCTGGTGAGTTCCTTGTCGGCCTCGTTGATGTCGGCGACATAATTGTACCAGGACTGGTTATACACGCCCTGCACCGGTTCGGTCCGGATCGGCGGCGCATGGGCACCATCGCGCGCCGGGAGGGTGCGAGGGGTTCCGGCCTGGGCGGGCAGAGCCAGGATCACCAGCGGCAGCGTCCCTGCCAGGGCATTGCGGATCAGCTTGCTCATCGTTCGTCTCCTTTGAGCGCCCCCATTGCCCTCCAACGCATCGTGTACCGATTCAGGTAGGCGCCTTGGTGCGGCTGGGCGCTGGACAGGGGCGCCCGGGCGCAGTTGTGCCCAAAATGCGTAAATTTTCACGCCGGATGCCATTTTCGATGAACATTTTTCTTCATCTGGCGTTCATCCGCAGCCTTCCCCACTTTTCAACGGGTCCGGCTCGTCTATATTGACCGCTGCTTCAGGGCGAATGTCGCCGAGCAAGAGGAGAGTTCATGTCCAGAATGAATGCACTGCGCTATGCCGGCGTCCTCGCTGGCGTTGCTATGCTGGCCGCCTGCTCGGGCGGCAGCGAAACCCCCAAGGCCGAAGAAGAAGCCGCCGCTCCGGCCGCTGACGCTGGCGCCGAAACCCCTGCCGCGACCCCGGCTGCTGCCGAAGCGCCCGCCGCGGACAATACCGACACCCTCGATGGCAAGAAGCTTGCCGATTTCACCGGCAACGCCGCTGAAGGCGAGAAGGTGTTCGTGCAGTGCAAGACCTGCCACGTGAAGGAAGCCGGCCAGAACCGCGTCGGTCCCTCGCTCGCTGGTATTGTCGGTCGTGCCGCCGGTTCGGTCGAAGGCTTCAACTATTCGCCCGCCAACAAGAACAGCGGCATCACTTGGACCCCGGAAAAGCTGTTCCAGTATCTGGAAAAGCCCGCCCGCGTGGTGCCGGGCACCAAGATGGTGTTCGCAGGCCTGCCCGACGCGCAGAAGCGCGCCGACCTCATCGCCTATCTGCAGCAGCCCTGATCGACCCGATCACGGTTTGCGCCGAAACACGAAAGGCCGCTCCGAAAGGGGCGGCCTTTTTTGTTGGGGGCACCATGCCACTTCATTGTCACCCCCGCGAAGGCGGGGGTCCCGCTTCCTCTTCCGATGTCAGACGAAAAAGCGGGATTCCCGCGTGCGCGGGCATGACGAGGGTGCTTCGGTAGCGCTCAGGCCGCCACGGCCCGCCGCGCCAGTTCGCATTGCGACCAGATGTCGCTCAGCGCGTGGAGCAGCTTGTCGCAATCGCCATCGCTGTGCACCGGCGAGGGCGTGATGCGCAGCCGCTCGGTCCCCTTGGGCACGGTGGGATAGTTGATCGGCTGCACGTAAATGCCGTGATTTTCCAGCAGCCAGTCGCTGATCCGCTTGCACTTGTGCGGATCGCCGACCATCACCGGAATGATGTGGCTGGGATTGTCGAGATGGGGAATGCCCATCAGGTCCAGCCGCTTGCGCACCTTGGCGACGCGCTCCTGGTGGCGCGCGCGCTCCATCTGGCTGGCCTTGAGGTGGCGGATGCTGGCGGTGGCCCCGGCGGCGAGCGCGGGCGGCAGCGCCGTCGTGAAAATGAAGCCGCTGGCGAAGCTGCGCACGAAATCGCACAAGGCTGCGGAAGCGGCGATATAGCCGCCCATCACGCCGAACGCCTTGCCCAGCGTGCCCTCGATCACGGTGATCCGGTCCATCAGGCCTTCGCGCTCGGCAATGCCGCCACCGCGCGGGCCATAGAGCCCGACTGCGTGAACCTCGTCGATATAGCTCATCGCACCGTGCTTCTCGCACACGTCGAGAATCTCGGCGATCGGGGCGATGTCGCCGTCCATCGAATAGACGCTCTCGAACGCGACCAGCTTGGGTCGGCCCGGCGCGACGCCGGCGAGCAGACGGTCGAGATCTTCGGGATCGTTATGCTTGAACTTCAGGCATTCGGCGCGGCTGTGGCGGATGCCCTCGATCATCGAGGCATGGTTGCCCGCGTCGGACAGCACCACGCAATTGGGGAGCTTGGCCGCGAGCGTGCCGAGTGCGGCCCAGTTCGAGACATAGCCCGAGGTGAACAGCAGCGCCGCCTCCTTGCCGTGCAGATCGGCGAGTTCGCGCTCGAGCAGCACATGGTGGTGGTTGGTGCCTGAGATGTTGCGCGTGCCCCCCGCACCCGCGCCGCACTGGTCGAGCGTGTCGTGCATCGCCTTCAGCACATCGGGGTGCTGGCCCATGCCGAGATAGTCGTTCGAGCACCAGACGGTGACCTCGTCGGTCCCCTCATCGGTATAGCGCGTGGCGTGCGGAAAGCGGCCGCGATGGCGTTCCAGCTCGGCGAAGATGCGATAGCGGCCCTCGTCGCGGATCGTATCGATTTCGCTCTGGAAAAACCCCTCATAGTCCATAACCACTCTCCTTCTTTATCCCTTGCGAGCGTCGGGCAAGGCCCAGCGCCAGAGCGCGCCGTCGCGAAACGGCAGCGCCAGAAACAGATGCTCGAGCGCGCCGAGCGCTGCGAGCGTGAACACCAAGGTCGCGCTGACGGCGGCAAAGCTGTCATCGGGCGCGGCGAGCGCACGCGCGCCCAGCCAGAGCGACAGCGCCGCCAGCGCGACCAGGCTAAAGGCCAACGCACCGTGCAGGCGGCGCGGGCCGAAATAGGTCTTCAGATATTCGAGATGCCCCGGCATGATCTCGTCGCTCATGTTCGGCACGCCGACGAACAGGTTGAGCTTGGCCGAAAGGCGCAGCGCGAACAGCAGGCTGAAGATCACCGCGCCGGTGGGATTGGCGCTGTTCCAGGTGAGCGAGACCAGCATCACCATGACCACGGCAATGGCAAGCTCGTGATGGATCAGCGTCGCGGCGGCATCGGCAAAGCGCCGCCAGCCGCGCGCCTGCGGATCGCTGGCGGTGCGGCGGGGCCCGGCGACGATGCCGGTGAGGAAGGTCAGTTCGAGCCAGCCCCAGATGACCAGCGCTGCACCGAAGCTGATATACGCATCGAGCGCCGAAGGACCGCCCACGCCATGGCCATGCGCTGCCCAGACGATGACGCACAGGCAGATGCCCGCGGCAAAGCCCGCCCAGGAGAGGCTGCGCGCGAAGGTCGCCTTGCCGCGATTGGCGAGCCAGGCGACCACGCCCGTGCTGCCGAACCAGGCCAGCAGCACGATGAACGCAGGCAGGATATGGCCGTGCAGGCTCATGGATTACCAGGCCGGCTGCAGGCGGATGGTGGAGGGCAGCGCATTGGGCTTGCCGGGCATGAAGTACATGCGGGCAAAGGCGGTGCCTGCGCCGATCATGCCGCCAGCGCGCTGCACCAGCCCGCCGAGGCCGCCGCGCGCCTTGCCCGCCGCGATCCGGTCCGATGCCAGACGCAGCCTTTCCATCTGCGCGCGCAATGCCGGATTGTCGGTATCGATCTCCACCGGGAAGACCTGGCGGCTGATCGCGGTGCAGATGTCGAACACGCGGTAGTCGTAATCGGTGGGGTCGATGCCCAGTGCCGCGTGGAAGACCGGGCGGCTGTGGTCGCGCACGTACATCGTCGCATAGACCGAGAGGATGAAGAACTTGATCCAGTAGCGGTTGAGGCCGGTGAGCAGCTTGGGGTCCGCGTGGAGGAGCATAGCGAACGCCTCGCCATGGCGGAACTCGTCGTTGCACCACTGCTCGAACCAGTTGAAGATCGGGTGGAAGCGGTTTTCCGGGTTGCGCGCGAGGTGCCGGTAGATCGCGATATAGCGCGCATAACCGATCTTCTCGGACAGATAGACCGCGTAGAAAATGAACTTGGGCTTGAAGAAGGTGTATTTCTTGGTCTTGGTGAGGAACGAAAGGTCTATGCCGATCCCGGCGTCCTTGAGCACCTCGTTGATGAACCCGGCATGGCGGCTCTCGTCGCGCGCGAGCAGCTTGAACAGCTTCTTGACGTCGGGGTTCTTGGTCCGCTTGGCGATCTCGGCATAGAGGATGCAGCCGGAAAATTCCGAGGTCAGCGAGCTGACAAGAAAATCGATGAATTCGCGGCGCAGCGCAGGTTCGAGTGATTCGATGACGCCGTCGAAGCTTTCGGACCGGCGGAAATGCGCCTTGTTGGGGTCGCCCTCCATGTCCGCCATCAGCTGGTCCCATTCAGCGCGCACCAGGCTGACGTCGATCGCGTCCAGCGCATCGAAATCGGTGGTGTAGAAGCGCGGGGACAGCACGGTTTCCTGCGTCGCCAGCGCCATGGTGTCTGGCGCATCGGGCAACCGTGCCGAGCCTGCTGCCTTTACCTTTGTCTGCATGTTCATCGCACCACTCCCGTTGTTTGTCTGAACATCCGCGCTCACCACCGGCTGGTGGTGAAGCTGACCTCGTACAGTTCCTTGAGCTCGCCCATCGCCGTCAGCTTCGTCCATGCGCGCAGCAATGGACCCGCCGGGTGCACCGTCGCCATGCGCTGGATCAAAATGGACTCGCCAAATCCGACGATGATCGGGTCGCCATGCACGCGCACCTTGTCGCCCGGCTGGATCGCGACATCGCCGTCGAGCTCGACATGCGCATGGAAATGCGCCTCGCTCTGCTCCACCTGGATGCGGCAGGGCGTGTCGAAGGAAGGCTGGCGCAACAGGTTCATCATTGCAACAGCGCCTGGAACGTCGCCCGGTTGGTCGGGCCGAACGCGCCCAGTTCGACGACCCGATTGGTCGCGGTGTCGGTGAGCGAGAGCGAGCCGTCGCTCCAGTGGTTGAGCTCGTACGGCGCATCCATCGGGATACCGCGCACATGGCGGCCCCGGCCCATGCCGCGCAGCACGCCGCGGATGAAGCCGCTGCCTTCCTCGCCATAGACATGCACCGTCTCGCCGGTGACGGCGTCGGTCACCATGACCTTGCCATTCTGCGCATCGGCAAAGCGCAGCACGCGCGACTGAAGCGGAGTCGCCGCTTCGGCCGCGCGGACGTCGCTGGCCGAGGGCGAGGGCGCGATCCAGCCGAGCTGGGTTGCCCCGGTCAGCGCCAGCGTGAACAGCACCACCCCGCACGCCATCACCAGCGCGCCCTTGGGCACGGTATTCTCGTGACTATGGCCATGGCCGCCGTGCGACCCATGGTGGCTATGGCTGTGCGATGCGCTGGTCATGCGATGGCTCCCTGAAGATGTGCAGGCACTCCCTCACCCGCTGCGGCCGATACCTGCTGCGCGCGATCAACCGGCGCGATTGCCGCGACGGCGCGCGCCAGGCGCTCGCCGACCACCGCCGCATCGGGCAGCGCGCGCAGCATCGGCTCGGGATGACCGAGCTTCCAAGGACGCGCATGCGGCCACAGCACGAGATAGCCCAGATTGTGCGGGCCGATCAGCTGCAGCGCGAGATCGCCCTCGGTCGGGCCGAGCGGACGCAGGTTCGCGCCGCCGATCTTGGCGAGCGGCAGGTTGATGCACATGTTGAGCGCGACGCCGATGCGCAGCACCACGCGCCGGCTGGTCAGCGTGTACACGGTCGTGCGCGCCACCGCCCAGGCATAGAGCATCAGCAGCCCCACCCCGAGCGCCCCGGCGATCGCGGTCGCGATCACCCCGCCGGTGCTGCCATTGTAGATGGCGAGCGCGACGAGCGCGGCGAAATACAGGCCGACGATGCGCGTGAAGAACGCACTGCGCGCCAGCAGCCGCCAATCGGGCGAGCCCTGCCAGAGCAGGGTCTCCCCTTGCGGGAGCTCGCCGGGCAGACCCCGGACGGGCTCGTCGTCATATTCCGTGATCATATCAGCGGCTCCTGCCGGGCGCGGTTGGCATAGAGATAGCCACCACCGAAATAGCCCGAGATCTTGTCTTCCTCGTAGCGGCTGATCTGACCGGGGGTCTCGACCTGCGGGCAACCGGAAAACTGCGCGGCGTTGATCGCATCGACGACGATCTGACGGGCGGACTTGCGAACCTTGGCCATCATCATCGGCGCGAGCGCATGCACGCCCTCGGCAGTGACGACCTCGAGATAGCGCACCTGATGCTCAGAACGATCGACCCAGATTTCGGCGACGGTGCCCGCGACCGCGCCATCGGCGCCGATCACGGTCATGCCGCGCGGATCGGGATCACCGCGCGCGATCGAGAAGCTGGGCTCGAGCGCCATCGGCACGATGCGGTTGTTGCCGAATGCGTCGATATCGGGAAGGCGGCTGCGCTCGGCATAGGCAGCCGGGCCGATACAGTCGGTCAGCGGGTTGCCGGTGGGCACATAGGGCGCACCGGGGAACGGGCTGACGCGGCGTCCGGCGATGTCGAACTTTTCCTTGCCGATGGTCGGGGTCGAGACCGTGCCGCGGCCGAAGGGCAGCTTGAAGGTCTTGGGTGCCGCGTGCAGCAGCGGACCGCCCATGCCCAGCGAACGCCCGGTCAGGTCGTCTTCGAGCGGAAAGCCCTCGCGCCGATCCTCGCGCCTGAGATAGTAGATCAGGCCGATGAAAAACAGCACGAACGCCCAGAAGGCGATCGATGCGACATCGATATTCCCCACGATATTGCCGTTAAACATGGCGCTTACCTCTCTTCTTCAAGACCCTCATGTCGGAAATTCGGTGAGGCCGAACCGCGGTTGCGGGGCGGATTCATCGATCGGCTGGCCCCCGACAAGCGGGCCAAGCACGACCATCGTGACGAGCAGCAGAACGATTTCGATCAGATAGACGGTGCCGTATCCGGTGGCGCGATAGGCGAGGGTCTCGCCGATGCGGTCGGCGAGCGCGAGCGACGAGACGGCATCGCGGATCAGGCCTCCGGCGGCGACCGCCAAGCCAGAGGCGCTGGCCTGCACCGCGCCCCAGGCACCGAGCGCCAGGCCCGATCCCTTGTGCCTGCCGCTTCCGGCAATGGCCATGATCGCGCTCAAGGTGCCGACCGAGAACAGGCCTGCGCCGAGCCCTATGGTCAGTGCGCCCGAAAAGACGAGAAAGCTCGCTTCGAGCGGCGCTGCGAACAGGATCATCGCAAAGGCGAGCATGCCGATCGCCGCGCCGAAGCCTGCGAGCCGCAGCGGATCGGCGCCTGCACTCAGCCGCCGCGCGGCAAGCGCGAAGGCGGCCAGCATGCCGAATGCCCAGAGCCCTGTCAGCGAGGTGGTCGCCCCCACCGACATGCCCAGAACCTCGCCGCCGAACGGTTCGAGCAGCACGTCCTGCATGCTGAACGCTGCGGTGCCGCAGCCGATGGCGAGCAGCAGCCGGGCATTGCGCGCCTCCGAGGTGAACTCGCGCCAGACGGTCGCGAACCTGGGCGTTTCGCGCTCTGGCCGGGTGGTCGAGGGCGCGCGTGCCTCCTGCTTCCACAGCGCGATGACGTTGAGCGCCATGGTGAACATCGCCGCGCCCTGCACGATCGCGACCAGCCGGGTGGCGCTGAAATCGGCGAGCAGCGAGCCCATCACGAAGGCCGCGCCCATCATGCCGACCAGCAGCATCACGAACATCAGCGCGACGACGCGCGGCCGGGTATCCTCGGGCGCGAGATCGGTCGCCAGCGCCAGGCCTGCGGTCTGCGTCGTGTGCATGCCCAGGCCCGTGAACAGGAAGGCGAGCGCGCCCGCGATCATTCCGATGGTGAAGGTGTCGCCCCGCGACAGCAGCAGCAGCGCGAAGGGCATGATCGCCAGGCCGCCGAACTGCAGCAACGATCCGAACCAGATATAGGGCACCCGCCGCCAGCCGAGCATCGACTTGTGATAATCCGACTTGTGGCCGATCAGCGCGCGGAAGGGCGCAACGAGCAGCGGGATGGCGATCATCAGCGCCACCAGCCAGGCCGGTGTGCCGAGTTCCACGATCATCACGCGGTTCAATGTGCCGTTGAGCAGCACCGTCGCCACGCCCACCGTCACCTGGAACAGCGACAGGCGCAGCAACCGGCCCATCGGCAGCTCCGCGCTCGCCGCATCGGCGAACGGCAGGAACTGCGTTCCAAGTCCGGCGAAGAACCGGGTCGAGGCGCCCGACAGGCTCATCCGCGCGCCACCAGCATCGCGTGGCTGGTATAGAAGCCGCTGACAATGCGTTCGCTCGCGGCGATGCCATGGCTGGGGAGACGCTGGGCAAGCAGTCTCTGCAGCTTCGCTTCGGCCACCGGGACGATCGCGGGTGCGCGATCGGATTTGGGAAAGAGCTTCCCGGTGGCATGCATCGCCGCGAGCAAGGGTGTCCGCGGTGCGAAAGTGAAGGCGATCGACGGCGCACGGTCGGCAAGTGCCGCGAGCACGTCGACGATATCGCCGGTTTCATAGTGGATGAGCGAATCCATCGCGACGACATGGTCGAAAGACCCAAGCGCCGGATCGAGCATGTCGCCGACGCGCCAGTCGATCGAAAGGCCCGAAGGCGCCCGCTCGCGCGCCACATCGACCAGCCCGCGCGAGATATCGATCGCCACCACCTCTGCGCCGAGCTGCGCCGCAGCGACGGCGAGCGCGCCGGTGCCGCATCCGGCATCGAGAATGCGCTTGCCCTTGAGATCATAAGGCAGCCAATCGAGCAGCATCGCGCGCATCCGGTCGCGGCCCGCGCGCACCGTGGCGCGGATGCCGCTGACCTTGGTGTCGCTGGTCAGGTCGACCCAGTTCTGCCGCGCGGTGCGGTCGAAATAATCCTCCAGCCGCCCGCGATAGGCGTCATAGGTCGAGCGGGGCGCGTGGCTGGCCATCATTCAAACCCCAGGAACTCGAATATCTCGCGATCCTTCATCGGCATCGCGTCGAGCGCATCGGTGCCCGCCCAGAGCGTTGCGGCGAGGCGCAGATATTCGTTCTTCACCGCCTCGATCTCGGGGGTCGAATCCATCTCGAAGATCGTGCATTTCTTCAGGCGGCTGCGGCGGATCGCGTCGAGATCGGGGAAATGCGCGAGGCGCTTGAGGCCGGTCGCCTCGTTGAAACGGTCGATCTCGTCGGTCGCGGCAGAGCGGTTGGCGATGACGCCCGCCATGCGGACCTCGTAATTCTTCGACTTGGCCTTGATGGCGGCGACGATGCGGTTCATCGCGAAGATGCTGTCAAAATCATTGGCCGCCACGACCACCGCGCGCTCGGCATGCTGGAGCGGCGCGGCAAAGCCGCCGCACACCACATCGCCCAGCACGTCGAAGATCACGACATCGGTATCCTCGAGCAGATGGTGCTGCTTGAGCAGCTTGACCGTCTGGCCGACGACATAGCCGCCGCAGCCAGTGCCCGCCGGCGGACCGCCCGCCTCGACGCACATCACGCCGTTGAAGCCCTCGAACATGTAATCCTCGGGCCGCAGTTCCTCGTGATGGAAATCGACCGTTTCGAGCACGTCGATCACCGTCGGCATCAGCTTCTTGGTCAGCGTGAAGGTGCTGTCATGCTTGGGATCGCAGCCGATCTGCAGCACGCGCTTGCCGAGCAGCGAGAGCGCGGCGGAGAGGTTCGACGACGTGGTCGACTTGCCGATGCCACCCTTGCCATAGACGGCGAACACCTTGGCGCCGGTAATCTCGTCGCGCGGGTCGAGCGCGACCTGGGTGCTGCCTTCGCCAAAGGCTGGCGGCGCACTGCCATGGTCCAGAAGGCTCATATCAACTCTCTCCCGTCATTCTGCTGCAATCAGGCCTTCGAGCCTGTCTTCGATATCGTCCGCGGCCGCGCGGAGCGCCGCCAGGGTTGCGGCATCCGGTTCCCAAAGCCGGCGGTCGCATGCCTCGAGCAGCCGTTCCGCCACCCGGGCCGAGGCCTTGGGGTTGAGCGTGGCAAGCCGCGCGCGCATTTCTGCATCGAGCACATAGGTCTCGCTGATCTGCTGGAAGACCCAGGGCGCGACCTCGCCGGTCGTCGCCGACCAGCCCATGGTCGTGGTCACATGTCCCTCGATCTGGCGCACGCCCTCGAAGCCGTGGCGCAGCATGCCTTCATACCATTTCGGGTTGAGCATGCGGGTGCGCGTCTCGCGGTCGATCTGTTCGGCGAGCGTGCGGACCTTGGCCGCGCCTTCGGTGGCATCGACGATATAGACCGGCGCTGCCTTGCCGCCGCGCGCCTTGGTCACCGAGCGGCTGACGCCGCCCAGCGCATCGACATATTGATCGATATCGGTGACGCCGAGTTCGACCGAATCGAGATTCTGATAGGTAAAATCGACCGAGGCCAGGGCGGTTTCGAGCAGCTCACGCTGCTTCATCGGCGCGCCCGAGCGACCATAGGCATAGCCCTTGTGGGTCTCGAACGCTTCGGCGAGTTCGTCGGGATCGGCCCAGGCACCGCCATCGATCATCATGTTGACCTGCGCGCCGTACGCGCCTTCGGCATTCGAGAAGACGCGGAGCGCGGCGGTGTCCATGTCGCAGCCCATCTTGGCGGCATGGGCGAGCGAATGCTTGCGGATGAAGTTGAGCGCTTCGGGCTCCTGGGCAGTCGAGGCGAGCCAGGCGGCTTCGGCGATCATCCGCGTCTGCAACGGCAGCAGGTCGCGGAACACGCCCGACAAGGTCGCGACGACATCGATGCGCGGACGGCCCAGCTCTGCCAGGGGGATCAGCTCCGCACCGGCGAGCCGGCCATAGGTGTCGAACCGGGGGCGCGCGCCCATCAGGTGCAGCGCCTGCGCGACCTGCGTTCCCTCGCTCTTCAGATTGTCGGTGCCCCACAGCACCATCGCGATGCTCTCGGGCAGTGGCTCACCTGCCTCGACATGCCGGGCGAGCAGCGCATCGGCCTGGGCCGCGCCGGTGACGCAGGCAAAGGCGCTGGGGATGCGGAAGGGATCGAAGCCGTGCGTGTTGCGTCCGGTGGGCAGCACCTCGGGATTGTGCAATATGTCGCCACCCGGCGCGGGGCGGACATAGCCGCCGTCGAGCGCGTGGATCAGCGCGCCAAGCTCGTCATTGGCGGCGAGCTTGGCATCGAGTTCGGCGCGGCCCGCGCCATTGTCGGCTGCGGTGAGCGCGTCGAGAAACGCCTCGCGCTCCTCGCCTTGCGGTTGGCTGCCGAGCACGTGCAGGCCGAACGGGATCAGCGCGCGTTCGAGCTCGTAGAGATTGCCCGCCAGCGCGGCGATATCGCTGCCGTCGATGTCGAGCGCGGCTGCAGCATCGCGGATCATCAGTTCGAGCGCTGCGCGCTCGACGCCCTCGCCCGCCAGCGCGCGCCAGCGTTCGACCAGCGCCTTGAGATCGGCAAATCCCTTGTACAGCCCGGCTTGTGCGAGCGGCGGGGTGAGATAGGACACGATCGTCGCGCCCGAGCGCCGCTTGGCGATGATCGCCTCGGACGGATTGTTCGCGGCATAGAGATAGAAATTGGGGACGCTGCCCAGCAGCCGGTCGGGCCAGCAATCGCCCGACAGCCCGGCCTGCTTGCCCGGCATGAACTCGAGCGCGCCGTGCGTGCCGTAATGCAGCAGTGCATCGGCGCGGAATTCCTCGCGGATCCAGCGATAGAAGGCGGCAAAGGCGTGCGTCGGGGCGAAATCGCCATCGAACAGCAGCCGCATCGGATCGCCCTCATAGCCGAAGCTGGGCTGGACGCCGACGAACACGTTGCCGAACTGCTTGCCGAGCACATGGATCGACCAGCCGTCGCTCTGGATCTTGCCCGGCGCGGGGCCCCATTGCTTCTCGATCGCGCGCAGATGCGGTTCGTTGCAGACATGGTCGTCGGTCGAGATGCGCACCGCGACATTGGCGTCCGATCCGAACCGGTCGGCATTGCCCTTGAGGATCGCATCGCGCAGGGCATCGACGGTGGCGGGCGGATTGCAGTCATAGCCCTCTGCCGCCAGCCGGTGCAGCGTGGCGTGGAGCGATTCGAACACGGCGAGATGCGCCGCGCTGCCGGTCGCCCCGGCATTGGGCGGGAAGTTGAACAGGACGATCGCGAGCTTGCGCTTCGCGCGCTCGGAGCGGCGCAGCGCGACCAGAGCCTCGACCTTGGCCGCCAGCGACTCGGCGCGCTCGGGGCAGCTCTGCATCGCGCGCATCGCATCGGGCGCGGTGAACAGGCACTTGCGCGCGCAACCCTGGCATGGCTCGCCCGATCCGTCGGACCGTCCGCCGAAAACATGCGGGATGACCGCACCGTCGAGCTCGGGAATGGCGACCATCATCGTCGCTTCGAGCGGCAGCAGCCCCTGGTGGCGCGAACCCCATTGCTCGAGGCTCTGGAACTCGATCGGGTGCGCGGCGATATAGGGCAGGTCGAGCCCGGCGAGCACCTCTTCCGCCGCCGCCGCGTCATTATAGGCCGGGCCACCGACCATCGAGAAACCGGTCAGGTTGATCACCGCATCGACGAGCGGATGGCCATCGCGGACGAAATATTTCGCTACCGCCGGACGGCCATCGAGACCGCTGGCAAAGGCGGGGATGACATTGAGCCCGCGCGCTTCGAGCGCGGCGATCATGCCGTCATAATGGCCGGCATCCTTGCCAAGCAGATAGGAGCGCAGCAGCAGCAGGCCGACGGTGCCCCGGGCCTCGGCGCTGCGCGGCAGGCGGGCGGCATCCTCGGTCATACGCTCGGACAGGCCGGGGTGATACAGGCCGATCTCGGGATAGTCGCGCGGCGCCTGGGCGGGCGTGGTGCCCTTGAGCGCGGCGCGCTCGCCCGCGGCATAGCGGTCGATCAGCCCGCGGATCATCGAGACAACATTGTCGTCACTGCCCGCCAGCCAGTATTGCAGCGTCAGGAAATAATGGCGCACGTCCTGCGCGGTGCCGGGAATGAACTTCAGGATCTTGGGCAGGCGGCGCAGCATCTTCATCTGCCCCGCGCCCGAATTGCCGCCCGGCTTTGGCGAGCCGCGCAGCTTCTTGAGCAGCGCCAGCGGACCGCGTGCGGGCGCGTCCATGCGATAGCCGCCCATGCGGGTGAGCTTGACGATGTCACCTGCGGACATGAGGCCCAGCATCGCATCGCACTGTTCGCGGCGCGCCTCGAGCGCGGGCAGAATCGCGCGGACATGATCCTCGAGGAACAGCATCGTCGCGATGACGATATCGGCGTGGGCGATATCGGCGCGTGCGGCATCGAGCGCGCCGGGATCGCGGCCCCAGTCGGCAGCGGCGTGGAAGCCGATCGACAGGCCCGGCATGTCCTTGACCAGCAGCGACTCGGCCCGGTCGACCGCGCCCGACAGATGGTTGTCGAGCGTGATGAAGACCACGCGGATCGCGGCATTGCGGCCCTTTGCGGGGGTGGTGCTGGCTTTACCGGGCATAATGCGCCTTTGCATCATACAGGGTTTCAAGGGAGATCGTCGTCAGGCCCCGCTCCTCGGCGAAGCGCTCGGTGTTCCGGCGGGCCTTGCCGCGCACGAAGAACGGGATCTTCTTGAGCTCGGCCTCGGCCTCGGCGGTCCAGAGCGAGCGTTCGAGGAGTTCGCCTTCCATGGCTCCCCTTCCTGCCAGGGGAGGGGTTGGGGGTGGGTTGGCAGCAGCAGCGGTTGCAGGCTCGCCTTGCGGCTCGGACCCACCCCTAGTCCCTCCCTGGTCAGGGAGGGGAACAGCTTTCGGCGCGCTGGCGTGCAAATGGCTCGCGCCCGCTCCGTCGTGAAATTCGAAATCGTCGCGGAACATGGTCAGCAGATGCTCTTCGAGCCCCATGACCAGCGGATGCACCCAGCTGTCGAACAGCACGTTTGCGCCCTCGAAGCCCATTTGCGGGCTGTGCCGCGCGGGGAAATCCTGCACGTGTACCGGCGCGGAGATGACTGCGCAGGGGATCGAAAGCCTCTTGGCGATATGCCGTTCCATCTGCGTGCCCAGCACCAGTTCGGGATGCGCGGCGGAAATCGCCTCCTCGACCTCGAGATGATCGTCGGTGATCAGCGGCTCGACGCCATGCTCGGCAGCCGCAGCGCGCAGGTCGCGCGCGAATTCGCGGTTGTAGCAGCCCAGCCCGCAGACCACGAAGCCTAGCTCGTCGCGCGCCACGCGGGCGGCGGCGATGGCGTGCGTGGCATCACCGAAGATGAAGACGCGCTTGCCGGTGAGGTACGTCGAGTCGACCGAGCGGCTCCACCACGGCATCCGGGCCTCGGCCATGTCGAGCGCCGGCGCGGGATCGACACCGGCGAGCCTGGCGACCTCATGGATGAAGTCGATGGTCGCGCCATGGCCGATGGGGATGGTCTTCGTGAACGGCTGGCGGAACTGGCGTTCGAGCCAGCGCGCCGCCGTATCGGCGATTTCCGGATAGAGCACGATGTTGAAATCGGCCTCCCCTATCCGGGCGATGTCCGCCGCGCTCGCCCCCAACGGCGCGGTGACGTTGATCTCTACGCCGAGCGCGCCGAGTATCTTCGACACTTCGACGATATCGTCGCGGTGGCGAAAACCCAGTGCGCTCGGCCCAAGCAGGTTCGCTTTGGGACGCGGAGAACCTGCCTGGCACGGTGCGGGGCGGGAGGAATCCCCGACCGCGAGAGCTCTGACTATCTGGTAGAAAGTCTCCGATGCTCCCCAGTTCTCCTTGCGGGAATAGCTGGGCAGCTCGAGTGGAATGACGGGAATATCAAGGCGCATCGCCTGCGCCATTCCGGCAGGGTCGTCCTGGATGAGTTCGGCGGTGCACGAGGCCCCGACCAGCATGGCAGCGGGCTGGAACCGCGCCACCGCATCGCGCGCAGCGGACTGGAACAGCTCGGCGGTGTCCTTGCCCAGGTCGCGGGCCTGGAAGGTGGTATAGGTGACCGGCGGGCGCTTGCCGCGCCGCTCGATCATCGTGAACAGGAGGTCCGCATAGGTATCGCCCTGCGGCGCGTGCAGCAGATAGTGCACATCGCGCATGCCGGTCGCTACCCGCATCGCCCCGATATGAGGGGGCCCTTCATAGGTCCAGACCGACAGCTGCATGGCGCTAAACCCTCAACACGTCGCGGCGACGGATCGGCCGTGCAAACAATTCGGCAAGATCGCCCGCCTGGTCGAACCCGTGGATGGGCGAGAAGACCAGCTCGATCGCCCATTTGGTGGTGAAGCCTTCCGCCTCGAGCGGATTGGCAAGGCCGAGCCCGCACACCGTGATGTCGGGCCGGGACGCGCGCACCCGGTCGAGCTGGCGGTCGACATCCTGGCCTTCGCTGATCACGGTCGTCTCGGGCAGCTGCGCGAGCTCCGGCGCCATATGCGCGCGGTGCAGATAGGGCGTGCCGACCTCGACCGGTACCATGCCGAGTTCGCGGTGCAGGAAACGCGCGAGCGGCAGTTCGAGCTGCGAATCGGGGAGGAAGAAGATGCTCTTGCCTTCGAGCTGCGCGCGGCTGTGCTCGAGCGCGCGCTTAGCGCGTTCGCGACCCGGCGCGACGACGCTGCGGAAGTGCATCTCGTCGATATCGAACGCGCGCGCCGCAGCGTGCAGCCAGTCGGTCGTGCCCTCCGCGCCGAAGGGGAAGGGGGCCGAAAGATGCACGGCGCCGCGGTCCTCGAGTGCCTGCGCGGTATCGCCAAGGAACGGCTGGGCGAGCAGGAAGCGCGTGTTCGGCCCCACCGCAGGCAGCTCCCGCGATTCTCGCGCGGGCAGGCAGGAGACGCGGGCGATGCCAAGATCGCGCACCAGCCGAAGCAGCTGGTCCTCGACGATATCGGGCAATGCGCCGACGATCAGCAGCTCGGGTTCGGCGCCGACGGCCGGTTCGGGCATGAACGGAACGAGCGCGGCGAGACACGCATCCTCGCCCTGGGTGAAGGTGGTCTCGATACCGCTGCCCGAATAGTTGACGATGCGGACATCGGGCAAGAACGCCCCGGCCAGCCGCTGCGCGGCGCGGGCCAGATCGAGCTTGATGACCTCGGACGGGCAGCTGCCGACGAGGAACAAGGTGCGGATTTCCGGGCGGCGCGCCAGCAAGCGGCGCACGACGCGGTCGAGCTCTTCGTTCGCGTCTGCAAGGCCCGCCAGATCGCGCTCCTCGATGATCGCAGTGGCAAAGCGCGGCTCGGCAAAGATCATCACGCCCGCCGCCGATTGCAGCAGGTGCGCGCAGGTGCGCGATCCGACGACGAGGAAGAACGCATCGGGCATCTTGCGATGAAGCCAGACGATGCCGGTCAGGCCGCAGAACACCTCGCGCTGGCCGCGCTCGCGCAGCACCGGTACCGAGGCGCAGCCCTGGTCGAGCACAGGAGGCGCGGCGGCGATCATTGCGCCACCGCCAGTCGCGGCGACGATTCGGGCGCCGTCGTACCTTGGAGGCGCGCCATGCGGAGCTTCCACAGAAACTGGCCCGCATTGACGATATAGGCGGCATAGCCCGCCAGCGCGACGCCCATGCGCTCGCCCGTTGTGCCAATCCCGGCGAACAGCATCACCAGATAGGCGGTGTGCAGCGCCAGCACGAGCATGGAGAACACGTCTTCCCAGAAGAAGGCCGGCGCGAACAGCCATTTGCCGAACACCACCTTCTCCCAGATCGAGCCGGTGATCATGATGGTGTAGAGCGTGAGCGTCTTGACGATGATCGAGGCATCGGCGGCAAAGGCGCCCTCGCCTGTCCCGAAATAGCGCAAGACCAGCGCCAGGCTGACCAGAAACACCAGGAACTGGACCGGGGCAAGCACGCCCTGAACCAGCGTCCAGACCGTCGAGTCGCGGCGCTGCCGTTCTTCGGGGGTATAAAGCGATACCGGCATGGCCCGGGGCGAACGACCGACCGGATCGCCCTCAAGCTTGCGGTTCTCCGCAGTTCCAGGCTGATTTTCCAGTGGCATGAGCGTTTGAACGCCTCCCGTTTCAAGTCAGGAAACCTACGCCCCGCTCGGCAAAAGTGTCAAGATAAATTGACGTATAGTTTTCTTGACAAAACTTATGTTGTCAGGCCTTCTGGACAGGCGTAGGATCATGGCCTGGCGAGGGTGAGCGCATAGAACGTTTCCAGCCGTGAGGCCGGTGCCCGATGCACCGACAAGACCTTGGAGAGTCTGAATGGCCTCGGTTTTTGGGATCGATTTGATCAGGTCTACGACGGAGCTTTTCCGCAACGCACGGTTGCGCAAGAAGACGTCGCCCTGGGACGGCGAGCAGACCGGGCAATCCCGTGTCGTTCGTCATATGCCGAACGACGACGTTGGCCGCCTGGTGGAGCACGAGATCATCCCCAGACTGCTGATGGTGCATCAGGATGACCCTCGCATGGCGCATTTTCCCGCCGATACCCACGCCGACATGGTCACACCGGCCATGCACGCGCAGGATGGCGGCGATGGTTTTCGCGATACTTCTGGCACCCAATCCAACGACAACCAGCGTCCGGGCGCAGGCAACAGAGGCTTTGCATCCATGGCGCCTCTGTTCGACGAGGCGGCGATCCGCGCATTTGCCGACGAGGTGCTCGCGCACGAGGTCAACACGCTCGCGGACATCATCATCGGCCATCTCGACCGCGAGGTGGCCCCCGAAACCCTTTTCATCCAGCTGATCGCGCCCACCGCGCGCGAGCTGGGCGAGAAATGGAACCGCGACGAATGCGATTTCGTCGACGTGACCATGGGCCTGTGGCGGCTGCAGCTGCTCTTGCGGACGATCGCGGTCTGGGCCCCTCCGCCCGATGGCTGGGCGCTCAAGACGCACCGCGCGCTGTTCACCACCATGCCGCGCGACCAGCACAGCTTGGGCACGCTGATGATCGGCGAGTGCTTCCAGCGCGCAGGCTGGGACGTTGAGACGCTGATCGAGCCCGAACAGTCGGAAATCCTGCTGGCGCTCGGCTCATCATCCTTCGATGTCGTCGGATTGACAGTAACCACTGACTTTTATATCGCGCAGGTTCCCAAACTGCTCACGGCAATGAGAAGCGTGTCCTGCAATCCCAAACTGGCAATCATGATCGGCGGTCCGGCCATTGGCTACGATCCCGAACTTGCGCGCAAGCTGGGGGCGGATGGGACTGCAGCCGATGCAGCCGCCGCGCTCGCATTGGCCGACGAACTGGTTTCTGCCGGGGTAGAGCGCACCGCGCTTTCGCTTTGAAGACCGCACCCGGCGCGGCATGAACAAGGACGAGCCTTCAGCAGCTGCTATGCCTTTCCGCGACCTCAAAGGCGTTGTCGGCACTCTGGAAATCGGCGCAGCACTCGCATTGGTGCTCGCCGCAGGCGATATTGCCCTGGCGCTGGATGAAAATGGCGTCATCAGCGATGTTTCCGTGAGTGCAGACGACATGCCCGACCTCAGCGGCTGGATAGGCCGACGCTGGGAGGACACGGTTGCGCTCGACAGCCGTCCCAAGATCAACGAGATGCTGTCCAGCCCGGCGTCGGAAACGCCCGGCCGCTGGCGCCAGGTCAACCATCCCGGGCCCGACGGCAATCTGCCGATCCATTACCGGCTGGTCGATCTGGGCGAAGGCAAGCCGCGCATGGCGATCGGCCGCGATGTCCGCGCCTGGGCCAGCCTGCAGCAGCGCCTGTTGCAGACCCA
The DNA here is from genome assembly GCF_013607875.1 of Blastomonas ursincola. Lineage (GTDB taxonomy): Bacteria > Pseudomonadota > Alphaproteobacteria > Sphingomonadales > Sphingomonadaceae > Blastomonas > Blastomonas ursincola. Next base: position 99,654 of record NZ_VDES01000004.1, read on the forward strand.
GCAGTCGCTCGAACGCGACTATCTCAAGCTGCGCCAGACCGAGGCGCGGTTCCGCCTGCTGTTCGACATGATCGCCGACCCTGTGCTGGTGATCGATGCGGGCACGCGGCGAATCACCGCAGCCAATCCGGCGAGCTATCAGCTGTTCGGCGCCAAGCCGGGCAGCCTCGACAATCGCGATCTCGCCAATGTCATCGGCGGAATCTCGCGCGACGACCTTATCGCTGCGCTGGGCGGAGCGACCGCCACCGGCGAACATTGCCAGATGGAAGTGAGCATGGGCGAAGGCGAACCGCCGATGACGCTCACCGCGATGCCATTCCGCCAGGACAGTGGCCGCCAGTTCATGATCCGCCTGTCGCGCGACAATGCATCGGCGGACGATGCGAGCGGCCGCAGACCGATGGCCGATCTGATCGAGCGCATGCCCGATGCCTTCGTGCTCACCGACGCGAAGATGCAGATCGTCACCGCCAATTCGGCCTTTGTCGATCTGGTGCATGGCAGTTCGAAGGAAGCAATTGCCGGGCAGCCGCTCGGGCGGTTCATCGGGCGGCCCGGCATCGATGTCGACCTGATGCGCAAGCAGCTCGACGATCATGGCCAGGTGCGCAATGCTACCACCATCGTCCATGCCGATGACGCGATCGAGGAAGCGATCGAGGTCTCGGGGGTCAAGACCGACGCGCAGGGCGGGCATTACGGCTTTGCCATCCGCACCGTCAGCCGGCGCGTGCGCGATCTGCCCTCGGCTGACCGCGACGTGCCGCGTTCGGTCGATCAGCTGACCGAGCTGGTCGGGCGCATGCCGCTGCGCGAGATCGTGCGCGAATCGACCGACCTGATCGAGCGGATGTGCATCGAGGCAGCATTGGCCTATACCTCGGACAACCGTGCCTCGGCCGCCGAAATCCTGGGGCTGAGCCGCCAGAGCCTCTATTCGAAGCTCCACCGCCATGGCCTGGGCAATCTGATCGGCCGCAAGGACGAGCTGAGCTGAGCTGAACTGAGCTGAACCGATCCGGGCTGGTCGGCCCGCTATCCCTCAGCGCCCGATCAGGCCCAGGGCGTGGCGAATGAACGCATCCCGGTCCTTCACCCAGAGCATATCGGGCGGCAATACGGGATCGACATAGGTCCAACCCTCGTTGGAATAGGCCCGGCGCAGTGTCCCGCGCGTGTTGAAGGCGAGCGACACCATGCGCTGCTGCGCCCTGGTCGTCTGCTCGTTGCCGACCACCGTCGGCGTCCCAGGCTCCACCCCCAGGCCCTGCATGTTGAGGCGGAAGACATGGGGTTCGCTGCGGAAGCTGTCGACCAATGTGTTCTGGAACACCGAAAGATAGACCTGATCGAGCGCGCCCAGCGGATTGGCCGGCATTCGCCAGCCGGGATCGACCATGATGTTCCACGGATAATGATCGGGCGCGCCGTAGACGATCTCGGTGCGCAGATCGACGAGCGAATCGCGAACGTCCTGCGCCGGGGGAATGCGCTTCAATTGCAGGTTGTTCGACCAGGTGAAGCCGAAGGCAGAGATATCAACCAGCGGCATGGCCGAGGGCACGGTGGCGCCCGGCAGGTTGGCGACCGTGACATTCTCGTAGACGCGCAAATAGGCCTTGTCCTTGAGCTGGTGCCCGCTTGCGACATCGATCCAGCCCTTCTGGCCGTACCATGTGCTGTTGCGGACATGCGTGACCAGCGTGCCGTTGATATAGGTTCCGTGTTCCTGATCGACACTGTCGCCGACATTGCCGCGGATGATGCTGTCCTCGATCAGCACCATCGTCTCACCGCCGGGCACGAAGATCGCGTTCTTGCCGCCGAAGATGCTGGAGCGGCGGATGACGGCGGTGATCAGGCCCGGCCGCGTGACATCCAGCACCTCCAGATGCACCGCTCCCTTGGCCTCGCCTGCACCCGGAAAATCGAGCGCGATGTCGCGCATCTCGAAATGGATGCGCTGCGGCCCCAGTTCGAACAGGCGCGGGTTGATCGTGGCCCAGGCATCATTGGTGCGGAAGGTCACCTGCACGCCGGGAACCGAGGAGCGGAAGATATATTGCGTGCCGTTGGTCTGGCCGACGATCTGCGGCATCGAGGGGGCGAAGGGATAGATGCACGGACGGCCCGCGCCGTCATAGGCCTCGTAGACGAACTCGTACCCGCCCTCGATCCGGCCCTCGAGCGCTGCGGCCGAAGGCCGGTCGAACACTTCGCGACCGGCGGCGCGCGACGCATCGCAGCGCACGCGCATGATGACGGCAGGAGGACGAAGGCCCTGCATCGGCATGTAGAAGGGATAGACGCGGTCGTCGCGCTGAACCGTGGCCTGCGACGCGGCGGCGACCTGCCCCGCGACCGTGACATCCGCGTCCCCCGTCAGCGCCTCCGCCTCGAGCCGCACCGGCGGCGCGGTCGAGGCGCGCTCGACCGAGGAAAAAAGCAGCAGCGGCGCAAACGCCATCAGCATCGCCAGTCGGTGCAGCGCCATCCAGTCTCTCCCGAAACGCGCTGTCTATACTGGAAGGCGTGCAGAAATGGTCAATAGTTCCATTGCGCCTGGATGCGCAGCAGCTCGCCCTCGGCCTGGCCGAAGCGGCGCTCGTCCGCCTCCTTGCGCGATGCGAAGCCATAGGTCACGGTCAGCTCGAGCGCGGGGGTGGGCAGGAACTCGAGACCGAATTCGAGCTCTTCGGTCTCCAGCCGGGGGGCATTGGTCGCGCCCTTGAAGCCGCCGCGATAATATTGCCAGCGCGCGAAGGGGTAGAACGGGCCGAGCGGCGAGCGCCGCACGCGGGCCATGGCCTGAATATAGCCGCCGTTGAGCGGGCGTTCGACGATCTGCCGGGTAACGGGATCGAATTCCGGTCCCCTGCCCCAGTTCCATTCCGCCTGCAGCCCGAACGGCTGCGGATAGAGGATGGCATGCACGCCGATGCGGTTATCCTTGTAATCGATCGGGCTGACCCCGCCGGTGCGGATCTCCGGATTGACGCGGTTGCGATAGAAGGAGCCGCCCAGTTCGAGCACCTGCCCCTCCAGCCCCAGCGCGTCGAGCTCGAACGGCCAGGTAGCAAGGCCGACAATCATGACATTGTCGTTGGTCTCGGTGCGGTTGGTCCCCTGGCCGTTAAATGCCCCAAGACCGAAGGCCCCGTAATTGCCGAACAGCTTCTGCCCGTCCTTGCCCAGCCGGTCCCAGATGTCCTGGACGTGATCGGGGGTATAATAGGCGACGATCCCGATATCGCGCTCGCTCGGCGCGCCGGTGTTGATGCCGTCGCTGCGGTCGAGCGCGAGCCGGTTCGACGAGGACTGCATGTTTTCCCAGCCATAAGGAATTTTCGACTGGCCGAGGCGGATGCGGAAGCTCTTGTCCTTGGTCGGAAATACATCCGCATAGGCATCGCGCAGCTGGGCAAAGCCCTCGCGGCGCTCGCCCGCCGACTGGTTCGAGACCGCCGACGCCATGTCCGCCTGGAGGTAGAGCGAAAGATAATCGCTGACATCGCCCTGCAGCACGAGGCGTACGCGGCGGAAGCTGAAATTATTGTCCGAACGCACATCGCCATCGCCGATGGTACGCAGCCGCGACACGCCCGCCGGCGCCTCGGCATCGCCCGAGACGATATTGTTGAGGCGAAGCTGGGTATAGCCGCGCAGCTGCAGCTTTTCATACCAGGCCTTGCCCTTTTTGGGGCTGGCATCGGCGACCTGCGGGGCGGGCGCGGGTGGAGCAGCTGCAGCGGGTGCCGCAGGCGCGGGCAAGGTACCCTGAGCCAGGACGGGCGGGGCGGAGGCGGCGACCGGCGCGGGGGCGGCTGCGGCCTGCTTTTCCGCCTTGAGCTCATTGACCGTGGCTTTCAGCTCATCGATCTGGCGCTGGAGATCGGCGATGATGCCGAGATAGTCGGGCTGCCCCGCAGACGGCGCTGGCGTAGCCTGGGCCAGCGCGGGCGTTGCGACGCTGGCCAGCGCGATCGCGACCAGAGGCCTTCGGAAAAATGCCGTGCGAGCAAATGTCATGTTTTCAGGCGCCTGTGGCAATGCCGCGCCCTGCCGCGACGGTTCGGCTGCGCCAATATGAAGGTTTTATGTCGTTTTTGTGAATATCGCAAAACGCTTTTGTGACAAGCGGTGGCGTGCCCGCGTCCGCCACCCGATCGCGACGTCCCAACGCGACACCCCTGCATGTCCATTCTGATTGACACTCCGCAGCGTCAGGCATAGCCTTACTCGCATGGATCGCTCCGCCAACATGTCGCCGCCCGCGCCGATTCCGCATCCGCGCGACGTGCTCGAATTGTTGAAGCCGGTGACCTGGTTTCCGCCGATGTGGGCGTTCTTCTGCGGGGTGATGTCGTCGGGTGCAGGGCTCGACGGGCGCTGGTGGTTCCTGTTCGGCGGGGTGCTGCTGGCAGGGCCGATGGTCTGCGGCACCAGCCAGGCGGTGAACGACTGGTTCGACCGGCATGTCGACGCGATCAACCAGCCCGAACGACCGATTCCGTCCGGCCGCATCGCGGGCCGCTGGGGCCTGTATGTCGCGCTGATCGGTTCAGGCCTTTCATTGCTGCTGGGCCTGACGCTCGGCTTCTGGGTGTTCGTCGCGACGATCGTCGGGCTGCTCTGCGCCTGGGGATACAGCGCGCCGCCCTTCCGCTTCAAGATGAGCGGCTGGATCGGGCCTGCTGTGGTGGGATTGAGCTATGAAGGCCTGAGCTGGTTCACCGGCGCGAGCGTGATGACCGGAGGCCTTCCGGACGCACGCGTGCTGGTCGTCATCCTGCTCTACAGCCTCGGCGCGCATGGCATCATGACCTTGAACGATTTCAAGGCGGTCGAGGGCGACAGCGCGATGGGCGTGCGCTCGCTGCCGGTGACGCTCGGCGTCGCCAACGCCGCCAGGCTCGCCTGCGCGGTGATGGCGGTGCCGCAGCTGATCGTGATCGCGCTGCTGTTCCAATGGGGGCTGGCGTTTTCGGCGATCGCGGTGACGCTGCTGCTTGCGATGCAGATCGTGTTCATGCGCCGCCTGCTCACCGATCCCAACAAATACGCGCCCTGGTACAATGCCACCGGCGTCTCGTCCTATGTGTTCGGCATGCTCGCCGCCGCTTTGGGCCTGGGGGGCTGGATATGAGCGCGTCTGCGAAGATCGGGCTCGGTTGGACCGACATCATGCGCATGGGGCTGGTCCAGGCCAGCATCGGCGCGATCGTGATGCTCGCGACCTCGCTGCTCAACCGGGTGATGGTGGTCGAATATGCCCTGCCCGCCGCGCTTCCTGCGGGCCTGGTCGCCTGGCATTATGCGGTGCAGCTGTCGCGGCCGCTCTGGGGGCACGGATCGGACAAGGGGCGCAAGCGCACCCCCTGGATCGTCGGCGGCATGGGTATCCTGGCGCTCGGCGGCATCGTCGCGGTCAATGCGACGATCCTGCTGCCGGTCGCCGCGATCCCCGGCACCTTGCTCGCCATCCTCGCCTTCAGCATGATCGGCGCAGGCGTCGGCGCAGCGGGCACTTCGCTGCTCGCGATGCTCGCCTCGGGCGTGGTGCCCGAAAGGCGCGCGGCAGCCGCCGCGATCACCTGGATCATGATGGTCGCAGGGATCGTGATGGCCGCCGCGACCGCAGGCAGCCTGATCGATCCTTTCAGCGAACAACGGCTCGCCACCGTCTCGGGCGGCGTGGCGCTCTGCGCCTTCCTGCTCGCCTGGGCCGCGATCTCGGGGATCGAGCGCCGCCTGGTCGCGCCCGCGCATCCGCATGACGATGCGCCCTCGGCCTCGTTCGGCGAGGCGCTGCGCGAGATCATGGGCGATGCAACCGCGCGCCGCTTCACCATCTTCGTCTTCGTCTCGATGCTCGCCTATGCGATGCAGGACCTGATCCTCGAACCCTATGCGGGCCTCGTCTTCGGCATGAGCCCCGGAGAATCGACGAAGCTCGCAGGCCTGCAGCATGGCGGGGTGATGGCCGGGATGATCGTCGCCGGGATCGGCGGCAGCGCCTTTGCCGGACGGCGGCCAGCGGACCTGCGCTGGTGGATTCTCGCCGGATGCGGCGGCAGCGCGCTGGCGCTCGCCGGGCTCGCCTTTGCCGCGACCACCTCGATCCTATGGCCGCTCCGGCTGAACGTCGGTCTGCTCGGCTTTGCCAACGGGCTGTTCGCGGTCTCTGCGATCGGCGCGATGATGGGGCTCGCAGGCGCAGGCCAGCAGTCGAAGGAAGGCGTGCGCATGGGCGTCTGGGGCGCGGCGCAGGCCATCGCCTTTGGCCTCGGCGGGCTGACCGGTGCGCTCGGCGTCGATGCGGCGCGCGGCATGCTCGCCAGCGATGGCGCGGCCTTTCAACTGATTTTTGCGGGCGAGGCCGGGCTTTTCGTCCTCGCGGCATTGCTGGGGGTGCGCGTGACCATGCGCAGCTCCGGCCCGTCTATGGTGGCGGCACCGGCCTGAAGGCCTGACGAAGGAGCTTGGACGCAATGGCACAGGCGGATTTTGACGTGGCGGTGATCGGCGGCGGCCCTTCGGGCGCAACGGCGGCGAACGACCTGGCTCGGCGCGGGCTCAAGGTGCTGCTGCTCGACCGCGACGGGCGGATCAAGCCGTGCGGCGGCGCGATCCCGCCCCGGCTGCTCAAGGATTTCGAGATCCCCGAATCGCTGCTCGTCGCCAAGGCGCGCGCGGCGCGGATGATCGCGCCCTCGGGCCGCGAGGTCGACATGCCCGTGGGCGACGGCCCCGAGGGCAAGGGCTTTGTCGGCATGGTCGACCGCGACGTGTTCGACGAATGGCTGCGCGAGCGCGCGCGCCACAACGGCGCGACGCGGATCACTGGCACCTACGAAAAGATCGACCGCGATTCCGACGGCATGGCGGTGCTGGTCTATCGGCAGGAGCGCGGCGGACCCGACCGCCGGTTGCGGGTGCGCAGCGTCATCGGCGCGGATGGCGCGCGCTCTGCGGTAGCGAAGCAGAACATTCCGGGCGCGAAGGACGTGAAATGCGTCTTTGCCTATCACGAGATCGTCAAGGCACCCGAACCGGCGGTGGCAGCGGCGGCGGATTTCGACCCCGACCGCTGCGACGTCTATTATCAGGGCCATCTCTCGCCCGATTTCTATGCCTGGATCTTTCCGCACGGCGAGACCGCGAGCATCGGCCTGGGCAGCGCACACAAGGGCTTTGCCCTGCGTGAAACCACCGCGATGATGCGCAAGCAGGTCGGGCTCGACAGCTGCGAGACCATCCGCACCGAAGGCGCGCCGATCCCCCTGAAACCGCTCAAGCGCTGGGACAATGGCCGCGACATCGTGGTCGCGGGCGATGCGGCGGGCGTGGTCGCCCCGGCGTCGGGCGAGGGCATCTATTATGCCATGGCCTGCGGGCGGCTGGCGGCGGATTCGGTCTACCAGTTTCTCGCCACCGGCAAGCCGGCCGCGCTCAAGCAGGCGCGCAAGGCCTTCATGGCCAAGCATGGCAAGGTGTTCTGGATCCTCGGGATCATGCAATATTTCTGGTATTCGTCGGACAAGCGCCGCGAGCGCTTCGTCAAGATGTGCGCCGACCCGGACGTGCAATATCTCACCTGGCAGAGCTATATGCACAAGGAGCTGGTGCGCCGCAAACCGGTGGCGCACGCGAAGATCTTCGTGAAGGACATGGGGCATCTGCTCGGCCTGTCGCGGGCCTGAACCGACGCTCGGGACGTAAGGGCCGAGAGGCCGCAGCTGGGAGGCTGGAATGCATCGTGAAGGCTTGCTGCCGGTCATCCTGGCGGCGATGGCGGCTCTGGTCGTCGCCGCTGGCGGCGCGACGATCACCGATCTCGGCCCCTGGTATCAGGGGCTGGCCCAGCCCGACTGGGCCCCGCCCGGCTGGCTCTATGGCGTTGCCTGGACGCTGATCTTCGCGCTCGCCGCGATGGCCTCGCTCGCTGCCTGGCGCGCCGCGCCCAGCGTCAAGGCGCGGACCAATGTCATCGGATTGTTCGCGTTCAACGGCTTTCTCAACGTGCTGTGGAGCCTTCTCTTCTTCCGCGTGCAGCGGCCCGACTGGGCGCTGGTCGAGGTGGCGCTGCTCTGGCTCTCGATCGCGGGGCTGATCGTCTATTGCGGGCGCTTCTCGAAGCTCTCGGCCTGGCTGCTGCTGCCCTATATCGCCTGGGTCAGCGTCGCAGCCGCGCTCAACTATGCCATTGTCCAGCTCAACGGGCCGTTCGGCTGATGGAGGTCGTGCGCGCCCTGTTCGCCAGCGGCCATGTCGTCGATCTGGTGCTGGCGGTGCTCGCTGCGGAGTTCGTCTGGCTGGTGCTGCGCGGCAACCGGGCGCTCGACGTCGGCCTGGGGCTGAGCGCGGCGGTGCTGATGATGCTGGCGCTGCGCGCTGCACTCACCGGCGCCGCCTGGCCGTGGATCGCGCTGCCGCTGGTCCTGTCCTTCCCGCTGCATCTCGCCGATCTGCAAAGGCGCGGAATGCTGAGGCGGCACCGGCCCTGACCGGTCCCCGGCGCAGGCAGGGGCCCGCAAGCCGCATGGCCGCTTAGCCACGCCTCTCCCTTGATGGGAGAGGCAGCGAGGCTTGGCGACGAAGGAGCCTAGTCGCAGCGGTGAGGGTGATTGGGCGGCCGCGCGGACTGGCGCGGCATCGCACGGTTCGCACAATCCGGCACGAACACCCCCACCCTACCCTCCCCCATCAAGGGGGAGGGCTTGAGCGACTGTAGCAATTCGCACTTCGACAATGTCCAAATATTGCGACAAACATCTGTCAAACTTTCTGGACAGGTGCTAGCATCGCACAATGACCTGGCTCTTCCCAGACTGGCCCAGCCATGCGGCATGAACCGATCATCGTCGCGGGCGCGGGCATGGGCGGATTGAGCGCGGCTGCCCTGCTTGCGGCAGCGGGCGAGCCGGTGCTGGTGGTCGAGCGGCAGAAGACCCCCGGCGGCAAGCTGCGCGAGGTGATGGCGGCGGGCCGACCAGTCGATGGCGGGCCGACGGTGTTCACGATGCGCTGGGTGTTCGAGCGGCTGTTTGCCGATTGCGGTGGCGATCTCAATGCGGCGATCCCGCTCACCCCCGCCAGCCTGATCGCGCGGCACGCCTGGGGACCCGATGCGCCTTTCGACCTGTTCGCCGATGTGGCGCATAGCGAATCCGCGATCGGCGACTATTTCGGCGCGCGCGATGCCGCCGGTTTCCGCAGTTTCTGCGCCGAGGCCGCGCGCATCTTCAACGTGCTGCGCGAACCCTATTTGGAGGCCCCGGCGCCCACCCCCTTCTCGCTGGTGACGCGCATCGGCCTCAGGCGCTTGCCCGAGACGATGGCGATCCGCCCCTATCAGGCGATGTGGAAGGCGCTGGGCCGCCATTTCCACGACCCCCGGCTGCAGCAGCTGTTCGGCCGCTATGCCACCTATTGCGGCTCCTCGCCGTTCGTCGCGCCCGCTACCTTGATGCTGATCGCGCATGTGGAGCAGGACGGCGTGTGGCTGGCGGACAATGGCATGCACTCGATCGCGACGGCGATCGCGGACCTCGCGCGCAGCAACGGCGCGCAGTTCCGCTATGACGCGCCGATTGCTGAGATCGTCACCGAACATGGCCGCGCCGCCGGCGTGCGGCTCGAATCGGGCGAGGTGATCCGTGGCCGCGCGGTGGTGTTCAACGGCGATCCCGCCGCGCTCAACATCGGCCGGCTCGGCGAGGCGGCGCGCAAGGCGGTGCCGCCGGTGCCGCCGAAGCAGCGCTCGCTCTCCAGCATGACTTGGCTGATGAACGCAAAGACCGCCGGTTTTCCGCTCGTCCGCCACAGCGTGTTCTTCTCGAACGATTATCGCGCCGAGTTCGACGAGATCTTCGCTCGCGGCGCAGTGCCCGAATCCCCCACCATCTATATCTGCGCGCAGGACCGTGACGACCATAGTGCGCGCGCGCCGCCGGGTCCCGAGCGGCTGCAGCTCATCGTCAACGCGCCAGCCAATGGCGACACCAGGCAAAGTTCACAGGCGGAGATCGACCGATGCGAGAGGCAAGTTTTCGGCTTCCTGGAGGCCTGTGGCCTGACGATCGACCGTTCGCCGGACAATTCGCATCTGGTGACCCCGTCGGATTACGAGCGTCTGTTCCCGGCGACGGGCGGCGCCCTTTACGGCCGGGCGACCCATGGCTGGAAGGCGGCTTTCCAGCGGCCCGGGGCAGCGAGCCGCTTGCCGGGGCTTTATCTGGCCGGGGGTGGCATTCACCCCGGCGCAGGGATCCCGATGGCGAGCCTCTCCGGCCGCTTGGCGGCAGAGCGGCTGCTTGCGGACCTGCCTTCGATGCGGTCGTCCCGCCGGGCGGCTATGCCTGGTGGTATATCGACGCGCTGAGCGACGACGGAAAGCACGGCCTCACCATCATCGCGTTCATCGGCAGCGTGTTCTCGCCTTATTATCACTGGTCGGGGCGCGGCGATCCGGACAATCACATCGCGATGAACGTCGCGCTGTACGGCCCGGGCGGCGGCTGGTGCATGACCGAGCGGGGCGCGAAGCATCTGTCGCGCGACCACGACCATCTCGTCATCGGCCCCAGCGCGATGCACTGGGACGGCACCAGCCTGCGCATCGATCTCGAAGAGATCACCGCGCCGATCCCGCGCCGGGTGCGCGGCACGATCCGCGTCTATCCGCACATGATGCCGCAGACCCAATGGCCGCTCGACATCGCGGGCCACCATGCCTGGCGACCGATCGCCCCGCGCGCGGCGATCGAGGTCGATATGAAGAGCCCTTCGCTCAGCTGGCGCGGCGAGGGCTATATCGACAGCAATGCCGGGATCGAGCCGCTCGAGCGCGGCTTTTCCGACTGGCACTGGTCGCGCGCGCATCTGGGGCGCGATTCGGTGGTGCTCTATGAAGGCCAGCGCCGCGACGCCAGCCGCTTCGCCATGGGCCTGCGCTTTGCCGAGGACGGCACGATCAGCGAGGTCGAACTGCCCCCCGAACGCGTGCTGCCCAAGACCCTGTGGCGCATGCCGCGCATCACGCGCGCGGATGCGGGTGCACCGGTCGAGATCCGCCGCACATGGGAGGACACGCCCTTCTATTCGCGCACCGCGCTGAAGACGCGGCTGTTCGGGGAGCAAGCCGAGGCGGTGCATGAAAGCCTGTCATTGGACCGGCTCGAAAAGGGGATCGTGAAGCTGATGCTGCCGTTCCGGATGCCAAGACGGGGATGAGGGTGGCGGCTTTTGGATGACGGGGCTGGTTGCCGGAATGACGGGGAATGGGTGGGCAGCGGACCTAAGGCTGCCGTTCGCGAAGCCTTATGACGCTTCCATAACAGCGGCGCTCCGTTGTAACGGGGTAAGCGAATGGGTCGTGTTCAATCGTCAGCGTTGATCCCTCCCACGCCACGGTAACGCGCGGGTCGGATCCGAACATTAATGCACGACAACCAACGAGCAAATCGAGTGGCCAAATACGAGGAAAGTATCGCGGCAACACCCATACCGCACCCGAGTAGTCCGACATTGCGCCTGGATTCACCAGAATGACCTTCGCTGTCAGGAACCCAGAACTTGCGGAATCACGCTGCTCCTCCATCGCAAGGCTACACGCGTTCATCAGAAGAATGATTGGGAAGAGCACGAAAAAGGTGAGCGCGCGCAGCACTCTCATCCCCAGACTTCTGCTGCCGCCTTCCTCAGTGCTGTCACTGTCGTGCATTGGCCTGTGTATTACAAACGCTGCCAATGTCCGCAATGGGGTCGTTTGCTGAACGGCAGGTTTTGTTCGTATCAAACTTATTGCGGACATCACGGACAAGCTGCCGCTTTCCCCCACCGCTTGCCTGCAAAGGCAGGCATCCATCTCCTGCCCTCGCGCCAGGCGCGGCGTTTGGGAGATGGGCCCCTGCCTTTGCAGGGGAGCGCATGGTTTGGGGGGTCGGGATTGCGCCGGGCCTCTTCGCGGCTTCGCGTCTTCGCGTGACCCTGATTTTTCACGCGAAGACGCGAAGGGAGCGGGCGTGTTCACCGAAAGGCTGCGCGATGGGCTTTCCCCTCCCTGCAAGGGAGGGGTTAGGGGTGGGTGCGCGGTCGCGCGCAGTAGAGCATCGAGGCGGGCTTGGTTGACCCACCCCCTGCACCTCCCTTTCAGGGAGGGGAGTCTGGTGCGCGGGTCGGAGCTGGGAGCCCGCCGCCCTCTCCCGTTGAGCTTCGCTCGCCTTGCGGCTCAGGGGGGAGGGTTGGGAGGGGGGAAATGCGCTGCCCTTGCCCCGCTGAACCGCCCCTCGCTGGCCCCTCTCAACTGCGGCTAGGCAGCGAGCTGCCAAGCCTTCGTTTCTCTCCCCTGAAGGGGAGAGAGCGGGGAGTGGGCCTCAAGCCGTTGCCTTCCGCCGCACGCCCGGCGCAGGGGGATCCACCGGGGCGCCGGCAAAGCATTGCGCGATGGCCATCCAGGCGGTGGCATTCGGCCCCGTCACCTTGAGCGCGGTGTCGGCGATGTTGCGGGTCTGGGTCACCACCTGGCAGAATTCGGCCGCAGCGCCCTCGATCAGCTCGCCATCCGCCGGTTCGCCGAAGAGCCACAGCTCGCCCGACGGCGCGGTGAGGCGCAGTTGCGGCACGGGCTGGGGCGGCTCCATTCGGCGGTTCTTGAACGTCCAGCCATAGGTGTTGAGCCCGAGCACGCAGATATTCTTCAGCGCATCGCCGTTCTCGCGATCCACGCCCAGCACATCGAAGATCGCCTGGGCATGCGCCCAGCTTTCCATCAGCCGCGCGGTGATCGATGAGCGCGCGCTCATGCTCGGACCGGCCCAGGGCACGCGCTGCGCGGGATCGGCCTCGGCGAAATCGGCAGCGACCGTGCGATAGGTTTCGGCCCATTGGGCAATCAGCGCCTGGCCGGTCAGTCCGTCGAGCCAGACGCGCTCGAAGCTGTTCAGGTCCCCGCCCTTGGCGATGATGCCGCCGACCTGACGCATGAAGGCTTTGAACGCGTCCTCGTCCTTGAGCGAGAGCTGCGCGGCCTGGTTCCAGACGTGCAGATGGCCGATGACATCGCTGATCGTCCAGCCCTTGAACGCGGTCGGCGTCGCCAGCACCGCTTCGTCGAGCGGCGCGACCAGCACGTGGATGCGGTCGCACTCGGTGAGGAAATCGGCGGCCTGCTGCATCACAAAAAGCCCTTCAGCTCGGCCATGAACCGGTCGAACTGGTCATGGTGCAGCCAGTGCCCGGCATCGGCGAACTTGGCGAGGCGGGCGTTCTGGAACAGTTCCATCCGGCCATCGGCCTCGGGGTCGGAAGCCCAGCTCTTCTCGCCCCAGCACAGCAGCGTCGGACAGGTGATGCGCTGCCAGAGCTGGTGCATGTGCTCGGGCGGAATGTCGAGGATCGGCCAGATGCGGATATGCGGGTCGAACTTCCAGCTATAGGTGCCGTTCTCGTTGCGGATCACCGCATGTTCGCACAGGTGCCGCGCCTGTTCGGCGGTGAGATAGCTGTTCTCCGCATGCATCCGCGACAGCGCTTCCTCGAAGCTGTCATATTCGCGGTGCTTGCGCGTCGCCTTGGCGCGCTTGTCGGCATACCATTTGCGCCAATGCTCGTGCACCGGGGTGGCATTGCGCTCCTCGATCATCTTCGGCGACGGCCCCAGCCCCTCGATCGCGACGATCTTGCGCACCTTTTCGGGATACAGGCCCGCATAGCGCAGCGCGGTATTGCCGCCGAGCGAGTGCGACACGATGGTCACCTGGTCATAGCCGAACTGCTCGACCAGCTGCGACAGGTCGTAGACGAAGTTCATGATCGGATAATTGCCGTCGGCGGTCCATTGCGAATCGCCATGGCCGCGCAGATCGGGCGCGATGACGTGCCAGTCGGCCTGCAGCTCACTCGCCACCCAGTCCCACGATCGGCAATGGTCCTCGCCGCCATGGACAAGGATCAGCGGCGGCGATTCCGCATTGCCCCAATCGGCATAATGCAGCCGCAGCCGCTGCGAGAAATAGGTTTGCGAAGACGGTCCGGTCGGTTTCATGCCCGAACCTTAAGCGGCTTTGCGCGCAAAAGAAAAGTGGCTTTGGGAAGGGGTTTCGTTGGGTGCTGCGGTGACGCTACGGCAGGCTAGGCGGCATGCAATGCGCACACGAAAAAGGCCGGAGAAGCGGTGTGCTTCCCCGGCCTTTTCGGGTGTCATGGATCGAGAGGATCAATCCAGACGGGCAAGTTCCTTCTTCGAAAGCGAGGTCGTGACCTTGCCTTCGGCTTCGGTCAGGGTCGAGGCGCCGATGCGCACGACCTTGCCCTTGTAGATGACCAGAGCCGAGCCGTCTTCGAGAACGCGGGTCACCTTGCCGACGCGCTTGCCTTCGGCGTCGTAGATGGTCTGGTTCTTCGAGATCAGGGCGTCGTCCTGCGCGAAGGCGGGAGCGGCGGTGGCGGCCAGGAGAACGGCGCCGAGCAGTGCGGAACGAAGGTTCATGATGGCATTCCTTTCAATCGCGGGGGAGGACGTTGGCCCCTTTTGGGCGGTATTCTTGTGACGGCCATTTAAGCGGGCGATTGATAGGTTTCAATACGCAATGTTGCATTTGCGAATGATATTTTTGCGAGGCTAGATGCAAATTTTGCAATTATTCTGAGGATGTATTGAAATTCAATATGTTAACCATTCGCGCATCGTTGTGCATCGCAACAAAGTTGCGCTTTTGACACGTATAGCTGGGCTATCAGCCTCGATTCAGGCGTGGTCAAGCGCGCCTACTGCAGCCGGATCGAAGTAGAAGGGCCGGATTTCGGTGACCCGGCCCTGCTCGATCCGGAACGTTTCGGCGAGCGGCATCGCTGCGCCCTTGCCCGTCGCCCTGGACGTCAGATGAAAGGTCACGAGACTGACGACATGGCCATCGCCCGCCGTCATCGCGTGGAATTCGATCTCGGGGTCCTGCCAGTGCGCCATGACGATGCCATGCAGACGCCGCAAGGCATCGCGCCCGCGATAGGTGCCGGCATAAGGCAGGCCCTCGGCCTCGTGAATCACCAGATCGGGCGAGAGCAGCGCCTCGCACGCCGCCCAGTCGCCCGCACCGGCATGGGCATAGACGGCCTGGACGATGGCCTTGAGCTGCGATTCCCCGGTCATGGCCCCCTGCAGCAATCAGAGCTTCAGCATCTGCTTGCCGCGATTGGCGCCGGAGAACAGCCGCTGCATCGTCTGCGGCGCGTTCTCGAAGCCGTGCTGGATATCCTCACGATAGGTCAGCCGCCCCTCGTGCACGAAGCCCGCGAGCCGCTTGCGGATGGCAGGGAACTCCGCCGCCCAGTCGAGCACGATGAAGCCGGTCATCGTCGCGCGGCGGAAGATCAGGTTGAAATAGTTCTGCGGCCCGGCGGGCATCTGGCCTGTCTCGTAACGGCTGATGCCGCCGCAGATGACGACGCGCGCGTTCGTTGCGATCTGGCTGAGCATGTCGTCGAGGATCGCGCCGCCGACATTGTCGAAGATCACGTCGACCCCGCGCGGGCATTCGCGCTTGATCGCCTCGCGCACGCCGCCCGCCTTGTAGTCGATCGCAGCGTCATAGCCCGCCTCTTCCACCAGCCAGGCGCACTTGTCCGCGCCGCCCGCGATGCCGACCACGCGGCACCCGGCGATCTTCGCCAGTTGGCCGACCACCGATCCGGTAGCCCCTGCCGCGCCCGAGACCAGCACGGTATCGCCCGCGACCGGCTTGCCGATCTTGAACAATCCGCAATAGGCGGTGAGCCCGGTGGTGCCGAGCACCGACATCATCGCGGTCGGCGGCAGTTCGGGATCGCACGGCACCAGCCCCTCGCCGTCGGAGAGGTGATATTCGGTCCAGCCGGTCGATCCGATCACCATAGTGCCGAGGGGGAACCTGCCGCCGTTCGATTCGATCACCTCTGAAATGCCCGAACCGCGCATCACCTCGCCAATCTCGGTGGGCGCGACATAATCGGCGATATTCTCCATCCAGCCCTTCTGCGCGGGATCGAAGCCCAGATAATGCGTCTTCAGCAGCATTTGGCCCGGCCCTGGCGGCGGCAGCTCGCGCGTGACGAGTTCGAAATCGCTGTCCTGCACGGGGCGGCCGCGCGGGCGACCTGCGATCAGCCATTGGCGGGTAGTGGTCATGATTTGCTCCTGTTTAGGCTCGAATAAGATCCGTTTGT
>NZ_VDES01000004.1:115869-152708 GCF_013607875.1 Blastomonas ursincola
ACAAACGGGAGGGGATGACTAGGAGACGTTACCCGATCTGCCGCTCGCCCTCCTGCCAGTAGAGCTTGCGCAATTCCTTCTTGAGCACCTTGCCCGAAGGGTTGCGCGGCAGTTCGTCGACGAAATCCACGCTCTTGGGGCATTTGAACCCCGCGATCTGCGTGCGCGCGAAGGCGATGAGATCGTCGGCGCTGACGCCCTCGCCCGCGTGCAGCACGACGATCGCCTTCACCGCCTCGCCCCAGCGCGCATCGGGCACGCCGATCACCGCGCAGTCACGCACCGCGGGGTGGTGGTGCAGCGCGTTCTCGACCTCGGCGGGATAGATATTCTCTCCCCCTGAAACGATCATGTCCTTCACCCGGTCGTAGAGGTACAGATAGCCGTCTTCGTCGCGATAGGCCGCGTCGCCGGTGCGGTACCAGCCCTGGACAAAGGCGCTGGCATTGGCCTCGGGCAGATTGTGATAGCCCGCCATCACCAGCGGCGCGCGCACCCAGACCTCGCCGACCTCGCCCGGCGCGCGGTCCTGCCCGTCCTCGCCGACGATGCGCAATTCGACATCGGGAAAGGGCTTGCCGCAGCCCTTCATCCGGGGCGTGCCCGCGACATCATGGTCCTCGGGCGGCAGATAGACGATCGTCCCGCTGGTCTCGGTCGCGCCGTACATCTGCACGAACTGCGCGTTGGGGAACATCTGCATCGACCGGCTGAGCACGTCGAGCGGGATCGGCGAGGCCCCATAAGGCAGCACGCGCATCGAGGAAAAGTCCGCATCCACCGCATCGGGATGGTTGAGGATCATGTTGAGCACGGCGGGCACCGCGAACATCTTGGTGATGCCATGGCGCTGCACCGTGGCGATGATCGCGGCGACCTCGGGCTGGGCCAGGATGACACCGGTACCGCCGCCGTTCAGCGTCTGCATCACCCAGGCGGTGCCGCCGATATGGAAGAGCGGCATCGCCACCAGCGACACGTCGCTCGGCCACCAGGCCGCCCAGTCCTCGCCGATCTTGCGGCCCTGGCTGAGCGATGCGGTGAGGCTGCCGTGCGTGAGCAATGCCCCCTTGGGATGGCCGGTGGTGCCCGAGGTGTAGAGCTGCACCGCGACGTCCGCCGGTTCCAGCGCTGCGACGCTGTCATCCGGCGCAAAGCCCTGTACCCAGGCGCGAAAAGCGGGCCGTCCCTCGAATTCGCCATCGCTAAGCAGGATCGTCTCGAGCCCGGCCTCGGCGCGCACCGCCAGCGCATTGTCCAGCACCGCCGATTGCGTCAGCAGGAGGCGCGCGCCCGCGTCCTGGACGATATAGGCGATCTCGCGCGGGACCAGCCGCCAGTTGACCGCCACCGTCACCGCGCCGATGCGCAGCGCCGCGATCAGCAGGATGACATAGTCGACATGGTTGAGGCCGAGAAACGCCACCCGGTCGCCCTTGCCGATGCCGCTGGCCTTGAGCGCGGCGACGCAGCGGCAGGTCAGATTGTGCAGCTCCGAATAGCTCAGGCCTGCATCGCCCTGGATCAGTGCGGTCTTGTCCGGGGTCGTGGCCGCGCCACGCGCCACCATGTCGGCGATCATGCTCATCGCGTCAGCGTGCCATCGCCTGGGCGTAGAGATCGCCATCGGCGGGGTAGAAATTGCAGTGGAATCCGCTCGGCACGCGGAACGGCACGTGCACCCGCGCGATCGGGCCCGAGGCGATGTCGAGCGCGTGGAAGATCGCAAGCTCGCTGCCCGGCGCATTAGCGCGGTGGACCAGCGTCATCGCATAGCCGTCGGCTTCGCCCTCCGGCCCCGTCTTGGCCCCGAGGCGCGGCGCGAAGATCAGTTCGCCGGCAGCTGAACCCTTTCCGAAATGATAGATGTCCTCCGCGCCGGTTTGCGTATCGAAACGAAGCACCGCATCTAGCCCCTCGGCCCGGGCATCACGCGATTCGAGGTTGATATTGGCAAAGGCCTGGCGCGTCCGCCGCGTCATCAGCCGGTCGTCGGGACGCGGGAATTGCAGGTCGCGCTCGTTGATCACCTCCTCGCGCAGCATGTCGGTGTTCGCCTGGAGGTCGAACGTCCAGCGGCGCAGGCTCTGGCGCGTGCCGGCATGCGTCGCGCGCACCCCGGTCTCGTCGGGGAACAATGCGGTGCCGTTGGCGGCGGCGACATCAGCGATGATCCTGCCATCCTCTTCCCAGACATTGAGTTCGTGGAACATGTGGCGCGGCTCGTATTCGAACCAGCGCACGTCACTGGCACTGCCCCGGCGCGGCATCACCGCGAGCTTCGACGGGCGATCGTTGACCCAGGCGGTCATCGGCCCGCCGCGCATGAAGCGGCCGAGATCGGTGTCGATCGGCAGTACCGGAAACACCACCCAGTTCTCGGTGACGAAGAACGTGTGCATCAGGCTCATGTGGGGCACGGGAATGATCTCACTGTGCGTCAGCGCCCCGGTGCGGTCGATAATGTCATAGCGGATTTCCGCCGCGCCCATCGGCCCGTTGATCATCGCACCGATATTGATCAGCTCGCCGGTGGCATGGTCCAGCTTGGGATGCGCGGAAAAGGTCGTGGAGATCGTCCCACCATAATGCTCCTCGCCGATGGTGCTGAGGTCGCGCGGATGCATCTCCACCGGCGGCGCGCCTTCCATCAGCGCGAGCAGCTTGCCGCCATGCACGATAATGTTGGTGTTCGCGGTATTGTAACGCCTGCCCTGCACCGAGGGATCGGCGGTCATCGGATTGCCGAACACCCCGAACAGCCGCTCCCCCGCTGCCCGTTCCAGCTCGAACTTCTCGGTCCGGACCCAGCGGTTGCGCATCGCGACGCGGCCATTCTCGATAAAGAAGCCATAGACCATGCCGTCGCCGTCGAACCAGTGATATTCGTCGCCGCGCGTCGGGTGCAGCGGTTCGGGCCCGTTGCGGTAGAAGACCCCGGCCAGATCATCGGGAATCTCGCCCTCGATCACCAGATCGGGCGCATCGGCCTCGAAGCGGTTCGGGGCATGGTGCCCGTGCAGGAACGGATGCGGGGGAAAGGGCTTGGCCATGTCTAAGCTTTTGCGATCCCGTTGGGCGTTGCAAGGAAAGGCCCGCCGCCCCGATGCAAAGGACGGCGGGCCAGCAAGAGGCTATCAGAATTCCAGCATCAGTTCCGCGCCGAATTGCCGCGGCGGGCGGACACCGGCAAAGGCGAACAGGCCTGCCACCGGCAACGTGCTCGAAAGCCCGCGATTGTCGAGAATATTGCGACCGAACACGCTAAACGTCGCCTGCGCGCCGCCGAAATCGTGCTTGTACGACAGGGTCGAATCGAGGATCTCGCGCTCCGAGGCTTCGCAGCGGCGGTCGTTGGTAATGATGCCCTGCGCCTGCAGCGCGGGATCGGCGACGATGCAGGTCGTGTACTTGTCGACATAGCGGAAGATGGTGCTCCAGCGGACCTCGCCATCGCCCATGGGCCGGGTGTAATCGAACCCGGCCGACCAAGCATATTTGGGCGCACGCCGCAGGTCGAGATCGGACACGTCCACGCCGCCGCGCACGAAATTCTGGTAGTTGGCATCCAGATACGTCGCGGAGAAGTTGAACGCCAGGTCGTCCGAAGGCAGCGCGACGATCTCGAGCTCGACACCCTTGATCCGCGCCGAAGCGGCGTTCTCGACGATAGTTTCCTGCGCCTGGATCGCGTTGAAGGGCGCTTGCGTCGCGCGCACCAGCTCTTCCTGCTTGTCCGAATAATCGGTCTGGAAGATCGCGATATTGGTGCGCAACCGGCGGTCGAGCCAGTCCGCCTTCAGGCCGATTTCATAGGCATCGACGATTTCGGGCTGATAGGGGCCGATCGCGGTCGGCGTCGCGGCGCGACCGTTGAAGCCACCCGAGCGGAAGCCGCGCGAATAGCTGGCATAGACCAGCTGTCCGCCATCGAACTGATAGTCGAGGCTGGCACGATAGGTGAATTCGCCGAAATCTTCCGAACCGCGGCAATTGGCGGCGACGATACCGGCAAAACCGACCGGGCAGGCGCCGGTGGGGCTGAGCGCGAAATTGGTTACCAGCGCCTTTTCATCCTTGGTGTAGCGGCCGCCGACGCCAAAGGTCAGATTGTCCGAGAGCTTGAACCGCGCATCGGCAAAACCGGCATAGGATTTGGAGTCGCCGACCGAAAGCTGGAAGGCGCTGGCACCGGGGCCCAGAAAGCCGAAGAACGAGGTCTGGCGCAGCGTGTACTGGCTGTCGAAATAATAGGCGCCCAGCACGATATCCATCCAGTCGGTGACGTCACCGGCAAAGCGGATTTCCTGGCTGAACTGCTCGTAGCGCTGGATGCGCAGCGTATCGAAGAAGTTGATCGACGCCGAGTCGAAATCCTGCCGCACGCTTTCGTTGTTCTTGCGCCAGCCGGTGACGGAGGTGAGCGTGAAATCCCCAAGCTCGATGTTGATCGTGCCGCTAATCGCATCGGTCTTGTTGCGCACCGGGGTCTGGATGTTGCCGAACACCTGATAGAGCAGCTTGCTGTTGGTGGGCGTGCGGTTGCACTGGTTGTTCGGGATCTGGAAGGCGCGGACCAAGCCGACGCCCGGCACCGGCACCTGAAGACAGATCAGGTCGCGGTCGTTCGAGACGCTCGCAGTCGCGACTTCGCCATCTTCCTCCATATGCTCATAGGTGATCACCGCCTCGATATCGTCGGTCGGCGTGATCAGCGCGGTGACGCCTGCGGTCCACACCTCATATTCGTTGGTGCGCCGGTTGCCCTGCGTCACGTTGCGCAGATAGCCGTCGGTATTGTCGTAGAAGAAGAAGCCCTTGAACGCGAGAAAGTCGCCGATCATCGGGGTGTTGACGACCAGTCGGCCGCGCACGGTGTTATATTCGGCATAGCCGATCGAGGCACGCACGCCCCATTCGCCGGTCGGCTTGCTGCGCCGTACGTTGATCACGCCACCGATGGTGTTGCGGCCGAACAGGGTGCCCTGCGGTCCGCGCAGGATCTCGATCGATTCGAGGTCGAACGCGTCGAGCAGCTGGCCGGTATTGGTGCCGATGAACACATCATCGACCACCACGCCGACCGCCGGGTCGAACGATTTTTCGATATCCTCGAAGCTGATGCCGCGGATCGCGATCGCGGCAGCCGAAGGGCCGGCATTGACCGGATCGACAACCAGCCCGGGAACGCGCCCGGCAAAGTCGCGCAGATCGTCCACCGCGCCGGTCGCGAGCGCCTGGGAATCGATGGCGGACACGGCGACCGGGACTGCCTGGAGCGATTCCTCGCGGCGCTGCGCGGTGACGACGATGGTGCGAAGGCCCCCCTCCTCCGCCTGCTCGGCGCTGGCCGCCTGATCGGAGGCCTCCTGCGCCATGGCCGCCTGGGGCGCCGCGAGCATCGCGAGCCCCAATGCGAAGGTTGATGCCGACAGATAGGTGGACACCCTCATCACAAACCTCCCCTCAATGCTGCGGCCTTTCTGGCCCACACCTTTTCCTATGCTGCGCGAAAATGATCCGGGGCCGACAATGCCTCAAGTGTCAAAAGTGACAGTCGCGGACCCTACGGCAAGCTTTAGGGTAGCGAGCATGAGGCCGGGCTTCCGGCCCTATGCTGCGCCCTGTCGCGCGGCCCGCACGCCTGTGTCCAAGGGAGGTTCGATCATGCCCGTCCAGCGCAGCTTCTGCCGGTTCTGCCACGCCAATTGCGCGATCCTGGTCGAGACCGAGGGGGACCGCGTCGTGCGCGTGTCGGGCGATGCCGAGGACCCGGTGTTCGGCGGCTATACCTGCATCAAGGGTCGCCAATTGCCCGAAGCGCACCATCATCCCGAGCGCCTGCTGTCCTCGCAGAAGAAAGGCGCACATGGCTTCGAGCCGATCGCCACCCAGACAGCGCTCGACGAGATTGCCGCCCGGCTGAAGCCGCTGATCGAGGAGCATGGGCCGGACAGCGTCGCCATTTATGCGGGCACCTACAGCTTCCAGAACAGCGCCGGGGTAGCCTCGGCCATGGCCTTTGCGCAGGGGCTGGGCACCCGGCATTTCTACACCAGCGTCACGCTCGACCAGCCCGCGAAAGTCTATACCGCCGCGCAATATGGCAGCTGGTCGGGCGGCGGGCATGTGTTCGGCGAGGCCGATGTCGCCTTTTTCATCGGCAACAATCCGATCGTCTCGCATTACGGCCCGCCGGGCGGCCTTCCGCCCTTCTCGCCCTCGCGCCGGTTGCGCGATGCCATAGCAAATGGCCTCAAGCTCATCGTCGCCGATCCGCGCGAGAGCGATGTCGCGGCGCTCGCGCATATCCATCTGCCGGTGAAGCCCGGCGAGGACCCGGCATTGCTGGCGGGCATGATCCACGTCATCCTGGAGGAACGGCTGTACGACGAGGCGTTCGTGCAAGCGCATGTCGATGGCCTTGCCGAGCTCAAGCAAGCCGTGTCGGGATTTTCGCCCGCCGTCGCCGCCGCGCGTGCCGGTGTCAGCGAGGCCGATCTGGTGGCCGCCGCGCGGATGTTTGCGGGCGGCACCAAAGGTTCGGCCAGCACCGGCACGGGTCCGGAAATGGCGGGCAACGGCACGCTGACGCAATATCTGGTGAGCAGCCTCAACATATTGTGCGGGCGCTTCTGCCGCGAGGGAGAGAAGAGCTCGATCCCGCGCATCTTCACGCCGGTCACGCCGCGCCGCGCGCAGGTCAATCCGCCGATGAAGCTCTGGGGCGAGGGCTATCCTGCCTCGCGCTTCCGGGGCCTGACGCACCTGATGTTCGAAATGCCGTGCAACGTGCTGGCGGACGAGATCCTCACCCCCGGGCCCGGCCAGATCAGGGCGCTGATCTCGATCGGCGGCAACCCGATGCTCGCCTTTCCCGATCAGGACAAGATGGCGCGCGCGATAGAGGCGCTCGACCTGTTCGTCAGCGTCGATATCCGCAGCCAGGGCGTATCCGCGCGGCGGTCGGACTATATCCTAGCGCCGCTGATGAGCCTCGAGCGCGACGACATCTCGTCGCTGTCCGAATGGTGGTACGAGATACCTTACGCCCGCTATACCGAGGCGATCCTGCCGCGCCCAGGCGACCTGCTCGACGAATACGAGATGCTCTGGGGGCTGGCGAAACGGCTCGGCACCGGGCTACCGCTGGCGGGCGGGCCGTGCCCGATGGATGCTTGCCCCGACAAGGAGGCGTTTCTCGACCTTGCCGTTGCCGGCTGCGTCGTGCCACCCAGCCAGGTGCATGCCGACAGCCCCGACGGCCGCCCGGTCATCTATCATGACAAGCATCCGATCGTCGAACCGGCGGAAGCGGGGCACGAGGCGCGGTTCGATCTGGCGGCGGGCGCGATGCCGCAGCAGCTGGTCCGCTATGGCAGGGAGGATTCGGCGGCGCAGGGCTATCCCTTCCGGCTGATCTCGCGCCGCAGCCGCCACCGGTTCAACTCGACCGGCGGGCATCTTTCCGCGCTCAAGGCCAAGCGCACCACCAACCCGGCGCATATCCATCCCGACGATATGGCAGGGCTGGGCGTGGCCGATGGCGAGATGATCCGCATCGCCTCGCCACACGGCGAGGTGCATGCGCTGGCCAAGGCATCGGCTTCGCTGCGCCGAGGCGTCATCTCGATGGCGCATGGCTATGGCGACCCCGATTACGGGCCGGACGAGGTGCCGCAGCGCGGGGGCTCGACCAACCGCCTGGTCAGCGAGACATCGGGCTATGACCCGATTACCGGCCAGGCGCTGCAAAGCGCGATCCCGGTCAAGGTGCTGCGTGGTTGACGCGGCATCCTTTCAAATCCTCCCCCGGCGGGGGAGGTGGCAGCCCGCAGGGCTGACGGAGGGGAAGCGGTATGCCAGTTTCGTCTCGACAGAAGCACGACCACGCCTCCCCTCCACCGCTACGCGGTCCCCCTCCCCGTCCCGGGGAGGATTGCAGTTGAGGCAGTTTCGGGACATCACAAGGACGATGACTTTCACGCCCCTGACTCCCACCGATATTGCACCCGGCACCAGCCGCTTTGTGCAGCATGAGGGTGCAGCATTCCTGATCGTGCGCGACGCCGATGGCGCGCTCCACGCGCTTGACGGGCTGTGCAGCCATGCGCTGCTGCCGCTGGAGGGCGCACGCGTGCGGCGCGGGCATGTGCTCTGCCCGCACCATGGCGCACGCTTCGAGATCGCCACGGGCGCCGCGAAAGGGCCGCCCGCCCATTGCGGCATAAGAACCTGGCCGGTGCGGGAGAGAGACGGGATGATCGAACTGGATAGCGACGCATGACATTCGATGTGAAGGACAAGGTGGTGCTGATCACCGGCGCAGCCTCGGGCATCGGCGCGGCGACCGCGCGGCTCGCGGCGGCGCGCGGGGCGAAAGTGATCGCGACCGATATGGACGGCGAGCGCATCCAGGGCGTCGCCGCCGATTGCCAGTGCATCGGGCTGAAGCACGACGTTACCTCGAGCGACGACTGGGACAATGCGATCACCGCCGCGGTGCATCACCATGGGCGGCTCGACGCGCTGGTCAGCAATGCGGGGATCGTCAATTACGAGCCGATCATCGATCTCGACCTCGCGCGTTTCCGCAAACTCAACCAGGTACATGTTGAAGGCAGCTTCATCGGCCTGCAAAAGGCGGTGGCGCAGATGCGCGCGCAGGCGTGCGGGACGCCTGCGACGGGCAGCATCGTGCTCACGGCGTCGGTCATGGCCAATTGCGCGGCACCTGCGATTTCCGCCTATGCGGTCGCCAAGGCGGCGATGGCCAACATGGCGCGCGCAGTCGGCGTGGAACTGGGCCGCAAGGGCGACATGATCCGCGTCAACGCGCTCTGCCCCGGCCCCACCCGCACCCCATTGCTCGAAGGCGCGATGCCACCGGGCGCGCTCGACGATCCCGCGCACTGGACCGACGTGCCGCTCGGCGTGCCGCAGGAGCCCGAGGACATGGCCGAGAGCATCCTGTTCCTGATCAGCGAGGAGAGTTCGTTCATGACCGCGACGCAGATGGTGGTCGACGGCGGATGGAGTCTGACGTGATGCTGGCAGCAGGCATGAACCCAGATCCGTTTGTCCCGAGCGTGTCGAGGGACGCATGCGAGACGTTGGCGATCACGTCCCTCGACTTCCCGGCGGAGCCGGGAAGTTCATCCCGAGCGGCTGGCTTGCCTGCCAGCCGAGGGGCTCGGGACAAACGGAGGTGGCTTGTTGTGCGTCATATTCAAGCGGAGACCGACGCATGACCCGCACCGCCATCGTCACCGGCGCGACCTCGGGAATCGGGCGTGCCACTGCGCTCCGCCTGGCCAAGGCGGGCTTTCACATTATCGCCACCGGACGCAATGCGCAGCGCGGCGCGGAGACCGTGCGCCAGGTCGAGGCGGCGGGCGGCACGGCCGAGTTCCACAGCTTCGACGTGACATCGGAAAGCGACTGGTCCGCGTTCGCCGACACGGTGACCGCCAAACACACATCCGTCGACGCGCTGATCAATTCCGCCGGATCGTTCTTCACCAGGCCGCTGCCCGAGACCACGCTCGAGGATTTCCGCGAGCTGTGGACCGCCGATGTCGAAAGCGTGGTGCTGGGCACCAAATACGGCTTTCGCATGATGCGCGAAACCAGGAGCGCCGGCGCGATCGTCAACATCTCCTCGCTCGCCGGGCTGATCGGGCTCGAGGATTGCGCCGCCTATTGCGCGGCCAAGGCGGCGGTGACGCATTTCAGCCGGGTCGCCGCATTGGAAGGTGCGCAGATGGACCCCAAGATCCGCGTCAATTCGCTCAACCCCGGCGTGATCTATACCGAGATGATCACCGGCGCCTATGGCGACAATGATGCGGTGAAGGCGTTCGTGATGGACGGCAACGCGTTGCAGCGCGTCGGCACGGCAGAGGACATCGCCAGCGCAGCCACCTTCCTCGCTTGCTCCGCCTCGCGCATGGTCACCGGCACCGCGATGCTGGTCGATGGCGGGCGCGGCGCGGACTGAATTTCCTCATCTTCCTGCATTCTCACGGAGACGCATTTCCATGACCAGCAACCGCCAGTTCATCCTCAAGCGCCGCCCCAATGGCACGCCGGTGGCCGACGACTTCGCGCTCGAAACCAGCGCGCTGCCCGTGCTGGAAGAGGGCCAGTTCCTGATACGCAACCATTATGCCTCGCTCGATCCGGCGCAGCGCGGCTGGATGTCCGATGCGGACAGCTACATGCCGCCGATCCCGCTCGGTGCGCCGGTGCGCGCGACCACCATCGGCGTGGTCGAGGAAAGCCGCGCGGAAGGTTTCACCAAGGGCCAATGGGTGATGGGGCTGAACGCGATCGAGGACTATTCGGTCGGCACTTTGGGCGGGTTCACCCAGCCGATCGATCCGCACGCGGTGCCGCAGGTGACCAACTATCTCTCGCTGTTCGGCGCGGTCGGAATGACCGCCTATTTCGGCTTTCTCGACGTGTGCGAACCCAAGCCGGGCGATGTCGTGCTGGTCAGCGGGGCCGCCGGAGCCGTCGGATCGCTGGTCGGGCAGATCGCCAAGATCCTGGGCTGCACCGCGATCGGCATCGCGGGCGGCGCGGAAAAATGCGCGCGGCTGACCGATCGCTATGGGTTCGATCATGCCATCGACTATCGCGGCAAGGATGTGAGCGCGCTCGATGCCGCGATCCGCGCGGTCGCGCCCGATGGTGTCGATGTGATCTTCGAGAATGTCGGCGGCGATATTCTCGATGCGGGCCTCATGAACCTCAAGCACGGCGCGCGCATCGGCCTGTGCGGGCTGATCAGCGAGTATAACGCGCCAGAGCCTGTCGGCGCGCGCAACCTGTGGCAGCTGATCGTGCACCGGGCTTCGATCCGGGGCCTGCTCGTCGCCGATTATGTCGCGCGCTTTGCCGAGGGCGGCGCGAAGATGGGCGAATGGGCTGCCGCCGGAAAGCTGATCGTCGATGAGCATGTCGACGAGGGGCTGGACAATGCGCTGCCCGCCTTCCTGCGGCTGTTCGAGGGGTCGAACCAGGGCAAGATGATCCTGAAGATCGCCTGAGCGTGCGGCACCTGCTGGTCCTGTCGGGCGGCCATCCCTATGAGGCCGAGCCGTTCGCGGCGCTGCTCGCCAGTCTGCACGGATGGCAGGTCGAGCATCTGGTCCATCCCGAGGCCGAGGCACTGGTCGCCGATGGCGCGGCGGAGCAGGCCGATGCGCTGCTGTTCTACGACATGCCCGGCTTCACCTTTGCCGACGGGACGGTGGCGACGCGTCCCCCCTCCGCCGGGTTCGTTGCGGCGATCAAGGCGCATTTCGCGCGCGGCAGGGGCGCGGTCGCGCTGCACCATGCGCTGGCCGGATGGGCGGACTGGCCCGAATGGGCGGAGATGCTGGGCGGCAAGTTCCTCTATCGGCGCGAGACGCTGCGCGGGCGCGAATGCCTCGATTCGGGCTATCGGCACGATGTCGATTATGACGCGGTGGTGCTGGCGGACCATCCCGTCACGCGCGGCCTGCCCGCCCGTTTCGCGATGTGCGACGAGCTCTATCTCGCCGAGATTTTCGCCGAAGACGTCACCCCGCTGATCGCGGCAGATCATGAATTTGCTGCGCACAATTTCCATTCCGCCGCGCATGCCGTGGCGGGGCGGATGTTCGACAATTCGGACTGGCCGCATGCGCCGGGTCACAATTTGGTGGCATGGGCGAAGCCGGTCGCGGCGGGGCAGCTGGTCTATCTGCAGTTCGGCGACGGGCGAGACGCCTATGGCAATCCGCACGTGCGGCAATTGCTGGCCAACGCCCTGGATTACGTTACATGAGAGCATATTGGGGAGAGGCACGGACATGAGCAGGCTCAAGGGACGCAAGGCGCTGGTAACGGGGGCTGCATCGGGAATCGGCGCGGCGACGGTGGCACGGCTGCTCGCCGATGGCGCGACGGTGCTCGCCTGCGACATCAGCGGCGAGGGCATGGCGGGCACGTTCAACCATGTCGCCAACCTTGCCGATCCGCAGGCGATCGCGCTGCTCGCCGCCGCAGCGGAAAGCCAGCTCGGCGGGCTCGACATCCTGGTCAACAATGCAGGCGTCTGCCCGGTGGGCACGCTCGAAGACCTGACCGACGATCAGTGGCAGTTCGGGCTGGACGTGAACCTGCTCGCGCCCGCGCGGCTGGCCAAGGCGTGCCTTTCGCTGCTCAAGGCCTCCTCCGCCGGCCGGGTCATCAACACCGGATCGATCCTGTCGCGCTATGGCGATGCGGGGCTCGGCGCCTATGCCGCGTCCAAGCACGCCATCCTGGGCTTCACCCGCTCGCTGGCGATGGAGCTCGGCCCCTATGGCGTCACGGTCAATTGCGTGCAGCCCGGCTGCATCGTCACCGGCATGACGCGCGGCATGCTGGAGAATGGCGCGGCGGCAGAATATTATCGCGAGAAATCGGCGCTCAAGCGATTGGGCCAGCCCGAGGACATTGCCGATGTCATCGCGTTCCTCGCCAGCGACGACGCGCGCTTCATCACCGGCCAGGGCATCATCGCCGATGGCGGCGTGATGACGCACAGCTGAGCGGAACAGCGGCCGTCAGCCCTTGTCGAAATGGCTGACGACATCGCGGCTGGCGTGGAGGATGTTGGCTATCTCCACGCTCTCGTCGCCATATCGGAAAAAGATGATATACCCATGGGCGGCGACGCTGCGCAGCCCAGGTGCCAAGTCGCTGCGATCCGATCCCAGCGTTCCGGGTAGTGAAGCCAGATGTGAGCACCTGGCGCGCAGTTTCTCGACAAAGCGCAGTCCCGTAGGCAGATGGCGGGACTCCAGGGTGATATACCTGAGTATCTCGACGAGATCGTCTGTCGCAGCGTCAAGATAGATAAGTACCCGCACCTAATATCCTTGTGCCTTGAGCTCCTGCGCTACTGTTTCCAGGCGCCGATCCACATCATCATCCGTGTTCTCGCCACCGCGTGCAAGCGAAGTTTCGATCGTCTCGCGCAGCGCCGCCAGCTTCGTCTCGCGCTCTTCGACCAGGCGCAGGCCTTCGCGGATCACTTCGCTCGCCGAGGCATAGCGCCCGGTCTTGAGCAGCGCCTCGACATAGCCTTCCCAGCGTTCGCCGATCGATACGTTCATCGCGGTCATTCCTTCCATTACCGACCCACGGTCTATCACGATAACACAAATTGCGCAATTTTGGTTATTGCCGCTTGCACGCCCTGCCCTAGCATTTTCGCGTATCGCGGCCTGACGCCGCAGCGGGCTATGACGGTTTCATGGCAAATCAGCACCATGGGAGCAGGGCATGACGGTGGCGGCGGAGCAGAAGAGCTTTTTCCATCCCGATGTGCTGACCAGCCCCTTCGCCTTCTATCAGGAGCATCTGGCGACCGAGCCGGTCTATCACGACAAGGCAACCGGCCTGTATCTGGTGCTGAGCCACAAGCTCGTCAGCGAGGCGACATCGCGGACGGACGAGTTCTCGAACAATTTCCAGACGGTGCTTTCGGGCGCGCGGTCCGAGGACTCCGAGGTCAAGGCGATCCTGGACGAGGGCTGGCCGCAGGTCGATACGCTGCTGACCGCCGATCCGCCGGTGCACACGCGCTTTCGCAAGCTGGTCAACCTCGCCTTTTCCGCCCCGCGCGTGAACAAGCTGGAGGCACATATCCGCGAGATCGCACGCGATCTGATCGAGCAGATGCTGGAGAAGGACGAGATCGAGTTCGTCCGCGATTTCGCCATGCCGCTGCCGATCCGGATGATCTCCGAACAGCTCGGCCTGACGCACGAGGAGCCTGAAACGATCAAGCGCTGGACCGATGCCTTTGTCGACCGGCTGGGCGGCATGGTCCCCAAGGAGCGCGAGCTGCAATGCGCGCGCGAGGTGGTCGAGTTCCAGCACGCGATCAAGGCGCAGATGGACCTGCGCCGCGCCAACCCGACCGACGATCTGCTGTCCGACCTTGTCCATGCAGAGGTCGATGGCGAGCGGCCGCTCGACGATGGCGAGCTGCTCTCGATCGTGCAGCAGCTGCTGGTCGCGGGCAACGAGACGACCACCGCGACGCTCGCCGAGGGCATCATCCTGCTCGCCCGCAATCCGGATGAGCTGGCCAAGGCCAAGGCCGACCCGAAGATCATCCCCAATATGGTCGAGGAAATGCTGCGGCTGGCCAGCGCATCGTCGGGCATCTGGCGGGTGATGAAGGCGGATGCCGAGCTGGGCGGCGTGACCCTGCCCAAGGGCGCAATGGTGATGATGCGCTATGCTGCGGCCAACCGCGACCCCGAACGCTATGAAGATCCGGACCGTTTCCTCGCCGATCGCGCCAATGCGCGCACCCATCTCGCCTTCGGGCGCGGCATCCATATGTGCGTGGGCAACATGCTCAGCCGCAAGGAAATGACCGTGGCGTTCGAGGAGCTGCTGCCGCGCATTTCGGGCATTACGCTGACCGACGAAGCGGCCATCGCCTATCCTCCCAACATGATGCTGCGCGGCCCGGTATCCGTGCCCGTCCGTTTCGAGCAGCGCGCATGAATTTCGATTATGACGAGAGCCAGCTGCTGTATCGCGCCTCGGTCGAGCGGTTTCTCGAGAGCAGCGACATTGCCGCGCGCAAGGCGCAGCGCGCGGCGCCCGGCGGTATCGACCGTGCGCGCTGGCAGGCCATGGCCGAACTGGGCCTGGCCGCGATGGCGCTGGCCGAGGACAAGGGCGGGCTGGGCAGCAGCCTGCTCGATCTGGTCGCGGTGGGCGAAAGCTTCGGCCAGCGCATCTCTTCGGACAACTGGCTGGAAAACGCGGTTCTGCCGATGCTGCTGGCAGGATCGGGCCTTGCCCAGGGGCATGCGCTGAATGATGCGCTCGCCTCGGGCGAGGCGATTGCGGCGCTGGCGCTGTTCGAGCCCGAGGGGCGGCATGCCACGCTGCCGCGCAGCACGACCGCCAAGGCCAATGCCGGCGGCTTCGTGCTGCAGGGCGAAAAAACATTTGTGCTGGGTGGCATGGCAGCGGACTGGCTGCTGGTGAGCGCCGCGACTGAGAGCGGACCCGCGCTGTTCCTGGTCGCCGCCGATGCGCCCGGCTTGCACCGCCGCAGCTATCGCGTGGTCGATGGCAATGAGGCAGCGGAAGTGCGACTGCTGGGCTGCGAGGTCCCGGCCGAGGCACGGCTGGCGCTCGATTGGGAGGAAGTCGAGGCCGCGCTCGCCACCGCAAGGTTGGTTGCAGCGGCCGAAATGGCAGGCCTCGCCCAGCGGTTGTTTGACGACACGCTGAACTATGTCCGCCAGCGCGAGCAGTTCGGCCAGCCGATCGGGCGTTTCCAGGCGATCCAGCACCGCATGGTCGAAGCCTATGCGCGCGTCGATCAGGCCAGGAGCGCGCTGATCGCGGCGGTGACCTCCGGAGCGCCGCAGGACATTGCGGGGATGAAGGCGGTGGTCGCGGAAGCCGCGCTGGCCATCGGGCGCGAGGCGGTGCAGCTGCACGGCGGCATGGGCACCACCGACGAGCTCGAGATCGGCCATGCGCACAAGCGCGTTCTGCTGCTGTCGCAATGGCTGGGCGATCCGGCGAGCGGGCTCGATGCCTATGCGCAGGTCGCGATAAGGGATGCAGCGTGAGCGGCGCGCTTCCGGTCGCCGAGGGTCTGTGGACCGACGAGGCCGAGCCGCGCCTGATCGGCGGTCGCCATGCGCAGACCGGCGAGATCGTCTTCCCGATGCCCGGGGGCGATGCTGCGCAGCATTATGTGCCGGTACCGCTCTCTCGCACCGGCACATTGTGGTCGTGGACCAGCCAGGATTTCCGCCCGAAGTCGCCGCCTTATGCGGGGCCGGAGGACTTCGTGCCCTTCCTGCTCGGCTATGTCGAGCTTCCCGGCGAGGTGATTGTCGAGACGCGGATCGAGGGCGCGGCGCTGAGCGACCTGAGCCTCGGCATGCCGATGGAGCTGGTGCTGACCGAGTTCGCACCGGGGCGCACGACTTTTGCGTTCAGGCCAATTCGATGATGCGCCCCCCTCCGTTTTTCCCGAGCGTGTCGAGGGACGTCACCCAACCGTTCGAGATCAGGTCCCTCGACTTCCCGGCGTGGCCGGGAAGTTCATCCCGAGCGGCTGGCTTGCCAGCCAGCCGAGGGGCTCGGGACAAACGGGCTTGGGCTGGTTGGGAGAACAGATGAGCATGACCCAGGTCCAGATCATAGGCGCAGGCATACACCCCTTTGGCCGCACCGATGGCCGGTCGGGGCGCGATCAGGGCGTGTTCGCGGTGCGCGAGGCGCTGGCCGATGCGGGGCTCGAATGGACCGATATCGAATGCGCCTATGGCGGGTCGGAGGCCGCGGGCAATGCCGATATCATGGTCAACGAGTTGGGGCTGACGGGCCTTCCCTTCATCAACGTGTCGAACGGCTGCGCGACCGGGGGCAGCGCGCTCGCCTCTGCACGCAATGCCGTCGCCTCGGGCCAGTGCGATGTCGCGCTCGCGGTCGGGTTCGACAAGCACCCGCGCGGCGCATTCAACGCCAGGCCCGGCGACTGGGGCCTGCCCGAATGGTATGGCGAGACCGGGATGATGCTGACCACGCAGTTCTTCGCGCTGAAGATCCAGCGCTACATGCAGCTGCATGGCATCAGCCGCGCGACGCTCGGCAAGGTCGCGGAAAAGGCGTTCCGCAACGGCACCCTGTGCGACCATGCCTGGCGGCGCTCGCCGGTCGATCTCGACACGATCCTCAATGCGCCAATGGTCAACGATCCGCTGACCAAATACATGTTCTGCTCGCCCGCCGAAGGCGCGGTCGCGCTGATCATCGCCTCGGAGAAAAAGGCGCGCGAGCTGGGCGCGGACGGGGTCAGGATCGCCAGCATCGCGGTGCGCACCCGCCCGCCCGGATCGTTCGAGGTGTTCGCGCCCGCGATCAGCGTGGATCGCGGCGGCAAGCCGACCGAACTCGCGAGCCAGGCGGCATACGAGGCGGCAGGGATAGGCCCCGAGGATATCGATGTCGCGCAGCTGCAGGACACCGAATCGGGCGCGGAGATCATGCACATGGCCGAGAATGGCTTCTGCAAGGATGGCGAGCAGGAGATGTGGTTCGCCGAAGGCCGCACCGAACTCAACGGCCAGCTTCCGGTCAACACCGATGGCGGCTGCCTCGCATGCGGCGAGCCGATCGGCGCATCGGGGTTGCGCCAGGTCTATGAGAACACCGTGCAGCTGCGCGGACGCGGCGGTGCGCGGCAGGTGCCGGGCCAGCCGAAGACTGCGTACAGCCATGTCTATGGCGCGCCGGGCCTGTCCGCCGTCGCGATACTGGAGCGCTGAACCATGAACGCACTTAAGGGAATGATGCAGGGCAAGGTCGCGCTGGTATCGGGCGGGGCGGAAGGTATTGGCGGCGCGACCGGGCGGCGGATCGTCGAGGAGGGCGGCAGCGTGGTGCTCGCCGACGTGCAGTTCGACAAGGCCAAGGCGCTGGCCTCGGAGCTGGGCGAACGCGCGATGGCGGTCTCGCTCGACGTGCGCGACCTCCAGCAATGGCAAGCGGCGGTACAGGCCGCGCAGGCGACCTTCGGCAAGCTCACGCATCTGGTCAATGTCGCCGGGATTTCGGAGCCAGGCGCGGTGGTCGATGTCGATCTGGACAGCTGGCAGCGCACCATCGACATCAACCTGAACGGCACGTTCAACGGCTGCCGCGCCGCCATCCCCGCCATCGCGGCGGCGAACGAGCCGGGGGCGATCGTCAATATCGGGTCGATGCTGGCGCTGCGCGTCGGTTCGGGCTTTGCGGCCTATTGCGCGTCCAAGGCGGCGGTGACCGCGCTCACCAAGACCATCGCGCTCGATTGCGCCGAAAAGGGCCTGCCCATCCGCGCGAATACCGTGCATCCCGGCGCGATCCGCACGCCGATGTTCGAACGCTATCTCGATGCGCTGCCCGGCACCAATGAAGAGGTCGAAGCCATGTTCGCGGCCAACCACCCGATGGGCCGGGTCGGCGAGGCGCACGAGGTGGTCAATGCCATCCTCTTCCTGCTCTCCGATCAGGCGAGCTTCACCACCGGGGTTGATTTCACCGTCGATGGCGGCGGAAACTTCCGCAGCTGAGGGAGCGACAGTATGGCACAACGGATCGATGCGCATTTCGTCGCGGCGGGCAAATATCACGATATCGACTTCGCGCGGCTGGAGGTGCTGAAGCTGCTCGCCGAGCATGACTTTGTCCGCACCACCGTGGCGCACGACTATCATGGCGTGGCCGAGCGGCTACCCGCCTGCCGGTTCCTGATCACCTATACCTGCGACCTGATGCCGAGCGAGGCCGAGGCTGCTGCGATCCGGGCCTTTCTGGAAGCTGGCGGGCGCTGGCTGGCGCTGCACGGGACCAACTCGATCCTGCGCTTCACCGATGCCGGGGTCGACAGCCCCGAAGAGCGGCCCGACGTGATGGACATGCTGGGTACGCAGTTCAAGGCGCACCCGCCGATCGGCGCGCCCTTCACCGTCGAGATCGTCGATACAGAGCACGACGTGACGCGCGGAATAGGCGATTTCGACGTGGTCGACGAGCTCTACCTGATGAAGCGGATGAGCGACATCCGCACGCTCGCGCAGACCCGGTTCGAGGGCGAGGCCACCGGCTTTGTCGATGCGCACTGGCCCGAAACCGTGGTGCCGGTCATCTATACCCGCGCGATCGGCCAGGGCGGGATATTGTACAATACGCTCGGCCATTGCCGGGGCCATTATGACCTGCCGGGCATGCAGGATTTCTATCCGCACCCGGAAAAATGCGCGTGGAATTACCCCGTTTACTACGAACTGTTGCGCCGCGGCATCGCCTGGGCGACCGGACATGGCGGAATCTGACACATGGACATGGACTTCACCCCCGAAGAGCTTGCCTTCCAGGCCGAGGTGCGCAGCTTCCTCAGAGCGCATCTGAACGAGCGGCTGGTCGAAGGCGCAAGGCGGACCCCCGGCGTGTTCGTCGAACCCGATATCGGCCTCGAATGGCAGCGCATCCTGCACGAGAAAGGCTGGCTCGCGATCCACTGGCCCGTCGAGGACGGCGGCACCGGCTGGACCCCGGTGCAGCGCTATATCTTCGAGAAGGAATGCGCACTCGCGGGCGCCCCGGCGCTGGCGGTGCTGGGGCTCAAGCTGGTCGGCCCGGTGATCTGCCGCTTCGGGACGCCCGAACAGAAGGCGCGCTTCCTGCCGCGCATCCTTTCGGCCGAGGATTACTGGTGCCAGGGCTATTCGGAGCCCGGCTCCGGATCGGACCTGGCCAGCCTGAAGACCCGCGCAGTGCTCGAGCGCGATACCTACCGCATCAACGGGTCCAAGATCTGGACCACGCACGCGCATTACGCCAACTGGATGTTCTGCCTCGTCCGCACCGACCCGGACGTGTCGGCGCAGCGCGGCATCACCTTTCTGCTGGTGCCGATGGACCAGCCGGGCGTCACCGTCACCCCCATCGTCACCATGGCGGGCGATCATGAGGTCAATCAGGTGTTCCTCGACGATGCCAGGAGCCATGTCGGCAACCGCATCGGCGAAGAGGGCCAGGGCTGGACCATCGCCAAGTTCCTGCTCGAGAACGAGCGCGGCGGATCGTGCTTCGCGCCCAAGCTGATCGCCGATATCGACCAGCTCGCGCTCACCGCCGCGCGCGTGCCCAGCGGCACCAACGGCGCGCTGGTCCATGACACCGAGATTTCGCGCAAGCTCGCCTCGCTGCGGCTGCGCGCGCGCGCGTTCGAGATCAGCGAGCTGCGCATCCTGGCCGAGATCGCCAAGGGCCGCCCGCCGGGTCCGCAGACCTCTTTGGTCAAGCTGTTCTCCGCGAACTTGCGGCAGGAGCTCGATACGCTGGCGATGGAAATCCACGGGCTTGCCGGGCTGCAACTGCCCGCAGAGCGCCCGCTCTACGGCAACGAGGCGCCCGAGCCGGTGGGCAGCATCGAGGCGCAGATGGCGGCCGGCCGCTATCTCAATTCGCGCGCCTGGACGATCTTCGGCGGATCGGACGAGGTGCAGAAGAACATCATCGCCAAGACCGTGCTGGGGTTGTGAGGCGGCACCCAGGCGTGCCACACTCGCCTGACCCCGTTCTGGGTGCAGACAAAAAGAAGCAGGAGAGCCCCGAATGGACATCGCGCAGATCATGTACCGCCCCGGCCTGATGCAGGGCGAGCGCATCCTGGTCACCGGGGGCGGCACGGGGCTGGGCAAGGTGATGGCCGAAGCGTTCCTGTATCTCGGCGCCGAGGTGCATATCTGCGGGCGGCGCGGTGCGGTGCTGGAAGCGACGGCGGACGAGCTGATGACGCGGCATGGCGGCACTGTCGGCGCGCATGTCTGCGATATCCGCGACGCCGCGTCGATCGACGCGATGGTGGCCGCGATCTGGGCGCAGCACGGGCCGCTTACGGGCCTGGTCAACAACGCGGCGGGCAATTTCATCAGCCGTACCGAGGACTTGAGCATCAACGGCTTCAACGCGATTTCGGACATCGTGTTTCGCGGCACCTTCTACATCACGCACAATGTCGGCAAGCGGATGATCGCGGAGAATATCCGGGGCAATTTCCTCGCGATCCTCACCACCTGGGTTTGGAACGGCGGGCCGTTCACCGTGCCCTCGGCCATGTCCAAGGCGGGGATCAACGTGATGACGCAATCGCTCGCCACCGAATGGGGGCGCTACGGATTGCGCTTCAACGCGATCGCGCCGGGCACCTTCCCGACCAAGGGGATGACCGAGCGGCTGTCGCCCGGCAATAGTCAGGGGCTTCAGGGCCAGAATGCCGATCGCGGCAACCCGATGGGCCGGGTGGGCGAGATGCACGAGCTGGCCAACCTGGCGGTGCTGCTGATGGGGCGCGGCGCGGACTATATCAACGGCCAGACCATTGCCATCGACGGCGCGGGCTATCAGGCCAATTCGGGCAATTTCTACCAGAGCCTCTCGCGGATGGACGACCAGCAATGGGCGGACATGGCGGCGATGATCCGCGGCGCGAACGCCAAGGACAAGGCAGCGCGAACAACAGGTTAGGGACCAGTGCGGACCTTTTGTCACACTGGCCGCAAAAAGCGTCGGCCGATCGCGCAATCCGTAGCGTTAGCCCGCATCCTCACCTAGTCTCGCCGGCAGGAGAGACGGATCGAATCAAGGGGAACACCATGATCGAGACACATGCCAAATTCAGCGAGAATCTGGAGGCTCGCAACAGCCCGTTCAACACGCTGGCGCAGAGGGTCACGATCCGCCGGGTCGAGGATATTCGCGACGCTGCCATCGCGCTGCACGAGATGGCACAGGCGCGCGGCTTCCGCGTCGCGGCGTGCGACGACATCTCGTCCAAGGAGCCGATGGTCGATGCCGATGGCGCGATCATCAACGGCGAGATCTTCGGCTGGATGGCCGATGGCGAACGCTGGTGGGAGGATACGCGGCTCGCGCTCAACTCGCCGCTGCCGCGCGCCTGCCGCTACGAGAGCGAGCCCTTCTGGTGCAACGAGACCGGCATGTACGGCCGCTGGCGCAACGAATATCTCGAGGAAATGGACCTGACCGATTTCCGCAAGCGCTCGCTGGTCCATGCCGCGATCGTCGTGCCGGTGCACCTGCCGTTCGGCCAGATATCCGCGGTCAGCTTCACGCCGATGGACCGGTCGCTCACCGACCTGTCCGAACTGTTCGAAAAGCATGCCGACCTGATGGCCTCGATGACCCGCCGCTTCATCGCGGGCTATGTGATGGTGATGCGCACCAAGCGCCGGATGCCGGCGGATTGCATGCTCTCCAAGCGCGAGGTCGAATGCCTGCGCTGGGCTGCGATCGGCAAGACGGACAAGGAGATCAGCATGATCCTCGACCGCAGCCACGCGACCATCCGCTATCATATCCACCGTGCGGGCGAGAAGCTCGACGCGGTCAACCGCAGCCAGACGATCTTCAAGGCCGGGCAGCTGGGCTATCTGGGCGCGAGCGATTGAATCGGTTGCTCTCTCCCCTTCAGGGGAGAGACGCGAGACTTGGCGGCTTTGCAGCCTAGTCGCAGCAGAGAGGGGCTGTGCGCTACGCCCCCCCTCTCAACTTCGCCTAGCCAGCAAGCTGGCAAGGCTGCGTATCTCTCCCCTGAAGGGGAGAGAGCTGGCATCACCCCAGCACCCGCACAGGATCGCTTCCGTCCCAGCTCTTCGCCGCCTCTGCGATCATCGCGAAAAACCCTTCGCTGCCGCTCGCCGGCTGCAATATCTCGACGATCGCCCCGGCATTGGGCCGCGTCTCGGCGGGGCCGCAATCGGCATAGATGACCGCGCCGTCCGCGCCCACCTTGCCCTCCACCAGCACAAGCCCGCCGCGCGATTCGACCGTCGCACGCGCCGAGGCAATATCGTCGGTGAGCAGGCAGACATGGTGCATCGCCTGCCCGCCGGGCCAGTAATCGCCGCGATAGATCGAGGGGGCGTCATTGTCCTGCCGGATCAGTTCCACCTGCACATCGCCCCATTGCGCCAGCGCGATGGTGAAGGTGCAGTCGGACGGCGCGCCCATGAAGCGCGCGTCCTCGAGCCGAATCCGTTCCATCACGAAGAACGGTCCCACGCCCATATTCTCGGTCCAGTGGCGGAGCGCCGCGTCGAAATCCTCCGGCACGAAGGCGATCTGCATCGGCTTGCCGATCGCGGCGATGGTGGCGGCGGTGTCTGCAGGCATGGCACTCCCTCCCCTCACTAAACCAATAGTGTCATTGCCTTGCCCTCTTCTGGCATGGTGCTCGCAATTGCCATTGTCCAAATTGGGAGGCCCTTACATGGCCGAACGCGATCCTTCCGACAGCCTGACCCCGGACTGGGCGGCGTCGCGCAAGCTGCGTGCGCGTGAAATCCGCCGCAAGATCGTCGCGAACGTGGCGAACAGGACCACCGACATGGCCGACGGACCGCTGCCGCTGCACAAGTCGGTCTATATCGATGAAGCGCGGTTCGAGGCCGAGCGCGAGCACCTGTTCCTGGGCCAGCCGCTGGTCGCGGGCCTCTCCGGCGATATTCCCGAGCCCGGCGACTATCTGGTGTTCGATGCCGCCGGCCCCTCGATCCTGGTGATTCGCGGCAAGGATGGCGTGGTGCGCGCCTTTCGCAACCTGTGCACGCATCGCGGCGCCAAGCTGGTCGAGCAGGCCGAGCCGTTCACCGGCAAGGCCAGCCGCATCTCCTGCCCGTTCCACGCCTGGACCTTCGACAATCTGGGTCGGCTGGTGGGCCAGCCGGGCAAGCCGGGCTTTGCGGATTGCGCAATCGGCGCGCGCGACCTGCTCGAACTGCCGTGCAGCGAATATCTCGGCCTCATCTTCGTGCGCGCGTCCGAAGGCGAGCCGATCGACGCGGCGGCGCATCTGGGCGATTTCGCCGACCAACTCGCGCTGATCGAGCTCACCCGCGCGGTGCCGGTGAAAAAGGGCATCCTCACCGCCGATTCGAACTGGAAATTCGCGCTCGACACCTATGGCGAGGGCTATCATTTCGCCGCGCTGCACAGCTCGACCATCGGCCAGACGCACTATAACGACATCTCAGTGCTCGAACGCTTCGGCCGCCATCACCGCATCAGCTTTCCCGACAAGACCATCGGCGATCTGGTCGGCAGGGACGAGGCCGAATGGCCCGATACCGAATATGGCGGGGTGCATTATCTCTTTCCCAACACCGTGATCTTCTTCGGCGCGGTGACGCCCGGCGTCTATTTCACCCAGGTCTTCCGCCTCTTCCCCGATGGCGTCGGCAGGACTCGCTGCCAGTTCGCGGTCTATGCCCCGTTCGGCATCATCGACGAGGAATATCGCGGGGTGTGCGAATTGGCCTACGATGCCACCGCGACCGTCGTGCAGACCGAGGATTATCGCGTCGCCAGCCACGGCTATGCGAACCTCATGACCGCACCAGCGGATTTCCACGTCGTGCTGGGCGCGAACGAAAGCGCGCCGCAAGCGGTGCACCAGCATATCGCCGAGGTGATCGGGATGCCTTTGTAGCGCGGCACATCCGTTTGTCCCGAGCGTGTCGAGGGACCTTACGCGACCCTTTCCGATCACGTCCCTCGACTTCGCTCGGGACAAACGGGAGGGGGCAAGCAGAGAACAAGATATTGAGGAGAGCAAGATGGAAGACGCGAGCCGGACCTACCCCGCCGACCGCTGCCCCGCGATCACGGTCGACGAGATTCTCGATCTCGACAGCCGCGAGGTGCCGCCCGAGGTGCGCGGCGACAGCTGGCGCGATCTGGGCACCGAGCCGGTCACGGCCGAGCGCTATACGAGCGCCGCGTTCTTCGAGGCCGAGAAGAAGCACATGTGGCCCAACGTGTGGCAGATGGCTGCGCGCGAGGACGAGCTGCTGCAAGCCGGCGACTATGTCGTCTACAACAATGTCGGGCGATCGTACCTGATCGTCCGGCAGGATGACGGGTCGGTCAAGGCGTTCCACAATGTCTGCCTGCACCGCGGCCGCAAGCTGCGCACCGAAAGCGGATCGGCGGACGATTTCACCTGCCCGTTCCACGGCTTTGCCTGGAAGACCGATGGCGGCCTCAAGCACATCCCCTGCGAATGGGATTTCCAGCACCTGAAAGAGCGCGACATGAGCCTGCCCGAGCTGCGCGTCGAGCGCTGGCAGGGCTTCATCTTCGTCACCGAAAGCGCGACGCAGGTGAGCTTGCGCGACTATATGGGCGCGGAAGTCTACGACCGGTTCGCGCGCTGGCGGCTCGACGAATGCTATACCGCTCTGTGGGTCGGCAAGGTGATCAACGCCAACTGGAAGGCGGTGTCCGAGGCGTTCATGGAGGCCTGGCACTCGATCGTCACCCACCCCCAGATCCTGCCCTATACCGGCGATGCCAATACCCGCTATTCGATGTGGGGCGATCATGCCAACCTGGCGCTGACCCCGTTCGGCCTGCCCAGCCCGCATCTGGCAGCGGACAACCTGAGCGAGGACGACATCATCGCCGCGTTCAGCCGCACCTCGGGCCGCTCGGCCTCGCTCGAGGGGCGCAAGCTGAACGAAGGCGAGACCGCGCGCAAGGCCATGGCGGAAATCAACCGCGCCAATTTCCTCGATGCGCTGGGCTATGACAGTGCGGGCATTTCGGACAGCGAGATGCTCGACGCGTTCACCTACAATATCTTCCCCAATTTATCGCCCTGGGGCGGGTTCGTGCCCAATATCGTCTATCGCTGGCGCCCCTGGCCCGACCAGAACGCAACGCTGATGGAAGTCCGCCTGCTCGGCCGCAAGCCGAAGGACGGCGCGATGCCCGAAGCGGCCGAGATGCGCTTCCTGACACCCGAAGAGCCGTGGGCCACGGTCACCGAATGGGGCGCGCTGGGCGAGGTGTTCGATCAGGACATGGAGAACCTGCCCTATGTGCAGGAGGGTCTGATCGCGTCAGCCAACAACCGGGTCGAGCTGGGCCGCTATCAGGAGGGACGCATCCGCCAGTTCCACCAGACGATGGACAAGTATCTGGCGGGGCAATTGCCTTGAGAGCAGCGACGATGCTTCGAGCCCCGATGCCCCCTCTTCCGTTTGTCCCGAGCGTGTCGAGGGACCTTTCACCGCCCTTTCCGATTATGTCCCTCGACTTAAGTTTACCCTGAGCGGCTGGCTTGCCAGCCAGTCGAAGGGCTCGGGACAAACGGAGGTGAGTTTGAACCCGGACAAACGGAAGTGGATGAGAAATGGCATTTGACGGCCCAGCAGAGGACCAGATCGCGATCCGTGCGCTGATCGACAGTTATAGCGATGCGGTGTTCCGCCGCGATGCGCAGGCCTGGGGCGCGACCTGGGCAGAGGATGCGGTGTGGAACCTCGCAAGCACCGAGGTGCGCGGGCGCGACGCGATCGTCGGGCTGTGGACCCAGGCGATGGCGGGCTTCCCGTTCGTGGCGTTCTTCGCGCAGATCGGCCAGCTCGCGATTACCGGCGATCACGCCACGGGGCGGGTCTATACGCACGAATATCTCGAACTCGCCGACGGGTCGGTCAGCCGCCCGATCGGCCAGTATCTCGACGTTTACACGCGCACCGGCGACGGCTGGCGCTTTGCCGAGCGGCATTTCAGCATCCTCAAGGAGACCCAGGCGAAATGAGCATCGTGATTGCAGGCGAAGTCGATTTCCCTCCCGAGAACCGCGACGCCGCGCTGGCGGGAGCGAAAGCCCTGATCGACATGGCGCTCGCCGAACCGGGGTGCCGCCATTATGCCTGGAGCGCCGATCCGCACGATCCGGGCCGGGTGCATGTGTTCGAGGAATGGGACAGCGCCGACGAGCTGCAGGCGCATCTCGAGGGCGAGGCCTATCGCGGCATGCTCGGGCATCTCTCGCAATTCACCATCCTCAACGCCGATACGCGCAAATACCGGTTCGACCGCAAGGAGCCGGTCTATGGCCCCGACGGCGTCGCCACCGCGCGCTTCCTGAGCGAGGCCGCAGCATGACCGACCTCACGGGCAAGACCGCGATCGTCATCGGTGCCGCGGGCGATCATAACATGGGCCAGGTGATCGCGCGAGCGCTCGCCGCCGCCGGGGCGAAGACAATGGTCTCGGGCCGCAAGCGCGACCCGCTCGAAGCGCTGGCGAGCGAGATCGGCGGCGAAGCGGTGACCTGCGATCTGACATCGCGCGCCGATGTCGATGCGCTGTTCGATGGCGTCGCTGCTCGTCATGGCAAGGTCGATATCGCGATCAACGCCACCGGCTGGGGGCTGATGAAGCCCTGGGCCGATGTCACCGACGAAGACCTGGCAGCGATGGTCGCGCTGCAGTTTACCGGCGTGCACCATATGCTGAACGCGTGCCTGCGTACCATGACGGGTGGCGGATCGGTGATCCAG
The DNA here is from genome assembly GCF_013607875.1 of Blastomonas ursincola. Lineage (GTDB taxonomy): Bacteria > Pseudomonadota > Alphaproteobacteria > Sphingomonadales > Sphingomonadaceae > Blastomonas > Blastomonas ursincola. The sequence goes on from NZ_VDES01000004.1 coordinate 142,800, forward strand.
ATCTCGTCGGCCACGACGCAATGCCTGATTTACGACCATGCCGCCTATATCGGCACCAAGGCGGGGTCCGAGGCGCTGATCCGCTGCTTTGCCAACCAGTACGGGCCGCTGGGCATCCGCGCCAATGTGGTGTCGCCGGGGCTGACCGCGACGCCGATGGCCGCCGCCGCCGTGGCGACGCCGGGGCTGGAGGCAGCGTTCGCGAAGGAATATCCGCTGGGCCGAATCGGCACCGCGGACGATATCGCGCACACCGTGCTGTGGCTGTGCGACGATCGTACCTTTGTCACCGGCCAGAATATTCAGGCCAATGGCGGGCTGACGCTGAGGCGCAATCCGCGGCCCGAGGAAATTGCAGCCTCCGTGGGCGCGGCAATGGCGGCTGCGGCGCAATAGAGGCGGTTTTGCTCCGAATGCGCGCATCTGCTGGCGCTATGCAAACGTAACGCTATAGTGCCGCACAATCTGCCCGCGCATTCGGGTCGCAATCAGGGGCCTTAAACCTAGTGAAAAAAGCTGCAGTTATCGGGTCCGGCTTCGGCGGGCTGGCGCTCGCCATCCGCCTGCAATCCGCCGGAATCGCCACCACCGTCATCGAAAGCCGCGACAAGCCCGGCGGCCGTGCCTATTTCTGGGAAAAGGACGGGTTCACCTTCGACGCCGGCCCGACCGTGATCACCGATCCGCCGTGCCTGGAAGAGCTCTGGGCGCTGACCGGCCATCATATCAGCGAGGATGTCGACCTCGTCCCCGTCATGCCCTTCTACCGGCTGAACTGGCCCGACGGCACCAATTTCGACTATTCGAACGACGAGGCGAGCCTGCGCGCCGAGATCGCCAAGCTGAACCCCGAGGATGTCGCCGGCTATGACCGCTTCCTCGACTATAGCGCAGGCGTGCACGACGAGGGCTATCTCAAGCTCGGCCACAAGGCGTTTCTCGACTTTGCCAGCATGATCAAGGCCGCGCCTGCGCTGATGAAATACCAGGCCTGGCGCTCGGTCTATTCGATCGTCTCCTCGTTCGTGAAGAACGAGAAGCTGCGCGAGGCGCTGTCGTTCCACACGCTGCTGGTCGGCGGCAATCCGATGAAGACCAGCTCGATCTATGCTCTCATCCACAAGCTCGAAAAGGACGGCGGGGTCTGGTTTGCCAAGGGCGGCACCAACCGGCTGATCGCGGGCATGGTCAGGCATTTCGAGCGGATCGGCGGCACGCTGCGCCTGAATGATCCGGTCACCGAGATCGAGACCATGGGCGACAAGGTCACCGGCGTGGTGACCAAGAGCGGCTGGCGCGAAAACTTCGATGCGGTCGCCAGCAATGCCGATATCATGCACAGCTATCGCGATCTGCTCGGAAAGTCGGGCCGGGGCAAGCGCGCGGCAGCGAGCCTCAAGCGCAAGAAATTCTCGCCCTCTCTGTTCGTCGCACATTTCGGCATCAAGGGCGACTGGCCCGGCATTCCGCACCACATGATTCTGTTCGGCCCGCGCTACAAGGGGCTGCTCGACGACATCTACGACCATGGTGTGCTGGCCAAGGACTTCTCGCTCTATCTGCACCACCCGACCGTCACCGATCCCTCGATGGCGCCGCCGGGGCACAGCACTTTCTACGTGCTCTCGCCGGTGCCGCATCAGGGCAAGCTGCCGATCGACTGGAAGGAAATGGGCCCGATCTACGAGAAGCGCATTCTCGACGAGATCGGCCACCGGCTGATCCCCGACATTCACGAGCGGATCGTCACCAGCTTCCACTATACGCCGCAGGATTTCAGCACGGACCTCAACGCGCATCTGGGCAGCGCCTTCAGCTTGGAACCGCTGCTGACGCAGAGCGCGTTCTTCCGCACGCACAACCGCGACGATGCGATTCCGAACCTCTATTTCGTCGGCGCGGGCACGCATCCGGGCGCTGGCATTCCCGGCGTGGTCGGCAGTGCGAAGGCGACCGCGACGCTGATGCTCGAGGACATGCTCTGACCATGTAAATCCTCCCCCAGCTTGCTGGGGGAGGGGGACCGCCCGCGTAGCGGGTGGTGGAGGGGTGGCGGGATAGTATATTCTGCCGCAGCGGGCGCGACCTCGCTTCCCCTCCACCACCGACCCTTGGTCGGCGGTCCCCCTCCCCGAGACAAGCTCGGGGAGGATTTTATAGTCTGGAGCCCTTTCATGCACACCGGATCATGCCTGTGCGGTGCGATCGCCTTCACCGTTTCCGCCCCGCTCAAGGGGCCCGATGCCTGCCATTGCGGCCAGTGCCGCAAGCAGTCGGGCCATTACTGGGCCTCGACCGACGTCAAGCGCAGCGATCTCGCGATCACCGGCGAGGAGCATGTGCGCTGGTACCAGTCCAGCCCCAAGGTGCGGCGCGGCTTTTGCGGGACCTGCGGCAGCTTCCTGTTCTGGGACCCGCCGCACCGCGATTCGATGGCCGTGGCGATGGGCGCGTTCGATGCGCCGACCGACACGCACCTGCACGTGCATATCTTCACCGCGCACAAGGGCGATTATTACGACATTGCCGACGGCCTGCCGCAGGAATGAGGGCCGTCAGTCCTCCCCTAGCTCGCTCGGGGAGGGTTTAGTGTTGGCAAGGCTTGCTCCGCCCCGCATTTCCGGCGATGGACCTGGCAACATCCCCATTCAGGAATCACCATGACCGCTCCGTTCAAGCGCCTGGCCGTCTATTGCGGCTCTGCCACCCCTGCCGACCCCGTCTATATCGAAACCGCGCGGATGACCGGCGCGACGCTCGCCAATCGGGGGATCGGCGTCGTCTATGGCGGCGGACGGCTCGGGCTGATGGGCGCGACCGCCGATGCGGCGCTTGAGCTGGGCGGCGAGGTGATCGGCATCATCCCCGAGGCGCTGGTCCGGCCCGAAGTCGCGCATCAGGGCTGCACTGAACTGCACGTCGTGCCCGGCATGCATGCGCGCAAGCAGGCGTTCACCGACCTGTCCGATGGCTTCATCGTGCTGCCCGGCGGCGTCGGCACCATGGACGAGCTGTGGGAGGCGATCAGCTGGTCGCAGCTCGGCTATCATGACAAGCCGGTCGGGCTGCTCAACGTGAACGGCTTTTACGACCAGCTCGTCGCCTTCAACCGCCACATGATCGAGGTGGGCTTCATCCGGCCGCAGCACGCGAACATCCTGATCGTCGATGACACGCTCGACGGATTGCTCGCCAAGATGGCGGCCTACGAGCCGCACCAGTCGATCTTCTCGATGACGACGGATGATCTGTAGTTTCGCAGCGGCATGCACCCATGGATAGAGCCGCCCTTGTCGATCATGCGCGCGACTCGATCGCGCGCGGCTCGAAATCCTTCGCGCTCGCCTCGAAGCTGTTCGATCCGCTGACCCGCGAGCGCGCCTGGCTGCTCTATGCCTGGTGCCGCAAATGCGATGACCTCGCCGACGGCCAGGACATGGGCCATGGCATGAGCGCGGTCGCCGATGCGCAGGAACGCGTCGCCTATATCCGCGAGCAGACCGACCGGGCGCTGACCGGTCAGCCGACCGACGACCCGGCCTTTGCCGCGCTGGCAGTGGTGGCCGCCGAATGCCGCCTGCCCCGCGCGATCATCTTCGACGTGATCGAAGGTTTCGCGCTCGACGCCGATGACTGGCGCCCGCGCACCGAGCGCGACCTGTATCAATATTGCTATCATGTCGCCGGCGCCGTCGGGCTGCTGATGGCGATCGTGATGGGCGTCGATCCGGCTGACGAGGAAACGCTCGACCGCGCCTGCGATCTCGGCCTTGCCTTCCAGCTCGCCAATATCGCGCGCGACCTGTCCGAGGACGATTCGGTGGGGCGCTGCTACCTGCCGGTCGAATGGCTGGCGGAGATGGACATCCCGCCAGGCCAGCACATGAAACCCTGGCTGCGCCCGCAACTGGTACCGCTGGCGAAGCGGCTGGCCGATCGCTCCGAAGCGCACGAGGCCTCGGCCCGGGTCGGCGCGGTGCGGCTGCCCTTTCGCGCGCGCTGGGCGGTGCTGGCGGCAGCGGGGATCTATGGCGATATCGCGCGCGAGGTGCGCCGCCGCGGCGCGCAGGCCTGGGACCACCGGGTCATCACCACGCGCGGGCAGAAGATCGGATGGGTCGCGCGCAGCCTTGCTCAGGCGATGCGAACCCCGGCGCCGGTCAGCCGCGAAGGCTTGTGGACGCGTCCGCGCAAACCAGCGCGTTGATCACGCCGCCTTTGCGGCGCGCAGCCGTTCGGCCATCGGATAGATTTCCTCATGCTCGCGATCGATCCGGTCGGCCAGCGCCGCGAAGACCCTGGCGGATTCGGCGCGAAAGCCATCGGCATCGGCAAGCAGCGCATCGGCGCGCTTCCAGCGGTCGACAAAGTCGAGAAAGGCATCGGCAAGGCCGCCCATTTCCTGCCAGTAGCGTTCTGCCGTGCGCGCCATGGCGGGATCGCTGGCATTGCGCAACGCGGGGTAGAGGATCTCGTCCTCGAGCGCGAGATGGATGCGCAATATGCCGGTCAGTCGCGCGAGCATCAGCGTGATCTCGACCGCTGCAGGCCGGTCCCAGATCTGGAGCGAGCGCGCCTGGATGTCCTGCACGATGGCAAGACAGGCTTCATGCTGCGACTGCAATTGTCCGATGCGCCAGTTCATACCGTGCGTCCTCCCCGCACCGATGAGCCATCGGAGCAATGATCGGGGCTAAACCAGTTTAGTTAAGGCGCGGCTAATGCCCATGGCACCGCGATAAATGCTATCGATTTCAGTTCTGCGCTTGCCAGCAAAACTGGTTGCAGATAGAAACTCAATATGCGTTTCGTCACCGCGCGCCGTTACGGCCCCCTCACCCTGTCGCTGATCGTCGGCGCTTCGCTGGCGCTGTCCGCCTGTTCGGGCGGCAAGGACGAGCCCGCGCCGGTCGCGGCGGACAAGGTCTATCCCGTGACCATTGCGCAAGTGCAGCCCGCCAGCACCTCCGCGCTGATCACCGCAGCGGGCACGGTGCGCTATCGCTACGAGACACCGCTGGGCTTCACGACAGCGGGCAAGATCGCCAGCATCCGCTTCCAGGAGGGCGACCGGGTGATGCCCGGTGCGCTGATCGCGGCGCTCGATGCGACCCAGGTCGGCGCCAATCTGGAAAGCGCCAGGGCCGAGCAGCAGCGCGCGCAGGCCGAACTCGGCCGGTTCCAGCAGCTGTTCGAAAAGGGCTGGGTGACTCGCGCGCAGCTCGAACGCGCCGAGGCGACCGCGCGCGCTGCGACCGCCCAGGTCAGCACCGCAGGCTTTGCCAGCGGCACCTCGCAAATTCTTGCACCTTCGGGCGGCATCATCCTGGCGCGCAGCGCAGAGCCGGGACAGGTGGTGGCAGCCGGCACGCAGATCGTCGTGCTGGGCGAGACCAGCGGCGGCATGGTACTGCGCGCGCCGATGATCGACAGCGATATCGCGCGCCTTTCCCCCGGCATGCCGGTCCTGGTGCGGCTGTCGGCGGTGCCCGGCGGCGAGATCGAGGGCGTCATCAGCGAGATCGACGCGCGCGCCAATCCGAGTTCGGGCGCGTTCGAGGTGACGGTCGCGCTGCCCGCCAACCCTGCCCTGCGATCGGGCCAGATCGGCACGGCGGAGTTCCGCGTCGCCGCCGCGCCCGATGCGTCAGGCCTCGCGGTTCCCGCGAGCGCCGTGTTCAACGTCCGCGCGGACGAGGGCTTTGTCTATCTGCTCGACCCGAAGACAAGCCGGGTGCGCGCCCGCGCGGTGCAGATTGGCCGGATCGACGACAAGGAACTGATCGTCACCGGCGGGCTAAGGCCCGGCGACCGGATCGTGACCTCGGGCCTGGTGCTGCTGACCGATGGCGCGAAGGTGAAGCCGCTCGCCAGCCGCCAGCCAAGCCGCACCACCGCCGCTGCGGCCCCGGCCGCCGACGCCGCGCGATGACGCCGACCCGGCGCGCCCCGCAATGAACCTTGCCGCCTTCACCATCGCCCGCTGGCAGCTCAGCCTGGTGGCGTTCCTGCTGCTCGCAGCCTTGGGCCTGACCTCGCTGCTCACCATTCCGCGCTCGGTCGATCCGCATTTCCCGATCCCCGTGGTCACCGTGATCATCGCGCTGCCCGGAGCCGATGCGGCGGACATCGAGCAGACCATCGCCAAGCCGGTCGAGGAGGTGCTGCGCGGCATCGACGATATCGACGAGATCCGTGCCGGGATTACCGACGGCTTCGTCACTGTCACCGCCGAATTCGACTGGGATGGCGACCCCGACCAGTATTTCAACGATGTCGTGCGCGAAGTGAGCGCGATCCGCAGCCAGCTGCCCGAAGGCATTACCGAGCTGCGCTATCGCAAGGCACGCACCACCGAGGCGGCAGTGCTGCAACTCGCGATGGTCAGCAAGACCGCGAGCTGGCGGCGGATGCAGAAATATTCGGAGGATATCCGGGATACCTTCGTGCGCTATCCCGGCGTGCGCAACACGGTGATCGACGGCCTGCCGCAGCCCGAGGTGCAGGTGGCAATCGACAGCCGCCGCCTTGCCGAGCTGGGCCTCGCCCCGTCCGCGATCGCCGATGCGCTGCGCCGCGGCGGCGCGGAGCTGCCGCCCGGCGCGGTGGACAGCGCTGGGCGGCGCTTCAATGTCGAGGCGGGCGGCGCCTATCGCGATCTCGACACGATCGCCAACCTGCCGATCCGCGCGGGCAACGGCACGCTGATGCGGGTGAAGGACGTCGCCGATGTCCGCTGGGGCAATGCCGAACAGCTCTATATCACCCGCTTCAACGGCGAGCGCGCGATCTTCCTGTCGATCCTGCAGAAGGACGGGTTCGACGTGATCCGGCTCAAGGCGTCGCTCGAAGAGGAGCTCAAGCGGCAACAGGCGAATTTCCCGCCCGATATCCGGCTCGAGCAGATTTTCGACCAGAGCCGCGACATCGAGCACCGCCTGAGCGAGCTCACCCGCGACTTCTCGATCGCACTCGGCCTCGTCATCATCACATTGCTGCCGCTGGGGTGGCGCGCGTCGGTCATCGTGATGATCTCGATCCCGCTGTCGCTCGCCTCGGGCCTGCTCGCGATCAGCGTGATGGGCTTCAACCTGAGCCAGCTGGCGGTCGCGGGCTTCATCGTGGCGCTGGGCCTGCTGGTCGACGATTCGATCGTGGTGACCGAGAATATCGCGCGGCATCTGCGCATGGGCAAGCGCCGCTCGATTGCGGCGATCGACGCCACACGCGAGATCACGCCTGCGGTGCTCGGCTCGACCGGCGTGCTGATCTTCGCCTTCACGCCGCTGCTCTTCCTTCCCGAAGGCGCAGGCAAGTTCACCCAGTCGTTCATCTACACGATCATCTTCACCGTCTTCGCCTCGCTGGTGATCTCGCTGACGATCATCCCCTTCCTCGCCAGCCGCATTCTCTCGCGCGACGAGGACCCGGAGGGCAATGCCATCCTCAAATGGCTGACGCACCAGATCGAGCGGCTCTATCGCCCGATCCTGCACAGCGCGCTCGACAAGCCGAAACAGACCTTCTGGGCGTCGATGGCGCTCACCCTATCGGCCTTCGCGCTGATCCCGGTGCTGGGCTTCAGCCTGTTCCCCTATGCCGATACCAGCTATTTCCGCGTCACCATCGATGCCGAGCAGGGCAGCAGCGTCGCCACCACCGACGCGCTGGTGCGCAAGGTCGAGGCGGTGCTGGCGAAGGAACCCGACATCAAGGTGCGCGCGGCCAATACCGGCAGCTCGAACCCGCAGGTCTTCTACAATGTCTTCGCGCTCGACCAGCGGCCCAATTTCGGCGAGGTGTTCGCGGTGATGGATGCCTGGCATCCCGATCGCAGTCCGCAGATGATCGCGCGCATCCGCGACCGGCTCGAGCAGATTCCCGGCGCGCGCTTCAATGTCGAACTGTTCCAGAACGGCGCGCCGATTGCCTCGCCCGTGGCGCTGCGCATCACCGGCGAGAATCTCGACACGCTGCGTGACATTGCTGCAAAGGTAGAGAAGATCCTGCGGTCGACGCCTGGCGCGCGAGACGTGATCAACCCGGTCGCGACCGACGGCATCGACCTGGATATCGGCATCGACGATGCCAAGGCGGCGCTGCTCAACATCGCGCCGGGCGAGCCGCGTCGCGCGATCCGCCTGGCGCTGTCGGGCGAGAATGCGGGCACGTTCCGCGATCCCGAAGGCGACAGCTATCGCGTCACCGTGCGCCTGCCGCTCGGCGAGACCCAGCCGATCTCCGCGCTCGACAAGGTCTATGTCGCCAGCCGCACCGGCGAGGCCATTCCGCTCTCGCAGATCAGCACGCCGCGCCTCGAAAGCGTGCCGCCGCAGATCCAGCGCTTCCAGCTCGAACGGTCGGTCACCGTCACCGCCAACGCCCAGCCCGGGGCGCTGCCCGCACGGATCAGCCAGCAGGCGATGGACGAGGTGGGCAAGCTGAAACTGCCGCCGGGCTATCGCGTCTCCGCCGGCGGCGAGGCCGAGGCGATCGCGACGGTGTTCGGCGGCCTGGGCCCGATCATCCTCATCGCGCTGTTCGGTATCTTCGCGGTGCTGGTGGCGGAATTCGGCCGCTTCCGCGAGACGATCGTGGTGGCAGGCGTGATCCCGCTGGGCACGTTCGGCGGCTTTGTCGCGCTGTTCGTGACCGGATCCTCGCTCAGCTACATGGCGATCATCGGCTTCGTCGCGCTGATCGGCATCGAGATCAAGAACTCGATCCTGCTGGTCGATTTCACCACCCAGCTGCGCCGCGAGGGCATGGAATTGCGCGCCGCGATCGAACGCGCGGGCGAGGTGCGCTTCCTGCCGGTGCTGCTAACCTCGGTCACCGCGATCGGCGGCCTGCTGCCGCTCGCGCTGTTCGGCGGATCGCTGTACGCGCCGCTCGCCAGCGTGATCATCGGCGGGCTGATTTCCTCCACCCTGCTCTCGCGCATCGTCACCCCGGTCATGTACCTGCTGATCGCGCGCGGCGGAGAAAAGGACAGCGATGCCAAGGCACCGCCGGTGCTGCCGGTTGAAGGCTGAGACGGTTGTTTTGAGCGGCCTTCACGCTATCTCTCTGGAGAACGTAAACCAAGCCCGGACTTGGAACAGACAAGGATGGAAAGCATGACCGAACAAACCGCCATCATCGCCGGAGGCTGTTTCTGGTGTACCGAGGCCGTGTTCAACGACGTGATCGGCGTGAGCAAGGTCGAGAGCGGCTATATCGGCGGCACCACCGAGAACCCGACCTACAAGCAGGTATGTTCGGGCAATACCGGCCATGCCGAGGCGATCCGCGTGACCTTCGACGACGCGCAGCTGAGCTATGCCGATCTGCTCGACATCTTCTTCGCGACGCACGATCCGACGCAGCTCAACCGCCAGGGCAATGATGTCGGCACCCAGTATCGTTCGGCCATCTTTCCGCTCGATGCGGTGCAGCAGGTCGAGGCCGAGGCCGCGATGAGCCGCAACCAGGCGAACTGGCCCTCGACCATCGTCACCACGATCGAGGAGCCGACGACCTGGTACCCGGCCGAGGACTATCACCAGGAATATTGGCAGGGCGAAGGCCAGCGCAATCCCTATTGCCTGGCGGTGATCCCGCCCAAGCTGCAGAAATTGCGCAAGAGCTTTGCCGCGCGGGTCAAGGCCTGAGCCCGGCGTCACCGGGTCGCGGCTTGACAGCCGGGCGGCACGCTGCAAGGTCTCGCCTCGGCTGTCGGGGCCGATAAAGAGGACATAACGTGAAGCCCATCCGCAAAGCTGTGTTTCCGGTTGCCGGTCTCGGCACCCGCTTTCTTCCCGCGACCAAGGCCATCCCCAAGGAGATGCTGCCGATCGTCGACCGCCCGCTGATCCAGTATGCGGTGGACGAGGCGCGCGAGGCCGGGATCGAGCAGATGATCTTCGT
>NZ_VDES01000005.1 GCF_013607875.1 Blastomonas ursincola
GCATTGGTGGCGCGGGATGGAGCAGCCCGGTAGCTCGTCAGGCTCATAACCTGAAGGTCGCAGGTTCAAATCCTGCTCCCGCAACCAATATGGAATGCCCCGCAAAAGCCCGCCCTTCCGGCGGGTTTTTTGCGTTTGGAGGGCTGTTGACCGGTTATTTGATGCGATTCCCCTGCGGTTTACCCCAAAAGATCTAGTGTATTTTGCCTGGGCCCTTCAGAATTTGGCTGCATAGGAGAATTTGGCGTGCCGGATGGCCTAGAGGCGGTTGTTCTCTGGAGAGATGGGCCCGAAGACGCTATGGAAAATAGCCTGCACCTTGCGCCTTGACACGTCGTTTGATTTTCGACCGGCTATGCCCCTTGGCTCAGATCTGGGCATTGGGCACCGTATACGAACAACCGCGCCAGTCTTTCGACCGGACCCTCATTCACGCTTGCCACTTTACGCGGCTCGAGCTTCGTCGTGCCAGCCGAGATCGCCGCGTATACGAACATGTTCTACGACTTGCCGGCGATAAGGACGAAAAGTGGTTTCATCCGCCAGGCCGCTGACCATCCAGCGCATTGGCTCAACCATTGCCCGCAAACCTCGGGTTGCCGCGCAATATGCGGCCTTGCTTGCGTAAAGACACGTAGTGTCTGTTATTCATCCACTGCCGCAGACGCCTCCAGCCGCCTAGGCCGATCGAGGCATATGCGCGTTCTCCAGTTCCGCACACCAGCGTTCCCAGCGCTCAGCGGCTCGGACTTTCACTCTCAACGCTGGTGTTTTGGTCTTAACGTTTCAAGCAGCGACACCGCCTTCCTGTTGCCCGTCACGATCGAGTGGATGGCCTTTCCGCGGCGAACGATGAACGAGCACTCCCACCCGGCATCGGTCCGTACCCCGAAACTGACCACTTCGGCCCAGCAGTCAAAGCGACTGCTGATCAAGCTGAGCACCCGTTTACGGTCTTTCGAAGCGACACCCCCGATAAACTCTTCGCTTCTGAGGTCCTTCGTGACACTATCGAAGCTTGTGCCTGCAGTGCCTGCGCTTGCCTTATGCTCCTGGCATCACAGCGAATTCACCGGTTTGTACCCCAAATTGAGCAGCAGACAGGTTAGGGATTGCGACGAACTCTGTCTCGAAAACGAACAGATTGTAAAATCCAGCCAAAAACATGGTACCCAACCATGTCTAATGCGGCCTTCGACGGCTCTGGGAAGCGCGTGACATTAACCACCGTGAACCGCCGCAACGCTGGGTTTTGACCTGCAGTAACCCATTGACGATGCGTGCAACCGGCCCGATTTGCGCCAGATTAGCACGATTTTATAATCACTTTGCACTATTTTGCACTCTGTTAATCACCCCTAAGGTCCCGTTAACAAAATTCGAGTCGCAAGAATTTTATGCCGTTAGAGAAGCTGAATGCTTCCGGGGGCAAACCGCAGGAGATACGTTGTGCGCTCGTTCAATAACGCGGTCAGGGCCTTGACGGTGGCCTGGCTGGGAGTGGTTGGTCTTACCTTGCCACTCGGAAGTGAGGCCGTTGCACAGGACATCGTCTACCAGCCTGTGAACCCCAGTTTCGGCGGAAACCCATTCAATTCCAATCATTTGCTCGGCGTTGCGAACGCCCAGAATGATTTTACAAACCCAGCCTCCAGTTCCAGCAGCTCCCAGGCCGACGTGTTCGCGCGCCAGCTTCAGTCTCGTCTGCTGTCCGCTCTGTCGTCGCAGATTGTTACCGCGATTTTCGGTGAAAACCCCCAGGAAAGCGGCACGATCAGTTTTGGCGGTCAGACTGTCAGATTCATCCGCTCGCTGACCGAGGTGACGATCACGATCATCAATGACGATACCGGCGAAGAGACCGTCATCGTCGTTCCGACCTTTGTGGATGTCGACTGAGCCATGCGTCTTCCGATCCTTCCTGGCCTAGCAGCCCTTTCGATTGCCCTGATGGCGAGTGGCTGCACCACCGTTGGCGGCAGCGGCAAGGCGTTCCTGCCCGAAACGACCAGCTATGCCTATCTGCCCAACGCAACCCAGACGCAGCTGCTGCTGCGCGGCATTCCCAAGCCGTCGCGCCAGGTTGCAGTGGCGGTCTATAGCTTCACCGACCAGACCGGCCAGTTCAAGCCCAGCGCGACCGGCCAGACGCTGTCGCGCGCTGTCAGCCAGGGCGGCGCTTCGGTGCTCGTCAAAGCGCTGCAGGATGTGGGCGATCGCAGCTGGTTCACGATCGTCGAGCGCGAGAACCTGAAGAACCTGCTCAACGAGCGCCAGATCATTCGCGAGATGCGCGAGCGCTATCTGGGCGAGCGCGTCGTCAATCCCGATGCACTGCCCGCACTGCTCTTTGCCGGCGTACTGCTCGAAGGCGGGATCATCGGTTATGACACCAACACACTGACCGGCGGCGCAGGCGCAGCCTTTCTGGGCATTGGCGGCCGCACCGAATATCGGCAGGACACGGTAACGGTGTATCTGCGCGCGGTATCGGTGCGCACCGGCGAGGTGCTGACCACGGTCACTGCGTCGAAGACCATCGCCTCGCAGGCCTTTGGGGCGAGCGCGTTCAAGTTTGTCGCCTTCCGGGAGCTGCTCGAGGCCGAGGCGGGGTTCACTACTAACGAGCCAGACCAGTTGGCGCTTCAGCAGGCGATCGAAAAGGCGGTCTATGCGCTGGTCATGGAAGGCGTCGAGCTGCGCCTCTGGGATTTCGCCGACCGCGACGCCGGAATGGCCAAGCTGCTGCAGTATCAGCAGGAGCGCGATGGAAAATTCACACCGGGACAGGTCCAGCGCGCAGAAGAACGCGCGCGTCAGCTTGCCCCGATGAAGGTGAAGGACAGGAACACGAACGGGAAGAAAAGCGAGGTAAGCTCGGAGACTAATTGACCAGCTATGTCCTGCATCACAGCTAGCGGCGTGGATGCAGGCGCAAAACAGGAACGGAAAGGTCCCAAATCGGGATACTCAACCGATCCAGGATCGCGGACGAGAGCCGAAGCCGGTCAGGCGGCATTCGGAACTGACATAAAGGCCTGACAAAACTCGCGCACCGAAGCTGCAACTTCGATGCGCGAGCATAACAACAATGAGTGCGTGTGAAACAATCATGCTGACCCCGGCGGCAATGCTGCTTCCGGAGCAGCATGGTTATGACCCTTGAACAGAGGATTATCAACCATGAAGACCTCCATTTACACCTCGGTCTCGGCGCTCGCGCTGATGATCGGCATGCCTGCAATCGCACAGAGCGTTGTCAACAACAGCTCGACGATTGATCAGCGCGGCGCCCAGAATAGCGCAGATGTGTCCCAGCTGGGCACCAACGGAACATCGACTGTTACGCAGACCGGCGCAGGAACCACCTCGAGCCGCAACACCGTCGAAGTAGACCAGGCTGGCAACAGCTCGGACTCGGATGTCCAGCAGTCGGGTGGTGCAGGTAACGTTGCCAAGGTCAACCAGAACGGTGACAGCGAATCCGATATTGTGCAGTCGGGCGCGCTGAACAATGCCGATGTCGCCCAGAAGGGTGGGGCGGGCAATGAATCCGATGTAGACCAGACCGGTACTTCCAATAGCGCGATGGTCGATCAGGACGGCGATCGCAACATCTCGGATATTGATCAGACTGCGACGGGTCTTGGTGCGACCGCTGATGTCTCGCAGTTTGGCGAAGCCAATGAGTCCAAGGTTACGCAAACCTCCGAAGCGTCCGCGACGGTGTCTCAGACGGGTGACGAGAATGACTCGACCATCACGCAGACCGCATCGGCCTCTGGTGCGAGCGCAGATGTGACGCAGCTGGGCGATTTCAACCGTTCCACCATCCTGCAGTCTGATGCTGCAACAGCCGAAGTGACCCAGCAGAGCAACGCGAACTTCTCGGACATCAACCAGTCTGGGGCAGCTTCTGCGAAGGTCACCCAGAAGGGCGGAGTTAACAACCTCGGCCCGCGGAACTGGGATGGAGCCACCTTGCCGCCGTCGTCGGCGGGCACTTCGTATGCGAACAACGTGTCGCTCATCACCCAGTCGGCTGATGGCGCCAAAGCAGAACTGCTTCAGGACGGTACGCTTAACCGCTCGGCGATCAGCCAGACTGCAGATGGCGATGCGAACGTCAAGCAAAGCGGCGTCTACAACACCTCGGTCGTGACCCAGAATGCCGCTGGCACTGCGATTGTCGATCAGGGCAGCGTCGCTCCCGGCAATTTCGGCCGCAATGCATCGAGCATTACGCAGAATGGTCGTTCGTCGGCGCAGGTGACCCAGCGTTCGCAGGACATCAACAACACCTCCGCACCGACGAATACCTCGATCATTCTGCAGAACGGTAACAAGGGTGAGGCCTTGGTTGATCAGACCGGTGATGAAAATACGTCTTCGATCACTCAGAACGCTCCTCTTGGCGGATTTGCCGATGTGACGCAGAGCGGCTTCCAGAACGACTCGATCGTGAACCAGGCCGCCGATGCATTTGCTGAAGTTGACCAGACCGGCAACAACAACGATTCGTCGATTCAGCAGGGCACCGGAGCAGATGGTGCAAAGGCGGACGTCCTTCAGACGGGTGACCGTAATGCGTCTCTCGTCACTCAGTCGGCTGATGCGGATGCCTTTGTTACCCAGACTGGTACGGACAACGTGTCGGACGTGACCCAGAGCGCGGCTGCCACCTCGACGACCACGCAGAACGGTCCCAGCAATGACAGCACCATCAACCAGTCTTCGGCTGGTGCTTCGGCAACTGTCACTCAGACTGCAGACGGTCTCAATCCGACGAGCCCCCGTCTCCGCGCCAGCCGGTTCGACGGCGACAACGACTTGGTTCGTGGCAACTTCTCGAACGTTTCACAGTCCGGGACGGGCCTGAACTCTGCCGACCTTACCCAGAACGGTCAGCTCAATCGGTCGGACATCCGTCAGAGCAATAGCGGTCCCGGCACCGCCAGTGCTACCGTGGTCCAGGATGGTATCTTCAACAACTCGGATGTCCGTCAGACCGCAGCAGCAGTAGCCACTGTCAACCAGCTGGGCACCTATGGTGACAATGATTCGCTGGTGGAGCAGACCGCCAGCGGTGCAACGGCCACCGTCACTCAGTACGGCAGCGAAATCCCTGGACCTGATTTCCCGACAAATCGTTCGCTGATCACTCAGAACGCGGATGCCAGCGCGACCGTGACGCAGACGGGAAGTCAGAACACCTCGACGATCAACCAGAATGTCGGTGCCGATCTGGCTGTCGCAGTCGTTGTCCAGGAGACCACACCTGCCACGATCGGAGCGTTTGACGAAGATAACACTTCGCTCATCACGCAGTCTGCCAACACCAGCGCCTATGTCGAGCAGATCGGTCAGAAGAACAGCTCGACCGTGCTGCAGTCGGCAGCCAACCCCGTGCCGGGCAACTTCATGACGTATGCGGTTGAAGTCCGTCAGCTCGGCCAGGATGGTGCGTCGCTTGTCGAACAGACCGGCGGTACCGGCAACGAGGCCAAGGTCACTCAGTCCAGCGGTTCGAGCCTTGCAGATTCGTCGATCATCCAGACGGGTGCCGACAACTTCGCCAATGTTTCGCAGGATGGGATCAACAACGAGTCCGACATCATGCAAGGCGGCAATCTCAACGTTGCGACGGTGATGCAGGGAGGCAACGACAATCAGTCGACCATCACCCAGTCGGGTAGCAACAATACTGCGACCGTGATGCAGAACGTGCCTGCCATTCCGCCGGTGAACTGATCTGAAGGAAGGCCGGCTGGCTCAGAAACGTCTGACGTCAGCCGGTCCCCCTCCTCAAATTTTAGGAATTCGACATGAAAAAGCTTCTTCTTGCCGGCGCATCATCGCTGGCGATCTTCGCCCTCGCTCCGGCGATGGCACAGACGGTCAACAACAACTCGACCGTGACCCAGACCGGCACCAATGGCGGTGCGACCGTAGGTCAGAGCGGCACCAACGGCATTTCGGTCGTCACCCAGGGCGGCAACCGCAATAACGCTACGCTGACCCAGGCAGGCAACAAGAACGACTCTTCGATCGTGCAGGACAATGGCACCGGCAGCAGCGACGATAGCAACACCGCCATCGTCGTGCAGTCTGGCAGCGAAAATATCTCGAAGGTTTCGCAGACCAACGATTTTTCGACCGCGCGCGTGACACAGTCGAACTTCAGCAACGACTCGGATGTGTCGCAGAGTGGCGACCTTGACGTAGCCGAAGTTCGTCAGAGCGGCCAAGACAACGACTCGGATCTCGAACAGAGTGGAAATCTGAACACGGCGAACGTGGTGCAGTCGGGCAACGATAACAAGTCGACACTCACCCAGAGCAGCGGCCTCAATGAAGCAATCGTGACCCAGAGTGGCAACGACAACGAGTCGAAGCTGACCCAGACCGGCGTCGGTGCCAACGATGCCAACATTCTGCAGTCGGGAAACAACAACCTTTCTGATGTCGTTCAGGGAGGTGCCGGCAATGGCGTTGGAAATTCTGCCGCGGCAGGCGTCCAGCAGCTCAGCGATTTCAACACTGCTACGGTACGCCAGGCCGGCGGTCTGCACGAAGCATTCATCCAGCAGAAGGGCGGCGAACGAAACCTAGCCACGATCGATCAGGGCGCCAATCTTAGCACCGACCACACCGCGGCAGTTCGCCAGGATGGTATCCGCAACACGGCCAATGTCACCCAGCGCGGCTTCAACGAGAATGCCGATATTCGCCAGACCGGTGAAACCAATATCGCCGAAGTCGATCAGGGTGGCGCTATCGGTCGCGATCATGATGCCTTCGTAACCCAGGGCGGCAACAACAACCGCGCGAATGTTCTCCAGCGCGGCAACAATCAGACGGCTAATGTCACGCAGAATGGTGACGGTGGTCTGGCGCTGGTCGATCAGGGGGAAGACAGCGCTCTGGGATTTCTGCGGGGAGATAACCAAGCTGCCACCATTGAGCAGAGGACCGGTGGTGACAATAACACAGCCCGTGTCGAGCAGCGTGGTGACAACCAGACCGCGTTCATCTTGCAGGTCGGTAGCGACAACAATGGCGGAAATACGCGTTCGGTATATGGCGCTGAAATCCGCCAGGGCGGCATCACTGGTCGCGACAATGACGCCCGGATCGAGCAACTTTCTGGATTGAACCGTGCCTACATCGAACAGCAGGGCGTAAGCCTGGCTGCAAAGGTGGTTCAGGGCGGCGATGGCAATCATCGGAGCCGGATCGAGCAGACCGGAAACGGTGGCTCGCGCAATCTCAATGCCGATGTGAACCAGACAGGCTCGAGTAACGAATCGACTATTACCCAGAGCGGTACCAGCCAGTTCGCTCTGCTGACCCAGAGTGGCGAAGAAAACACCTCGTCGGTTACTCAGGGCGGCAGCGGTCATTCGGCGACCGTGACGCAGGCAGGGGACTTCAACGAATCGGTCGTCACTCAGCTCACCGGAAGCGGAAACTCGGCAACCGTGACCCAGAATTCGGACTTCAACGAATCGTTCGTTACGCAGTCTGGCACGGGCATGATCGCCACCGTGACCCAGGGTGCACCGAACTGACACCCGATGACCTGAGGGGCAGCTCCGCATCGTGCGGGGCTGCCCCAAGGGCAGTACAGGAGAGTTTCCATGCGCACACATTCTGCCAGGCTGGCCATCGCCGCAATGATGGTACTGGGGGCACAGACGGTGCAGGCGCAAACCGCTCCGAGCGATCCGTGCGCTCGAGCCTCTGCGGGAGCCTGCACCGCGGGCACGCTTTCGGAACCGATCGAGCTCATGCGGCCCGTGCCGGTCCGCACCAGCGCTTTCATCGCGCAGATCGGCGACAACAACTCCGCCACCATCAGCCAGAATGGCAGCCAGCAGTTTGCGCGCATCGGGCAGGATGGCGACAATGGCACCGCCCGCGTGACCCAGGAGGGTGCGGGCACCGCCCATCTTGAGATCGATCAGGCGGGTCTGCTCAACAGCTTCATTTCCAAACAGAATGCCAGCGATGGCGGCGGCAATATCGCGGTCGCGGCCCAGCAGGGCGAGGACAATGCGATCCTGCTTGATCAATCTGCAACTGCCGGTAGTGTGAACACCGCGATGCTTGCCCAACAGGGTTCGGGCAACCAGATGCAACTGGGACAAAACGGGTCGGACAACCGCGCCGAGCTTGTCCAGCTGGGTGACAACAACGCCATGACCGCAACGCAGAACGGAACCGCCAACCAGCTCCGCTGGGTGCAGAATGGCAACGGCCTGTCCGATCTCCAGATCGTGCAGAGCGGCAACCAGACCATGTCCATCACCCAGTCGAACGGGGGCACCTGAGATGCCCCGGCCGCCCCTGCTGCGTTCGCTGCCACCGCTTCGTCTGCCCAGCGGCGAAGAGGTGGTGCGCTATGCGGTGCTGGGGCTGCTCGTGCTGGCAGCGGTCGCATCGACCCAGCTGCTCCCCGGTGCATCGGCTCAGGATGCCGGCGCGGTGGATGCGCAGACCGAAGCGAACGATGCCGCCGATCGCAGCGCTGCCGTCGTGACCGATCAGGCCTCGTCTGCCGACCGGTCGCTCACGGTCCCCTCGATCGGGACCAGCCAGGCAGACAGCGCCGCACTGCCGACCGAATTCCAGCTGTCCTCGCCCTCGGGCAACGCGGTGCCGCAGCGTCAGTTGAGCACGGCAGGCCAGGATCGCGGCCAGATCGGCACGCAGCGCCTGGAAGGCGCGGATGCGTGCGATGATGCCAAGCCCGGCGCGGGCCCCGATATCTGCGCACGTCCGATCGAGACCCGGGCCGGCGAATTTGCCGGGCGCCGCCAGCCGCAGCTTTCCGCCGAACAGAGGCTGCTCGCGCAGCAGGCCGCAACCGGTGCCGTGGCCGACGCGCCCGATGCCGCCGCGCGCAGGCTGGGCACGGGCCGCAGCAGCGATTTCAGCAACGACGACCTCGCCATCGCTGCGGTCGTGACGTCGGGTCAGGCGGGACAGGCACCGCCGACCGAAGAAGAGACCAGCGACATTCCGGCCGATGCCACCAATGCGATCGATGCAATTCTGGGAGCGATCGTCAATGCCCCACCACCGCGGTGATGCCCGATGGCTCGCCCCCCTGCTTCTGGCCGCAGCCATGTCTGCCGCCCTGCCTGCTGCTGCAGCGGATGATGCCATGACCGCAGGCGTTGCACAGGACCAGCCGATCACGCTGGTTGTCAGCAAGGATGGCGCGCTGGTCGATGCCAAGGTGATGGCCGCAGCCCCGTGCCGCTGCGCCGGCCGGTTCCGTATCGAATCCCGGTCCGGCAGCGCCAACAATTCGGTGAACACCAGCAGCTTTGGCGCGATCGAAGAGGCTGGCCGCGTGCTGAGCCATGTGCGTTTCGGCGGGTCGGACGATTGGAGCATCCGCCTGACGGTGTCGATCGACGGACGCGACGATTATGTCATCACGCGGTCCGCAGGTACTGGCGCATGACCAGCCTATGATCCTTCTTTCCAACCGGTTCGACAGGCTGGATGAGTTGATTGCTGATGCTGCGTTGGGCCATTGCACATGGTCCGATGCGCTCACCCGCATGCTGCCGCTGGCCGGCGCGGATGCCATGTCGATGGGCGTCATCTTTGGCGACAACCGCATGATCCGGCCGTTGGGCACTGCCAATATCGACCAGGCGATCGTCGATGCCTATGCGGACCATTTCTACCGGATCGGACCGCGCGCCCGCCATGGGCTGCCACCGGCTGACCATGGCATCATCCTGCACGAAGAACTGCGGCGTCCCGACAATGTCGACGAGCAGGACGAATTCTGGTCTTGGTTCGATTCGCACAACCCGCCAAGCGATGCGTCGATGCTGATCATGCCCTGTATCGGCGATGCTCGTATCGGCCTGGTGGTCATGCGGCGCGGCCAGCAGCCATCGCATTCGGATATCTCCGAATTCTACCAGCGTTTCTATGACAAGTTCAGCGCGATCAACCTCTCGCTTCGCCGCAACGCCAGGCCGCAGCAAGCGGCGACGGCGATGTTGGCGCAGCTTCAGCAGATCGATTGTTTCTCGCTGGTCGTCGACGAGGACATGCAGGTGGCCGCCGACGAGCGTTCGCCGATGATCCGCTACACGCTGCCGCTGACCGGCCTGGCGCGCCTGGACGAAGACGGAAGGCTGGGCAATGTCCTGCCCGATTTCCAGTCGGCGCTGACGACGATGATGCAGAATCCGGGCCCTTGCCAGACCATGGACTTGACGCTCAAGACGAGCCTGGCCGATACCATCGCGCGCGTGGTTCCGCTGCCTCATTCGACAACGCCGCGCAGCGTCAGGGTCGATGTGACCTATATGAAGCACGCCCAGGACCCGGTGAAGGTGTACATGGGGGCGCTGGGCCTGACCAAGCGCCAGGCGGAACTGCTCAACGTGCTGCGCGGAGTCGATGCGCTCGACGAGGCTGCCGCGCTGATGGCGATCAGCCGCAACACCGCGCGCGTCTTTCTCGCGCAGATCTTCGAGCGCACCGGCGTCCGGCGCAAGGCCGACCTGCTGCGTCTGGCAGGCAGCTTCGCCTGAGCCGGGCTCAGCGCTCGCCGGCGAGCGCGATCACGTCGATCTCGACCATCAGCTCGGGCAGCGCCAGTGCGCGCACCTCGACGATCGTGTCGGCCGGCCAGGGCGGCGTGAAATAGCGCCGCCGCGCCGCGACGATCGCCGGGAAATTGCCCATGTCGGTCAGATAGATGGTCACCTTGATGATGCGGCTGCGGTCGCTGCCGCCCGCAGCGAGCACCCGGTCGATATTCGCGAAGGTCGCCTCCAGCTGCGCGTCGAAATCGCCCTCGCCGACGATCGCGCCGGTTTCGTCGATCGCCGCCTGGCCCGAAAGGAAGAGCAGTCCCCCCGCTTTCCAGCCTGGCGAGATCGCATAAGGTTCGAGCGGATCGGGATGAAGGGTGATGACTTCGGCCTTGGCGGACATGACAGGCGACCTTTCGTGACGTACCATCGGGCATGGATTCGCGGAACGACTGTAACCTTGTGTGCCTGGATTGCGAATGACCGACATGATCGCCGCTCTCGACCCTGCCGAGCCCGTCGCGGTGCCCCAGGCCGCGCCCGAGATCGCGTCTCCGGCCAGCGAACCCAATCACAGCCATGCGCTGACGACGCGCATCTGGCACTGGGTCAATCTCGTTTCACTGATCACGTTGTTCATGAGCGGCCTCATGATCTTCAACGCGCATCCCCGGCTCTACTGGGGCGAATATGGCAATCGCGACGAACCCGCCTGGCTAGAGATCGGGCAGCAGGGCAGCCGCGGCTATCTCAGCATTGGTAGCACCCAGATCGATACCACCGGCGTGCTCGGCGTCTATCGCGATGGCGAAGGGCAGATGCGCAGCCGCGCCTTTCCCGGCTGGGCGACGATCCCCGGCGACTACAGCCTCGCCGATGGCCGCCACTGGCATTTCTTCTTCGCCTGGTTCTTCGCCTTCGGCCTGCTGTTCTTCATGGCCTTCAGCCTTTTCAACGGCCATATCCGCGGCATGATCGCGATGCGCGCGGCCGAATGGCATCCGCGCGCGCTCTGGCGAACCATTGTCGATCATGCGAGGTTCGATTTCCACACCGCGCCGGGCGAGGCGTACAACCCGCTGCAGAAATTGAGCTATATCGCGGTGATCTTCGTGATGCTGCCGCTGATGATCGTCACCGGGCTGGCCATGTCGCCGGGCACCGATGCGGCGCTGCATTTCCCCAGCATGATGTTCGGCGGGCGGCAGACCGCGCGCTCGATCCATTTCATCATCGCCTGGTCGCTGATCGGCTTCATGCTGCTGCACGTCGCTCTGGTGATCGTGCACAAGCCGCTGACGCTGCTGCGCGGCATGACGATCGGACACCGGCGATGAGCGAGACGAAGAGCCCCCTGATCGTCACGCGCCGCGCTTTGATCGGCTCGCTCGCCATCGCCTCGGGCGGGCTGCTCAGTGGCTGCGATGCGCTCAACGCCAACCAGAGCTGGCGCGATACGCTGCTGCTGGCGGAAAAAGGCAACATGGCGCTGCAGCGCGCGATCCAGGGGCGCGAGCGGATGGCGCGCGAATATTCGCCGCGCGATATCGGGCGCTCGGTCCCCGCCAACGGGACGCGTGCGCCAACCGATGCCGATTATCTCAAACAGGCCGCGACCGGCTTTTCCGACTGGACACTCGCCATCGACGGGCTGGTCGAAAAGCCCACGCGGTTCGCGCTGGGTCAGATCCGGTCGATGCCGAAACAGACCCAGATCACCCGGCACGACTGCGTCGAGGGCTGGAGCGCGATCGGAAAATGGACCGGGGTCAACCTGGCGCATCTGCTCGACAAGGTGCAGGTCAAGGACAGCGCGCGCTATCTGGTGTTCCATTGCGCCGATACGCTGCGCGCCGGGCCCTATTACGAGAGCATCGACATGGAAGATGCGCGCCATCCGCAGACGATGATGGCCTGGGCGCTCAACGACGAATTGCTGCCGATCGGCAATGGTGCGCCGCTGAGACTGCGCGTCGAACGGCATCTCGGCTACAAGCATGCCAAATATGTCCGGCGAATAGAGGCGGTCGCCGACTATCGCCTCGCTTATGGCGGGGGCGGCGGTTACTGGGAGGACGCGGCTGGATATGAATGGTATGCTGGCATCTGACTTTGGCCGCGCTATCTAGGTCATCATGAGCCTTATCGACCGTTTCCTGAACCGGATCATCCGCCACGGCACGCTCGAGCTGACCGACCATCAGGGTCGCACCCGAAGCTTCGGAACGGCGACGCCCGGCTTTCCCGATGTCGCGATCCGGCTCGCCGACAAGGACGTGGCGAGCTTCATCGCGCTCCACCCGCGCCTGGGGGCGGGCGAGGCCTATATGGACGGCCGCCTGATCATCGAGCGTGGCGACATCATGCAGCTGATCCAGCTCGTGCGCGCCAACGCGCCCTGGGACAAGGGCGGCGATCTCAAGCCGCGTGGCCCCTTGCGCAAGCTGGTCAAGGCGATCGGCGGGCGGATCGACCAGATCAATCCGGCGGGCCGCTCGCAGCGCAATGTCGCGCATCATTACGATCTCGACGACCGGCTCTACGATCTATTCCTCGATGCCGACAAGCAGTATAGCTGCGCCTATTTCACCGATCCCGCCAATTCGCTCGAACAGGCGCAGGACGACAAGAAGGCGCATATCGCCGCCAAGCTCGCGCTGCGACCGGGGCTGAGGGTGCTCGATATCGGCTGCGGCTGGGGCGGCATGGCGCTCTATCTCCACCGCATCGCCGATGTCGACGTGCTCGGCATCACCCTGTCGCAGGAACAGCTCAAGGTCGCGCGCCGCCGCGCCGAAGAGGCTGGGGTCGCCGACCGGGTGAAGTTCGAGCTGATCGACTATCGCGCGCTCACCGGCAGCTTCGACCGCATCGTTTCGGTCGGCATGTTCGAGCATGTCGGCGTGCCGCAATACGAGACCTTCTTCCGCCAGTGCCGCAATCTGCTCGCGCTTGACGGGGTGATGCTGCTTCACACCATCGGGCGGATGGGCGGTCCCGGCGCGACCGATGCCTTCACCACCAAGTACATCTTCCCCGGCGGCTATATTCCGGCGCTCAGCGAGATCGTGCGCGCCAGCGAGCCATCGCGGCTGATCGCCACCGATGTCGAGACGCTACGGCTGCATTATGGGCACACGCTGCGCCTATGGTATCAGCGTACGGTCGAGAAACAGGCCGAGATCGAGGCGCTGTACGATGCGCGCTTCTTCCGCATGTGGACCTTCTATCTCGCCGGGGCCACCGCCGCGTTCGAACATGGCGGCATGTGCAACTATCAGGTGCAGTTCGCGCGCAGCCGTCACGCGCTGCCGATTACCCGCGACTATATGGCGGAAGCCGAAGCGCAATATCGCTCGGGCTGAAGCTCAGGCCGAATGCGTTCAGGCCGAATACCAGGCGACGCCGTCGCGCACGGTGCAGGTCGCGCGCCCGGCATATTCCAGATAGCGCAGATGCGCCATCGCCTCGCCGGTGGCGATGCCATAGACGCTGTCGTCGACCTTGCGCGCGAACAGGATGCCGAACGTGTCGACCGCACGCATCTCGCGCTCCTTGAGCGCCGCCTCGAGCGCATCGAGCCGGTCGTGATGGCCCGCTGCGAGGGCATCGAGCCGTTCATGCACCCCGGTGAACGGGAAGCCGTGCGCGGGCAGGATGAGCTCGTCGCCGGTCAACGCGGCGCGGAATTTCGCGATGCTGTCGAGCCATTCGCGCAAGGGATCGGCGGTCGGTTCGCTCGCCATGATCGAGACATTGCTGGTGATGCGCGGCAATAT
Organism: Blastomonas ursincola; assembly: GCF_013607875.1. GTDB lineage: Bacteria > Pseudomonadota > Alphaproteobacteria > Sphingomonadales > Sphingomonadaceae > Blastomonas > Blastomonas ursincola. The sequence continues at coordinate 14,351 of NZ_VDES01000005.1, forward strand.
CTGGTCGCCCGCGATTACTACCTGGCCCGCCTTGTCGATCAGGCAAGCGTGCTCGGGCGTGTGCCCGCCGCCGGTCATCACCGTCCAGCGCCGCTCGCCGATCTGCACCTCGCCGCCGTCTTCCATGCGGACATGGCCGATGGGCAGCGGGGCGACCATGCGCGCGAAATTGCCCCAGCCGCGCGCGCGCATCTCGTCGAGGCGCTTGTCGTCCCATCCCGCCAGGCGCATCTGGTCGATGGCTTCCTCGGGAGGCTGTTCGCGCACATCGGCGGTCAGCATCCGCGCCATCAGCCATTCGGTGCGGTTCATCCATAGGCGAACGCCGAAACGGCGGCACAGCCAGCCGGCAGCGCCGACATGGTCGGGATGGAAATGGGTGACGAGCACGCGGGTGATGCGGCGGCCCTGCAACCCTTCGGCGAACAGCTTCTTCCACGCATCGGTCGAGGCGGGCATGTGCAGCCCGGTATCGACGATCGCGACGCCTTCGCCCTCGTCATCGGTGTCGTCGAGCAGCCAGATATTGATATGGTCGAGCGATCCGGGGACCGGCAGCCGGGTCCAGCCGAGCCCCGGCGCGATGGCGAAATATTCGCCATAGCCGGGCGCATGATCGCCCAGCGGATAGGTCAGCCCGCGAAATTCCTTGGGCTCGAGCCCGTGGTCGGCGAGCGAGGCATCATAAGCGGGCGGCCCCGAGCGCGTTTCCAGCTCTTGCGGGGCCGCCGCCTCTGTCATCAGTCGCGCCCGTCTTCGGTTTCATCGCCGCCGAGCAGCGACGATTCGATCGCGGCCTCGCGCGCGGCTTCCTCGGCGGCGCGGTGCTGGGCATCGCGTTCGGCGCGCAGTTCCTCGATCAGCGCCTCGCGGTCGCCACCCAGACGGGTGTCGGTCGGGGCTTGATCGGTGATCCCGGCCTTCTTGGCGGCCTTGCTCACGATCGCGTCAAGCTCGCGCTGCGAGCACAGGCCGAGCGTTACCGGGTCCTTGGGCTGGATGTTCGAGATGTTCCAGTGGCTGCGATCGCGGATCGCGGCGATGGTGTTGCGCGTGGTGCCGATCAGCTTGCCGATCTGCGCATCCGAGATTTCCGGATGGTTGCGCAGGATCCAGGCGATGCCGTCGGGCTTGTCCTGACGCTTGGACACCGGGGTGTATCGCGGACCCTTGGTGCGGCGCACCTGCGCGGGACCGGCGATGATCTTCAGGCGATAGTCGGGATCGGCCTGACCCTTCTCGATTTCCGCCATGGTCAGTTCGCCCGCGCGCACCGGATCGCGGCCCGTGTACTTGCTGCTGGCCAGGTCGTCGGCCATCGCCTGGACTTCCAGGATGTGCAGGCCGCAGAAATCGGCAATCTGTTCGAAGCTGAGCCCGGTATTGTCGACCATCCAGGATGCGGTCGCGTGCGGCATCAGCGGCTGGGGGTTGGCAGACATGCGCGTTTCTCCAAAAAATATGGCCACCCCTCGCGGGGTGGCCGGATACTGGGTACCGGCATAAGCGAAACTTGGCCTGCGAGCAAGCGTCTTGGGGATTTGCGGCGATTCAGGCCAGCGGGTTCATGCTTTTGGCGATGGCGCGATAGTGCTCCGCCTTGCGGCTCAGTCCGCTCGCAGCATAGATGTCGGCAGCGGTTGCGTACAGATCGGGCGTGCGCCAGCGCGAGGCGAGGACGGACTCGATCAGCGAGCGCGCGTCATCGATTCGGCCATTGGCGAGCAGCGCGGCTGCCAGCTTAATCTTCGCCTCGCCATAGGGCCGCGCCTGGTGATTGGCTTCGGCAAGCCGCAGCGCGCAGGGCCAGTCCCGCTTCGCCATGCAATGATCGATGGCATGGCCATAGGTCGCCTGCGGAAACAGATCGAGCCGCTCTTCCCAGATTTTCGCCGACCGCGCGTAGAGCCGATCGGCTTCGGCCTTGTCGCCCTTGGCCTCGGCAATGCCCGCCAGCGCATCGATGAACTCGGGATGGCCGGTTCGTCTGACAATGGCGCGATAGAGCGTCTCCGCCTCGGCGGTCTTGCCCTGCAGGTTGAGCACCTCGGCAATATGCTCCTCGATCAGCCAGCGGCCGGGGAACAGCCGGTCGGCCTCGCGGAAATGCGCCAGCGCCTTGTCGAGCTGCCCGCGATCGAGATCGAGAATGCCGCGCTGGAGCTGCATATAGGAGCGGGTCTGTGGGGTCGGCGAGCGATAGCCCTTCTCCGCCTCGGCGAGATAGGCGTCGGCCAGATCGACCTTCCCGGTGCGCGCGGCAAAGATCGCGCGGCGGAAGTTGGCAGAGCCGGGCACCAGCCGGTCGGCAGCATCGTAAAGCGCCCAGGCCTGGTCATAGTCGCCGCGATAGAAGGCGAGATCGCCGCGCATCGCGGCAATCTCGGCACGATCACCGGGGTCGGGAGGAACGGCATAGGCATCGGTGGCAGCAAGCTGCGCTTCGGCCGCAGCGAGGCGGTGCATGCTGAAATCGAGCGCCGCGCGCATCAGGTGCGGGCCGCTGCCCTTGACCGCTACCGCAAACGCCCGGTCAAGCGCGGCCTCTGCAGCCGCATAATCGCGATAGTCGCCCGAAAGCTGCGCGCGCGCCATCAGTTCGCTGGCATGGATCTCATGCATCAGCCACTGGTCGGCCCCGGCCCTGGCGGCGGCCTGTGCATTGCCGATGGCGGTATCGCTCCTTCGCATCGCCTCGGCATAGCCCAGCGGTGGACCGCTGCCCGAGAAGGGAGAGGGCTGCCAGTCGATCGGCTGGGGGGCGGGGCGGGCATTGTTCCAGACATCGAGCGCCCAGACTCCGGCAAGGACGGCCAGCGCCATGATCCACCATTTCCAGGGGGCCAGCCGCGTCGCCAGGCTGGGCTCCACCGCAGTGCCGGATGCCATCAACTGGGCCGCGCGCAGGGCGTCAGGCCCAGCCGGGTCAGGTCGTCGGCCAGTGCATTGGTCAATATGGTCAGGGTGCTGGTGAGTTCAGGCACCCATTTGCCGGTCGCGTCGATGGCCGGGGTGTCGTCATTATACTCGTTCTTGAACGGGTTGCCGGAGACGAGTGCCGTGGCGACAGCAGGCATGCCGGCGCGGTCGACCCGCGTGTACGCCGAGGGCAGATCGCTGCGGAAGGTGAAATTGCTGCCAGCGCCGCCCGAAGTCGGCGGACTGCCGAGCGGCGGCGCCAGAAACGGGAAAGTGCTGAGCAGGGGCTGGTCGAACGTGGCCGGGTTTACCGGAAGCGCAGCAAAGGTTGTTGCCGGATGCCTTGCAAGATCGAGGAAGATGACCGCCAGCGTCACATCGACCACCGGATCCTGGAAGCGGCGCCCATTGGGAAATCCGGCAGGCTGGCTGAGATCGAGCCGCAGGAGATCGGGGACAACCAGATTGGCGACGGTGCGACCCGGGACCACGGTCTGGTTGAGGCAGGGGCTGACATTGAAGCTCGTCGGCGGTGGCGGCGTCGGGGTCGGCGCAGGCGCAACGGCCACCGGCGGAATGACGATAGTGTTGGTCTGCGGCTCATTGCTGCCACAGGCGGAGACCAGGGCGGACAGGGCGAGCGCGGATGCCAGTGCGAGCGGAGTGCGGTGCATGGTCATGATGTCAGCTCCTGATCCGGGCGGAGGTCGACCAGATGTCGAGCGGCTGCCCCTGATCGAGCAGCCGCCGCGGGATCGAGATGACGACGAACGTCGTGTTGAGATTGGCAAAGCGGTTGCGGGCATTGTTGAACGACAGATTGCCCGTCGCGCGCGAGTCCCGCAGGCCTTGCGGATCGAAGTTGAAGGGATCGTCGAACACCCCGGCGCGCACCGTGATGCCATTGGGCGTGGTCAGGTTGCGTTCGACCGGGCCGCGAACCAGGCTGGCGCCGGGCAGGTTGCGGACCTCGATGCCGGGATTGACGCCGTCACGCCCGAAGCGGATCTCGATCGGGAACTCGACATCGGTGCGCGATCCGGCATTGGACACGTTGATCATGTAGAGCACATCGGGATCGTAGAAGCCCGGCAGGCTGGTCGCAGAAGGTCCGCCAAAGCCGATCGAAAGATAGACGTTGTCCGCATCATGAAAGGCATAGAGATCGGCAATGTCCGCTGCGACATCGAAGCCCACCGTGTTGGTGTCCGATCCGGTGCGCGCGGGTGGATCGAAATGGTCGGCCGCGTCGAGCGCCTGATGGCCTGCGAACGTCACCCCAGCCAGCGCCACCGCGCAAGGGAGGATGATCCGGAAGAAGCTGTCTAAATGCATATCACCCCTGCATGCTACTATGGATGTCCAGGGCGACCCGCATTTTACATAGTCGAAATCCGGCAGAATTGCCAAGCCTTTCAGGCGGCAAGCGCCAACCGGCTGGCGATCGGCACGAGCGCCTGCAGGAACTGCCGTGTGCTTGCCTCCCAGGTGAAGCTGCGACCGGCGCGAAGACAATCGGCGCGGTTCAGGCGCAACGCAGCGGCAATCGCGCTGTCCAGATCGTCGTCCATCGCGCCTGCACCGGGTACGAGTACGTCAAGGGGGCCCGAAACCGGATAGGCTGCCACCGGGGTGCCGCAGGCCAGAGCCTCGATCATCACCAGCCCGAACGTGTCGGTGCGGCTGGGGAAGACGAACACGTCCGCGCCGGCATAATAGCCCGCCAGCGTCGCGCCCGATTGCGCGCCGACGAAATGGGCCTGGGGGTACGCTCGGGACAAGGCCTCGCGCGCCGGGCCATCGCCGACCACCACCTTGGACCCCGGATGGCGGCTCGACAGGAACGCCTCGATATTCTTCTCGACCGCGACGCGGCCGACATAGAGCTGGATCGGCCCCGCAAGCTCGGCATAGAGCGCGGGCCGGGGGGCGTGGGGCCCGAAACAGCCGAGGTCGACGCCGCGACCCCAGTGCACCACCTGGCCCAGCCCCTGCTCTCGCAGCTGCTGCCGCACGGTCTCGGTCGACACCAGGATCGCATGGGCCGGGGCGTGGAACCAGCGGATGAATGGCCAGAACATCGCGGCGGGAAGCCCGGTGCGCCGCGCGAGATAGTCGGGAAACTGGGTATGATAGGCGGTGGTGAAGGGATAGCCATGATCGAGACAGAAGCGCCGGGCGGCAATGCCCAGCGGCCCTTCGGTGGCGATATGCACCGCATCGGGCGCAAACTCGCTCAGCCGTGCACCGATGCCGAAGCGCGTGGTCAGCGCCAGGCGGATCTCGGGATAGGACGGGCAGGGGATCGAGGCATATTGGTCGGGCGAGATGACCAGCAACTCGTGGCCCAGCGCGCGCAGACGCTCGGTCACCGCGGTGAGCGTCCGCACGACACCGTTGACCTGCGGCGCCCAGGCATCGGTGATGATCGCGATCTTCATGCTGGGCTGCATACCGTCCTCCGCTGTCGCACCGACCGGATCAGGCCGCCACCGGTTCGAGATTCTGCCGCATGCGCGCCTCGGCCTCGGCCGCCTGGCGCTCCTTCATGATCTCGGCCCAGTGCAGCACTTCCATCCGTCCGTCGAAATGCTCGACCAAAGCGGTGCAACCTTCGACCCAGTCGCCGTCGTTAAAATAGGCCACGCCGCCGATCTCGCGGATCTCGGCCGTGTGGATATGCCCGCAGACCACGCCGTCGACACCGCGCTCGGCGGCGGCGCGCGCGACCAGCTCCTCGAAGCGCGAGATGAACTCGACCGCGTTCTTGACCTTGTGCTTGGCCATTTTCGAGAGCGACCAATAGGACAGGCCGAAACGCTGGCGCACCCAGTTGACGCCGATGTTCATGCTCATCAGCAGGTGGTAGAGCGTGTCGCCGACGAACGCGAGCCAGCGATGCGCGAGCATGATCGTGTCGAACTCGTCGCCGTGCAGCACCATCAGCCGCTTGCCGTCTGCGGTCTCGTGGAATGCGGCGCGCCGGATCTCGACGCCGCCGAAATTGAGCCCGCTGAACTGGCGGAACATCTCGTCATGATTCCCGGGGATATAGACGATCCGCGTCCCGCGCTTGGCGCGCTTCAATATGCGCCAGACGATGTCGTTGTGCGCGGCGGGCCAGTAGAATTTCTTCTTCAGCCGCCAGCCATCGATGATGTCGCCGACCAGATACATGGTGTCGCTGTCGACATGGTCGAGAAAGTCGATGAGCATTTGCGCGTTGCAGCCGCGCGTGCCGAGGTGAACGTCGGAAATCCACACGGTGCGATAGCGGCGGCGCGCATCGGCCGGGGGTTCGGGGACATAGGGCTGGCCACCCGGAAAGCCGGCGACATTGGCAAAATCGCTGCCCGCCAGATCATCGCCATCGGCCACCCTTGCCAGCAGGCTGCCAATGCTATCGCTGAATTCGTCGAGGGCCATGATGGCTTGTGCTCCCTGCGGATCGTGCATCCTCGGGACCACGCCAATGGCGGTTTAATGTGACAACTGGAATCGCCTAGCGATGACGACTTGATGACAGTCGGCGGACTATTCGCCGATCTCCAGCACGATCTTGCCGATCAGATCGCCCGATTCCATCTGCGCATGCGCCTTGGCCGCCTCGGCCAGCGGATAGCGGCTGTGGATGATCGGCGAAAGCTCGCCGGTCGCGACCAAAGGCCAGACTTCGCGCGCGATCTCGTCGGCGAGCAGCGCCTTGAACGCGTTCGAGCGCGGGCGCAGCGTCGATCCGGTGAGCGTCAGGCGGCGGCGCATGATCTCGAGCACCGAAATCTCGGCCTTCATGCCCCCCTGCACCGCAATCGTGACGTTGCGGCCATCATCGGCCAGGCAGGCCATGTTGCGCGGCAAATAGCTGCCGCCCACCATGTCGAGCACGATCTCCACACCCTTGCCGTCGGTCAGCCGCTGGACCTCCTCGACGAAATCGTGCGTCTTGTAGTTGATGGCGTGCGTCGCGCCGATCTCCAGCGCTGCGGCGCATTTGTCGTCGCTGCCGCAGGTGACGATGGTCTTGAGGTCGAACAGCTTGCCCAGCTTGATCGCCATCGTGCCGATGCCGCTGGTGCCGCCATGGACCAGCACCGTCTCGCCGTCGCGGGCATAGGCGCGCTGGAACAGGTTGTGCCACACGGTAAACAGCGTTTCGGGCAACGCAGCCGCCTCGACCATCGATATGCCCGAGGGCACGACCAGGCAGTGGTCTGCGCGAGCGAGGCAATATTCGGCATAGCCGCCGCCTGCGACCAATGCGCAGACCGGCTGGCCGATCAGCGCATCGTCGGTATTGGGGCCAGCGGCCACCACCGTTCCGGCAATTTCCAGTCCGGGGATGTGCGGAGCACCCGGCGGCGGCGGATAGAAGCCCTGGCGCTGGATGACATCGGGCCGGTTGACGCCGGCGGCGGCGACGCGGATCAATAGCTCGCCAGCTGCTGGCACCGGAACTTGTGTCTCGCCGGCCACCAGTACTTCCGGCCCGCCCGGCTCGGCATAATCGATGGCACGCATGGTCGCCGGAATTACTTTCGCCATTTCCAGGGTCGTCATGACCTGGTGCTCCCCCCGTTCACGGACCAAACCGTCAACATCTGTAAACCCCATATTGACAGCTAAGGCACCGGGGTCAACAATAAGTCCCATGGAGCCCGACGAAAGCCTCGCGCGGTTGCGCGCAGATGCTGCCCAGAAACTGGGCGGCGAGGATATCGATGCCTATTCGCTGGACGAACTGGACGCGCGGATCGCGCTGTGCCGGGCCGAGATCGCCCGGTGCGAAGCGCGCAAGGCCTTTGCCGCGCAGCACCGGCTGAGCGCGGAAGCGCTGTTTCGCAAGAGCTGAGCAGCGCCTGCAGGCTTTGAGCCCGAACGGCGCATCCGACCTGCATGCAGGTGCCGTTCATCTGGCACGGCTCTTGCTGCGATTATTCGCGACGAGTGGCTTTGAGCCTGCTGGATTTGCCCGAATGCCGTCCTATATTGGTGCACGTGGAGCGCCCCGGAGTGGATAGGGGCAATGGCAAAGAGGCGCTTGACGATAAGGGGCCCGGCCCTTTTTTCCGGGCGGAATGATTGAGAAGGCGGGTATCTCGCCCGCCGCGGAGTATCGCAATATGCCATCCTTTGCCGAATCGCTGGAAAAGACGCTGCATCAGGCGCTGCACAATGCCGCCGACCGGCGTCATGAATATGCTACGCTCGAACATCTGCTGCTCGCGCTGATCGACGATGCCGATGCCGCGCAGGTGATGCAGGCCTGCGGCGTGGACCTCGGCGAGCTGGGCGATGCCGTCACCCATTATCTCGATAACGAGCTGGATTCGCTCAAGGTCGCCGAAAAGACCGACCCTGCGCCGACCTCCGGCTTCCAGCGCGTGGTCCAGCGCGCCATCCTGCACGTCCAGTCCTCGGGCAAGGATGTCGTCACCGGCGCGAACGTGCTGGTCGCATTGTTCTCCGAGCGCGAGAGCTATGCCGTCTATTTCCTGCAGCAGCAGGACATGAGCCGCCTCGATGCGGTGAGCTATATCAGCCATGGCATCGGCAAGGGCGGCCAGCCGGTCGAACAGCGCAGCGTGCGCGGGACCGAGGAGCCGCAGGAGGAAAAGCAGGACGCTGCCGCCAAGCAGAAGAAGGACAGCGCGCTCGACCAGTTCACGGTCAACCTCAACGCGCGCGCCCAGGCCGGCAAGATCGATCCGCTGATCGGACGCGGGCCCGAAGTCGACCGCACGATCCAGATCCTGTGCCGCCGTTCGAAGAACAATCCGCTCTATGTCGGTGATCCCGGCGTGGGCAAGACGGCGATCGCCGAAGGCCTGGCGCGCAAGATCGTCGAGGGCGACGTTCCCGAGGTGCTGCAGAAGGCGGTGATCTATTCGCTCGACATGGGTGCGCTGCTCGCCGGCACGCGCTATCGCGGCGATTTCGAGGAGCGGCTCAAGCAGGTCGTCTCGGAGCTCGAGAAGATGCCGCACGCGGTGCTTTTCATCGACGAGATTCACACCGTGATCGGCGCTGGGGCGACCAGTGGCGGCGCGATGGATGCGTCGAACCTCTTGAAGCCTGCGCTGTCGAGCGGCACCATCCGTTGCATCGGATCGACCACCTACAAGGAGTTCCGCAATCACTTCGAGAAGGACCGCGCGCTGCTGCGCCGGTTCCAGAAGATCGACGTGAACGAGCCGACGATCGAGGACACGATCAAGATCCTGAAGGGTCTGCGCACCGCGTTCGAGGACCATCACAAGGTCAAGTACACGCCCGATGCGATCAAGACCGCGGTCGAGCTGTCGGCGCGGTATATCAACGACCGCAAGCTGCCCGACAAGGCGATCGACGTGATCGACGAGGTCGGCGCGATGCAGATGCTGGTGCCGCCCGCCAAGCGGCGCAAGATCATCACCGCGCGCGAGATCGAGAGCGTGATCGCGACGATGGCGCGCATCCCACCCAAGTCGGTGTCGAAGGACGACAAGAAGGTGCTCGAACATCTCGAGCGCGACCTGAAGCGCGTCGTCTTCGGCCAGAACAAGGCGATCGAGGTGCTCTCGAGCGCGATCAAGCTGAGCCGCGCAGGCCTGCGCGATCCGGACAAGCCGATCGGCAACTATCTGTTCTCCGGCCCCACCGGCGTTGGCAAGACCGAGGTTGCACGCCAGCTCGCCAACATCATGGGCATTCCGCTGCAGCGGTTCGACATGTCCGAATATATGGAGCGTCATTCGGTCAGCCGGCTGATCGGCGCGCCTCCGGGCTATGTCGGCTATGACCAGGGCGGCCTGCTCACCGATGCGATCGACCAGCAGCCGCATTGCGTGCTGCTGCTCGACGAGATCGAGAAGGCGCATCCGGACCTGTTCAACATCCTGTTGCAGGTGATGGACAATGGCAAGCTGACCGATCACCACGGCAAGACCGTCGATTTCCGCAATGTCGTGCTGATCATGACGACCAATGCGGGCGCAGCGGACATGGCGCGTGAAGGCATCGGATTTGGCGATGTCAGCCGCGAGGATGCGTCGGACGAGGCGGTGAAGAAGATGTTCACCCCCGAATTCCGCAACCGTCTCGATGCCATCGTGCCGTTCGGCTATCTGGGAACCGAGGTTGTCGCCCGCGTGGTCGACAAGTTCATCCTCCAGCTCGAACTGCAGCTGGCCGACCAGAACGTGCACATCCGGCTCGATCAGGAAGCGCGCGACTGGCTGTGCGAGCGCGGCTATGATCGGCTCTATGGTGCCCGCCCGATGGCGCGGCTCATCCAGGAGAAGATCAAGCAGCCGCTGGCCGAAGAACTGCTGTTCGGCAAGCTGGTCCAAGGTGGCGAGGTCAACGTCCATATGAAGGACGGCGCCATGGCCTTCGAGATCGTCCCCGCACCGCCCAAGGCGGGCAAGCCCAAAAAGGCGCGCGGATCGGCGAAGAAGGAAAGCGATACCAACGCGGATTGAACGATGGGCCCGGCTGGCGAGATGTCAGCCGGGCCTTTTTTTGCTGAACCTCTACCCCAATTCCGTATGTCCCGAGCGAAGTCGAGGGACGTAATCCCGCAGGGTTGTGCGAGGTCCCTCGACACGCTCGGGACAAACGGAGATGGGTGCCCAGTAGTTTGAAGCCCCCCATGACCACCTTCTCTCTCCCCTTTACCGCGCAGTCGCACCACATCGACGAGCTCGGTCATGTCAACAATGCCGTCTGGGTGCAGTGGCTGCAGGAACTGTCGGTCGCGCACTGGAATGCGGCGGCGGACCCCGCGCATGTGGCCGCCTATTTCTGGGTGATCGTCCGGCACGAGATCGATTATCGCGGCAATATCGGTTTGGGAGAGACCGCGATCGGCCGGACCTGGGTGCCCGGAACGCCCAAGGGCGCGCGCTTTGCGCGCCATGCCGCCTTTGCCGATGCGAATGGACGCGACATCGTCACCGCGATCTCGACCTGGGCGATGCTCGACAAGGCGACCGGCAGGCCGGCGCGCGTCACCGCCGATATTGCCGCCGCGTTCCAGCCCTGATGCGTCAGCCGCGCAACGGGAACGCGGCGATCGTCTCGTAGACGCTTCCGTCACGGCCGACATGGCTCTGCATCAGCCGCAGCGCGTCAAAGCCGAACGGGTCGCCCGGCAGCGGTGGCTGCGATGCCATCCAGGCGGTGACCCCAGCCGGATCGGGCGCGGTGCTGCGCGCGAAACGGGCGATCGTGACATGCGGCACATATTTGCGCGCTTCGGGCTCGAAGCCGGCGCGCACGCACAGCCGGTCGAGCCGCGCGTGCAATGCCGCCAGCGGTTCGCGCGGGGCTAGCCCTGCCCAGAGCTGATCGACCCGGCCCTTGCGGTCGAACCAGCCAAAGCCGTCAAGCCGCGCCTCGATCGGCGTGAAGCGTTCCGCGCCGAGCGCGAGCAGCAGCGCCTCTGCCCCGTGCCGGTCGGTCTCGCCCACGAAGCGCAAGGTCACATGCAGCTGCGCGTCGCTCTGCCAGCGTGCCGCGACCAGCCCCTGCATCCGGTCGAGCAGCAGCGCGCGAATGGCAATCGGAGGCACAAGGGACAGGAACAATCGCATGGTAATGTTTGTATCGTAGCAAGGCGCGACGAACGGAAAACCGGTTTCGCTTGAAAATTTCCCATCAAGGGGCGATATTGTGGCTATCCGGCAACAATGCCGGGCAAAGGAGACTTTTTCGATGGCTGACCGTTTTGATCCTCGCACGGCGGAGCGCATGCGCGCCGGTTCGATCAATGCGCCCGGCGGTATCAGCGCGGCCCGTGACGAGGGCCTGCGCAAGTACATGCTGTCCATCTACAATTACATGACCAGCGGCATCCTGCTGACCGGCATCGTCGCGCTGCTCTTCGCCCAGTCGGGCATGGCGGCGCAGATCATGTTCGGTCCGGGCTTGCTCAAGTACGTCATCATCTTCTCGCCGCTGCTGATCATCTTCGCGATGAGCTTCGGCATGAACCGCTTCTCGACGCCCGCGCTCCAGGCAATGTTCTGGGGCTTTGCGACGCTGATGGGCCTCAGCATGTCGACGATCTTCCTGGTCTATACCGGTGAGAGTATCGCGCTGGCCTTCTTCTCGACCGCTGCGGCGTTCGCGGGCCTTAGCCTGTTCGGCTACACGACCAAGAAGGACCTGACCGGCTGGGGCAGTTTCCTGATCATGGGCCTGGTCGGCCTGATCGTGGCGAGCGTGCTCAACATCTTCCTCAAGTCGTCGGTCATGGGCCTGGTGATCAGCTATGCCGCCGTCCTGATCTTTGCGGGCCTGACCGCCTATGACACGCAGAAGCTCAAGAGCTTGTACTGGCAGGTCGCGGGCAGCGACATGATGGGCAAGGTCGTGATCATGGGCGCGCTGAACCTGTATCTTGATTTCATCAATATGTTCCAGGCGCTGCTGAGCATCATGGGCAGTCGCGACTGATCTGTCCGGAAAAGCACTGGAACCCTGACAGCCCGGCGGATCCCCTTCCGCCGGGCTTTTCTTTTGCGCATTAAAGGTTCATTCGGCTCGCCGCTCGAGCGACTCCGCTCATCCCGGCTTTTGGGGGTCTGTCGTACCCCAGCCTTTAACGGTTCACCGTTTTGGTGTTGAGATCATCGCTTGGCGGGCATAAACCATGCCCATGAGAACGCGTGCGAGAGAGCCAAGGCCCCGCGCGTGCACCGGGAGATACTGAACATGGCGCGTATGGCCCTCAGCCGTGCAATCCTGCTGGCCGCAACGGCCGGCCTCACCACGCTCGTCGCGGCCTGTGGCGGGGCCAAGCCCGCGCCGGTTGCCGTCGCCCCGCCGCCGCCGCCGGTGCCGGTCGCGCCGCCGCGCATGCCGACCCCGCCATCGAATGCGGTCACGGCGATGGCGATTCCGGGCCTGCGCGCCGACGGCCTGCGCGACACGCCGATGCGCGACATCGATGACAATGAGAAGCTCTGGTATTTCCGCGCCGCGTTCAACGTCGCCGCGCTCAACTGCCAGAATGCCGAGCATTTCCGGATCGCGGACGATTACAACCAGTTCCTGAAGACGCACAAGCGCGAGCTCGACCGGATCAACAAGGTGGTCGAGGAGAAATATCGCAAGCGCTACGGCACCGGCTATGCGCGCATCCGCGATACCGAGAATACCCAGGTCTACAATTTCTTCGCTTTCCCGCCGGTGAAGAGCGATTTCTGCAATGCCGCGCTGATCCTGGGCCAGGAAGCCGTCGCGCTGCCCTCCAAGGACCTGATCGCCTTCTCGGTCCGCGCGCTGCCGACGCTGGAGGGCGTGTTCGACCGTTTCTATGCGTCCTATGAAAGCTATCAGAGCGACCTGCAGAAATGGATCGCGCTTTATGGCAGCCCCGAAATGCGGGCCGCGCAGGCCGCACAGATGGGACAGGCCCAGCCTGCCATCCAGCCGGCCTTGAACACCGCTCCTGGCGCTGCAACCCCGGCCAGCAACCCTCCGGTGCTGCCGACGATATTGCCGAGCAGCGGCGACTGATTTTTCCTCTGGATAGGCGCGGGGCGAACCATTATAGCCACGCGTCACCGGATGTGGGGCCGTAGCTCAGTTGGGAGAGCGCGTCGTTCGCAATGACGAGGTCAGGGGTTCGATTCCCCTCGGCTCCACCAGGTCCGATTGCGCCCGAGTGCGCAGACTTGCATTACCGACACCGTGGCGTGCGGTTTGTTAACCAGTTCCGGAATAGGAGAGACTAGCTTTTTCCCCGGAGCTAGGCCCTTGTTCGATATCCTTTTCTGCATCCGCGACGATCATGACATCCGCTTTGTCGGACTGGCCGCCGCGATCTGCCTGCTGTCCACGATCACCGCGGTGCTGATGATCCGGCAGGGCCGGTCCGCTTCGGCGCGGGCGCGGCTGGGCTGGGCGGTGGCGGGCGGGTTCGCCACTGGCTTCGGCATCTGGTCGACGCATTTCGTCGCGATGCTCGGCTATGACCCGGGCATCATCGTCGGCTACGAGATCGCGCGGACCGCAGGGTCGCTGCTGGTCGTTCTGGCAACCACCATTGCCGCGATGCTCATCGCAACGCGCGGGCAGGGGGCAAGGGCGCTGGCCACCGCGAGCGTGCTCGCCGGATCGGGCTTTGCCGTGATGCACTATGTCGGCATGGCGGCGCTCGAAATGCCTGCGCTCATCCGCTGGAACATGGGCTATCTGGCGCTGTCGGTCGCTCTTGCCATCGTGCCGCTCTATCCGGCGCTGGCGCTTGCGCGTCGCCGCACCACCCTGGCTTCGGGCCTTTCCGCGGCGCTGATCATGACCGGCGCGATCGTCGGGCTGCATTTTTCGGGCATGACCGCGATCGATCTGGTGCCCTCGCGGATCGAGGGTTCGCGCGCGCTGCTCTCGCCGACCACCATGTCGATCCTCATCACGCTGGCCTCCGCCTGTCTGCTGGCGCTGTGTCTCAGCGGCCTCGTCATCGCGCGGCGCACCCGGGCGGCGATCCGCGCGAGCGAGATGCAGTTCGGCGCGCTGATCAAGGGCATTTCGGACTGTGCGATCTACATGCTCGATGCCGAAGGCCGGGTCGCCAACTGGAATGCCGGTGCGCAACGGCTCAAGGGCTATCGGCCGGAAGAGATTGTCGGCAAGCCACTGGCGAGCTTCTACCTGCCCGAGGAACGCGCGGAAGGCGTGCCCGAACGAGCGCTCGTCACCGCGCGCGAGACGGGCAAGTTCAGTGGCGAAGGCTGGCGCGTGCGCAAGGACGGAACGCGTTTCTGGGCGCAGGTGACCATCGAGCGTTTCTGCGACGAATCGGGCAAGCTGCTCGGCTTTGCCAAGATCACCCGCGACATCACCCGGCTCAAGGAAGACCAGGACCACATTGCCGAAGCGCGCCGCCATCGCGATGCCGCGCTCGACCATATGCACCAGGGGCTGTGCCTGTTCGACGCCAAGGGGCGGCTGGTGCTGGCCAACCGGCGCTTTGCCGAAATGTGGGGCCTGGGCGACGGCCAATGCCCGTCCGGAACCGGTGCGCTCGACGTTCTGCGCACCGCGCTGGCCGCGCGCACCGGCGAGGTGACCGCCGAATCGCAGCTGGCCAGGATCTGGGCGCGGCTGGAAGATTCGCTGCGCAATCCCAGCCTGCCGCCCTTCGTGCTCGAGCTCGACGAAGACCTGATCGTCGCGATGTCGAGCCGCAGCATGGCCGATGGCGGCTGGGTGACCACGATCGAGGATATTACCGCACGGCGGCGTTCCGAAGAGCAGATCGTGCACATGGCGCTGCACGACGGGCTGACCGGCCTGCCCAACCGCACCAGCTTCAACCAGTGGCTCGATGGCGAACTGGCCCAGGCAGCGGTGCAGCGGGGTCAGGTGGCGGTGATCGCGATCGATCTCGACCGGTTCAAGGAGATCAACGACACCCATGGCCATGCGGCGGGCGACCGGGTGCTGCAGCAGATCGGCACCGGTCTGGCCGAGGTGCTCGAGCGGGGCGAGATTGCCGCGCGCGTGGGCGGGGACGAGTTCGCGGTGGCCAAGCATTATGACGAACCGGCAGAGCTCGAGGGCTTTGTCGCCCGGATCAGCGGTGCGCTTTCGCCCGGCGAGGGGGAGGCGGCGAGCGTCGGCGCGAGTTTCGGCATCGCCACCTATCCGGGCGATGCGCAGGGGCGCGAATCGCTACTCAACAATGCCGACCTCGCCATGTACCGCGCCAAGGCCAGCCCCGGCGAGACGATCTGCTATTATCAGGCCGGCATGGACGAGGACGCGCGGCATCGCCGCCAGATCGCCAACGAACTGCGCCACGCGCTGGCGCGCGACGAGTTCCGGCTGCTCTACCAGCCGCAGCGTTCGCTGCGCACACACCAGATCAGTGGCTATGAGGCGCTGCTGCGCTGGAAGCATCCGCGGCTGGGCCATATCTCGCCGATGGAGTTCATTCCCATCGCCGAACAGACCGGCGAGATCCTCCGGATCGGCGAATGGGTGCTGCGGGCGGCCTGCCGGGAGGCAGCGAGCTGGACCAGCCAGGACAAGGTCGCGGTGAACCTCTCACCCGTGCAGCTGCTCCAGCCGGACCTGCCCGAAATGGTCACGTCGATCCTGCTGGAAACCGGGCTGGCACCGCGCCGGCTGGAACTGGAAATCACCGAGACCGCGCTGATCACCGAAAAGGCGCGCGCGCTGCACAGTCTGCGGCGGATCAAGGCACTGGGCGTCTCGGTCGCGATGGACGATTTCGGCACCGGCTATTCGTCGCTCGATACGCTGCATTCCTTCCCGTTCGACAAGATCAAGATCGACAAGTCCTTCCTGCTGCAATCGGGCGAGAGCCCGCAGGCGCAGGCGATCATCCGCGCGGTGCTGGCACTCGGGCGCTCGCTCGGCATTCCGGTGCTGGCCGAAGGTGTCGAGACGCTCGACCAGCTCAAGCTGCTGGTCGATGAAGGTTGCGACGAGGCGCAGGGCTATCTGTTCGGTCGTCCTTCGCCGATGCAGGCGGAACCGGCCGAACAGGCCGCGCTGCGTGCGTGATGCAGACAGCGGGGCCTGACGCCCCGCCGCCGCGTCACTTCATCGCGACCTTCTTCGTCATCAGGGCCTTGTCCTCGTTGGCGCGCGCGATGACATATTGCCGGATGCTGTCTATCTCGGGCTTCGACATGACCGGCGCGAAGCTGACCATGCCATTGTCCTTGAGCGCACCGTCATGGACGATCATCTGCCAGTTCTCGGCGCTGGAGAGCGTGCCCGAATAGCGCAGATCGGGGATGATGCCGCCACGGCCCGAGGCCTGGACCGCCGCATCGCCATGGCAGACAGTGCAATAGCGGCCATAGAGCTGCGCGCCGCCCTGCACGACATCGGCTGCAGCCGTGAGGCCAGGCGGATCGAGCGGCAGCGCGTCGGCAGCGGGCATCGCGGGCAGCTTGCCCTTGCCGCCCAGCTTGAACACCAGCAGACGCGAGATGTTGCGCACCGGGCCCGACATGTCGCTGAGCACGCCGGCGGTGATCGGCCAGGCGCCGCCCCACCCGGCGAGCACCGCGACATACTGCTCGCCATTGATGCTGTAGGTCATCGGTGCTGCGACCACGCCGGTCTGTGCCTCGAAGCTCCACAGATTCTTGCCGCTGGCCGAATCATAGGCGACGAAATTCCCCATCGCATTGCCCTGGAAGACAAGGCCGCCAGCGGTGGCCAGCACGCCGCCGTTCCACGGACCGCCCAGGGTCACGCGCCAGCGTTCCTTCTGCGCCACCGGGTCCCAGGCGATAAGCACGCCCTTGGTCGCCTTTTTCGCGGCCTCGCGCACGGCATTGTCGGCGGGCATCGCGTTGTTCGCGGTGTCCATCCCGACATTGAAGCCGATCTTGGAGGGCTTCCAGCCGGCCGCCGGGATATAGGGATAGCTGGTGATCTGCGCCGGGATGAACACGAGCTTCTGCTTGGCGTCATAGGCCATCGGGTGCCAGTTGTGCGCGCCCAGCGGGCCGGGCGAGACGATGAAGGGCTTGCCTGTCTTGTCGACGCGCGCGGCCGGGTTCTCGATCGGGCGGCCGGTTTTCTGATCGATGCCCGTCGCCCAGTTGACCGGCACGAAATTGTTGGCGGAGATGAACTCGCCGGTCGTGCGGTCGATCACGTAGAAAAAGCCGTTCTTGGGCGCCTGCATCAGCACCTTGCGCGTCTTGCCGCCGATTTCCAGGTCGGCGAGCATGATATGCTGGGTCGCGGTATAGTCCCAGGTCTCGCCCGGCGTGGTCTGGTAGTGCCAGGCATATTCGCCGGTCTTCACCTTGATCGCGACGATCGACGACAGGTACAGGTTGTCGCCGCCGCCGGGGCTGCGATAGGCCTGGTTCCAAGGCGATCCGTTGCCGACGCCGACATAGAGCAGGCCAAGTTCGGGATCATAGGCCATTGCGTCCCAGACGGTGCCGCCGCCGCCGATATTCCAGTATTCGCCCTTCCAGCTGGTCTCAGCGGCTTTCAGATATTCCGCTTCGTTCGCGCCGGGCCGGTCGGGCACGGTGTAGAATTTCCACAGCTGCTTGCCGGTCGCGGCATCATAGGCGGCGACGAAACCGCGCACGCCGAATTCCGCGCCGCCATTGCCGATGATGACCATGCCGTCGATCACGCGCGGCGCACCGGTGATGGTGTACGACTTGTCCTGATCGACCGTCACCTTGCTCCAGATCTCGCGGCCGGTGCCGCGGTCGAGCGCGATCAGGCGGCCGTCGAGCGTGCCGAGGAACAGCATGTTGCCCCAGGCGGCGAGGCCGCGATTGACGACGTCGCAGCACGCCTTGACCCCGGTTTCGCCGGGCACCTTGGGGTCATAGTCCCACAGCGGCTTGCCGGTGGTGGCGTCGAACGCCTTGACCTTCGACCAGGCGGTGGTGACGTAGATCTTGCCGTCGATCACCAGCGGCGTCGCCTCCTGGCCGCGCGCGGTATCGAGATCGGCATACCAGGCGAGGCCCAGCTCGCCGACATTGCCGGTATTGATCTGGTCGAGCGGGCTGAAGCGCTGCTCGTCATAGGTGCGGCCATAGCTCAGCCATTCCTCGCCGCTGGCCTTGATGATCCGCGCGCCATCGATGCCGGTGGTGTCGGTCGCCTTGTTGTCCGCGCCTCCGCCCGAACAGGATGCCATCAGCAGCGCCAGCGCCGCCCCCACAGCCGCTTTCAGCTTCATCGCCCTCGTTCCTCTCTCCATGTGCCCAGCCCGTTTTGTCTTGACCTTTGGCGGTCAATGGCTGTCTTTGCGCAACCGGATATTGACGGGGGCCAGACGGCTTGTCCATGGTGATTTAACCACTCGGTTAAGAGCTGGCCGATCAACAACAGGAGAGTTCCATGTTTTCACACGTCATGCTGGGCGCGGACGATATCGACGCGTCCAAGGCGTTCTACGATGCGACCATGGTTGCGCTGGGCGGCAAGCCCGGAATGGTCGACCCCAAGGGCCGCGTCATCTACATGAACAATGGCGGGCTGTTCCTGCTGACCAAGCCGATCGACGGCCAGCCGGCGAGCTGCGGCAATGGCAGCACCATCGGCTTTGCAGCCAGCTCTACCGAGGCCTGCGATGCATGGCACGCGGCCGGCCTGGCGCATGGCGGCACCGCGATCGAGGACCCGCCGGGCGTGCGCGAAGGCGCGGGCATGAAGCTGTATCTCGCCTATCTGCGCGACCCTGCCGGCAACAAGATCTGCGCGATGCACCGGCTCTGATCGGATCATAGCCGCCGCGTGGGATTCTGTGCCTTGCAATTGGCGCAGAATCCCGCTAGGCGCGCACGCTTCCGAATAAGCGGGCTGGCTGGTTATGGGCTGCCATGTTCGCTTGATGCGGATTTCCAAAAAGGAGACCAAAATGCCCAAGCTGAAGACCAAGAGCGGCGTCAAGAAGCGCTTCAAGCTCACCGCCACCGGCAAGGTGAAGCACGGCGTCGCTGGCAAGCGCCACCGGCTGATCAGCCACAATGCCAAGTATATCCGCCAGAATCGCGGCACCAGCGTCATTTCGGACGCCGATGCCAAGACCATCAAGAAATGGGCGCCCTACGGCCTGGGTTGATCCCGCCGGACCCCTTCTCTCGATTTTCACAAGGATATAACTCATGGCACGCATCAAACGGGGTGTTACCACCCGCGCCAAGCACAAGCGCATTCTCGCACAGGCGAAGGGCTATTATGGCCGTCGCAAGAACACCATCCGCATCGCCCGTCAGGCCGTCGAAAAGGCAGGTCAGTATGCCTATCGCGACCGCAAGGCCAAGAAGCGCAACTTCCGCGCTCTGTGGATCCAGCGCATCAACGCTGCGACCCGCATGGAAGGCCTGACCTATGGCCGCTTCATGCATGGCCTGAAGCTCGCCGGAATCGAACTGGACCGCAAGGTCCTGGCCGATCTCGCGATGAACGAGGGCGAAGTGTTCAAGGGTCTGGTCAAGCAGGCACAGGCAGCTCTGCCCGCCGCCTGATCCGGTACCTTTATCGGTTCAACGCAATAAGCGCCGAAGTCCTCGCGATTTCGGCGCTTTTTGCTTGCGCAGGGCCCAGTCGCGCCCACAAGGCCGCACGATGACCCCCGCAGCACCGAAACCGCGCACGCGCTCCCGCTGGACGCTGCTGCTGCGCCTGCTGGCGCTGGCGATGCTGGTCGCGGCCTTTCTGGCGATCGATGGCGAACCGCTGGTCGGGCCGCCGGTCCCGCCCGATGCGCGCAGCATCGCTCTGGCGCGCGGCATCGCCAAGCAGGTCGCGGGGCAGAATGCCGTCGCGGGCGCGCGCGAAACGATCGTCCTGCGGCAGAGCGAGCTCGACGGCTTTTCGGCCATGGCGAGCCAGGTAATCGCGCCGAGCCGGGCCGAGGCGCGGCTGATCGCACCCCCGGGACGCGCCGCTGCGCCGCCCGAACTCGTGCTGCGGCTGAGCCGCAGCCTGCCGCTGGGCGCGTGGCTGAATCTCGAGGCGAGGGCGCACAGCACCGGCGCAGGCCGGGGACTGCCTACCGTGCGCGCCAGCATCGGCCATCTGCCCGTTCCGGCCTGGCTGATGCGGTGGCTGATCGGTCAGGCCTGGTCGATCGCCCAGCCCGACATGCCCGATCCGCCGACGCTCGAGGAGACATTGCTGCAGGTGCAGATCGCGCCGAAAGCCGCGCGTGTCGTGCTGATCAATCCCGGGCGCAACGCGGCGCTTGCGGGCCTTGCGCAGCTGGGCGGCACGGCCAGCGATCCGCGCTGGGTGGCGCGCGCCTATTGCGCGCTGTCGCGCCATGCCGATCCTGATCTGGCCGTCATCGTCCGCCGCGCATGGCAGCTGGAGCGTCCGGCGGAGCTCGGCCCGGCCGAACAGAATCGCGGCCTGCTCCTTGCGGTCGCGATGCGGACGGTGCCCGAATATCGCGATCGCCTCGCCGGGGCATCGCTGCCGCTGGTGAGCGCATGCTCCCCGCCCGACGACCCGGTCGCGCTGGCAGGGCGCGGCGATCTCGCCAAGCACTGGGCGCTCTCCGCCGCGCTGGGGGCGAGCCTGGGTGGTCAGGCGGCGCAGTCGCTGGGTGTGTTCAAGGAGCTGTCGGACAGCCTCAAGGGCGGATCGGGCTTTTCGTTCGTCGATCTTGCCGCCGACCGCTCGGGCGAACGCTTCGCCCGCGCCGCGACCAACCCGCAGCTGGCCCGCTTCCTCCAGACCCGGCTGGCGGCGGTGACCGACGATCAGCTGTTGCCGGGCGAGGCGCTGGACAGACCCGAGGGCCTGGATGCCGGGCTGTTCGAGCGCACCTATAGCAGCATCGATTCGCCCGAATATGTGGCCGCTGTGGCCGCGATCGATCGGCTGCTCGACAATATCGGCGTACCCAAGCCCTAGAGCCCTCATGCGGCAACCCCGAAGGGGCTCCGTCCGGGTGATCCAGATTGGTCGGAAAGGGCTCTAGCTCTTGGTGTCCTGGCCTTTTTTCAACGCCTGCAGCGCCGCGAAAGGCCCGCTCGCTTCGGGCGTGGAGAGGCCGTATTCGGCGCGCGCGGCTTCGGCATTCGGCCCTTCGGCATAAGGGTCGATCTCGAGCGCCAGCGTCTGCGCGATCGCCTCGCCCAGATCGATGCTGCTGCCCGAATAGGCAATGGTATCGAGATCGTCGCTGCTGAGCTCGATTTCCTCTCCGGCATCGGCCAGCGCGGCCTCATATTCAGCTTCGGGCACGAAGCGCAGCCGATAGTCGGAGGCAATGTGCACCGGGAAATCCTCGCCCGAAATCGCGCAGGACTGGACCAGCGCCGCCTCGATCCGTCCCGAGACATCGACACCCGAGGCGCGCTCCTCGATGCTGGCGGTCGCCGTCAGCGAACCGATCGAGACGATATCGAACCGGCGTGCGAGCGCGGCACGCTCTGCCTCGTCGGCGCTCAGTTCGACAATCTGCCGGGGAATCGCGCGAAGGTCGACGGGGCGCGAAAATTCGGTCGGCTCCTGCATCAGAAGCTCCCCTGCATGATCGTTGTCGCCGGAAGGACGCGAAGCCGCGCATAAAGCTGCGCCAGATGATCGGCCGTGGCGGTGACGGCGGCGTCGTCGACCGGGGCGTCGCGATAGAGGTTGCGGCGCAGCGCCTGGGCGAGCTGGTCGCCATTGCCGCTGGCCAGCGCCTCGCGATATGCCCCCAGCCGGCCGCCCAGGGCGCTCATCATCTTGCCGATATGCTTGCCGACCACGAGATCGCCGACGCCGTTCTGGCGCAGCTGCCCGTCCATGTCGTCGACGAACAGTTCGGCAAGGAAAACCGAGAACTGGCGAACCTGCGGGTCGGTATCGTCATGCTCCAGCCGCAGCAGCACCGCGGCGAGCACCATCGTCACCGCCTCGAACCGGCCGTCGACGCTGTCCTCGACCTTTCCGTCGAGATACCAATAGGGGTCGCGGCCCATGGCGATGATGCGGTCATAGGCTGCGCGCGCGATCTCGCGCGGGTCCTTGCGGCTGAACAGGCGGGAGAGGACGGACATGGGGCGTGTGATATCCTGCAGGGAAATCGCGGCGTTAAGCCACAATTCATTGGCCACTTGTGATGCAGCGGCTTAGTGCATATTGAGGCGCCAACGGCAAGTTGCAAGACATGCGGCATGGCTTGCGCCTGACAGCATCGCGCCGCAGACATCGCGGATAGACCGCCAAGGAATGATGATGACCAGCAAAGCTCCGACCTCTCGCGCGACCCGGTTTTCGCGCCCCCGCGCTGCTTTGCTGGTGGCGATGGCAGCGCTGCCGCTGCTGGCGGGATGCGGCCAGCTGCGCGGGCATCAGGGTTTCATCTATGACCAGACGCTGGCGGGTCAGATCCTGCCCGGGGTCGACAATCGCCAATCGGTCGAGCGCACACTGGGCCGCCCGACCTTTACCGGCCAGTTCAGCGACAGCGAATGGTATTATTTCGCGCGCGACACGCGCCAGCTCGCCTTTGCCAATCCGCGCCCGACCGCGCAGCAGGTGATGCGCGTCAAGTTCGATGCCGCCGGCAATGTCGCGGCGGTCGATTTCACCGGGCTCGATCAGGTCGCGAAGATCGATCCCGAAGGCGAAAAGACGCCGACGCTCGGCCGCAAGCGCACCTTCTTCCAGGATCTGTTCGGCAATATCGGCGCGGTGGGTGCCCCGGGCGCGGGCGCAGGCGCGCCGCAATAAGCGCGTCGCCGCCGGTCAGTCGCTCTCGGCGATCCGGCTGACCAGCAGCTTGTCGACCTTGCGATTGTCCATGTCGACAATCTCGAACCGCCAGCCCTGATCGTTGAACACCTCGCCCTCCTTGGGCAGGTGGCGCAGGCAGTGCAGCACATGACCGGCTGCCGTCGCATAATCGCGGTCCTCGGGCAGCGAAATCCCAAGCCGCTCGGCCATCGCGTCTGCGGGCAGCCCGCCCGAGATCAGCAGGCTCCCGTCGGCGCGCTCGACCACCATCGGCGAATCGCCTTCGCCCTGGTCCGAGGCAAAATCGCCGACCAGCGCCTGCAACAGGTCTGCCGGCGTCACCAGCCCTTCGAAATGGCCATATTCGTCATGGACGAGCGCCATCGGCACCTCGCCCTTCTGCAACACTTTCAGCGCATCCATCGCATCGACGCGGTCGGGCACGATCGGTGCTGTGCGGGCCAAAGCGGCAAGGTCGAGCGGCGCGCCCTCGATGATCGCGGTCAGCAGGTCGCGCACGGTGACGATGCCGATAATCGCGTCGACCGAACCATTGGCGACCGGCAGGCGGCTGTGCGGCGAATCCGCCATGATCCGGCGAAGATCGTCGAGCCCGGCATCGGCGGGCAGCCAGTCGACCTCGGTGCGCGGCGTCATCACCTCGCGCACCGGACGGTCGGCGAGGCGGACCACGCCCGAGATGATCGCGCGTTCGGATTCCTCGATCACCCCCGATTTGGTCGCCTCGGCAAAGATCATCTGCAGCTCTTCGGCAGTGACGATGTTTTCCGATTCGCGGTTCAGCCCGAGCAGGCGGAAGATGAGCGCGCTCGACCGGTCGAGCACCCAGACCAGCGGCGCGGCGCCGCGCGCCATCAGGTCCATCGGGATCGCCATGATGACGGCCAGTTCCTCGGCCTTGCGCAGCGCGAACTGCTTGGGCACCAGCTCGCCGATCACCAGCGACAGATAGGTGGTCACGCCGATGACCAGCGCAAAGCCCACGCTGTCGGCAATATCGGCTGGCACGCCGACCAGCGCCAGCCGCTCGCCGACCGGAGCGCCGAGGCTCGCGCCCGAATAGGCCCCCGCCAGAATGCCGATCAGGGTGATGCCGATCTGCACGGTGGAAAGGAACTTGCCCGGATCGGACCCCAGCTTGAGCGCGGTGCGCGCGCCGTTGCTGCCATCGCGCGCCATCGCTTCCAGCTTGGCGTTGCGCGCCGAGACGATCGCAAGCTCGGACATCGCAAAGACGCCATTGAGCACGATCAGCGCCAGGATGATGACGACATCGAGCCAGGGAAAGGGGGGAAGAGGGTCCATCGGGCCTTACAGGGTTAAGCGTGCACCCTATATCGTGCGGGCGCGCGGTGTCACGTGCTTTCGCACCTGCAACCAGACCCGCAAACGGGCTGCGCGTTCCCGGAAATTAAACGATGTTACATTCGGGTTCGGGAACCATTCAGCCGCGAAACCGAATAAGCGGATGAGACGCAGCGATGCGTCTGCACGATGAAAGACATTTCGCGGGAGCTAATGATGAACAGCAAGACCATCCGTATCGCCGCCCTTGCGGGCCTGGCCAGCCTGGCACTCAGTGCCTGCGTCACCGATCCGGAAACCGGCCAGCAGCGCATCAGCAAGTCCGCGATCGGCGGCATCGGCGGCGCGCTCGGCGGCTATCTGCTGGGCGATATCGTCGGTGGTCGCCGCGACCGGACCGAGAAGATCGTGGGCGCGGGCATTGGCGCGGTGGCCGGTGCAGGCATCGGCTATTATCTCGACCAGCAGGAGCGCGAACTGCGCCAGAAGACCGCTGGCACCGGCATCGACGTCGTCCGCGACGGCGACAGCCTGCTGCTCAACATGCCGAGCCAGGTGACCTTTGATGTCGACAGCTCGGCGGTGAAGCCCGAATTCCGCAACACGCTGAATGATGTCGCGTCGACCCTGGTCCAGTACGAGAGCACCTATATCGACGTATACGGCCATACCGATTCGACCGGCAGCGATGCGTACAACCAGACCCTGTCCGAACGCCGTGCGCAGTCGGTGGCGAGCTATCTGACCACGCGCGGCGTCCAGTCGGCGCGCCTGGCCACGCGCGGCTTCGGCGAATCGCAGCCCGTCGCATCGAACACCACCGAGGATGGACGCGCCCAGAACCGCCGCGTCGAGATCCGCATCGTCCCGGTGACCCAGGCCGATGTGAACGGCTGATAGCCAGCTCCATTCCCGCAAGAGGGGCGCGCGCTGCACCAGCGGCCGCACCCCTTTTTGCGTTTACCCCGCGAAGAAATTGAGCTCGAGCAATACCCCGTTCGGGTCGAGCGTGAACAGCTGCTTGAGGCCGATCGCCTCGACCTCGTTGACGCGATAGTCCGCTCCGCGCGCCTCGAGCCGGGCGACCATCGCGGGATAATCCCGGCAACGGAAGGCGACGTGGTGGATCGATCCGGTCGGCCCGGGGGTGACCGCGCGGTCATAGGTGCGCGGGCAGTCGGTGCTGTTGATATGCACCACCGCGTTGCCCGCCGCATCGTACGCCCAGCGGGCATTGTCGGGCGTCAGCGGCGGCGGCGCGAGGCGGATCTCGAGCTGGAGCAGCTCGGCATAGAAGCGTGCGGTGCCCATGAGATCATCGGTGATGATGTTGACATGGTCGAGCCGCTCGATCGTCATCGGCTCATTCCCAGACCGCTTCGGGCGGCAGGCTCATCAGGATGGCGTCGATATTGCCGCCGGTCTTGAGGCCGAACAATGTGCCGCGATCGTGGATCAGGTTGAATTCGGCATAGCGGCCGCGCCAGACCAGCTGCTGGTGCTTTTCGGCAGGCGAAAATTCCTGGCCCATCCGCCGGCGCACCAGCGCGGGGAAAATGTCCAGAAACGCGCGGCCGACATCCTGGGTGAAGGCGAAATTCGCATCGAACGCGGCCTCGTCCGGGCATTCGAGATGATCGTAGAAGATGCCGCCGACGCCGCGGTGCACGCCTCTGTGGGGGATATAGAAATAGTCGTCGGCCCAGGCCTTGAACTTCGCATGATAGTCCGGATTGTGCGCGTCGCACGCCGCCTGCATCCGGCTGTGAAAATCGTCCGTATCTTGCGCGTAGGGCAGCGGCGGGTTGAGATCGGCTCCACCGCCGAACCATGCCTTGGTGGTCACAAGAAAACGGGTGTTCATATGCACCGCAGGCACGTGCGGATTCGACATATGGGCGACCAGGCTTATTCCGGTCGCAAAGAAGCGCGGGTCCTCGCCCGCGCCGTGGATCGATTTGGCGAATTCCTCGCTGAACCGGCCCTCGACGGTCGACACGTTGACGCCGGCCTTTTCGAACACCTTGCCCTTGATCAGCCCGCGAACGCCGCCGCCGCCGGGCGATCCGTCCGCCTCGGTCCGCTCCCAGGGGGTATATTCGAAGCTCGCATCGCTTCCCGCCTCGCGTTCGATCGCGGTGAATTCGGCGCAGATCGCGTCGCGCAGGCTTTCAAACCACGCGCGGGCCTTGGGCTTCTGTTCGGTCCAGTCAGTCATCGCGCTCCCCTATATGGTGATGGCCGATCATGCCTCACCCAGTCTTCGTGTCTGCCGCAGCGCCTCGCCCAGCGCAATCCCGGTGGCAACCGATATGTTCAGCGATCGGACACCCGCGGTCATCGGAATGGTGGTCTGCAGGTCGCAGGCGTCGCGCACATGATCCGGAACGCCTGCGCTTTCCGAGCCCATCAGCAGGATGTCATTGTCCTGGAACGCGGTGCGGTAGATGCTTGTGCTGGCCTTGCTGCTCATCAGCACGAGCCGCGCGCCGCTGTCGCGCGCGAACGCCCGAAAGCTTGGCCAGTCGGCATGACGCGTCATCTCGGCGAGCGGACCGTAATCCATCGCCGCGCGCTTCAGCCGCTTGTCGTCGAACACGAAGCCGCAAGGCTCGATGATCTCCACCGGCACCGCCAGGCAAGCGGCCAGGCGGAGAATGGCTCCCACATTTCCGGCGATTTCGGGTTGGTACAGGGCAATGCGCATCGCCCCTTCATAGCGCGCGCGGCGCGGCTGTCACCTGTCCTGCTCGGTCCGGCGCGTGCACGGCACGGCATAACGGCGCAGAATCGGCGGAATGATGCTGCGGCGCGCCAATTTCCCTGTTGGCAAGATGACGATTTTGCGTCTATCAGGCCCGCAATCATGCGGACGGGCCAGGGGCGAAGCCGTGCCATGCCGCTTCCTATATCGATAAAAAACGTATCCTTTTCAATAACTTGAGGGTCAGGTTAGCGACATGGCAGAACAAGTCACGATGAATCAAGATGGCACCGCTGCCGTCGAATCCGATGGCGTGCGTCGCCGCGATTTCATCAACATCGCCGCGGTCAGCTTTGCTGGCGTCGGTGGCGCATCGGTGCTGATCCCGCTGATTACGCAGATGGCGCCCAGCAAGGACGTGCTGGCGCAGGCCTCGACCGAGGTCGATGTCTCGGCGGTGCAGCCGGGCCAGGCGATCAAGACCGTGTGGCGAAAACAGCCCATGTTTATCCGCAACCTGACGCCGGAAGAAATTTCCGCAGCCGACAAGGTCGACGTGGCGTCGCTGCGCGATCCGCAGTCGCTTGCCGATCGCACGCTGCCGGGCAAGACCAACTGGCTGGTGACGCTGGGCGTCTGCACGCATCTCGGCTGCGTGCCGCTGGGCGCGGCCGCCGGTGAGGTGAAGGGCGAATTCGGCGGCTATTTCTGCCCGTGCCATGGTTCGCATTATGATACCGCCGCGCGCATCCGCAAGGGTCCGGCGCCGAAGAACCTTGAAGTGCCGGAATATGAATTCCTGTCAGACACTGTCATCAAGATCGGTTGAGGAGCATAGATCATGAGCTTTTCCTGGGCCAAGCACTACGAACCCAAGTCCGATCTGACCAAATGGCTGGATGAGCGCCTGCCGCTCCCCCGTCTGGTCTATGGTGCGATCGGCGGCGGCTATCCTGTGCCGCGCAATCTCAATTATTTCTGGAATTTCGGCGTGCTCGCCGGCATCGCGCTGGTCATCCAGATCGTCACCGGCATCATCATGGCGATGCACTATGCGCCCAACGCGCTGGTCGCCTTCGATTCGACCGAACATATCATGCGCGACGTGAACTGGGGCTGGATGCTGCGCTATGCGCACGCCAACGGCGCCAGCTTCTTCTTCATCGTCGTCTATATCCATATCTTCCGCGGCCTCTATTTCAGCTCGTACAAGGCGCCGCGCGAAATGATCTGGCTGCTCGGCCTGGTCATCTTCCTGCTGATGATGGCGACCGCCTTCATGGGCTATGTGCTTCCCTGGGGCCAGATGAGCTTCTGGGGTGCCAAGGTGATCACCGGCCTGTTCGGCGCCATTCCGCTGGTCGGCGAACCGATCCAGACCTGGCTGCTCGGTGGTTTCGCCCCCGATAACGCCGCGCTGAACCGCTTCTTCTCGCTGCACTATCTGCTGCCGTTCGTCATCGCCGGTGTCGTCATCCTGCACATCTGGGCGCTGCACATCCCGGGCTCGTCGAACCCGACCGGCGTGGAAGTGAAGTCGGAATCGGACACCGTGCCGTTCCATCCCTATTACACCGCGAAGGACGGTTTCGGCCTGGGCGTGTTCCTGATCCTGTTCTGCTCGGTGCTGTTCTTTGCGCCGAACGCACTGGGTCACCCGGACAACTACATCCCGGCCAACCCGCTCTCGACCCCGGCGCACATCGTTCCCGAATGGTATTTCTGGCCGTTCTACGCGATCCTGCGCGCCTTCACCTTCGACTTCTTCATCGTGCCGGCCAAGCTGCTCGGCGTGCTGGCGATGTTCGCATCGATCCTGCTGCTGTTCTTCCTGCCTTGGCTCGATCGCTCGCCCGTCCGTTCGGGCAACTATCGTCCGCTGTTCCGCACCTTCTTCATCATCCTGGTGCTGGACGTGCTGCTGCTCGGCTATCTCGGCGGCGCACCGGCTGAAGAACCCTATGTGATGCTCAGCCAGCTGGCTTCGGCTTATTATTTCGCACACTTCCTGATCATCCTGCCGATCATCTCGAAGATCGAAAAGCCCAAGCCGCTGCCCTTCTCGATCACCGAAGCGGTGCTCGGCAAGGACAGCTCCGGCTCGGTTGGTGGCCCTGCGCTGCAGCCCGCCGAATAAGCCCTGACGCTAAAAGGAAAGTCATTCGACATGATTCGCATTGGTGCATTTTTGGTCGGGCTGTTCTTCAGCGGCTGGCTGCTGGTGTCCTTCGGAGTTGGCGCGGCCGCCTATATCAGCGAGCCGCCCCAGCCGACGGCAGAACATGAATTCCACCTCCACCCCAAGAAGCTGGCGCTGAGCAGCGATGGTCCGATGGGCAAGTTCGATCGCCAGCAGCTGCAGCGCGGTTTCCAGGTGTACAAGGAAGTCTGCTCGGCCTGCCACTCGATGCGTCTGGTCGCGTTCCGCAACCTGACCGAGCTGGGCTATACCGAGGACGAAGTGAAGGCGATCGCTGCCAACTGGGCGACGCAGACCCCGTCGATCGATCCGGCCACGGGCGAGCCGACCACGCGCAAGCCGCTGCCGCAGGACTATATCCCCTCGCCGCACGCCAACGAAACCGCCGCCCGAGCCGCCAACAACAACGCCCTGCCGCCTGATCTTTCGCTGATCACCAAGGCGCGTCACGGCGGTGCGGCCTATGTCTATTCGCTGCTGACCGGCTATCAGGATCCGCCGGCGGAACTCGCCAAGAAGTTCCCCGACGCGATGCCGGGACCGGGCCTCAACTATAACCCCTATTTCGCGAACCTGAACATCGCGATGGCCAACCCGCTGGGTAGCGACGGCATCGTCACCTATTCGGACGGCACCAACGCCACCCGCGAACAGATGGCCAAGGACGTCGCCGCGTTCCTGGTGTGGACCGCAGAGCCCACGCTGGAAAAGCGCCACCAGACCGGCTGGGCCGTGCTGATCTTCCTGATCATCGCGACGGGCCTCGGCTATATGGCCTATCGCAACGTCTGGGCGGGCGTGAAGCACTAAGCTTCTGACGCCGCACAGAACCGAAAACCGATCCGGCCCGGCAGCGCAAGCTTCCGGGCCGGATTGCGTTTGGGGTGCGGCGTTCAAGCTGTCCTCGAACAAGCTGGCCGTTCGGGAAGCGACCCCGTTTCTGTTTCTACCGGCTAATCGCAAGCTTGCCCTTCCGGACGCTCGCTCGCTAGCTTGTAACGGCGGCACCGAGTTGACGCCCAGTCCATCAACCTTGGCTCCAAGCAACATCCCAGACACCGCTTGCGAAAGCAGGTCGATTCAGAGAAAGATGCCTTATGGCATTCCTAGTTCTGTTCTTTGCTCTCGTTACGGCGGCAACGGTCGATACGCAAAGTGAGGGCGCGCCCACCAATGATGAGGCGCAGCCATCAAGTGCTTGTCGCTATGACTTGGCGATCCGCACCAGTAATGCTGCTCGCTCATGGAACGACTTTGAGTTTGATACCCAGAAGCTTGGCGGGCCAATGTGGTACAACTCTCGAGGCTGTTATGTCCAAGCCGTTGAGGCTGCCCGCGATTATCTCGCCACAGGGCCGCTGCTGACAACCCGCCAGCACGCGATCACGACCTTCCACATGTCGCGCAATCTCGCGCGTTCCGGAGCAGATGCAGGTACGCGTGCAGCCGCAGCGCTGCTAGCGGCTGCATCCCGACGAGCGGATCAGGCTCCAGATGCCGCGCTTGATTGGAACACATATGTTACTGGGTTTACCGCCTACCTTACTGGCGATCGCGCTACTCTGGAACGCGCGCGGGATGCGTTGATAGCAGCAAGTGGCGAGGGCAACGTGACAAATGCAGCTGTCTTGGCGCGAGCAGCCCGTTGCATCGAGCGCCCGTTTCTGGATGTCGAGACAAGCGACGACTGTCGCGCACCGGAGCCCGATCGCGGGGCACCGTCAGGCTACGATGATGCAGCCGCCTCACATCATGGTCCCTGGTCTTGCATAAATGACAAGGATTGCGTTCGAGAGATTGTGCGAGCAGCCCCCTCTCCCCTCCGAGGGAGAGGGTTGCGAAGCCTTATGAGCGAAGCGAATTAGGCGAAGCTGGGAGAGGGGGCCATGCACCCACGCCGAAGTCATAGCGGGGCCTTCGACGAGCTCAGGCTGAGCGGAGCTGGGGTATGCTAAGACCTGCGTTCGTTTTGCGACGCCATTGCTGCCGTCCGTAAATTGGGTCACAATGCCATATGCGCAAAGATCAAGCAGTTCGCTGGGTGCCGACTGACGATTTGCCCGAGCTTCCTCTTGCAGCTTTGGACCTTTCATACGACGCGTCGCAAAACCTTCTTACGGCCCATGTATATTTTCGGGACTTATCCGCAGCTGGCCTCCCCCAGTTTGAGCCGCACATTCGTGGGCTGACGATTGCTTTCAATAACGTCGAAGCGTTCAAGGCCTATGAGGAGTACGCCGACCCTATCTATGCTGCAGGTGATGATGTCCCTTTGCTCACTGAAAGCGTGCCCTATGGCGGGACATGGGGCTTGATCCAGATGCATCGTTCTTCATGGCTTGAGCGGCTTTCCATACGAAACGGGAGTTGGTCAGCTGAAACAGCCAGTCACTGGGTAGTGAAGACGGGCGATATGGTGCTGCATGTTGCAACTCGGCTCGGTACCGCGCCCGACTTCCAAGGCTGGCTGGAGAAGTCTGAGCAAGAATAATTGCGATCAGCCGCAAATCAGGCGGTGTCTGCTATAACTGATCGCAATGCTCACGCCCGAAATTGGACGCCCGCCGTACCGCCCTACTGCCCCTCTTCCTCGCGCAATCTCGGCGCGACCCGGTCGTCCTGCGGGTTCGGCGGCGGTCTGCGCACTGGCGGGCGCGGTTCGGCCTGGCGGACCTGCGGGCGTTGCGGCTGAGTGTCGCGGCCCAGAGCGCGGTCGATGAAATTCTCGTCGAGCCGTTCGGGCTGTTGCGCCTCGCCCGGGATGCCGCCGCCGTTCTGGGGCGGGCTGATGCCTTCGCCCTGGCCGACCGGATTGCCGTTCTCGTCGATGAAGATCACGTCGTCGGGCGAGCCGAAATAGGCCTCGTCATCGGGCTCCAGCTCGGATTCGGGAAGCTTGAGCTCGGTCTCGAACGGCTCGATCTTGCGCTTGGCTACCGCGACCTTCATGAAAGCGGCAAAGGCGCGCGCGGGCGCGGTGCCGCCCTGGAGGCCGCCCACGGGCCGGGCATCGTCGCGGCCCATCCACACGCCGGTGGTGATGCCGCTCGAAAAGCCGAGGAACCAGCCGTCCTTGTTGCTGTTCGTCGTGCCGGTCTTGCCCGCGACGGGCCGGCCGATCTGTGCGGCGCGGCCGGTGCCGACATTGACTGCGGTCTGCAGCAGGTCGGTCATGCCCGCCGTGACATAGGGGGGCACCAGCACCTGGCTCATGTCCGCCTCGTGCTGGTAGAGCAGCTCGCCCTTGCTCGTCGTCACCTTGGTGATGCCATAGGGCGCGATGGCCACGCCGCCCGAGCTGACCCCGGCAAAGGCGCGCACCATGTCGATCACGCGCACTTCGGACGATCCCAGCACCATCGAGGGCAGGGTGGTGATCGGCGTGGTGATCCCGAAGCGGCGCGCCATGTTGGCGATCGTGCTGGTGCCGACATCCTCGCCGATACGCGCGGCGACGGTGTTCTTCGAATAGGCAAAGGCGGTGCGCAGCGAGATGTCGCCGGCATAGCTGCCGCCGCTGTTGCGCGGGGTCCAGCCGCCGATGGTGATCGGCGCGTCGGTGACGATGTCCTCGGGCTTGTAGCCCGCCTCGAGCGCGGCCATGTAGACGAACAGCTTCCACGCCGATCCCGGCTGACGCAAGGCGCTGACGGCGCGGTTATAGTTCGAGGTGACGTAATCGGTGCCGCCGACCATCGCGCGCACCGCGCCATCGCGGTCGAGCGCGACCAGTGCTCCCTGTGCGCCTCCGGGGACATAGGCCTGGATTGCTGCGGTCCCTGCACGCTGCATATTGAGGTCGAGCGTCGTCCACACCACGATCGGCTCGTCATTCCCCTCGATCAGCGTATCGAGCTGTGGCAGCGCCCAGTCGGTGAAATAGCGCACCGAATTCTGGCCCTTTTCCGGCGCGAACTTCACCGCGTCCAGATCGGCCTCGGCGGCTTGCGCGGGCGTGATGGTGCCGACATCCTGCATCACCTGCAGCACCACCCCGGCGCGGCCGATCGCTGCCTCGCTGTCGGCGGTGGGCGAATAGCGCGACGGGGCCTTGACCAGCCCGGCGATGATCGCTGCCTCGGCGAGCGAGAGCGTGGTCGCATCGTGGTTGAAGAACTTGCGTGAGGCGGAATCGACGCCATAGGCGCCGCCGCCGAAATAGACCTTGTTGAGATACAGCTCGAGAATCTGGTCCTTGCTGAACTTCTGCTCGAGCGCGAGCGCGAGGATGCCCTCGCGGATCTTGCGGGTATACGAGCGGCTGTTGCTGAGGAAGATGTTGCGCGCCAGCTGCTGGGTGATGGTCGAGGTCGCGCGCAGCCGTCCGCCGCCGCTCGCGGTGGTGAAGATCGCGCGGCCGATGCCGATCACGTCGACGCCGGGATGATAGGCGAAGCGCCGGTCCTCGACCGAGATCATCGCATCCTTCATCACCTGCGGGATGTCCTCGATGTCGAGCCACTCGCCGAAACTGGGGCCGAGCTGCATGATCTCGGTGCCGTCGGCGGCCTTGACCAGGATCATCTGGCCGTTGGGCGAGGACTTGAGATCGTTGAAGCTGGGCAGCGATCCCATCACCGTCGCCACCGCGACAACCAGCGCGATCAGCCCGAAAAAGCTGGTCGCGGCACCGATCTTGACGATGCGCCAGAACCAGAGGCGGGCCCCGCTTCTGGGTGCGGCCGTGCCGCCCTTGTCTTTCACCGCCATGCCAGATTGGCCCCTGTGTTCCCTGCTGCGTGCCGCGTCGCGTGTCGGCGGCAAAGCGCCGCTCTATATGGTTTTCGGCTTTCGCTATGCTGAATATCGCGTTGACCCGGCCTCGCCAAGCCGTTTCCCACGCGTATCGAGCGCATGGCGGCGCGCGATTTCAAGATCTTGCGGCGTATTGACGTTCATCAGGGCACCGGCGTCTGGAAAGCACACCGCGCGCATGCCGATGGCCTCGCCCAGCCGCTGCAGCGACCAGCGTTCCTGGCATCGATCGGGCGGCAGCGCCTGCAGCACTGCGCGTGCGCTCCACAGCGCGAACACCGGTTGCAGCGCGCCATCTGCCTCGGCCATGGCGAGCGGGGCCTCGACCATCAGCCGCGCGGCCAGATCGTCGGGGACGAACGGCGCATCGACCGGACAGGTGACGAACGCGTCGCCGCCCCGGGCGCGCAGCGCGCTCGCGATCGATCGGATCGCGCCGACCGGGCCTGCGGGTGCACGGGCCTCGTCGCGGATGACGGCAAGGCCCGTGGCATAATCGTGCGCGGCCGACAGCCAGAGCGTGCCTGCCTGGCGTGCGAGCCGGGCCAGCACCCGGTCGATCATGCGCTGCCCGTCGATCTCGGCGAGCGCCTTGTCCTGTCCCTGCATCCGCCGCGACTGCCCGCCTGCGAGCAGCACGATCACGGGGTCTTGCAATGGTTCAGGCATCGGCAGGCCTCAGCCTGCGGGCGGAGCCAGCGGCGATGGCTGCTCGATCGGCTGGCCGGTCGCATCGCGCAGGCCGCGCGGCTCCAGGATCGCGGCGCTTTCGATGATGTCGAGCGCGCGCCGTGCCTCGGCATAGCTGCGCGCCTTGGCGATCCAGTCCGCAGCCTTGGCGCGACCGGGAAGCTTCTCGATCTCGCCGAGCGCGGCCTCGACCCGGCCCGCCTCAAGATAGCGCCGCGCGCGCTGCACGCGCTGGGTCGGGGTCTGCGATTCCTTGCCCGCCTGTTCGATCACGAACAGTTCGCTCGCCTCGCGATGCAGAGCCGCCCAGAAGCTCTCATTGGCAGCGCGGCCCGATCCCAGCGAGGGGCCGATCTCGTCGAGCTGCGCGCGCAGCTGGTCCATCGTCACCGGATTTTTCGAGGCGCGGATGATGGTGGCCACGGCATTGGGCTGCGCCGTGCCGAAGCGCAGCTGCAACTGGCCTTCCAGATAGCCCAGCGCCGATGCCCGGTCGAGCGCGCGGCGCGCGGCAAAGGCGATCAGCAACCCTTCGGCGCGCCCGGCATTGCCCGACGCCGCCTGGGCCTGGACGTTGATCAGCGACAGCCGGTTTTCCAGCTCCGCCACGCGCTGGTCGAGCGCGCCGGGTGGCACCGGGCCGCTGAGCATCCCTGTCGCCATCGACGGCGGGACCGCTGCAGGGGCCGGGCTGGCTGGATCTGCGGTGATCACGTTGCGGTCGATCGCAGCCTGGGGCGGGGCTGGCGTTTCGAACCAGCCGGACCGGGTGATGATCCAGCCGGAGAGCACCGCTCCACCGACAAAGGCAAGCAGCAGCAGGATCAGCAGCGAGCGCCCGCTCGCCCCCTGCCCCTGGCTGGGGCTTGCCTGGCGGGGTGTATCCACGTTCATTCGGTCTCCGGCTTTTTCGCCCGTTGGCGTCCCGCCTCATGCTGGCACAGCGTGGCGACGACGTCCAGCAAGGCGCGGTCGTCAGCGGCGGCAGCGATGCGCACGCTGGCCCAGCCGTCGCCCGCTGCATCGACCAGCGCCGGAGCGAACAGCGCAAGGCTGATATGGCCACGATCAATGCCTGCGCTGTCGACCAGCGTGCCGAAATGCTGTGCCGCGCGCGCCGAATGGAGCAGCACGATCGCAGGTCCCGTCAGCGCCTCGCGAAGGGCATCGGGCATCGGCAGCGCGCGCGAGCGATAGACGATGCGCGTATCGATCGCCAGGCGCGACGCGGGGAGATCGACCCGGTCCTCGCCCGCCAGCCGCAGCACGTGCAGATGCCCGTCCTCGACCAGCATCGGCAGCATCGCGGCAAGGCCTCCCGTGCCCTGGCCGCGCACGCGGAAGCCCAGATCGCTCGCCATGCGCGCGGTCTTGCCGCCAACGGCATAGACCGGCAGGCCCTTGAGGTCGGCGAGGGCCGGGCCGCCATGGCGGAACACATTGGCGCTGCCCACGAGCAGCGCGTCATAGGCTTGCGGGTCGGCGGGCGTCCAGGCGACCGGCTCGATCGCGAACAGCGGGGTCACCAGCGGGTCGTGACCGTTGGCGCGCAGCGCCTGTGCGGTCGCGGTCGCGCCGGGCTGCGGGCGCAGCACGATGATGCGCGCGCCTGCCATCACGCGGGGTTGAACAGCCGGGTGATCGTCTCGGGGGCGCGGGCGAGCAGTTCGGCAGCAAGGCTGGCCGGGCCCTGCGCATCGCCAGGGGCAAAGCGCGCCTCGCCCGCGACGTGCTCGGCACCATCTTCCGAATAGAGCATCGCGCGCAGGTGGACCGTCTCGCCATCCATCCGCGCGAGTGCCGCCACCGCCGAATGGCAATCGCCGCCCAGCGCGAACAGCAGCGCGCGTTCGGCGCGCACGCAGATCGAGGTGGGGGCGTTGTCGATGCCGCCGATCAGCGCGCGCATCGGAGCGTCATCGGCGCGCACCTCCACGCCGACCGCGCCCTGCGAGGGGGCAGGCAACCAGGTATCGCTGTCGAGCCGCGCCGAGACGAGCCCATCGAGCGTTTCGCCGAGGCGATCGAGCCCGGCGGCGGCGAGCAGCGTCGCATCGGCCTCGCCCGCCTGCAGCTTGCCGATGCGCGTGGCGACATTGCCGCGGAACAGCACGGTGGTGATGTCCGGGCGAATGCTGCGGATCTGCGCGGCGCGGCGCGGCGAGCTGGTGCCGAAGCGCGCACCTTGCGGCAACGCCTCGATGCTGGTCGCGCCCAGCAGCACGTCGCGCACATCGGCGCGCGGCAGCATTGCGGCGATGTGGAAAGCATCGGGCCGGACGGTCTCGACATCCTTCATCGAATGCACCGACAGGTCGATCGCGCCGCCGCCCAATGACCAGTCGAGCTCGCGCGTCCACAAGGCCTTGCCGCCGACATCGGCAAGCGGGCGGTCGGTGATGCGGTCCCCGCTCGCCACCACGGGGGAGAGTTCGACCTGATCCTCGGTCAAGCCCCAACGCTCGCGAAGCGCAGCGGCGGTCATCCGCGCCTGCGCCATGGCCAGCGGCGAGGCGCGCGTGCCCAGCCGGATCGGCCTTTGTTCCAGAATTTCCGCTATCCCCTCGGGCAGGCCCGCATGTGTCTCGTTACCCATGCCCTTGTGCTAGCGGCGTATGCCGATAAGGGGAAGCCTTATGGCAATCATCCTGGGCATCGAATCGAGCTGCGACGAGAGCGCGGCGGCGCTGATCGGGTCGGACCGCACGGTGCTGGCGCACCGGCTGGCGGGGCAGGAAGAGGCGCACAAGCCCTATGGCGGCGTGGTGCCCGAGATCGCGGCGCGCGCGCATGTGCAGGTGCTGACCCCGCTGATCGAAGCCGCGCTCAAGGATGCCGGGCTGGTGCTTGACGATGTCGACGCGATCGCCGCGACCGCAGGGCCGGGGCTGATCGGCGGGGTGATGGTCGGCCTGGTCACTGCCAAGGCGCTGGCGATGGCGGCGGGCAAGCCGCTGATCGCGGTCAACCATCTCGAAGGCCATGCGCTCTCGCCGCGCCTCGCCGACGCGAGCCTTGAATTCCCCTATCTGCTGCTGCTCGTCTCGGGCGGGCATTGCCAGATCCTGCGCGTCGATGGCGTGGGCCAGTATCGCAGGCTGGCGACGACGATCGATGATGCGGCGGGAGAGGCGTTCGACAAGACGGCCAAGATACTGGGGCTGGGCTATCCGGGCGGGCCGCGCGTCGAGGCGCTGGCCAGGCAGGGCGATCCGAAGGCAGTGCCGTTGCCACGCCCGCTGCTGGGCAGCGCCGAGCCGCATTTCTCGTTCGCGGGCCTGAAGAGTGCAGTGCTGCGCGCGGTGCAGAGCGGCACGCACCGGCCCGAGGACATTGCGGCGGGGTTTCAGCAGGCGGTCGTGGATTGCCTGGTCGATCGGCTGGAGCGAGCGCTTTCCCAGTCCAGTTCAACCCATTCCCCGTTTGTCCCGAGCGAAGTCGAGGGACGTGATCGCAAAGGGTCGCGCATGCGTCCCTCGACTTCGCTCGGGAACGCGGAGAATGTTGAGACCGCATTTGCTGGTGCCACGCCAGGCAAACCCAAGACCCTCGTCGTCGCAGGCGGAGTCGCGGCGAACGGCGCGATCCGTGCCGCGCTCGAATCCCTCGCCGCCCGGCACGATATGGGTTTTGTCGCCCCGCCGCTCTGGCTGTGCACCGACAATGCCGCGATGATCGGCTGGGCAGGGGCGGAGCGGTTCGCGCTGGGGCTGACCGATCCGCTCGATCTGCCCGCACGTCCGCGCTGGCCGCTCGATCCCGAAGCAGAAGCCGCGCGCGGCGCGGGGGTGAAGGCATGAGCAAGCAGGCGGTGGGCGTGATCGGCGGCGGTGCCTGGGGCACCGCGCTGGCGCAGATGCTGGCGAGCGACGGGCGCGCGGTGCGGCTCTGGGCGTTCGAAGCGCCGGTGGTCGAAGAGGTCAACGCGCAGCACCGCAATACGCCTTATCTCGCCGGGATTGACCTCAATCCCGGCATCCGCGCCACCACCGATCTGGCCGACCTTGCCGATCTGCCGATGCTGCTGGTGGTCACGCCCGCGCAGCACATGCGCCGCGTGCTCGCCGGGCTGCCGCAGGGCGAGGGGGATCTGGTGCTCTGCTGCAAGGGCATCGAGGAAGCGACCGGCGAGCTGATGGTGGATGCCGCGCGCGCCGCTGCGCCGGGACGCCCGCTTGCCGTGTTGTCCGGCCCCACCTTCGCGCATGAGGTGGCAAACGGCCAGCCGACCGCCGTGACGCTGGCATGCGAAAGCGAAGCACAATGGGACCGGATCGCGCCGCTGATCTGGCGACCTGCCTTCCGCCCGTATTTCAGCACCGACATCATCGGCGCGGAAATCGGCGGCGCGGTCAAGAACGTGCTCGCGATCGCTTGCGGCGTGGTCGAGGGGCTCCGCCTCGGCCAGAACGCCCGCGCCGCCCTGATCGCGCGCGGCTTTGCCGAAATGACGCGCTTCGGCCTCGCCTGCGGGGCGCAGGCCGAGACGCTCTCGGGCCTGTCGGGCCTCGGCGATCTGGTGCTTACCTGCTCGTCGATGAGCTCGCGCAATTTCTCGCTCGGCAAGGCGCTGGGCGAGGGACGCAAGGCCGCCGACGTGCTCGCCGACCGCGCGACGGTGGCCGAAGGCGCGTTCACCGCGCCGGTGCTGCAGCGCGTGGCGAAAGCGCGTGGCGTCGCGATGCCGATCGTCGATACCGTGTGCGCGCTGCTCGCGGGCCAGGTCGCGGCAGGCGATGCCGTCGCCGCGCTGCTCGCCCGCCCGCTGACTGCCGAATAGGGATCAGGGCGTCACCACCGCGAAGGCCGGGTCAAACGGCGGGTGCAGCATCAGCCAGCGCAGGAACAGCCCCGAATCGCCGTCGATCTTCATCGCGCCCGATCGCATCAGCGTCGGGAAATCGGTCTCGCCGATCACGATCGCGTCGAAATCCTTGCGATTGAGCGTCACCGTGGCATTGGCATCGGCGAGCGTCGCGCCATAGCGCGGCACCTCGACATCGCCATTGACCATGATGCCGAGCGTTTCCTTGGTGTCGGGCAGGATGAAGTTGATGCGCGCGCGCATGTTGCCCGCGCGCTCGGCGGCAAAGCGCGTCGCCAGCGCATCGAAGAATTCCGCCGTGGGGATGGCGCTGATGAAGCTGCGGCTCTGCGTGCTTGCCCCCTTGCGCGGCAATTCGGTCCCGCGCAGCGTCGCCGCGCCCGCCAGATAGTAATTGCGCCAGATGCCCGATTCGGCCGCAAAGCCGAGCGCCTCGTAGCTGTCGGCCAATGCGGCCTTGGCGGCGGCGTTGCCCGGTTCGGCAAAGACCAGATGGTTCAAGAGCTCGGCGGCCCAGCGATGGTTGCCCGCCGCTTGCGCCTTTTTGCCCGCTTCGAGCAGCTTGTCCGCGCCACCCGCCAGTTCGACATAGCCCTTGCCGGCGGCGACCGGGGGCAACGGGTTGAAATTCGCGGGAACGCCGTCCCACCAGCCGTAATAGCGCTGATAGGTCGCCTTCATATTGTGGTTGATCGTGCCGTAATAGCCGCGCGCGGCATAAGCCGCCTGCTGCGCCGCCGGTTCGGCAATGCCATCGGCGACCTCGTGCAGCGTCATGCCCGCATTCGCCCGTCCCAGGGTGCGGTCATGGACATAGCGATAGGCATCGCGCTGGTTTTCCAGATAGGCCGCCACCCGCGCCTGGCCCCAGGTCGGCCAGTTGTGCGAGGCGATCTGGACCTCGGCCTCGCCCCCCCATTTTACCAGCGCCTTGTCGATGATCTTCGACCAGCGCAGCGCATCGCGCACCTGCGCGCCGCGCAGCGTCAGGATGTTGTGCAGCGTCTTCACCGCAACCTCGGTGGTGTGCAGCACCTTGAAATCGGGGAGGTAGAACAGGAATTCGGCCGGAGCCTCGGTGCCTGCCGCGTCCAGAAAATCGAAGCGCACCCCGTCGATCACCTTGAGCCCGCCTTCGGGGCCGATCAGCATCGTCGGGGCCATGTAACCGGTGGTGCCGATCGACAGCCCGGTGCCCAGGCCGTTGTCGACCCGGCCTTGCGCCCCCGGCGCGAGCGCGGTGCCGAACATGTAACTCGACCGGCGGGTCATCGCGTTGCCCGCGAGCACATTCTCGCTCACCGCCTCTTCGGCAAAGCCGTGCGGCGCGACGATCTGCACCTTGCGCTTCTTTGCGTCGTCGGGTGAAAGGATGCCGCCCACCCCGCCGAAATGATCGGCATGGCTGTGGCTGAACAGCACGGCGGAAATCGGGCGCTTGCCGATCTTGCTCTCGGCCAGCTGCATCGCGGCGGCGGCGGCCTCTTCGGTCAGCAGCGGATCGACCACGATCCAGCCGGTCTTGCCTGAGATGATCGTCATCACCGCAATGTCATAGCCGCGCAGCTGCCAGACCTTGCCGGGGACGATCTCGAACAGCCCGTGGATATGATTGAGCCGCGCCTGCCGCCAGAGCGAAGGGTGGACCGTCGCAGGCGCAGCCTCGGCGTTGAGGAAGTCGAAGGCGGATGCGTCCCACACGGTCTTGCCGTCGGTGGTCTTGATCACGCCGCCCGGAATTTCGGCGATCTTGCCGCGCGTCGCGTCGGTCATGTCGCTGCCGTCGTCGGCAGGAAGCCGCGCGAGCACCGCCGCGCGCTCGGCATCGCTGAGCTGCGCCTGCGCGGCCGCGCCGCTGATCAGCGCGATCCCCATCGCGCCCGCTTTCAAAACCCGTTTCATCTGCACCCTCCTGTTTCGATCGCCTTGCGTCCGGCGAATTATTGGCAGTCATGCTGCCATATTCTCCATGCGCTGTCAGCCATTGATCGCACCCGACATCAAATCCCCCCCAATCGGGGTGTGGCGATGGGAAACAGCGGCTTAAGCCTGTCTTCAACGAAGCATCCGCTTTTCATCATCGGCCACCGAACATTCAGCAAACCGCGACCCTGCTGGCCGGTGACAGGTGATGAAAAGGCGATCCCGGCGGGTTCAGCGCCCGCCGGGATCGTCGCTTCGCTCAAGGGGGACATGATGACGATCGACCGCCGCCATTTTCTGATCGCTTCGGCGAGCGCTGCCGCGCTCGCTGCGCTGCCTTCGCCGGTTCTGGCCGCGAAAAAGGCCAAGTCGCCGGTGTCGGTGAAGAACCCGGCAGCGCTCGCCGGGATTCGTCAGGCGGTGATCGGATCGTTCGCGGTGGGCTTTCTCACCGAGCGGATCGACCGCGCCAAGGCCGGCGGCGGACTGATGGGCGGCGGTTTTGGCGGCAAATCGACTGCGCGCAGCTATCTCGCCGGGCTGACCGACGCCGATTTCAAGGATGCCACCGAAGCAGCCTATGCCGCGTTCACTGACCGGCTGACGTCGATGGGCATCACGCTGGCCGACCGGCAGGGGCTGCTCGCGGCCTATGGCAAGCAGGTCAAGCCGCTGCCCAATGGCGAGGAACGCACGCTGATCACCGGGCGCGACGACAAGGCCAAGGCGCGGCTGTTCAGCCCCGCCGCGCTGGGTGATCCGGTGGTGCTGGTCGAATGGCTGGGCATCATGACCGGCGGCGGCTTCGATTTCAGTTTCAACATGAGTGTCGGCTATGCCAGCGCCAATGCGAAGACCTATGCCAAGTCGTCGGGCCTGCCGGTGATCAACGCGCTGCTGCTCGTCGATTTCGCCGATGCCGACAGCTATGGCGGCTGGTTCACCAACAGCTCTTCGGTCAAGGTCAAGTCGAGCCTCG
Source organism: Blastomonas ursincola (assembly GCF_013607875.1). Taxonomy (GTDB): domain Bacteria; phylum Pseudomonadota; class Alphaproteobacteria; order Sphingomonadales; family Sphingomonadaceae; genus Blastomonas; species Blastomonas ursincola. The sequence goes on from NZ_VDES01000005.1 coordinate 56,859, forward strand.
CCGCCTTTCCCGATGCCAGCCAGCTCACCGTGTTCGCGCCGGGCGGCAAGATCGGGTCGGTGGTGCTCAAGGAACCGGTAGCGATGGGCGGCGATTACGGCACGTTCGCGGATACCACCGGCGGCACCGCTAAGACGCTCGAGACGGTGAGCAATGTCATCGGCTTTCTCGGCGGGGTGGGCACCAACAAGTCGCGCAAGTACACGATGACCGCCGATCCGGCGCGCTGGCGCGAGGGCGTGGCCGGGGTGTCGCAGGAGGCATTCGCCAAGCTGACCGCCAGCCTTTCCGCCTGATAGGCACCCGATAACCGGTTGACTTGGGACCATGCCGTCTTTCTTAAGGCGGCATGATCGAAATGTATCTCATCCCCATATTGCTGGGAATCGTCGAAGGCCTGACCGAGTTTCTGCCGGTCTCTTCCACCGGACATCTCATTCTCGCGACCGAACTGCTCGGCTTCGATGCCGAGGCCTGGGCGGTGTTCAACATCGCGATCCAGCCGGGCGCGATCCTCGCGATCGTGGTGCTTTACTGGCGCACCTTCATGGATGTGCTTGCGGGGCTGATGCGCTGGGAGCCATCTGCCGTCGCGTTCACGCGCAACCTGCTGATCGCCTTCTTCCCGGCTGTCATCCTGGGTCTGGCGTTCGGCGACCAGATCGACAAGCTGCTGGAGAATGCGGTGGTCGTCGCCTGGGCGCTGATCATCGGCGGGGTCGCGATCCTGGTGGTCGAGAAGCTCACCAAGACGAGCGATGCCGGCGGCGTTGCCGGCGTGCCGTTCAAGACCGCGATCGGCATTGGTCTCGTTCAGTGCATCGCGATGATTCCGGGGGTCAGCCGCTCGGGCGCGACCATCCTGGGCGCGATGGCGATGGGCGTCGATCGCAAGACCGCCGCCGAATTCAGCTTCTTCCTCGCGCTGCCGACGCTCACCGGCGCGACGGTGCTGCAGCTCTACAAGAACCGCGACATGCTCACCCCGGACGAGTTCGGGGCGATCGCGATCGGGTTCGTCGTGTCGTTCATCGTCGCGCTGGTCGTGGTCAAGGCGTTCCTCAAGATCATCACGCGTTACGGTTTCGTGCCCTTCGCCTGGTATCGCATCGTCGCGGGCGCGGCAGCCCTGATATGGCTTGCCAACCGATAGGGCCGATACGGACCTGTTAAGGTCGGGAAATTGTCCCAGGCTGCGACGAAATGATCCTTATCGCGGATCAATAGTCAACAATGCTGACCTATTGACAGAAAAATGCGTGACTCTGCGTTCATGATCGCCTAAAGCTGCGTCAGTTGCGGCGCGCGCAATTTTTCGCGCGCCTATCGATTGCGTAAATGAAGGCAGGGGCATGGCTGACCAGCACGACTACACAGTAGCAACCGCAGCGGCGCTCGCGGCGGAAAAGCTCGCGATGCTGCAATTCGTCGATCGCGGTCAGGCCTATCCGCCCAAGCGCAGCGCCGAGGACCGCGCCGACGATTTCGAGGAGATCTCGGACAAGTTCGACGGCAGCGCTGCGCAGGCGCAGTCGGCGCGCTGCTCGCAATGCGGCGTGCCCTATTGCTCGACCCATTGCCCGCTGCACAACCATATCCCCGACTGGCTGCGCCTGACCGCCGAAGGGCGGCTGCGCGAAGCCTATGAGATGTCGAACCTCACCTCGACCATGCCCGAGATTTGCGGCCGCATCTGCCCGCAGGATCGTCTGTGCGAGGGCAATTGCGTGATCGAGTTTTCCGGGCACGGCGCGGTCACCATCGGCTCGGTGGAAAAGTACATCACCGACACCGCCTGGGAGCAGGGCTGGGTCGAGCCGGTGCTGGTCGGCAAGCCGCGGGGCCAGTCGGTCGGCATCATTGGCGCCGGGCCTGCTGGCCTGACCGCAGCCGAATATCTGCGCATGGGCGGCTATGACGTGCATGTCTACGACCGGCACGACCGCGCGGGCGGGCTGCTGACCTATGGCATTCCCGGCTTCAAGCTCGAAAAGGACGTCGTCATGCGCCGCGTCGCGCGGCTCGAGCAAGCGGGCATCGTCTTTCATTGCGGGTTCGAGGTCGGCCGCGACGCCAGCATGGACGATCTGCGCGAGAAGCACGACGCGGTGCTGATCGCGACCGGCGTCTACAAGGCGCGCGATATCAAGGTGCCGGGCATCGGTGCGGATGGCGTCGTCCCCGCGCTTGATTATCTCATTGCCTCGAACCGCAAGGGCTTTGGCGATGACGTGCCCGCTTTCGATAGCGGCGCGCTGAACGCCGCAGGCAAGCATGTTGTCGTCATCGGCGGCGGCGATACCGCGATGGATTGCGTGCGCACCGCCGTCCGCCAGGGCGCGGCCTCGGTCAAGTGCCTCTACCGCCGCGACCGGATCAACATGCCCGGGTCGCAGCGCGAGGTGCTCAATGCCGAGGAAGAGGGCGTCGAGTTCGTCTGGCTCTCCGGACCCGTCGCGGTCGAGGGCACGCCGCACGCGACAGCGGTCCGCGCCAGCCGCATGCGCCTGGGCGCGCCCGACGCTTCGGGCCGCAGCGCGCCCGAGCCCGATCCCGACAGCGATTTCTCGGTCCCGGCCGACCTCGTCATCAAGGCCCTGGGCTTCGATCCCGAGGACCTGCCGGTCGCATTCGGCTGCGACGAGCTCTCGGTCCAGCGTTGGGGCACGCTGCGCGTCGACCACAAGACGATGATGACCAGCCTCGATGGCGTGTTTGCCGCAGGCGATATCGTGCGCGGTGCCTCGCTGGTGGTCTGGGCGATCCGCGACGGCCGCGATGTTGCCGAGCACATGCACAAATATTTGAAGGCCAAGGCCCGCGCCGGGGCCGAAATGGTCGCCGCCTGAGCAAGATGACGGACCTGGCCGGATGAGCGCGACGCCCCGGCCGGTCGAGACGAAAGACACGAGACATGACCCATTTTCCCACGCCCGAGCATGAACGCCTTGCCCGCGAAGGCATGTATCGCCCGGATACCGAATCCGATGCCTGCGGCGTCGGCTTGGTTGCGGCGACCGACGGGCGGCCCTCGCGCCGTGTCGTCGAAAGCGCGATCGATGCGCTGAAGGCGGTCTGGCACCGCGGCGCGGTCGATGCCGATGGCATGACCGGCGATGGCGCGGGCTTGCATGTCGACCTGCCGGTGCGCTTCTTCGACGACGCGATTGCGGACAGCGGCCACAAGGTGCTGCCCAACAAGCTCGCGGTCGGCATGGTCTTCCTGCCGCGCACCGATCTTCAGGCGCAGGAAACGTGCCGCACGATCGTCGAGAGCGAGATCATCGAGGCGGGTTATACCATCTATGGCTGGCGCCAGGTGCCGGTGAACATCGCGGTCATCGGCGACAAGGCGCAGCGCACTCGGCCAGAGATCGAGCAGATCATGATCGCCGGACCCATGCCCGACGAACAGAATATCGCCGAGTTCGAAAAGCAGCTCTATCTCGTCCGCCGCCGGATCGAGAACAAGGTGATCGCCGCGCAGATCAGCGATTTCTACATCTGCTCGCTGTCGTGCCGCTCGATCATCTACAAGGGCCTGTTCCTCGCCGAGAGCCTGTCGGTCTTCTATCCCGATCTTACCGATCCGCGCTTCGAGAGCCGTATCGCGATCTTCCACCAGCGCTATTCGACCAACACCTTCCCGCAATGGTGGCTGGCCCAGCCGTTCCGCTGTCTTGCGCATAATGGCGAGATCAACACCATCCGGGGCAACAAGAACTGGATGAAGAGCCACGAGATCAAGATGGCGTCGCTGGCCTTTGGCGAGAACAGCGAGGACATCAAGCCGGTGATCCCCGCAGGCGCTTCCGACACGGCGGCGCTCGATGCGGTGTTCGAGGCGATCTGCCGCTCGGGCCGCGAAGCCCCCACCGCCAAGATCATGCTGGTGCCCGAGGCCTGGCAGGGCGACCAGGTGCTGCCGCCCGAGCACAAGGCGATGTACGAATATATGGCGAGCGTGATGGAACCCTGGGACGGCCCGGCGGCGCTGGCGATGACCGATGGCCGCTGGGCGGTGGCGGGCGTCGACCGCAACGCGCTGCGCCCGCTGCGCTACAGCCTCACCAACGACAATCTGCTCGTCATCGGGTCGGAAACCGGCATGGTCGTGCTGCCCGAAAGCAGCATCGTCGAGAAGGGCAGGCTGGGGCCGGGCCAAATGATCGCGGTCGATCTGCACGAGGGCAAGTTCTATCACGATCGCGAGATCAAGGACCGGATCGCCGCCGAGCAGCCCTATCGTGACCTGGTCAAGGGCTTCCGCTCGATCCATGACCTGCCGCCTGCCGGACCCGACAGCATCGCCGAGATGAACCGCGCCGAACTGACCCGGCGTCAGGTCGCGGCGGGCCTGACCATCGAGGACATGGAGACGATCCTCGCGCCGATGGCCGAGGACGGCAAGGAAGCCATCGGGTCGATGGGCGACGATACCCCGCTCGCGGTGGTCAGCGCCAAGCCGCGCCCGATCGCGCAGTTCTTCCGCCAGAATTTCAGCCAGGTCACCAACCCGCCGATCGACAGCTTGCGCGAACGGCATGTGATGAGCCTGAAGACGCGCTTTTCGAACCTCGCCAACATCCTCGAGCAGGACAGCCAGAACGAGCGCGTGCTTGTGCTCGACAGCCCGGTGCTGACCAATGCCGAGTGGGGCCGGCTCAAGGCCGATTTCGGGCGGCTGGTCGCCGATATCGACTGCGTCTTCCCGGCCGAGGGCGGACCCGAACAGCTACGCGCCGCGATCACCCGCATCCGCAACGAAGCCGAACAGGCGGTGCGCGAAGGCAGCACCGAGATCTTCCTCTCGGACGAGAAGGCCGACGAGGACCATATCGGCGTGCCGATGATCCTCGCGGCCGCCGCCGTGCACACGCATCTCGTGCGCAAGGGGCTGCGCGCCTATGCCTCGATCAACGTGCGCACCGCCGAGTGCCTCGATACGCACCATTTCGCGGTGCTGATCGGCGCGGGTGCGACCACGGTCAACGCCTGGCTCGCCGAATTGTCGATCGCCGACCGCCAGGCGCGCGGCCTGTGCGGCGACATCAGCCTCGACAAGTGCATCGCCAATTACCGCAAGGCGATCAACGAAGGCCTGCTCAAGATCATGTCCAAGATGGGCATCGCGGTGATCTCGAGCTATCGCGGCGGATACAATTTCGAGGCGGTTGGATTGAGCCGCGCGCTGGTCAACGACCTGTTCCCCGGCATGCCGTCGAAGATCTCGGGCGAAGGCTATGCCTCGCTGCACCTCAATGCCAAGCTGCGGCACGAGGCAGCGTGGGACAGCAATGTCGCGCGGCTGCCGATCGGCGGCTTCTACAAGCAGCGCGACGGCGGCGAGGCGCATGCCTATTCCGCCGGGCTGATGCACCTGCTGCAAACCGCGGTCGCCAAGGACAGCTATTCGCAATATCTGCAGTTCGCCGCAGGCGTGCGCGAGCTGCCGCCGGTGTACCTGCGCGACCTGATGGAGTTCAACTACGCGGCCAAGCCGGTGCCGCTCGACGAGGTCGAGGCGATCACCGAAATCCGCAAGCGCTTCGTCACGCCTGGCATGTCGCTGGGCGCGCTGTCGCCCGAAGCGCATGAGACGCTGGCGATCGCGATGAACCGCATCGGCGCCAAGGCGGTCTCGGGCGAGGGCGGCGAGGCCTCCGAACGCTATTCGCCGCGCGACAATGGCGACAATGCCAATAGCGGCATCAAGCAGGTCGCATCGGGCCGGTTCGGCGTCACCGCAGAATATCTCGGCGCGTGCGAGGAGATCGAGATCAAGGTCGCACAAGGGGCAAAGCCCGGCGAGGGCGGCCAGCTGCCCGGCTTCAAGGTGACCGAATATATCGCCAAGCTGCGTCACTCGACGCCGGGGGTGACGCTGATCAGCCCGCCGCCGCACCACGACATCTATTCGATCGAGGATCTGGCGCAGCTGATCTACGACCTCAAGCAGATCAACCCGCATGCGCGCGTCTGCGTGAAGCTGGTCTCGGCGGCGGGCATCGGCACGATCGCGGCGGGCGTCGCCAAGGCGCATGCCGACGTGATCCTCGTCTCGGGCAATGTCGGCGGCACGGGCGCATCGCCCCAGACCAGCATCAAGTACGCCGGCACGCCCTGGGAAATGGGCCTGTCCGAGGCGAACCAGGTGCTCACGCTCAACGGGTTGAGGCATCGGGTGAAGCTGCGCACCGATGGCGGGCTCAAGACCGGGCGCGACATCGTGATCGCGGCGATCCTGGGCGCAGAGGAATATGGCATCGGCACCCTGTCGCTGGTCGCCATGGGCTGCATCATGGTGCGCCAGTGCCACAGCAACACCTGCCCGGTGGGCGTGTGCGTGCAGGACGAGCGGCTGCGCGCCAAGTTCACCGGCACGCCCGAAAAGGTCATCAACCTCATGACCTTCATCGCCGAGGAAGTGCGCGAGATCCTAGCGCGGCTGGGCTTCCGCAGCCTCGACGAGATCATCGGCCGCACCGACCTGCTGCGCCAGGTCAGCCGCGGGGCCGAGCATCTCGACGATCTCGACCTCAACCCGATCCTCGCCAAGGTCGATGTCGCCGACGAACAGCGCCGGTTCAGCCTCGATACCTGGCGCAACCCGGTGCCCGACAGCCTCGACGCGCTGATCCTCAAGGATGCACGCCCCGTGTTCGACCGGCGCGAGAAGATGCAGCTGACCTATAATGTCCGCAACACGCACCGTGCGGTGGGCACGCGGCTTTCGGCCGAGATCACGCGCATCTATGGCATGAAGGCATTGGACGAGGGCCATGTCCGCATCCGGCTGCGCGGCTCTGCGGGCCAGTCGCTCGGCGCGTTCCTGTGCCAGGGCATCACGCTCGAGGTGTTCGGCGACGCGAACGACTATGTCGGCAAGGGTCTTTCGGGCGGCACGATCATCGTGCGGCCGACGGTGAGTTCGCCGCTGGTCAGCCATGCCAACACGATCATCGGCAACACCGTGCTCTATGGCGCGACTGCGGGCAAGCTGTTCGCGGCCGGCCAGGCGGGCGAGCGCTTCGCGGTGCGCAACTCGGGCGCGGAAGTGGTGGTCGAGGGCTGCGGCGCCAATGGCTGCGAATATATGACCGGCGGCACGGCGGTGATCCTGGGCGAGACCGGAAGCAATTTCGGTGCCGGGATGACTGGCGGCATGGCCTTCGTGCTTGATCGGCACGACCGCTTTACCGGCCAGGCTAACCCCGAATCGATCGTCTGGCAGCGCATCGACAGCGCGTATTGGGAGGATCGTCTCAAGGGCCTGATCGCCGCGCATATCGAAGGCACCGACAGCCAGTGGGCGCAGGAGATCCTGCGCAACTGGGACCGCTATCTGCCGCAATTCTGGCAGGTCTGCCCCAAGGAGATGCTGACCCGTCTCGCGCATCCGCTGAGCGATGCGGTGGCGATGGAAGCTGCCGAATGACAGGAAGGTCGTAACAAGAAGCCCCGCCCGCCCTGGGGAAAGGGGCGGGCGGGGCCTGTTCACCCGTTGCGGGTCAGCGTTTCGCTCAGAAGTTGAACGACAGGCCGCCGGCAACGCGGGTGGTGTCGAAGCCCAGCGTATCGACCGTCACGCGCAGCGCGGTGTTGGGGCCGATCTTGTACTGGCCGCCAACGCCGACGAGATAATCGCCATCGGTGTCGTCAAAGCCGGCGGGGACGGGCACGTTCAGCACCTTCGATCCGTCGACATTCACCCACTGATAGCCGCCGCGCGCGAACAGCTGGCCGCGATCGCCAACCTTCACGCCGATCTTGCCGGCGACGCCATATTCGCTGTCGATGGCGTTCGAGCCGAGGTTGTAATTGCCCTCAGCACCCAGGATCAGGGTCGGGCCGACGGGAACGTCGACACCGGCATAGACGCCATAGATCGCGCCGTCATCGGCACCGATCGGGTTGCTGCCAAGGTCATGATAGCCGACCTGGCCGCCGACATAGACTTCCGGCTGGCCGGCATCCTGCGCCATGGCCGGGGCCGACAGCGCAAAGGGAAGCGCGGCTGCGGCCGAAAGCGCTGCGAGCTTGAGGGGGGTCAGTGTTTTCATTTTCTTGTCCTTCATGTGCGCGCCAGGTCCTGCCCGGCGTCGGAGCCGGTCTAGGCCCGCGAACCCGTCCCGAAGCTGAACGAAAGATGCGGCAAATCGACAGATTCCATCCGTTCGTCGAAACAAAATGACTATCCGTTCAGGTTCTCGCTGGGGGAGAGGGGGCGGACGATCGCCCCGTTCTGACCGTAAAATGCGCCTCGCCGCCAAAGCATTATATGGACGCCTTCGCGCCGCTGTTGCATGGAGGATGGAATGTGGCAGCTGTTCCAATTTCCCCTGTGTCCGTTTTCGCGCAAAGTCCGGCTTCTGCTGGGGGAAAAGGGCATCGGCTATGAGCTGGTACGCGAATCACCCTGGGAACAGCGCGACGAGTTTCTCGACATGAACCCCGCCGGGCGCACCCCGGTGATGCGCCATCGCGACCGTGACCAGACGCTGTGCGACAGCTGGGCGATTTGCGAATATTTCGAGGAAACGGTCGAGAAGAACCCGATGATCAACGGATCGGCGGACAACCGCGCCGAGATACGGCGGCTCGTCGCCTGGTTTGACGAGCAGTTCTTCGGCGATGTCGTCGCGCCCCTGATGCACGAACGCATGCGCAAGCGGCTGATCTATCGCCAGCCGCCCGATGGCCGCGTGCTGCGCGAGGCGATGCGGCTTGCGAACACGCATCTCGACTATATCGACTATCTGCTCGACCATCATGCCTGGATCGCAGGCGCGACGATGAGCCTCGCCGATCTGGCCGCTGCGGCGCATATCTCGATCGCCGATTATCTGGGCGGCATCGACTGGCTGGCGCATGCGCAGACGGCGGACTGGTACAGGAAATTCAAGTCGCGGCCTTCGTTCCGGCCGCTGCTGGCCGAACGGATGGAAGTGATCAAGCCGCCCTCGCATTACGAGGAAGCGGATTTCTGACCAGCGTCTCCCCTCCCCAGCCCCGCACGCCTCTCCCTTGATGGGAGAGGCAGCGAGACTTGGCGACGAGGAGCCTAGTCGCAGCGGTGAGGGTGATGGTTCGGCTGGTGTGCAGCGGTGCGATGGCGGAAGGCTTTGCAATCCGGAGAGAGCACCCCCACCCAACCCTCCCCATCAAGGGGGAGGGCTAGCAGGTCTTCCATCCCGCAACGCGGCGCTTTTGCCGAACATTACGCGCTCAGCGCGATTTCGCGGCCGATCTGGTAGCGCTTCATCTTCTCGACAAAGGTCGTGCGCTGCAGCTTGACCAGGCGGGCGGCAGCGGAAACCACGCCGCCGGTCGATTCGAGCGCCTCGATCAGCACGCGGCGCTCCTCGTTCTGCAGATATTCGCGCAGGTCGATCGGCTTGGCGAAGCTGGGCGTAGGGGCCGGAATGGTCACGGAGGGCGCAGCAGCCATCGGCACGACATTGGCCGGCATCGCCACGCCGATCGGCTGCGACAGTTCGGGGCGCGCCGAGCGGATCGGGCGGAGCAGCATCGCCATCTGGTCGGTGCCGACTTCCATGCCTTGGAAGAACACGGCGGCGCGCTCGACCAGGTTCTTGAGCTCGCGGACGTTGCCCGGCCAGTCATGCGCCATCAGGATCGCCATCGCCTCATCGGTGAACACTGGTGGATTGTCGGCGGCAAAGCCGCGCGAGAGAAAATGCTGCACCAGCATCGGAATGTCCTCGAGGCGCTCGGCGAGGGCAGGCAGCTCGATCGGCAGGACGTTGAGGCGGTAGAACAAGTCAGCGCGGAACCGGCCTTCTGCAATCGCGCTTTCGAGGCACTGGTGGGTTGCCGCGATCAGGCGCACGTCGACGCGCACATCGTCGTTGCTGCCGATGCGGCGGACCTTCTGGTCCTCGAGCACGCGCAGCAGGCGGACCTGCATGTCGAGCGGCATCTCGCCGATTTCGTCGAGAAAGAGCGTGCCGTTATGCGCGGACTCGAAATGGCCGATGCGGCGGGCGATCGCGCCGGTGAAGCTGCCCTTTTCATGGCCGAACAGTTCGGATTCGATCAGCTCGCGCGGGATGGCGCCGCTGTTGACCGCGATGAAAGGGGCGGCGGCGCGCTGCGAGGCGCGGTGCAGCGCGTGCGCGACCAGCTCCTTGCCGGTGCCCGACGGGCCGGTGATCAGAACCGAAGCATTGGTCTGGGCGGCAAAGCGCACGAGGCCGCGGATCTCGCGGATCGCAACGCTGTTGCCCACGATCAGTTCGGCCATGGCCTGTCCGTCGATCTGTTCCATTTTGCTTGCCCCATATCGTTACCGGCACTGCTTGCCGTGTCTGGTTAACGATTTAGGGGTCAATCGTTAACGATGGGTAAAGTCGTCAGGTCCGCTGACAGTTTTCGCCATTTTTTTGACAGGCTGTGGATAAGCCGCGTCCCGATATGGGGCGGCTTGCTGGTCAGCGCTTTTCGGCGGGCTTGGCCATGTTGAAACAGGCTTCGAAATCGATGTCGCCATCAGCAGCCTGCGCATCGTCGCCGGGATTGCGCGCCATGTCCTTCGCGATCGCCGCCTCGCGCGTCTCGATCAGCTTCGCATCGGCCTCGTTGCCGCTCAGTCCCGCGTCGCGCATTTCGTCGCGGGCGCGCGATTCGAGCACGCTGGCGAGCGTCTTGAGGTCGCGCGCGGTGTTCGAATCGCCCTCGCGGCCCTTCACCTCCTCATAGGCGAGCTGCACATAGACCGCGCATTGCAGCATCGATGGCGGCGGGGGCACGGGAACGGCTGCGTCGAGCTTTTCGAGGCACGGGGTCATGATGGCATCGACCACGCCCGCCGGGTCGTTCGATTGCGCCGCATCGCTCTGCAACTGCTGGACAATCTGCGTCAGCGCTGCGCCGATCGCCGCATCGCTCGATGCGGTTTCGGTAACGATTCGCTCGGCGGTGTTAACAAAATAGGTGCGGCCGCGCGTGACCATGGTGGGATAGGCCAATGCGGACGTCACCCCGCGCTCCTGCTCGGACGCGATGATCGCGAAGGCCGCCGCGCAGGTCAGGTCGTCGCGCTGCGTCTGGGTCAGTGCGGGCGGGGCGACGGGTGCAGGTGCGGCTTGCGCGGCGAACAGCAGGGCAGCGAGGTGGATCATGGCCGCAAGCTTATGCGGAGGGCGGTGCGGCGTGTCACCTGATTTTGGTGCAAAATCCCTGCGGTTCGTGACAGGCGCGTTGCAACGCCGATTGTCACGCCGCAACAGGCGGGGCATAGCACCGCACAGATGATCCAGCGCTTTCCCAAATGGCTCGCCCTGCTGGCGGGCGGGCTTTCCGCCACCGGCTTTGCACCGCTGAACCTGTGGCCGGTGACGCTGGCGTGCATGGCACTGCTGATCCATCTCATCGCCACGGCACCGAGCCGAAAGGCCGCGTTTTCGCGCGGCTGGCTGTTTGGCCTGGGCCAGTTCACCATCGGGCTCAACTGGATCGCGATCGCCTTTACCTATCAGGATGCCATGCCGCACTGGCTCGGCTGGGTCGCGGTGGTGGGGCTGTCCTGCTATCTGGCGCTGTTTCCTGCGCTGGCGGCGCTGGTGGCGCATCTGCTCCCGCGCAAGATTGCAGCGGCGGATGCACGCTTCATCCTTGCCTTTGCCGCCTTGTGGCTGATCACCGAATGGATGCGCGCCTGGGTGTTTACCGGCTTCGCCTGGAACCCGCTGGGTGTCATCGCGCTCGAATTCGGCTGGGCAGCGCGGCTGGTCGGCACTTATGGCCTGGGCGCGCTGGTGATGCTGATGGCGGGCGCGCTGCTGCTGGCAGTGCAGCGGCAGTGGAAGCCCGCGCTCGGTCTGTTCGCCGGGGTGGCGCTCCTCAGCCTGGGCGGATGGACGCTTGCGCCTTCGCCTGCGGGCTTCACGCGCACGCCGATCACCGTGGTACAGCCGAACAACGACCAGTCGGACAAATATGATCCGGTCATGGCCGCGCGCAATTTCGCGCGGCTGGTCGATCAGACCGTCGATCGCAAGGCGCCGCCGGGGCGCATCGTGTTCTGGCCCGAGGCTGCGACCGAGGATTTCGTCGAGGATGGCTATCCGCGCCGCTATTATTATCCCGAAACGCCCGCGGGCATCCGCGCCCGGCTGACCCGGCCGATCAACGATGGCGATCTGCTGGTTACCGGCGGGGTGAAGCTCGATTTCGACCGCAACGGGCGCGCTATAGCGGCGGCGAACAGCGTGTTCGTCTTTTCCAGCCAGGCCGAGATCCTGGGCAGTTACGACAAGAGCCATCTGGTCCCCGGCGGCGAGTATCTGCCCTATGAAGAAATCCTCGGCCAGATCGGGCTGTCGCGACTGGTGCCCGGGACGCTCGGCTTCACCCCCGGGCCGGGGGCGCAGACGCTCGATCTCGGCCGCTTGGGCCGGATGGGGCTGCAGATCTGCTACGAGATCGTCTTCTCGGGCGAGGTGGCCGATCGGAACAATCGCCCCGACTTCATCTTCAACCCCAGCAACGATGCCTGGTTCGGCCCCTGGGGCCCGCCCCAGCATCTGGCCCAGGCGCGGATGCGGGGACTGGAAGAAGGGCTGCCGGTAATCCGCTCCACCCCTACCGGCATCTCGGCAGTGGTCGATGCCGATGGGCGGTTGCTCGATTCGATTGCGCACCACAAGGCGGGGCATATCGATACTGTGCTGCCGAGGGCGCATGCCGCCACGCCGTTTGCGCTCTGGGGCAACGCGCTTGCGCTTGGGCTGGCCGGGCTGCTGCTGCTGTTCGCGGTTGCGCTGCGTGCATTCCCCCGTTAAGGGCCGTGATATAAGGAAATCTTTATATGTGCCTCAGGGGCGGTCGCCCCTGGGCCTCAGCGAGAAGGCGATCCATGCGCAAGAGCTTCCTCTTTACTTCCGAATCGGTCAGCGAAGGCCATCCCGACAAGGTTGCGGACCAGATTTCCGATTCGATCGTCGATCTGTTCCTGTCGAAGGACCCCTATGCGCGCGTCGCCTGCGAAACGCTGACCACCACCCAGCGCGTCGTGCTCGCCGGTGAAATCCGCTGCAAGGGCGTATACGAGAATGGCGAATGGGCCCCCGGCGCGCTCGAGGAGATCGAGAAGACCGTCCGCGCGACCGTGAAGCGCATCGGCTACGAGCAGGAAGGTTTCCACTGGGAGACCTTCAGCTTCGAGAACCATCTGCACGGCCAGTCGGCGGAAATCGCGCAGGGCGTCGATGCCAAGGACAACAAGGACGAAGGCGCGGGCGACCAGGGCATCATGTTCGGCTATGCCTCGGACGAGACCGAAGACCTTATGCCCGCGACGCTCGACTATTCGCACAAGATCCTCGAGCGCATGGCTGCAGACCGTCACGCCAAGGTCGTCGATTTCCTTGAGCCCGACGCCAAGAGCCAGGTGACGCTCGCCTATGAAGACGAAAAGCCGGTGCGCGCCACCGCTCTCGTCGTCTCGACCCAGCACGCGCCCGATTATTACTGGCACGAAGGCCAGGGCGATGCCGACAAGTATCAGAAGCTGTACGACTATGTCGTTGGCGTGATGCACGATGTCCTCCCTGAGGGCTTCATCACCGACGAGACCAAAATCTATGTGAACCCCACCGGCCGCTTCGAGATTGGCGGTCCCGATGGCGATGCCGGCGTGACCGGTCGCAAGATCATCGTCGACACCTATGGCGGTGCCTCGCCGCATGGCGGCGGCGCGTTCTCGGGCAAGGACCCGACCAAGGTCGACCGTTCGGCGGCCTATATCAGCCGCTACATGGCCAAGAACATTGTTGCGGCCGGCCTGGCGCGTCGTTGCACCATCCAGCTGTCCTACGCCATCGGCATTGCCGAGCCGCTGTCGCTCTATGTCGACACGCACGGCACCGGAACGGTCGCCGACGACAGGATCGAGGCGGTGCTGCCGCAGCTCGTCCGCCTGACGCCGCGCGGCATCCGCGAGCATCTGGGCCTCAACAAGCCGATCTACCAGAAGTCGGCCGCTTACGGTCACTTCGGCCGCAAGCCCGAAGGCGACTTCTTCCCCTGGGAGAAGACCGACCTCGCTGAGAAGCTCAAGGCTGCGCTGGCCTGATCCTGCCGGATCACTGAAACACGAAAGGCCGGGTCATCAGCACGATGACCCGGCCTTTTGTCGTTGGGAGTGGCCTTGCGGTCAGCTGCTCCAGGCGCGCCAAAGAACGAACGGATAGGTCAGCACGATGGCGGCAAAGATGCTGGCAATGCCCCAGGGAGCAGGCTTGCCTGCCAGCACGAGCGGAAGGACGAACAGGGTCAACCACAGCGCCTTGTAGATGATCTGGACCAGCAGCAGAGGCGCGAACAGCACGGGCATGAAAAGCCCGAACACCGACGCGGACAGAATTGCGGCCCAGAGGCTACCTACCAGCAGCCTGAGACCCAGGCTGTCGGTCACCGTTCCCTGAAAGACCGAAGCCATGGCGTTGCCGAAAAACATCGCCCAGCAGACCGGTACAAGGATCAGGATGTTGGCAAGATAGGCCAGCCTGAGCAGCGCTCCGGTCTCCATCGCCCGCGATCCTGCCCTTACAGCTTCCCGAATTTCGCCTCGAAACCGGCAATGTCGCCGCGGGCGAGGAAGCCGGCCTGCTCGATCCAGCCGTCGCGCTCGATGCGGCCCTTGAACGTGCCGAGATAGGGATCGATCTCCGCGACATCGGCGGCGGTCCAGGCGGCGATCTGGTCGTAGCGGGCCACGCCCAGTTCGCCGAGCAGCGTGTTCAGCTTGGGGCCGATGCCCTTGATCTTGCGCAGATCGTCCGGCTCGCCCACGGCGGCCGCGATGCGCGGCTTGCCGCTGGCCTGGGCCTCGGCGGCCTGAGCAGCGATCTCAGCATCGACATCGGCGGTGGAGAGCGCCGCGACCGTCGGATCGGGCGCGCCGCCGATGGTCGGAATGATCGCGGGCGGGGCTTCGACCGCGGCGTGACCGTGATCGTGGCCATGACCGTCTTGCCCATGTGCGCCATGGCCGTGATCGTCATGGCCGTGCCCGGCATCGTGATGGCCTGCGCCGCCGCTGCGCCCGACCAGCGCCCAGATGAGGATCATCACCGCGATCACCAGCGCGGCGATCAGGAAAAAGAGCTGCTGTCCATCCATGGATTATCGAGGCCTTTCGTCAACGAGGGGCCCGGCATGCGATGCGGCCCGCCCTGTTCTGGCCCTTAACCGCAGGATCGATTCGTGACCAGTCCCGCGATGAAGAGCGTGGGCGAAGGTTCCGGGGGCTACATCACCCGGTCGCGTTCCTCGTCGATCTGTTCCTGGATATCGCGCGCCTGCTCGCAGGCATCGTCATCGCCATCGTCGCATTTGCGCAGTGCCTTGTCGCGCTGGCGCTGCAGCTTGCCCAGCCGCTCCTCGGCCTTGCGCATCGCGCGGCCGCGATTCTCGTCGGCTTCGGACTGGCTGGTGGTGGCTAGATCGACGCCCTTCGAGACGATCTTGACCGGCGCAGTGACGACAGTGCCCACCGCGCTCGCAATGCAGCCGGTCAGCGCCAGCGGGGCGATCAATGCAAGCCCCAGCGAAATTTTCATGTATGCAACCCTCCAGCGCGCCAAAGCCCGCGCGCGCTGGATGATGCTATAGCCCGGCTGAGCCGATGCTGAACCTTTATTTCAGCAGATCCACCGCAAAGGCGCGGATTTCGTCCGCCATGTCCTCGCGCTCCAGTGCAATCGCCAGGTTCGCCTGGACATAACCGGCCTTCGAGCCGCAGTCGTAGCGCTTGCCGGCAAAGGTGACGGCGTGGAACGGCTGGCTGCCGATCATCCGCGCCATCGCGTCGGTCAGCTGGATCTCGTTGCCCGCACCCTTTTCCTG
>NZ_VDES01000006.1 GCF_013607875.1 Blastomonas ursincola
CAGGAAAAGGGTGCGGGCAACGAGATCCAGCTGACCGACGCGATGGCGCGGATGATCGGCAGCCAGCCGTTCCACGCCGTCACCTTTGCCGGCAAGCGCTACGACTGCGGCTCGAAGGCCGGTTATGTCCAGGCGAACCTGGCGATTGCGCTGGAGCGCGAGGACATGGCGGATGAAATCCGCGCCTTTGCGGTGGATCTAGTAAAAAGCTGAGGTTCAGGCCGCGATACGGCTATCGCTTCAGGAGCTCTAGCTATCGTTTTCCAGGCGACGACGGCACACCATTTCGACCAATTCCTGCAGTTTCGCGACGCGCTCGCCGAGCCAGGTCAGCTCTTTATCGCTGACCTTATAATGCGGTGAGTAACGCGCGTTGACATACGCCTGGCGCAGCAGCTCGAAGCAACGTCGACTAAACCGGTCGTCGCGCGGCCAAGCCTCAATCAGCGCGGGTGCGATTTCTTCAGCATGGCCGCGCAGAAAGCCGAGCTTGTGCGATTTCGGGCTGTATAGGGTGAAGACCAGCATCACACAGTGGTACAGGCGTTCCGTAGCCTGGTGCAGCGTAAATGCCGCATCGTTGCGCCATGTTTGGTTGGCACCTTCAGCATGCTGAAGCTCGTAGGTGCGAATAGACTGACTGGCCAACGTAAACCAGCGTTCAAAACTGCTGGACGCTTCTGCCCGCGCCGCATCGGGCGCGAGCTTGGTCGGTGTCGCGAACGGAAAACCCTCCGCCTCATAAAGCGCAATGCCTTGCGCGGCGATGTCGGTGAAGAACGGTCGGCCTTGCTCGAGCTGCTTATTCACATCCTTGAGGCTGTGCACGATAAAGCTGACCGGCGCGCTCAGCGTCTGCGTGATCGTCATCTCGCGCATCAATCGGTCGTCGGCGGTTGCCCAATAGTCGACCACATCGGTCAGCCGCTCATCGTTGACCACGATGAGCAGATCATAGTCCGACTTGTAGCCGCCGACCGGATCGTCGACCCAGTCGCCGCGTGCATAGCTGCCATAGAGGATCACCTTGAGGATGCGGCCCTGTTTCTTCCACGGGGCGGTCGTGTTGCCGATGGCAGCGGCGAACTCCTCAAACAGTATGCGCACGGCAGCCTGCAGCTCCTGCTGCTTCTGGTTAGGCAGATGATCGATATCGGTGCGCATGAGCCAATCCTGTGCTGTCCTAACCGGCGATGCAAGGGTAGCTGTATCTGTGGGACCGATGCTAGCTCCACTATGAACAAGACAGCGGTGCGAGTTGTTAAGGCTGCCTTCAAGCGGCAGATGTGATACCCCCATGATAGCACCGTCAATAATCCCGGCAACCCGAGAAACGTGATCACTTTGCTTAGCATCGAGCAAATTGCTTGCGGACAACCTGATGTGTTGAATGAATAGCAACGCCGAGGAGGCGTGAACATATACGCTTTGGTTTGGCTTTCGGAAGCGCAGATGCCCCGAAGCGATCCATATTTTCCGCTATCGCATTGGGTGCCCATGGTCTATGACTGTCGGCTCATCAGCGGCACCACCTTCGTGATCGCAATGGCTTGTAGTGGCGCGCTACCCTGTGAAATACCGGACGCCAAAGACGTTCTACCAGTTGAGCCGCTGGAGACCCATGGGCGTGGTCAACAGATTTGTAGAGCGTTGTCCGCCAAAGTCGGAATGCCGGATCAGCTGACGATTGATGCCGCCCATCTCAAAGCACCTCGGCAGCCGGTTAGCAAAAAATGGCGCTGTTTCATAACGTATTCACAAAAGGCGGTCTGAACTTCGAGCTTCATGTCGCCTGCTTCAGAAGCGGCGGGCCACCGGTTATGCTGCTCGGAGAAAGGAGGTGAGCGAAAATAAGAGCGCTGCCCTGACGATTGAAGGCTCTGGTGCTTGGGCCATTTCTGATCATCGCCGAGATCGCCGGCAACATTACGTCGGGTGAGAAATCCAACAATACTACACATAGCGCACAAGGCATGCAGCAAGACGCACTTAGGCACAGTTGGAGGCCGCTGATGCCCGGCAATGAAGCCCCTCGGAGGCCCGATGATGGTCCCGGCCACCATCGTCGGAACAATTAGAATAAAGACGCAATAGACACCGCATGGGGTGGAACCGCAGGTCAACGCCACTCGATCACGATATCTTAGGTCAGTTTGCGGAGGAGATCCTGCCAGGATTGGAATATTCTGGCCTTGCTATACTTAGCATCCAGTTCGACCCGGGCGTTTCGACCCAGTCTTTGACAATCTGCCAGGTTGTCGGCGAGGCGGGTGACCGCGTCCGCAAAGGCAGCGCCATTGCCCGGATCGACCTGAATTCCGATTTCGGCCTGATCGATCATGCGTGCCATTTCGCCTTTGGGATTGCACACCGCGATCATCGGACGGCCAGCGGCCATGATCCCGTAGATTTTGCTGGGGACGATAAGCCCTTCCATCTCCGGCAGCAAGGAAACCCAATGTGCATCAGGAAGCGCCAAAGACAGATTCAGCTTCTCTCGGGGCTGGTATCCTTCAAAGCGCACATTGGTGATATTCTGCGCGGACAGCCGCTCGCGAAGCTGATCAACGAAATGGCCACCACCGATGAACAGGAAGACGATGTCGTCACGGTCGCGCAATCGGTCTGCCATATCGATGAAGGTGTCGATATCGTGCGCGCGTCCGAGATTTCCTGAATATCCCAGAACGAATTTCCCCTGCAGCTGCCATTGCTCGCGCAGAGGATTGGGGCCCGACAATGCGCAAATGTGCTCATCGTTGACGAAATTGTTGAGTATGACGATCTTGTTCTCGTCGATGCCCCGATCGCGCAGGAGCTGAGCCATGCACTCGCCAATCGCCACATTCGCGGCAGCCAAGTTCAATGACCAGTCTCTGAGGCCTGTCAGCATGGCGCGAACAGGGCCGGGGAGGCCCATTCCGAGCGATTGCGCAACCTCAGGATAGAGATCCTGCAACCAGTTTACGAGCTTGGCGCTGCGCAGTTTCGCAACCACGGCTAGCGGGATCGATAATAGCGGCGGGTCCGTTTTGCACACCACGATATCGCCCGGACGCACCCGGGTCAGGATATGCCACGATGCGCCCAGATACATGCCGAGATAGCGACCGAGCCTGGCTGCCATGCTGCGGCCCGATGGGCCGAGGCTGGGCAGGCGCGTGACTTTAACGCCTTGGATAGTCTCGGATGGCGCATAGGCCGCATTGCCGTCGTAGCTGCGCCTATTGGCCACTACCTCCACCTTCTGGCCGCTATCGGCAAGGTGAAAGGCGATGTCGCTCAAAATCTGACTGGTGGCAGCATGATCAGGATAAAAATAGCTGTTGACGAACCAAATCGTCGGTTCGGTTGTCGGATCAAGCATAAAGCTTCACGGCAAATTGCATGATAATTCTGCGATGTAAGGCTATCATGGAATTAGCCAATGCAATACAATGGTCAATGCCATAAAAAATGCCATCAATATAGCGGCAAACAAAGAGGCAAGGATAATTGGCGGATCTTTTGCAAAAAATTTTCCAACCAACGGGTTGTCAGTAATAATAAGTTCAAAGTAATCCAAGTTTTTACGAAAACTTGGAGTGAAAACTGCGCTTTTGTATTTAAAATCCAAAGGCTGATTATTAGATATTGGCTTCCGCTTCTGCTCTCTCGACACGCCGCTATTCCTACAATTTCGTTCAACCGACTTTCGTCAAGGAGTCGAGATACCACCTATAGGTGCTGGCAATGCCATCGGCGAGATCGATAGTTGGTGTCCAACCCATGGCACGAAGCCTGTCGGCGCTCATCAGTTTGCGCGGCGTCCCGTCGGGCTTGCTTTCGTCGCGAACGATCTGGCCGACAAAGCCGATCGTGTTGCATACGAGCTGCGCGAGATCATAGATTGTGATATCCTCGCCGGACCCCACATTGACATGCGCAGCATCCGAATAGTGCTCTAGCAGATAAACGCAGGCATTGGCACAGTCATCTGCATGCAGGAACTCGCGACGCGGCGTTCCTGTGCCCCAGATGGTGATATTCTCCGCACCAGATAGCTTGGCCTCATGCGCCTTGCGGATGAGTGCGGGGAGCACATGGCTGCTGTTGAAATCGAAATTGTCACCGGGGCCGTAAAGGTTGGTCGGCATCGCAGAAATGTAATCCCGCCCGTGTTGGCGACGATAGGCCTGGCAGAGCTTGATGCCCGCAATCTTTGCCACAGCATACCATTCGTTGGTAGGCTCCAGCGGCCCGGTCAGCAGTGCTTCCTCAACGATCGGCTGCTCGGCAAGCTTGGGATAGATGCAGCTCGATCCTAGGAACAGCAGGCGGTTGACGTCGGCCCGGTGCGCCGCCTCGATGACATTGGCTGCGATCGCCAGATTGTCATACAGAAAATCGGCGGGGTAGCTATCATTGGCGAGGATGCCTCCGACTTTGGCCGCCGCCACCACGATGGCGTCGGGACGATGCTCGGCTATCCAGTTGCGCGTTGCAGCCTGATCAAGCAGGTCGAGCTCCGCGCGCGGTGCGGTCAGCACGTCGCAGTCGGCCTTTTCAAGCTGCCGAACGATAGCGCTGCCGACCATCCCGCGATGGCCGGCAACGAATATCCGCTTCCCCGACAGGTCGAAGTGCATCAAGCGCCCTTCATCACTGGGGCATCAGCCATGACCTTGAGATCAGCCTGGACCATCTCGCGGGCCAGATCGCGCACCGAGGTATCATGCTTCCAGCCGAGCTTGGCGTGAGCCTTGGCCGGATCGCCGATCAGCAATTCCACTTCGGTCGGGCGGAAATAGCGCGGATCGACCTCGACCAGGCAATCGCCGGTCTGCTTGCAATAGCCCTTTTCCTCGACGCCGCTGCCGCGCCATTCCAGATCGATGCCGACATCCTCGAATGCCCATTCGACGAACTTGCGCACTTCGGTTGTCTCGCCGGTCGCTAGGACGTAATCGTCGGGCGTTTCCTGTTGCAGCATCAGCCACATGCCGCGCACATACTCGCGGGCATGACCCCAGTCCCGCTTTGCGTCGAGATTGCCGAGATACAGCTTCTTCTGCTTGCCAAGTTTGATCGCTGCAGCTGCGCGGGTTATCTTGCGAGTCACAAAGGTCTCACCCCGCAGCGGGCTTTCATGGTTGAACAGGATGCCGTTCGAAGCATGCATGCCATAAGCTTCGCGATAGTTGACCACGATCCAGTAGGAATAGAGCTTGGCAGCCGCATAGGGCGAGCGCGGATAGAACGGGGTGGTCTCGCGCTGCGGAACTTCCTGAACCAGGCCATACAGTTCCGATGTCGATGCCTGATAGAAGCGGCAGGTCTTCTCCATACCCAGGATGCGGATTGCCTCCAGCAGGCGCAATGTGCCGATTCCATCGGCATTTGCCGTGTATTCCGGGGTTTCGAAGCTGACCTGCACATGGCTTTGCGCGGCGAGGTTGTAGATCTCGTCGGGCCGGGTTTCCTGCACAATACGGATCAGGTTGGTGCTGTCCGTCATGTCGCCATAATGCAGATGGAAACGTGAATTCTCGATATGGGGGTCTTCGTAGATATCCTCGATGCGACCAGTGTTGAACGAGGACGAACGGCGCTTCAGGCCGTGAACGATATAGCCCTTTTCGAGAAGCAGCTGAGCGAGATAGGCACCGTCCTGGCCGGTGACGCCGGTAATGAGAGCTGTTTTTGTCATTGGATTCCCACGAATGGCCTGAAGAGGAGCCAAGCCCCAGTTTGTCGGCATAAGCGACCGCGGAGAAGCCCTTAGCGGGTGGTCAACCTTGTTTCAAGCCGTTGTGCAGTGCATCGATCGCGCTGCGCCCGCCATTCAACAATCGTCGATCCCCGCATCTGGCGGCCTCTACTTTGCGCCGTACCCATTCAGCATGACCAGAACGGTCCGAAAAACGATAAGTAGATCAAGCCAGTAAGGAAAGTTTTTGATATAGAAGAAGTCATATTGAAGCTTGGCGCTGATATCATCCAGATTGGTGACATGACCCTGGTTGACCTGGGCCCAGCCAGTGATCCCCGGGCGGACAATATGCCGGTAGGAATAAAAGGGCAGTTCGCTCTCATACCATTCGGACAGAGCAATTGCCTCTGGACGCGGGCCGATCCAGCTCATTTCGCCTTTCAAGACATTGATTAGCTGGGGCAATTCGTCGATCCGCGAGCGGCGCAGGAAGCGCCCAAGCCTGGTTATCCGATCGTCATCCTTCTTGGTCATTGCGGCATCGCGTGCATCCGCCATCTTGGTGGGATCTTCGCACCGCATTGTGCGGAACTTAATAACCTTGAATGGCACTCCGCGGTGCCCCATCCGCAACTGGAGAAAGAATGCAGGGCCCGAGGATTCTAGCCGGATCGCGAGGGCAACCAGAGCCATGGGCAAGGCAAGGATGGGGAGAATCAGGAGAGTGAGAATGATGTCTGCCGCTCGCTTGGTCCGGGCGTAATTCAAGCTAGGCAGCAGCGAGCCGAACGTGTTTTCAGACATGTGTTCTATGCGGACCTTGCCGGTCAGGGTCTCGAGCACCTGCTTGTAATGGTAAACCGGGATGCCGTGCAGGGTCGCCTCGGCAATGGCGCGCTCCCACTCGTCTGAATGGTCGAAATGGAGGTCCGCCACCAAGATTGCGCGTTTGGATCGAGGAACCGATGCTGATGTCAATAATGTCGTGTCCAGACCATCGACAGCTTCCAGCTGCTCGACGCGGCCGCCCGGGGCGACGAAAACTCGATAACCGATCTGACGTTCAGCCACCGCAGAGACAAGGATCTGTACGCCGGTGGTTGCGGCGAAATTGATCAGGAGAATACCCGCACTGTAGGGAATTCGGCCCAGCAGGATGACGGCAGCCACCAGCGCATAGCTGATGCCATAGGTTGGCAGAATGTAGCTCAACTGGCCCTTGCCCGGAAAGGCGGTTACCCGATCTGCCATGAAATAGGCAGCAAAAGTGGCAATGCTGGCACCCAGTAGCGTGTTGAAAGCTGTGTGACTGCGCACGATCTGCACGGTATTGCCCTCGAAATAGACCAGTGCCGGCAGGATGATTGCCAGGATGAGGGCAACGATCGTCTGGACCCGCAGTGACCGAACCGAGGAAATGCCGATGGTCGAGCGCTGCGCCTGTCTTGTGGCCATCAACATGTCATGATCTTCCAATGCTTCCGGGCCGCTATCCGGCCCGGATTGACGCGATGCGACCCGTCGTCGTGAAGCTGAGGCGCGGTAATGCCACCAAAGTTGGTGCAATGCAACATTGCGGCAGCGGTTGTGGCATAACACAGGTTAGCAACTGCCCTGATTTTGGCGGATTCGCGAGAATAAAAGGCGACCGAAAGTGCCTTCACGTGGCAATCATGGGGTGAGCGGTGCTGCCCGGCCCCGGTCGCGACCGGCTCATGTTCGGCCCGTCGCACGCGGAGCCGATGTCAGGCGGTTTTGGCTTGAAAGAGCAGGTAGGGCATCATATGGCCCCGGGGCACCGGAGCCGCAGGGCTATGCGGCTTCCCCAATAATTGCGTTGAGTTATCCCCTTGAACCAACTCGTCAAGACCGTCGCTGGTCCTCAATCCCGACTCGGGCTGATTCTGTTGTGCTGCCTCATGGCGGTGCTCGCAATTTTTGGCGGCAGTTCTCGCATGGACGAACCTTTGCTGCTTTTCGCGCGGTTTGGGGTGATCGTCATCGGATGCATTGCATTCGTCAATCTCGACCGGGCGGCATTTCGCATAATCCGGACGCCCCTGCTTTTTCTGCTGGCATTTGCTGTGATAATTGCTGTTCAGCTGATCCCGCTGCCGCCCTCGGTCTGGCAGGCACGCCCCGGTATGGAAGAATTGATCGCCATCAGCAGGCTGGCCGGTACGCTGGACGTGTGGCGACCACTGAGCCTCGACCCGATGGCTACGCTCAACAGCCTGATGAGCCTGTTGGTGCCGCTTGCAGCCATCCTCTGCTATCCCTTGCTGAGCGATCAGCAACGGTCGGCATTCCCCTATATCCTGCTCGCTGTCGCGGCTTTCAGCATTGCGGTTGCAGGTCTTCAGGTCGGCGGGGCAAACCAGCTTTATTATTATCGCATCATCAACAAGGGCGTTGCGACCGGAATCATGGCCAACCGCAACCATCAGGCCATGCTCCTGGCAAGTTCCATCCCGGCCATTGCCGCCGTCTTGCTGAATCGCAGCCGTGGATCGCTGATCGATTCCCGTGACCTGCTGTTTGCGGGCCTGACCCTTGTCGTGGTCATTGGCATGGTGGTGGCCACGGGTTCGCGCGCAGGTCTGCTGCTGGTCTTGGTGGTGGTCGGACTCTCGGGCTATGTCCTGTGGCCGGCGTTTGCGCGGAGCGCGGGCCGCAATGGTGGCCCGGAGGGCTCGCGATGGCGCAACGTCCTGGCGGGCACGGGTCTGGCAGCGGTTTTCGTGCTTATCATCGCGGCCATGGGCGGAGGCATGAACTCTTTTTCACGCCTCGGCGAAGTCGAGGTGGGAGGCGATCAGCGCGTGGAGGTCATTCCGCAGCTGATCGAACTCGTCCAGAAGTTCTTTCCCTTCGGGTCGGGCTTCGGTTCGTTTCCCTGGGTATTTCAAATTATCGAGCCGGACAACCAGCTCAATACCGCCTATTTCAACAATGCCCATAATGATTTTGCCCAGATCATCATTGAAGGGGGTGTCCTGGGCGCAGCGCTTGTTGTGTTTGCGCTGTTCATTGGCGCGAAGGGGATGTGGCGCTTGATCGCGGCCCCGCGCAACGGCTCGCGCGGCATGTCGGGTCGTGATCGGTCGCTGATCCTGGTTGGCGTCGGACTTTTCCTGGCGACCGCAATCGCGAGCCTTTTCGACTACCCCCTGCGGACGCCAGTAGTTGCTGGCTTGGCGGCGCTAGCGGGTTGTATTCTTTGTGACTGGCGGTTAAACGCCGGGCCAGCACGCCATGATGTTGCGAGGTAAAGTGCAGCCATTGATTTTCAAGAATTTGCAGGCGCGTCGGTTGGGGTGCACACTGGGCCGCGCCGGAATGGCAGTTATCGTCAGTCTGGCGATGGCGGGGTGCGCATCGGGGCCCCGTGTGTTCGGCGGCGCTCCGGGCATCAGCGTCGTGCAGAACTCGCAGTCCCTGCCGGCGCCTACGACTGCCGACGTTGTCCATACGCCTCGCGCCTATGCGATCGGGCCCTTCGATCAACTGGATATTTCGGTCTTCGGGACGGATGAGTTCGATCTGGAAATCCAGGCCGATGCCGGCGGTAACATCACCGTTCCGCTGCTGGGCAGTATCCAGGCGGCCGGGCTGACGCCGGGCCAACTTGCCACGGCGATCGAGAACGGCTTGCGCGGCCGTTTTTTCCGCGATCCCCAAGTCTCGGTCAACCTGAAGGAAACGCAGAGCCAGGTCGTTACGATCGATGGTTCGGTGAAGCGGCCTGGAGTGTATCCCGTTGTCGGACGCATGACTCTGATCCAAGCTATCGCGCGCGCCGAAGGCACGAGCGAATTTGCGCGCGTTGAGGATGTTGTCATTTTCCGCACCGTGGGTGAGCAGAAACTGGCCGGTGTCTACAATCTGGGTGCCATCCGGCTGGGGCGCTATGAGGATCCGGAAGTCTTTGCGAGCGATATCATTGTTGTTGGCGATTCTCCCCGTCGCCGTTTCCTCAAAGATGTCCTGACACTCGGCCCGGCTCTGCTGAGCCCGGTCATTCTTCTGCTTACCCAGACCAACAACTGAGCAGGCTAATGCCGGTTAAGGCATTGAGAGCGCACGGAAAATTTACCTATGACGTCACCGCAAACCGCACCAGCGCTCAGGCAATTCGGCGAACCGGCACCTGAAGCCGCAACCGGCAGCTCCATAAATCTGCTATCCCTATGGCGCACGGTAGTGCGGCGAAAGGTTATGATTATCGGGGTGCTGATCGCAAGCTTGGCATTAGGTGCCATTGCAACCCTTCTCTCGGAGAAGCAGTATACGGCTTCGGCAACGCTCGAAATCTCTCGCCAGGAGAATCAGATCGTCGATGTTCAGGCGCTTCGCCCTGATTCTGCCGGCACTGATCTGGAATTTTATCAGACCCAGTATTCGCTGCTTGAGGCGCGTTCGCTTGCAGCGCGAGTGGCGAACAAGCTTCGCCTAGGCAGTGACGCGGCCTTTATCGAACTGTTTGCTGAGGATGAGGCTTCGCGCCTCAGCGATAGCGGTGAACGGAACAGCAAGGACATCAATCAGATCCGGCGCGAACAGGCCATCGATTTGCTGCTCGAGCACGTGACGATCACTCCGGTGCGCGGATCTGCGCTTGTGACGGTCAGCTTCACCAGCCCCGATCCAGCCATTTCGCAGAAGGTTGCCAATACCTGGGTCGAGCAGTTCATTGCTGCCTCGCTGGCACGCAAGTTCGATGCAACCTCCTATGCCCGGCAGTTTCTCGAACAGCGCCTAGAAGAGCTTCGAGCCCGTCTTGAGGACTCGGAACGTCGCGCCGTGAGCTATGCCCAGCGCGAGCAGATCATCCGCTTGCCCGGCGGTTCGACCGCCGAAGGTGCGAGCGGCGGCGCTCCCACGCGATCGCTTCTTGCCGACGAGCTTGAGCGGATGAATTCGGAGCTCGCCAAGGCGACTGGAGAGCGGGTTGAGCTGCAGAGCAAGGCCAACAGCTTGTCGAGCGCTGCTGGGGACGGCGTGTCGGCGGCGCTTGCTGCCTTGCGTTCAAAGCGAACCGAGCTGTCAGCTGAATACGCCAATCTTTTGACCACCTTTGCACCCGAATATCCTAAGGTGAAGGCGGTTGCATCCCAGTTGGGCGAACTTGACAAGGGCATTGCCCGAGAGGAACGGCGTATCGGCTCAAGCAATTCCGCGGCCTATCAGCAGGCGGTGCAGCGCGAGGCCAATTTGAAATCGCTGGTGTCGCAACTGAAGGCGGAATTGCTTCAGCAGGAAGTCCGCTCGATCCAGTACAATATTTTCCAGCGTGATGCTGATACTAACCGCGAACTCTACAATGGTCTGCTGCAGCGCTACAAGGAAATCGGCGTTGCCGGCGGCGTTGGTACGAACAACATCTCGATCATCGACGAGGCCAAGCTACCCGAAGTTCCATCGAGCCCTAACCTGCTGAACAACCTGTTGCTTGCGCTTCTGGCTGGCAGCGTGCTGGCGGCCGGCTCGGTGTTCGCGGCAGAACAGATTGCCGACCATATCAGCGATCCCGATCAGGTCGAACCGAGGCTTGGTCTGCCGCTCCTCGGCATCGTTCCTGCGACGAATGAGGAATTTCTCGACGTCATCCGGGATCGGAAATCGGAGCAGGCTGAAGCCTATATTGCTATCATCACAAGGCTTGCCTTTGCCACGGTGCACGGCACGCCGCGTTCGCTCTGCGTTATTTCCACGCGTCCGGCCGAAGGTAAGTCGAGTTCTGCGGTGGGGGTCGCACTGGCGCTCAGCAAGGTTGGCAAGCGGGTCCTGCTCATCGACGGCGACATGCGGTCTCCGAGCATCGGAAGGGCCGCTCAGGTCGCCGAGAAAAGTGGCTTGAGCAACTATCTCGCAGGCCAGGACGATTTCGTCCCTCTGATCGTGCGGTCGGAATATCTGGATATCGATATCATGCCTGCCGGACCGTCGCCGCTCAATGCTGCGGAATTGCTCACCGGTGACCGTCTGAACAGGCTTCTGAAGCGTCTCGAGGCCCATTACGATCATGTCGTGATCGACAGTCCGCCGGTTCTCGGCCTTGCCGACGCGCCGCTGATCGCCTCGAACGTGGAAGCCTGCCTCTACACCGTTGAATCTGCAACCGTTCGCGTCACGCAAATCCGATCGGCAATGAAGCGACTGCCCTCGCAGGTCAATCTTGTCGGCGTGATGCTGACAAAGGTCGATACGCAACGCGCCAAGCAGCTCTATGGGTATGACTATGGCTATGGCTATGGGAAGAACATCCCGACGGATACTGCCGCCGAGCGGAGCTCTAATGGACAGGACAGTTGAGGACGGCAATGGCCAGGTCCCCGGCATTCAAGCGATCCCCGCTGGCGATTACGGCAGCCTGTCTTGTCGGGCTGGCATTGATCGTCATCAACGGCCTTTATCTCATCGCCGAGCGCATTCCCCAGAGCCAGGCTGAACGGAGCATAGCGATCGCTCCCTGGCGTGGTCAGGGTTATGGCGACGCTGCGGTCGATATTCTGTCGGACCCCAAGGCTGCGAGCCAGCGCACGTCCCAGATCCGCAGCCTCGCGCTCAACGCCATCATGCGCTCTCCGCTCGAGACCGGCGCCTATTACGCTCTCGTTCGCGTATTGGAGGCTGAAGGCAAGGAAAGCCTTGCCGATCGCCTGGCGAAAGCCACCGAAGACCTCAGCCGTCATGACCCGAATGTCCAGCTGTACCTGACCAGCCGTGCAGCGGTCAGGAACGATGTCGGCGGCGTCATGCGTCACCTGAATGTCGTTCTGCGCACCTCCCGATCGGCCCGATCCGTAGCATTTCCGATCCTTTGCAATGCCCTGACGGACCAGCGGAGCATTGCTCTTGTTGCACGCAATATGCGCGACAACGCCAACTGGGTCATCCCCTTCGTCGAGCAGTGCTCCAGCTCTGCCCCGACAGTGGGCAATCTGGCTCAGACCCTCCTCGAAGCGCCTGCAATTGCTCGGGATGCCCTTCCGAGGGTACATGTGAATATCCTGGCTAATCTGGTTGAGCAGAAGAAGCTGTCGCTAGCCGGTCGTTACTATGCGATGGTCACGCGGTCCCCAGCGGACAGGGATGGCAGGATCATGGATCGGTTCGATCGCGTAGACGAACTGCCGCATTTCGACTGGGTCGCCACTGCCGATGGCGGCGTCTATATCGACCAGCTGGGCGCTGGCGGTGGGGTGGCGGTCTCCACCGATACGAGCTTGGTGCCGTTGATGGAGCGCATGCACACCCTTGCACCCGGTCGATATCGCCTCGTGTCGCAGGTCAAGGATCTCGAACTGCCTGCGCGGGCTTCGATGTTCTGGACCATTCAGTGCTTTGGTACCGATGCAAGCCTGGCGGTGCTCCAGCTGCGCACCAGTCGGCGTCCGCAGGCTGTAACCTTCGACGTTCCTGACAGCAATTGCGAGGGCCAGCAGGTTCGTCTCAGGTCTGACGGAGCAGGGCAATCTCGCGAGATCACGGCTGAAATCCCGTTCGTGCGGATTGAACAGGCGAGCAGGCCAGCATCGGGCAAGGAGCCGGCGGGATGACGTCTGTCTGGGGGGGCATACCATCGGCGGATGAACGTGATGGTGGATAACCGGTCGCGCTCGTCGCGAGCAAAGCGTGCCATGATCATTGGCGTGTCAGGACAGGATGGCGGATATCTCGCCAAGAAGCTGCTGTCGGAGGGCTATGACGTTCTTGGGACGTCCCGCTCGATCGCTGATGGCGCGTTCCTTTCACTCGATCACTTTGGTCTGCGGGAAAAGGTAGACCTTCGCGCATTTGACCCGGTTGATGCGCATGCGTTCCGGACGCTGGTTGAGCGGTTCAAGCCCACGGAAATCTACAACCTTTCGGGCCAGAGCTCGGTCGGCATCTCGTTTGCCGAGCCGGTGGGGACATTCAACAGCATTGTCGCCAGTACAATCGCCATGCTGGAGGAGTTGCGTCTGCATTTTCCGCATGTCCGGTTCTATAACGCGGGTTCGAGCGAAATGTTCAGCGGACCGGTCGGCGAACCGCTGACGGAAACAAGCCGTTTCGCGCCACGCAGCCCCTATGGAGCTGCCAAATCGAGTGCGTACTGGGTCGTTTCGACCTACCGGGAATCGTTTGGTCTTTTTGCGGTTACAGGCATCCTTTTTAACCACGAATCCCCGTTTCGGGGGGCCAATTTCGTGACCCGCAAGGTCATCGAGACGGCCTATGCCATATCGCAAAATCGCTCGGGTCAGTTGACCCTTGGAGATCTGAGCATCTGGCGCGACTGGGGTTGGGCAGAGGATTATGTAGATGCAATGTATCGCATGGTGCAGCATGACCATCCCTCGGATTATGTCATCGCTACTGGCCAAGCCATGCAATTGAGAGACTTCGTGGCTCATGTCTTTGCCTATTTCGGCATGGACTGGCAGGAGTATGTCACCAGCTCCGAGGCGCTGGCACGGCCTAACGAGCTGGTCTACAGTTGCGGAGATGCCAGCAAGGCACGCCGAGAGTTGGGTTGGACACCGGCCTATCAGGGCAAGGCAATGATCGAAAAGCTTTGCGCTGAATACGCGGCGATTCTGGACCGTGGGGGACGTTCATGACCAGATTCTTGCGGTGGGCCAAAGGCAAGGCTAGCGTTATCCTGAAGGTGCCCCAGATCAACTATGCGTTGCGCGGCGTTCCCATGCCGACGATGTCGCATGAGCAAACCCAGATTTCGATCGCAGCAGCTATCGACACTGGCGGGCAGTTGATCGCTAGGGTCGGTTCAAATGAAGGCGATGCCATTAGCCAGTTCATGCTCATGCGGAGAGGGCGTTCAAACCCAAAGCCTTATACAGATCATATAAAAGAAACCATGAAATCGGGCGCTGGGTTTTTTCCTACCGATGATGAAAATCTTGATAGATTTGCTGAACTTTATATTAAATGTATCGGACAAATTGATATTTATGCTGCCTGGTCGAAATTCGACAAGAATATTTATAAAAACGATGCTGAAATTTGTCGCCTGATTGATCTCGACCCGTTCTTCACCATCAATCGCTGGCCACTTGCCATGGCGGGCAAGAGAGTTACGGTGGTGCATCCCTTCACCTCGACCATCGCTCGCCAGTTTCCAAAGCGGGACCTACTGTTTGATCGTCCGACGCTTCCGGATTGCACACTGACGCTGGTTCGCGCGCCTCAGACCCAAGCGGACGCATCTACGGATGGGCAGGACTGGTTTGCCAACCTGGCCGAGATGGAGCGTCAAATTTCTGACTCGCAGCCAGATGTCTGTATTGTCGGAGCGGGGGCATACGGCTTGCCCTTGGCGGCGCACGCCAAGTCCCTCGGGGCTACCGCCTTGATGCTGGGCGGGGCCACGCAGTTGCTGTTCGGCATCATCGGCAATCGGTGGCTCAATGACCCCCAGTACAAGGCCCTAGTTAACGAGCACTGGACGCGGCCTGGCGAGGACGAAAAGCCCGAGGGCTTCCAGAAGATGGAAATTGCTGGCGGAGCTTATTGGTGAATACGCTCTATTGTTTTGAAAATCGCAAGGCCACGTTTGTCGACGTTTTCCGGCAAACGGCCGAGCGCCATGGGTTCACGGTGATCCTGCAGGAACCCAGTGCCAACGACCCCGATTTTGCCCGGTTTCGTCAGGCCTATCATCATCTTTCGGTCAATCCGGAAGGCTTCGAGCTCGCATGCTTTCACCGCTATTTTGCCATGCGCGCGCTCCTGCCCGTTGGCAATCGGGCCATCATGGCGGACAGCGATCTCTTCGTGCAATGTGCGCCCAAGGACATTCCTGCTGAACTAATCGCCGATCGGCAGGGATTTGTCGGCAGCATCGGCGTCAATGCCGGTGTGCCTGAAGAGGATATCAGCCCTCATTTTTCTTTCTGGACTCGGGCCTTGCTCGATGATTTCTGCGACTTCCTCATCGAGCAGTATAGGACCGGGCTTGATCGCCTGAAGGCAATTTACGCGCGCCGTTCTGCGGTCACCGACCGCGCTTCGATTTCGGACATGACGCTGCTGTACCTGTGGGTTCAGGATCGTGGTATCGCTTTTGTCAATTCCAACAAGGTGCTGGCCGGGCAATATATCGATCACAACGTTTCCAGTCCCGATTGCGCCAATGCCGGCTTTGAAACCAGCTTCGGGCGCAAGCGCCTGTTGTTGTCTGCTGACGGTATCAGGATGCGCACGAAGGATGGCGCGAGCGTCAATCCGCTCATTCTCCATCTTCAGGGCCGATATAAACTGGCCGCTGAGCCGTTGCTGAACCGCAACCAGCTAAAACTCTGGCAGGGATCAGCTTATATTGCCGCCGGACGGATCGCGCGCCGGGCGATATCACGCCTCACATGAAGGTCTTTGCCATTCCGACGATCTGCGGTGCTTTCAATGCGGTGGCATCACTAGTTTTCTTCGGTTATTTTGCCTATCTCTACGGCGACCCGGCTCTTGCTCGCCTAGTTTTGGTGCAGGCGGTCATTGCGCTGGCCCAGATGGTCATGGTGCCGCAATGCTGGCTGTATGTCCTGAGCGGCGTTGGCAAAGACGAGCTGGAACAACGGTACTGGGCTGCCGTTGTGCTTGAAATGATCTGTTACGCCACCGGTTTGCTTGTTCTGCTCGGCTTGGCCAGCATACCCGTCACTACTATCGTGGAGTACCGGAGCGAGGCCTTACTGTTTTACCTGGCGCTTGGCCTAGCGGGTATGGCATCGCACCAGGGCTATTTCCGCGCGCGGCATGACTGGTTTACACTGGCGGCGTGGATGCTGATGCCCACCGCCGCTCGCCTTGTCCTGATCACACTCAGTGCGACGGGCTTTCTGTCGCCAATAGAGGGTATGGCGTCGCCCGCATGGTATGTTTTTCTCTATTTTCTTGTGCCCGAAATGCTCCGGTTCGTGCTGATCAACGCCCCACGGATCCTGCCCCGCATCTCCCGCATCAAATGCAAAGACATCGCAGCAACCGGTCGTTCAGTTGCCCACAATTGGCTTTATGATATGGGATCTGGCTTTTGTGAGAATGTCGACAAGGTGTTCGTTGGGCTACTGGTAAGCCCTACAATATTTGTTGTATACTTTTTTGCCCGGCGTATCGGAAATGGCATATCCATTGTTATGGAGCCCTATTTTGCTGAGATGTATCGTAGGCTATTGACGAGTTCTGCAAAAAAAATTGACAATTATATGCAAAAAACGTTATTGCTGGGGAATGCGATTGGGATAAGTGTCGGATTTATAGGTTCTGTATTAATTCTTATAATACGACATATTGAATTCTTTCAAACCTATATCCCACCATCTTTGTCAAGTAATTGGGAGATATTTTTCATCATTGTGATCGGCGATGGAGGTGTCGCTGGCAATCGTTGGTCGCGGTTCATCTTTCAGGAAGGCCGGGTCAGCGTGATCTTCCTGCTGGTCAGGATCGGCCTGAAATTTCTGTTCGCTGCCGGTTTGCTGCTAACGGACGTGCTGGGAAGCTATGCGGTCGCGTTCATGTTCATCATCATTTGGCTGGTCGAGTATATATATGTCGCCGCGCGTGCTCGCAGTCTCGACCGCCAAGCGGAGCTGCAGGCGACAGCAGCATGATCGACCTCAACGAATTTGACGTGGCTGCGCAACGCCCAGGATGATCTGTTGCCAGCATAACCGTATCAAAAGTATCTTTGCATTGGGATGAAACGTGCTAGATGGCCCGGCACCGCACTTGTGGGGCGCGGGGGGCAAAAACGGAAGTGTTAGGGGCGGAGGCAGCGGGCGCCTCTAGAATCCGACGACTTGAGTATAGATGTAGGTGCGCTGTGACTGAACTGAAATGCAAGCTTTGCGGCAGCAAGAACGTAAACTTCCTCTTTTCGGAAGAGCGCTCGGGCGTGGCTTATAATAGCTATCATTGTGAAGATTGCGATCTTTACCAAACCTTGGGCGACATAAGTGATGTTTCACCGGATTATGTTGATCTCGAGGAAGGTGATCTGGTTGGTGAGCACGTCTTTATCCAGCGCAAGTCCAAGATCGGGGCGTTCACCCAATGGCTGGAAGAAGCCAAGCGTCTTGACCCCGGGCTAGCGGCAGGCGAGCGCCGGTCGGTCCTGGATATTGGTTGCGGCGTGGGCGGATTCCTGGATTTTGCTCGCGAGCGGGGTTTTGATGTTTATGGTTTTGACGCCTCCGAAGCGCAGGCCCGCGTAGCACAGAAGAAACATCCAAATGTGCGCCACGCCATCAGCATGGATGATTATATGGCGGAGTTTGCAGAAAAGCCGCGAATCGATTTTGTAACAATGTGGGATGTTTTCGAGCATATTCGGGACCCCAAAACGCTGCTTAGGCAGGTCCGTCAATATTTGACGCCTAATACCGTCTATTTCGTATCGGTGCCGAGCGGTAAGCCGACTAAGGCTAAGCTTGCCTTTGCCAAGATACGGAACCGCGAAATCGGGTTGATCCCTTGGGAGCATGTTTTTTATTACACCCCATCTTCCCTTGCTCGAGTGTTTGCTGACAATGGTTATGAGGCGCTGAAGGTGACCGGTGTTGCCCCCTACGTTCGTGATATGAACATGCATGAATTTGTTCGCCGCAACGTGCATAATTTGCTGCAGAGGACGCCCTATGCATTTCAGATCTGCGCTTTCGCCAAACCACAGAAGGTGTGATGGCGGCCAGGGCCTGTATGGGTATGTGCTGTTTTGATGGAAAATTATCTTGTTAGAAAACCTTCCTCTGGTTCTAGCGTTTTTACTGATCGCCCTTGGTGCGAGGTTGACAGAAGCGAAGAGCTTGCAGGCGTTGCTTTTCCTAACCGTTAATCTCGGATTTTTCTATTGGTACTGGATACCATCGCTGCAGGTGGTGAACTTCCCGCCGCCTAGTCTCTTGGGCTCGTTCACGCTTCGCGACGACATAGTTACAGAGGCCTCATGGGTCGTCCTGCTTTATCATTTTCTGTCGGTCGCAACGCTTATTGCGGCTCGTCCTCTGTTTGCGCAGCGCCAGCAAAATCTCGATATCCAACTTTCTTATGGAGCCATGGCTTGGGCCATCATTGGCTCGACATTCGGCTTGTTTGTCATTAGGTTTGCGACTGAAGGGCCGGGCGTGCTGCTTGACATCTTGTCTGGGCGAGCGTCATCTCGCGAGTTCCTTACCTATTACAACATTTCCGAGGGTGCCACACAGTCTCTGCTGGCGCTCTGGGATATCGCTAACATTGCGGTTTCCGTCTATCTGATCGCCTATGCGGTGCATCAGTCCAGGCTTTTGTCATTTCACGGCGCGATAGCTGCATTTGCTCTAGTGCTGAGCTTTCTCGGTTCCGGTACTCGTTCGATTCTGGTTCTTGGAATTTTCGCGGTGATGGCAGGTTTCGTGTTTCGCCCGACGCAGGACCAAATGGCGCAACAGCGTCAAGGCGCGTTGAGTGGTCTTCGATACATCTATCTTACGTTCTTGGGTGGCGTGATCGGTTTGGCCTCCACGGGCATCGTGGCCCGGTTCACCGTGTTTCGCAACGAGGAAGGCAATTTCCTGTCCAATACGCTGTTTAACAACAACGACATGTTTCGTGAACTGGTGTTCATCAAGACATACATGATCAACTACGCGCCGCACGAGCTGGGAAGAGAAATATACAATTTCTTTCAGACGCCCTTCTCGTTCATCCTTCCGCGTTTTCTCGGGTTCGACAAGGAGATCCCCGATCACCTCATCACATTCAACCAAGTCCGTGCGAACATTGACCTGCTCTTGGGGCAAGGCAATGTGTTCCCTGGACTGATCGGCGATTTCCACATGCTTTTCGGCGTCATGGGCCCCCTTATGTTCGCGGCCTTCATCCTTGCCTTCGGCATCGTCCTCCGCGCCGCTTCGGGATGGATACCTTCCTTGGCTGCTGCCATGGCATTTTGGGTTACGATGTGCGCAAACCTGCTGATATCGTTCCGCAACATTTCCGGGTCTTTGGCGCTAATCGCCCTGCTGCTTCTCGCGGTTATCTGGATGTGGATCAATGTCGTTCCCCGTCGTCGTGAGGCGATGGCCTGATGCCATGACCGTTTCTCTCGACAGCATCATTTTCGGACTGCAGCGCTTTGGCGGCATCAGTACCTATTGGCATCAGTTGCTCATGCACTGGAGCCCAGATTTCGGCCATGATTGCGAGGTCGTCCTGCCCAATCCGGTGATATCGGGCTTGCAGCTCGCGCCTGAACTGGATCGCCTGCCGGTCGCGCACGATCCCCGCAACATTCGAATCGCCCGCTATCTGCGTGCCGCGCCAACCGCCTGCAGCATCCAGCACAGCTCCTATTATCGGGCCCCGGCCTCCAGGCGCACTGCCAGCGTCATGACGGTCTATGATTTCATCTATGAACGTTATCGCACCGGGCTGGCGCGTCAGGTGCACGGCATTCAAAAGAGCAGGGCCCTGCACCGGGCCGATGTCATCCTGTCGATTTCCCACAGCACGCGATCCGATCTGCTCGATCGCTATCCGCGGATCGATCCCGCGCGCGTATTGGTCACGCATCTCGCGCACGATGCCGATGTCTTCCGCCCGCTGAATGCCGATGAGGAGCGCGATTCGGCACTGGCCGATCAGGTGCTGTTCGTCGGTCAGCGTGCCGGCTACAAGCAGTTTGCTCTGGCGGTCGATGCTCTGCGTACCCTGCCGGATCTCAAGCTGCTGATCGTGGGCCCCCCCCTGACACCGGAAGAAGAGCAAAGCCTGGAGGCTGCCCTGCCTGGGCGCTATCGGTACCAGGACGGTGTCAGCAATGACGCCCTGCGCCGCATCTATGCCCAGTGTTTCGCACTGATCTACCCATCGGATTATGAAGGGTTCGGCCTGCCGGTTCTGGAGGCCATGGCCTGTGGTGCCCCGGTGGTCTGTTCGCATGTTTCGTCCATACCCGAGGTCGGTGGCGATGCGGCGCTCTACGCAGAGCGACAGCATGGCGAGGCGTATGCCGCCCAGTTGAGCGCGCTGTTTGATTCGGAATTCAATCGCCGGGTTCGCATCGATAGCCTAGCCAATGCGGAACGGTTCAGTTGGAGACGCTGCTTTTCAGAGACTGCGGAAGCGTACCGGCAGCTGTCATCCAGATAACGGTGACGACAAGCCTCACAGAATCAGCTTTCCCAATTCGCTCCCGGCGCGAACCCCCGGGCCCACCATTGCATCCAAGTGGACGAAGGGCGAGTGTCTTGCGGATTTTTGGTACCGGAGCGGCCATCGCTCGTTGCGCGGCGTGCCACATCCTCCGCATATAACCGAGAGCATTTTTCCTCCCAGCTATAGCATTTTGAAGGTGACCGTTCACGCTCCGCGGCCCGTGAAATGCGGCATCAAAAAACTAGAGCGTTATCGCTCAATGTGAAAACGCACTAGCCTTCGTTGCGTGCCTTGAGCGCTTCGGCGATCTTCTTGACATCCTGTGAGCGACCCTTGGGCACGATCATCACATGGCTGCCATTTGCGATGACGATGAGATCCTCGATCCCCGATGCGGTCACGGTGATGCCGTCGGCATGCACATGGCAGCCGCGCGTATCGATCAGCATGGTATCGCCGGCAACCGTGTTGCCGTCCGCGTCGGCGGTGCCGATGTCCGCCAGCGCATCCCAGCTGCCGACATCGGACCAGCCGCAGGCGACGGGCACGATCGCGACGCGCTCTGCTCGTTCCATCACCGCATAGTCGATCGAATCCGACGGGCAGGCGGCGAACCGCTCGGCATCCGGGCGAATGAGCCGCGCCGTGAGGTCCGCGCCCGCAAGCGCCGCGCGCGCTTCGGCATCCATGTCCGGGGCGTGGCGCGCCAGCTCGGCAAGATACCGGTCGGCGCGCATCAGGAAGATGCCGGCATTCCACGAATGGTGGCCCTCGGCGAGCATCGCCTCGGCCTTGTGGCGCGCCGGTTTCTCGATGAAGCGATCGACCTTGCGCACGCCCGGGACGTGATCGAGCCCGTCCCCCATGCGGATATAGCCAAAGCCGGTTTCGGGACCCGTGGGTTCGATGCCGAAGGTCACCAGCCAGCCATCGCGCGCCGCCGGAAGCGCGGTATCGACCGCGGCCAGGAAGGCAGGCAAATCCAGGATCACATGATCGCTAGGCATCACCAGCATCACCGCATCGCCCCCGCCTGCTGCGAGCGCGGCGAGCGCGATCGCCGGCGCGGTGTTGCGCGCGCTCGGCTCGAGGATGATGCGTGCCCCCTCGTGCGCCTCGCCGCCCAGCTCGGCTTCCATCAGCGCGGCATGCCGTTCGGCCCCGATGATCAGCGGGGCGGCAAAGCGGGTCGAATCGCCGGCACGCGCGAGCGTATCGGCAAACATCGTCCGGTCAGACGCGAGCGCGAGAAACTGTTTCGGGCTCTGGTCGGTCGACAGCGGCCACAGCCGCGTGCCCGATCCGCCGGACAGGATGACGGGGATGATCTGGGTCATGGGGGTCTCGCTTCAATGCGCGCGCGCAAGCAGCAGCCGGGCGCCGGGGCTGGCGATTAAGCGGCTGTCGGGATCGATGGCAAGGCATTCTCCCGCGTCGACGGTCAGCATGCCCTCGGGCTGGTCGACCCGAACGCTGCCTTCGACCGGAATCACCGTGAGCGGCCCCGTGCCGTCCAGCCGCGCCGCGGCATCGCCGGTCAGCAGCAGCGAGAACAACGGCCCATCGACCAGCAACTGATCGGCCGCGAAATCGACCCTGTGATGCAGCTGGGCGGGATAGGGCGCAGCGCGCGAGACCGCGACGCCATCGTCGAGATGCAGCTCGCGCGGGCGTCCGTAATCATAGAGCCGATAGGTGATGTCGGCATTCTGCTGCACCTCGATTAGGCTCACGCCAGCGCCGATCGCGTGCACTGTCCCTGCCGGGATATAGTAGAAATCGCCGCGCGCGACTGGCTTCCAGTCCATCAGTGCCTCGATCTCGCCCGACAGCGCGGCCTCGCGCAGTTCGTCGGCTCCCAGCTGGCGAAGCGTGCCGATGCCCAGGCACGCGCCCGGCTCGGCGTCGAGCACCAGCCAGCACTCCTCCTTGCCGCTCGCCATGCCCATGGCCTGCGCCTCGGCATCGCTGGGATGGACCTGGATCGACAGCTTCTCGCTGGTGAACAGATATTTGATCATCAGCGGCAGCGCCGGGCCAGTTTCCGCCTCGAACCAGATCTCGCCGATCTTCTCGCTGCCCGGGTTGCGGAACGGGGCAGGCAGCACCGCACGGCCCCAAGGCTTTTCGACCTGGCGCGTGGCAAGCTTGCAGGCAGACAGCGCTGCCATGCTCATCCGGCCCGTTCGCTGAGGCGGCGTTCCCATGCCAGCGCATGGGTCACGATGGTGTCAAGATCGTCAAAGGCAGGCTGCCAGCCGAAGCGCGCGCGGATCGCGGTGCTGTCGGCGGTGAGCGCGGCGGGGTCGCCGGCGCGGCGATCGGACAGCACGCGCTCGATCTTCAGATTGGTGACGCGGTCGACCGCGTCGAGCACCTCGAGCACCGAATAGCCATGGCCATAGCCGCAATTGAGCCGGTGGCTCTCCGTCGGGTTCTCGATCAGCGCCTCGAGCGCGAGCACGTGCGCATTCGCCAGATCGCTCACATGGATATAGTCGCGCACGCCGGTGCCGTCGGGGGTGTTGAAATCGGTCCCGAACACCGCCACGCTGTCGCGCTTGCCGAGCGCAGCTTCGACCGCGACCTTGATCAGGTGGGTGGCGCCTGCGGTCGACTGGCCGGTGCGCGCCTGCGGATCGGCGCCCGCCACGTTGAAATAGCGCAAGGCGCAATAGTTGAAGTCATGCGCAAAGGCGACGTCGCGCAGCATCCACTCGGTCATCAGCTTGGATGTGCCATAGGGATTGATCGGCTGCTGCGGGGCGTTCTCGGGGATCGGGCCATCGCCCTCGGGCGTGCCATAGGTCGCGGCGGTAGAGGAGAAGATGAAATGCTTCACCCCGCCGTTCACCGCCGATTCGATCAGCGCGCGGCTCTTCACCGTGTTGTTGCTGTAATATTTGAGCGGATCGCTGACCGATTCGGGCACGATGATCGATCCGGCAAAGTGCAGGATCGCGCCGATCTGCTGTTCTGCGATGATCCGCGCGACCAGCTCGCTATCGGCAATGTCGCCCTCGTAGAACGCGACACCTTCGGGCACCGCCCAGCGAAAGCCGGTGACGAGATTGTCGATCACCGCGACCTTCCAGCCCGCATCCTTGAGCGCCAGCACGGCATGGCTGCCGATATAGCCCGCACCGCCGGTGACGAGCACCGCATGACGGGTCTTGAATGCGTCGACCGCTTCGCTCGCCCTTGCCGACATGGCGATCAATGCCCCGCCTGGGGGCCACGCTTCAGGCCCGAGGCCGCAAGCTGCTCGTCAATTTGCGCCATCAGCCGGTCTAGGCCTTCCTGGCTGCGCGCTTCGGCGCGGGCGACGAGCACGTCCTGCGTGTTCGATGCGCGCAGCAGCCACCAGCCGTCCTCGGTGTTGACGCGCGCGCCATCGGTCGCGTTCACATTGGCACCTGCGGCCGAGAGCCGTTCGAGCACCTCGTCCACCACCGCGAACTTGCGCGTCTCGTCGACCTGGAAGCGCATTTCGGGGGTGTTGATCATCGGCGCCATCGCGCCGCGCATCTCGGTCACGCTCTTGCCCAGCACCGTCTGCGCCTCGATCAGCCGGACCGCGGCGTAGAGCGCATCGTCAAAACCGTAATAGCGATGCTTGAAGAACACGTGCCCGCTCATCTCACCTGCGAGCGGACAGCCGGTCTCCTTCATCTTCGATTTGATCAGGCTGTGGCCGGTCTTCCACATCAAGGGTTCGCCGCCGAGCTCGCTCACCCGGTCGAACAGCGCCTGGCTGGCCTTCACATCGGCGATGATCGTCGCGCCGGGCAGGTCTTTCAGCACCACTTCGGCGTAAATGCTCAGCAGCTGATCGCCCCAGATCACGCGGCCCTGGCCGTCGATCGCACCGATCCGGTCGCCATCCCCGTCAAAAGCCACTCCGAAATCGAGCTGCTTTTCCGCGACGAGTGCCTTCAGATCGGCGAGATTCTTTTCCTCGGTAGGATCGGGATGATGATTGGGAAAATTGCCGTCCACATCGGTAAACAGCGTGAAATGCTCGCCCGGAAGGCGCTGGACCAGCTTTTCGACCGCCGGGCCGGCCGCGCCATTGCCGCAGTCCCAGCCGATGCGCGCGGCGGTGCCGCCGAAATCCTCAACCAGCCGATCGACATAGCGATCGAGAATATCGACCTGCCGCGCGCTTCCGGTGCCCTCGGCCCAGTCGCCGGCCGCCGCCATCTCGCCCAGCTTGCGGATATCCGCGCCGAAAAACGGGCGGCCCTGAAAGACCATCTTGAAGCCGTTGTAATTGGCGGGGTTGTGGCTGCCGGTTATCTGAATGCCGCCATCCGCCTCTTCCAGCACTGACTCGGCATAATAGAGCATCGGGGTGGGGCCCATGCCGACGCTGATCGCATCGATACCGCTGTCGTTCAGCCCCTTGATCAGCGCCGCTTCGAGCACCGGCGAACTGACACGGCCGTCATAGCCGACCACCACGCACTTGCCGCCCGCGCGCGCGATCAGCGTCGCAAAGCCGCGTCCGATCGCATAGGCATCCGCCTCGCCAAGCGTTTCGCCGATGATCCCGCGAATGTCATATTCGCGCAGGCTGGTGGGGTGAAAGGCATGGGTCATGTATCGGTCAGCTTCCCGAACTGTGCTGCGCAGCGTCGGGCTGCCCAGAATTCAGCCCTGAACGGGCCATGGAGCAACGTCGTTACCGTTGCCTCCTCCGGAATTCAACACGGTTATATGTGGCACCACAGGCGATCGGGTCCGATCCGGTGGGACTGGGCATGACATCCAGGGCGGTCCGTCATACCGGCTCGCCAGCCGCCCGCGCGCGCTCGACCACGGTGCGTTCGGCCAGCGGTACCATCCGCCAGGCGAAGAACAGCAGGGTTAGGCCAACCGGCACGATCACCAGGATCGAGAGCACCCCGGTCGACAGGCTGCCCGAGATCACCGACATCTGCCCGGCGAGATAGGGGCCAAGCGCCAGGCCGAACAGCGTGGTCGCCAGGAAGAAGGTCGCGGTGGCGGTGCCGCGCATGCGGGGCATCACCAGGTCCTGCGTCGTCGCGGCCGCCGCGCCAAGCGCCGAGCTGGCGAACATGTTGGCGAGCGAGGCGAACACGGTGAAGCGAATGAAATCGGCATCCGAATTCGGATCGTTGGCGGTGGTATAGGCCAGGATCACCGGGATGACCGGGGTGATGAGCCCGAAGGCGATCACCATGATCCGCCCCGATTCGCTGCGCGCACGCAGCCAGTCGGACATCCGACCGCCCAGGATCACGCCCAGGAACCCGCCGAGCGCGCCGAAGCCGCCGATCCAGAACCCGATTTTCGCGGTGTCCTCGCCCAGAACCTGCGCGGCATAGGTCGGTCCGAACGCGGTGGTGGCATAGGACAGGAAGGCGACGCAGCCATAGCCCAGGATCGTGCAGACGAATGCAGGCGATCCCCAGATGAGCGCAAAGGTCGCCTTGTCGCGCGCGCGCAGCGAGCTCGCCCAGGAGAAGACGGCATAATAGCCGATGGCGATGCACAGCCATTGCAGCGTCGCGCCGGTGAGCGCGATCATGCCGGCAGCGATCAGCCCCAGCAGAACCAGGGCGCCGATATTGACCGCAAAGGCGGCGGCGCCGCGCTGCGCCGCCGCGATCATCGTGAACGGCGGAATGACCGCGAACAGCTCCTGGAAGAAACCGCGAAACGGCTCGGTCGAGGGCGGTGTCGGCAATCCGTCGACCAGTCCGCGCACCGGTTCGCGCATCGTCGCAACCCAGGCGGCGAGCAGCAGGCCGGGCACGCCGACCGCAAGAAACGCCGCCTGCCAGCCGACCAGGCCCAGCGGACCGCCGCCCGGATAGGCATTGTTCCACCCCGCGACGATGAAGCCGCCGATCATCAGCGAGATGCCGCCCCCGAAATAGAGCCCTGCCGAATAGATCGCGAGCGCGGTGCCGCGCATGCGCTTGGGGAACATGTCCGAGATCAGCGAATAGGCCGACGGACTCGCGGTCGCCTCGCCGATCCCGACGCCCATCCGCGCCAGTCCCAGGGTCAGGCCGTTCTTCGCAAAGCCCGACACCGCCGTCATCGCCGACCAGATGGCAAGACCTACGGTGAGCAGCCGCACCCGGTGCCAGCTATCGGCGAGCCGCCCCAGCGGAATGCCGAACAGCGCGTAGAAAACGGCAAAGGCGGTGCCATAGAGAAAGCCGATATCGGCATCGTCCAGCCCCAGGTCCGCCTTGATGTCGGGCGCCAGGATGGTGATGATCTGCCGGTCGATGAAGTTGAGCACATAGACGAGGAAGAGGATGAACAGCCCGTACCAGGCATAAGGCGAGGCCGATGTGGCGGGCGCGATGCCCGGCGCGGCGGTGTCCTGATTGTCGTTCGGCCCGGCCATGCGCGTGTCTCTCCCCGATATTGGCGTCTCTTGTGTGCGTCCTTGCCCTTGGCTAGCAGAGCCCCGAAGTGACGCAAGCGTCAAACGACCGGAAGCGGTCAGCTGCGGGAAGGGGCCAGCGAGTGAAGACGCCATCGATCCTGTTCGTCTGCCTCGGCAATATCTGCCGATCGCCGCTCGCCGATGGCGCGCTCAAGCACAGGGTGCGCCAACTCGATCTGGGTTGGACGGTCGATTCGGCGGGGACCGGCGGCTGGCATCGTGGCGACCCGCCCGATCCGCGCGCGATCGCGGTGGCGCGGGCGCATGGCGTGGACATTGCGAACTTGCGCGGCCGACAGGTGAGCGCAGCCGATTTCGATCGGTTCGACCTTATCCTCGCGATGGATCACGACAACCTGGCAGGCCTGCGCCGGATCGCCCCTGCAAGCTCGCCCGCCGAGCTTTGCCTCGCGCTCGATCTGGTGCCCGGACGCGCAGGACAGGCGGTGGCCGACCCCTTTTATGGCGACGCATCGGGCTTCGATGCGACCTGGGCCGATGCGAAAGCGATCGCCGAAGCGGTCCTCGTGCGCTTCGGCGTCCGCCGCTGACCGCCTCGTTGCCGGTTAGGCGGTGGCGATCTCTTCCTCTGCGATAACGGTCGGCTGGCGGCGCAACAGCGCGATCGCATCGCTCAGCATCTGCGGCGCCAGCACGCGCAACATCAGCCCATAGCTCAGGACGCCGATCGCGGCGAGCAGCGCAAGCCGGGCCATGATCTCGGGAAGGCTGCTGTCGAGCGTGCCGTTGAGGCCGATCCGCATCATCCATACCAGGGCGGCCATCGCGGCAGCCGCGCCGACGCCAGGCAGGCATGCAATCAGCACATCGCGCACGCGCACGCCGATCACCGGGCACGACTGCCACAGGCAGAACAGCAGCACGACCGGCATACCGATCACCCAGCCCAGGGCCAGGCCGGTCACGCCGAAGCGCACCCCGATCAGGAACATCAAGGGCATGAAGACCGCGCCAAAGGCCGAGCATCGCACCGTGATTCGCGGCGCGCCCAGGGCATTGACCGCCGGGGCGATCAGCACATGCAGCGTCATGAACGGCATCGCGAGGGCGAACAGCTGGACAAGGGGCACCATTTCCACCCATTTGGGGCCGAACAGGGTGTACACGGCTTCGGGCGCGGTCACCGCCAGCCCGGCATAGACCGGACAGCAAATCAGCATGATCAGCCCTATGGCTTTCAGGAATGCCGCCTGCAGCCGCGCGGGCTCGGCCTGCAAACGCGAATAGGCGGGAAAGGCGACCTCGTTGAGCGGCGGAATGACCTTGGACGAGAACAGCTGCGCAAGGAAAAGCGCCTCGGCGTAAAGGCCGAGCGCATGCGGATCGAGCACGCGTCCGGCGATCAGCACATCGGCCTGGGTCTGCAGGCTCCACAACAGATGGCTGGTGAGCATCGCGCTGCCGAAGCCGATCATGGCCCGCGTGCCGCGAAAGTCGAAGCTGGGCCAGACGACGAATCGCTGCGCGATGCACAGGCCGATCGCGCGGCTCCACACCATGGAGGTGGGGGCGGCGACCAGCGTCCAAACGCCCCAGCCCGCCAGTGCGCAACCGATCGACGTGACCGCGCAGACAAAGGCAGAGATGAAATTGACGATGGCGAGCCGGCGGAAATCGAGCGCGCGGCTCATCAGCACCTCGGGTACCGCCATGAAGGGCGTCGCGAGATACATGACCGTCTGCCAGCGCAGCAGCTCGGCCACCTGGGGCTGACCATAATAGGCGGCGATCGCCGGTGCGGCGGCAAACTGGATGGCGGC
This sequence comes from Blastomonas ursincola, assembly GCF_013607875.1. Classification (GTDB taxonomy): domain Bacteria; phylum Pseudomonadota; class Alphaproteobacteria; order Sphingomonadales; family Sphingomonadaceae; genus Blastomonas; species Blastomonas ursincola. The sequence goes on from NZ_VDES01000006.1 coordinate 29,048, forward strand.
GATGCCGAGATTGAGGATAAGCAGCAGCCCGAAAGCCTGGCGGACCCTGAAGGTGTCGATCTGCTCCTGCTGGATCAGCGAACTGGCAAAGCCATAGCCGTTGAGAAAGGCCAGCATCACCATCACGACCTGGGTCATGGCAAACAGCCCGTAATCGGACGGGTCGAGAATCCGAATCACCGCGAGCGTGGTGGTCCACATCACCACCTGGCTGACGATCTGGCTGCCGGAACGCCAGAAAACCGCGGATCTCACGCGATTGGCGAATCCTGAATCAGCGATTCCGGCGGCTGTATCTTCGACCATAAACGTTCATGTTCCCGTGCAGGGCTGTTATAGGCGTCCGGGGGGCGGATGCCAAAACCCCGAGTTTTTCGGGGTGCAGACGCATTGCCCCAAAAAAATTGAAATAAAATTGCAAAAAGGGTTTGACCCGAATCGATCCCGGCCATAGATGACGCCTCACCGGACGGGACGCGGCGCTGACGCATCGCACTTCCACCGGTCGCCAACATCTTCGGATAGCCAATCCCTCGGTTTAAAGATCGGGGCACACTGGTTGTCCGCTGTTTTTGTCTTGGTGAGATCTTTGACATTGTAGGTTTAGATGAAGGGACATGTGGGCGACGGCGCCTGGTCCTGCGGAGTTCAAGGCCGCGGGTATCAGTTTAAAGTCAAGTCGTTCCAATGCATGTCCTTCACGTA
>NZ_VDES01000007.1:2500-5743 GCF_013607875.1 Blastomonas ursincola
GTGGCACGCTGCGATAAGCGTGGGGGAGCTGTGAGCAAGCTTTGATCCCGCGATTTCCGAATGGGGAAACCCACCCTCACCATTTCATTTCGCTGCTGGTTCGCCAGTGTCGGAATGAGGTGGATAGGGTATCACCTTGGTGAATAAAATAGCCTTGGTGAAGCGAACCCGGAGAACTGAAACATCTCAGTACCCGGAGGAAAAGACATCAACCGAGATTCCGTTAGTAGTGGCGAGCGAACGCGGACCAGGCCAGTGCCTGATGTTGAGTTAGCAGAACATTCTGGAAAGTTTGACCATAGCGGGTGACAGTCCCGTATGCGAAAGCGAAACATCAGGACTTGAGTAGGGCGGGACACGTGAAATCCTGTCTGAACATGGGGGGACCACCCTCCAAGCCTAAATACTCGTACATGACCGATAGCGAACAAGTACCGTGAGGGAAAGGTGAAAAGCACCCCGATGAGGGGAGTGAAACAGTACCTGAAACCGAATGCTTACAATCAGTTGGAGGGTCCTTGAGGCCTGACAGCGTACCTCTTGTATAATGGGTCAGTGACTTAATCTATCAAGCGAGCTTAAGCCGTTAGGTGTAGGCGCAGCGAAAGCGAGTCTGAACAGGGCGACTGAGTTTGATGGATTAGACCCGAAACCCGGCGATCTAGGCATGACCAGGCTGAAGGTGCGGTAACACGCACTGGAGGGCCGAACCGTTTAATGTTGAAAAATTATCGGATGAGTTGTGTTTAGGGGTGAAAGGCCAATCAAGCCGGGAAATAGCTGGTTCTCCGCGAAATCTATTTAGGTAGAGCGTCGGATGTTTACCTGTGGGGGTAGAGCACTGGATGGGCTAGGGGGTCGCGAGATCTACCAAACCTAACCAAACTCCGAATACCACAGAGTTAGTCCGGCAGACAGACGGCGGGTGCTAAGGTCCGTCGTCAAAAGGGAAACAGCCCTAACCTACAGCTAAGGTCCCCAAATCGTATCTAAGTGGGAAAGCATGTGGGATTTCCAAAACAACCAGGAGGTTGGCTTAGAAGCAGCCATCCTTTAAAGAAAGCGTAACAGCTCACTGGTCTAAATAAGAGATCCTGCGGCGAAAATGTAACGGGGCTCAAGATACGTACCGAAGCTTAGGGTGTGCATTTATGCACGCGGTAGCGGAGCGTTCCGTAAGCCTGTGAAGCGGGAGGGTAACCGACCGTGGAGGTATCGGAAGTGAGAATGCTGACATGAGTAGCGATAAAGAGGGTGAGATGCCCTCTCGCCGAAATCCCAAGGGTTCCTGCTTAAAGCTAATCTGAGCAGGGTGAGCCGGCCCCTAAGACGAGCCCGAAGGGGGTAGTCGATGGGAACCACGTTAATATTCGTGGGCCTGGAGGTGTGTGACGGATGGCGTAAGTTGTCAGGCCTTATTGGATTGGTCTGGCTTCGAAGTTGTCCCAGGAAATAGCCCCTCCGTATAGACCGTACCCTAAACCGACACAGGTGGGATGGTAGAGTATACCAAGGCGCTTGAGAGAAGTGTACTGAAGGAACTCGGCAAATTACCTCCGTAACTTCGGGAGAAGGAGGCCCCACATATGGGCAACCATGTGTGGGGGGCACAAGCCAGGGGGTAGCGACTGTTTAGCAAAAACACAGGACTCTGCTAAGTCGGCTTCAAGACGACGTATAGGGTCTGACGCCTGCCCGGTGCTGGAAGGTTAAGAGGAGGAGTGCAAGCTCTGAATTGAAGCCCCAGTAAACGGCGGCCGTAACTATAACGGTCCTAAGGTAGCGAAATTCCTTGTCGGGTAAGTTCCGACCTGCACGAATGGCGTAACGACTTCCCCACTGTCTCCAGTACATGCTCAGCGAAATTGAATTCTCCGTGAAGATGCGGAGTACCCGCGGTTAGACGGAAAGACCCCGTGCACCTTTACTGCAGCTTCAGAGTGGCATTAGGAAAGAACTGTGTAGCATAGGTGGGAGGCTTTGAAGCGACGGCGCCAGCTGTCGTGGAGCCATAGGTGAAATACCACCCTGTTGTTTTCTGATGTCTAACCACGCACCGTTATCCGGTGCTGGGACCCTCTGTGGCGGGTAGTTTGACTGGGGCGGTCGCCTCCTAAAGAGTAACGGAGGCGCGCGATGGTGAGCTCAGGACGGTTGGAAACCGTCTGTTAGAGTGCAATGGCATAAGCTCGCCTGACTGCGAGACTGACGAGTCGAGCAGAGACGAAAGTCGGTCATAGTGATCCGGTGGTCCCTCGTGGAAGGGCCATCGCTCAACGGATAAAAGGTACGCCGGGGATAACAGGCTGATGATTCCCAAGAGCTCATATCGACGGAATCGTTTGGCACCTCGATGTCGGCTCATCACATCCTGGGGCTGGAGCAGGTCCCAAGGGTTTGGCTGTTCGCCAATTAAAGTGGTACGTGAGCTGGGTTCAGAACGTCGCGAGACAGTTTGGTCCCTATCTGCCGTGGGCGTCGATAATTGAGAGGAGTTGACCCTAGTACGAGAGGACCGGGTTGAACATACCTCTGGTGTACCTGTCATTGCGCCAGCAGTGCAGCAGGGTAGCTATGTATGGACGGGATAACCGCTGAAAGCATCTAAGCGGGAAGCCTCCCTCAAGATAAGTTATCATCGAGTCGTGGAAGACCACCACGTTGATAGGCCGGGTGTGGAAGTGCGGTAACGCATGGAGCTAACCGGTCCTAATTACTCTGTTCGCGCTTGGAAGTCCCACCATCAATGTCAGCATTGGTGACCAGGATGATCTTCAAAGCCGGATGTTCGCCAAAACCTGATCCGAAATGAATGTCGGCCCAGCACGGGCATCGATCAAAACCCTCATGCGCACCTGCTTCATTGCTTGGTGGCCATAGCGTCAGTGACCCACCCGATCCCATCTCGAACTCGGCCGTGAAACCTGACTGCGCCGATGGTACTACCGCTTAAGCGTTGGAAGAGTAGGGCGTCGCCAGGCATTGAAGCCGGTGCGCATGACAAAAAACCCATCACAATGTTCAAAACAACCGCCCAAGGGTCAATCCCAGGGCGGTTTTTTGGCCTCTAAGGCCCGCGTCCCTCAAAAGACGCGCATTGGTGGCGCGGGATGGAGCAGCCCGGTAGCTCGTCAGGCTCATAACCTGAAGGTCGCAGGTTCAAATCCTGCTCCCGCAACCAATATGGAATGCCCCGCAAAAGCCCGCCCTTCCGGCGGGTTTTTTGCGTTTGGAGGGCTGTTG
>NZ_VDES01000008.1 GCF_013607875.1 Blastomonas ursincola
GATCACCAGGGCGTTGCTTACGGTGACCGCCGACAATGCAACGCGGGAGTACGGCCTCGCCAATCCGGCGTTCACCGGCACGATCAGCGGCCTGCGTGCGGGCGATACCGCCAGCGTGGTTTCGGGCCTGGCTTATGGTACCGCGGCCAGCACCGGATCGGCCGTTGGCAGTTATGCGATCACAGCGTCGGGTGGCAGCGCGACCAATTATGACTTCGCCTATGTCCCCGGCACGCTGACGATTACCAAGGCGCTGCTGACGGTGACGGCGGACAACGCGACGCGCGAATACGGGCTGGCGAACCCGGCCTTTACCGGCAGCGTCACGGGCTTCCGCAATGGCGATACCGACAGCGTCGTATCGGGCCTCACCTATGGCTCGGTCGCGACGACCGCGAGCAATGTCGGCACCTATGCGATCACCGGATCGGGTGCGTCCGCGACCAATTATGACTTCGCCTACGTCCCCGGCACGCTGACGATCACCAAGGCGCTGCTGACGGTGACGGCGGACAATGCGACGCGCGAATACGGGCTGGCGAACCCCGCGTTTACGGGCACGATCACAGGCTATCGCAACGGCGATACCGCCAGCGTGATCAGCGGTCTGACCTATGGCAGCAGCGCGGTGCTGAACTCGGGCATCGGCAACTATGCGATTACGGGTTCGGGTGCCACCGCCACGAACTACGATTTCAGCTATGTCCCCGGCACGCTCACGATCACCAGGGCGTTGCTTACGGTGACCGCCGACAATGCAACGCGGGAGTACGGCCTCGCCAATCCGGCGTTCACCGGCACGATCAGCGGCCTGCGTGCGGGCGATACCGCCAGCGTGGTTTCGGGCCTGGCTTATGG
>NZ_VDES01000009.1 GCF_013607875.1 Blastomonas ursincola
GCAATCGCCAGGTTCGCCTGGACATAACCGGCCTTCGAGCCGCAGTCGTAGCGCTTGCCGGCAAAGGTGACGGCGTGGAACGGCTGGCTGCCGATCATCCGCGCCATCGCGTCGGTCAGCTGGATCTCGTTGCCCGCACCCTTTTCCTGGCTCTCCAGCGTGCGCATCACTTCGGGTTGCAGGATATAGCGGCCAGAGATGATCAGGTTCGACGGCGCATCCGCTACCTTGGGCTTTTCGACCAGGCCGAGCACCTCGGTGACATCGCCCTCGCTCTTGCCCGGCGCGATCACGCCATAGCTCGACACCGCCTCGCGCGGCACCTCGAGCACGCTGATCAGATTGCCGCCCAGCCGGTTATAGGCCTCGACCATCTGCTTCATGCAGCCGGGCGATCCGACCATGAATTCGTCGGGCAGGAAGATCGCGAACGGTTCATCGCCGACAAGATCGCGCGCACACCAAATCGCATGGCCCAGGCCCAGCGGCTCCTGCTGGCGCACATAGGCGCAATTGCCCGGGCCCAGCCTGGTGGGCTCGAGCACCGCGAGCGACTTGCCGCGCTCGCTCATCGTCTTTTCCAGCTCGAACGCGATATCGAAATGATCCTCGATCGCGCTCTTCCCGCGGCCGGTGACGAAGATCATCTGCTCGATCCCGGCCTCGCGCGCCTCGTCCACCGCATACTGGATCAGCGGGCGGTCGACGATCGGCAGCATCTCCTTGGGGATGGCCTTGGTCGCGGGAAGAAAGCG
>NZ_VDES01000010.1 GCF_013607875.1 Blastomonas ursincola
ACGATCGCGAGCAATGCCGGAACCTATGCGATCACCGGATCCGGCGCCACCGCGACCAATTACGATTTCAGCTATGTTCCGGGCACGCTGACGATCACCAAGGCGCTCCTGACGGTCACCGCGGACAATGCCACGCGCGAATACGGGCTGGCGAACCCCGCCTTCACCGGCAGCGTCACGGGCTTCCGCAATAGCGATAATGCGTCGGTCATCTCGGGGCTGGCCTATGGCAGCAGCGCGGTGCTGAATTCGGGCATCGGCAGCTATGCGATCACGGGTTCGGGTGCCACCGCCACGAACTACGATTTCAGCTATGTCCCTGGCACGCTCACGATCACCAGGGCGTTGCTTACGGTGACCGCCGACAATGCAACGCGGGAGTACGGCCTCGCCAATCCGGCGTTCACCGGCACGATCAGCGGCCTGCGTGCGGGCGATACCGCCAGCGTGGTTTCGGGCCTGGCTTATGG